>NZ_CP149822.1:2400000-3600000 GCF_038396755.1 Chitinophaga pollutisoli | reverse complement strand
TACCGCTATCGGGAATGATGCGGAGGTCGGGATAGAAAGAGGAGTACAGGGATTTTACGAGCCCTGTAAACCCGTTGAAAACGCTCAGAACGGTGATGAGGGCCGCGGTGCCTACCGCGATGGCGCCCACACTTACCCAGGCGATGATATTGATCGCCGTGGTGGATTTTCGGGCCCGGAAATATCGTGTAGCGAACTGCCAGATCATGCGGAGGTACGCGGGATTAGGGTTTCTGCTGTTTGTCGTCGTTGATCTTTTTGAACAACTCTTCCATTTTGAATACATGGTCGAGCGTATCATCGAGGAAGAAGGTGAGCTCCGGCACACGGCGCAGTTGTTTGCCCACACGGTTGCCCAGATCGCGGCGGATCTCGCCCATGCGCTCATTCATCTTCGCCAGCATTTCCACCGGCGCCTTGATCTGGAACATGCTCAGGTAAACACGCGCCTCCAGCAAATCGGGTGTCATCTTAACAGACGAAATGGAAATCATCCCCCCTTCTGTCACATTAAAACCCATGCGGTTGAAAATATCGCTGAGTTCTTCCTGCACCAGCTGTCCTACCTGCTTTTGTCTTTTAGTTTCTTGCATATATACACCGTTTAAGCTGAACAATCCATGTTCCTAAAGCGTGAAGTAACGTAAAATTAGCCTTTTTTACTGGTACTCGCGCGGGGCGCCCGGCTATTATGGTATCATTTTTGGGGCAAGAGGCTGCCAAAAGGCACTGTAATTGTTCACAAAAACATTATTGACGCCTATGATTTCCATAGTGATTCCCGTGCTCAACGAGGGCGCAACCATCCGACAGGTCATCAAGACCATAAAAAAGACATCCCGGCCTATCGAAATTATCGTAGTCGACGACAACTCCACCGATAACACTGTAGATGAAGCACTCAAGGAAAGGGTGCGCGTCATTACCAGCAGCCAGCGCGGAAAAGGGATTTCCATGCGCGAAGGAATGATGGCGGCCAAACACGACATCATCATGTATGTGGATGGCGACATCCTCACCTATCCCGACGCGCTGGTGGAACTTTTAACCGATGCGATCGTGAGCGGCGAAGCCGATTTCACGAAATCATATTTCGAAAGGCAGGCAGGACGTGTGACCCAGCTGGTCGCCAAACCGCTGTTGAGCATTCTATTCCCCGAACTCGCGCATTTCAACCAGCCTTTGAGCGGGATGATCGCCGCGCGGAGGCACATGCTGCAACAAGTGCATTTCGAAAACGATTACGGCGTGGATATCGGCTTGTTGATAGACATGCACCTCATGGGCGCAAAGATCCGTGAAGTCAATATCGGCCGGCTGGAAAACGCGATGCAGACCTGGGAACAGCTCAGCAAGATGAGCCGCGAAGTGAGCAGAACCATTCTCAAAAAAGCGGAAAGCATCCCGCAGCAGAACCTGGAAACACTGGGTAACATCAATATCATCCGCGAGCAGATGGAGTATTCGATCCTTGAGTCGATCGACAAGCTGCAAAAGATGGTGATCTTCAATCTGGACGAAACCATCTTCCGCGAGAACTACCTGTATACCGCCGCCGTGGCCTTCGGTCAGGAAGAGGCGCTGGTGCAGATCCTGCAGCATTATTCTGATCCGCTTTCGGTGCTCACGCGCAGTGCGGCCCTGTTCCAGGGAAGGAACCTGGCGGAACTGCTGGAGGTGGCCGATGGTATTCCTGTTACGCCGGACATTCGTCATGTGATCCGCGAACTGAAGCGGCGCGGTTACATCTGCGGACTGATCACCGACGGTTTCGAATGTGTGGCCAACCATATGAAAAACAAGCTGGGGGCTGATTTCGCGTTTGCCAACAGGATGCATCTCGTACACAGCGTGGCTACCGGCGAGATTACAGTTCCCGATTACTTCCTGACGGGCAAGAACGGCAATGCGCAATATTGCAAGAGCAATATCCTGCGGTATATTTCAGAGAAGTATCATATCCAGTCGCAAAATATTATTTATGTCGGCAATGGTGAAACGGACGCGGAGCTTCTGCAGGACGCGGGCATTGGCGTGGCGTACCATCCCCAATATGTGGAGGCGGCCACGGTGTCCGACAAGGTGATTGAAGACAACTGCATGGCGCCTTTGCTTGACATTGCGCAGGCGAGTCCGGAGAAGGTGCGCAAGCGTTGGCCAACGAAGAGTCAGGCGGTGAATATCGGGTTGGGGGGATTGGCTGCTATTGCAACGGCGGGACTTGTATATCTCGCGGCGCGGCAGGTGAGCAAAGCATTCCGGAGTTCCGACGATTGCGACAAGAAATCGCTGAAACCCGCGTAGTCAAAGCATTTATGGTATATATACCGAAAGCTCCTTCGAAATAACGAAGGAGCTTTTTTTATTTCTCCGGATTTCGGAGATATTCTCTTCTAGCACCGAGATATTCTCACCCTTTTTCTCAGGTTACATTTTTTATACGGCTTAGCTTCGCTTTGTTGATTTTGATGATACCTTATCATCATTCATTACATGGGATTATGCTTTGGGAGGCCGTGTTCTCGCGGCCTCAAATTCATAACCAGCCAACGTTCTTTAAAGGCATCACATGCCGGGATTTATAGAAACATGAAAGAAGGGCCGTTCTTTTGGATGGCCCTTTTGATTCTTTCCGTAATGTATACCCTATGTGTGTGCTGCTCTGTTATATTAGTGCCAAATGCTTGTTGACTGAATGTTTCACTATTTCCATTCAACTGGTAAGCCTACAGGATAGTTGGAGAAATGAAACATGATTAAGCCGATGGAAAAAACAGGAGTCAAACTTTGCTATCGGATAGTACTTCAAATAGCATGCTCAGGAATCCCTGATAATAGTGCGGCATGGCGTATAGGTGAATGCAATCACACAATCCTCCCGGAATGGGGGCATAAGTGAACTAACAAGTATTCCTTGATAGTTGTGACGTAATGTCAATACAATAGCCGGATTGACAATGTTGCACTTGAACATGATGTTCAAACGAGTTATAGGAAATGAACTATCAAGTATTCCTTGATAGTTGCGACGTAATGTCAATTCGATAGCCGATTGAGGATGCGGCTGCTGAACATCGCTGTTCATTCGGTTATAGAAATTGAACTATCAAGTACTCCTTGATAGTTGCGATTTAATGTCATCTGATAGCCGGGTTGAAGATTCGGCTACTGAACATCGCTGTGCATTCGGTTGTAGAAAATGAACTGTCAAGTATTCCTTACTAGTTGCGATATAATGTCAATTGATAGCCGGGTTAAAGATTCGGCAAGTGAACATCGCTGTGCATTCGGATTGCGGAAATTGAACTGTCAAGCATACCTTGACAGTTGCGACGTAATGTCAATTCGATAGCCGGATTGAGGACGCGGCTACAGAACATCGCTGTGCATTCAGGTTGTAGAAAATGAACTGTCAAGGAATCCTTGACAGTTGCGACGCAAAGCAATGTGCCCACTGTTGGGTGATTTGACCACTAATCATTGCCACAATGAAGGATTAATAAATCTGAACTTATCAGTATTCCTTGATGATTGCACGAGCAAATGGAAACGTTATCAATAGTGTAAAATCTTGTGAATCGTAGATATGAGTACGGACATGCGTTTTGAACTATTAAGTTTTACTTAATAGTTCGCATTGCGATTTAAGAAAATGAGCCTGTTAACTGTGGAAATTCTCCATCAAAATGATAACCGTCGGGAACGAAATTACATACGGGTTCAGCGTGGAACGGGAAGTTAGGTAATCGGCGAATTGCAGGTATGGCGCTGAAGTGGTGCCAATTGCATCGCTGGGAAGTAAAATAGTGTTTTGGTTGTTTGTCGCTGCTTCGAATTTGCAGCGGCATTAAAAAAGGCCGTCCATGCGGACGGCCTTCCCAATATTTTCGGCTTGACGGTTATTTGCTTTTGGCGAGTTTCGCTTCGATGCTGAGGGTCGCGTGCGGCACTGCTTTCAGGCGGGCTTTTTCGATGAGCTTGCCGGTTTCGCGGCAGATGCCGTAAGTTTTGTTTTCGATACGCACGAGTGCTTTCTCGAGGTGGTCGATAAACTGAATCTGTCGGCTGGCCATCTGGTTAAGCTGCTCGCGTTCCTGGGAACCGGAGCCATCTTCCATGCTCATGTATTTGTTTTCGGTATCATCGGTGCCGGCTTCGTCTTTCCGGGTGATAAGGCCCTGGAGGAACACCAGTTCTTTCTTGGCGGCTTCCAGTTTCTTGAGGATGATTTCCTTGAATTCCTGCAACTCGGGATCGCTGTAGCGATATATCGGACCAGTCGGGGCCTCGGGTTGATCGAGCACCGATTTGGTGAATTCCGGCACATATGCCACCGGTTTGGCGGAGGAAGAACGGGAGCTTCCAGCGGAGCGGGAACTTGTTTTTCCTGCAGGTTTCTCAGCAACCCGTTTCACAGGTTCTTCTGCTTTGGCCTTTTTAACCGGCTCTTTTTCTGATTTTTCCTGTTTGCTCTTTGCCATTATATCTACTTTTTCTACGGGTTTAGCAATAATCGGCCCATTCTGCGCCACCGGGGTTTTGGCCGCCGGCGCTTTCTTGGTTTTGGGTGCGGGTACCGGCACCGCTTTCACAGTTACGGCCTTCACCGATTTTTTTACGGGAGCTTTCGCCACCACAGCGGGCTTCTTCGCGACAGGGGCTGCCTTAACAGCCGTCTTCTTCACGGGAGCCGCCGCTTTTTTTGCAATTGCAGCCGGCTTTTTCGCCGGTACGGCTTTCTTGGAAGAGGTTGCCTTCACTGCTGGTTTCTTGGCTGCTGCTTTCTTCGGAGCGGGTTTTACAACTTTAGCCGCGGGCTTCTTCGCTGCCGCTTTCTTAGGTGCAGCAACCGGCTTCTTCTTGGCGGGCGCTGCCTTGGCCGCTGCCTTCTTCGGCGCTGCCGCTTTCTTCGCTACCGCTTTCTTCGCTACCGCTTTCTTCGCAGGAGCCGCCTTCTGAGTAGTCTTACCAGCAACCTTCTTCTTTGTTGCCATGGGATTAGCTTTTTTGTTAACTAATACGTTGAATTTAAATTCGTTAACTTCTACCTCCGTTCCTTCCTGCAATTGCGGCACTATTTCCAGGCTATCTGCCAAAATTTCCGTGCAAATATAGTCATTAAAGTTCATTAACGCCGATTTCAGGGACGGAACGTCCGGTACTTTCACGGCGATACGGTCAGTTAAGTCAAAACCACTGTCCTTCCGTATCTTCTGAATGCGGTTCACCAGCTCTCTTGCATTGCCCTCGTCCAATAATTCAGGTGAAATGGTTATATCCAGGGCCACGGTTAACATACCTTTATTGGCTACTGTCCAGCCCGGAATATCTTCCGAAATAATGTCAACATCTGTCAAAACAATCAGAACAGGTTCATTATCAATTGTCAAGCCAAATTCCCCGGACTTCTCCAATGTTGCGATGTCGTGCTGCGTCATCCCGCCAATCGCGGCCGCCACAGCCTTCATTTTCGCCCCCATCCTGGTACCCAGGGACTTGAAGTTCGGCTTAATCTTTTTCTTGATAAACCCTTCCGTTTCCGTAAGATACTCAATTGTTTTTACATTCACTTCACTTTTTATCAGGTGCTCAACAAGGGTAATCTGATCCCGCATATGGGGGTCCGTAACCGGAATGAGGATTTTCTGCAACGGCTGCCGCACCTTTATGTTGGTCTTTTTCCGCAGGCTCAGCACCAGCGACGAAATATCCTGCGCCAGTTGCATCCTTTCCTCCAGTTCCGTATCCACCGCCCCTTCGTTCACTTCCGGGAAAGTCGAGAGGTGTACCGACGTTTCCGCACGCAAACCGCTGACACTGTTCAAATTACGGTACAGCCAGTCGGAGAAGAACGGAGAAACCGGCGCCATCAGCTGCGACACCTTTTCCAGGCACTCATACAGCGTCTGGAAAGCGCTGATCTTGTCATGCCCATACTCCCCTTTCCAGAAACGGCGGCGGCAAAGCCTTACATACCAGTTACTTAAATGCTCGTCCACGAATTCCTGCACCGCACGGCCCGCCTGGGTGGGCTCATATTCGTCCATATTACCCGTCACCTGCTTCACCAGCGAGTTCAACACCGAAATGATCCAACGGTCGATCTCGGGGCGCTCCTCCAACGGGATATACTTTTCCTGGAACCGGAAACCGTCGAGGTTGGCGTACATCGCGAAGAAGTTATAAGTATTGTACAGGGTACCGAACAGCTTGCGCTGCACTTCCTTGATACCCTCCACATTGAATTTCATATTGTCCCACGGCGATGCATTGGTAATCATGTACCATCGGGTGGCATCTGCGCCATATTGGTCGATGGTCTGGAACGGATCCACCACATTACCCAGGCGCTTGCTCATCTTATTGCCGTCTTTATCCAGCACCAAACCATTGGAAACCACTGTCTTATACGCCACATTATCAAACAGCATCACGCCCAGCGCATGAAGGGTGTAAAACCACCCGCGCGTCTGGTCCACGCCTTCAGCGATAAAATCCGCCGGGAAAGCCTGCCCCTTATCGATATTCTCTTTGTTCTCAAATGGATAATGCCACTGCGCATAAGGCATCGCGCCCGAATCGAACCATACGTCCACCAGGTCGGGCTCGCGGCGCATAGGCTTGCCGGTAGGGCTCACGAGGATGATCTCATCCACATAAGGCTTATGCAGGTCCAGGATGCCATCGTGCAGGTATGCCTTATTCACATCGCCGCCCAGCACTTCATTGGCTTTGCGGATACCTTCGTTCAGCTCCGCGATGGAGCCAATACAGATTTCCTCGGACCCGTCTTCGGTCCGCCAGATCGGCAGCGGCGTGCCCCAGTAACGGCTGCGGCTCAGGTTCCAGTCCACCATGTTCTCCAGCCACTGGCCGAAACGGCCGGTGCCGGTAGCGGCGGGCTTCCACTGGATGGTCTTGTTCAGCTCCACCATGCGGTCTTTCAGCGCGGTGGTGCGGATAAACCACGCGTCCAGCGGGTAGTACAGCACCGGTTTGTCGGTCCGCCAGCAATGGGGATAGGTGTGTTCGTATTTTTCGACGCGAAAGGCGCGGTTTTCTTTCTTGAGTTTTACGGCGATGTCTACGTCGACATCTTTATAATCCGTTTCGTTCTTGTAGTTTTTCACGTAGCGGCCGGAGAATTCGCCGACGCTGTCGGTGAATTTGCCCTGGCGGTCGACCAGCGTGAGGATGCCGATGCCGTATTTTTTACCGACGCGGTTATCGTCCGCACCGAATGCGGGTGCGGTGTGTACGATTCCGGTACCGTCTTCGGTGGTTACGAAATCGCCGAGAAGAACGCGGAAGGGGTCTCCTTCTTCGGGTTGCGCGAAAGGCAACAGTTGCTCGTACCGGATATTTTCGAGTTGGCGGCCTTTGAAGTTGGCTACAACGGTCCAGGGGATGATTTTATCTTCCGGCTTCCAGGCGGCGAAGTCGCCGTTTTCGCCATCGGCTTTGAAGTATTTGCCGGCGAGATCTTTGGCCACCACTACATGCACGGGGAGGTGGGTGTAGGGGTTGAAGGTTTTGATGAGTTGATAGTCGATATTTTCGCCGACGGTGAGCCCGAGGTTGGACGGGAGGGTCCAGGGTGTGGTGGTCCAGGCGAGGAAAAACACTTCTTCCCCGGCGCCGGCGGCGTCGAAGAGGAATTGGGATTTGTCGGAGGCGATGGCTTTGAACATGGCCACGACGGTGGTGTCTTTCACATCTTTATAGGTGCCGGGCTGGTTCAGTTCATGGGAGCTGAGGCCGGTGCCAGCGGCGGGGGAATAGGGCTGGATGGAGACGCTTTTATAGAGCAGGCCTTTTTTATAGAGCTGCTGCATGCACCACCAGAGGGATTCGATGTAATCGTTTTCGAAAGTGATGTAGGGGCGCTGGAGGTCGACCCAATAGCCCATTTTACGGGTGAGGTCTTCCCAGCGGTCTTTATATTTCAGTACTTCCTTGCGGCAGGTTTCGTTGTATTCGGCGATGGAGATTTTCTTCCCGATGTCTTCCTTGGTGATGCCGAGGGCTTTTTCGACGCCGAGTTCTACGGGGAGGCCGTGGGTATCCCATCCGCTTTTGCGTTTCACCTGGTAGCCTTTCATGGTTTTGTAGCGGCATACGAGGTCTTTCAGGGCGCGGGAGATCACGTGGTGGATACCGGGGAGGCCGTTGGCGCTGGGGGGGCCTTCATAGAATACGAAGGGGATGGCGCCGTCGCGGTTGGAGACGCTTTTTTCGAAGATCTGGTGCTGTTCCCATTCCTTCCTGATTTCCTGTTCTATCTGCGGTAAATTCAGCTGGTTATATTCCTGGTATTTGCTGGACATAATCTATACCCCACCTGGTTGTTAATGAAAGAAAATTAAAATTCTGCGAAGTTACGAAAATAGCCGGAGGATTCCCTGTGGGCCTGCCATTCATAAAAAATAATGGATTTTAAAAAAAATGCGGGCGAAATTGGGTAATTTACAATAAACTGTACTTACTTTGCGTTTTTGGCAAGGTTTTGGTACTGAAAGAGAAGACCGTATAACAGAGAAAAACCATATCTTTTATGAAAAGAGTAACGTTACTTCTTTGCGCTGCTATCTTCACTTCCAGCATAGCGTTTTCGCAACAGAAATCCACCAAAAAATCAAAGACTACAGCTAAGAAAGTAGAAGCTCCGGCTCCTGTAAAGGCTGCATTCGAACAAAACGCCCAATATGCGGGCACTACGGATGCCGCCTGGACCAAGACCGCCAGCGGCAACTGGATCGCATCTTTCGACAGGGAGGGCATCAAGACCGCAGTAGAGTATAATGCCGAAGGCACATGGGTGGCCACCAGGAGCGAATACCTCAATGGCGCCGTACCCGAAACAGTTTTGGAAACTTTGAAGAACAAATATCCGTCTGCCGTTGTTAAAGAAGGGTGGAAAATCGAAAGAGCGGATGTTGCCTCTTATTACAAAGTAAGCATCGATGAAAATGGTGCTGCCAAAACAGTACTACTGAACGATGCTGGCACTATTGTTGATTAGTAGTACTCACAACACATAATTAAGTATTTCATAGGTATAGGGATAAATAGGACAGACCCTGCTCTTTTGGGCGGGGTTTTTCTTTTCCTCCAAACGCCCGTCCTGCAGCATATCTCCTTCAAGTTCAAATTAATTCCCCTTTCCAGCCATCCAACTCCCTCTACCCCGCTCCAACCGCCAATCCTGTCATTTTAACAATTATTATTTCCGGATCGTGGCGCATCAGCTGTAGATCAAATTACACGAGAGTCGAATTTTTACCGCACCCTTCCACAACGCCCCCCGCAATATCGTCAGGACTCCGCATTGCATAAATGAAAATCCTACATCCGCCGCAGCAAATTCGCAGTCACCGAAACGAATATTTTAGATGCCGGACATGGAGGAGATAGTCCTCGAAAACGGAAATCGCAAATGGCGGAGGGAACAAGGCGGGTTATCATGAACGGCGCGGAGCAATAAGAAAAGCCGTCACAGAAAAGTAACGGCTTTATGCAAATTACGGTGGAAAAACTTACGGATCGCAGCGCCCGCTCTTTGTCGTGAGTGGTGTTTGATAAGGCGCCGCTTCAATGGCTTTACTAACCGCAAGCCTTCCCGATTAAGGTCAAATCTGATAAGGAAGCTTATGAGGAAATCAGATGGATATCCGGTTTCGTTTTACAAAGATGCAACGATCTTCATAAAAGGAATTATCGAATCGGGAAAAGAAATGATCGTAGCGGGAAAAACGCCTTACCGAAGCAGTAACTCACAGGGTTTCAGGCCTGTATGTTTTTTAAATGCGGTAGAGAAATGCGAAATGCAGGAATACCCCATCATCATGGCCACCTCAGAAACGGACATCCCCTTTTCATACAGGAGACCGCGGGCCTTTTCCATTCTTTCTTTCTGGAAATAATCGTAGATGGTAGTGCCGTACATGGCTTTGAATCCTTTCTTAAGGTAACATTCGTTCATCGCCACCTTGCGCGCCAGTTCACGGATCGTGATCGGCGCATCCAGCTGCTCCAGAAGAATGGAGCGCGCGCGCTCAATCTTCGAGCGGTCTTCCATCTGCGTGAGGAAGCGGCAGCCATAACGCTCTTCCGTGTCGTTTTGGATGAACTGGTCGGAACTGAAGAGCAGCAGCTCGAGGGATTTACTCTGTAAAAAGATGTTTTTCAACACCCCTTCATAGTTATGATGCACCATCTGCTCCAACACCGATTTGGATTTGGTGCAGGGCTGGATGGTTTTCATGAAAGGTTTGCGGGATTGCAGCTCGAAAAGCGTACTGTTCGTATTGCTCTTCTGTAAAGACTGGATGAACCCGGGATGGAAACGTACCGTAATCAGATCGATCGACGGCAGCTTGTCGCTGCTGCACTCCGCCGCCTTATGCCCTTCCACGCAAACGCGGTCGTTGCAATTCGGCTTGCGGCAGTATTTATTGCCCGCCACGCAATACCGCAGCTCGATGGCCGCGCTCTTGCCGCGCTTGGCAGGCTGGTAAACGACCATCGCCACATCTTCCACAGGAAGCGGGCGATCGTACACATACCGTTGCAAAGTATAATCCAGGCAATCGGGCACGGCCACCGTTTCGGTTACCGCCAGCTCCAGCTGATCGCTCATCGCGGGCTGGGCCATCGCCAATTGTAATATTTCCTGTATTTCTTTCATGTGAAGCCGGACAAAAGTAACGAATCATTGTTATTATCGCATCACCCTGACAAAGTCCTTACAATTGTCAGACGTTCTGCCGGAATTGGTATAAATTTAGCAACAGTTGGTTACGCATGAAAAAATCCTGGAAAATCATCTTTATTGCAGCCGGCGCGCTCATCGGCATTCTCGCCATCGGCGGCTGGTACCTGAGCGTACACTGGAAGAAGCTGCTCGACGCGGAATTGCGGAAATATGTGGCCGAAGGGTCCGACTCCCTCTACACGCTCGCCTACGGCAAGATCAACCTCAACCTGCTGACCGGCAGCGTGGCCATCGACAACGTCGCCTTCCTCCCCGATTCGGCGGTATACGAAAGGCTGCTGGCCGAACAGCGCGCCCCGGAAGTGCTGTACAACGCCAAACTGGGCCGGATACAGGTTACAGGGCTGAAAATCTGGCGGTATTTCCTGGATAAGGAAGTCGATGCCACCTCGTTCCGCCTCCGCGACCCCGAACTCACCATCGTCCACGACATGCGCGCCAACGACACCACGCCCAAACGGAGTTTCTACGAAACCATGTCCACCAATATCAAGCATTTCCGGATCGGAGAGATAGAACTGGCCAATACCAGCCTGCTTTTCACGCAGATCCGGAAAGACAGCAGCCGTAAAATCACGAAACTCGGTAATCTCGACGTGGTGCTACGAAATCTCGCCATCGACTCCATCACCCAAAACGACCTTACCCGCGTGCTCTATGCCCAGGATTTCAGGGTGGACCTCAAGAAATGGGAGTACCGGACGCCCGACAGCCTTTACTGGCTCCGGGTTAATAATATATCCTACAACGCCGTGGCGCGGCAGATATCCATTGGCCGGCTGGAGCTGGATCCCCGGTACAGCAAAGCCCAGTTCGACAAGGTAATCGACACGCAGAAAGATCGTTTTCATTTGGTTTTCAATAACATAGTAGCGGATGGCATCCATCTCGGGCACATCCTGCAGCAACAAGCCATCATCCGCAAAGCGAGTATCGACGGCGGGGAATTGCACGTTTACCGCAACCGCGGGCTCCCCATGCCGCCGGGCGACAAATACGGCCAGTTTCCCAACCAGCTGCTGATGAAACTGGAAATGCCCCTGCGGATCGATACGCTGAAGGCACAGGGCGTTGCCGTCAGCTATTCGGAAGTGAACCCGAAAAACGGGCAAACCGGCAAGATAGAGTTCCAGAACGCCGGGGGTACTTTCCGCAACATCACGAACCTCGACTCTCTCGTGAAGCAGAACCCCCATTGCACGGTGGACCTCCACGCCATCCTCATGCGTTCCGGCAAACTGAAAGCGCATTTCGATTTCGCCCTGGGCAGCGCCGCGGGGGCCTTTGCCGTGAGCGGCAAACTCAACGATATGGACGGCAGGGAGATGAACCCCGCCACGAGGCCCCTGGGCGAGGTGGCGATCCGGTCGATCCGGATTCAGGAGCTGGATTTCAACATCAAAGGCCATGAGCGGGCCGCGTCCGGTACGGTGACCCTCCGGTACGACGACCTTAAAATCGAAGTGCTGAAAGACGTTGAGGCCAAGGGTAAAAAGCGGAAAAAAGGGCTGGTGAGCCTCCTCGCCAACCTGATGGCCCTTCATAATGAGAACCCCTCCCCCGGCCAGCCGCTCCGGGTGGCCCATCCCCGGTTTACCCGCGACCCTCAAAAGTCGTTCTTCAACCTGGTCTGGAAAACCATCTTCACCGGGATCAAGGAATCGGTACTGACCGACATCGGATCGAACGCGCTGGGCTAACCTTTCCACAGGCTGTCCACACCCCTCAAATTATCCTTGTTTTTCATGGAATTCAGCCTGATTTTCCGTATTTTTGCGAGATATCTAACGGATTTGTTCAAAAAAGATTTTCAGCTAAAATATGAGTGAAGAATTAGTGCAAGCACCCCCTGCTAACAACAACTATGGGGCCGATAACATTCAGGTACTGGAAGGGCTCGAAGCGGTTCGCAAACGCCCGGCCATGTATATCGGGGATATCGGGACCAAAGGCCTTCACCACCTGGTGTATGAAGTGGTGGATAACTCCATCGACGAGGCCCTGGCAGGATATTGCAAGAACATTGAAGTAACCATCTGTGAAGACAACTCCATCCGCGTGAAGGACGACGGCCGTGGCATCCCCACGGGCATGCACCAGAAAGAGAAGCGCTCCGCCCTCGAAGTGGTGATGACCGTACTGCACGCCGGCGGTAAATTCGATAAAAACACCTATAAAGTGTCCGGCGGTTTGCATGGGGTGGGCGTTTCCTGCGTGAACGCGCTCAGCGATCCCCTGCACGTTACGGTACACCGCGAAGGCAAGATCTTCGAACAGGAATACAGAATGGGGCATCCCCAGTATTCCGTGCGCGAGATCGGCGAAAGCGACATCACCGGCACTATCGTTCACTTCAAACCGGACGGCACCATCTTCAACGATACGGTATATAACCGCGAAACCCTCGCAGGCCGCCTCCGCGAGCTCGCCTTCCTCAACCGCCGCATCCGCATCACGCTGAACGACGAGCGCGAGAAAGACGAAAACGGCAATATCTTCAGCGAAACCTTCTACAGCGAAGGTGGTATCGTGGAATTCGTGCAGCTGATCGACAAGAACGGCCGCCGCAATCCGCTGCTCCCCGATCCGATCTACATCGAAACGCATGATGCCAACGCCAATGTGGCCGTGGAAGTGGCGATGGTGTATAACGATTCTTTCAACGAGCACATCTTCTCCTACGTTAATAATATCAATACCATTGAAGGCGGTACGCACGTAGCCGGCTTCCGCAGGGCTATCACCCGCGTGTTCAAGTCGTATGGCGACAAGAACAAGCTGTTTGAAAAGTCGAAAGTGGAAGTAACGGGCGACGACTTCCGGGAGGGCCTTTCCTGCATCGTGAGCGTGAAAGTTCCCGAGCCGCAGTTCGAAGGCCAGACCAAAACCAAGCTCGGCAACTCCGACGTGATGGGTATCGTGGACAGCGCCGTAGCCAACGTGCTCGACGCTTACCTCGAAGAACATCCCAAGGAAGCCAAGCAGATCATCAATAAAGTGGTATTGGCCGCGCAGGCCCGCGAGGCTGCCCGCAAGGCCCGCCAGATGGTACAGCGCAAGAGCGTGATGACCGGCAGCGGACTCCCCGGCAAACTGGCCGACTGCTCCGACAACGATCCCAAGAAATGCGAGCTCTTCCTCGTCGAAGGTGACTCGGCAGGTGGTACGGCCAAACAGGGCCGTAACCGGAACTTCCAGGCCATCCTGCCGCTGCGTGGTAAAATCCTCAACGTGGAAAAAGCCCTCGAGCATAAAATCTACGAGAACGAAGAGATCAAAAATATCTTTACCGCCCTCGGCGTTACCATCGGTACCCCCGAAGACGATAAAGCCCTCAATCTCAGCAAGCTCCGTTACCACAAGCTGATCATCATGACGGATGCGGACGTGGACGGCAGCCACATCGCCACGCTCATCCTCACCTTCGTTTTCCGCTACATGCGCGAAATGGTGGAGCAAGGTTACGTATATCTCGCCCAGCCCCCGCTGTACCTCGTGAAAAAAGGCAAGGAATTCCAATATGCCTGGAACGACGAACAGCGCAAGGCAGCCGTTACACGGCTGGCAGGCGGCGGGAAGGAAGACAGCGTAACCATCCAGCGGTATAAAGGTCTCGGTGAGATGAACGCCGAACAGCTCTGGGACACCACCATGGACCCGGATGTTCGCACGCTCAAACAAGTGTCTATCGACAACATGTTTGAAGCCGACCGCGTATTTACGATGCTCATGGGCGACGAGGTTCCCCCGCGCCGCGAGTTCATCGAATCGCACGCCAAATACGCAAGAATCGACGCGTAATCCGCTCGATACAAATAGCTTACAGCCAGCGGCCGCTCCCGGATTCCAGGAGCGGCCGCTTCGTTTTCCCCATACTCCCCCAAGCAACCCGCAATTTCATTCATAATTAATATTTATAATTTGTATTTAAATTGTATATTGCAGCCGCTAGCATCACCTGTACCAAGAAACGTATACCTATGAAAATCGCAAGCATACTGCCGGCATTGGGCCTGGTGGCGGCTATCTGCCTGACCGCCTGCAAGAAGAAAGATATTTTCGAGGACAACCGCAGCCAGGGACATATGTCCATGAAGCTCGACGGGCAAACGATCTCCGTTTCCAAACAACTGACCGGCAGCTATTACGACACCCTCAACGACCCTTTGAGCCACCTCATCGTCAGCGGGCTCACGGCAGACAACCAGCTGATGACCATCAACGTCGCCTTTCCCCTGAAGGAATTGAAGCCCGGCACTTACAGGCTCAACGATTTCGGATATAACACCATCGGCTGGATGCGCCGCCTCAGCGACGAATCCGGCTATTACGCCGATGAGAAAAAATATGGCGCCGATGCCATTATCGTACTCGAATCCATCAGCGAGACCAAAGCGAAAGGTACCTTCAGCGGCATACTCGTGCACGATGTAGACGCAGATCTGACCAAAACCGTTACCGAGGGACAATTCGAAGTATCGGTCATCAAATACACGAAATAATTCATTGAAAAACCATCGCAACATAATTCCGTCCTATTTATCCCAACTTACCTGACTTCGGCAAGAGGCCGTTAGTAGCAAAATAGACTGAAAAGACAGTTAAAAACGACAGTAGAATCAGACAACGTCATACGCCTTCAGGCGTCAGTGACAAACCATCAAGACATGAAAAGGGCTACCGGTTACGACCGGCAGCCCTTTTTCGTTTGCTGTAATTATTCGTTTGTTATTTGATCCCGAACACGGCGCGTACTTCCGCGCGGATCTTGATCGTTTTGAAATCGATGTTGGAATCGGGCGCACCGCCTGCTGCGTCGTAAGCGGCAGCTTTGCGTACCATCATATTCGCCAATTCGGGACGAACATCGCTGTACTGGTCGGTGTTGAACTCCTGGATCTCGATCACGCCGCCCAGCTTTTCGTCGATGGCTTCCACCAGGTATTCGGCTTTGGCTTTAGCTGCTTTCAGCGCGGAGATTTTCACCTGCTTGCGGTATTCTTCCATTTTGCTGCTGCTGAAGGAAGCGATGTTCGCGCTTTCGATACCTTCCTCGTCTACCGCGCCAAGGATGCTGTTGATTTTATCCAGGCGGGCGAGTTTCAGGCGGTATTGTTTGCGGGCCATGAAGTCAGGCGTATCTTTTTTCTTTTTCCACCACTGGTCGTAGTTGTAACCGAATACGTTGGCGATGGTAAAATCAGCCTTCGGGATGCCTGCTGCCTCTACGGCTTTCTGCAGCTTCTGTTCCAGCTCGGCGATCGTCACTTTCTGCGTTTTGTTTTTCATGTATTCGCGCAGGGTGATGTTGAAGTAAATCTCATCGGGCGTGATTTCCAGTTCTGCACTGCCGTTTACTTCGATCTTCTTTACCGGGGGCTTGGTGTCGGTGGTTTGTGCGAAAGAAGTTGCTGTCATAACAAGGGCCATTAAAAGTACGGTTAATCTTTTCATTGCTTTCAGTTTTAAATTCACCAGCAGGATGCGGGGTATGGAGGTGTTTCCATATGCCGTTGCCGGCTTTAACTTTTCTTTAAGTTTTAAGTCAGGTAAATGTTTTGTGTCGCCGGTGTAACGATTCAAACAAATATATGTTACAAAAGTTAATTGCGCGCGTCGGTCATTTTCCGGAGGAAGTCGTGCAGCTTGGTCATGGAGTCGATACGGTCCACAATCAGCATGAAGTTTTTGCCTACCTGTTTCAGCCTCGCGTTGTTGGTGCGGGTTTGAATGTAATGCAGGATATGCTGGAAGGTGGGCGATTCGAAATAGGGGCTGTCGGGGTTGTTGATGAAATAACAGCGGAGGGTTTCTTCTTTCAATATCATTTTTTCGAAGCCCAGCGCGATCGCCATCCAGCGGCAGCGGATGGTGGTGTAGAGGTCCAGCACGGGATCGGGTGCGGCGCCGAAGCGGTCTTCCAGCCCGGCGGCGAATTCCTGTAGTTTGGACTCCTGCGTAATATTGTCGAGCTCCTGGTAAAGGTTCAGCCTTTCCTGGATGCTTTCGATGTACGTGTCGGGGATGAGGATTTCCAGGTCGGTATCGATCGTACAATCGGATATGTAATCTTTCTTCTCCTCCAGCTGATCTTTGAACAGGTCTTTGAAATCGGTTTGTTTCAGTTCGCGGATGGCTTCGTCGAGAATCTTCTGGTACATATCGAAACCGATCTCCGTGATGAACCCGCTTTGTTCTCCGCCCAGGAGGTTACCGGCCCCGCGGATATCGAGGTCGCGCATGGCGATCTGGAAGCCGGAGCCCAGTTCGCTGTGCTGTTCCAGCGTTTGCAGGCGCTTGCGGCTGTCGGCCGGGAGCGTGCTCATCGGCGGCGCCATCAGGTAACAAAACGCTTTTTTATTGCTTCTGCCCACACGCCCGCGCAGCTGGTGCAGATCGCTCAGGCCAAAGTGATGGGCGTTGTTGATGATAATGGTATTGGCGTTGGAAATATCCACCCCACTTTCCACGATATTGGTGCACACCAGTACGTCGTACTTGCGGTCGATGAAATCGAGGATCACTTCTTCCAGCTTATGCCCTTCCAGCTGGCCATGCGCGGTGGCGATGCTCAGGTCAGGGCATAATTCCTGGATGAGGCCCGCCATTTCACGGAGGCCGTGCACCCGGTTGTGGATGAAATACACCTGCCCGCCGCGCTCCGTTTCATAATAGATCGCATCGCGGATTTGTTCCTTGTCGAACACCAGCACTTCAGTCTCGATGGGCTGGCGGTTGGGCGGCGGCGTGTTGATGATGGACAAGTCGCGGGCGCCCATGAGCGAGAACTGCAGCGTTCTGGGGATAGGCGTGGCCGTTAGCGTGAGTGTATCCACGTTCACCTTCATCGTCTTCAGCTTTTCCTTCGCCGTTACGCCGAATTTCTGCTCTTCGTCGACGATCATCACGCCAAGATCCTTAAACTTCACTTCCTTACCCAACAGGGAATGCGTGCCGATGATGATATCGATTTTCCCTTCGGCAAGTTTCTGCAGGGTTTCTTTTTTCTGTTTGGCGGATTTGAACCGGTTGATGTAATCCACCGTGCAGGGGAAATCCTTCAACCGCTCGGAGAATGTTTTCCAGTGCTGAAATGCCAGGATGGTAGTCGGCACCAGTACAGCGGCCTGCTTGCCATCCACAACGGTTTTGAACGCGGCGCGGACGGCCACTTCCGTTTTGCCGAAACCTACGTCGCCGCAAACGAGGCGGTCCATCGGCGAAGGGGATTCCATGTCCCGCTTCACGTCGGAGGTGGCTTTGGACTGGTCGGGCGTGTCTTCGTAAATAAACGACGCTTCCAGTTCTGTTTGGAGGTAAGTATCGGGCGTATGCTGGAAGCCTTGCTGGGCCTTGCGCGCAGCGTACAGCTTGATGAGGTCTTTGGCGATGTCCTTTACTTCGGTTTTCGCTTTCTCCTTCAGCTTTTCCCACGCGTCGCTGCCGAGCTTGTTGACTTTCGGGGTAACGCCTTCTTTACCGGTGTATTTGCTGATCTTGTGCAGTGAGTTGATATTCACATACAGCAGATCGTTGTTTTTATAGATGATACGGATCGCTTCCTGCATCTTCCCGCCCACTTCGATTTTCTGCAAGCCGCTGTAAACGCCCACGCCATGATCGATGTGGGTCACGAAGTCGCCGGATTGCAGTTCCTGCAGGGTTTTGAGGGTGATGGCCTTGTTCTTGTTATAGGCCTGTTTCACTTTGTACTTATGGAAGCGCTGGAAGATCTGGTGATCGGTATAGCAGGCGATCTTCAGTCCCGCATCCACGAACCCGGCGCTGATGGGCACAGGGATGGGATAGAAGAGAAAATCGGCCTTGAGGTCTTCGAAGATGCTCCGGAGCCTTTCGAGCTGCCGCGGGTTTTCCGCGAAGATGAACAACGCCGTTTTGGCGGCGTTCTGTGCCGAGAGGTCTTTGATCAGCAGGTCGAACTGACGGTTGAACACAGGCTGCTCCACTGTTTTGAAGGATATTTCTTCCACCCCTGCCGGCACTTTCTCAAAATTGAAATGTTGCCCGAACACGACGCAATGCTTTTGCAGCAGCTGATTCATGATCACATCCGCCTTTTCGAAATCCGCTTCGTATAGCTGGATAGCCTCGTCGTCAGACACGTCTGTGGCGCGGCCGGTTTGCAGCCAGTCGTCGAGCCGCTGCTCCATTTGTCCCATCACGCCCTGCACGTAGGAAGGGTCTTTGATCCATACGATGGTGTTGGCGGGAAGGAAATCAGGCAGCGACATTTTATCGCCGGACGACACGCGGGTGTCCATATTGGCGATCAGGTTGACCTGCATGAGCTTCCTTTCGGAAAGTTGTGTTTCGGGATCGAAGAGGCGGATGGAATCCACCTCGTCGCCGAACAGCTCGAAGCGGTAGGGCTTGTCGTTCCCGAAGGAATATATATCCAGGATACCGCCGCGGACGGCGTATTGCCCGGGTTCGTATACAAAGTCGGCATGTTCAAAGCCCCATTCCACCAGTTTAGCCAGCAGCTCATCCACTTTGAGGTTTTCACCTACTTTGACGGAGATCATGTTGGTATTGTAGGTGGTGTTGCCGGCCACTTTTTCGAAGAGGGCTTCGGGATAGGTGACGAGCACTTTCTTGTGGGGCTGGGGGCCGGTGAGCTTCATGAGCGCCTCGGTGCGCAGCATGCTGTGGCTGCTGTTGAGGTCGGAGAATACGCCGGTTTTCTTGAACGAGTCGGGGAAGTAGAATATGTCCAGCGCCTGGGAAAGATGTTCCAGGTCGTTATGGAAATAGGCGGCTTCTTCTTTGTCGTTCAGGATGAATACATGGTTGGCCTCGGAGGCGTTGCGGAGGGCGGTAGCCACGAAAGCGGCGGCGCTGCCGGTGAGGCCCGTGAGGTGGAAATAACGGGGCGCGGGCATGAGGGTCCCGTCCGCCAGTGATTTCAGGCGGTAATCTCGCTCAAACAATTGTAATACTCCCTGCAAATTCATGAAGGCTGCAAAGATAAGGCATTTTCAACTTTCGTGCCGGACAGTATGGTCCATCCGGGGAGGCAACTGCCAGGCATGCTATAAGTTAAGGCAAATATTACTTACGGGTCAGTTACCCTTGAGATACGGTTGAGATACCCCTTTATAGGGTGGCTCAACCGTATCTGAACGATGGCTCAAGGGTATCTCAAGGGTATCTCAACCCTACTTAAACGCAGTACCAGACTGGCATTGAAGCCATTGATCGGTAAAGCAACCTGTTTTCCAGGCTCACACAAGCCTTTCAGGCAAAGGGTTTCCGGTGAATCTGGCGTCTTACCAGGAAGCGGTGCCCCGGCGGGAGGAAGTAAGGAGCAGACCGGGGAAAGAGCGTCTCAAACCAGAAAAAAGCGTAAATTATGGGTATTGGCTTTACTCATCTTACAAAATTATTCTATACATGCTCGAACAATGGTACACCGGCGTGGTGACGAAGATTGTGAATGAGACGTATAACACCAGGAGATTTTGGATCCACATACCCGAGAAGGAAGCATTTCATTTTAAGGCCGGGCAGTTCGTAACGCTGGACCTGCCGATCCACGAGAAGAAGAACAAGCGATGGCGGAGTTATTCCATCGCCTCCCACCCCAACGGTTCATCCGACATAGAACTGGTGATCGTGTTACTGGACGGGGGCGCAGGGACCACCTACATTTTCAACGAAATCAAGGAAGGCAGCGAGTTGATTCTCCGCGGACCGCTGGGGAATTTCATCCTCCCCGAAACGATGGACAGGGATATTTTCCTCATTTGTACCGGCACGGGCATCGCGCCGTTCCGGTCGATGGCGAAGTTCCTGCACAAGAACCAGATCGCCCATCCCAACATCCACCTGATCTACGGATCGCGGTACGAGAAGGATATTTTGTATAAAGACGAGATGCGCGCCCTTGCGGCCGAGATGCCCGGCTTCCACTACCACCCCACCCTTTCGCGGGAGGATAGCCCCGACTGGACGGGCCACCGGGGCTATGTGCACAACGTTTACGAAGACCTCCTTTCCGACCGCCGCCCCGCGCATTTCTTCCTCTGCGGCTGGAAAGTGATGATCGACGAGGCGAAGCAACGCATCCAGGCCATGGGCTACGACCGGCACGACATCCACCTGGAGTTGTACGGTTAACGGTAATTATTGATAATGGAAGCTTATAGTATGAAAAAAGGGCTGTCTGAGTTATTTCGGATAGCCCTTCGTCTTTTGCCGGGGGCAGGATGGGAGCATAATACATTTTCAGGTTATAGCCTGAAATACAATTCAATAATTTCAGGTTATAGCCTTATTATATCTGATGGAAGCTTATAGCATGAAAAAAGGCGCCTCCGGAGGCGCCTTCTATACTGCATTCGTAACAATTAATCCATCATTGCTTTCATCACCATTTCCTTCACGGCGGTAAGCGGGATACGCTCCTGTTCCATGGAATCGCGGTGACGAACGGTTACGGTACCATCTTCGATCGTCTGGTGGTCAACAGTTACGCAGAAAGGCGTACCGATTGCATCCTGGCGGCGATAGCGTTTACCGATGCTGTCTTTCTCTTCGTAATAGCAATAGAAATTCTTTTTGCATTCTGCGATCAGGTGCTTCGCGATTTCAGGCAAACCGTCTTTTTTGGTCAGCGGGAAAACAGCCAGCTTGATGGGTGCCAGCTTCGGAGGGAACTTCAGCACAACGCGTGTATCGGGTTTTTCGGCGGTACCCACTTCCTGTTCTTCGTACGCTTCGGAAAGCACCATGAAGCAGCAGCGGTCGAGGCCGATGGAGGTTTCGATCACGTACGGAACGTAGTTCTGGTTGATCTCGGGATCGAAGTACTGGAGCTTTTTGCCGGAGAATTTCTGGTGCTGGCTCAGGTCGAAGTCGGTACGGCTGTGGATGCCTTCCACTTCCTTGAAACCAATCGGGAAATTATACTCGATATCCACCGCCGCGTCGGCATAGTGGGCCAGTTTGGCGTGATCGTGGAACTGGAGGTGCTCGGGTTTCAGGCCGAGGCTCTTGTGCCATTTCATGCGCTCTTCCTTCCAGTAAGCGTACCATTCCTGCTGGGTGCCGGGGCGGATGAAGAACTGCATCTCCATCTGCTCGAACTCGCGCATGCGGAACACGAACTGGCGTGCCACGATCTCATTGCGGAAAGCTTTACCTACCTGCGCAATACCAAACGGGATCTTCATGCGGCCCGTTTTCTGCACGTTTAGGAAGTTCACGAAAATACCCTGTGCCGTTTCCGGACGGAGGTACACTTTATTATCACCTTCGTTCTCTGCCGCTACTGCGCCGAACTCGGTGGAGAACATCAGGTTGAACTGGCGGATATCGGTCCAGTTAACGGTGCCGCTCACCGCGCAGGCGATCTTCTTCTCTTCGATGAAAGCCTTCAGCCCCGCGTAATCGTTTTCTTTCAGGTAATTTTCCATGGCGGCGATCACCGCGTCTTTCTCGGCTTCGGGCAGGGTGTCTGCATAGCCTTCGATGAGGTGGTCCACGCGGTAGCGCTTCTTGCTGTCTTTATTGTCGATCATCGGGTCGCTGAAGTTATCGACGTGCCCGGATGCCTTCCAAACCGTGGGGTGCATGAAAATGGCCGCGTCGATGCCCACGATGTTATCGTGCATCTGCGTCATGCTGCGCCACCAGTAGTCGCGCACATTCTTTTTCAGCTCGGCGCCGTACTGACCATAGTCGTACACCGCGCTCAGCCCGTCATAAATCTCACTCGACGGGAAAATGAAACCGTATTCTTTACAGTGCGAAATGATCGCCTGGAACTTGTTCTGATCTGTTGCCATAGTCGCGCAAAGATAAAATCCTATTTTGAAACAACGTATTATTATAATTAACCAACCGTAACTAACCCTTCAGCTTTTCGTTATCCTGGTGCCGTTGGGCGTCGCGGGTGGTTTTCTTCTCAAAGTTCTTCTCCAGCGCCGCGGTGAGGTCGACCCCGGTCTGGTTGGCGAGGCAAAGCACGACCCAAAGCACGTCTGCCAGCTCGTCGGGCAGGTTCTTGTCGCGGTCGGAGGGTTTGAACGACTGGTCGCCGTATTGCCTGGAGATGATCCTGGCGACCTCCCCGACCTCTTCGGTGAGGATGGCCATGTTGGTGAGTTCGGAAAAGTAGCGGACGCCGGTGGTGTTGATCCATTGGTCGACGCGCTGCTGGGCTTCCTGGATGGTCATTTTATTCGCGGTTTTTGGTGTCGATGATGATGGTGACGGGCCCGTCGTTCAGGAGGGAGATTTTCATATCCGCCCCGAAAGTGCCGGTCCCGATGCTTTTCCCCAGGTCGGCCTCCAGCCTTGCGATGGTATTTTCGTACAGCGGGATGGCGGTATCGGGTTTGCTGGCCCGGAGGTAGCTGGGGCGGTTGCCTTTTTTGGTGGAAGCGTGGAGGGTGAACTGGGAAATGAGGAGGATGTCTCCGCCCGTTTCGAGGACGCTGCGGTTCATGACGCCGTTTTCGTCGTTGAAAATGCGGAGGTTGACGATTTTAGCGCTCAGCCAGGCAATATCTTCGGGCCCGTCGGCGTCTTCTATCCCCAACAGCACGAGGAGGCCGCCTTCGATGGCGGACTTCACCTGCCCGCCGATCGTTACATCGGCCCGGGTTACCCTTTGGATCACAGCTCTCATAAAATATACAGTGGAAGGATTTACATTTGCGGTTAAAGATAAGCAATGTGTTATGCTTGACGTGACTCCTGAAATAAAATTCAAAACGGCCCGCAGCGGCGGGAAGGGCGGCCAGAACGTGAATAAGGTGGAAACGATGGTGGAAGGGTACTTCGACATCGCGCACTCCGATTTGCTGGACGAAAGCCAGAAAGCCCTGCTCCTCCGGAACCTCGGCGGCAAGCTGAATGCCGACGGGCTGTTGCAGGTGAAGTCGCAGACGGAGCGTTCGCAGCTGGGCAATAAAGGCGAGGTCATCCGCAAAATGAATGCCCTCCTGGCCCAGGGGCTTTTTGTGCCGAAGAAGCGCAAGAAAGTGAAGCCCACGAAAGCCATGATCGAAAAACGCCTGCAGTTCAAGAAACGGCTGAGCGAGAAAAAGCAGAACCGTCGAAACGACTATTGATACGATTGTTTAATTTGGATTAAAACCGACGCTTTGGGAAACATCAAGAAACTGGCCGGCGCAACGATCTGGTACGGCGTACCCACCATTTTTCACCGATTCCTGGGATTCATCCTCCAGCTCTTCCTCACGAGCGTTTTCCCGACCGAGAAGTTTGGGGAGGTGACCCAGTTGTACGCTTTCATTCCTTTCTGCAACGTTATTTTCACCTACGGGCTGGAAACCAGCTATTTCCGGTTTACGCAGTCGGTGGAAAAAGACCGGCTGTATAATACCCTGAGCGTCTCCATCCTCATCAGCACCGTTCTGTTCTCGGGCGTGTTATTCCTCGGTTCGCCGGTGCTGGCGGATATGCTGGGGCTCCCTGGGCGGGCGGACCTGGTGATGCTGGCAACGGGCGTCCTGTTTTTCGACACCCTGACCACCATCCCTTTCGCCAAGCTGCGCCAGGAAGGCCGTCCGCGCAAATACGCCGCGGTGAAAATCGCGACCATCGCAGTCCAGATCCTTTTAACGCTGTTTTTCCTCAAATGGGCGCCGAAGCTTCATGCCGACGGGCATTTTGCCTGGTACAACCCGGAGCGCGGCGTGGAATATTTCGTGATCGCCAATATGTTGGCCAGCTTTTGTTCGCTGCTGTTCCTTTCAAAGGAGTTCAGCGCGTTCCGCTGGAAGTTTGACAAAGATTTGTGGAAAGAAGTGATCCGCTATAGCTGGCCGCTGATGGTGGTAGGGATTGGCGGGATGGTGAACGAGATGCTGAGCCGGCTGGTTTTCCCGCAGGTGTATCCGTTCCCGGAAGAAGTAGCCAAGAGCGAACTGGGGATTTTCGGAGCCAACTATAAACTGGCCGTTCTCGTAACCATATGCATCACGGCGTTCAGGATGGGCGCGGAACCGTTCTTCTTCAACCAGAGCGGCCGGCAGGATGCCCAGCAGACCTACGCCCGGGTGATGAAGTTCTTTACCATGTTCATGGGCGCGGTGTTCCTGGCCGTGGCGCTCTTCCTCGACATCTGGATCTGGTTCATCACGCGCGGTCCTGATCCGCGGTATGCGGAAGGGATGCACATCGTGCCGGTGATCGCCATGGCGTCGGTGTTTTTAGGGATTTACTACAACCTGACCATATGGTATAAACTCACCAACCGCAACCTCATGGGCGCCTGGATCACGCTGGGCGGGGCGGTGGTCACCATTGTCCTGAATATCTGGTGGATCCCGCAGTTCAGTTATACGGGCTCCTCCTGGGCTACTTTCGTGTGTTACGGGCTGATGATGACCGTTTCGTACCTGCTGGGGCAGAAATATTACCCCGTGCCGTACGAAGTGCCGAAGATTGTGGGGTACCTGGCGCTGGCCGGAGCGATCTACGGGCTGCAACATTACCTGCGGGCCGGAGGGCTCGGGTTCTGGCCGCTGCAGATCGCCGGCGTGGCCGGAATGGGTATATACCTGGCCGTTATAGCCTGGTCGGAAAGGAAAGACATCGCCCGGCTGCTGTCACGCAAGGCGGGTTGAGGGGTCTTCCGGCACGAAGGGGTTGTGCACCTTCTCGAACCCGATCGTTGTCTCGGGACCGTGGCCGGAATACACCACCGTTTCGTCGGGCAACTTGTAAAGTTTTTCCCGGATACTGCTTGCCAGTGTTTCAAAATTACCCCCGGGGAAGTCGGATCGGCCCACACTCTGTTTAAATAACACATCTCCGGCGATCACAAATTGCTGTTTGGCGCAATAAAACGATATGCTTCCGGGAGAATGGCCGGGGGTGAGGATCACTTCCAGCTCATCATCCCCCAACACCACCTTGTCGCCTTCCTCCAGATAACCGACGGGGGCGGGGCTCGGCTCGAAGGGGATGTTGTACATCTGGCCGGACTGGGGGGAGCGGTCGAGCACCACCTGGTCGAGCCGGTGGATTTCCGGGGCTTTGCCAAACATTTTCTGTACCAGCCTGTTGCTGAAGATGTGGTCCAGATGGCAGTGGGTATTGAGGAGGCGGGCAACGGTCAACCCGTTGTCGGCCATGAATTTGAGAAACCCGTTCCGTTCTTCTTCATAATAAAATCCCGGGTCTATAATGATACACTGCTTTTTTTCGTTAATTAGTACGTATGTGTTCTCCTGAAAAGGATTGACCGTAAAGCACCTGATTTCGAACATTGTTGACGTTTTTTACTAATTTTAATTCGCAACACAATATTATCAATACTTTCCGTATGAACCGATTTATTACCAGGTCAATTATTCCATGCTTATGCCTATTGATCGGATTTGTTGTTAACGCCCAGGCGCAGGTGAATACCGTGGAATTTGGCCAGAACCGGGTGCAGTACAAGAATTTCAAGTGGCGGTTCTATACGACCCGGCACTTCAATACGTACTTTGCCCAGAACGGCCTCGAGCTTGGCAAGTACGTGGCGCAGGCTGCGGAAAGGGAGCTGCCCCAGCTGGAGGAGTTCATGGAGTTCACCTTCCGTCAGAAAGTGAATATTATTGTGTACAATAACTTCGCGGAGTTCAAGCAATCCAATGTGGGTATCGGGGTAGACTGGCAGAACACCGGCGGGGTGACGAAGCTCGTCGGCAATAAGCTCCTCGTTTATTTCGATGGGGACCATGCCAACCTGCGCCGCCAGATCCGTCAGGGTATCGCCCGGGTGATGCTCGAAACCCTCCTTTTCGGGGAGGATATCGGTGAGTTTGCGGGGAATGCGGTATTGATGGATTTCCCTAACTGGTTCACCGACGGGTTTATCGCATATGCCGCCGAAAACTGGAATCCCCAGCTCGACGACCAGCTGAAGGCCGCCCTCAACTCCGGCAAATACAATACTTTCAACCAGCTTACTTTCGACAAGCCCCTGCTGGCGGGCCAGGCGTTCTGGTATTATGTCGAAAGCAAATACGGGAAAGACGCTGTTCCCTACCTCATGTACATCACCCGCATCAACCGCGGCCTGAAAAAGGGCTTCGAGCAGGTGCTGCATATGAAACCCAAAGCCGCGCAGGCCGATTTCATGCTCTGGTGGCGCAAGCGCTTCCAGGAAGACGGCCGCCGCCGCCGGCAGGTGACCCGCGGCACCGGTGTCATCTCCAACGAAATCGGAAAGAAAGATTACTACCGCTACGCCCCCAATCCCAAGAACAGCATGTACGCCGTGGTGGAATACAGCAAAGGAACGTACAAAGTGAAGATCAACCTGGGCTGGACCACCAATAAAGTGCTCCTCAAATCCGGCGTGAAGCAGCTCACTTCCAAGCTCGACCCCAACTATCCGCTGCTGGCCTGGAACCATAAAGGCAACCGCCTGGCCGTGGTGTACGAGCACGAAGGCAAAACGCGCCTCATGGTCTACGATCTGATTTCCAAGATCACGATCAAACAGGACCTGCCTATGTTCGACCGGATCATCGATATGAAGTTCTTCTTCGAATTCGACAACTCCCTGCTGCTCTCCGCGGTGCGCAACGGTCATACCGATATCTTCACCTACAGCATGACCAACAGCAAGGTGGACCAGATCACGAATGACGTGTGGGACGATCTCGATCCTTCCTTCGCGGCATTCCCCGGCAAGAGCGGGATCATCTATTCATCGAACCGCCCGGGCCCCAAAGCCCGCACGTCCGATACGGCGCTGCCGCATAACCGGTATAATGTTTTCATGGTCGACAACTGGAACAAATCTTCAGAAAAGCAGATTTCCCAGCTGACGGACCTGCCATATGGCAATGCGCGCCTCCCGGTGCAGTACAATACCACGCACTTCACATTCGTGAGCGACGCCAACGGCGTTTCCAACCGCTATGCCGGCTTCTTCCGGGCGGAGCGTGCGGGTGTGGATTCCCTGTACTTCATCGGTGCGGAGATCCTTCACAACCCCGACAAGGAAGAGCTGGATTCGGCGTTGATGGATTATGGCGCTACGGCTCCCGATTCCATCCAGGCTGTGGCCATCACCAACGACTCTACGTACGTTTTCCCCGTAACCAATTACCAGTACGGTATTAAGGAATCCCGGATCGCGGGGGACCAGGGAATGGTATCGGAAGTGGTGCAGATTGGCGACTGGAAGCGGTTGTATAAGTTGAAGGTAGATACGAACACGCTCCGCAGGCGGAATGTTTCGGCCCGTCCCACCAACTACAGGCTGCAGCAGATGCGCGACGACTCCCTCCGCCTGGGGCTGCCGAGTTATTACGCCAAACCGGATACATCGAAACAGGCCAACTTCTTCCAGAACGAGTTCGGCAACGAACCTGCTGAACCTGCCGCACAGGAAGACCAGCCGATGATCGCGGAGCGGAAAGAACCGCCGGTGCTGAAAAGCGCGCGCCTCAGCAATTACAGGCTCAAGTTCAGCTCCGACTACCTCGTAACACAGATCGACAACTCCGTGCTCATGAACCGCTATCAGCCCTACTATGGCTGGCCCCAGGGCCCTATCCGGCTGACGGACCCCGTGAACGGCCTGATCCGTATCGGCGTGAGCGACCTCATGGAAGATGTTAAATTCTCCGGCGCCTTCCGCGTGCCCCTGGCGCTCGACGGTACGGAGTACATGTTCTCCATGACCTATCTCAAAAAACGCTTCGATTATAAACTGACATACTACCGCAGGATGGAAAAGTTGTTGTTCAGGAATGAAAACTCCCTGTTCGCCGGCTATCCGTCCAAAAACATCACCAATATCTACCAGGGCGAGGTGCGCTATCCGTTCGACCAGGTACGCAGCATTCGCCTCTCCGCCGGCCTTCGCCGCGACGAAACGCTGGTACTCGGTAACGACAGCGTATCCATCAAGCAGCCCAATTACAAAGAAAACGCGGTACTGGCGCGCCTGGAATACGTGCACGACAATGTGCTCAATCCCGCCATCAACATCTACAAAGGCACCCGCTTCAAGATTTACGGCGACCTGATCGCCCAGGTATCCAGCAGCGACGCGTTCTTTGACCAGCGGGCCGCGAAGGGCAAGTTTACCTACAACATGGGTATCGACGCGCGCCACTACGTGGAGATCCACCGGAACTTCATCTGGGCTACCCGCATCTCCGCTGACCTCTCGTGGGGCTCGCGCAAGCTGATTTATTTCCTCGGCGGTGTTGATAACTGGATGATCAAACCGGACATTTACTATAACCGCGCGCCGAACCAGAACGAGAACTACGCTTACCAGACGCTGGCGGTGAACATGCGCGGTTACAAACAGAATATCCGCAACGGTAATAACGTGTTGCTGATGAATACGGAACTCCGCCTCCCGGTGTTCACCACTTTCATCGACAAACCGATCAACAGCGCGTTCCTCCGCAACTTCCAGCTCACCACCTTCCTGGACATCGGTACCGCCTGGAACGAGAAATTGAAATTCAAAGACGCCAATTACACGGAATACGTAACGGCGGAAGGTGTGGTCATCCGCATCAAGGAAGGGTTCCTCGGGCCTTTCGTGGGTGGTTACGGCTTCGGCGCCCGCACCACGTTGCTGGGTTACTTCGTCCGCTTCGACGCGGGCTGGCCCATGACCGGTTTCTTCCGCGGCAAGCCGCAGCTGACCTTCGGTTTGGGGGTTGACTTCTAAACGAATAAAAAACTTCGATACACAAAAAAGCCGGCTACACGATAGCCGGCTTTTTTTATAAAATCTTGGGAAGGAAGATGCACCCTGCGGCTACGACCGCCGCGATAGCTGCCAGGAGAACAGCGCCGGCGGCGATGTCTTTAATATTTTTCACGAGGGGGTGATGATCGGGATGGAGCAGGTCCATGGATTTTTCGATGGCGGTATTGAGCAGTTCGGCGGTCCATACGAAGCCGGTGGCGATGGCGATCACGGCCCATTCGCCCGGGGAACACCGGAACCAGTATCCCGCGGCGATAACGGCGCCCGTGGCGGCGAGGTGGATGCGGGCGTTTGGTTCGCTCCGCAGTGCGGTGGCGATGCCACGGAAAGCGTTGCGGAAGCTGCCGGCGAGGCCTGTTCTGCGGTTCATCACTGTGTAAATTTGATCATGGCTTCCAGCGCGGCGAGGTGGCCTTTGAAGGCTTTTTCACCGGCTTTGGTGATGGAATAGGTGGTATTGGTTTTCCGGCCCACAAATCCCTTGTGCACTTTGATGTATGCGTTATCCTCCAGTGTGGAAAGGTGCGAGGCCAGGTTGCCGTCTGTCACGTCCAGCATAGCTTTGAGGTCGTTGAAGCTAACTTCTTCATTGACCATCAGCACGCTCATCACGCCCAGCCGGATGCGGCTTTCAAAAAGTTTATTCAGATGCTCGATCGGATTCATGCAAACCGGGGTTTAAGCTCCCTGTGGGGCGCGTTCGTATTTCCACCACATGATAGTGCCGTAAAGAATATGTACCACCCCAAAACCCAGGGCCCAGAAGAAGAGGCCGTGCCCGAGCCAGAAGGTGGCGAAGATGCCGAGGCCTGTTTCGATGAAGCCGACGTACCGGAGCTCTGGCATGGTAAACTTGCTGGCGTTGATGAGGGCCAGGCCATAAAACACCAGGCAGGCGGGCGATACGAAGCCGTAGAAACCGTTGTAAATCATGCCGAGGATGAAAAAACCGCCGGCGACGAGGGGAACAGCGAGGTTGAAGACAACTTTCCGGGCGGTGGCGTCCCAGATGGGGAGGCCTTGTTGCCGGGCCTTGCGCCAGGTGAAGTAACTCCCGGTGGTGAGGGCGCCCAGCAATACGGCCGCGGCGATGAGCAGTAGTTTAAGGATGAGGACGTTCAGGTTGCCGGTACCGTCGTAGGCGGCGCCATCGTAGGCATCGGCGGGAACCGTGGCTCCATTGCGGTAATCGTCCAGGATGCGCCAGGCGAACCATGCGCCGATGAGGCCGCTCAGCCCCGCGCCCACACCGCCCAGTCCGCTGAGCGACATGAAACGGGTGCTGCGTTCCATGATGCGCTTGATGTCTTTAAGGGTATCGAGATGTTGTTGCTCGTTCATAGAGAAAGCACTTTGTGTATCAAAGCTAGTTATAAATTATGGAAAAAAGGGCATGGAAGGGGGATGTTGAAAATCTGGCATGTTATTCCCTTGTCATAGGGGTAACGGGCATGGACGTGCGTTTATAGGAAGGCAGGGGTTTCCGGGGTTTCCCGGGTGCGGCGGGGCTGGATAAAAGCGGGGAAGGTTTCCGCTGCGGGGGGCTCGTAGCGGGATTCCGGGGGAACCTCCGCCCGGAGGGGCTTCCAGGCTGAACACACGCGCCTCCTGATTGTTATAAAACGGTCCCATTTATCAACGGCCCAAGTAATTCGTCCGAAAATATCTAATTTGCCTCGCAAATGAACGGCTGGAAACGAACCATAGCTTTAGTAATAACGATCATCAGCTTCTTACCCCTCCATGCGCAGCATAAAATAAAGGGAATTGTTAAAGACGCGCACACCCAGGAACTGATCCCATTTGCCACATTGCAATTTGTGGGCACCAATACCGGCATGGTCACCGACGCCGAAGGCGCCTTCCTCTTCGAACTCCCTTCCATCCCTTCAGACTCCCTCCTCGTCCGCGTCATGGGTTACGCCAGAACCGTCCTGTTCGTAGACCGCAAGCTCCCCGAACAAACCCTCATCTTCGAAATCTCCCGCGGCGACGTTTCCCTCAAAACCTACGAGGTAAAAGCGAACGTCAACTTTGCGCTGATACTGCTGCGCAATATCGTCCGCCGGAAACCTTACAATAATTACGACCGCCTCGAAAGCTACAAATACGAAATTTATAACAAGCTCGAACTCGACATCAAAAACCTCAATACCGTTAAACTCGCCAGAAACCGCTTCTCCAAACCTTTCGCCTTTATCCTGAAGAATATTGACAGCACCACGGAAAACCAGCCCTTCCTGCCTGTTTTCCTCACCGAGAGCATTTCCGATTACTATTTCCAGCGGAACCCGAAAAAAACGAAAGAAATCATCAAGGCGTCGCGCACTTCCGGGCTCGACAACGAGAGCGTGACCAAGTTCCTCGGCGGCATGTACCAGAACATCAATGTGTACGACAACTTCATCCCGGTGTTCGACAAAAGTTTCGTGAGCCCCATCGCCAACAACGGCAACCTGTTTTATAATTACCGCATCACCGATACGCAATACATCGCCAATCACCGCTTCATCCGCATGAACTTCGAACCGCGCCGAAAGGGTGAGAACGCTTTCATCGGCGACCTCTGGGTGATGGATTCGACGTTCGCCATCCAGAAGATGAGCATGGCCGTACCGAACGACGCGAATATCAACTTCGTCCGCAAAATCTCGCTGGTGCAGGAGTTCAAACCGTTCCCCGACAGCAGCGGATGGTTCCTGGCGAAAGATAAATTCGTGGTCGACTTCTGGACGCCCAGTCCCAAGCCGACAAAAACCCTCGAGTTCATCGGCCGGAAAACGACGACGTACGAAGACCTCGTGTACAACGACACCGCTGTCACCAACCTGTTCTCCGAAAAGCGGTATCCGCAGAACATCGTGGTGGCCGACAGCGCGCGCGCGCGTACGGATTCGTTCTGGGCCGGGCACCGGCACGAAACGCTGAGCCACAACGAGCAGGCCATTTACAACATGGTGGACACGCTGCAGAAGATGCCCCTGTTCCAGAAGTATTCCAACACCATCCGCTTCCTGGCAACCGGATATAAACCATTCGGACCGATTGAATGGGGACCGTACTGGTACCTCTTTTCCCAGAACCGCCTGGAAGGTTTCAGGGCTCGCCTCGACCTCGGCACCACGCCGCAGTTCCATAAAGACCTTTACCTCAACGGGTACCTGGCCTACGGCTTCGGCGACGACCGTTTCAAAGGAAAAGTGTCGGCGCTCTACCTGCTGAAGCGCCATCCCCGGATGTACGTGTACGGCTCGTTCGTCCGCGACCTGGATAACGGTGCGAGCTATTACGACGAAGTAGGGACGGACAACATCTTTACCCTGGCCATCCGCAAGCCCGGCGTTCCGCAGAAGTTCATGCAGATCGAAGAGAAGCGGGCGGAGTTCTACAAAGAATATTTCAGCGGGTTCTCGCATCACTTTTCGGTGGTGCACAAACAATTCATGCCTTACGATCCCTTGCCCGGGGGGCTACTTTCCCGCACAGCGGCGGCAAAACCGATCCGTACACGAACCTGGAAGTAGCGGTGAAACTGCGTTATGCTTTCCGGGAAGAGTTCCTGGAAGGCAACTATTACCGCTTCAGCCTGGGCAGCAAATATCCCATCGTGGAATTGAAATATGCGCTGGGCGTGAAAGGCATCTGGAAAAGCAATTACAGTTACCACAAAACCTCGTTCACCGTGTCGGATTACCTGAAGGTGGCGCCGTTCGGACAGTTGTACTACAATTTCTTCGGCGGCAAGATCTTCAACACCACGCTGCCTTATCCGCTGCTGGAAATCCATCCCGGCAACGAAATTTATTATTACAACAAGTATGCGTTCAATATGATGAACCGTTACGAGTTCATCAGCGATCAATACGCCGGCTTCAACCTGGAGCATACCCTCGGCAGCGGGATCTTCAATTACATTCCGTTGGTCCGCAAACTGAAGTTCCGCCAGTTCTGGACGGCGAAAGGAGTGATCGGCAGCCTGTCGGACAACAACCGCGCGCTCAATTTCCAATCTACCTATCCGTTCAAAACGCTGGAGGGCAATCCCTACATCGAGCTGGGAACGGGCGTGGAGAATATCCTGAAGTTCATCCGGGTGGACTTTGTATGGCGGGTGGCGCCCAAGCCTTTGCCGGCGGAAGTTAACAACAAGAAGTTCGGCATCTTCGGCAGTTTCCGGTTGCAGTTCTAAGCGTCGGAGGCTTTGGCGCGGCGGGTGGTTTCCCGGGCGAGCGGTTTGAGCACGGTCTGCATGATACGCAGGTGCTCATTCATCATATGGTCGAGCTTCTGCGCGGAGTCCCGCAGCGAAGTGACCATTTCCTTCATCAGCAATTTATCCTGCCGGAAGTACGCAAGGAGATCCTGGAGATCTTTCTCCGGGAGACCTTTCTTCAGCTGCCGCTGCTCCGGCGGCTGCTCGCTGAACAGCTCCGTAAAATGTACGTCCAGCACCTCCGCGATCTGCATCAGCCGCTCGATCGTCAGGCGCTTGGTGTCATTCCGCTCTATGTTGCCATAGGCCGTTGAGCCGATATTCAGCCGTACTGCCATGTATTCCTGCGTCAGGTTGCGGAACTCCCGCAACCGGCGGATCGTTTTACCTACGTTCATATGGAAGGTCTTTGTGTATCGAAGCGGGTTAACAATTTCTTCTCCGCAATATTAACGCGTCGGGGAACACCCACCAAACAATCTCCGGAAATGCAAGAACTTCTCTTCTAACTCGGAGAATATCCCCGAAAATGAAAGATTTCGGGAAATAAAAATGCGCCCGTTTCAAGGCGCATACATTTTCAATCAGTCGCTATTTCCAGCCGGAAATCTACTTGAGGAACCGTTTTCCGATGTACCGGAAAATGAGCGCGCCCACTATAGCGCCCGCCGCATCCGCGGCCACGTCCAACATATCAAAGCTCCGGTTTACCACCAGGTATTTCTGGATAAACTCAATCCCCAGCCCGTAAGCTGTCACGCAAAAAACGATCAGCCACAACATCCCAGCCCCAATATACCCGTGATGCCGGTAATACCCGAACGCCAGCAGCAGCACCATCCCCCCGAAAAGGAAAAAATGCGCCACTTTATCCACGTGCAAAAAATCCAGAAAACCGATCTGGGGAACCGCCTTGCCGGGAAGGGTGCACAAAAATAGTATGAGGAGGATCCATCCCGCTGCGGGCAGATAATAACGGATCATCCTCATACTAAATTTGTCTTTATGCTTGGTTTGCTGTGTCTCTGGCATATTAATTATTCGCCCACCAGCGCTTTGTACTGGTCAGCCGTCAGCAGGTCTTCCACGTCGGCAGGGTTGTTAACGGTGATCGTCACCATCCAGCCTTCACCATAAGGATCCGTATTCACCAGATCGGGGCTGCCGTCCAGCGCGGGATTCACCTCGCCGATGGTACCGGCTACGGGCAGGAACAGATCTGAAACGGTCTTTACCGCCTCTACCGTGCCAAAAACCTCTTCGGCACCCAGCGATTTGCCGGTCGTGGAAATATCCACGAACACGATATCGCCCAATTCACGTTGTGCGAAGTCGGTAATACCGATTTTCGCTGTGTTCCCTTCTAATAATACCCACTCGTGGTCTTTGGTGTAACGCAGTTGCGACGGAAAATTCATGTCAAGTTTGATTTTGAGCGGTAAAAATAAAGATTACCGCCAGAATTATAAAAAGTTTGTCATTTTCTAAACGTTAAAATGACATGCCTAGAAGAAAAAGAACTTCTTTTTCAACCGCATTTTCATGCGGATGTCCTCCACCGGCCGGTCGCCCGGCTTTTTCGTGGGCTGCGCAGCGATGCTGTCGATCACATGGAGCCCCTTCACCACCTGTCCGAAAACGGTATAGCTCTGGTCCAGGTGCGGGGAGCCGCCCCATTCCTTGTACACCTCCCGCTGGTCTACCGGCAGCTTGCGCCCGCCGAGCCGCGTCTGCTCCAGGGTATCCAGCCCGCCGTCGGTCCACTTCTTACCCTGCACGATGTAAAACTGGCTGCCGGAAGATTCTTTCGCCGGGTTATTGTCCCGCGCCGCGCCCAGCGCGCCCCTCCTGTGATACAGATCCAGCTGGAACTCCGCCGGGATGCGGTACTCCGGCCCGCCGTTGCCCAGCGCCACACCGGGCTGCGCCCGCCGGCTGTCGGGGTCGCCGCCCTGGATCATGAAATGTTGGATCACCCGGTGAAACAGCAGGCTGTCGTAATAATGCTGCTTCACGAGCTTGATAAAATTGTCGCGGTGCTTCGGGGTCTGGTCGTACAACCGGATCACCATTTTGCCGTAAGGCGTGTACAGCTTCACTTTTCGGTTGCGCTGCGCCTGCGCGGCCAGGGAGACCAGCAGCAACAGCCATAAAACGGGTAGTTTTCTATGCATGGGCTTGATGATGTATTCGTCTTCCGGTCAGGGCCGGGCCGCCGTTGCGTCGCACACTTCAGCCGCGGTGCGGGGCCGGGCTATTCTTCCTCGAAATAATCGATGATATGCTCTTTGATGAACCGCTCCTGCTCTTCCAGCCCCATTTTGGGCACGGGCTGCATCTCCTTGAAATGCGGCCATCCGTCCTTATCCCGGCCTTCCGGCTCAAAATAACCGCTCCGGCTCAGCAATGCGCACATGGCGATGTGCATGAGGTCCTGCTTCTGCTCTTTCGTGAATTTCTTTTTCGGGCTGTTCAGTTCCTGGATCCCGATAATCATTAACATCGCCTCCATGTTCGGGGTTTTCCCGAATCTTTCGGTCAGCATGTCTTCCACTTGTTTCCAGCGTATATTGAAATCGTCGTTGTTCATTATTATTGGCTTTTATACCGCCAGCCCCTGTCTGGCATTCGTATTGCAGGGCTAACGGACAACAAATGTACGGTTTAGATAAAAAATTGATGTAAATATCATCCCGTATTCTTAAATTGGAAATTTTTATAAACCATATCTGCTTTTGCCAAACAGCTCCCCTGCGCCCGATTTAACAGGTTTTTAACTGCGCAATCCCGCCATGGGAGTAGGTTTAAACAGCAGAATCCTTATTTTAGCAACCTTGAAATAACAATTCATGGAAAATACCTCGTACGACATCCGTCAGATCAATGAAAAGATTCACCAGGCCAGTGCCTTTGTAGACCTCCTGAATTTGGAGATCAACAAAGTGATCGTGGGCCAGAAATACATGGTGGAGCGCCTCATGATCGGCCTGCTGGCCCAGGGCCACGTGCTGCTCGAAGGCGTGCCCGGCCTCGCCAAAACCCTTTCCATCAAATCCCTGTCGAGCGCCATCGATGCCCGGTTCTCCCGCATACAGTTCACGCCCGACCTGCTGCCGGCCGACGTCGTGGGTACCATGATATACAACCAGCAACGCAATGAGTTCATGGTCCGCAAAGGGCCCATCTTCGCCAACTTCATCCTGGCCGATGAGATCAACCGCGCCCCCGCAAAGGTGCAGAGCGCCCTCCTAGAAGCCATGCAGGAAAAACAGGTGACCATCGGCGATACCACCTTCAAACTCGAAGAACCGTTCCTCGTGCTCGCCACGCAGAACCCCATCGAGCAGGAAGGTACCTACACCCTTCCCGAAGCGCAGGTCGACCGTTTCATGCTTAAAGTCGTGATCGGCTACCCCACCAAGGAAGAGGAACGCCACATCATCCGCCAGAACCTCGCACCGGAAGGCCAGGCGAAAATACACCCGGTGGTGCGCCCCGAGGATATCCTCGAAGCCCGCAAACTCGTGCGCCAGGTGTACATGGACGAAAAAATCGAACAATATATCCTGGACGTGGTGTTCGCCACCCGCAACCCGGAAGATTATAAACTCGCCAAGCTGAAACCGCTCATCGCCTACGGCGGATCTCCCCGCGCCTCCATCAACCTGGCCCTCGCTTCCAAAGCGTACGCCTTCATGAAGCGCCGCGGTTACGTGATCCCCGAAGACGTGCGCAGCGTTTGCTTCGACGTCATGCGCCACCGCGTGGGGCTCACCTACGAAGCCGAAGCCGAAAACGTTACCAGCGAAAACATCCTCAGCGAGATCCTCAACGCCGTAGAAGTGCCATAAGATCCTAAACCCGTCCAGCAACAACCGATGGATACAGCAGAAATATTAAAAAAGGTCCGCCAGCTGGAAATCAAAACCAAAGGGCTGACCAACCACATCTTCGCCGGCGAGTACCATAGCGCCTTCAAAGGCCGCGGTATGTCGTTCAGTGAAGTGCGCGACTACCAGTTCGGGGACGACGTAAGGGCTATCGACTGGAACGTGACCGCACGCTTCAACCATCCCTTCATCAAAGTTTTCGAAGAAGAACGCGAACTGACGGTGATGCTGCTGGTAGACGTGAGCGAAAGCGAAACCTTCGGCACCACGCGCCAGACCAAACGCAGCCTTGTTACCGAGCTCTGCGCCGTGCTGGCATTTTCCGCCATCAAGAACAACGATAAAGTAGGCGTCATCTTTTTCAGCGACGGGATGGAGAAATATATCCCGCCCAAGAAAGGGAAGTCGCATATCCTTTTCATCATACGCGAGCTGCTCTCGTTCGAGCCGAAGAAAAAAGGCACCAACATCGCTGAAACGCTCCGGTTCTTCAACAATGCCACCAAGAAGAAAAGCATCGTCTTTTTGCTCAGCGATTTCTTCTCCGGCAATTACCAGGATGCGCTCAACATCGCCGGCAAACGGCACGATGTGGTGGGCGTCCAGGTGTACGACCGGCGCGACAAGGAACTGCCGGACGCAGGGCTCATCCGCATGACCGACGCCGAAACGGGCGTTTCGCAGTGGGTGGATACCAGCGACCGGAAAGTACGTGAGTATTACGACCGCCAGTTCCAGCAACACGCGCAGTACTGCCGCAACGCATTCATGAAGAGCGGCTCCGAACTCATCAGCATCCGCACGGATGAAGATTATGTAAAAGCATTACAGACCTTTTTCCTGAACAGGGTTTAACGAAAAAAGAAGCACGATCAAGACCGGATGAAATTCATCAAGCACATATTCACCACCGCCCTGCTTTGCTGCCTCATGGCCGGCGCCTTTGCGCAGGAGCAGGAGGAAAAGGTGGAATACCAGGATTACTTCAAGGCAACGGCGAAAGCGGATACAACGAGCATCCGCATCGGGGAACCCGTGAAAGTGACCCTCGACGTGAAAGTGATGCTCTATGCACTGAAAGGCGCACAGATCAAAGTCATCTTCCCCAACATCCCCGACTCCGCCAATCACATTGAGCTGGTGAACCGCAGTCCGCTGGATACTACCGGGACCGACGAAAACCAAAAGCTTTGGAAACAGACCGTTACCTTTACCAGCTTCGATTCCGGCCGCTGGGAACTGCCGCCCATGAAGTTTGAAGTGTATTCGATGACCGACGGGTCTTACGATTCCGTGTTCACCGAATCAATCTTCATCGACGTAAATTCCGTGGCCGTGGATACCACCAAAGCTTTCAAGCCCATCAAGCCTTTGCGGGCAGTGAACATCAACTGGCTGGATTACTGGTTCTGGATCCTGGGGAGCTTTTTGCTGATCACGGCGATCGTGTTGTTCCTGACCATGCGCAATAAGAAGAAAGCGCCGAAACCCGTGCCGGCGGTACCTTCCAAACCGCCCTTCGAACGCGCGCTCGAAGCGCTGGACAAGCTGGAGAAAGAACAACCCTGGCATACCGACGTAAAAGGATATTACACACAACTCACGGACGTGCTGCGCTTGTATTTCGAGCAGCAGTTCAATATTCCCGCCATGGAACAGACGACAGCCGAGCTGATGAACGACATCAAGCCGGTGACCATCCTGAACCAGCAACGGAACGAAATTTACAGCATCCTCAGCCTGGCCGACCTCGCCAAGTTCGCCAAGCTCCAGCCCACGCCGCAGGAGCATGAGGACTCGCTGCGCAAGGCCAGGGCAGTAGTGGAATGGACGCGCGCCGCCGCCATGCCTAAAACCGAACAGCCGGCTACCGGCACAAATTCGTAAAACGACACATGAACGCGGAACTCTGGAAAAATATTGAATTCGCACATCCGGCCTTCTTCTGGCTGCTGCTGCTCATCCCCGTCTTAATCTGGTGGAGCGTGAGCGCCGGCCGCAAGTTCCAGGGATCGGTGAAAGTCTCCTCGCTGCAAGGCCTCAAAAGCATCCCCGTATCCTGGAAAATCCGTTTCCGGCCCCTCCTCCCCGCCCTGCGCATCATCGCATTCGCGGCGCTGGTAGTGGCGATGGCCCGGCCGCAAACTTCCAACACCTCCGAAAATATCGACAGCGAAGGCATTGACATCGTGCTGGGGATCGACATCTCGGGGTCCATGCTCGCGGAAGACCTCAAGCCCAACCGCATGGAAGCCGCCAAGAAAACGGCCATGGACTTCGTAGACAGCCGCATCAGCGACCGCATCGGCCTGGTGATTTTCTCCGGCGAAAGCTTCACGCAATGCCCCATCACCACCGACCACGCCGTGCTTAAGCAACAGCTCATGGCCATCCGCAGCGGCATGCTGCAGGACGGGACGGCCATCGGCATGGGGCTCGCCACTTCAGTGGACCGCCTCCGCGAAAGCAAAGCCAAAAGTAAAGTCGTAATCCTGCTGACCGACGGTGTGAACAACACCGGCCTGGTAGATCCGCTCACCGCACTGGAAATCGCCAAAGCGTATAAAGTGAAAGTCTACACGATCGGTGTCGGCACCCAGGGCAAGGCGCCCTCTCCCGCCACCATGCCCGACGGCAGCGTGCAAATGCAGATGGTGGACGTGCAAATTGACGAGCCCCTCATGAAAAAGATCGCCAGCGAAACCGGCGGGCGTTATTTCCGGGCTACCAACAATACTTCCCTGCAAGACATCTACCACGAAATCGATAAGCTGGAGCGCACCAAAGTAGAAATCACTTCCTACAAACGCTTCAAGGAGCATTTCTTCCCTTTCGCTATGATCGCCCTGGCGGCGCTGTTGCTGGAGGTGGTGCTGCGGTACACGCTTTTCAAGCGGTTGCCCTAGCCCGATTTGCTTTATCTTTACACCGTGCAAGCAACGATTTACAAATCCACCGGCAGTTGGTACACCGTGAAAACGGATGACGGCGACCTTTACCAGGCGCGGATCAAAGGCGTATTCAAGATAGATGAGCGCATCACATCCACCAATCCCATCGCCGTGGGCGACCATGTCGAAATCCAGCTGGAAAGCGGGGAGGAGGGCACTGCCGTGATCACCGGCATCAGCGACCGGAAGAATTACATCGTCCGCAGCTCGCCCCAGGGCAAGCACAAAAAGCATATCGTAGCCGCTAATCTCGACCAGGCGGTGCTCGTTGCCACCGTCAGGGAGCCGCGCACCTCGCAGGGCTTTATCGACCGGTTCTTGGTGACGGCGGCAGCATACCACATTCCGGTAATCCTCGTTTTCAATAAAATGGACGTGTACCGCCCCAAAGAAATGGAGCAGTTCGAGCATTGGCAAGCCGTGTATGAAGATATGGGCTACACCGTGTTGCTGACAGCGGCGGCGGAAGGGAAAGGGATCGGGGAACTGGAAGAATTGTTGAAAGATAAGACCACACTCATTTCCGGGCATTCCGGCGTAGGCAAGAGCACCATTATCAATGGACTTATACCGGGATTGCAGTTGAAAACGAAACAGGTGAGCGGATGGAGCGGGAAAGGTTTACACACTACTACTTTCGCGGAGATGTTCGACCTGCCTTTCGGCGGCCGACTCATCGATACGCCAGGCGTTCGGGAATTCGGCATCGTGGATATTCCGAAAACGGAATTATCGCATTACTTCCTGGAAATGCAACCTTACATCCAGCAGTGCCAGTTCAATAACTGCCAGCACCTCGACGAGCCCGGCTGCGCGGTGAAAGCCGCCGTGGAAGCGGGCGACATCGACCTGGACCGTTACGTCAGCTACGCCACGATCCTGGCCACCATCAACGAAAACGATTACGATTAATTCCTTCTCAGGAAACCGAAGACGCCCTTCTTCCTGGGCGCATTCATCTCATCCATCACTTTTTCCGCCCCCAGGTTGCGCGCGGGCGTAGGGCATCCCGTTTTCTGGGACCTGCAGGCCATGAACATTACCGACAAAACAGACAGGCAAACGAATATATTCCGCATAAACAGGGGATTTTAGAAGAGTTTCATTTGCTTGCCGGCTTTGCTGTTTTGCTTCATATTACCGGAATTGTAGAATGTACTGCCGGGGCAGCCTTGTTTTTGGGAGGCGCATCCAATCAGCAGGAACGACGCCCACAATCCAATCATCCATTTTGATTTCATAGGTCCGGGATTAGACCGCAATATAATGATTTTTTATAAGATGTCTATACCTGGTCGCGGAACCAATCCGCGTACATGATGTAATTATTGGCGATGCGGTCGATTTCGCTGGAGATCAGCTCCTGGGAGATGGTTTTGACTTTTTTGGCGGGCACCCCTGCATAGATGCACCCGGCTTCCACCAGCGTATTTTCCAACACCACGGCGCCGGCGGCAATGATCGTATTGGAGCCGATGTGGCAATTATCCATCACGATGGCGCCCATCCCGATAAGCACGTTATCTTCCACCGTACAGCCGTGCACAATAGCGTTATGGCCGATGGAAACATTGTTGCCGATGTTGGTTTTCGTTTTCTGGTAGGTGGCATGGATCACGGCGCCGTCCTGGATATTGACTTTATCGCCCATCCGGATGCTGTTCACATCTCCCCGCACCACGGCATTGAACCATACGCTGCAATCTTTTCCCATCACCACATCGCCCACGATGGTGGCATTTGGCGCAATGAAACAATTGTCGCCCATTTGCGGGTGTACACCCTTTACTGGTAATATTACTGGCATGATACAAATATAGAACTTCACTAACTTCGCCCCAATGAATAACAGGCAGCTTTTTTTACAGCACGTGGCGCAAACCTCAGACGCCCCCCTGGCGCTGGAGATGGTAAAAGCGCAGGGAATGTATATGTGGGACGCCTCCGGCAAGCAATACATCGATATGATCGCGGGCATCAGCGTCTGCAATATAGGGCATTGCCACCCGGCGGTGGTGCAGGCCATCCGCGAGCAGGCTGAAACGTACATGCACCTCATCGTGTACGGCGAATTCGTGCAGTCGCCCCAGGTGCAGTATGCCACTTTTCTCACCCAACATCTTCCCGCATCCCTCAACTCCGTATATTTCACGAATTCCGGCAGCGAAGCCACAGAAGGCGCCATGAAACTGGCCAAACGCCATACCGGGCGCACCGGCATTATCGCGTTTAAAAACAGCTACCACGGCTCCACACAGGGCTCGCTGAGCATCATCGGGGATGAATACTGGCGCAACGCCTACCGCCCGCTCCTCCCCGACGTGTTGCACCTGCAGCACAACGATATGGGCATGCTGGAACAGATCACGGAGCGCACCGCCTGCGTAATCGCGGAAACGGTGCAGGCAGAAGCCGGCGTGCTGGCGCCGTCCGTGGAATGGATGCAGACCCTTCGCGCAAGGTGCACCGAAACGGGCACGCTGCTCGTGCTCGATGAGATCCAGTGCGGGCTGGGGCGCAATGGAACGCTCTGGGCCTTCGAACAATACGGCGTGGTCCCCGACATTCTCCTGGCGGGTAAAGCCCTCGGCGGCGGCATGCCCCTGGGGGCGTTCATCGCCAACCGCGATATCATGTGGAGCCTCACCAACCAACCCGTCCTCGGCCATATCACCACGTTCGGCGGCCATCCCGTGGCCTGCGCCGCGGGGCTCGCAGGCATGAAGGCCCTGCTGTCCGAAAAAATGATGGACGGGATTTCCGAAAAAGAGCAGCTTTTCCGCAGCCTGTTGCAACACCCCAGGATTAAGGCCGTACGGTCGCGGGGGCTGATGCTGGCCGTGGAAGTGGAAGATTTCCCCGCCTGCAAAAAAGTGATCGATTACTGCATCGCCAACGGGCTGATCACCGACTGGTTCCTTTTCGCCTCCAACGCCATCCGGCTGGTCCCGCCGCTGATCATTTCAGAAGAAGAAATCCGCAAAGCCTGCGCCATCCTCCTGGCAGGGCTGGATACGTTGTAAAGTATTATTTATGAACAACGGAAAGCCGCCACGGACAATGTCTATGGCGGTTTTTGACATAACGGCTTGGCAAAAAAAATCCTCCCGGAAAGCCGGGAGGACCGTTTCAAACTGCTTATGAGAAAATTCAACTAAAAAGCTTATTTCTGACCAGCTTCGTTCTTCGCTTCGGATTTCATTTTATCATTAGCGAAGATGGAGAATTCCACACGACGGTTTTTAGCGCGATTGGCTTCGCTGTCGTTGGGGAATTTAGGCTGGGTTTCACCATACCAGAAGGTTTGCAGGCGGTTAGCGGAAACCCCACGGCCAACGAGGTAGTTGGCTACGGATTTTGCCCGGCGTTCGGACAGGCCGTAGTTATACGAATCGGAACCGGTGTCGTCGGTATGGCCTTCCACACGAACGTGGGTGTCCGGGTATTTGTTGAGCACTTGCGCGAGTTCCTGGATGTTGCTTTGCGCGGTGGAAGTGAGGTCGGATTTATCGAATCCGAAAAGCACGCCTGAATCGAAGGTAACGTTGATGCCTTCGCCTACGCGTTCTACGGTGGCGTTGGGCACTTCGTTCTTGATTTCTTCTGCCTGCTTGTCCATTTTCTTACCGATCAGTACACCTGCAGTACCGCCTACGGCTGCGCCAATAATGGCACCCAGGGCAGTGTTACCGGCAGCTTTACCGATCACCGCGCCGGCAGCGGCGCCGCCACCGGTACCGATCACGGCTCCTTTTTTAGTGTTGTCCATGCTCTGCCACGTGCTGCAGGAGCTAAAAACAAGAATACCTGCCATCGCTATCGCCACAAATGCATTCATTCTTTTCATCTTAATAAGTTTTATTGGTTTGAGTGTTCTAGCTAAATCAAAATCTTTGCCAACAATTTTTTACTGCTGGTAAATTTTTGTGTATCAATGCATAAGGGATAACAGTTATATAGATATAGCGTAATTCCCGATTCGTTACTTTCCGAACAAACCGCCCAGCAAACCACCCAGGCCGCCGCTGTTTTGTTGTTGTTTGGCGCCGTTGGAGATCATGGCGGAGAGATCCTGCATGTCTACATCGCCATCGCCGTCTTTATCCAGTCCGAATTTGCCCAGCAGGCCGCCGAGGTTGAATCCGCTGGAGGAACCGCCGGTGAGGGAACCGATGATGCTGTCGAGGGAAAAAGAGCTGTCGCCGGGGTCGTTGGTTTTCTTCACGAGGGAGCCCAGCACGGAAGGGATGAGCGATCCTGCGAGCGAAGCTGCCGCGCCACTGTTGAGGTTGAATTTGTCCATCAGGTTTTTGATGAAGTTACCCTGGATGCCGTTCACCAACGGATTGGCGCCATCCGGAGCACTGCTGCCATTGAAAAGGCTCATTACTTCCTTCACGTTGCCGCTTGCCAGGGCGGATTGCAGGCCGTCTGCGATGGAGTGGCTTCGCCGATCACGGCATCGTTTTGTTCGTTGGGGACGGCAGGGTTGGCAACCACTGTTTCCTGCGCATTTTCGCGGACCAGTTGGACTAATTGATCTAACATTTTGTGAAGTTTAGGGTGGATAAATATTGTAACCCGATAGATTCAGGAAGTGTGCAGGATTAATAACATTTCCCTTCCGCAAATTGTTGCGAAAGGAAAATGCCTTTGCCGGGGGAAGGCAGCCGGGTGATTACATGCCCAACTGGTCGCCGGTCTTCATTTTTTCTGCGTTTTCCGCGAACTGCAGAGCCTGTACCATTTCATCGATGTCGCCGTTCATGAACGCGTCGAGGTTATAGACGGTCATGCCGATGCGGTGATCGGTCACGCGGCCCTGCGGGAAATTGTACGTGCGGATTTTCGCGGAACGGTCACCCGTTGAAACCAGGGATTTCCGTTGGGAGGCGATGGCATCTTCATGCTTGCGCACGGCCGCTTCGTAAATGCGGGTCCGGAGCATGCGCATGGCGATATCGCGGTTAGAGTGCTGGCTGCGGCCTTCCTGGCATTCCACCACCACGCCGGTGGGAACGTGGGTGAGGCGCACGGCGGATTCCGTTTTATTTACGTGCTGGCCACCCGCGCCGGAAGAGCGGAAGGTGTCCATTTTAATATCGGCATCCCGGATTTCCACGTCCACTTCTTCCGCTTCGGGCAATACGGCCACGGTGGCGGCGGAGGTGTGTACACGGCCGGAGGCCTCAGTGGCGGGCACACGTTGTACGCGGTGAACGCCGGATTCGAATTTGAGGGTACCGTAAACATCATCGCCGGAAACTTCCACGACTACTTCCTTGTAGCCGCCCGCGCCACCGGCGTTTTCGTTCATGATAGACGTTTTCCAGCCTTTTACCTCGCAATACCGGAGGTACATGCGGAGGAGATCGCCGGCGAAAAGGGCAGCTTCGTCGCCCCCGGTACCGCCACGGATCTCGAGGATGGCGTTCTTCTCGTCCTGCGGGTCTTTCGGAATCAGGAGGTTCCGGATATCGGCCTCCATCTGCTCCTTTTGTTCCGCCAGGCCTTCGGTTTCTTCCTTGGCCAGTTCGCGCATTTCCTCGTCGCCGCTGTCGAGTACTTCGCGGTTGAATGCGATGGCTTCCAGCAGTTTGCGGTAAGCGTCGTAGGCCTTTACGATCTTTTCGAGCTGGCGGTATTCTTTACTCAGCTTGCTGAATTGTTTGTTATCGCTTACCACTTCGGGGTTGGTCAGCGCCAGGGAAACTTGTTCGTACCGGCCTTTAATGGCGTCGAGTTTATCTATCATATTCGGTTATCCGGATTAATTATCAGCAATTTCGGCGCGGGTTTGGCGTTAATACGCCATTATTATCCCTGCCTGCCTTGCCGGTTCGGGTTGCAAAATTACGTTTTTGCCGGTTATTTTAAACGCGGGAAGGGAGCGCTTCCGGCGAACATTCCCTAAATTCACCCTTATGATCAAGATTACAGCAGACGATATATTTGACGGAAGAAAGTTTCACGGCCCCGACCGGGCGTTGGTGCTGGACGATAACGCCACGGTTTCGGCGCTCGTTCCGCTCTCCTGGGTCGGGGAGGATTTTATCACGGTGGAGGGTATCCTCAGCCCCGGTTTCATCAATACGCATTGTCATCTTGAACTGTCGCACATGAAAGGCGTGATCCCCCCCGGCACCGGCCTCCCCGCTTTCCTGACGGCCGTCATGGAAAACAGGCAGCCCCCCGCCGCGGAAGTCCTCGCTTCAGCGATCGACTCCGCCGCTGAAGACATGCGCATACGCGGCATCGTAGCTGTCGGCGATATCGCCAACACCGCCGCCACCGCAGCCGTCAAAATCCGGACGGCCCCACACCTCGAATGGCGGACTTTCGTGGAATGCATGGGCGTATCCGACCAGTTCGCCCCCCAGCGCCTGGAACACTCCCTGTCTGTACTGGCCCAATTCCGCCAGCACCGCCTCCCCGCCAACCTCGTCCCCCACGCCCCCTATTCCGTTTCTCCGACCCTGTTCCGCCTCATCAACGGCCTCCAGCATAACGATTTCATTTCCATCCACAACCAGGAATCCCAGGCAGAAAACGAACTGTTCCGGCACAAAACCGGTCCGTTCCTGGATTTTTACCGCCATTTCAACATGGACGCTTCCAGCATCGGGGGCGCCGGCGCCAACAGCCTGCCCGCTTACATCGGGTATTTCGACAAAGCGCAAACCGTACTACTCGTCCATAATACTTTCACCATCCGGACCGACGTGGAAGCCGCGCTTTCCCGCACCGGCGATACTTACTGGTGCCTCTGCCCCAACGCGAACCTCTACATCGAAGGCATGTTGCCCGATGTGCCCATGCTCATGGACACGCCCGGCGTTAACATTACACTGGGGACAGACAGCCTCGCATCCAACCACCAGCTTTGCATCTGGAGCGAAATCGCCACCCTCCGCGACAAGTTCCCTGCCATCCCGCTGGAAACCCTGTTGCAATGGGCTACCATCAACGGCGCCGAAGCACTCGGGATAGCAGACCGCTTGGGCAGCTTCGAAAAAGGAAAATCCCCCGGCATTGTACAGATCGTAAATAACGAAGCCAGGTTACTCAACATGCAATCGCTTATTGTGTAGATTTGCACCGTTATGAACGAATTCCTGAACCAACATTTCCTCGAAAATTCCGTCCGCAACTACCTCATCGTGGCGGGCATCATCTTTTTCATTTTCCTCATCCGGCGGTACCTTTCCAAAAGCCTGGCCGCAGGCTTTTACAAACTCATCCGCCACTGGTCGCCCGGCATCCAGCAACAGGCTTTTGTAGCGCTGCTGCTGAAACCGATCGAATATTTCCTGCTGATGACGGCCGTAATCATGGCCAGCAACCACCTCGTGTTCCCCGAAGCGTTGAACATCGTGATATTCAATCGCGCGGTGGAGCCTTTTACGATGAAAATGCTCCTGGCATTTGTGCTGAAGATCGTGCTGAGCATGACTTTCATCATGATCCTGCTGCGCCTGATCGATTTCTTCGCGCTCATCCTCGAACAAAAAGCCGGCCTCACCAGTGATAAAACCGACGACCAGTTCGTCATCTTCTTCCGCGATTTCTTCAAAGCCATCGTGTACATCATCGGGGCCATGATCCTCATTAACATCCTTTTCGGAAAAGAGCTGGTCAATAAGCTGGTGGCGGGCCTTGGCATCGGTGCGGCCGCCCTCGCACTCGCCGCAAAGGAAAGCATTGAGAACCTCATCGGGTCGTTCATCATCTTCTCCGACAAACCTTTCCGTGTAGGCGACAGCGTTAAAGTTGACAATTTTACGGGAACGGTGGAAAAGATCGGGCTGCGCAGCACGCGCATCCGTACGCTGGAGAAAACATTCGTGACCGTGCCGAATAAAAAGATGGTAGACAGCGTGCTGGATAACCTTTCGCTCCGCACGCAGCAGCGCGTGGCACAGAAGCTGGAGCTGTCGGGCGATACGCCCCCTGGCTCCGTACTCGCCGTAGTGAAAGACATTCAGGCTTACCTCGGCAAGCAACGCGAAGTGGAAGCGGGCTTCAACGTGAACCTGCACGATTTTGGAAAAGATTCCCTCATGCTGCAGATCATCTACATGACCAACATCCTCGAAGGCAGTCCGTACCTGGAACTGCGCGAGCGTGTGAACCTGGAGATGCTCGCCATCCTGGAAAAACATAACGTCCGCCTGGCCACCAAAGAAGCCGGCGCCGCCTGATACGTCGGGCTGCAAATAAAAAATCCCCCCATGGTCAGGCCATGGGGGGATTTTCGTTATATGAAAATACTTATTTCGCGTTCATCTTCATCAGAATCTGCGCCAGGTCGTCTTCCACCTTGTTCTGCGCTGCGCCGGAGATACGTCCGGCCTCTTTCCCGTCGCGCACCACGATGATGGCGGGGAATTTCTTCACTTTGTAACCATCGGCTTTGGCATCGCCGGTGGCGCCGGAACCGTCTACCGCGTACATGTGGATGCTTTCTTCGGGAACGCTGGCCAGGATCATCACTTTATAGAATTCGGAAAGCAGCGTGCGGCTGGCTTCTTCGGAAGGGTTTACCAGGGCCACCAGCTGGATTTTGTCCTTATTGGACTTGATATAATTCACCATGGTGGCGTTGGCGTTGTAGCGGTTGATACCGGTATGGAACCAGGCGTAGGAAGAATCGTTGACGAGCTGCTTCATATCGAACTTGCCTTTGAGCGGCTGACTCTGGGCCATGGTCACGGTTGACAGCAACAATCCGCATCCCAGTAAAACTGTTTGTAAACGCATAATGTCCTATATTTTATAATTGATCTTTTAACTCCGTTAAGAACGACCTCACTTTTTCGAGGGATTTCACCATTTCGAAGTTGCGGGAAGCGATGCGTTTATCTTCCCGGAGCTTTTGTTTGGCGCCTTCGATGGTGTACTTCCTTTCGCGCAGGAGGTGGTAGATGAGTTTGAGGTGCTGGATATCTTCTTGTCTGAAGAGGCGGTCTCCTTTCCGGTTTTTTTCGGCTGGAGGATATCGAACTCATTTTCCCAGTAGCGGATGAGCGAGGTATTGACGCGGAACATGCCCGCTACTTCGCTGATGGAATAGTACTGTTTGTCGAGGGTCAGTTTTTCCAGTTCCTGGATGACATGCGGATCGCCGGACAGCTCTTTGAGACTTTTACGCCCCCGTTTTTTGCCTTTAACCGGAGTTTCGCCTGCGGGAAGCGGTGCTCCCGGCGCCGGAGGGGCGCCGTTTTCCAACCCGGGCTCGCCGGGCGCTGGCTGTTTTACGGTCTGGGGCTGCGGCGGGAGGCCGAATAAGTCCAGATTGCTGCATCATAACCGAAACTAATTGATAATGAAAAAGATTACGGATACAATATTACGGAATCCATCCCATGAACTGAACCGCCATTTCCTTCAATAATCATTCCATTAATCGAAAGACTGGTTGCCGGAGCGGGCGATCTTCAACATACGGTCGAACTCCTCGGGCGTAAGATCATTATAAAAGAAGTAGACAGGATCCACTTTCACACCGTTTTTCATCACTTCGTAATGGCAGTGCGGACCGGTAGATTTACCGGTGCTGCCCACCCATCCGAGCACATCGCCGCGTTTGACGGACTGGCCGCGTTTGGCTTTGATGCGCACCATGTGGCCGTAAAGTGATTTGTAACCATATCCGTGGTTCACGACCACATGGTTGCCGTAGCCTACGTCGCTGAGACTGGCGTCTTCGATGACACCGTCACCCGTGGCGTAGATAGGCGTGCCGGAAGGTGCGGTGAAGTCGAGGCCGGAGTGGAATTTTACGGTTTTATAGATAGGGTCGATGCGGTAACCGAATCCGGAAGCGATCCGGTCCAGGTCTTTGTTCGCCACCGGCTGTATGGCCGGGATAGACGCGAGCATTTTTTGTTTGTTCTTGATAAGATCTTCGATCTGGAGGTATGATTTTTCCTGGAGGGCCACGCGGGAGGCGATTTCGCCCAGCATTTTGCGCGTAGCGGCGATGATCTCGCTTTCGGGTTTGGCGGCGAGCGCCAGGTTTTCCTTCGTTTTCTCGTCTTGCCCGGCCCTCACGCTATCAGGGATGGGGGCGGCTTCGAAGATGACGCGGTATATTTCGTTGTCGCGGTGCTGGAGTTCGCCCAGCTGGGATTTGAGTTCCTTCACCTGTTCTTGCAGGTTGCCGTATTCTTCCTGCATATTGTCGAGATCGCGGCGGAGCATGGTTTCTTTGGGGGAATCCAGGAAGCGGTAGGAAACGGTGAGGAACAGAATGCCGGTCACGATGGCGGCCGACAGAAAGCCGAGGATCCGCAGGATTTTTACCTTGACGGACACTACGAGCTTTTCGTATTTCAGCGTTTGAGTATTATAAAAATATTTGACTTTCTTCATGCACCAGTAAGGGTTGATAGCAGCGAACCATAGAACGCCCCCCGTTAAAATTTATTATGAGCCTGACCAGGCCCGGTTTTTCCCCGGAAAATGGCGATTAGCTAGTTATGATTATTTCGATATTTTTGCACCGCATTCCACTTTGCGTTAAAAATTGAAAGGGTTTTTGCCGTGGGTCCGCAAACCTAAGCGAAATAGGCTAAAACGTCAACCTTTTGAACAAATTAACACCAATTTCAGGACGGATGCAATTATAACTATAAAATCAGATATTAATACCGACTAATATTTTATGACCGCAGCCCAGATCAGGCAACAGTTCCTGGATTTTTTCGCCTCCAAGGGGCACCACATCGTCCCTTCGGCGCCCATCGTAGTGAAAAACGACCCCACCCTGCTGTTCACCAACGCGGGGATGAACCAGTTCAAAGACATTTTCCTCGGCAACAAGCCGGCGCAATGGCCCCGTGTGGCGGACACCCAGAAGTGCCTCCGCGTGAGCGGGAAGCATAACGACCTGGAAGAGGTAGGGATCGACACCTACCACCACACCATGTTCGAGATGCTGGGGAACTGGAGCTTTGGGGATTATTTCAAGGAAGAAGCCATCGCCTGGAGCTGGGAGCTGCTGACGGAAGTGTACAAACTTCCGAAAGACCGCCTGTACGTGACCGTTTTCGAGGGCGACGCCTCCGAAAACCTGCCGCCTGATTCGGAAGCCCTGGAATTCTGGAAGCGCCATATCCCGGAGGACCGCATCCTCATGGGCAATAAGAAAGATAACTTCTGGGAGATGGGCGACACCGGTCCCTGCGGCCCCTGCACCGAAATCCACGTCGACTGCCGGACGGACGCTGAAAAGGCCGCCGTTCCCGGAAAAGACCTCGTGAACAACGACCATCCGCAGGTGATCGAGATCTGGAACAACGTATTCATGCAGTTCAACCGCATGAAAGACCGCTCCCTCGTTCCCCTGCCCGCCAAACATGTCGACACCGGTATGGGCTTCGAGCGCCTGGTAAGGGTGCTCCAGAACAAGCAATCCAACTACGACACCGACGTGTTCATGCCCCTTATTCATGCCACGGTGAAACTCTGCGGCAAGAAATACGGTGAAACCGAAAAAACCGACATCGCCTTCCGCGTGATCGCCGACCACATCCGCGCCATCTGCTTCACCATTGCAGACGGCCAGCTGCCTGCCAACAATGGCGCAGGCTATGTGATCCGCCGCATCCTACGCAGGGCCGTGCGTTATTATTTCTCTTTCCTCGACGTGAAGAAACCGCTGCTCCATGAGCTGGTGCCCGCCCTCGCGGAAGAATTCAGGACCGTTTTCCCCGAACTGGCCAACCAGCTGGATTTCGTGAAGAAAGTGGTGTTTGAAGAAGAAAACGGATTCCTCCGCACGCTGGAAAGCGGGCTGGGCCGTCTCGAAACCATTACCGCCAGCGCGGATAAAACCATCGAAGGCGCCGTCGCTTTCGAATTGTACGATACTTACGGCTTCCCGATCGACCTCACCATGCTTATCGCTTCCGAAAAAGGATTCAAAGTGGACGAGGCCGGCTTTACCGCAGAACTGCAAAAACAAAAAGACCGCTCCCGCGCCGCCACCAAGCTCGACATGGGCGACTGGACCATCCTCGACGAGCAGCCTTCCGGCATTTTTATCGGCTACACTGAGCTGGCGGCTGATGCCAAAGTGCTGAAATACCGCAAGATCACGGCAAAAGGCAAAGACCAATACCAGATCGTGCTGGACAAAACCCCCTTCTACGCCGAATCCGGCGGGCAGGTGGGCGACACCGGCATCCTGTACTTCGGCGCGGAAGCCATTGCCGTTACCGATACCAAAAAAGAGAACGACCTCATCGTGCATTTCACCGACGTGCTGCCGGCGAACCCGGAGGCAGCCGTGAAAGCCGAAGTGGATGCTGATAAACGCAGGGATATTGCCCGCCACCATTCCGCCACGCACCTCCTGCATGCGGCGCTTCGTCAGATCCTCGGGACGCACGTAGCGCAGAAGGGCTCGCTGGTAAATGCGGATTACCTCCGCTTCGACTTCTCCCACTTCTCGAAAGTAACCGACGAGGAACTAGCCGCGATCGAAATGATCGTAAACCAAAAGATCCGCGAGAACATCCCCGTCATCATCCGCGAAATGCCCCGCGACGCCGCGATGGAACTCGGCGCAATGGCGCTTTTCGGCGAGAAGTATGGCGAAACCGTTCGCGTGGTGACCATCGATCCGTCTTATTCCCTGGAGCTTTGCGGCGGCACGCACGTGGGACACACCGGCGAGCTCGGCCTCTTCAAATTCCTCTCCGAAGGCGCGGTAGCGGCCGGCGTGAGAAGGGTGGAAGCCGTCACCGGCGCGAAAGCGGAAGCATATATCAACGAACAGATCGCGCAGCTGAAAGAAGTGAAAGCCGCCATCAAGAACCCGAAAGAGCCCGCCAAAGCTGTGGAAACGCTCGTAGCCGAAAAAGCCGCCCTCGAAAAGCAGCTCGCGGCCATCGAGCTGAAGCAAGTGCAGCAGGGCGCGGCAGCGCTCCCGCAGCAGGCGGTTTCCATCAATGGCGTACAATTCCTTGGCACCGAGCTGGAGGTTTCCAGCGGCGACATGCTGCGGCAATACGCCCTCGCGCTGAAAGACCTCCTCACCGCGCCCTTCGCGGCCGTGCTTTGCGCCAATGCCGGCGGTAAAGCGCAGGTGGTAGTGCTCCTCTCCGACGATCTTGCGAAAGACAAGGGCCTCAACGCGCAGAAGATCATTAAAGAACAAGTAGCCGGCCTCATCAAAGGCGGCGGGGGCGGTCAGCCTACGCTGGCAACGGCCGGCGGGCAAGACGCCAGCCAGTTCGCGACGGTGATCGAAAAAGTGAAAAACATCCTCTAGATAAAAAGGCTCCTCCGGGAGCCTTTTTTTAACATTCCCTTATCTACTGCTACCCTTTTTTAACATTTTTTTACCCGCTCCCACGCTTACATTTGCCGTGTCACAAAAAATATAGACGATCTATGCGCAAACTTCTTTTTTCCGGCAGCTCGCTTCTCCTCGCCTTTACCCTGGCTTCGACAGCGGTATCCGCCCAGGACGCCCGTAGCCAGAAGCTGGGAGAATATGATGAAATCATCATCAAGCGTAAAGGCGAAGCAAAAGACGCGAAAGTAACGGTGGAGATCAAAGACGGCGACGTTTTCGTAGACGGCAAGCCCATCCGCGACTACCAGGGAGAAAACATCTCGGTAAAACGCCGCATCATTACACCCCGCAACGGCAATTTCACGGACGAAGCCCCCGCATTTTCTTTTGAAAACGATATTAGGCCTGGTCCGGCGGTGCTAGGTGTCATCACGGAGAAATCTTCCGCAGAAGGCGCTACCATTACGGAAGTGGCGGAAGGCAGTCCGGCGGCCAAAGCGGGCCTCAAAACCGGCGACGTGATCACGAAAATCAACGATACGAATATCACCGAGCCGCAGGAGCTTTTCGAAACCATCGGTAAACTCCAACCCGGCAACGAAGTGACCGTCACCTATTTACGCGATAAAAAGGAACAGAAAGCCAAAGCCACCCTCCAACCGCGCAACACGGCCGAAGACGAAATGAGGGGCCGCCGCTTCCGCACACCCCGTATGCCAGACGAACCCCGGACATTCACCATGCCCCGCGGCTTCGATGAGCTCTTCAACCCGAATGCCCAACCCAAACTGGGCCTCCAGGTGCAGGACCGTGAAGAAAACGACGGCGCTACCGTGCAATCTGTAGAAGCAGGATCAACAGCCGAAAAAGCCGGCTTCAAAAATGGTGACATCATTCTTTCATTAGATGGAAAACCGCTGAAAAACGCCCGCGAAGTTTCCACAGGTTACCGCGAAGCGAAAGATAAAACCACCCTCACTTTCGGCATCCGCCGCAACGGCAAAACCGAAACGCTGACGGTAAAAGTACCGCGCAAACTGCGCTCCGAAAATTTGTAAACAGTAAGGCAGATATAGTTTAAGTGTAAAGCAAAGAGAAGCGGCCCGGGTTCATCCCGGGCCGTTTTAATTGTGTACGAGTGTTAGCGTACATTGTCTTCCGCATTCTTTATTGCTTCTATCTGGGCCAGTTTGTCATCAATAATCGACAACTGGATGGACGTTCGCATTTCCTCCAGAAAGGTCATTACCTCTGCGGAGCCAGGTTCTTCTAACTTTTTGTTTATCCGGGCCACAAGGTTCACTTTTGGTCTATTTACGCGAAAGTGCCGGATATAATTTAGGGCTACCGGCGAGCACATGCCAAAAACGAATTTCAGACCGATAGTAATCGGAGGTGCCAACAAAACCAACCCGGTTTTAAAAGTGTTTCCATCTGCAATGTTCTGGCATAGACTAACTAATACCATCCCGCTTCCCGCTCCCACCAAACTTCCCAGTTCAATGGAAATTATGGTACCGGATGGTATCCGTACTTTCTTATCCATACAACTTTTTTACTTGCGGCCTTCAAGTATATCGCGAAATTCTTCCAATGTTTTGCGATCCTACTTCTTCCTGAAATCAATTTCGATCGTTTCTCCATTCTTCGTGGTGAACGTCTTTACGCTACCATAATAATGTGTTTTAAGTGAACAATTCAATTAAAACAATTCATCAACGAAACTTTTTCATCAACATTTATTCAACTTATCCCCCCGCGCCACAATTTCCTAATATGCTGATAAAAAAAGCGTTTGGCGAATTGTTACATCCAATACTAACAATTCTCCAAACGCAAAACTTTTTCGCCGCCTTTCTTTATGAAATGGTGGAAAGGAAATTCTCACATTATTTCTGCATCATCTTCAACACTTTCAGCTTGTTGCCGAACGGTGGGTATTTCACCGGAACATCCAGCCAGGTGCCGGTTTTCATCACGCCTTTGATGTGCGAGAACTCGTCGAAACTGAAGCGGCCGTGGTAGCGCCCCATACCGCTGGGGCCGATGCCGCCAAATGGTATTTCCAGGTTGGTGAAATGAACCAGCGTGTTGTTGATGCACCCGCCGCCAAATGCTACTTTATCGATGAAGGTTTGCGCGGTGCGCGCGTTTTTGGTGAAGATGTAAAGCGATAAAGGATATGGATTCGATGTTATTATTTTGACGGCTTCCGCGGTGTCGTTATAAGGGATCACAGGCAGGATGGGCCCGAAGATTTCCTCCTGCATCACCTTCGCTCCCGGCTGTATATCCGTGAGGATCGTGGGCGCGATGTATTTATCCGCACGATTGGTTTGCCCGCCGTAGAAAACATTCCCCTCGCCCAGGTACCCCGAAAGGCGATCGAACTGCCGCTCGTTGATGATCCGCGGATAATCGCCGCTCTTCGCGGGATCGTCACCGTAAAACTGCGTCACCGCGTCGCGCATGTGCTCCAGCAGCTCGGGCATGATCTTCTTATCTGCCAGCACATAATCCGGTGCGATACACGTTTGTCCCGCGTTCCAGCATTTTCCCCAAACGATCCTTTTCGCCGCGGTTTTGATATCGGCGCGGGCGTCGACCACGCAGGGGCTTTTACCGCCCAGCTCGAGGGTCACGGGCGTGAGGTGCGGCGCGGCCATTTCCAGGATTTTCCGGCCCACGGGGATGCTGCCGGTGAAAAACACGTGGTCGAAGCGGTGCGCCATGATGGCGGGGACCACCGTGGCCCCGTCGCCTGTAACGGTGGCAACGTGTTCCGGCGCGAAGGCGTCCTCGATCACTTTGGCCACCACCGCTTCCGTGGCGGGCGCCAGCTCGGAGGGCTTCACGATGGCGCAGTTGCCCGCCGCCACCGCCCCGATCAGCGGGTTCACCACCAGCTGGAAAGGGTAATTCCATGGGCCGATGAGGAGCGTCAGCCCCTTCGGTTCCCTGTAAACCGTGCTGGAGGATGGGTAATGCATCAATGGGGAGCTTACGGGCTGGGGGCGCATCCACTGGCGGAGATTGTTGAGCGTATGGTCGATTTCATCGTACAACAGCCCTATTTCGCTCGCGAATGCCTCTACCGGTGCCTTTCGGAGATCAGCGTGCAATGCCGTCAGAATATCCTTTTCATGCCTTTTCAGCGATTTTTTCAGCTTCTTCAGCGCCGATTTACGGAACGACAGGGAACGGGTGGCGCCGGAGTCGAAAAAAGCGCGCTGGGACTGGTGTATGTCTTGAATAGCAGCCATAGGGTGATTGTTGGATATACAATTTCGTGAAAATTCCCTGCTTTTTTGCAGTTTGAATATCTTTGTACGAATCAGCAGTGATATCAACTTATGAGCGCGAGCATCGATTATAACAAATATGAAGCGGTAATTGGCCTGGAAGTGCATGCCCAGCTGCTGACAGCCAGTAAATTATTCAGCAGGGATTCCGCTGCCTTCGGCGGCCAGCCCAACACCCATATCAGTCCCGTTACGCTCGGGCACCCCGGCACCCTGCCCTTCATGAACCGCAAGGCGGTAGAACTGGCCATCAGGCTGGGGTTTGCCTGCCATTGCGCCATCGAGAAAGAGAACTTTTTCGCCCGAAAAAACTATTTCTACCCTGACCTTCCCAAAGGTTACCAGATCAGCCAGCATACCGCGCCTATTTGTGTGGGGGGGCATGTACCGATTTCGGCAGACGGCCAGTCGCGCAATGTGCGGCTCAACCGCATCCACCTGGAGGAAGACGCCGGGAAGTCGCTGCACGACCAGGACCCTTCCAATTCCATGATCGATTATAACCGCGCGGGGGTTCCCCTGGTAGAAATCGTGACGGAACCCGATCTTACTTCGGCCGACGAAGCGTACGCTTACCTCACGGAGCTCCGCCGCCTGGTGCGCTGGCTCGATGTCTGCGACGGCAACATGGAAGAAGGATCGATGCGTTGCGACGCTAACATTTCCATCCGCCCGAAGGGCGACACCACCCTGGGTACCAAGGTGGAAGTGAAAAACATGAACTCCATCCGCAACGTCAAGCGTGCCATAGAAAACGAGATCAAACGCCAGATTGAACTGGTGGAATCCGGTGGTATCATTACCCAGGAAACCCGCAGTTTCGATGCCTCCAACGGCAGCTCGTTTTCCCTCCGTTCGAAGGAAGAGGCCAATGATTACCGGTACTTCCCCGAACCCGACCTGGCGCCGTTCAGGCTGACAGACGGCTTCCTCGACCAGGTGCGCCGTTCGCTGCCGGAGCTGCCGGAAGAAAAAGTGGCCCGTTACACCAGTCAGCTGGGCCTGCGCGAGTACGACGCCCGGGTTATCTGCGACGACCGCGACACCACCGTGTATTTCGAAGCGCTGATGGCCGAAACGCCTCATTCCCAGGCGGCATCCAACTGGATGCTGGGCCCCGTGAAATCGTGGCTTAACGAGCGTAACGCCTCCATCGCCGACTTCCCCGTTTCCCCGGCATCCCTGGCCGCGCTCATCGCGCTGATCCAGGACGGCAAGGTGAACTTTTCCATCGCATCCTCCCGCATCATGCCCGCCATGATCGAGCAACCCGGCAAAACGCCGCTGGAAATAGCCACGGCCCTCAATCTCATCCAGGAAACCGACGCCGGCAGCATTTTACCGGTGATTGATGCGGTTCTGGAGAAATTCCCGGCTAAAGTGGCGGAATTCAGGTCGGGAAAGAAAGGCCTGATCGGCATGTTCGTGGGGGAAGTGATGAAAATGAGCGGCGGAAAAGCAGATCCCAAGCTGACGAACGAACTGCTGCTCAAACGCCTCAACGGGTAACCGCGCCGTTCATCCCTGTCGCCTCCCGCTGGTCCGCATACCGCAGGGAAATGGCCCTTTCAGGGGATGCGTTACTCTTGCCGGCTGCATAATTTTAACATTTACTGCAATCCCTTCCGGGGATTTAGGACTATTTTTGATAGAAATACCAATAAAAGAAAAGCCCATGAAACAATTTGCGATTTGGCTGACGGGAGCGGCCGCCTTATTAATGGCAAGCTGCAACAGTCACACGGAGAAAGGCGCGTTCAAGATCGATGTGCAACTGGCGAATACTCCCCTGGAAAAAGTGTACCTGGAAGAAGTGATGGAAAGCTCCACCAAAATCGTGGATACCGCAGCCGTGAAGGATGCATCCGGCAAGATCACGCTGGAAGGCATGGTGCAGGAACAAGGGCTGTACGCCATCCGGTTCGAAAGCGGTAAATATATCTTCCTCGCCCTAGATGCCGGCGACATGAGCATCACCGGCGATTACAATGACCTCGAAAAGGTACAGGTGAAAGGTTCGGAAGCTACTACGGAAATCCTCCAGCTCCTGAAATACTACAGCGAGAAATCGCAAACCCTCAGCAAGGAAATGCAGGCGATCGACAGCCTCCGTATGGCCCAAACGCCCGACAGCGTGCTGGACGCCCGCAGGCGCGCCATGGAACAGGAAACCAAGAATTTCCGCGAGCACTTCCTGGCAGCCGCCCGTTCTTCCCGCAACCCCGTTCCCGCGGTATTCGCCATGGAACTGGCAGGGTTTGAAGACGCCACCGACCGTATCGCCCACAAAAAGGATTTCCAGGATATCGCCAAACGATTCCCCGATAACGGGTTCGTGAAAAATACCCTCGCAGGCCTTGCCGCCCTCGAGCAAGGCGCCAGTGAAGAAACGAGCGCAGGACCGGCTTCCATGATCGGACAGGTTGCGCCCGACTTCGTGCTGCCCGACCCTTCCGGCAAGCAAATCCACCTCAGTTCCTTCAAAGGAAAATATGTACTGGTGGATTTCTGGGCCAGCTGGTGCGGCCCCTGCCGCCAGGAAAACCCCAATGTGGTAGCGGCTTACAATCAATACAAAAACAAAAACTTCACCATCCTCGGCGTATCGCTCGACAAGGAAAAAGCCAACTGGCAGAAAGCAATCGCCGACGACCAGCTGACCTGGACGCACGTGAGCGACCTGAAGTTCTGGGAATCCGCCGTTGTTCCTTTATACGGCATCAACGCGATCCCGACGAACATCCTGGTTGACCCCGCAGGAAAGATCATCGCAGCCAACCTGCGCGGCAGCGCACTGGAAAGCAAACTGGGGGAAGTATTGAAATAAAATATTTGCAGCATTGCTGAAAAAGAAAGAGGAGCCTCCGCGCGGAGGCTCCTCTTTCTTTTTATACGTTCCTTCCGGCGATCAATTGTAACCGGGGTTCTGCGCGAGGTTCGTGTTTTGCTGGGTTTCCTGGAAGGGAATCGGCCAGGGCGTGAGATTATCGTTCCAATCCTGCTCGGGCTGGTTGGCGCCGCGGGCGGGAATGTTGCGCTTGGTGCGGACGAAATCGATCATCCCGAAACCCTCAAACGCCAGTTCGATCCTCCGCTCGTTCAGGATGAGATCAATGAGCGCCTGTTTGGTAGCGGGCAATGCAAGCGCCGTGGCATTGGAGCGGTCACGGATTTCGTTGATGATATCCAGCGCGTCCTGACTTACGCCGGCATCGATCCGGGCCAGAGCTTCCGCTTTATTGAGCAACACTTCGGCGTACCGGAGGATAGGCACCCAGGAGTCGAAGGGTGTTTCCGCGTACTTGCCTGTGTAATTGGCCGATCCCACTCCCACGATCATGGTGTCGTTCTTCCGTTTGTCTGAGGGTCCGAAATTGGGCAATGTGAGATAATCCGGATTCACCGTAATGTCTCCACGGCCGGAGGGGCTGTAATGCTGCCCGATCGCGTTATTGGTATTGGGGTTATCGCTGTTGTTCATAGCGATGTTGAAGATGATTTCCGAAGAGGTGTTATACGTGGGCCTGTTGAAGCTGGTGTAGGGATCACTATCCAGGTCGTAATCAGCGGGTGATGCGATCACTTTATCGGCAGCGGCGTTGGCTTGCGCCCAGTTGCCTGCGGTCAGATATACGCGCGAAAGCAGCCCGTTAGCCGCACCTTTGGTGGCGCGGGTATGGGTAGCATATCCGCTGCCCCAATCGTCCGGGAGGTCGACCGCAGCTTCTGTCAGATCTTTGATGATCTGGTCATACACTTGCTTAACAGTTGCCCGGGGCATTTTCCATTTGGGATCAAATGCTTCACCCCCCGTCATTGGTGCGGTGGTCATCAGCGGCACACCGGGATGGCTGGCATCTGTCGTGTATACATACGTTTGCGCAAAGATGTTCACGAGATAGTAGTAAGTAACGGCACGGCAGAATTTTGCTTCAGCATAGTATACCGCCGCTGCATCAGCACCGATAACGCTTTCATTTTTCTGAAGGTTGCCCATGAAGTAATTCGCTTCGAATATCGTGCGGTATGCGCCCGTCCATGCCAACAAAGCAGTACCATTATTGGAAAGCATGTTAAACGTCGGAATTTGTCCGAAATAAGACGCAACATTGACATCGTTGCCGCGCTGATCAATATAGATTAGCGCGCGGCCACCCAGGAATTCTGCATTTTGTAATGCATCATACATGCCAATGGCCGCTTTCTCGATCCGCGCGGGAGAATTGAATACATCTTCGGGATTGATGTTTTCGTAGGGTACCTGTTCATTTACCTTTGAGCAGGCGCCCAGCATCAGCATTGCACTTAATCCCAATGCTAAAACCGGCCTGAAACTATTTTTGAGTTGTAATTTCTTCATGATGATTGAGTTTTAGATCAGAAGGATGCATTTAAACCAAGAGAAATCGTCCTGCCGATTGGAACACCGCGGTTGTCTACGCCGAAAGCGATATTGGCGGTGCGGTTTGTATTGATTTCGGGGTCGGCGCCCTTATACCCGGTAATCATGGCCAGGTTGTCGCCGGCAATAAATAGTCGCAGGTTGCTCATCCCCAGCTTCTTGCGAATTTCAGGAAAGGCGTAGCCAAGTGATACTGTTTTCAATCTGAGGTAATCACCCTTTTCCAGCCAACGGGTGGAAGTTTGCGTGGTTACATTATCGCGTAGGAAAATCTTCGGCACATCTGTGTTTTTATTATCCGGCGTCCAGCGATCTTTAATTTCAGCGAGGTTGTTATTCAGGAAGTTCGTCATCAGACCCTGACGGGTTGAGTTCAGTATATAATTACCTCCACTGTACTGAATGGCGATATTGAGCGTAAATCCTTTATAGCTCAGCGTATTTTCCAATCCGCCATACCAGGTCGGATAACCGGTTTTGCCATCCAGGTAGTTCGCATCATTTGCCGTTACGGAAGGTACGACCCTGCTGCCATCCTGGGTGGTCCACCTGTTTGCGGTAGCAATACCGGGTGAAGGGTTGTACATCTTCACCTCACCGTCTTTGGAACGGAACATGCCGTAACCCGTTTCAGGATTCACGCCTACCCAGTCGATCATGTACCACACACCGAGCGGACGGCCCACGCTTGCGCGGTTGGAGCCGCTGGGAATATCGCTTCCATCCACCAGTTTCGTTACCTTGTTTTTCAGGAAAGTAGCGTTGGCGGAAACATTCCATTCCAGTTCTTTGTTAATGATCGGCGTACCGCGCACCGTGATTTCGAAGCCACGGTTCCACATCTCGCCGATATTGGTCGTAACATATGCATTGGGAATACCGGTTGTACGAAGTACCGGTGCATCCAAAACGAGGTCATCGACATCATTCTTGAAAAAATCCACTGTCAGGCCGAGGCGATTGTTGAAGAAGCCGGCATCGATACCGATATCCAGCTTTTTGGCTCTTTCCCAACGAAGATTAGGGTCGCCCAATTGGGCAGTATTCAGCCCGTTATCATCGGCGTATTGGCCACCACCATACATGGTGCGCGAGGCATATGCGGGAATTAGATTATTACCTACAATACCATAACTGGCGCGCAGCTTCAACTCATTGACCCAACTAGCATTGTCCTTAATAAAGCTTTCCTCTGAAAGGCGCCATCCGATGGAACCGCCCGGGAAGAATCCTCTGCGGTTGTCGACACCAAAATCAGAATAGGCATCCGAACGGAATATTGCCTCCACATAGTATTTGCTCGCATAATTGTAAGCAACGCGACCGAGGTAGGAGTCGAAAGCGTTGGCGGATTGCGCACCACCGGTATATGAATTGCCTTCCCCGGCTGAAAGTCCGTCGTAGATATACTTGAAGTAATCATCCGCAATATTGGCCTGCCCCGTATACAACTGGAAATTTCGGCCATATTGATACTCTAACGCTCCGAGTACGGACAGGTTATGTTTTTCAGCAAATGTTCTCGTGTAAGTAGCCATATTCGTCCAGTTCCACAATTGCGTCTGGTAAAGGTTCTCCTGTACCAGTCCGTTCAGGTTGAAGCCATTTCCGGCCTGATTGGGTCCGCCGTATTGATCTTCGAAGTTCTGCAGGTAATCCACACTGAAACGTGAAGTCAGTTTAAGACCGCTGACCGGCGTTAATTCGCCGTATACATTGGCGAGGATACGTCGTGTTTCGTTATCATTTCGGCCCAGGTAAACACTGGCTAACGGGTGGAAGAAGCGATTCTGCCGTTCGCTGACCCTGTTGCCGCCATTGCCGAGATCGCGGTTGGACGGGGAAAGATAGTAACCCTCATAATCCCCGGTGCTGTTGTATACCGGTACATTCGGCGGTGCATTATAGCCTGCGATCGTTGCGCCTGCCAGGTAGCCATCGGAAAGGACACCGTTATTCAATACACGGGAACCGTATACCCCCATACCCATTTTCAACCACGACTTGGGCGTTACATCTGCATTGATTCTGGCGGAGCCCCTGCGCAGGCGGTTTCCAACCAAAAAGCCGTTCATATCGGCATATTCGGCCGAACCATACACCTGGGATTTTTCCGTTCCACCGCTGAATGACAGCTGGTGGCTTTGCTGGAAACCGGTACGGAAAATCACATCCAACCAGTCTGTCCGCTCCGGTCTGCCATCGCCATTCTCGTCAAAATCCGCTGCGATGTCCGGCTGGTTCATATTGCCAGATTTTTCGTTCTGAATACCGGCAAATTCATCTCCGGTCAATAATTTGGGCGCGCGGCGAACACTGGACCACGACAATAAAGTATTGTAGTTGACCGTAATCGCACCGCGTTTACCTTTTTTGGTAGTTATCACGATCACACCATTGGCTGCGCGGGAGCCGTACAATGCTGCCGCGGACGCATCTTTCAACACATCGACACTTTCGATGTCGTTCGGATTGATGTCAGCCATGGGATTATAGCGCGTACCATTACCACTATTGAAAACGTTGGTGTTCCTGGTATTATTAAGCACCACGCCGTCAACCACGATCAATGGCTCGCCGCTGTTCGAAATAGAATTCACCCCGCGGATACGGATCGCCACCCGATCGCCGAGCACGCCCGACTGTACGTTTACATTCACACCCGCAGCCAAACCATCCAGCGCCTGGTCGAAGCTCTGGATAGGCCGGTTGTTGATCTGCGTTGCGTCAATCTTGGAGGTGGAAGCAGTAGCATCCCGCCGGTTGATGTCCACATAACCGGTAACCACCACTTCACTCAACGTTTTGTCGTCGGGGCCCATGGAAACATTCAGCACGCCGCCGCCGGGAACGGGCAGTTCCTGCGTGGCATAGCCAATAAATGAGAATACCAGCACATCGCCGTTCCCCGCTTCGATCCGGTACTCGCCCTGCGTGTTGGTAATCGTTCCTTTTGAAGTGCCTTTAATGGAAATGGTCACGCCAGGTAGTGGTGACCCGTCTGCTTTATCGGTTACCTTGCCCGCGACTGGACGCGTTTGGGCCATAGCATGCCCGCAAAGTACGACCGATAAGAACAAAAGAAGTAACGTTCCTTTCATATCGATAGATTTTTGGTGATGAAGACACGATAAATAAATATGCAGGGAGGTTACAATCCTTCGATTCAGATGCTATGCTGGGCTACAGGGTACTATTTCACTTGGGTTCGGGTTTGCTTGCTGCTTGATTTAGATTTTGGATGCTTCCGCTTGCTGCAACTAAAGGTAAATTACTGAAAAAAGGAATATAACAATCACTGAGAAATAATGTGTACTTACGAATTTATTATAGAATAAATTGAATATCAATTCATAGAATTAAATATTAAATGTGTTTAAGCCAACAGATTAATAAGAAGAAATAGCCCGGAAAAGCGTGTATGCTTCCGGGCTAGTTCGGTTCAGATCCATTATCGTTACCTCAACGGGCTTTATTCATATAAAGGGTGCTGCCGGATATTACGATTCGCCTGCAATTCCGCAAGCGGTATCGGCATATAATAATTTTTTCGTGCAGGCGATAAAGTTAGATCCGTTCCGCCTACCGCTACGATATCCGCCGGCAAGCGCACGATGTCTTTCTTCCACCGGCGAAGGTCGAAATAGCGATGGCCTTCAAACGCCAGCTCACGGAAGCGCTCCTCCTCGATCGCAGCCATCGCCTGCGCAGCATTGCCAAATGCACTGTGCACATAATTATTGATACGCTGGCTGCGCAATGCCTGTAGATCGTTGTTCGCCGCGGCGATATCCGGACCCGCCTTGCGCACCTGCGCTTCCGCATGGATCAGGTACATCTCCGACACACGGAATAATTTAATATCCGTCAGGTTGTAATTCGCGGGCTGCCCGCCTGCATATTTCGTAACCGCCCACCGCGTATCCACAGGCGAAGGATTCAGGTCTGCAATCCAGGAATTAAAACGGACATCGTTCGCGCGATCGAAAACACCGATCAGTTTGAACGAAGGCGCAAACAACACCATACCGCCCGCGAGCCTGTAGAAAGCCCCGAAGCGCTCGTCCACCGGTTCACGTTCCAGCTTCCAGACCACCTCATTATTCCGTACATCCGTCCAGATTTCCGGGAACTGTGCAGCGGTAGCCAACGGCACCGCGTCCATTACCTCCCGGGAAGCGGCGATGGCCGTCGTCCAATCCTGCTGGTACAATGCCGTTCTCGCTTCTATCGCCAGCACCGCCAGCCGCGTAATGCGCCCGGCACTGGTCCAGGAAGCAGGAATGAGTGCCTTGGCGCCGTCCAGATCTTTGCGGATCTGTGCGAATACTTCTCCCACTTTATTCCGCGCGGGCTGACCAGCCTGCGAAACCGTCATAATCGGTACTCCCGCCGAATCCGCGGCATAATCCACCGCGTAATGGCGCAGCAGTTCGAGGTGGCAATATGCGCGAATGGCCAGCAGCTCACCTTTCAAACGATGCTTTCTTTCCACGTCCGGCAATTCAGCATGTACACCGTCGATCACCGCAAGAATGCGGTTCACCCGGTCGATCGCCTGGTAATTGCCCTGCCATGCCGGCACCACGTTCGGCGTGGAAGCATCATGCTGCCATTCAAACACCTTTACGCCATCGTTGCTGGTGTTTTCCATCGGCAACATATTCTCATCGGAAATGAGGGAACTAATTTTAATGGACTGCCCGTTGAGCGCCGCATAAGCACCCAACACGCCTGTATTCACGTCGTCGACATCCTGGAATGCAACAGAAGCGTCTTTCACCCCGGCAGGCTTCACATCGAGGTCCCCCAGACAGGATGCCGCCATCATCCAGGCCGCGAGCAAACTATATCTAAACATTAATTTCATCGGTCATTATTTAAATCAGAACTGGATACGAACGCCCGCTACCAACGTGCGCGGCGATGGATACTCGAAAAATGCATTGGCATTATTATCTTCCGGATCAAATCCGTTCCACTTCGTTAAGGTCAGCAAATTCTGCCCCTGCACATACACCATCGCGCTCTTCACCACTTTCAGCGGCGCGAGGCAATGCTCCGGCAACGAATAGGCGATCTGTGCATTGCGCAAACGCAGGAACGATGCGTCCTGGATGTGGGCAGACGAGAAGGTCCGCGGACTCGTTATCGACGCTTCGTTCGCTACATCCCCCGGCTTACGCCAACGATCCAACCATCTTACCGACTGGTTGCTGAATATGTTCCCGTTATTGTTCAGCGTGTAATAATCCATCGCATTATACCGGTTGTAGCCAGATACGTAGGAGAAGAGCACATCAGCCGTCCAACCCTTGTAACGCAAGCCGGTGGTAATGCCGCCATACATTTTGGGATCGTTGGAACCGAAGTCGGCCACGCTCATGGACATAATATTATAGTTCGCCGTTTTGTTGCCGCTGGCGTCGTAGTATAGCGCCTGCCCTGTCTGCGGATCCACGCCTGCATACTTCACGATGTAATGCGCGTTAACGGGAAGGCCTTCGCGGATGAGAAAGGTGCTTTTCTGATAACCGTTGGCGCCTCCGAGGCTGGTCACACGGTTTCGGTTGTACGTAAAGTTGGCGCCTGCCGTCCAGGTTAGTTTTTTGGTGCGGATGATATCGCCGTTCAGATCCAGCTCCACGCCGCGGTTGCGGATATTGCCGGCATTGATGCTGCGCGAAGTAAACCCGCTCGTCATCGACAGCTGCTCGTCCAGGAAAAAGCCTTTCGTAGTGCGGTTGTAGAAATCGGCCACAAGGCGAAGACGGTTATCAAAAAACGCGAGATCAAGCCCTGCATTCAGCATTTCCGTTTTCTCCCATTCGTAATCCGGGTTGCCGATGGCAGCGGGTGCAATGCCCGGCTGGCCGTCGTATCGCGACGGGCCGTATCCCGAAGCGTAGGCAAAATACTGTGCCGGTGGCGCCGCGGATGTTCCGTAACTGGCGCGAACGCGCAAGGTATTGATCCAGCTGACATGCTCCAACCAGGGCAGGTCGTAACCCGCACCAATTGAGTAAAACGGCTGCCAGCGATTCTGCGAAGGCAGGGTCGAAGAACCGTCGTAACGATAGCTAAGGTTGAGGCTGAAACGCTCGTCCAGCAGGTAGCGCACAAGCCCTACCCAGGAAGCCAGCGCCCTGCCGGTGCGGGTACCGCCCACCTGCGGGATGAACCCGTTGATGGGAGATCCCGGCATGGTGGCGGACAGGGTGCCGTCGAGCCCCGGCGTAAGGCCGAAACCTGTGGCTTTCAGATCCGACCACTTCAGACGGTTGAATTCATAAAACCCGGCTACCACGAGGCGATGGCGCTCATGCAGCAATTTATCGTACGTGATGCCCGCCGAAGACGTGAACTGGAAGAAACGGGACATCGCTTCCGCATGCATCCCCTGCCCGCCCGCGGCTGCTCTCCCGGCATTGGAGCCGGGTGCGGCGGAGCGGATCTCGTTGTTCTCCCTGAAATCCAGTCCCATGTTGAAAGTGGCGTACAGCCAGTCGTTTACCTGGTAGCGGAGCGCGGAACTGAGCAAACCTTTCAGCTGGTTCACGCGGTTGGTCGTGGTTTCCATCCGCTCCAGCGCGTCGGAACCTTCCCGGGTGTCGAACGTGCCGCCGAAATTGGCTTTGTTGCCGCTGTGGACGAGCACACCATTTACATAAGGCTGCTCATAGGGCAGCGCATAATAGACGGAGGCAAACGGATTGGCGACGGAAGACAGGGCTTCGCTTTCGATGAGGTCGCTGCCGGTGTAGCCCACGGCGGTATTGATGGACAGCCTTAATTTGTTGCCCGTAGCGTCGAGGTTGGTGCGGAAAGTGTAACGATCGAGGCCGGAGCGGTAGGCGATGCCCTGCTGCGAAAGGTAGCTGGCGGAGGAATAGAACCGCACTTTATCGGTGCCGCCGCTGGCGGATAATTCGTATTCATGGAAGGGCGCCGCGTCGCGGAGGAAATAGTCCATCCAGTCGGTCTGGATGCGGCCGAGGCTGTCGAGGATCGCTGCGTTGCGGGCTTTGGCGCTGGCGGGCAGACCGGCGTTCGCGGGATTGTCGGCGGAGAAGATCCATCCCGCGCCGATTGTTCTGCCGGTTTCTTTTCCCACTTCTTCTTCAAACTGCAATCTTTCCTTCGTATTCATCATATCGAAGCGGCGGCGCGAAGGTTGGGAAATACCGTGACGGGTGTTGAAGGAGAAGCGCACATCGCCCTGTTGCCCCCTGCGGGTGGTGATGAGCACTACACCGTTGGCGCCACGGGAGCCGTAGAGCGCCGTCGCGTTCGCATCTTTGAGTATGCTGACGGATTCGAAGTCCGCCGGGTTCAGCCCGATGAACACGCCGCTTTCCACGGCGATGCCGTCAACGATGTACAAGGGCGCCGAAGCGTTCATATCGCCGATATCGGCGTTGGTGGCGGTGCCCCTGATCACCATACGGGCGCCTGCGCCGGGTTGCCCGCTGCCTGCGGCCACATACAATCCGGGCGCGCGACCCTGCAGCATTTGGTCGAAGGAGGCCATGGGCGCCTGTTGGAATTTATCCCCTGAAACGGTGGTTACCGCGCCTGTGTATTGCTTACGGGTGGCGGTATTGTAGCCGGAAATAACGACTTCGTCAAGGAGCCGTTTCGATGGAATAGCTGTGTCTGGCCGGTTGTCTGATGTCTGTGCAACGCCGGGAATGCTGATGGCGGAAACCAGCCATAGCGATAGCGTTTTTTTCATGAGATTTGCTTTTGTGTCTAATGCCCCGAGAGGATGTAACAGTTTACAACCACAAGATACTGAAATTCAACTGATATCACAGTACACTTAAATGTGATTGGAAAATTGGCGGGATATTATATGAAAAAGCAAAAAAAGCCGCTCCTTTTCCGGGAGCGGCTTTTTACATAATTATCGTGTTACGAGGCTTAGTCGGCGATGTCCCACCAGAGACGTTCGCTGTTCGGCCTGTGTTTTACGTTAGCGAATTCGCCGTTGGTATTGGCTTCCGTTTCAGGATAAGGAAGACGAACGGGGAACTTTCCGCCAAGGCGCTGTTGTACCGACAGATCGAAGAAGTCGGGGAAACCTGTACGGCGCCATTCGGTCCAGGCTTCGAAGGCCTGCCATCCGTTCATGGCGAAGTATTTCTGGGTGATGATCGCCTGTATCTGGGCGGCCAGCGTTCCGGGCCATTCAGCAGCGTCGGCGCTTGCGATGTACGCAGCGGCTTCTGAGCCAATTTTATTGGCTTCGAAACTGGCAGTGATCCCGTTATTGAAGAGCGTTTGCGCGCTGCCGGTAGTGAACCAACCGCGGGCGCGGGCTTCTGCTTGCAGGAAGTAGCTTTCCGCTTCGGAAATCAGCACAACAGGCGCTAAAGCGGAGTTGTTATCCGCACCGAGGCCGCCGGTTGCTGCGCTAGGGAAGGAATAATCAAAATCAGGCGTGTTCTGGAAGTCGCCCTGAAGCCCACCTACAATGGTGTCCTCAACGCCGTCCCAGGTTACCTTGGTATAGAGTTGCTCCAGACGGGGATCATTATTCTCCTTCATGGCATCCAGGAAAGTGCTGCTGGCCACGAGGTTTTGGGTTCTGCCAAGACCGAGGATTTCGGAGAACAGGGGGTTCTCGTTACCACCGGAGGTAGCATACTGGATCGCAGCGGAAGAGGTCAGCAGCGGTTCATCTTCCAGGCCTTGAATGCCGGCCGCGGCGCGCGTTGGGTCTACCGCGCTGATGCGGAGATAAGCGCGCAGTTTCAGCGTATTGGCGAAACGGATCCACTGGTCGATATCACCATGGAAAACCAGGTCTTCGCTTCCAACTTTGTTGGGGCTGGAAGGATTCAGGATGGCAAGACCACGATCGAGCCAGAGGAAAATGCTGTCGTAAACAACTTTCTGCGACTGATACGGGATGTTCAGGCTGGCACCTTCGTTCAGCGCATCCTTCAAAGGCACGTCTCCCCAGGCGTCAGTGATCATCTGGTAGGTGTAAGCCCTCATGATATGCGCGATGGCAGCGTGCTGGTTGAGGCTGCCCGCATTTTCAATCACACGTTTGTAATCCTGCAATGCACCCGCGTACAAAATAGCCCAAGGGTTATTTGACGTGGAAGGCTGGAGGTTATAACGGTCTTGGCTACGGTACTGGCTTGAAAACGGGTTTTGCGTCCAATATTGTGCCCACATGCCGCCAGTGATACCGAATTGGTTGGAAAGCACGTGCGCCGTAGCCGCCTGCGCGGAAGGCAGTAGCAGCTTCACATCCGCTACTAACGGCTGGTTGGGGCTTTCGTTCACATCCAGGAACTTGCCGCACCCAACCGCTGTTACAGCTATCCCAACAGCTAAAGCCACATTTTTTATATTCAATTTTCTCATTCTTCAATTTTTTAGTAACTGTTAAAAAGTAACTTTCACGTTAAAGCCAATGTTCCGCAGAGAGGGTTGGGCAGAGAAGTCCAGACCTTGCTCGTTGGAAGAACCACCGGAATTCACCTCAGGATCTACATATTGGTTTTCTTTCGGTGTCCACAAGAACAGGTTGTTACCGAACAGTCCTATGGTAACGTCGCTAAAGATGCCTCTGTTCAGCATATTTTTCGGGAAACGGTAGCTCAGGTTAGCCTCGCGCAGTTTAACAAACGAACCATCCAGTACATGCTGGCCCGCAGGTATGGTCGTTGACCAGTAACCTTCCATGTCGTATTCTGTTGTGTTCGGAATGTATTTGCTGGCATCGTTCGGATCTACGACTACAGAATTCGGGAACGGATGGGGAACGCGGCCATTAGCAGCGGTTTCTTTTGCTACGCCAACAAAATCCATCAGGTCTTTCGTTCTGGAATAAAACATACCACCCTGTTTGGTATCAAACAGTACGCCCAGGCTCCAGTTTTTAAACTTGATGTTGGTACCGAGTGATGCCATATAATCCGGGTTGTAGTTTCCGAGGTAAACGGATCCAGATGTTAAAAGCGGATCACCTGTGGAAGGATTTACGATAACTTTTCCGTCAGGCGTTTTCTGGAGATCCTGGGAATAGAAGGTACCATAAGGTTTACCTACTGCCGCAACGATAGACATACCGCCGAAGCCGCCCAGAACGATCTGGTCTACACCAGGCAACAGCGAAAGCACTTCACTCTTATTTTTGGTATAAGTACCATACAGTTCAACGCTCAGACCATAAGAAGTCTGAATAGGCGTGCCGCGCAGGGCAAGTTCAACACCTTTATTCTGAATAGAACCCGCATTTACCACTTTGGTAGTAAAACCGCTGGCTGCAGAAATAGGAATGCTCAGGATCTGGTCTTTGGATTTATTCTGATAGTAGGAGAAATCCAGGCTCAGCCTGTTCTTGAAGAAGCTCATTTCGGTACCCACCTCAAATGCGGTGGTGATCTCCGGTTTCAGGTCGGGGTTCCCGATCCTGTTGGATTGTGCCAAACCAGGAATGCCATTCAGCGGGAAACGGGTGGCGCCGAAAGGCCCGAGGATGTTGGTACGGTCATAGAAAGTATTCAGCAGATAAGGATCCGCATCATTACCCACCTGCGCCCAGCTGGCGCGGATTTTACCATATTCAAACCAGTCGGAAATCGCAGCGTCTTTCATCAGTTCAGTGAATACGAAAGATGCGTTCACACTCGGATAGAAGAAAGAACGGTTGTTTTTCGGCAGGGTCGAAGACCAGTCGTTACGCGCGGTAAGGCCCAGGAAGAGCATGCTGCGGTAAGACATGTTAATGTCTGCGTAAACACCAATGAGGCGGCGGCGGGTGAAAGTGTTCACCGCGTCGATCGGACCATTGGAGTTACCGAAGTTATACCACCCGGGAACCACGAGGCCGCCGGATGGGTTGGTTTCCACATCGGAAACATCGAACTGGCGCTGACGGATATTATGGCCTAACAGGATGCTACCTTTGAAGTCGCTGCTGAATTCATGTTCAGCGGTAATCATCAGGTCGTTTACAATCTCGGCGAGATTGAAAATTTCCTCCTGGTATTTACCTGCAGCCACCTGGGTGTTTGCCGCAACGCTATACTCTCCGGAAGTATTATCAGCGGGAGCAAAGCTGAATTTCGGGTACTTGTACTTACGACGGTCAGCATACACGTCCACACCAAGGCGTTCAACAACGTTCAACCATGACAAGGGTTTCCAACCCACCTGGAAGTTACCGGTAATACGGTCTACCGCATTTTCGTTGCGATAGTTCGCCAGCTGCCAGTAAGGATTCACGGTATAAGCACCATAATAGCCATACAAGGGGTTGCCGGCGGGATCAAAGATGTTACCGAAGCTGTTGTAAGGGTTGCTCATATCTTTCAGCGAAGTCAGGGGGATGTCGCGGGGCATCTGGATAACGGAGTTCCAAACGGAACCGTCGCCCTGGCCACCCTGTACCATGTTCGACTTGATCTTGGCGTAGTTGAAGTTTACGCTCGTAGTGAGGTTATGCGCGAGTTCGGCGGAACCGTTGAAACGCACATTGTACCTGTTGTAGGTGTCGGTATGGCCCGGCATAACACCATCTGAGTTCAGTGAGTTGAGCGACAGGAAGTAAGTCGTTTTGTCGCCTGCACCGGAAAGCGCCAGGTTGTTGTTGGTTGCCATACCCATGTCAAAGAAATCTTTCACGTTGTCCTCAATAGCGGAGTAAGGCTTCTCCTGGCGAACACCGTTGATTTCCTGTCCCCAGGGTTGCATCTGGCCATTAAAGGGCGCACCCCAGCTCCAGTTTTCCTTGGGGTCATTAATGTAACCACCAGCACCGTCAGAATAACCCTGCCCGAATTGGTTCTGGTATTCAGGGATTTTCAGTACGGAAGAGAAAGTGTTCGCCGTGTTGAACGAAACGTTCATTTTGGACTGCCCCTTCTTGCCCGATTTTGTGGTGATGATCAAGGCGCCATTAGACGCGCGTGAGCCGTAGAGCGCAGCTGCCGCGGGGCCTTTCAGGATGTTGATGGACTCGATGTCGTCCGGGGAGATGTCGTTACCACGGTTACCGAAGTCCACGGAAGAACGGCTGTCGCCGCCACCCATCAGGCCGCTGTTGTCGATGGGAACACCATCCACTACCATCAGTGCCTGGTTGTTACCGGAGATGGAAGAACCACCGCGGAGTACGATACGGGTAGAGCTACCGGGAGCGGATGCGGTACCGGAAATGTTCAGGCCGGGAACTTTACCGGTGAGGCCGTTCAGCGCGCTTACGCTCTGGCCTTTGGTCAGCTCTTCCGCCTTAACGGTCGGCGCCGCGAAACCCAGGGAACGTTTTTCCCTCCGGATGGCTTGCGCCGTAACAACTGTTTCTGTGAGATTGGTTACGTCGGTAGTCAGTACGACGTTTACTGTTGGACCGGAGATTCTTGCCTCCTGATCTCTCATACCGATGAATTTAACCACCAGTACGTCTACACCAGACGGGACATTCAGTGAATAATCACCTTCCGCGTTGGTAACGGTTCCGACATTCGTGCCTTTCGCGATAATTGTGGCACCAATGATCGGGGTCCCGTCATCTGCCGCCGTCACCTTTCCTTTAATGGTTCGGCTCTGCGCCATTACCTGTCCCGATATACATACCAGGATCAGGAAAAGTGCGGTTAGACCTTTCCTCATAAGCATAATTTAGTTGTTTAACAGAATTTTAACAGACAAATATAAATTACTTAACTCTTTTGTAACGCAATTGGTTTGTAATTTTTTTGGAGGGGACATACATATTTTTTTGGTGAATACTTTTTTTCATGATAGGTTGAAAGAGTACAATAAGAAGAAAGTATATGGATATGTCGCCTGCATCCCTTGTCCCGGCTGGGTTACGACCAGGTACAAAAAGAAAAAGCAGGCGACAAGATTATCACCCGCTTATCATCAACCAAAATCTAAATCGAGATCTTTAGAATGGTTTTGATGCCCCGCATCGCTGCAGCGCACAATATTTTTTATGGCAGATACACTGTTTGGTAAAGTTTTACATGCAGTATCCCGATAAGACTTTGATCGGCCCATAGCGACGGAATATCCGGACGCCACGCGTTTTGCGAATCCTTTTTTCATAAGCGACAGACTTTGGTACTGTAAAATTACTGGTTTTCCCGTAATCTACATCAAATGTCGCCCCCAACTAATTTGGGTCAAGATAAGTTTAACGGATAAGTCTTGAGAAGATTAAGTAACACTGCGTATAATTCTTCATGTCTGTTGTTGTATCGAAACTCACATTCTTTCAAATGGAGGTATGCTGTATTTCTGTTTAGCCCTTTGAATTTCGCCAGGCGGTGCTTCGTCAGCCCCCAGAACCCGTCCACATCATCCAGCGCATTTTTGCTGTCGGCTTCGTGATGCCCATGGCCCAGGTGGTACAAACGATATTGGCTCAGGTCCACCACGCCGTTGAACCGCCGGATCCGCTCCGCGCTACCCACCGTCTCCAGTACCGACCGTCCGCGGGCTATCGCCTGGATCATCGAACGGCTCATATCCGGAAGAATCTCAGTGAACACCTTGTTGTCGCTCTTGTAAATCCCGAAGATTACGGGCTTCACAATGCGGTCAACATCGGTTTTAACGGCAACGGCTATGTCTTGCTGCTGATGGAGAGAAAGGTTACGGTGACTATAAGAAGCGGCCCCCGCTTGCTTTTCAGGTTGCAAAGACTCGCAGTACTTCACAATCTGCATCCTGATTTTTTTCAGGTAACTGTTGATCGTTACCCGGCTCACACCACTGATATTGGCGATCTGGGTGGCGGTTAAATCTTCGGAGAACAGCTTTAGTATCTCCTTAAATTTACGCTCAGACAAATGAGCGCCCTTTAGGAACTTATTTTTCATGGTACTAAGAGGATTAGAAATGGCACTCTAAACCTCTAACTTTTTCTCCGCTATATATAATGCTTTATTATAAACGGCGAATACCCCGTGATGAACGCCCCCTACTAGATTATTTGGCTACCCCCCAACGAAAAACCCGTGGCAAGCGGCCACGGGTTTAATTCTAATGCTTTACAGATGGAAAATATTTATCTAGTGCGTTAAATCACTTTACTGGTTAAACGGTCTTAAAACAGGATGAGCGTATCAATTTTTCCGCTCATCCAGCCCGATTTCCTTCATTTCCAGGTCCGCCTCATCGTCCAGCGCCTTCCACAACTCCTTCTTCCGCGCCTTCTTCTGCAACGCCTTCTCCATCCACAACAGCATCGCCGGCAGTATCGTCAGGTTCGTGACCATCGCCATCACCAGCGTCAGGCTCGTTAACCAACCCAGCGCCTTCGTTCCCTGGAACTCCGAAAAACTGAAAATCATAAAGCCCGCGAACAGGATCAGGGATGTGTAAATAATACTCAAACCCGTATCGTTGATCGTATGCCTAACGGTGGCGGATATATCATAATTATTCAACGGCAATTCCTGCTTGAAATTCACCAGGAAACGGATGGTAACGTCGATGGCTATACCGAGCGCAATACTAAACACCAGCACGGTCGACGGCTTGATCGCGATATCCATCCAACCCATCACCCCAGCCGTTACCAGCAACGGAATAATATTCGGCACCAGCGAGATCACCAGCATCCGCCAGCTGCGGAACAGGTACAGCATGCAGAAAATGATCAGCACAAACGCCAGCAGAATGCTTTCTGCCAGCCCATTGATGATGAACCGGCTGCCTTCCAGGAAGATGATACTCGTACCGGTAAACGTTACATTATACTGCGCGGTGTCAAAGATCCGGTCAACGTGCGGGCGCAGCGAATCCAGCAGCAGCGGGAGCGCCACGGATCCCACGTCCGCCATATTCACGCTCATGCGCGCCACCTGGCGGGTGCTATCCATAAACGACGAAACGAGTTGCGTAAACACCGATTTGTCGCCGTTGCCTTTCATCCGCAGGTACGGCGCCAAAAAGCCAATGTCGAACTGGTTGGGAACGGTATAGTTGAGGCTGTCGCCATTATAATACGCCTGTTTCGCGAATTTGATCCCTTCGGCGACTGACAGCGGCCGGGCGAAAGCGGGTTGTTCGGCAATAATTTTACCCAGCTCGTCGAGCTTTTCGAGGGTGCGCAGGTTCACGACGCCGTTTTTCTTCTTCGTGTCTACCGCGATTTCCAGCGGCATCACGCCTTTGAAGCGCTGTTCGAAGAACTTCAGGTCGGTATAGAGTTTATCGCTTTTCGGAATATCGTCGACGATGAAGCCCACCGGCCGGAGGCGCATCATCCCCACCCCGGCCAACACCACCATAATCACCGTAAATGCGTATACCCATGGCCGGTAGTTGAACACAAGCCGGTTCAGGAATTCCAGCACCCAACGGCAAGCTTTATTGTCCAGGTAACTGGTATGCTTCGTTTTCGGCGGCGGCAGGTAGCTCAGTACCGAGGGGAGGAAAATGAAGGAGATGAGGAAGATGAGCATGATATTCACGCCGGCAACCACCCCGAACTGCTTCAGGATTTCGGAATTGGTGAAGTAAAACACCCCAAAGCCGATCGCCGCCGTGAGGTTGGTGAACAGCGTAACGATGCCCATTTTTTGCACCATCCGCACGAGCGATTTCATCTTATCGCCATGCAGCGCGTATTCCGTATGGTATTTGTTGAGGAAGTATACGCAGTTGGGGATCCCGATCACCACGATCAACGGCGGAATCAGACCTGTTAACAGCGTGATCTTGTATCCGCACAACACAATCGTCCCCACGCTCCAGATCACCCCGATCGCCACCACGATCATGCTCATGAGCACGGCGCTGAACGACCGGAAGAACAGGAGCAGGATGAGCGCGGTAAGCACGAATGAGATGTACAGGAACATCTTCAGCTCGTCGGCCACCTTGGTCGCCATGATCGTCCGGATCATGGGAAGGCCGCTCAGCTTCACGTCCAGGTTATGCTTTTGCCCGAATGCCTCGGCGATCTTCTGGATATTTTGCACCACCTCGATGCGCCGCTTGGAATTGAGGATTTCCTTGTTGATGTGCACGGCCAGCAGGTAACTGTTGGAATTGGCGCTATAGAGCAGCCCTTTGTAGAAAGGCAGGGAATGGAAAACATCTTTCAGGCTGTCGAGCTCCGCCTGCGTTTGCGGCAGGGGCTGGAACAGGGGCACGGCTTTCAGCTTTTTCGTGCTGTCGTCTTTCACCAGGTTAACGGCAACCGGGATGCTGAGCGTATTTTCCACGGCGGGCACCTTGCGAAGGGCGTCGTTCATGGCGACGTAATCGCGGAAGAAATCCAGCTGGAAAAGGTTATCGGTTTCAATACCAACCACCATCATATTGCCGTCTTCCCCGAACTGTTGCTTGAACTGCTGGTAAACGAGCCATTTCGGGTTATCGCGCGGGATAGCGCCGGTGAACTCGTAGGAGAGCTCCACTTTACTCGCGAAATAAGCCATGATGCCCGTTCCCAGAAACAACAAAGCCAGAAGCCACAAACGGAATTTCAAAACAAAAGCTGCCAGGCGCTGCCACATAGATGAGTCTAGATTTGTTTAAAGGCCATAAAGGTAACTATTCATGTCGATTAATGCATAAGAGATAATTCATAATTGTTACTTTTGAAACATGTTCCGTTACTGGATATTTCTTTTTTAACATTCATTTCCAACGCCTTACGGTCGCAAAACATACCAATCGGCCAATGGCGGGAGCATTTCCCGGCACGCCAGGCCGTTGCCGTTACCGCAGGCGGCGGGGAAATCTTCTGCGCTACGGCGCACGGGCTTTTCTCTGTATCGGCGGACGAGCACGCCATCACCCGCTACGGCAAATCCTCCGGCCTGCACGACGCGGGCATTGCGGCGATGGCCTGGCACGAAGGCACCGGCACTCTCGTGCTGGCATACCGCAACGGCAATATCGACCTCCTGTCCAACGGCAGGGTAACCAACATTCCCGAAGTGCTCCAACGCCCGGGAGCGCCAGACAAAGCCGCCGGCGCCATCCTCATCACGGGCGACAAAGCCCTCCTGCCCCTGCCCTTTGGCATCATCGCCATCGACCTCCGCCGCCGTGAAATCTCCGACACCTGGACGCCCGGCTTCCCCGTTACTTCCGCCGCCATCCTGCAAAACGATATCTACGCCGCCACGCCGCAAGGCGTTTTCCGCGCCCCGCTCAACGCGCCCAACCTGGCAGACCCGGGTTACTGGCAGCCACTGCCCCCGCTTCCCGTCCCCGCGCAACAACTGGCCGCCGGCAGCTACCTGGCCGCCCGTGTCCGGGATACTATTTTCCGTTATGGTAACGGTGCCTGGGAAAAATGGATACATGGCCGCGGGACGATCACCTTCCTCCAATCCGGCGGGAACGTCTTGTTCGCGGGGCTCCCGGGCAGGGTGCTCCGCATCCAGGGTGATACCGAAACCACCTTCGCCCATCCATTACTGTCCGCTCCCGCCGGCGCCGCCGAAACCGGCACTGCGCTTTGGCTGGCCGACCGGCAGAACGGCCTGATCCTTCATCAAAATAACACCTACGCCTCCCTTACGCCCGACGCCCCCGCAGGCACGGGCGCCGGAGCCTTGCTCGCCTACAATGGCGAACTCTGGGCTGCGTCGGGGACGGTCAGCGGTAACGGTTCTCCCTCTGGCAACGCGCTACCGCTTTCCGTTTTCCGGGAAGGCGAATGGTCGCAACCGGGGAATGCGCTGCCCGATGCCGTAGCCCTCGCAGCCGGGAACGGGAATGTGTATGCAGGCTCCTTCGGCGGAGGGGTTTCCACTTTCCGCAACGGCGCCTTCGCCCTGGAAGAAAAACCCCTGGGCCGGGAAAACATCGCGGGACTCGCGGCCGACGCGCAGGGCAACCTCTGGGCTTCCGCCTATGGCGCATCGCAGCAACAGCTGCTGGTAAAACAGTCCACCGGCGGATGGACCGGCCTCAACGTCCCTTTCTTCCTTCCATCCAACGCCCTTTCCCAAATCCTCATCGATAACAGCGATCTTAAATGGATGGTATCGCCGCAGGGCGGAGGTGTGGTGATATTGCATCACGGCGCCAACATCGCCGACGCGCGCGACGACCGCTGGAAGCATCTCCTTTCCGGCACCGGCCGTGGCAATCTTCCTTCTTCGCAGGTCTATTGCCTGGCGCAGGACCGCGACGGCTGGATCTGGATCGGCACCGCACGTGGCATCGGCGTGGTGCAATGCGCGCCGGACATCATGGCCGCCAATGCTTGCGAGGCCTGGCTGCCGGTGGTGCGCACCGATAACTTCGCCGGGTATCTTTTCCAAAACGAACAGGTATTGAGTATAGCCGTCGACGGCGCCAACCGGAAATGGGCGGGCACCCGGAACGGGGCCTGGCTGGTGAGTGCCGACGGGAGCCGGATTTTGCAGCATTTCCATACGGGCAACAGCCCATTGCCGAACAATGCCGTTCAACGCATCGCCATTGATCCCGCCACGGGCGAGGTATTTTTCGCAACGGAGAACGGATTGGTATCCTGGCGCGGCGAAGCAACCGAAGGCAGTGAAACGCAGCAGCCCGGAGCACTCGTCTTCCCCAACCCCGTGCCATCCGGCTACGACGGCCCCATCGCCATCCGCGGCCTCGTGCGCGATGCGTATATAAAAATCACTGATGTAACAGGGAAACTGGTGTTCCAGACGAGGGCGCAGGGCGGCCAGGCTATCTGGAACGGAAAGGATTATACAGGCTTCCGGCCGCAAAGCGGTATCTACCTCATATTGGCCAGTGATGCGGAAGGAAAGGAAAAAATCGTGTCGAAGCTGGTATTTATCCGCTGATAACCGATTTTTGCGGCATGCTGCATAAAACACCGGGCATCGTGCTCCGCACCGTCAAATATGGAGACACCAGCGTGATCCTGAGCATCTTCACGGAACTGTTCGGGATTCAGTCCTATATCGTGAACGGCGTGCGCTCATCCCGCCCGAAAGCGGCCAAGGGCAACATCCTCCAGCCAGGCAACATCCTCGATTTGGTGGTGTATCATCACGAACAGAAAAACATCCAGCGGATTTCAGAATTCAAACCGGGACATATTTACACGACTATGCACGTGAACATCGTGAAAAACACGGTGGCGCTGTATCTCATCGAATTATTGCAGAAATCCCTCAAGCAGCCGGAGCCCGATCCCGAACTGTACCACTTCACCGAAAAGGTATTCCGCGCCCTCGATACCGAGAACACCGCCGTAGCCGCCAACCTCCCGCTTTTCTTCACCTTGCGCTTTGCCGCGCATCTCGGGTTCCACTTCGCGGGGCATTACTCGGAGTACACGCCTTACCTCGACCTCGCGGAAGGTACTTATGTCGACCTTCCCCCGCACCACACCAATTATCTCGACGAAGCCAACAGCCAGCTCACCGACAGGCTACAGAACATCCACCACATCCCCGATCTGGAGCATGTGCTCATGAACAAGGAGCGCCGGCGCAACCTGCTGTACGCGTACCTGGATTTCTACAAGCTGCACCTCCCCGATTTCAAGGAACTGCACAGTCCGCCCATCCTGCACGAAATACTCGGTTAGGCTTCTTCCGTTTTGTAATATTTCAGTTCGGTAGTTGTGCCGTCGAACACGGCGTAGGAATGGTAATTCAGCCAGTCGCCCAGGTTGATGTAGCGCGAATGATCCGCCAGCTTCAGATCGAGCGGCAGGTGGCGGTGGCCGAAGATGAAGTAATCGAAATGCTCTTTTTGTAAAATTTCGCGTGAATAGATCGCCAGCCATTCCTCATTTTCCCCGAGGAAGGTTTCCAGCTTTTCGCCGGTGGCGGCGCGGCTCTTGCGGCTCCAGTAGTTGGCCATGGAGATGCCCCAGTTCGGCGGAATGCACGAAAACAGGAAGCGGCAAACAGGATTGCGGAAGATTTTCTTCAGGAACTTGTACCCGTGATCGCCGGGGCCCAGCCCGTCGCCATGACCGATATAGAATTTCTTGCCGCCGATCTCGTACTGGCGCGGCTCGAAGTAAACAGGAATTTCCAGTTCCTGCTCAAAGTATCCGTCCATCCACATGTCGTGGTTGCCGATGAAGACGGTGATCCCGATGCCTTTGTCGCGCAGTTCGGCGAGCTTGCCGAGGAGGCGGGTGTAACCTTTCGGAACCACATGTTTGTATTCGAACCAGAAATCGAAGATATCGCCGACGAGGAAGATGTGCTGCGCATCGCGGGAAGCGTCGTCGAGCCACTGCACGATCAGCTTTTCCCGCTGGCGGCTGCGGGCCATATCGGGGGCGCCGAGGTGAAAATCAGAGGCGAAGTATACACGTTTGCCGGGCGGCAGATGAATGTTCATGGTTCGGTGTGAAATGTAAAATGCAAAAGTGATGAATTCCTTTTGCATTTTACATGTATCGTTATCTATTGTATGTGAAGTAGTTATTCATCGAGAAGGAAAACATACACTTCCTTCGGCCCATGCACCCCTACTACAAGTGTTTTCTCGATATCGGCGGTACGGCTGGGGCCGGTGGCGAAAGAGATCATGGAGGGAAGATTTCCCTGGTATTTCTCTTTCAGGCGCTGGATGCCATCTTTCACGTCGAACACGAGCTGGTGGGAGAATGCCACCACCAGGTGAACGGGGGCGAACACGGGCAGGGCCCTGCCCGAAGGCTGCGCCGCGCTCATCACGATGGAACCCGTGCGGGCCACGAGCATTTCGCAATCGGTGATGGCCGCGTCCATTTCCGTCATATCGCCTACGTTGAGGTAAGCGGGGTTGAACGGCTGGAGGATGGCTTCCACACCCGGCGTTTTGCAATGAATGTGTTTCCACTCCTTGTTTTCCACGAGCGACTGGAGATTGTCCGCCAGTTCTTCCCGGGAAGAGCAGAAGATGAATTTGCCCTGCAATTTGGAAAACTCTTCCGCGAACTTCAGTTCGAGGCCTTCGTGCTCCGTTTCGAATACGGAATTATTGCCTTCCGCATGAGGGAACGGGAGCTGTACGGGCTGGCTGAGCGCGTTGCGGACCCTTTTCAGGATGTTTTCTTTGGCGGGAGATACTTTCATGGTACTTAGTCCTGGTCTGTTGTTACGTTAGCCGGAGAAGGATTGATGATATCGGAAGGATGAACGCCTTCTACACCAATACCTGCCTTTGTCGGGATATGTTCTTTATGTGCGTCGTACGGCCGTTTGCCGATGAGGCGTTCGAGGTCGTCTTTATACAGCACTTCTTTTTTCAGCAGTTCTTCCGCCAGCAGTTTCACCTGGGGCAGCTTGTCGGTCAGCAGGCCTTTGGTGCGCTGGTACGCTTTGTCGATGAGGATACGTACCTCGTCGTCGATCATTTTCGCGGTTTCCTCGGAGTACGGTTTGGTGAACGACTGTTCGTTGTTCGGATCGTAGAAGGAAACGTTGCCCACCTTGTCGTTCATACCGTAGACGGTCACCATGGCATAAGCCATCCGGGTGATCACCTGCAGGTCGTTTTGCGCGCCGGTGGAGATCTTTCCGAACACGATATCTTCTACCGCGCGGCCGCCGAGGGTCATGCAGATATCGTCCATCAGTTGTTCGGTGTTGTAGAGATATTGTTCTTTCGGGAGATACTGTGCGTATCCGAGGGCGGCAACGCCACGGGGAACGATAGTCACTTTCACGAGCGGGTTGGCGTGTTCGAGGTACCAGCCGCATATGGCATGCCCGGCTTCGTGGTAGGCGATTACTTCTTTCTCTTCCGGAGAGATGATTTTGTTTTTCTTTTCGAGGCCGCCGATCACACGGTCGATGGCATCGTTGAAGTCTTCCATTTCCACTTCGTTCTTCCCTTTACGGGCGGCGATGAGGGCGGCTTCGTTACATACGTTGGCGATGTCCGCACCGGCGAAGCCGGGGGTCATGGAAGCGAGCTTCTTGATGTCGAGGTTGGGCGACGTCTTGATGGGCTTCAGGTGTACGTTGAAGATATGTTCACGGCCGAAGAGATCGGGTTTGTCGATGGAGATCTGGCGGTCGAAACGGCCGGGGCGCAGCAGGGCGCTGTCCAGCACGTCGGGCCGGTTCGTGGCGGCGAGGATGATGATGCCGCTGTCGGTCCCGAAGCCGTCCATTTCCACGAGGAGCTGGTTGAGGGTATTCTCCCGCTCATCGTTGGACATCATGACATTCTTGCCCCGGGCGCGGCCGATGGCGTCGATTTCGTCGATGAAGATGATACAGGGGGCTTTTTCGCGGGCTTGTTTGAAGAGGTCGCGAACGCGGGAAGCGCCTACGCCAACGAACAGTTCCACGAAGTCGGAGCCGGACATGGAGAAGAAGGGCACTTGCGCTTCGCCGGCCATGGCTTTGGCCAGGAGGGTTTTACCTGTACCGGGAGGGCCTACGAGGAGGGCTCCTTTCGGGATTTTACCACCGAGCGCGGTGTACTTCTTCGGGTTCTTGAGGAAATCCACGATTTCCATCACTTCCACTTTGGCTTCGTCGAGGCCGGCAACATCATTGAAGGTGATGTTAACGCGGGTGCCTTTATCGAAGAGGGTGGCTTTGGATTTGCCGATATTGAAAATACCGCCGGGTCCGCCGCTTCCGCCGGAGGGGCCGCCCATTTTACGCATGAGCAGCACCCACATGCCGATAAGCAGGAGGATGGGCAGCAGTATTTGCATGAGAGGTTCGAACCAGGCCGTCCGGGGAACGTAGGATACGTTCATCTGATCGGCCAGCGGCATGCCGTCCTGCGCGCGGTCGAGCTCCTTCTGGAAGCTTTCCACGCTTCCGATGGTGAACTGGTAATGCGGGCCGGGGTTCTGGGCGCCGAGTTTGCCTTTGGCTACTTCAGAGTATTGGGGCTGGCTCAGGCGTTCTTTCTTGATGTATACTTCCACCAGCGCTTTGTTCACCACCACCAGCTTTTCTACGTCGCCGGTGCGGAGAAAGCGTTGCTGGAATTCTTTGAAACCGGACAGTTCTTTGGGTTGACTGGAGAACGGCAGTACAAAATTCATGGCCAGCAGGGCAATGCCGATGAAGGCGTACACCCAGTAGATGTTGAACTTTGGTCCTTTCTTCGGTGTCTTATCCGATCCCTTGCTATAGTTATTGCCTCCTTTTTCCATGATCGTTCGCTCCTTTACGAATGAGAGTTGTCTTTTATAAGTAATTAATACAAAACCGGAGGTTTTGTTCAGTGATCGAGGTGTTCCATGCGTTCCGCATCGCTCCACATTTCTTCCAGGCTGTAGAATTTGCGGGTTTCGGGGATGAAAATATGCACTACTATGTTAACATAATCCACCAGGATCCACTGCTGAGCCGTGAACCCTTCGTGTTTGTACGCGGATTCGTCCGTGTTTTTCTTCACTTCCTCCTCCACAAAATCCGCTATAGCCTTAACTTGGTTACTGGAATTGGCCTCACAAATGATAAAGAAATCAGCTACCGCTTCAGGAATCTTTCTTAGATCAAGGGAAACGATGTTTTCCCCTTTTTTCTCCTGTATGGCCTTTATGATGGAAGTAAAAATCTTGCTGTTTCTGTTAACGCGGGTTACCGCCTTTTTCCTGCTGTTCAGTATGGTCAAGGGTGCCAATAAGTACTGTTTTTGTTAAAAATAGTCTTTAATCTTCAAAATTACTAAACCGGGGCCAAAATATAACGCCGGTCTATATGCTGGAAGACGGATGAGCCGGTAAAATATTGTTAAAATGATGGTAATTTGCTCATTTTACAGTTAAATCAGGATTTGTGATAGGCTTTCCGTTTCACGTGCTCAATACGGTAGACAGCACCAATAACTATGCCATGGCCCGGGTGTCTGAAGGCCCCGTAACCGCGGGTTCCACGTGGTTCGCCATGGAGCAGACCGCAGGGAAAGGGCAGCGCGGCAAACAGTGGCGTTCCGAACCCGGAGAAAACATCATGCTCTCCACCGTCCTCCAACCCGCCCTGGGCCTGCATCAGCAATTCATGCTCAGCGTGGCCGTCGCGCTCGGCGCCTTTGACTTCTTCTGCAAATACGCCGGCGACGAATCCCGCATCAAATGGAGTAATGATATTTACTGGCGTGACAGAAAGGCAGGGGGTATACTTATCGAGAACGTTTTGCGCGGAAGCGTCTGGCAATATGCCATAGTGGGGGTGGGCCTCAACATCAACACGCCCCGCTTCCCCGATGAACTGCAAAACCCCGTTTCCCTCCGCCAGATCACAGGACGCGAATGGGATACCATCGAGCTCGCGCAAGACCTCTGCCGCCATCTCGACAAACGCTATCAGCAACTCAGCCCCGACACCTACCCCGCCATGCTTACGGACTATAAATCGCACCTTTACCGCATGGAAGAACCTGCGCTTTACCGCATCAACGGCGAAGTATTCCAGGGCGTCATCCGCGACGTACTACCCGACGGCCGCCTGTGCCTGGAAAAGAATAAAGAAATACTGGAACTGGGATTCGGGGAAGTGGAATTCGTTTTCACCCGGTAAAACTGGAAAAAGCCAGTAAAAACTGGCTTTTTGGAGAAGTGGAATTTGTAAAGACAAACGCGGTATCTTCTCCAAAAATGCCAGCCACGGGTCTGAGCCCATGATTTTGGTCGATAAATGGAGGTTTACAAGATGGAACTTCTTTTCGGCTTATCCAAATTAAATATTGCAACATTTGCTGCAATTCCTTGCAAACCGATCGCAACAATATTATCAAGGCGCAGCGAACCCGCGCAACCGGAAGCATATCTATTAATGATTATCAACGATGTATAGCGAATTAATGCGCTCCAACAACTGTTGTAAACGGGTTTCCGGAGAAGCGGGCACGCTAAGGATCCGTGTTTGCAAATCGCTATATCAGGGCGAATCCGTATAACCCGCCGCGGGATTTTGTAAAATGTGTATCGCTATTTCAGGACTAGTCATCAGCACAGGCCTAGTAGGGATACAGTAGGGATACCGTACTGTAACCGTACTAAACCTTTCCGCCGCTTCTCCGTTTATTGGATATTTGTAAGGAACCGTTTGATGATTGCAATCTCCCCCGCGTCAGCAACGTAGATTTGTTATCCAATAAAAACCTATTCGAACATGCAATACAGAACTCTGGGCAACACCGGCGAAAAAGTTTCCGCAATCGGCCTCGGTTGCATGGGCATGGCCTTCGCCTACGGCCAGCGCGACGATGCCGAATCCCGCGCCACGCTCGAGCTTTCGCTCGACCTCGGCATCAACTTTTGGGACACCGCCGATATGTACGGCCAGGGCCTCAACGAAAAACAACTCTCGGAAGTACTGGCCACCCGCCGTAAAGACGTTTTCCTCGCCACCAAATTCGGCTTCCGTTACCGCGACGATAACACCACTTACTTCGACGGTTCCCCCGCGTACCTCAAACAAGCCTGCGAAGCTTCGCTGAAACGGCTCGGAACCGACGTAATCGATCTTTACTACGCCCACCGGGTCGACGATAAAGTGCCCATCGAAGAAACCGTTGGCGCCATGGCCGACCTGGTGAAGGAAGGGAAAGTGCGGTACCTCGGCTTGTCGGAGGCCTCCGCTGCTTCCATCCGAAAAGCTGCCGCGGTGCACCCCATTGCTGCGCTGCAAAGCGAATATTCCCTTTTCGTCCGCGACATCGAAGCCGACATCATCCCCGCCTGCCGCGAACTGGGAATCGGCATCGTACCATACAGCCCGCTCGGCCGGGGGGCCCTCACTTCCGACCTGCGCAACGTCGACGAACTCGACGCCACTGACTTCCGCCGCAACCTGCCCCGCTTCCAGCGGGAAGCGTTCGAGCAAAACCTCCGGATTGTCAGCGCCCTGGAAGACATTGCGGCCAGCAAACACGTCACCCTGCCGCAACTCGCCCTGGCCTGGCTCCTCGCCAAAGGCGACGACATCACGCCCATACCCGGCACCAAACGCCGCAAATACCTCCAGGAAAACGCCGCCGCCGCCGACATCGTCCTCACTACCGAGGAAGTCTCCCGTATCGAAGACACCCTTTCCGGCTACCAGGTGTCCGGGGAGCGCTACTCCGAAGGAGCTTTGAAGCTGGTGAACAGATAACACACGACTAAAAAGCAAAAAGGGCTGCTCCATATGGCGCAGCCCTCTCTCCATCCGGTATTTCCGGAAATCATTTCACATTATACCCCCAGCCTTTCAGCCATTGCAGCACTTTATCGCGGTAGTCGCCCTGGATAAGCACCAGGCCGTCTTTCACGGAGCCGCCGGTGCCGCATTTCGTTTTGAGTTCCTTGCCGAGCTTTTCCAGGTCGGCTTCCGTGCCCACAAACCCTTCCACTACAGTCACCGTTTTACCGGCGCGCTGCTTCGTGTCCAGCTTCACGCGGAGCCGTTGTTCGGCCGGCGCCAGCGTGTCCCGCTCCTGCGGGGTTTCTTCGGAATACGAATAGTTGGGATCTGTGGAGTAAACGATCCCGTTGGAGGCGGATTTTTTCTTGCTCATGGCATACAATTTTAGCGGCCTTCGGGCACCACCATGCGGAGCGCCCCGGGCACTACATTAAAAGTAACGGTTTTTCCCTGTGTCAGCGGCACCGCGTCGCCATCTACCTGCAGGCAGGAGAGGTCGGGGCTCGCCACGGTTATTTCTTTCCCGGTGAAATGCTGCATGTACCGGCTCTCCCCGATGTTGCCCCGCAGCGAACTGATGCTCAGCGGCAGCAGGTCCCAGAAACGGAGCGGACGCACCAGGCAAACGTCGAGGGCTCCGTCGAAAAGACTGGCTTGCGGCGCCAGCTTGAAGTCGTACCCGAATTGGTTGCCGTTGGCGACCGTCATGAGGAACGCCGGGGCCTCGGCTTCTTTCCCGTCTGTCCGTATCTTGTAAACAGCGGGTTTGTAGCGGGCGAACCCGCCGATCACGAGTCGGGCGTAATTGACGAGGCCGCGTTTTTTGCTGTGCCGGAAACGGTCGGCGATTACCGCGTCGAATCCTACGCCGGCATTGCTGAGGAACAGGTGCTCGTTGGCATAGCCTGCATCCATGGGCTTTTTGACGCCTGCGGCTACGATGGCGAGGGCTTTTTCAACGTCCAGCGGGATGTGGAGCGCGCGGGCCAGGCCGTTGCCGCTGCCGAGGGGTACAATAGCGAGGGCGGTTTGCGCGCCCAGCAAGCCCTGCGCGATTTCGTTGATGGACCCGTCGCCGCCGACGGCCACCACGGTATCCACGCCGCGTTGCACGGCTTCGCGGGCCAGGTCGGCGCCATGGCCGAGATATTGGAGATAAGCGGTTTCAACCTGGAAGTGGTCGGCCGGCAGCTGCCGTGCGATCGCGGCGCCGAGGGATTTTTCCCTGTCGGTGCCGGCTTTCCGGTTGATGATGATCAGAATTTTCCGCAATGGTATTCGGTTGATGTTAGGGATGGATGACGGCTTTGAGGCTCAGGTCGAGGCTCACGGCGTGGTGGATGATCGCGCCGACAGACACGTAATCCACGCCTGTTTTGGCGTAAGCTTCCACATTCTCCAGCGTGATGCCGCCGGACGCTTCGGTTTCATATTTACCGCCGATCAGCTCCAGCGCGGGAGCGATCTGTTCGGGCGTAAAGTTGTCGAGCATGATGCGGTGCATCTGTCCTACTTTCAACACTTCCTTCACATCTTCGATATTGCGCGTTTCCACTTCGATCTTCAGGTCGAGGTTGTTTGCTTTGAGATAGGCTACCACGCGCTCCACGGCCGGTGTGATGCCGCCGGAGAAGTCGATGTGGTTATCTTTCAACATGATCATATCATACAGCCCGATCCGGTGGTTGACGCCGCCCCCGATACGCACGGCTTCTTTCTCGAGCATGCGGAAGTTGGGGGTGGTTTTGCGGGTATCGAGTACGCGGGTATGGTAGCCTTTGAGGCGGTCGGTGTATTTCCGGGTGAGGGTGGCGATGCCGCTCATGCGCTGCATACAGTTGAGTACCAGCCTTTCCGCGCTGAGCAGGGTGCGTACGCGGGCGGAGACTTCAAACGCGATTTCGCCGGCCTGCATGGGGTCGCCGTCATTTTTGAAAGGGACGAAGCGGGTGGTATCGTCGAGCAGTCGGAAAATTGCTTCCGCTACTTCCATGCCGGCCAGCACGCCGTCTTCCTTGATTTTGAGCCTTGCGGTGCCGGCGGTTTCGGCGGGGATGGAGGCGAGGGTGCTATGGTCGCCGGAGCCGATGTCTTCCGCCAGGGCGGCTTTTATGAATTGTTCCAATGCTTCTTTCTGTAACATGACACGATCGGTAATGAGAAGGCAAGTTACAAACAAAAAGGCCATCCGCCTAGGAGCGGACAGCCTTTCGATACGTTCGTCTTTCGCTGTTGCTATTTATTTTCGAAACGCAGTTCGTTGAGCACGAAAGCATTTCCTTTTTTCTGGAGGAAGAAGGAGGTGCGGTAATTACCGCCACTGGTGGTGAGGTTGCCGACACCGAACTGGGAGCCGCCTTCGGGGCCGCCTTTATGGAGGAGTTCGAAGGTTTTAACGGCATTTTTCCCGAAGAAGTCTTTCAGGATGATTTCCGCCTGGGCTTTGCTGTAGGAATTGGATTTGCCAGCCATGTTGATCTCGACCGTGTTGTCCAGGAGCTTGCTCAGGTTACCGGAATCTCCTTTTTTAAGGGCGTTGACCACGTCATCGAAAGGACCGGCGAACAGCGTAAAAGCTGTCAGCATCCCTCCGGCGAGAAGCACCCCCAACACTACGATTAACTTTTTCATTATCCGTTATTTTGATCGCAATACATTTATCAACCGTAGAAGACGCCAAAACTATGCCAAATTGTTGTGTTTCAATAAATATACCATTATTGTGCTATACTTCGGCGCCTTTTGAATTATACTATTTTAATATACAAAAAACCTTTGTGATATAGCCTTCCGGGAAAAATTTTAGGCACCGGGAAAGATAGTATTATTAATTTCACTGCCCGATTCATTCATAACGCACAACGGAATATAAGTATGGAAACTAAAAGAGCGATCCTGATTATCATGGATGGCTGGGGACAGGGCCAGGTACCTGCCGCCGACGCTATCGCACATGCGAACACCCCTTTCGTGGACAGCCTTTATGAGCAGTACCCCCACAGCACCCTCATCACCTGCGGCGAAGACGTGGGCCTGCCCGAAGGGCAAATGGGCAACTCCGAAGTGGGCCACCTCAACATAGGGGCCGGAAGGATCGTGTACCAGGAGCTCCAGCGCATCAACGTAGCCGTAAGAAGCGGCGAGCTCGCCGCCAGCAAGGTGTTGCAAGACTCCATGGACTACGCCCGCAACAACAATAAAGCCCTCCACCTCATCGGCCTGGTGAGCGATGGCGGCGTCCACTCCCATATCTCCCATCTCAAAGCGCTTGCCACCATCGCGAAAGACCGCGGGCTCAGCAACGTATTCGTGCACGCCTTCACCGACGGGCGCGACACCGATCCCAAAGGTGGCCTCGGCTACCTGGAAGATCTCCAGCAGCACCTCGCCACCACCACCGGGCGCATCGCTTCCGTTACAGGCCGCTATTACGCCATGGACCGCGACAAACGCTGGGAACGCGTGAAACTGGCTTACGACGCCCTCGTCAACGGTACCGGTACACCCACGCAGGACGTGCTTACCGCCGTGAAAGCCTCCTACGCCGAAGGGGTTACCGATGAGTTTATCAAGCCCATCATCGTGACAGACGCGCAGCAGCACCCCATCGGCAACATCCAGCCCGGCGACGCGGTGATCTGCTTCAACTTCCGGACGGACCGCTGCCGCGAGATCTCCGAAGTGCTCACCCAGCAAGCATTCCCCGATTTCGGCATGCAACCGCTGGCCCTGCATTATACCACCATGACCGAATACGACAAAGCCTTCAAAGGCGTGCATGTCATCTTCGAAAACGATAACCTTTCCATGACCCTCGGTGAAGTCCTGGAAAAGAACGGCAAAACCCAGATCCGCATCGCGGAAACGGAAAAGTACCCGCATGTGAGCTTCTTCTTCTCCGGCGGCCGCGAAACGCCCTTTGAGGGCGAAAAGCGCATCCTGGTGCCTTCACCCAAAGTAGCGACCTACGACATGAAACCCGAAATGAGCGCCCCCGAGCTGGCAGACGCTATCCTGCCCGAACTGGAACAACGCACGGCGGATTTCGTAGTACTGAACTTCGCCAATGCCGACATGGTGGGGCACACAGGCGTATGGCCTGCCGCCATCAAAGCCGTGGAAACAGTGGACGCCTGTGTATCCAAGGTTGTTTCGACCGCCCTGCTCAACGACTATACGATCTTCCTCACCGCCGACCACGGCAACGCCGACTTCATGATCAATGAAGACGGTACGCCCAATACGGCCCATACCCTCAACCTGGTGCCTTTATTCATTATCAGCCAGGACTTCAAGGGTGAGATCAAAAACGGTAAGCTCGGCGACCTCGCACCTACCATCCTTCACTTCATGGGCCTGCCCATCCCGAAGGAAATGACCGGCAATATTCTCGTGTAATCCCGACCGGATATATCGGAAAGGGGCTGCTCCTGCGGCCCCTTTTTTATTTTCCTCCCCATGTAACTTTCCGGAGCTCCCGCCCGTTTTACACCTGATAAAGCCGAAAGGCTTTCCCGGAATTGTTATATCTACTATCACCATAAGTTTTTTAGTGCTCTCGACAGATTTGCTCATGCATCAGATGCGCCGTATTCACGGTGCATTTTTTTATAGGCTGATTGGAGCAGCACCGTTAATTTTGCAGGTATGAGAATCGTATTCCGGATCGCAGGGCTTTGGGCGTTGCTGGCCGCAGGATGCAGCCTCCCCGAGCGGGAAGGGCCTCCAGTGGCTGATGAAAAGGATCATAGTTACAGGGCACTGGGCAATTATTGCTGGGACGAAATCGCAAGGATGCGCAAATCGCCGTTCCAGATTACCAAAACCATCCGCCTCAACGGCGAAACAGTTTCCGCGCCCGTGCAAGACAGCGCAGGGCTGGAAGCGCTCTTCCGCCCCCTCATGGACGCAGATATCAGCCGTCCTTCTCTAGCCGACGCCTATGTGACCGATACCATTCCCAACCACTTCACCGGAGACACGACGTTTATCCACCGCAGCCGCGGAAAACAGACCTGGCCGGCGCAACTGATCGTGGAGATCGACAGCAGCCGCCGTATCAGGAACGTCCAGGCTTCTTCCTACACCCAAAACCCCGTGTACGAATACCGCCAGGAGATCGCCTATGAGCGAGACCGGCAGCTCACCGTCACCTCCATGCAGAAAATTGTTTTCATGAAAGCGGAAAACATGGAAATCACCGCGATCTTCCGACCTTTAACAGCACAGCAACCATGACTTCAGCGGAGTTTTCCCAGATATCACATACCATTCCCACCCAGGCCGGCATCTACAAATATTTCGACGCCGGCGGGGAACTGCTGTATATCGGGAAGGCCAAATCCCTCCGCAAACGCGTTTCCTCCTACTTCGCCAAACATCACGACAACTATAAAACCCGCAAGCTGGTGGACAACATCCACCACATCGAGTTCACCATCGTAGATAACGAGAAGGACGCTTTCCTCCTCGAAAACGCCCTCATCAAACAGTTCAGGCCGAAGTACAACATCGATCTGAAAGACGATAAAACCTACCCGTTCATCGTCATCAAACACGAACCTTTTCCGCGCGTGTTCCTCACCCGCCGGGTGATCAAAGACGGCTCGGAATACCTCGGTCCGTTTACCTCCGTGGGCCGCGTCCGGGAAGTGCTGGAAGTGATCCGGTACAACATCCCGCTGCGCACCTGCAACCTCAACCTCACCGAACAGAACATCCGCAAAGGCAAGTTCAAAGTTTGCCTGGAATACCATCTCGGCAACTGCAAGGGCCCTTGCGAAGGCCTTCAATCCGCCGAAGAATACCGCGACGGATTGCAGCAGGTGAAAGAGATCCTGCGCGGCAACCTTTCCCCGGTGCTCAATGTGTTCAAGGCGCGCATGCAGGAGCACGCGATGAATATGGAATTCGAGAAAGCGGAAATCGAGCGGAAGAAAATCGCCAGCCTGCAGGATTACCAGGCGCGCTCCACCATCGTCGGCAGCCGCGTGGGCAACGTGGACGTGTTCACCATTCTTTCCGAAGGCAATTTCGCTTACGTGAATTACCTCCGCGTGCTGAACGGTACCATCGCCGATACCAAAACCGTGACGCTGGAAAAGAAACTGGAAGAAACGGACGAAGAAGTGATGGAATATGCCATTGCTTATCTGCGCGAGGCGTTCCAGAGCCTGGCGCGCGAGATTGTGGTGCCTTTCGAAGTGGAATTCCCGGAAGAGCATGTGGAGATCACCGTGCCGAAGGGCGGCGATAAAAAGAAGCTGCTGGACCTGTCCGCCAAAAACGTGAACTATTTCCGGGAAGAGCTGCACAAGAAAAAAATCCTGCACCTCGAGGGCAAAAGCGATATGGAGAAGAAAAAGGTGCTGTACCAGCTGCAGGCCGACCTGGAGCTGCAGGAGCTGCCCGTGCATATCGAGTGCTTCGATAACTCGAACTTCCAGGGAAGCTATCCCGTTTCGGCCTGCGTGGTGTTTAAGGACGGGGTGGCGTCGAAGAAGGATTACCGGCATTTCAATATCAAAACCGTGGAAGGCATCAACGACTTTGCCTCGATGTCGGAAGTGGTGTACCGCAGGTATAATCGGCTGCTGAACGAAGAACAACCGTTGCCGCAGCTGGTGATCATCGACGGCGGCAAAGGGCAGCTGGGCGCGGCGATGGACAGCATCCGCAAGCTCAACCTTATCGGGAGCATGACGGTGGTGGGTTTGGCGAAGAACGAAGAGGAGATATTCTTCCCGGGCGATAAGGATTCCATCAAACTGCCTTATGACAGCGAGAGCCTGAAGTTGATCCGTCGCATCCGCGACGAGGTGCACCGTTTCGGCATTACGTTCCACCGCCAGAAGCGGAGCAAGGGAACGTTCAAAAATGAGTTGGAGGGAATCAAAGGGATTGGTGAAAGTACGGCTACGCAGTTACTGCAAAACTACCGTTCGGTCAATAAGGTAAAACAGCTGAGCAAGGAAGATTTGGCGAAGGAAGTGGGCCAAAAGAAAGCGCAGTTGATCTGGGAGCATTTCCACGGAGAGGGGAGCGGGCCTGAAATCCAACCGCAATAATGCGCCAGCCAATAACTGTGCTTGCGCTCTTTCCCGCAAATTGCCATTATGAAGAGAGCGGCCCGAAACCAAACTGCAATAACACATCAGCTTATTGCCAAGCTTGCGCTGTTCCCCGCAAAATTCTATTGTAACGGGAACGGCCTGAAATCCAGCTGTAATAATACATTAAATCTATTGCCAAGCTTGCGCTGTTCCCCGCAAATACCAAATCTCACCTGCCACAAAAAAGGTAGCCCGGTTTGAGAACCAGGCCATTTCCCCAAGTTAACCATTAAAAGACACAGATTTATCTTTGATAACCGGCGAATACCGGGAGATCTTCAACGTAAAACCTCACATAATCAGGCAATGCAATGAGTGCATTTTCACATTACTAAAGTAACGCGAATGAGGCTCTGCCGTTGTTAAGTATTTGTTATCGAAGGGAAATTATATTCCGCCACAACCTGCAACAGTATTGAGTTTCAAGCGATTTTTCTGAAATGGTTTTTTGTTAGCGGACCGGCTCGGAAAGGTACTGCAATGTGACCGCAGCCGCATCCCCGCCACGCACTTTTTCCACACTGCGGATCGCCTGCAGCATGTGCCTTTGACTATGCGCAATCAGGAACCGGAACGTATCCCCCGCCTTCAACGCCACCAGCTTCGATAACGTCGTAGGAATGCGGATGCTCCCGATATCTACACGCTTCGCCGCCTGCAATAACGATAACATCCATTCCTGCTGCGCATGGAATTCATCCATGATCTGCGCCGCATCGAGCGTCGGGGATGGACGATGGTTCTTCGGGGATTGCATCTTCATCTTCAGCCCGCCGTCTGCCCTAGGCGCCATCGACTGTGTAAAATAATGACCCAGCCATCCGCTCCGGAAGTTTTCCGGAACAGCACGGTTCCCGGCCAGGAATTTCCGGAAAGATTCGTCGATGGCGGGCAGATAATACCGGCCGTAGCCATTGAGATGCTCCAGGCACTGGATGGCGGACCAGCTGCCGGGTGCAGGTTGCTGCAAAAGTATTTCATGGGATTGGGTCGCCAGGTAGCGGTCTGCCGCCGCAAGGAGGTTGTTGACGTCGCGCTGGAGATCGCCGAGAAGCGTCGCGGAATGGAAGGTAGGCATGTTGCATTTATTTTGTTGATCCGAAGCAAAGGTAAGCCGGTCCTTTTCACGAAATCTTTGCCTGCGCCAAGATTTACAACCGGATGCCGCCCAGCAGCTTGCTGAATGTAGCGGGATCGATGCCGAGGTAGGATGCGAGGTATTTGTGGGGAATCATCTGGAGAACATGCGGGCTCCTGGTCAGGAGGCGCCGGAATTTCTGCTCCGCCCCCAGCGTCTGGATCTCAATCAGCCGTTCCATCACACCGGCCATCGCGGCCATCGTTCCCACATGTATCCACCGGGCGATAACCGGGTATTGCTGCATCAGCCGCTGTATATCGTTAAATGAAATGCGTAAAAAGGCGCTCTGGGTAAGCGTTTCCAGGTAGTACTTCGAAGGCTGCTGCAGGAAAAATGAATCAATAATCCCCGAAAACGATCCCGGATACGAAAACATCAGCGTGGCCTCCTTCTGCCCATCCGCCAGCGCAAAGGCCCGTTGCAATCCCTCCTTGACGTAATAGACGTAACGCTCCGTATCCCCTGCTGCCGTAAGCACCGTTTTCCGCTTGCAGGCCAGTGGATGGAAACAGGACGAGAGATCTTCCCAGGCGTCCTCAGGAAGGGGAATAACGGCTTCTATTGCGGTTCTGAGTTGCTGCATGACTGCAAGATATAAAAAAACCGCCCCCTGTGCAGGAGGCGGCTTTTCATTATCATTCGCAGGATCTGAACGAAAGGGATATTAGTATTCCCACAGGTCCTGCTCCTTGTTGAAGATCTTATCCTTGATCGCCTGGCCTTCCAGCAAACGCATCACACCGTCTTTGATGTAATTGTTGATCTCGCGGTTGTATGCGTTCTTTTCCTTCACAACATAGCTGGTGAAGAAACGCATCTCGAACAAGTCTTCCCAGGTCATGGTAGACGCGTCGTTGTTCTGGTTGTATACGTCGTATTTGGCCAGAACGGGGCGCAAATCGGGATAGTAAAGCCAGAACAAAGGAATGGTGGCGCGCACGGAACCGTCGTCGTTCAGACGGGATACCATCGGCGCGATCCCGAGGATGCGGACCTTCAGCGCGGAGGCTTCCTGGTCAAACACCCAAACTTCCTTGATCTTGTACTGCTTGATCGTTTCAGGATTGAACTCGTCGCGGATCGTCACGTTCTTCTCCTCGCCCGTTACCGGGTCGATGCTGCGGACGGTCCTTTCCTCGCCCGAAAGCTTGGTCATGATCTCGTCGTAAGGCATGAGGGTGCTGAAACGGTCGTCGATCGCGCTGAACGCTTCCACTTCCTTGTTTTTGATCGCAGCAAGCAGGATATTGATGAGGAGCTGGTTCACGCCCGATTCGTCTTCCACGTTGTATTGGAAGGGAAGGTTCATCTTCTCCCGCACATCGATGACCTGCCAGATCTGTTTTTCCCAGAACTTGTCGTCTTCCCGGATGTGGTCGTAGGCAATGGGCACACGGTCGCGGATAGGGCTCTTTTCGGATACCCCGTCCACACGCAGCGACTTGCGCGGCGTGTCTACCGGTGTTCCCACGCCGTCCTGGCGGAGGGATGCGGGCGCCGTCCCGGAGGGGTCTCCGGCGGGAGCCGCGGGCACATTAACAGGGTTGCCGGTAGCCGGGTTGGTTACGGGCGCCTGCTCCTGCGGAGGCGGTGTATCGGTGCCGCCTCTCCTCCGGCGCGACTGCGCGTCGGCGGTAGAAGCGATGAAAACCAATAACATAGCACTCAGGCTGATCCTTTTCAATATTACTGCTTGCATAGCCAGTAACGGTTTTTGTTCGTTAATTGATCTTGAAGTTCACGTTCGGCATGGTGCGCACCCTGCCATCCGGACCTTTCACCTTAATATTGTCGAAATATACGAGGTCGCCGGGTTTGATACCGCGGATAGCGCCTTGAATTTCGGGACTGTTGGGCCAAAGCTCGGAAGTTGCGTCACCTTCCACATAAGGCCTGTTTTTCGCATCGATCGCCATGCGGTAGCCTACCACGGCATAACGCACACCGTCGAACACAAAGTCTTCCAGGTCGGCGCGGAGGCCTTGCTGTACTTTAAACTCGGCCGCTTTCATGGTGGGGCCTTTGGTGAGGCCTACCTTGATGGACGGGTCGGGTACGTTTTTCACGCGGAACTCTTTGGAGCCGAGGTTTTCCACCTTGCCGTCGATTTCAGCGGTAACGTTGATCACGGCCTTACCGGTCGAGCTAACGGTTACCACGAATTCGCCGTTGCCCCTGCTGGAGATCTGGCCTCCGCAACCGGAGATCGTCGCTTTCACCTTGTCGGACGGAACGCCGGCGGCGGTGATGCTGATCGGGTTTTGAAGGGCCACGTACATTACGTTCATTTTATCCGCAGAAATGGAAGTAGCGGCGGAGCTTACTTTGTACGTTTCTTCGAATGGGCTGTTTACCACCTGGCCATTGGGCTTCACGAGCTGAATGGTACCTGCGATTTTATGTTCACCGATGGTATTGACCGGTATTTCGTAAGTGCCTTTACCACCGGACGCCGTAACGGAAGTACCGTTGATAACGATCGTCGGGTTTACGGTGCTGCTATAAGCGCCCATTACCACGGTAGCCCTGAGGGTCTGGCCGGGTGTGAAGTTTTTAGAGTTGAGGGACACGAATGCTTCCAGCTTATCGAAAGCGAGGTCGTTTTCAGAAACTTCCGTCATCAGCTTATCGATGATCATGGCTTCCGAGTTGCGGATATCGTTCTGGAATTTGCTGAGCAGGGTTACCGCCGCGATGGTCGGTACCATGTTAAAGTGATATTCGGTCCAGTTTTTCTTTACTGGCCCTTTTTGCGCCGGTAATTCAATACGGAGCGGGAGCGTGGTATCGAATACGTTTTTATCTCTGGGATTGATCAGGCCGAGCACCTGGTTACGGAAAGATTGCAGCTGCTTTTCGAGGGCAACGCCTTCTTTCTGGTTTTCCATTACGCGCGTGGGAGCGTCGAGGTTGTCTTTGCTCTTGATCTCACCTTCATCGGTCAGTCCTCCGCTTTCACGGATAATTTTTTGCTTGAGCGTATCAAGATAATCATAGGTAATTTGGGAAATCTTACGGACTTCATCGGCCTTCGCTTTCAGCGGGCCCACTTTCCCTTCGTCGTTAGCCATCAGTTTTTCGAACTGGCGGTAAGTTTTGCCGTTCTTGTTGTTGATGGATTCGTTGGACGTTGTGATGGAGTTATTTACTATATCGAATGCGTTCAGGATCTCGGCGGATACGTTCAACGCTAACATTGCAGTAAGTACCAGGTACATGAAGTTGATCATCTTCTGCCTGGGATCTTTTGGTAATGCCATAGTAGTCTACAAGTTTTAGAATTGAATGTCTCTTGTTATCGTCACTATTGCGTTACCTTATTTGCCTTGCATTGCGGTGAGCATATTGCCGTATACGGTATTCAGGTTGCTGAGGTTGCGGGCCAGCAGGGTGATTTGCTCCTGTGTTTTCTTCGCATCGTCAACACTGCCGCTCATGGCTTTGGAAGCGGTGAGCAGGTTTCCGTAGAAGCTGTTCATAGCTTTCAGGTGGTTATTGGTATCCTGCAGTTCCAGTTCGTAGATCGCATTCAGGGATGCCAGGTTTTTGGTCATCGACTGCACCTGCTCATGGAAGTTGCGGGTAGATTCGGAAGCGTTGTTGAAGGTAGACACGGCAGCTGCTGCATTGGTGTAAGCCTGCGTAACAGAACCGATCGCGTTGGCGGCTTCGCGGGTTTTGGCGGTGTAATCGCCCGTTGCGGCTACCACGTCGGAGATGTCGCGCATTTTGTCGACAGTTGTGCCCAGTTTGGAGAAGTTATCGCTCAGGCGGCTGAGATTGGCCGGCGTGATGTCGGCTTCCTCCAGCATTTTGTCCATTTTGGCGAGGGTTGGGCTGCCGGCAACGGCTACGCCGGCTGCGGGAGCGGGTGCGCTGCTATCGGGCACGAATGCGTAAATAAAGAAGATCAGGGCTTCCACGCTCAGACCCACGATCAGGGCAACGTCTGCGCCAGGCCAGTGCTGCAGTTTGAACATAGCCCCGATGATCACCACCGATGCGGCGATACATACGAAGAAATTAAGCCATTTCGCTGTGTTAGGATTCATAGCCATAGGTTAAAATTTAATTTTATGGGTGATTAAAAGGTAAAAAGCTCGATGCATGCTTGCTGTGCTCATAATGATATGATTTTGTGTCAGGTTTATCACCAAGATTCAGCTATTTATTCCTATTTCCTTTTGTTGAAATCGTTTTTGGACCGGCTCAGGAACGCAATGGTGCAACGGAAGCCGATGTAAGACTTCGCGCTGTCCTGGTACTCGTAAGAGCGCGTACCATTCTGCAGGAAGTGCCCGATATCCTTCCAGCTGCCTCCGCGGATGGTTTTCCGTTTCATCTTCGGAGGTGCGTTGTCCGCAACGTCCATCCGCAGATAAGGGTTCATATCGGAGGTGAAGGAATAGGCGTTCTGATAGTAAATATCCATCGTCCATTCCGCTACGTTGCCCGCCATATTGTACAGCCCGTAATCGTTAGGCCAGTAAGCGTCGGCGCGTACGGTATAAAAGCCACCGTCTTCCGGATAGTTACCGCGGCCGGGCTTGAAGTTGGCGAGCAAACAGCCTTTCTTGTTGCGGATGTAATAACCGCCCCAGGGATACGGCGCCTGTTCGCGGCCGCCGCGGGCTGCATATTCCCACTGCGCTTCAGAAGGCAGCTGAAATTTATCCTCGGTGAACTGCTTCTTGGAAGTCCGGTAGTCTTCCCAGAATTTGGAACGCCATTCGCAGAACGTATTCGCCTGGTGCCAGTTTACGCCCACAACCGGATAGTTGTCGAACGCAGGGTGCCAGAAGTACATACGCGTCATCGGCTCGTTATACGCATACGAGAAGTCGCGGATCCAGCAAAGGGTGTCCGGGTAAATGGGCACGTCTTTCCGGTCAATGAACTGCGAACGCGGCTTGTCTTTGTTTTCACGCAGCTTCGCCCTGTCCCAGTTAAACCGCTCTTCGTGGTATTTCAGCTTGCGCACGTCGATCTCCAGACGGCCATACAGCCGGTCTTCCGGAGCGTACATCATCGCGTCCAGCTTTTCGTAAGTCGATTTGTCTTTCCAGTTGATCTTCTGCTTCCAGTCCACATAGTCCACCCCATTGTCATTCTTCACATGCCCCATCAACACGTGCGCCATGGAATCGGTCACCCAGTTCACGAACTGACGATACTCGTTATTCGTGATCTCAGTGGCATCCATGTAAAAACCGGAAATCGAGATAGATTTATTCCTTGCAGTGAAAGAATAATTCACATCCTCGTCATTCGGCCCCATGTGAAAGGTCCCGGAAGGAACATATACCATTCCATAAGGTACGGGGGTGAGTACTTCGGTCTGGGACTAACGCCTATTAACTGACCCTGTGCGTTCTTAGCGGATTTTCCGCCGCCGCAACTGGCCAGCAGCACCGGCAGCAGCATGACCAACAGCCCACTACAATAATTAAGCTTCATAAGGGTGACTTTCATTAGAATACGTTTTTTCTTAAACCCGCCAGATGCTTCTGCCAAACGACAAGTCAACTGCTACAGTCACGCTTTTCACCTGGTTGTATCACAGAAAGATAGCAAATGTATTATTTTTTTAATCCGTAGTATGTTTTCTTCCAACTTTTTCAACCACACATTTCCCGGCCACGCAATATAGTAAAACGGAAGTTTTAACAATTTATTATGTCCTTGTGCCTTTCCGCTGTTAATTTACCACGGCCACATACGGCCTACTGTCCTCCGTAAACCCTTGCCTGTCAAGTCCAAACACGCATTTACAATAAATATAATATTTATTTGGGAATTCTCAATGTCTGAATTTCCTCCGAAACGCTAATTTATCAAAGGGAACGCAATTTACAACAATTCTCATATTAAATTATTGATTTCCGATATATATTCCACCGGGCGTTCACAGCGATATTCCCGGCAAAGGTATATCAATGTCCGGCCTTCCACCCGCCTTTCCTGCAGCAAAGGCAAACCCTCGACATCTCCCTCCGCACCCAACATTACCTTGTAAGGCAGGTACATTCCGTTCAGCTCCCGCATCCGCTCCAGGTACTCCGGCCCCACAACCGCCAGCTCCGGCTCCCCCTGTACCAGGCGCATCACCATCGACGCCCACACCCCGAACGATGTCGGATACCGCATCACCGTCTGCCCCAATCCGGCCGTCATCGCCAAAGCGCGCTCCGCCCATTCCCTGTTATCAAAAACAATGGAAAGATGCCAAAGGTTATGCGCCATCAGCGCATTTCCGCTCGGAACCGCCCCGTCGTACACTTCCTTCTTACGAACGATTACATCGCTTTGTCCGGATGCAGTGTAATAGAAATAACGTCCGTTTTCGTCTCCGAATTGTGCCGTTACGTAGTTTGTCAGCGCCTTTGCTTCGCGGAGCCAGGCAAGATCGCCCGTAACTTCCTGTAAAGCAATGAGCGCGCGGATCAGCGCCGCATAATCATCCAAAAACGCGGGATATCTCGCCTCCCCGTTCTTGTACGTATGCAGCATCGCCTGCGTTTCCCCTGGCTTGCGCATTTTTTCCAGCACCAGCCGCATGGCCCGCTCCGCCATCTGCACATACCGCTCCTCTCCCAGCGCGCCCGCCGCTTTGGACAGCGCATGTATCATCAGGGCGTTCCAGCCCAAAAGGATTTTATCATCCAACCCTGGCCGCACGCGTTTGGCGCGCGCTTCCAGCAATACCGGCCGGCTCCTTTCCAGCAACGCCGCCAGTGCTTCCACGCTCATCTGCTGCTCCTCCGCCACCACGGCAATCGGACGCGGCGCCCAGAGGATGTTCACGTCTTCCCAGTTACCATGCCGGCTCACGTCATAATACGCGCAGAAAGCAGGCCCATCGGCCCCAAGGAGCCCCATCACTTCTTCTTCGCTCCACACATAAAATTTCCCTTCCACCCCTTCGGAATCGGCGTCCAGCGCGGAATAAAACCCGCCTTCGGGCGAAGTCATCTCCCTTTCGATGAACCCCAGCGTTTCCCGCACGGCCACGGCATACTTCGCTTCGCCTGTCAGCTGCCAGGCTTCGCAGAGCACGTCGGTTAGCAGGGCGTTGTCGTACAGCATCTTCTCGAAATGCGGCGCCAGCCATTTCTCGTCGGTCGAATACCGCGCGAATCCCCCGCCCAGCTGGTCGTTGATGCCGCCGTCGATCATCTTGTCGAGCGAAAGCAGCGCCTGCTGCAAAGCGGCTTCGTCTTTCTTCATCCGGTAATAACGCAACAGGTAACCGATCGAAAAGGTGCCCGGAAACTTGGGCGCCCGTCCAAACCCGCCCCATTCCTTATCCGCCTGCCCCAGGATTGCCAGGGCCATGGCGTCGCATTGCTCTGCGGTAAACAGCTCCTCCTTCGGAATCAGGCGGTCAACCGCATCCATCCCGAACTGGTTGCTGTTTTCGAGGTGCTGGGTGAGGTTGGCCGCCTGCTGTTCGATATCGGCGCGCTTGGTCTTGAACGCGTCCGAAACAGCCAGCAGCACTTCCGTCCACGAAGGCCGGTTGTACACTTGCTTCGGCGGAAAGTAAGTACCGCCGTAGAAAGGCTGGCGGTCGGGCAGGAGGAACACGTTCAGGGGCCATCCGCCTTGTCCTGCCATGGCCTGCAGCGCGTCCATGTAGATATGATCGATATCGGGCCGTTCTTCGCGGTCGATTTTGATGTTGACGAAACGTTCGTTCATGAGGCGCGCGGTTTCCTCGTTTTCGAAGCTTTCGCGCTCCATGACGTGGCACCAGTGGCAGGCGGCGTATCCGATGCTCACGAGAATGGGCTTGTCTTCGGTCCGCGCTTTTTCGAATGCCTCTTCTCCCCAGGGGTACCAGTCCACCGGGTTGTGCGCGTGTTGCAGGAGGTAGGGGCTGCTTTCCTTCGCTAATCTGTTTGCCATGCCATTGATTTTAAGCGAAAATAAAAAAGGGGAACATCTTTCGATGATCCCCCTTGATAATTCTTTGTAAAGGTTGTTATTATTTCTTGAGCCCCTGCAGGAATTGTTCGAGTGCGGCCACCATGGAGGGGGCTTGCGGCGCGGGGGCTTTGATGTCGAGTTTCAGGCCGGCTTCTTCCACGGCGGCGGAGGTCGTGGGACCGAAAGCGCCGATGCGGGTGCCGTTTTGTTTGAATTTCGGAACGTTTTCGAAGAGGGATTTCACACCGTAAGGACTGAAGAAAACGATCAGGTCATATTCCGTGTTGGTCATGACATCCTTTACGTCGTTCGAAACGGTTTTGTACAAGGTGGCTGTGGCGTAGTCGCACTTATTGGTTTTCAGCCATTCCTCGATGTCTTTTTTCTGGCTGTCGGCGCTGGGAAAGAGGAACTTCTCGTTTTCCCGGTGCTTGTTCATGACTTCCAGGAGGCTTTTGGTAGAACCATCGGCCCCGTAGAACACTTTACGCTTGCGGTAAAGGATAAATTTTTGGAGATAGAGGGCAACCGCTTCCGTGATGCAAAAATATTTGCATTCCTGCGAAACCTTTACTTTCAGTTCCTCGCAAATACGAAAGAAGTGATCTACTGCATTCCGGCTGGTGAAAATCACTGCGGAATGGTTGACAATATCTATCTTCTGCTTGCGGAACTCCTTACCAGGCACACCTTCTACCCTGATGAACGGAAAGAAGTCCAACCGGACGTTGAATTTCTTAGCGAGGTCGAAATAAGGTGATTTCTCTGTTTCTGGCTTAGGTTGGGAAATTAGGATCGTCAGTTGTTTTTCCTCTTTTTTTGGCCCGCCTTTGATCATACTAATTTGCGCTTGCGTTAACAATAAGGGCAACCCTACGGATTACCAGTTAACCAAAGTAAAAGTACCTTTGTGATTATTAAAACCGGCACTACTTCGAATGCGCAAAGGTAAAGAAAAAAATGCAATTTGCTGAAGGAGAGATATTGACGGACGAGGGAATAGGACCTTACGTACCTATAGACAACAAGTAATACTATAAAGAATATCGATATATACAAGCAAATACTGGCAATTTCCGGCGAACAGAACGCCAAAACGACCAAAAACGGCGCCAGCAGGATCCCCAGCACTTTATTGATCAGGTAGAGGATGAATACATACGCATCGATCAGCTCCTCATTCCCGAAAAGCCACCCGCAAAACCGCAGCACCACGAATTTCACGAGGTAAATAACCCCCACCAGCAGCATCAGCCCGGGAATCAGCATCCAGGCAATGGCATCCGTCGGGTAGTCGAGGCGGTACATCAGCAGGTACAAATACAGGCCCAGACTGATTACGAAGAAGAAATTCAGGAGGAAGTTGGGGAACGGCGACTGCGACAACTGGTCTTTCAACTGCCGCTGGCTCAGCGTGGGGTTGAAGAACGCGCGGAACATGTCGTTGAAATATTTCAGGTAGGAACTTCGGATGATTCCGAGCAAAAGGAGCACACCAGCCACGAGGTACACCAGCCAGTCCTGGTCGTCGGCCTTCCGGGCGGGGTTCACATCCAGCACTACGGGCTTGCCTTTGCGGGTGAGAAAAGTATTCTTGTCGAGCAGCGATTGCATGATGGTGTCATAGGCCGGCACTTTGGGCGTGGCGGCGAGCAGTGAGTCCGCCACACGGGCCTTCACGGAGTCCGCCACATGAAGCGCCGCGGCATGAGCGGAATCTGGCTTACCTTTGTGCGCAGCAGCCGGGACAGTCCTGGCTGCCGGGGGGCTTCACGGCCGCAGGCGTTTTATGCGCGGCAGTATCGGCTTGTGCCTTCGTTTGCAAGGTGCATGCAAGCAGCAGCCATATCGTCATCCAGATTCGCAACGGTCAAAATTTTATGATGCAATTAACTTTTCCAGTTCCAAAAATATCAACAAAACTGACATGTATTATCGAGGTTTGCAAATTAATCTCCTTAAAACTTTTCTAATCGCGCATGGCCGGAATCTATCTGCACATACCGTTTTGTAAAAAGGCTTGCCATTATTGCAATTTTCACTTTTCGACTTCTCCGCAGCTGCGGGGCGAAATGGTGGAGTGCATTGCGGCCGAAGCAGTGCTCCAGCGCGGTTATCTCAACGGCCAGCCCGTGGCCACCATTTATTTCGGCGGCGGCACTCCCAGCCTGGTAGGCCCCGAAGCTATCCAACGCCTCCTCGACATCGTCCGCGCCCATTACGAAGTGCTCCCCGACGCCGAAATCACCCTCGAAGCCAACCCGGACGACCTCACGCCCGATAGCCTCCGCGCCTTCCGCGCCACCGGCGTCAACCGCCTGAGCATAGGGGTACAGTCGTTTTTCGAGGAAGACCTTAAGTGGATGAACCGCGCCCACCATGCCCAGCAGTCCATAGATTGCCTCAAAGAAGCCCGCGAAGCGGGGTTCGGCAATTTCAGCATCGATCTGATCTACGGCGGCCCCACGCTCACCGACGAACGCTGGCTCGCCAACATCCGCCAGGCCATCGATCTCAACATCCCCCACCTTTCCTGCTACGCCCTCACCGTGGAACCGGGCACCGCACTCGATCATTTTATCCAGCACCATAAAATCCCGCCCATCGACCCCGACCGCGCCGCCAAACATTTCGGCATGCTCATGGAAGAACTCGACAAAGCCGGGTATGAACATTACGAAATCTCCAACTTCGCACTACCCGGCAAGCGCTCGCGTCACAACAGCAGTTACTGGCAGGGCAAACATTACCTGGGCCTCGGCCCTTCCGCGCATTCGTTTAACGGCACGTCGCGCCAATGGAACGTGGCGAATAACCCCCTCTACATCCAGAGCATCAAAAAAGAAACGGTGCCTTTCGAGATGGAAATGCTCAGTCCCAGCATGGCGCTCAACGAACACATCATGATCTCGCTGCGCACCGAAGCCGGTTGCGTACTCGATACGGTAGCGGAACGTTTCGGTGCAGACAAGAAGTTGCAACTCCTCACAGCCAGCCGCGAATTCATCCGGAAAGGCTGGATGCGGCAAGACGAGGACCGCCTCACGCTCACGCGCGAGGGGAAATTCTTTGCAGACGGCATCGCCGCCGCGCTTTTCTTTTAAATCAATCCTTTTTCCAGTTCGAGGAAAGCTTCTTCGGGATGCAGCTGCTCCCAGAGGATTGCGAAAATTTTCTGCGCGATGGGCATGTATGCCCCGATGCGCCCGTTAATTTCCGCGATGCAGCGACTGGCGTAATAGCCTTCCGCGATCATGTTCAGCTCAAGCTGCACGGCCTTTACGCTGTAGCCTTTGCCGATCATGTTGCCGAACGTGCGGTTGCGGCTGTGGAGGGAATAGCAGGTAACGAGGAGATCGCCCAGGTAGGCGCTCGCATTATAATTGTGCACCACCGCTTCGCGGCCGCTGCCGGCTTCGTATTTCCCGTATTGTTCGAGGAATTCCTGCATTTCGCGGAAGCAGTTGGTGATGAAGACGCTGAGAAAATTGTCGCCGTATTCGAGCCCGTGCGCAATGCCGGCGCCCATCGCGTAGATGTTTTTCAGCACCGCGGCAAACTGCACGCCGTTCACATCTGTGTTCACGATAGTTTGCAGGTAGCTGTTGTTGAAGAGCGCCGCGATAGCTTCGGCCTCGTCATTATCCGTTCCGGAAAAAGTGAGGTAAGAAAGCTTTTCGTTGGCAACTTCCTCCGCATGGCATGGGCCCGTGATGGTGAAGTAATTTTCCGCAGATACATTGAACCGCTCGGCCAGGTAATCGTTGATGAGTTGATTGGTTACGGGAACCAGGCCTTTGATGGCGGATACCACTTTTTTACCTGCGAAAGCATCCGCAGGAAGTTGGTCCAGTACGGCGGGAAGGAATGCCGACGGGACAGACAGGATCACGATATCGCTGGCTGCCACTACATCTGCCGCGCGGCTGCTGAGGCTGAGCAGGCTGGTGTCGAAATAAACGGAGGTAAGATAATGCTTGTTGTGATGGCGCAACTGCATGTGCCGGATCGTTTCTTCGTTGCGGATCCACCAGTGAATATGGTTATTGTTGTCTGTAAGAATTTTGGCGAGAGCGGTAGACCAGCTGCCGCTTCCAATGATTCCGATATGGTAAGCCATGCGCTTCTGTTTCCTTTTGTTGCCCGCAAAGGTACGTTAATTTAAAGTTACGCCCTGCCGGTGCCTTGTATTGCGATGTATGTTAAACGAAGAGGGGCGGCTCGTGAAAGCCGCCCCTGTATTATATTTCAATAAAAATCTACTTGGTTCCCTCGAATAACTCGGAACGCGGCACCACCTTCACTTTCTTACCGTTCTCCAACGTGCGCGATACAGCGGTATAAGGCCCGCTCACTACCGTTTCACCGGCTTTGAGGCCGGAAGTGATCTGGATGTTGTTATCGTCCTGGATGCCGGTTTTCACTTCGCGGATCTGTACGGTATTGTCGGGCTGGAGCACAAACACCACTTCCTTGAAGTCCTGCCGCTGCTGCTGGGCACTGCCGTCGTTCGGCGTGGCGCCGCTGGCGTTGTTTTCCGCCGGCTTATCCTTTTTGGCGGCGGACTTATCCTTCTTCGCCGTGTCAGACATGTCGCGGGTGGTTACGGCGTTGATGGGGATGGATAAGATGTTCTTTTCCGTCCGCGTCTGGATGTCGACGTTGGCGCTCATACCCGGCCGGAAGGGAAAGCGGCGCGGATTGTCGGGGTCCAGCAGATCGGCGTAGGACGACGACAGGATGCGGATCCTCACCACGTAGTTGGTTACCTGTTCCGCGGAGGAAGTGGAGGTACTGGAAGCCGTGGCGGCGCCTTTGGAGGAGCTGGCGATTTGGGTCACCAGGCCTTTGAACTTGCGGTTCGTATAGGCGTCTACCTCGATGAGGGCGGAATCGTTCACTTTTACTTTCGGGATGTCGTTTTCACCTACATCTACCTGCACTTCCATGGTCGACATATCGGCGATGCGGAGCATTTCCGTACCCGACATCTGCCCTGTCCCCACCACGCGCTCGCCCGCTTCCACGGAAAGCAGGCTCACGGTGCCGCCGGTAGGCGCCACGATGGTGGTACGGCTGAGGTTCTTGTTCGCTTCCGCCAGGTTGGCCTGCGCGCTGGCAACTGCGAATTTATTGGCGTTGATGCGCTGGCTGGCGGCGTTGTAATCCGACAGGGCGGCTTTGTAGGTTGCTTCAGCCGTTTCAAATTCCTGGCGGCTGATGACTTTATCCTTGTACAGTTCGTTGTTTCGGTCGAAGGTCGCTTTGGCCTGGTCGAGGCGCGCTTTGAACGCTGCGAGCGCCGCGGAGGAATTGGCGAGCTCGGCTTCCGTTTGCGACAATGCGGCGATCTGGCGGTCGCGGTTGGAAGCGTAGATGTCTGCGTATATGTGCGCCAACGTCTGCCCCTTCTTTACCGAATCCCCTTCTTTCACCAGCAGCTGCGTGATCTCACCCGAAACATCGGAGCTTACTTTCACTTCGATTTCCGGGTAAATCTTGCCGGATGCAGACACCACTTCGATGATATCCCTGTCAGCAGCCTTGTCTACGGCCACTTTCAGTCCTTCATCCTTCCCGGAACCGCGTACCAGGGCAAAAATGACGATAAGGGCCACGATGAGCCCTATCCATAAAAAAAGCTTTTTTCTTTTCTTCATATACGCTTTGTATTACTGTGTCTTGGAACACTACAGCGTAATTCTCTGATCGCGATAGAATTCCAGTAGTTTAACTTTGAAAATATAATCATACAAGGCCGATACGCGTTCGATCTGCGCCTTGAAAAGATTTGTTTGGGTGGTCACATACTCGACCGTGTTCATAAGGCCGACTTCAAAACGCTTGGTGGCGAAGTCGAACGCTTTCTGGGAAGCCTGTTCCGTGGTGATGGCGGCCTGGTATTTCTGGAAGGCGCCCACGGCATCGGCATGCGCCGTGTATACGTCCTGGCGGAGCTGCAGGCGGTTGATATCCAGCGAGAGCTTCCGGTTTTCCAGTTCTATTTTGGCGCGTTCCACCTGTCCGCGCAGCTGCCATCCGTTGAAGATAGGGAAGCTGAGGGAAACGCCGATGTTCTGGCCGAAGTTGTCGGCCAGCTGGCGGCCGGTGGTATATTTCCGCGTTGCGCGGTTGTTGAACTGATCGTAAGTGAATACAGTGTCGAGGGGATTGGATTTAGGGAAACCGATGCTGGACACATAAGTTACCCAGTTATCCGGCCCGAATTGTTCATACCGGGTACCGCCGGCAAGACGGGTATCCGCGCCTGCATTGGCCCGGAGGCGGGGGTACATGGCGCCTTTGGCGGCGGCCAGCGATTTGTCGGCCGATTTCACGCGCATTTCATCCGAACGGTATTGCGGTTGGATAGACAGTGCCGAGCTGAAGATCATTTCAGGGGAATTTTCCGCCAGGTTGATCACGGGCACCGCGGCTACGTTGTCGGGGATTTTAGTGGCGAAGGGCACCTCAAAGCCCAGATTCAGCAAAGCTTTCATCTGGAGCGTCCGTAAAATGGAGGAATTTTCGGCCGTTACCAATGTGGAGCTGTCTCGCGCAAGCTGGGCTTCCAGGTCGGCCTGGTTGCTTTCCGGAACGGAGCCCGCCAGCACAAGTTTCTTCGTATTATCCAGCTGTGTCTTGCTCAGGTCTACCTGCGCACGGCTGATTTTCACCTGCTCCTGGGCCAGGAGAATCTGGAGAAATGCATTCGCCACGTTCACGCCCATATCGTTCCGCGCCTTTTCCAACAGATAATTCTGCGCGTATACTTCGTATTTGGAAGATGCCACAATATTCCTTTTCGAAAACCACCCAAACAGGTCGGCGCCGGCGGAAAGGCCGATGCTGGCGTTGAACGTAGCTTCGTTATCGAATTGGTTGGTGGTAATGTTGATGGACCGGCCGAAGATATAACCGCCGCTGGCAGAACCCGTCAGCGTTGGCAGCATCGACATGCGGTCTGTTTTCAGCGTCAGCTCCGCCAGCCGTTTGTTCAGCACGCTTTGTTGCAGCGTCAGGTTATTGCGGAGGGCATAGTCGTAGCAACGCTGGTATGTCCAGGCTTCTTCCTGCGCCATTACGGGCTGCACCGAAATAATGAATGCCACCAACAAGGCGGTAAAAGCGGACGTAATTTTCATAGCCGGTCGAAAATATTTGAATTGTTGTGATACCATGCCGGTTTCCTGATTTAAAGGCACAAACATCCTGCGGGCGGCAAGGGGCCACACGAATTTAATGCAAAACATCATATGATGAGTTTTTAACTTCCGGAAAAAATAACGGGCGGCCTATTGCAACCTCCCGTCCTTGATTTGTACAACCCGGTTGCCGTAACCGGCGTTCAGGTCGGAGTGGGTTACCTGGACGATCGTGATGCCGTCCCGCTTATTCAGTTCGGAGAACAATTCCATGATCTGCCGGGCCTGGTCGGAATGCAGGTTGCCCGTGGGCTCGTCGGCAAAAATAACGGCGGGCTCGGCCACTATGGCCCTTGCGATGCCCACCAGCTGCTGCTGCCCGCCCGAAAGCTGCGTGGGGAAAAGATCCTTCTTCGCCACCATGTTGAACCGGTCCAAAATATCGGCCACCCGGCTCTTACGCTCACCCGAAGGCACGTTTTTGTACAACAGCGGCGTTTCAATATTTTCGTATACCGTCAGCTCGTCGATCAGATGATACGCCTGGAATACGAACCCGATCGCGCCGCGGTGCAGCTGCGTTCTTTTCTTGTCGCTCATTTTATGCACGGGCTCTTCCTGGAAAAGATACTCGCCTTCCGAAGCATCTTCCAGCATCCCCAGGATATGCAGCAGCGTCGATTTCCCGGAACCCGAAGGCCCCATGATCGACACAAATTCTCCCTGCTGAATATCCAGGCTCACGTCTCTCAAAATTTCGTGTTTCCCAAATCCCACCGGATAATGCTTTGAAATATTACGCAGTTGTATCATGATTTGAATGTAAAAAATTTAATAGAAGTATGCTATTCCGTCCGTAACGATTTAACGGGATTCATTAATGCCGCCCGTACGCTCTGGAAGCTCACCGTGAGCGCCGCCACCAGCAGGGCCATCCCGCCAGCCAGCAGGAACACGCTCCAATGGATGTCTGTCCGGTAAGCGAATTCCATCAACCATTGCCGCATCAGGAAATACGCCAGCGGCGATGCGATGAGGATCGCGACGCCCACCAGCACCAGGAAGTCCCGGGAAATGAGCGTGGCCACACCCGTTGCGCTGGCGCCAAGTACTTTACGGATCCCGATTTCCCGCGTGCGCTGCCCGATGATGAGCATGGCCATGGCAAACAGTCCCATGCAGGAAATGATGATCGTGAGCACCCCGCCGCTGATGAACACCCTCGTCAGCGTGGCTTCCGTGCGATACTGGCGCTCGGTGTTCTCATTCACGAACGACCCGATGAAGGGCGTTTCCGGCGCCGCGCGCTTCCAGGCGGCGGCGATCCTGTCCATCGACGATGTCAATTCTCCAGGCGTTACGCGCACGAAAATATAGGAAGGCGCTTCATCCGGCCCCATCAAATGCAATATCAGCGGATCGATAGGGTTATGCAGGGATTTGAAATGATAATCCTTCACCACGCCAATCACCGTGTACTCTGTGGGATCTTCATCGTCGAGCCGGAAGCGGTAGCCTACATGCCCTTTGCCGGGGCCAAATTGCCGCGCCATCTGTTCGTTAATGATGAATCCCGACGAATCGGACGCGAGCGCCGCGGAGAAATCGCGGCCGCCGGTCAGCTGCAGGCTCATGGTTTTCACGTAATCCGTGGAAACGCCCTGCCAGTTGGCCCGGAACTCCTTGCCCTCATGGTCCCAGGAAATGATGGAAGTAGAGGAACTGTTATCGAGCCCGCGACCGAAGTTGGTATTGGCGCCTGTGATGGACAGGATGCCTGGCTGTCCTTTCAGGCCGGCCCGGAGGCGCTCAAGTACGGCATTCCCATTTTCCTTTGCGCCCACGGGAACGCTGATGACTTCGGAAGTATTGTAGCCCAGGGGCTTGTTGCGCAGATAGCTCATTTGCCGCCAGGCGATCAGCGTGGCGATAATCAGCAGGCAGGAAAATACGAACTGGGTCACGATGAGCGAATTGCGGAAGTAGTTCTTCCTGCCGGTCGTCATTTTCCCTTTCAGCACGAGCAAGGTCTGCGTCCGCGCCATCAGCAGGGCCGGATATCCGCCCGCGAGCGCGGTCACCACCAACAGCGTCAACAGGATGCCTGCAAGGAATTTGGGCTCCAGCAGGATGGAAAAGCTCACGCCGGATTTGAACAACGAATTGTATCCGGGAAGCAACAGGTAAGCAATCACACCGCCGATCAGCAGCGATATCAGGAACAACAGCACCGCTTCACCCCACAATTGCAGGCTCAGCTGGAGCTTCCCGGCTCCCATCACCTTGCGCATGCCCACTTCACGGGCACGGGTAAACGACCGGGCGAGGGTCAGGTTAACGAAATTGATGCTGGCGATGAACAGCAGGAAACCCGCGATGAAGAGCAACATCAGCACCAGGGGTTTCTTCTCCCCCAAGATTGGAATTCGGGGAAAAATGCACGTCTTTCATCGGAACAAGCCCCAGCAGCTGGTATTCTCCGAGCGGACCTGCCTTCGCGCCGCCTTTCTTTTGCCGTTCGATGTCTTCTCCGTAATATTTCTCCAGCATGGCTTTGCTGGCGCGCTCAACAGTGCGGGGATCGGTGCCCGGCTCCAGTTCCACGAAAGTATCGAGATTGATATTGAACCAATTGCCGTTATTCTGGGGATAGGCGATATGATTTTCCAGCCGCACGAGTGCGGCGAATTCCACGGTGGAGTTTTCGGGGGCGTTTTGCAACACACCGGTTACCGTCAGCGGTTTCCATTGTTCCCCGATCTTTATTTCCAACTGCTTCCCGACAGCATCTTCCGCGCCAAACAGGTTTTCGGCCGTTCTTTCAGACAGCACGATGTCAGTCAGATCCAGTTGTGCCGCGCCTTTAACCAGCGGGAAACTGAAAATCTGCATGAACGAAGGCTCTGTAAACGTTCCCGAAACTGTATGCTGCACGCCGTTTACGCGGACTGCCACGGAATTGCTGAAGAAGCGCACCGCTTCCTTCACGCCGGGCAGCTCCGCCTTCATCGCGGGCCCCATGGGATGCGGCATATTGCGGATCACGTCGGCCTTGTCGGGATAGCGAATATCTTTGTACACACTGAAAATCCGGTCGCCTTTCTCATGGAAATTATCGAAGGAAAACTCCCGGTACACCGTCATGCACAGCAGCATGGCCGCGGCGATGGCTACCGAAAGACCTACTACGTTAACAAAGGTTACCTGCTTGGCTTTCCAGATGTTACGGAAAGCGATTTTGATATAATTTCTCCACATAACTTGCGTGGTTTGTTGGTTCGGAATTTATTCGGCCCGCAGGGATTTAACGGGGTTCATCCGGGCGGTGCGCACCGACTGGTAACTGACCGTCAACATCGCCAGCACGAGCGACAGCAGCGCCGTTCCCGCGAAAATCCACCAGCTGATTTCGATGTGCAGGGAGAACTGATCCAGCCAACCTTTCATGAAATACGCGGCCAGCGGCAATGCGATGGCCACAGCCACCAGCACCAGCCGCAGAAAATCCTTGCTGAGCAGAACGAGGATCTGCCCCACGGTGGCGCCCAGCACTTTCCGGATGCCGATCTCTTTGGTACGTTGCTGCGCCGTGAAGGCCGCCAGCCCGAAGAGGCCCAGGCAGGCGATAAAAATCGCGAGCACGGTGAACACGGTCGATAATCTACCGATCACCGATTCGCTCCGGTAAATCTTCTCGAAAAACACGTCCATGAATTTCAGGTCGAGGGGATATTGCGGGTTGAATTGTTTGTACACTTCGCCGATGCTCGCCATGGCGGCCGCGGCTTCTCCCGGATGGATGCGGACGAGCACTTTCCCGCCCGCTTCGTCGAACGGTGTGATGAGCATGGGCCCGGCTTTCCGCGCAATGTGGTGGCTCGCGAAATCCTTCACTACCCCGATGATGGGGCCTTGCTTTTCCTGGTTTGTGATGATCTGGCCGACCCAGGGTTTTTCCAGTTTCATCAGCCGGACCGCCGTTTCGTTGATCACGAACCCATCTTTGTCCGTGGGGTGATCGTCCGAAAAAGTACGCCCTTCCAGCATTTCGAGCTGCATGGTTTTGTCGAAGCCCGATCCCACTTCCAGCTTATCAAAAAGCACGGTTTCCGTTGCCGCCTTACCCGGCCACGACACGCCCTGGCCGCTGTTCCCCACGTCAATGGGCAGCTGGTTGGTTACGCAGGAAGCCATGATGCCGGGCTTCCCGTCGAGCGCGCGGCGGAAGGCTTCAAAATTTTTCTCTACGCCGCCCTCGTTGGTGAAATATACCACCTGGTCTTTATTCAGGCCAAGGTTGCGGTTTTTAATGAAATGAATCTGCAGATAAACGAGCGCAGCCGCCACGATAAGCACCGTGGAAATCCCGAACTGGAACACCACCAGCCCTTTCCGCAGCCACACGGCCGACGACTTCAGCCGCAGCATGCCGCCTTTAAGCGTAGAGATGGGGTTGAGGGAAGAAAGGTAAAAAGCAGGGTAACTGCCTGCCGCGAAGCCGGTGAAAACCGCCAGGCAAAGGAGCCCCAGCAGATTATACCAGGTGAAAACCGGAACGGCGATCTCTGTATTCACCATCTTTTCAAACATCGGCATCAACAGCCACACCAACATCACCGACAACAGCGACGAAATAAAAACCAGCGCAAACGATTCTCCCAAAAACTGCGACACGAGCGAGAACCTGCCCGCGCCGATACTTTTCCGGACGCCCACTTCCTTGCTGCGCTGCACCGCCCGCGCGGTGGAAAGGTTCATGAAATTGATGCAGGCGATCAACAGCACGAACACCGCCACGATAATGAACAACCGCACATATTCCATTCTGCCGGACTGCTCCTTCCCATCTTTGAAAATGCCTTTCAGGTAAATATCGGAAAAGGGGTACAGGAATAATTCGGTCGTGGAACCTTGTGCGTTGCGCTTCACAATGTCTTTCGCCGCGGCGTTCACTTTCGTAAGATCGGCCTGTTCGCTGAGGAGCACGTAGGTTCGGGGCGCGTTGGCCTCCCAGCTCGAAAGCCATGGATGTTCCGTCTTCAATTCCTGCATGGGCAACAGGAAGGCGAATTTGACGGTGCTCGCCTCGCCAGGCGATTTCACCACGCCGGATACGGTGTAGTCTTTCGCGTTTTCGAGGCGGATCGTTTTGCCGAGGGCTTTTTCGTCGCCGAAGAACGCGCGCGCCGTTTCGTCGGTCAGCACGATATTGCCGGGCTGCGTGAGCGCCCCCGCGGCACTGCCTTCCACGAAGGGAAAGCTGAATATGTTGAAGAAAGGACTCTCGGTATAATGCCCCTGGAATTTAAGGTTCTTATCTCCTACCGACAGCAATTTTTCCGCGTTCCAGCTGATGGAAGCCACCTGGGTGATGCCCGGCACTTCGGTCCGGAGCTTCTCCGCCAGCGGCCCGGGTGTGGCCGTGGTAGTGAGCATTTCGTTGTTGGAATAGTATTGATGCTCATACACCTGGTAAATACGAGGCAGCTTTTCATGGAAACGGTTGAAGCTCCACTCATTGGCCACCCAAAGCAGGATGAACATACAGGCCGTCATCCCGATCGTAAGCCCGGCGATATTGATCACCCCGAACACTTTGTTGTTCCAGAGATTCCTCCAGGCGATCTTGATATGATTTCTGAGCATGTACATATTGAACAAAGGGTTATGCAGGTTAAATATTCTCGGTATTGACAGACCCGGAACCCCGGTTCCGGCGGAACTGGTTGAGCATGCAAAGCCCCGCGAACAGGACCAGCAGCAAGGGAAATAACAGGGACGGCATCACCATCATCGCCTGGAACCCTTCATCGGCGGCGTTCCCGCCGGTAAAGCAGCGCACCAGCGAACCGGGGTCCGGCAAAAGGCTGATATGTCCCGGGCAATGTGGTATCATGATTTTAATTTTTTCTGGTGTTATACGTGAAATTGTTCCTTGATGTTCTCCGTCACCACCTTGCCGTCGAACAGGTTCACGATGCGATGGGCGAAACCCGCGTCGTACGGTGAGTGCGTCACCATGATCAGCGTGGTGCCGGCGTCGTTCAGTTCCTGGAGCAGCTTCATCACTTCTTCGCCGTTGGTGGAATCCAGGTTACCCGTGGGCTCGTCGGCCAGGATCAGTTTCGGTTTGGCGACAACCGCCCTGGCGATGGCCACGCGCTGCTGCTGGCCGCCCGAAAGCTGCTGCGGGAAGTGGTTGCGGCGGTGCATGATGTTCATTCGCTCCAGCACTTGTTCCACCCTCGCCTTCCTTTCGCTGGCGGGCACTTTCAGATACAGCAGCGGCAGTTCCACGTTTTCGAAAACCGTCAGTTCGTCAATCAGGTTGAAGCTCTGGAACACGAACCCGATAGCGCCTTTGCGGAGCTGCGCGCGCTGGCGCTCGCTCATCCGCGCCACTTCCTGCCCCCAGAAATGATACTCGCCGTGGGAAGGATTGTCGAGAAGCCCGAGGATGTTGAGCAAAGTGGATTTGCCGCAGCCGGAAGGGCCCATGATCGCCACGAATTCGCCGTCCTGGATTTCCATGTTGATGCCGTTGAGTGCCGTTGTTTCCACTTCTTCGGTGGTGAATAATTTTTGCAGGTTGACTGTTCTGATCATTGTTGACGATTGAAGATTTTGATAAGATTTGGGTGGGTCAGAATTCCAGGACTTCCTTGTTCCCGAAGTTCTCGTAAGAGGAAGTGATGACCTGGTCACCGGGTTTGAGCCCTTCCAGCACTTCGAAATATACGGGGTTTTTACGACCGAGGGAGATCTTGCGCTTCACGGCCCGCTTGCCGCCGTTTTCCACGACGTACACCCAGTTGCCCCCGGTGTCGGAGAAGAATCCGCCCGCAGGCAAAAGTAAAGCTTCGGACGATTTGCCCAGTTCCAGGCGGATAGGAGAGGATTGCCCGCGGCGGATGCCTTCCGGTGCAGCCTGCACAAAGTTCATGTCTACCTCAAACCGCCCGTTTTTCACTTCCGGATATACTTTGGAGATCACCATTTCATTGGCTTTCCCGTTAAAATCGAAATTGGCTTTCAGCCCCGCGAAAATGCGGGAAATGTAATGCTCGTCGACTTCCGCCCGCATCTTGAACCCGTCCAGGTCGTCGATCTGACCGATGTTCTGCCCCGCCTGGATGCTGGTACCCACTTCCACGTTGATGCTGGACAGCTGGCCGTCTACCGGGGCGCGCACCACGAGGTTGGCCAGGTTTTCCTTCATCATGCTGAGGTTCCGCTGCGTCCGCGCGATGGTGCCTTCCAGCTGCGCGATCTGCGTGGTGGCGTTTTCCAGCTGGTACGACTGCGACTGTATTTCGATCTTGCGCTGTTTGTCGAGGCGCTCGTATTCGCGCTTGGTGCGGAGGTATTCCTGTTCGGCTACCACCTTGTCCTTGAACAGCTTATGATTCCGTTCGAAGAGATCCTTCGCCTGGTCTACCTGGAAATCGAGGTCGCTGAGGGTCTTTTCGAGGGAGAAACGGTCCTGTTTGAGGCGCAGCCTTGTGTTTTGCAGTTCGTTGATGAGACGGTACATTTCGGTTTCCCGGTTCACGAAATCCATCATCAGCCGCTGGTTTTCCAGGCGGAGGATGGAATCGCCGGCTTTCACCATGCTGCCGCCTTCCATGAATTTGCGGGCAACATACCCGCCTTCGATGGCGTCGAGCCGGATGGTTTTGAGGGGATGAACAACGGCGGTGACGGAGATATACTCGTCAAAAGTGCCCTGGGTGACCTTAGAAACGGTGATTTTGTCCTTCTCCACGTTCAGCTTGCTGCGCTTGTCAGCGAAGATGAAGCTCCAGAGCAGGAGGAGCACTACCGTTCCGCCGCCTCCGTAGAGGAACAGGCGTTGTTTGGTCCAATATTTCTTTTTGATCTGTCTGTCCATGACTAAAATTGCTGGACAGGTAAAGTCAATCCATGTGCCAAGCCATGCCAAACCCTGAAACCCAATACCATGGCCAATTTAGATGAAAGCCACCGGGCGGGCGCTGTTCCAAAGCGGACAAAGGGTGTCCGAATCCGGACAGGCGGGCGCCGGAACCGGGGCCGTCAAATTAACCTTACGGGATCCCGAATGTTTGTTTAATATTGCCACAGCAGGGCCGTTCCGGCCAAAAACAGGGCTCCTCCGGCCGGAGGGGCACCCATCCCGGAACACGTTTTGCAGTCATCAGCCAAAAACGCATTAATCCTATATTCATGAGCATCCAGCAAGGTAAAATTCTGATCGTGGACGACGACGTGGACGTGCTCCGCGCCGCAAGGCTCCTCCTTAAAAGGCATTTCGCCCAGGTTGATTTCGAAAAGAACCCGCAGAAAATCCCCTATCTCGTCACCAATTTCGATTACGACGTCATCCTGCTGGACATGAACTTCACCCGCGACCTCTCCAGCGGCAAAGAAGGCTTCGAATGGCTCGACCGCATCCTCGACATCAATCCCAAAGCCACCGTGGTCCTCTTCACCGCCTATGGCGACGTGGAAATGGCCGTGCGCGCCATCAAAGCCGGCGCGGCCGACTTCGTGCTCAAGCCCTGGGAAAACGATAAACTGCTCGCCACCATGCAAACCGCCGTGGCCGCCCACCAGGCAAAGCAAGACAAAAAAGCCGGCGGCGCCACGCTCCACACCGGTAACGTGCTCATCGGCGATAGTCCGGCCATGCAGGAAGTCCTCGAAACCGTGGGCCGCGTCGCCGGAACGGACGCCAATATCCTCATCCTCGGCGAAAACGGGACGGGGAAAGACCTTCTGGCCCGGCACATCCACGCCCTCAGCGCGCGGAAAGAAAAATCCATCGTGCCGGTGGACCTCGGCGCCCTCAGCGAAACCCTTTTCGAAAGCGAACTGTTCGGCCACGTCAAAGGCGCCTTCACCGACGCGAGAGACGACCGCGCCGGCCGGTTCGAAGAAGCCGCGGGCGGCACCATTTTCCTGGACGAGATCGGGAATATTTCCATCCCTTTCCAGGCGAAACTGCTGACCGTTTTGCAGAACCGTCAGGTGACGCGGGTTGGCTCCAACAAACAAATTCCCATCGACGTGCGGCTCATTTCCGCCACCAACAAGAATATCCAGCAGCTGGCGGCTTCGGGGCAATTCCGGCAAGACTTGCTGTACCGCATCAACACCATCGAAGTGCACCTGCCGCCGTTGCGCGAAAGGCGGGAAGACATCGTGCCCCTGGCCGAATATTTCCTCGGGATGTACCGCAAGAAATATAACCGTCCCGTCGCATTTTTACACGAAACCCTCATCACCCAACTGGAGAATTACGACTGGCCGGGCAACATCCGCGAATTGCAGCACGCCATCGAGCGGGCGGTGATTTTGTGCCAGGGCAAAACCCTCATGCCGAAGGACGTATTCGTAAAATCAGCGGCATCGGCGGAGAAGCTGGACACGGGTTTCAACCTGGAAGATATGGAAAGGAATATGATCGCCCAAGCCCTGAAGCAATGCAACGGCAATATCACTGACGCCGCCAAGGAACTGGGTTTGAGCCGCGCCGCGCTGTACCGCCGCATGGAAAAATACAATCTCTGATATGAACCGTTTCAGCGTCATCATCCTGTTGCGCCTTGTGCTGTTCATCGCCACCGTGGCGGCGGGGTTTGCGTTGTGGTCGGCCGGTTACCCGCTGATGATATGGCTCGTGGTCCCTTTCCTTATTGCGCAGGTGGTGTCGTTATATCATTATCTCAACCGCGTTAACCGGAAACTGACGTTGTTCCTGGAGGCCATCCGGTACGAGGATTTTTCCATCCGATTTAGCGCAGACAATAAGCTGGGTAAGAGTTTCAGCGCCCTTAACCACCAGTTCAACGAAGTCCTGGAAGCTTTCCGGCAAACGCGGGCGGAAAGGGAAGCCAATCTTAAATATATCGATACGATCATCCAGCACATCAGCATCGGCGTTTTTTCCTTTGATACGGACGGGAAGATAGAACTCATCAACCCCGCGGCCTTCCGGCTGCTCGGCATTTACCGGCTCCGGTATATCGACGAGCTGAAAAACGTGCACCCCGATCTGGCGGGGCTCCTCATGCAATTGCCCGCCGGTCATAAAACGCTTTACGCCACCCAAAACGGCCAGCAACTTTCGATCCAGGCGGCGAGCGTAAGGCTGCAGGGGCGGTTGGTGAAACTGATTTCGCTGCAGAATATTCACGCGGAACTGCAGCAAAAAGAACTCGAAGCCTGGCAGAATCTTACCAAGATCCTGCGCCACGAAATCATGAATTCGGTGACGCCCATCGTGAGCCTCATCGGCACCATGCAAGACATCGTGCAGTACGACCTCGCCGCTACCGACGAGCAGAACGACGCCGTGGGTGACCTCCGCGAAGCACTCGAAACCATCGAAAGCCGCAGCAAGGGCATCATGAATTTCGTGAACGCCTACCGCGATTACACCACGCTCCCCAAGCCGCAATTCACCACCATCAATCTGAAGCAGCTCATCCACTCGGTGAGCAACCTGCTGCTGGCCGACATGAAAGCCGCGGGCATCCGCTACCGCTCCCACGTTTCACCGGACAACATCGAGATACACGCCGACGAAACACTGCTGCAGATGGTGCTCATCAATCTCATCAAAAATTCCATGGACGCGCTGGACCAAACCGACCAGCCGCTCATTTCCGTGAAAGGCTCGTTCAACGGGCAACAGGTGATCATCGAAATCACCGATAACGGTCCCGGCATCGACCCGGACGCGCAAGAGAAGATTTTCATTCCGTTCTTCACCACCAAAAAAACCGGTTCCGGCATCGGGCTGAGCCTCAGCCAGCAAATTATCCAGATGCATGGCGGGCAGCTGAAACTAAACAGCATCCCCGAAAAGGGTACCACTTTTTATGTATTGCTCAACAGTTAAAAAGAGTGTAAGTTGGGGGATAATTCCACTTCATGAAACCTGCCTATTGGATAGCTGTGTATTTCCTCGCGTTGCTCGCGGATATCGGGATGATCCTTTTCGACGTACCGCAGGCCCGTTTCGTCACCAAACCCTTGCTGATGATACTGTTGGGCGTGTACAGCTGGGCGCTCGCCGCGAAGCTGCAATATTCCTCCCGTAACTTTATTTTCGCCGCCGTTATTTTTTCCTGGTCGGGAGATGTTTTCCTTTTGTTCCCGCAATTTTTTCTGCCGGGGCTGGTGAGTTTCCTCATAGCACATTTGATGTACATCGGCTTTTTCCTTTGGATGAAACCGCGGCCCAGGATCGGGATCGTCGAAAAGATGGCCATGGCCGTGGCGTTGGGATATGCGGCGGTGGTGCTGTCTTTGCTCTACCCGAAAGCCGGAGAGATGCGCATCCCGGTGATCGCATACACCGCGGTGATTACCAGCATGTTCATCCTGTCGGTTCGGGCGTTCGGATTCGGCGCGCCCTGGTATGGGATGCGGGCTATCCTGGGGGCGTTTTTCTTCGTCGTGTCTGACACGGTGCTGGCGTTCCAGCTTTTTTATGCGGACTTCGCCTATAGCGGCATCGTGGTGATGACGACTTACGGCGTTGCGCAGTGGCTTTTGGTGTCGGGGAGTTTATATTATCTCAGGAATAGAATATAACGACATATGCTCCGTAAAATCTCGCTGTCCCTTTCCGCGCTGCTGGTACTTTCCGGCGCGCAGGCGCAAACCTGGCAAGACACACTCGCCCGTATCGAATCCGCATTCGAGCGCTTCAAGCCCGACGGGCCCGGCGCCCAGATGGCCATCAGCCGCAACGGGAAGGTGATTTTTTCCAAGTCCTGGGGGATGGCGGATCTTGAGCGCAACGTACCCATGGCCACCACTTCGCTCATCGAAGCGGGCAGCGTGAGCAAGCAATTCACCGCGGCGTCCATCCTGATCCTGGAGCAACAGGGGAAATTGTCGGTGGCCGATGAAGTGCGGAAGTATGTGCCGGAACTCCCGGAATACGGGCATCCCGTCCGGGTATCGCACCTGCTGCATCATTCGAGCGGGCTGAAGGATTGGGGCTCGGTGGCGGAGCTGACCGGGTGGCCGCGCGGGGAAAGGAATTACACGAACGACGACGCGCTGCGCATCATCTGCCGGCAAAAATCACTCAACAACCCTCCGGGATACGAATACATCTATTCCAACACCAACTACACGCTGATGACGATCATTGTGGAGCGCGTTTCCGGCAAAACGCTGGAAGAATTTACGGATGAGCACATTTTCACACCCGCCGGCATGAACGCATCCCATTGGCGGCAAGACCACCGGCAACTGGTGCCTCACCGCGCCATTGCCTACGGGAAGGACGACCGGTACGGATATCACATCAACATGCCCAACGAAAGCGTGTACGGCCATGCCGCGCTGCTCACCACGGCGGAGGAACTGCTGAAGTGGAATGATTTGTATACTTCGGGAAGATACGGTTCCCCTTCCCTTTATCCCAAACAAACCGAAACGGTGCCCCTCACCTGCGGCCATCCCGCGATGTATGCCGCCGGGCTTATGACGGCGCCCATCAACGGCCGGAAAGCCGTGACCCATTCCGGCGCCACGGCGGGCTACCGCGCCAACCTGGAGTATTTCCCTGAACTGGGCATGTCCTTCGCTTATTTGTGCAACACTTCGCAGTTCGACCGGGCGGCGACGAACGCCGCGGCGGTGGTGCGCAATATCTTCATTCCCGAGCCGCCGAAAACACCGGCCCCGCAAACCGCCGTTCCCGCGATAGCCGTGCCGCCGGAAGCCCTCCGCGCTTTCACAGGCTGGTACCGGAACGTCCGTAGCGACGACGGCATCAAGATCACCGAATCCAACGGTAACCTGTACGAGGGCACGAAGAAGCTGCATCCGGCCGGAGGGGCCACTTTCCGCAACGAAGGCGGCATGCGCTACGCATTTTCAAAAACAGACCTCTTCCTCATCACCCCCCAACAGGATACATTCGCCTTTAAACCTGAAAACTACCCGGACACCGCCGCCAGCAACGCGGAATATGCCGGGGAATACGTTTCTTCCGACGCGGAAGCCCGTTGGAAGGTGACCCTCGACGGTAAAAACCTGGTCGTGAACATCGACAGGCCCGGCTTCAAATCGCCCCTGCAACCGTTGTATAAAGACGCGTTCCAGTCTTATTTCGGGCTCGTCCGCTTCCGCCGCGATGCCCAAAACCGTGTAACCGGCCTCGAAATTACCTCCGGCCGCGCCCGGCGGGTGCCATTTACCCGGGCCAACTAATCCGATTATTGCCTAATTTTGATGCCTATGCATCAAACGGATTTTCTGGTGGTGGGCTCCGGTATAGCCGGGCTTACATATGCGCTGAAAGTGGCCGGCGAATTCCCGGACAAAAAGGTGACCATTATTACCAAAACACGGGAAGACGAGACCAATACCAAGTATGCCCAGGGCGGCGTGGCCGTGGTCAACGACCTGGAAAACGACAGCTTCGAGAAACATATTGAAGATACGCTCATCGCGGGCGACGGCCTTTGTAATGAAAAGATCGTCGAAATCGTGGTGAAGGAAGGCCCCGACCGGGTGAACGAGCTGATCGCCTGGGGCGCCCGGTTCGATAAATCCCCCGACGGCGACCTCGCCCTCGGAAAAGAAGGCGGCCACTCCGAATTCCGCGTTATCCACCATAAAGACGTAACCGGCCGCGAGATCGAACGCGCGCTTCTGGAAGCGGTCCGCCGCAGCAAAAATATCGAAGTCGTTACCCACTGCTTCGTCCTGGACCTCATTACGCAGCACCACCTGGGCTACCTCGTCACCAAATCCACACTCGACATCGAATGCTACGGCATCTACGTCCTCAACCAGAAAACCAATAAGATCGAAAAAATCCTGTCGCGCCTCACGCTCCTGGCTACTGGCGGCAACGGGCAGGTATACCGCACCACCACCAATCCCATCATCGCAACCGGCGACGGCGTGGCGATGGTGTACCGCGCCAAGGGCCGCATCGAGAACATGGAGTTCATCCAGTTCCACCCCACGGCATTGTACCAGGTAGGCGTCAGCGGGCAATCGTTCCTCATCACCGAAGCCGTTCGCGGCGACGGCGGTATACTGCGGAATGCCGACGGGGAAGATTTCATGCATAAATACGACCAGCGGTTGTCGCTCGCTCCGCGCGACATCGTGGCCCGCGCCATCGACAGCGAGATGAAGATCTCCGGTACCGAGCACGTATATCTCGACTGCCGGCATATGGACCTGGAGAAGTTCATCCATCACTTCCCGAATATTTACGAAAAGTGCCGTTCGATCGGGATAGACATCACGAAAGACATGATTCCCGTTGCGCCGGCGGCCCATTACAGCTGCGGCGGCATCAAGACCGACGAATTCGGCCGTACATCGATAAGAAACCTGTATGCCTGCGGGGAGTGCGCCAGCACGGGGCTCCACGGCGCCAACCGCCTGGCTTCCAACTCGCTCCTCGAAGCGATGGTGTTTGCGCACCGCTGCTTCCTCGACGCCAAAACGGCCATCGTAAATAGCACCATCCATTCCGAAGTGCCCGACTGGAACACCCTCGGTACCACGGCGCCCAAGGAAATGATCCTCATCACGCAAAGCCTCAAGGAGCTGAAGCAGATCATGAGTGATTACGTGGGCATCGTGCGCACCAACGTTCGTCTTGAAAGAGCCATGCGCCGGCTCGACATGCTGCACCTCGAAACGGAAGCCCTCTACCGGGAAACCGCCGTTTCACCGCAGCTCTGCGAATTGCGCAACCTCATCACGGCGGGATATCTCATCGTGAAAGGGGCAGTCTTCCGCAAGGAAAGCCGCGGCCTGCACTTCAATACCGATTACCCGGTCAAAAGCGAACTGGTTCAGAATATCATCCTGTAGGAAAAAGCGAGCGAGGACATGTATTATTTTTTACTGGCGTTCTGTTATAGCGTTTCCGTTTTGCCGTTGTGGGTGCTCTATCCCCTCAGCAACCTGCTGTACTGCTTCGTGTACCACATCCTGGGGTACCGCCGCAAAGTGGTGCTGGGCAATTTACGGCAGGCGTTCCCCGATAAAACGGAAAAGGAAATCCGCCGCATGGCGCGCAGGTACTACCGCAACCTGACCGATATGATGGTAGAAACGATCAAGCTGCTCACCATGAGCAAAGCCTCGCTTCAAAAGCGTTTCATCTGCGATTTGTCGCCGCTGCATAAACTGTATGCCGAAGGGCGGAGCTGTCAGCTGCACCTGGGCCATAACTTCAACTGGGAATGGGCGAACCTGTTTTGCATGCAGGGCGTGGATTATCCTTTCCTCGTGGTGTTCATGCCCATCACCAACAAAGCCGTGAACCGGATGTTCCGTCACTTCCGCGAAAAATTCGGAACGATCCTCATTCCCGCAAACGACATGCGCAACGGCATGGCGCCCTGGATGGGCAAGCAATATTTACTGGCATTGGTAGCCGACCAGAACCCCGGCAATCCGCGCCGTTGTTACTGGTACCCGTTCCTCAACAAGATGACGGCGTTTTACAAAGGGCCGGAAATGAGCGCCCGCCGGAACGACATCCCTGTGGTATTCGTCGATATCCGCAAAAAGAAACGCGGTTTCTACGAAGCCAGACTCACCCTCGCGTTCGAGCATCCCGCACAAACAAAAGAGGGTGAAATCACCGAAGCATTCGTCCGGTACCTGGAAAAAAATATCCGCGAACAACCCGAAGTGTGGGTGTGGAGCCACCGCCGCTGGAAGCACGAGTGGAAGCCGGAGTATGCGGAGGGGCATGCAGAATAAAGGCATTAAAAGGGCGCTCCGGATGACCGGAGCGCCCTTTTCTTTTCCGGAAAAGCCTATGCAGAAGGGATTTTCAGCTTCCAGCCCGGCTGGATCTTGTCCGGGTCCGAGATCTGGTCTTTATTCGCTTCAAAAATCTTCTGCCAGGTCATACCCGGATATTTCTTTGCTATTTTGCTAAGGTTGTCGCCCGATTGCACCTCATACACCTGTTCCGCGCCTTCGGCCATGGAGATGTTCAGCACCAGGTCGCCCGCCCGCATTTCGGGGTCGAGTTTTTCATAAATTCCCCAGAGCTGGTCTTTCACGGCGCCCGACGGTGCGGTGCCTGTTACATACAGCACACCGTTCTGTTCTGCCACCTGCAAACCGGATACACCGCCGCTGTTAGCCGCCTGGATCAGTTCCGCATATTTTTCCTGTAATGCCATATTGCAAATTTATTGAGTGATAAATGGATGAACAGCTGCTTATTGAATCGTCAGCTTATTGTTGATTTTCTTCGGCTTCGCTTCCGCTGCCGCCTGCATCACTTTTTTCAGATCCGCTTTCTTGATGGTGCCGGTCAGGGTTACTTCCCCGTTGGCGATGGTAGCGGTAACACCGGAAATGCTATGCGCATTCAACGCGGAGTCAACGCTGGTTTTCAGCATATCGTCCGGGCTCACCACTACCGGAGGAGGCGGCGGAGGAGGCGGGGTCGTCATCACATTATTGACAACCGATTTGATGCCTTTTACTTCTTTGGCGGTGGTTTCGGCGGCGGATTTGGTGGCATCGTCCATCACTTCGCCGCTGAGTGTGGCAACGCCGCCTTTCACTTCAGCGATCACGCCGGGCGTGGTGGTGGCTAGTTTGTCATTTACTTCTTTCTGAAGTTTGGCATCGCTTGGCTTGCAAGCGTACAGGAATACGCCTAAACCGAGAAGGCAGGCGATTAACCAGGAATTGCGTTTTTTCATACGATTAAAATTTAAAAGGAATGTGAAGAATTCCTGTCCGTAAACCGGACATCATCCTCAGTTAAAAATTTGATAACCAATATGATAGGTAAGTTTCGCCCGATGCAAACCGTCCAAGGGACCGACGGATCGCCCTTACTACTGATTTGCCTGGCTGTGGCGGGGATAAACAGGGTATTTAGTTTAACAACGCGGGTGCGGAGATGTTTAGATTGGGGAAATTAATTTGATGGGTTTTATACCAGCAATACCGCCAATCCCGATTTTCCGGAGCGCGCCGTGCGAACGTATCTTCAAACGGCCGCAAATCCCCTGCCACGCATAAAAAAGCCGGGACTGAAAGCCCCGGCCCGTATAAATTTTAACGTTTCCGTTAGTTGAGTACGTTTTTCTCTTTTTCGATCTCGATGCCTTTTTCATCTTTCATTTTCGCATAACCGCCGGTAACATTGCGGAGGTTGTGGATGCCTTCGCGTTTCATGAGGGAGCAGGCGATCACGCTGCGGTAGCCGCCCTGGCAATGCACGTAGAGGTTCAGGTGCTCGTCGAGGTCGGCCATGGTACCGGGGTCGGTCAGTTCGCTGAGCGTCAGGTTGGTGGCGTCTTTCACATGTCCGTCGGCGAATTCGGCAGGCTTGCGGACGTCCACGATGAGCAGGTGCTCGTCGTGCGGGATGTCCATCGCCAGTTCGTCGGGGTCCACGGAAATGATCATGTCGATCTTTTCACCGGCTGCTTTCCACGCGTCGAAACCGCCTTCCAGGTAACCTTCCACTTTATCGAAGCCCACGCGCGCGAGGCGCACGATGGTTTCTTCTTCCTGGCCGGGAGCGGTCACGAGGATCATGGCTTTATCGAAGGGGAGCAGGCTGCCGGCCCATTCCGCGAAGCGGCCTTCCAGCCCGATGCTGATGGAACCGGGCACAAACCCTTCGGTAAAAGTAGTGGCGTGGCGGGTGTCAAGGATCACAGCGCCAAGTTCGGATTTCTCCTTGAAAGCTGCTATGGATAAAGGTTGCAGGCTGCGCTCCATAACTTTGTTCATGGCGTCGTAACCTTCCTTGTTGATTTGCGCGTTGATAGGGAAATACTGCGGCGGCGTGCTCAGCCCGTCGGTCACCTGGCTGATGAAAGCGGCCTTGTCTTCCGCGAGGAGCGCGTAGTTGTCGCGTTTTTGCTCGCCGATGGTGGAGGTGGTGTTGGGACCGAGGTTCTTGCCGCAGGAAGATCCGGGCCCATGCGCGGGGTAAACAATTACGTGATCCGGCAGGGTCTTGATCTTGTTATTCAACGATTCGAACAGCATGCCCGCCAGTTGTTCCTTGGTGAGGTTGCCGCTGAAGAGGTCCGGGCGGCCAACGTCACCCACGAAGAGCGTATCTCCGGTGAAAATGGCGTGCGGCTGGCCGGCATCGTCGAGCAGGAGGTAGCAGGTGCTCTCCAGCGTGTGGCCCGGCGTATGAAGGGCGCGAACGGTCAGTTTACCGATTTTAAACTCCTCCCCGTCTGTCGCGATATGCACCGGGAAGCCGGTCTGCGTTTCCGGACCGTACACGATGGGCGCATGCGTGGCAGCAGCCAGGTCGAGGTGACCGGAAACGAAATCGGCGTGGAAATGGGTTTCGAAAATATATTTGATGGAAGCATTCCGCTCGTGTGCGAGGGTGAGATAGGGCTCAATGTCGCGCAGGGGATCGATAATCGCGGCTTCACCCTCCGACTCGATGTAATAGGCGGCTTCCGATAAGCATCCGGTATACAACTGCTTAATAAACATAATGGTGGTTTGATTTTGGCAAAAATACGGAAAAAACAAAAGACCGTCGGTGGAGACGGTCTTTTGAGTATCGTAGGTGGCCCGAAATGCGGGCACGGTTATGAAAAAGGTAGATACGGGGATTATCCCACCAGTTCTTCGACGAATTTTGCCACTTCGGCAATACGCTGCTTATTGATGGTATAATGGATAAACTTGCCGTCTCTTTCGGTAATCACGATCCCGGCGCGGCGCAGGATGGCGAGGTGCTGGGAGGCTACGGATTGTTCGAGGCGCAGTTTCACATAAATCTCCGTTACGGTCATACGCTTATGGTCCTCCAGCAGCTTGATCATCTGCTGGCGAAGCTTATGGTTGATCGCTCTCAACACCATCGCGGCCTTCTTAACGGCAATGTAATCCAATTTGATCTGATCTTTTTCATTGTTACCTCTAGAAATAATAAGAGTATTAGAAGAGGTGGTTAATAATTGTTTTTCCATCGCAAAATAGTTTTAAAAATAATGAAATGACAGGGATCAACGGACAGTAATAACGAGACTATTAGACAATAATCGCGGATATTGATTATACAAAATTATAATATCTGTCACAATAAAAAAAATTTCTATACCTTCTTTTTTAATATATAGCCCGGAATATCCCGTTTTTCCCACAATTTGACGTTCACATGACAGTTCCGGGTGCTAAAATCCGTTCGCCGGCACCCTTTCAGATATAAACGTGTTTCTATGTGTAATATGATGCCGGGAAATGCTAAAAATCTGCTAAAAAATTAACGGATGTTACTTTTACCCGGGTGGTAGAAGGCTTTCAGATAGTGGGGAGCGAAGTAGGCAACATCCTGGAAATCCTTTTCTGCAAAGGCTTTCGCGGCCAGCGGGATCATATGTTCGGCCGATATTTGGTATGAGGGGAAAAGCGTATTGGTGCGTTCTCCTAACAACATCTGCCATTTGGGGGCGCCGTCGCCAAAGAAAATGACAGTTTTCTGTGCAATAAAGTTGTCGAGCGAACCGGGTTCGAGCACCATTGCCTGGGGGATGAGAAGGGCTTCCAGGTTTTGGTCGTAAATAGCCGTAAACACCTCCATCCGCCGCGCATCGATCATCGGGGCGTACAATACGTCTTCCGCCGGCCGCTGCGCCTGCATGCCCGCCGCCATCATCTGCAGCGTGGAAATGGCGATGAGGGGCTTCTTCCAGGTGTAACAAAGCCCTTTAGCCGTGGCGGTTCCCACGCGCAAACCGGTGTAGGAACCCGGACCGGCGCTGACGGCGATGGCGTCGAGCCCGGCGGGCGTTACACCGTGGCGTTTCATCAGTTCACCAATGTACTGCGTAATAGTCGCGGCGTGATCGCGCTGGTCGGTATTGAGGATCGTCTCCAGGGCCTGCCCGTCGCGGGAAAGGCAAACGGAGCCGATGGAAGTTGCGGTATCTATATGGAGTATCTGTGCCAAGTGGGTCAGTCTGATTGTTGGATAAATGCGTTGTATTCCTTTTCCAGCGTTTCGCAAATACGGTAACGTTCGTTGCCGGTTTCAGCATAAACGGCGCGCAGTACTTCGTACACGTTGCGGATGCCGATGCGGCTGCACCATTCGAAGGGACCCAAAGGATAATTCGTACCCAGCTTCATGGAGATGTCTATATCCTCCCGCGAAGCGGTCCCCTCTTCCGCCGTGAAATAAGCTTCGTTGATGATCATCGCCACCGTACGGGGTGTCACGAGACCGGCGGAGGCTTTGACGGTTTCATACTCCCAGCCCAGTTCCTGCATGACGGATTTCAGCTGGCCGGCGTCGCCCCGTGCCGAAATCCCCACTTCCAGCCGCGGCATCCTGTAAAAACCGGGCAGCCAGTTGGCGGCGTACAGGCTGGGATATTGTTCCCAGGCGGCTGGTGGCGTTTTCACGAGGCAACCGAGGACGGGAAGCCCCGGCTGCAGCGAATATATCATGAGATTTTCAGGCCGCTCGTCGAGCGAAAGGTCGATCACCAGGTCGGCCCCTCCCTTCAGCGGCCGCAGTTCCGGCTCATACAGTACGCGGTGGCTGCCGGTGCCGCGGGATTCGCGAAACGCATCCCACCGCTCCTTTTCGCCGGTTACGAGTATATCCATTCCGGTTATTTTACGGCGATCATCGAAATCTCTACATTCGCGCCTTTCGGTAACGCGGCTACCTGCACGGTTTCGCGGGCAGGGAAGTATCCGGTGAAATACTTGCCGTACACTTCGTTGATCTGCCCGAAATCCCCCATGTTCATGATGAAAATCGTGCTTTTCACCACGTCGGAGAAATCCATCCCGGCTTCCGACAGAATGTTCCGCAGGTTCTGCATCACCCGGTGCGTTTCAGCGATGATGTCGCTCTGTTCCATCTGACCGCTCTCCGGATTCAGCGCGATCTGCCCGGAAATAAACAGCATATTGCCCGCCTGCACGGCCTGGTTGTAAGGACCGATCGGCGCGGGAGCGTTTGTGGAGTTGATGATTTGTTTTTCCATATGCCGCAAAAATAAGGTTTTAAGTAAGCAAATTGCTTATATTAGCATGAACGTACAAGCGAAGACTAGTCAACTACCCGAAGAAAATTTAGCTGCACAAATATGTATGTCAAAACAAGGCATGGCCTGTCGTTGAATGGCGCATGGCAAATGCAGATCGCCCTCTTTGCCGGATGGATCGTTCCGTGCTCGATCGTGTTTCTGATATCCGGCATCAACCTTCTTCAATTCCCCGCATTGCTTTCCTGGCTTTATCTGCTGGGTGGCGTCAGTGTGATCACCTGCGCGCTGGTCCGCAAGCGCGACAACTTCAAATTCATGCCGCGCCTGTACATGACGGCCGAACTTTTCCTTTTGTGTATCACCATGGCCATTGCGTTGGTAATGGTGAAAGACGGTCTGGGCAGCCTGCTGCCGCTCCCCGTCTGGTCCGATATGAGCTTTACATCCATCCGGACCGGCGATCCCTTTGCGGTGGTCTGCACCGTGGTGCTGATGGCGATGATGGAAGAAATCCTGTTCCGGGGCATCATCATGGAAGCCCTTCTCCAACGGTACTCCGCCGGTATTGCGCTCCTTCAGAGCGCGCTGTTGTATATGCTCGCGCACCCGGACCCCGCGCAGATGCCCGGCGCCTTCATGCTGGGGTTCCTCACCGGCGCATTCTACCTCCGTTTCCGCGACCTCTGCCCTTCCATGCTCATCCATATTTCCTACAACGCCGCCGCTGCCCTCATGCTTAACGTCGGCAGCAGACATTTCGCGGAAGATTCCCCCATCCTGTACGTGATGATCGTTACCGGTTGCGCTGGCGCGCTCATGGCCGGTTACTTCCTCATGCAACGCATCCCGCTACCCAAAACGGAAAAAGCGGCCCCCCTCCCGGGAAAGCCGCTTTTACACACGGAACGCTCCGTATAATTATTTGCCGAACATCAGTTTCGCCAGCTTCTTGTCGTGGCCATACACGTCGTCGCGGAAGTTCAGACGCCCGTCACTGTCGACCCAGGCAGTGAAATAACCAATGAACACGGGCAGCTTCTCTTTCACTGTTACATACTTCTCCTTGCCGGCGTTCATGGCCGCGTCAATCTTGGCGGAAGTCCAGCTGGAATCTTTGCGCAGCACCCATTCCGCCAGCTTCTTCGGTTCCGCCACGCGGATGCAGCCGTGCGAGAAGGAACGCTTCGTTTCGTTGAACAAATCTTTCGACGGCGTATCGTGCAGGTAGATGTTGTATTCGTTCGGGAAAAGGAATTTCACTTTGCCCAATGAATTTTTCGGGCCGGGCTTCTGCCGCACCGAAATATTGTTGCCGCTACCGCTCATCTCCATGTTATGCCGCGCCAGGTAAGCGTTGCCGCTTTTGCGGATACCAGGCAGCACTTCTTTTTTCAGGATGCCGGGCGGCACGTTCCAATAAGGACTGAACACGACATATTTCAACTCTTTACTGAAAATTACGGTGCTGTTGCCCTGTGTTCCCACCACCACCTTGCAGCTCCAGGCCAGTTTGCCTTCCTCGTAAGCATGCAGGCGGAACTCGGGGATGTTCACGAGCAGGTAATCCGTCGTCACTTCCACCGGCACCCAGCGGATGCGCTCCATGTTCAGGAGGATTTGGTGCATATAATGCTGGAGTGGACGGTTGAGCGCCGCTACCGTTTGCTCGCGGATAATGCCGTCGTCCTTATGCCCGTGGCGGACCTGGTAATTGCGCAGCGCGCTGTCGAGCATGGGCGTGAAGCGGGACGTGGTATCATCTTCCCTGAAGTCACCGATAAGGTGGAGCCGTTTTTTCACGGCGGCGATCACCTCGGAGGAGTCGCCGGATTTATAGGTTTTCTTTTTTTCAATCCGGATAGAATCCAGCGTGGGATTGTCTTTCGCGAGTTTCGCCAGGCGCTGGATCTCGTCGCGGAGGAGTTTGTATTGCCGGTTCACAGGCTCGTTTGCCGCAATGGCCGTTTTGGGAAAGCGGATCACGGAATCGAGGAGACTTTCGACATTGATTTTTTTACGGGGGATGAACCACTCGAGGTCTTTGGAATTGGCGCTGGTCATACCGCCCCAGACTTTTTCCGCGTAGGTGAAGAATTGTCCGGTGAGGGCGATTTCGGTGAGGCGTACGAGTGAGTCTTTGTGGTTGAATTCGTCACCCTGGGCGCTGAGGGAGTCGAACATGCGCATGGCGGAAGATTTATCAAGCGCGGAGTCGCTGATGCCGGAGGCTTCGTCTTGCCGCATCATGTTCATGAAACCGCCGGCTTGTTCGGTGAGGCCTGCGGAGTCGATCCAGGCGAAGTGGAAGTCGCGTTTGCGGTAGAAGTTGAGGATGGATGCGCGGTAGGGTGCGAATTCCGCATGATGGTCAAGAAACGCCACGACCAGGTTGCTGTCCATGGCTTCGGCGATGTATTCTTCTTTGGTGTAGTGGGTGGTGTCGCGGTTAATGCCTTCGCCTTCGGCGCGTTTCAGGCCTTGCTGGCAGGCGGCAATGGCGAGAAAGAGTAAAGCGGGCAGTAAGTTTTTTTCAACATAGCGAAGTCACATTTAGGAGGTATAACAATATTCCGCCGGGTATGTTGCAAACCTGGGGCCGGAGGGCCGTGGCGGCGGAAAAAAGGGCGCATCCGGTTGGGTGCGCCCTCGTAATTCTATCAGAATTTGATTTCCTCGTCGTTGTCATCGAAGAAGTGGTACTCCGTGAGATGGTAGTTGGAATCTGCGCGGAGTTTGATCCATTTCTTGTACGCGAAATACCATTTCCACTGGCGGCTGCGGAGCCATCCTTTGGTGAGGTATGCGTAGAGGATGGGGTGCACGCGGATGGTGAGGCCCTTGTGCTGATGGTTGAGGAGATACTGGAGGTTCTTTTCGATGTCTTCCACGATGAGCATAGAGGCGCCGATTTTGCCGGTGCCTTTGCAGGTGGGGCAGTCTTCCGCCACGGAAATGGTGATTTCCGGTTTCACGCGCTGGCGGGTGATCTGCATGAGTCCGAACTTGGAGATGGGCAGGATGGTGTGCTTGGCTCTGTCGGGCGCCATGAATTTCTCCATGGCTTCGTATACGTTTTTCTTGTTTTCGGGCAGTTTCATATCGATGAAATCGATGATGATGATGCCGCCGAGGTCGCGGAGGCGCAGCTGCCGGGCGATTTCCGCCGCGGCTTCCAGGTTGGAAGCGAGGGCGTTTTGTTCCTGGTTGTTGCTGGAGCTTTTGTAGCCCGAGTTTACGTCGATGACGTGGAGGGCTTCCGTGGCTTCGATGATGAGATAAACGCCGGAATCGAGGTTGACGGTTTTGCCGAAAGAGGCTTTCACCTGCCGGGTAACCCCGAAGTGGTCGAAGATGGGGGCGCCGTTGTGGTAGTAGGTCACGATGTCCTGCTTTTCGGGCGCGATCTTCTGGATATACGTTTTTGTGTCGGTGTAAATGTTTTTGTCGTTGATGACGATCCGGTTGAAGGATTCGTTCAACAAGTCGCGGAGGATGCTGGTGGTTTTGGTTTGTTCGCTCAGGATCTTCTGCGGGGCTTGTCCGCTGCGCAGGTTTTCCTGGATGGTGTGCCAGGTATTCACCAGGGTGGTCAGGTCTTCATGCAGTTCGGCGGTCTTTTTGCCTTCAGCCGCGGTGCGGACGATGACGCCGAAGTTAGGTGGTTTGATGGCTTCAACGATCTTCTGGAGCCTTTTCCGTTCTTCGGAGGAGTGGATCTTTTTGGAGACGGCCACGATGTTGTTGAACGGGGTGATCACGATGAACCGGCCGGGGAGCGAGATTTCGCAGCTGAGGCGCGGGCCTTTGGAGGAGATGGGCTCTTTGAGAATTTGTACGAGGATGTTGGGCTTTCCACCGAGAACTTCGGTGATTTTTCCGGTTTTGATGATTTCGGGTTCATTTTTGAATTTGCCGAAATCGAAGGCACCGGATTTATCGGAGATGGCCTGGTTGGTGAATTTTAGTATGGAACGGATGTAAGGGCTGAGGTCGGTATAATGGAGGAAGGCGTCTTTTTCGAAACCTACGTCCACGAATGCCGCATTAAGGCCCGGGATCAGTTTTTTTACTTTGCCTAAATAAAGGTCCCCCACCGCAAAATTAGGATTGCCGCTTTCGTGATGCAGCTCTACCAACTTCTTATCTTCCAGCAATGCAATTTCAACACCGGATGGTGCTGCATTTATAATCAATTCCTTATTCAAGCGTCAAAATTTTATCCATAAATACTTCCACTTTAGTGCCACCCTCCTGGTGCTCTGTTTGGGTTGACAAGGGGGTACAGCATTCCCAAGATGTAGCCGTTGGTTAGCGGCGGTTACATGTAGAGAGAGGATTGCAAAGGGTTCAGTGATATACAGGTATCCGTGGTGTCTGCGAGGCCGAACTTACGTAAACAACCTGCATGACACTAGCAATTTAACGATTAATGCTAACATCATGCAGGATTGCATTAAAAAATTTATCGCGCAGCCCCTCCGGCTATCTATATCTGAAGTATAAATGGCGGGGAAACAGGAGAATTATTTCTTGCCTTTCTTGTGGCGGTTCTTTCTCAGTCTTTTTTTACGCTTGTGGGTTGCGATTTTATGTCTCTTTCTTTTCTTTCCGCAGGGCATACGCTTGTAATTTTTTTAATGTTTTATGAAATACTATTTAATACTTTTTATGTATCCGTCGATCTCGGCCGCCAATGCGGGATCCTTGATCAGCTTGCGGCACTGCCGGAGCAGTTCCACGGCTTTGTCGTTTTCGCCCTGGCTCTGATGGGCAACCGCCTTCAGGAAGAGCGCTTTGGGTTCGTCGGGCGTGCGTTCGAGGACTTTATCCATCCGCTCGATCGCTTTATCGAACTGTCCGGATTTGATGGAGAAGTTGGCCAGGGTAAGCTGGGCGTCCAGGAAATCCGGGTTTTTCTCTGCCACTTCGCGGAGGAGGCCGATGCCTTTCATGGGCTCGCCGGTATAATCCACGAGGAGGGCTCCTTTTCTGAGTTTCAGTGTATCGTTGCCGGGTTCCAGGGCTATAGCCCGGTCGAGCAGGTCGATCGCGGATGAAACTTCCCACAACTGTACCGCGGGGTCCTGTGTGTGTGAAAGGTGATCCAAAAATAAATTGGCTGCAAAGGTGAGGTTTTTTCCGGAATTTTCCAACTTGGCTGCTTCTCCGGCATAATGGGCGGCAATGGGGAGTTCGTTGAGGCCGTCCCAGATCAGGTAGAGCTGGCGATATGCGTTGAGCTGCTGCGTCTGCACGTCGCCGCGCACCACAGCATTCTCCAGCCGGGAGATCTCTCCCAGCTTTTCGGCCGGAACACGTTCCTTGGCCTTCAGCAATATGTCCTTGAAATCCGCTGGCTTAGCGGCATTTCCTTGTGGCATCGCCATACCGGTAGCGGCATGGTCGTGATCATGCACTTTCGGCGAAATTCGGCCGAACGCAAATAAAGCGATAACTGCGGCAACACCGAGGCCAATCAGCAATAGTTGATTTCTTTGCACCCTATTCCAATGTTAGTCGGATGCGAAGTTATGAACTTTTAAGCTTCTTTACCTCTGCAACAAATTCTTTCGACGGTTTAAACGCCGGAATGTAATGCTCGGGGATCTCCACGGCCACATTCTTCTTGATGTTGCGCCCGATCTTGGCAGCCCTTTTCTTAGTGATGAAACTGCCAAATCCGCGGATGTAGATATGCTCGCCATTAGCTAACGCCTCCTTCACTTCCTTGAACATGGCTTCGAGTGTTACTAACACATCTACTTTCGGGATGCCGGTTTTTTCAGCAATGTTGTTAATCAAATCAGCTTTTCTCATAATGAAGCGGAGGATTACTTGTTTTCAAAGTTAAATAAAAAATTTTAATCGCTCTATTTTCAAGCAAATAAAATTTAATATTTTTTTATATAGATAGCAGGTTATAAAAATACGTTTATTTGCGTTCTTTTCCAACCCGTAAATCATTGCAATACAATACCGATAAAGGTTTCGGGAAGGCGAATATATACAAACCAATCGACATATATAAATTATTTTGTCCAAATGACCGATATGAAGCAATTTTTTACCGCGGGTATACTTGCCTGGAATGAGCTCCATAACGACCGGTCCATGCCCTGGAAAAAGGAAAAAGACCCCTACCGCATCTGGCTCTCCGAAATCATCCTCCAGCAAACCCGCGTCGAACAAGGCCGCCCTTATTACGAACGCTTCATCGCCGCCTATCCCGCCATCACCGACCTCGCCGCCGCACCCGACGAGGAAGTCTTCCGGCTCTGGCAAGGCCTCGGCTACTACGCCCGCTGCAAAAACATGCTTGCCGCCGCCAGAACCGTAGCGCAACAACACCAGGGCCGCTTCCCCGACACCTACGAAGGCATCACCGCACTCAAAGGCGTTGGCGCATACACCGCCGCCGCCATAGCGTCGTTCGCATACAACCTCCCGCACGCCGTGCTCGACGGCAACGTATACCGCGTTCTGGCGCGGTTCTTCGGTATCGATACACCCACGGATACTACCGCGGGCAAAAAACTTTTCACTCAACTCGCCCAGGATGTACTCCCAGGGCAACAGGCCGGCACTTATAATCAGGCGATCATGGACTTCGGGGCCGTCGTCTGCAAACCTCAGACGCCACTCTGCAAATCTTGCCGGCTCTCTTCTCAATGCGAAGCTTTTCAAAAAGGATTAACAGACCTCGTTCCTGTAAAATCCAAAAAATTACGCATAAAAAAAAGATATTTCTATTATTTATTGTCTGGCAACGGATCGCTGCGGTACGTCCGCAAGCGGACCGGTAAAGATATCTGGCAGAACCTCCACGAGTTCCCCATGATAGAAACCCCAGCCCCCGTAACCGACGCCGAGCTCCTCTCCCTCCCCGCCTTCCGCGCCCTGGCCGGCCCGGGGAACATCCGCATCGAAAGCGCCTCCCCCGAGAAAAAACAGCAGCTCACGCATCAAACCATCCACGCCCGCTTCCTCCGCATCGGCCCCGAAACCGAGGTTTTGCCGCCCGAAGGCTTCCGCGCCGTATCCGCAGCCGAGCTCGACCGCCTCGCTTTCCCCAAGATAATTGTGGACTTTCTCAAAGGGTGATGAGCCACCCCCACTCCGGTACCATTCATTTATAACGACTTATATAATATAATCGTGCGTGCCCGCGAGAAATTTTTGTGTTCCCGATTGGAAAAAACATTAACTTTAATAAGGTTGACCGTGAGATGATTTTTTAAACATAGGACAGAATTAAAACCTACAATTATGAGAGGTGTTAATAAAGTAATCCTGATTGGCAATCTTGGCAGAGACCCCGATGTTCAGTTCCTGGAAGGTAACATAGCAGTGGCAAAATTCTCACTGGCCACTACGGAAACTTTCAAAGACCGCGCCGGCAAGCTGATTTCCCAGACAGAATGGCACACAGTCGTGCTCTGGAGAGGACTGGCAGAGCTGGCCCAAAAATATCTCCACAAAGGTAGCCTCGTCTATATCGAAGGCCGCCTCCGTACCCGCAGCTGGGAAGACAAGGAGGGCAACAAGAAATTCGCCACCGAAGTGGTAGGCGATAACCTCGTGATGCTCGACAAGCGGATGGATGTCGGAAACGGCGACCACGCCGTCCACCACGGCTCCGGATCTTCCACCAGCGGCCAGCAGGGCCCCGGCCACCACGGCGAAGGATACCCCGGCATCGAAATCCCCCCCATGGGCGAAGCCGCGGACGATCTTCCATTCTAGAAAACCCTCCCTGGCAAGGCCCGCTCCTTTTCCTTGCCGTTACGGGACATTCTTTATATTTGCACGCGGGAAAGCGATTCACCTCTCCAAGACCTGAATTACTTTCCCCTTATTTTTGACCAAAGCTCAACATATTGGCTTATTTTTCGGCTAGCATGCTACCGTTACTGAATGTTTTCCTGCAAAACCCGGCGCCGGCCGCCGCCCCTGATGTGAATGTCCTGGTGTTTCTGCTGGTCATTTTCATGCTCCTTCTCCTGACCTTCATCGTGTCCGGAGCCGAAGTAGCGTTCTTTTCGCTGAATTACAAAGACCTCAACGTGCTCAAAACCCGGCAAAACAACGCCGGCCGCATGATCACGCGGTTGCTGGAGAAACCCAAATCCCTGCTGGCATCCCTCCAGATCGCCAACATCCTTTTCAACATCGCCTTCATCTTCATCTCCAATTACCTGATTTACCAGGTGGAGTCGCTCCAGGAACTGGCCGTGGTTTCCTTCGTCGTCCGCATCGCCATCATCACCCTGGTGCTCCTCTTCTTCGGACAGATCCTCCCGCGCGTGTGGGCCACCCAAAACAACATGCGCTTCGCCACCTACTTCGCCTGGCTCGTACATCTCATACACGCCACCCTCGAACCGGTGAGCAATTTCTTCGTCAACCTCAGCGAAAGCATCGAGGCCCGCCTCTTCCACCGCAACTCCCGCCCCATCAACTACCGCGAAATCGATGAAGTGATCGAAATGAGCGTGGAACCCGGCGCTTCCCAGGAAGAAAAAAATATCGTGCGCGGCATCCTCAAATTCGGCAACATCGCTGTCAAACAGATCATGCGCACCCGCCTCGACGTGAACGGCCTCGAATACGACCTCCCCTTCAGCGAAGTCACCAAACACGTCGCCGAACTCCATTACTCCCGGCTCCCGGTGTATAAAAACAACCTCGACACCATCGTGGGCGTCATACATACCAAAGACCTCCTCCAGCACCTCGGGAAAGGCGATAATTTCGACTGGCACGAAGTCATGCGCCAGCCCTTTTTCGTGCACGAGCATAAACTCATCGAAGACCTCCTCAACGAGTTCCAGACCCGCCACATGCACTTCGCCGTAGTAGTCGACGAATTCGGCGGCACCTCCGGCATCGTCACCCTCGAAGACATCATGGAAGAAGTAATCGGGGATATCAAAGACGAGTTCGACGAAGAAGAATTCAACTACAATAAAGTCAACGACCACACCTACGTGTTCGAAGGCAAAACCATGCTGAACGACGTTTGCCGCATCCTCAACATCGCGCCCGACACCTTCGAGCAGGTGAAAGGCGAAAGCGATTCGATCGGCGGCCTCATCCTGGAACTTTCCGGCAAATTCCCGGAAGAAAACTCCGTGATCAGCTACGGCAACTTCGATTTCACCATCCTGGAAGTCACCAAAATGCGCATCCAGAAAGTACAGGTCAGCATCAAATCAGACATCGAAACGGAATAATGAAACGCCTCCTCCCGCTCCTGATCCTCGCTTTCAGCTTCACCGCCTGCCAGCAACAAGGGCATACGCCCAAGCCCAGGGGATACTTCCGGATCGACCTTCCCGAAAAGCAATACCAGCTATTCGACCGCCCCGGCTACCCTTACACCTTCGAATATCCCGTGTACGCCAATGTGGTCAAGGATTCCCTGTTTTTCGGGGAAGACACCGAAAATCCCTGGTGGATCAACCTCGAATTCCCCGAATTCAACGGTAAAATTTACATGAGCTACAAGCAGGTCGGCGGAAAAAACGCCCTCGACAAGCTTGTGAATGACGCATTCAAACTCACCTACAAACATACGTACAAAGCGGAATCCATTGAAGAAGAGGCGATTACGCTGCCAAATGGCGTTTCCGGCCTGTTTTACCAGGTGGCGGGCAATGCCGCTTCCGCCAAACAATTCTTCGTCACCGATTCCAGCAACCATTTTTTGCGCGGAGCGTTGTATTTTTACGCCCAGCCCAATGCCGACTCCCTGGCACCGGTTACCCGGTTCGTGGAGGAAGACATGCGGCATCTCGTAAATACTTTGAAATGGAGACCAAACTGAGCGAAAGATGATAGTGATAGATGACAAATACATCAGCGATGATGTGGTCGAAAAAAATTTTGTATGCAACCTGAACGCCTGTAAAGGCGCATGCTGCGTTGCGGGTGATTGCGGCGCGCCACTCGAGGAATCCGAACTGGAAACCCTCCGCCGCATTTACCCTTCCATCAAACCGTATCTCCGGGAAGAAGGCATCCGCGAGCTCGAAGCCACCGGCCTCCATACCTGGGACGATGAGCACGGCCATGTTACGCCCATCATCAACGGCGCGATCTGCGCCTATGCAGATATCGACGAACACGGCCACGTGGGCTGCGGGATAGAAAAAGCCTGGAAAGCCGGCGCCACCGATTACCGGAAGCCTATCTCCTGCCACCTCTACCCCATCCGCATTACCAAATACGAATCCTTCGAAGCCGTTAATTACGACAAATGGAGCATCTGCAAACCCGCCTGCAAACTGGGCAACCAGCTACAGGTTCCGGTTTACAAATTCCTCAAAGAAGCCATCGTCCGGAAGTATGGAGAAGAATTTTATACCGTCCTGGATACCATCGCAACAGGACAGTACAGGGAAGATGAATGAATATTTGATAGCATCTTTGCAAGGACCTGTACAATAGGCTCAATCTTTGCGTAACCGGTCCATCCGTGGACAATTTGACTATCTTTACAATCATGAATAAAACGGCCAGCACATTTCTCAATGAAAGTGAAGTAAAAGCGGCGGATCTCGGCCACCGCAATACGATCAATTTCAACATCGGCAAATACAACACCGCGGTAAAAAACGGCAAGAAACAGTTTGCCGATATTACCACCGCCCGCGAACGGGCGAAGAACGTGAAATGGCGCGCCATAGAGAATCTTGACAAGTACCTGGAGGAGTTTGAAATGAATTTCATCCGCAGGGGCGGGAAGGTGATCTGGGCGGAAACGGCGGAACAGGCCAGGGAAGAAATCCTCGCCATCTGCAAGGCCAAAAACTGCAGATCCGTGGTGAAGAGCAAATCCATGGCCACGGAAGAAATCCATCTCAACGACTTCCTGCAAGAACATAATATCGAAAGCGTGGAAACGGACCTCGGCGAATACATCCAGCAGCTGGATGAAGAGCCGCCGTACCACATCGTGACGCCCGCCATGCACAAGAGCGCCCAGGATGTGGCGGACCTCTTCCACAACAAGCTTGGCACTCCCACCACGCTGACGCCCGAGCAACTCACGCTCGTGGCCCGCGACAAGCTCCGCCAGAAATACCTCGAAGCGGAAGTAGGCATCACCGGCGCCAATTTCGTAATCGCAGACATCGGCGGCGTAGCCGTTACCGAGAACGAAGGCAACGCCCGCCTCACCACCTCTTTCCCCAAAACGCACATCGTGCTCGTGGGTATCGAGAAAGTACTGCCTTCCATAACCGATCTCGCTCTCTTCTGGCCCCTGCTCGCCACTTACGGCACCGGCCAGCAGATCACTTCCTACAATTCTGTATTTTCCGGCCCGCGCCAGGAAGGGGAAACCGACGGTCCCGACGAGATGTACATCATCTTCCTCGACAATGGCCGCACCAACTTGCTGAAAGACGTGGAAGCCCGCGAGGCGCTCTATTGCATCCGCTGCGGCTCCTGCCTCAACGCCTGCCCGGTGTACAAAAACATCGGCGGCCATACTTACAAAACCACCTACAGCGGCCCTATCGGTTCTGTAATCACCCCGCACCTCAAAGGCGTGGGCGAATACATGCACCTCAGCTACGCTTCCTCGCTGTGCGGCAACTGTACGGAAGTATGCCCCGTGCGCATCAACCTGCACGAACTGCTGCTGCATAACCGGCATAAAGCCGTGGAAGAGCACCATACCGGCGGCGGCGAAAAAATCGGCTGGTTCGGCTGGAAACAGGCCTGTCTCAGCAGAAGGATGATGAACATCGTGGGTGGGAAAACCAAAAACCTCGTTATCGGCAAACTGTTCGGCAGCGCCTGGGGCGACGATGAGCGCGGATTACCCATCTTTGCACCCAAATCTTTCAACCAGCTCTGGAAGGAAAGAAGGAAATAAAGATTTATTGCTTACATGATAGAAGGGAAGGCCGGCAGTTTGCCGGTCTTTTTTATTGCCCGGGGATAAGCTTCACCGGCACCATAATCTCCGCTTTCCCTTTGCGGCCTTTCACCGGCAACCATTTAGGCCCCTGTTCCACGCGCTTCACCGCCGCTTCGCCCGCGGCGGGATGGAAGGGTTTCATGGCTTTGACGTTGTGCAGCGTACTATCCGGGTGCACGGTAAACGTTACGCGCACTTCGCCGGAGCGTTCTTCCCCAAGCCCTGCGACGGGCACAGGGGGCAGGGCTTCCAGGTAATGGCGGTAAGCCGTGTAACCGAGGCCCGGTTGCGGAACAGCACGGCTGCTCCCTCTGGCGACAACGACCGTTTCGGACAACGCGTTGTTATCGGCTGGAAGGTAAATATTGAAGTTGCTTTTATCCAGCGGCACATTCACGACGGTGTGCTGGTAACCGATCATAGACACATCGATGCTCGTGCGGGCGCCGGCGTTAACGGTGATGGCGAACTGGCCGGAGCTATCTGTCACTACGCGTTTATTGGAGGAGCGTTCATGCACGATGGCGCCGCCCATGATTTCGCCGGTAGTGGCGTCAAGCACTTTGCCGCTGATCAGCCGGATATCGTGCGCTTCGTGATGGGAAGCGTATTTCGATTCCACACCGGCGACTTTACCCTGTATCATCGTAGCGGGCTCTTCGCTCCTTTTCGCCAGGGCCGATGGTTTGCGGCCGATGTAGACGGTATCTGCGTTGAAGGGGGCGGATTTATTCTTCGCAATGCCTTCCGTACCGCTAAGTGTTTTTGCGTCCGCGTTGGGTTTCCCGGTTCCGCGGATCATGATTTGTGCAGGAGGCGGCGGAGGTGGTGCGGCAGCGGGCGCGGCGGCTACGACGGCGGGTGCATCGGGTTCGGCAACCGACGTGGTTTCCTCCTTACGCCGTTCTTCCGAACGTGCCAGGTTTGCATTCCCTGATGCGGTCTTGCTTTCCCTCGGTTGGGCGGAAGGTGTTTCCGCTGGAGCGTCGGATTCGGCGCTCATGACGGCCTGGGTGGATTCCGGGGCCTGGGGAGCGGCTGCGGGCATGGGCCGTACAAGCGCGGTGTCCAGCTGTTTCTGCGGGACCGGGAGCTCCTGTGCCACCTCTTTATCGGTAGGTCGGCGGATGAGAAACAGGGCGGATATCGAGATGAGGAGCAATATGCCGGCGGCGGCCAGCCAGCGACGGTCGAGGCGGCGAACCGTACCGGTGCGTAGGGCCGGTTGGGCAGCTCTCTGCTGCAGGCGGGCGCGAAGGTCGGCCAGTTCGGGTTCGCGGGAACGGGGGCTTTTGCCGTATCCTTCCAGCGCTTCGGCCAGGAAGGGGTCTTCCAGGGCCTGGCGCTCGAGGGCGTGCATCGTCTGATCGTCCAGCTCACCCGCCAGGTACCGGCGGATCAGGTCCGCAGTGGGCTCGATATGTTTTCTCGGCGTTGCCATTTATTTTTTCTCCATACAGATCTTCAGATTACGCTTCCCGTTCTGTATGTAGCTCTTTACTTTGTTCATGTCGTAGCCGGTGATTTCGGCTACTTCGCGATAACTTTTTTCCTGCAGATAAAACAGGTCGACGCTTTTCTTCTGTTCGTCGGGCAGTTTTTCCATGCAGCGTTCCATGGCCTGGAGGTTGTCTTCCAGCCCGTTTCCATTATCCGGATGAAAAAAAGGCCCCGATTCCACAAATCCTTCCTCGTCCATCGTCACGATTCTGCCACGGCTGCCCGCCGCGCGGAGCTTCATGAGGCAGTGATTCCTGGCTAAAACGTGCAGCCAGCCCCTAAAGCTTTGAATTTCATGCTGTTTCACTTTAGCAATCAACTCCTCGAATATCTGCATGACGGCGTCTTTGGCGCTGTCGTCGTCCAGGTATTTGAGGCAAATACCGTATACGAGGTCCATATACCGTTCATATAGGGCCGCCAATACCTCCAATTGTCCGGTTTCTTTGTACTCCCGGACCAGTGCGGCGTCATCGGCTTCCTTCCTAGTATGTTGCTGTAAAAAGGGCATTTGCTTGGGGCAATAGTACAAAATTATTGGTGCCCGTGATCATATCCCCCGGGAAATTCCAAGGTTGTTTCGCCGGGAATTCCTTGGTTATGCGATAGTATGATAGTAACCCTGCTGCAGGGATATCTTACCCATATCTTACCCTTGTCCCACCCATATCCCACCCATAAGCTACCCTTATAAGGAGGTAATACATGGGTAAGATATGGGTGGGATAAAGGTGGGATATATGTACATTTTCCCCGCTATATCCTTGCAGGGAGTTAGTATCAGATAGACTGCGGTCTTGGACTTGCCGGGTTTGGCAAGCATGCTTGGGAATAATAAGAGCTTACCCGGATGCGCAAGGGCCGGCAAATAGCAAAGGCCGCCCTGAATAGGCGGCCTTTTGCGTATGAAGATATTTAGCTTCCGGATTAGTGGCGGAAATGGCGCATGCCGGTCACGATCATCACCATGCCATTTTCTTTGGCGAAGTTGATGGAATCGGCGTCGCGGATGGAACCGCCGGGCTGGATAACCGCGTTGATGCCTTCGGCGTGGGCGATGCGCACGCAATCATCGAAGGGGAAGAACGCGTCGGAAGCCATAGCGGCGCCTTGCAGGCTGAAGTTGAATTGCTTCGCTTTTTCGATGGCATGGCGAAGCGCATCGATACGGGAGGTCTGGCCGCAGCCTTTACCTACGAGCTGACGGTCTTTCACCAGTGCGATGGCGTTAGATTTCAGGTGTTTGCAAACGATGTTGGCAAACTCCAGGTCGGCGCGTTGTGCGTCGGTGGCGGGTTGAGCGCCGGTATCGTTCCATTCTTTGTAGCTGCCTGCGTCGTTGTCCTGCACAAGCACACCGCCGAGCACATTTTTGAACATGCTGGGGGTTTTCAGGGGTTGTTTCTGCAGGAGGAGGATGCGGTTCTTCTTGGCCTGGAGGATTTCCAGGGCTGCGGGCTCAAAGCCGGGGGCGATGAGGATTTCGAAGAAGATTTCGTTGATGGATTGCGCCGTAGCGGCGTCTACCACCTTGTTGCAGGCGAGTACGCCGCCGAATGCGGATTCCTTGTCGCCGGCGAGGGCTGCTTCCCATGCTTCCGAAAGGGTGGCCCGGCTGGCGATGCCGCACACGTTGGTGTGTTTGATTACGGCGAAGGTGGTTTCAGTGAATTCGGCGATCAGCTGAACGGCTGCGTCCACGTCTACCAGGTTGTTATAGGAAAGCTCCTTGCCGTGGAGCTTTTCTAACAGATCGTTGAGATTGCCGTAGAAAACGCCCTTCTGGTGGGGGTTTTCGCCGTAGCGGCAAACCTGGCCCAGGGGGGCCGACAGCTGGAAGTAATCCTTCTGCTCTTCGTTACGCATCCACCAGGAAGCGATGGCCACATCGTAATGGGCGCATACTTCGAACGCTTTGGCGGCGAAACCGCGGCGCTGATCGAGCGTGGTGGCGCCTTTGCCTTCCACCAGCACCTGCTCAAGCGCACCATACTGGTCTTTGGATGCCACGATCACCACGTCTTTATAGTTTTTGCCGGCAGCACGGATGAGGGAAACGCCGCCAATATCGATCTTCTCGATGATGGACTGCTCTTCGGTCGTGCTTTTCACGGTTTCTTCGAAGGGGTAGAGATCTACGATTACGAGGTCGATCTCGGGGATCTCGTACTGGGCGAGTTGCTCCAGGTCCTGGGGGTTCTCCCTGCGGGCGAGGATGCCACCAAATACTTTCGGGTGAAGGGTTTTCACGCGGCCGCCGAGGATGGACGGATACGCGGTCAGGTCTTCCACCGCTACGCATTTCACACCGAGATCCTCGATGAACTTCTGCGTTCCGCCGGTGGAATAAATGGTTACGCCCTGCTGGCCCAATGCTTTGACGATACTCTCCAGGTTGTCCTTATAGAACACGGAGATCAAAGCGGATTTGATTTGCTTCTGCATGCACAGTTTTAATTAGAGATTTACAACTAAGGCCCCTTCGTCAGGAACCGAAAAGTTGCGCAAAGTTAGTTCGTTACACGCATTTTTCCATTCCTGTAACCGGAAAGGCGGCAACGAAGCGTCAAAAATCAATAACTCATATGTAAAATATTCCTCCAACCGACTGATATTGACATTCGCTTTATGTGACAATAAAATATAATCGATTTTAATTTTTACGGGAGGCGGCTTAGCGGGGAGCTTGCTGTCGAGGATCAAAAGGCGCTTCCCGCCCAGGCACATCAATCTACGCGGCGGGGTCAACGAAAAGGAGCGCAAATTCCAATACCATTCCGCGCCCTGCAAGGCATTAACGGATGGCACCGTGCTGTCTCCATACCAAAAACTGTCCCTTCCTTCCACATACCCCACCACTGTGGCTTTCGGAACATTCAGGATAACGAAGCGCCGCTGCGCGGAGGACTTTATCTTCTCGAAGGCGTGCATCGCCGACCACGCTGCCATCAATACCCCCATTCCCAGGAACCACCGCCGGCTTTTCAGAAGCCCCGCTGCAACGGCCGCCACGATAACCCCATATAACACGCAGGTTTCCGCGAGCGTGATCCGGATGTGGCTCCAAACTGCGCCCGGCAGATCGCCCAGCCAGGCGATCACGATGTTCATCCCTTCTATCCCCCACCCCAGGGCCCATCCCACCCATTCTGCGCCCGCATCCCACCACGAAACCGCCATGAGCAGCAATTCCCCGTACAGCAACAGCGTGCTCCACGGCACGGCTACCAGGTTGGCCGGCAGGAAGTACACCGGGAACTGACGGAAATAATACAGGCAAACGGGCAACGTGAACGCCTGGGCCGCCAGCGAAACGGCGGCCAGTTGCCAGATTTTGTCGAGCCAGGACCAGGGTGGCGCCCAACAGCAATAAAGCGGACGGTAACAAATTTGTATACCCGCCACTGCGAAAAACGACAACTGAAATCCGGCGTCTCCCAGGAACCGGGGATTTGCCGCCAGCAGTAAAAATGCCGCCGCCGCGAGATTATTGTGAGACGATACATGCCGGCTGATCAGGAAACTCCCCGCCGCGATCGCGGTAAACATCACGGCTGAACGAAGTACAGACGCGGAAGCCCCGGTGAGCAGGGAGAAAAACCACAACACCCCGACCAGCAACAGCGCGCGCAAAACATTGGGCCATCGCCGGTTCGGCAGCCATCGCAACAGCTGAACGCCTCCCAGGTAGATCAATCCCAGGTGGAGGCCGGAGATCGCGATAATGTGGACCACGCCGGTATTCGTATAGTCACGAACAACTTCGGCATCGAGATGCGCGCGATACCCTACCAGCAAGGCTTCCGCAATGCCCGCGCGCTCCTTTCCGGGAATGTGGCGCTGCAGCGTGCGCAACGTATACGCATGCGCATTGTGCAGCCATTGTTCCATGACCGAAAAACCGTTTCCCGGCAGGCGCTGCCATTGGGCATCCGACAGAAACGCGCGGTGAAACAGTCCTTTCCTTTCGCAGTACGCCGTGTAATCGTACGCGCCGGGGTTGCCCGCATTGCGAATCGGTTCCGCCCGGGCGCGGGCGAAGATTCTCTTACCGGCGGCAATTCCCGGGTCCGACGCGAAATACACGATGATATTGCCTTTCGCGGATCTCATTTCACCCGCTTTCCCCACGCTTTCGATCCGGCATTCGGCTTTCCAGGAGCGGCTCCTCGGTTGGGGATCCTCCGTCAGCACCAGCACCATGTTCAACGAGTCGCCGCCCAGATGCCCCACCCACTGCGGGCTCCGGCGAATATCCGTTACGGCGGGCATCATCATTCCCACACAAAAAATCATTCCCGACACGCCCGCTCCCTGCACATGCCGCACCGCGAAACGAGCACGCAACGGCAACACTGCTGGTAGCAACCAGCATGGCAGGCAGATCGTCATGAGCATCCACGGCATCAGCGGGAAGTAAGTTCCGGCGAAAGCGCCTGCAGCCAGGAACGGTAACAGGCGCAGAAAAGGAGCCGCTTTCCAGGTTTGGTTTTTCATTTGGTTACAAACAATGGTCGATGGCAATTTAAACTGTCATGGGGAATCGGACAAATCGGAAATCTCCGAAAACCGGAGATTGCAAGCACAAAAAAACCGCACCATTTGACTGGTGCGGTTGCAGTTATTTTCACATGACCCTATTTGCTGAGGTGCATGCTTCTTTCCTTGTAAAGCGTCCGGAAGTAAGGGTCGCGGAGGTCTTTGATGAAACGGATGGCTTCGCCGGTAGACTTCATCTCGGGGCCCAGTTCCTTGTTCACACCCGGGAACTTGTTAAAGGAGAACACCGGTTCCTTGATCGCGTAACCCGTGAGGTTCTTATTGATCGTGAAGTCGGTGAGCTTGTTCACGCCAAGCATCACTTTGGTGGCGATGTTGAGGTACGGCACCTGGTATGCCTTTGCGATGAATGGCGTGGTGCGGGAAGCGCGGGGATTCGCTTCGATCACGAACACGTTGCCATCTTTAATCGCAAACTGGATGTTGATCAGGCCGCGGATATCGAGCGCGCGGGCGATCTTCTCGGCGTAATATTCCATCGTGGTCACGACCATACCGCTGAGGTTGAACGCAGGCAGCACGGCGTTGGAGTCTCCGGAGTGGATACCGGCGGGCTCGATGTGTTCCATCACGCCCATCACATGGAAATTCTCCCCGTCGAAGATCGCGTCGATCTCGGCTTCCTGGCAGCGGTCCAGGAAGTGGTCGATGAGGATTTTATTGCCGGGCAGGTGTTTCAACAGGCTGAGCACCGATTGCTCCAGTTCTTCTTCGTTGATCACGATCCGCATGCGCTGTCCGCCGAGTACGTACGACGGGCGCACGAGCACGGGGTATCCTACTTCCTTGGCCACGTCGATGGCGTCGTCGGTATTATATGCGGTACCGTATTTGGGATACGGGATGCCGAGATCTTTCAACAGGTCGGAGAAACGGCCGCGGTCCTCAGCGATGTCCATATTGTCGAAAGACGTGCCGATGATGCGGATGCCTTTCTCGGTGAGGCGTTTGGCGAGCTTCAGCGCGGTTTGTCCGCCCAGCTGCACAATTACGCCTTCGGGTTTTTCCAGTTCGATGATTTCCCAGAGGTGCTCCCAGTACACGGGCTCGAAATACAGCTTGTCGGCCATATCGAAGTCGGTGGACACGGTTTCGGGGTTACAGTTCACCATGATGGCTTCGTACCCTGCTTCCTGGATGGCCTGGAGGCCGTGGGTGCAGCAGTAGTCGAACTCGATGCCCTGGCCGATACGGTTGGGGCCGGATCCGAGTACGATCACTTTCTTCCTGTCGGAGGGGATGGATTCGTTTTCGGTATCGAAAGTGGAGTAGAAGTAAGGTGTTTTCGCTTCGAACTCCGCGGCGCAGGTATCCACCATTTTATAGGTGCGGGTGATACCGGCGGCTTTGCGTTTTTCGTACACTTCTTCTTCTTCGCAGTTGGTGAAGATGAGGGCAAGCTGTTTGTCGGAGAAGCCCATTTGTTTGGCTTCGCGCAGCATGTGCAGGGGTACGGAGTCGAGATCGTGTTCGACCAGTTGTTTTTCCAGGGTCACGATGTCGTTGATCTGGTGGAGGAACCAGCGATCGATCTGGGTGGCCTGGTGGATGGATTTTACGGAAACGCCTTCCATGAGGGCGTCTTTGATGCGGAAGATACGGTCCCAGGTAGGGCGCTTCAGTTTTTCCAGCAATGCGTCGCTCTTCATGAGGGATTTGCCGTAGTAGCCGAGGCCGACAGCGTCGTTTTCGAGCGACTGGCAGGCTTTCTGGATGGCTTCGGTGAAGGTGCGGCCGATGGACATTACCTCACCTACGGATTTCATCTGGAGACCGAGGGTATCGTCGGCGCCTTTGAACTTATCGAAGTTCCAGCGCGGCATTTTAACTATGACGTAGTCGAGCGCGGGCTCGAAGTAGGCGGAGGTGGTGCGGGTGATCTGATTTTCCAGTTCGTCGAGTGAGTATCCGATGGCGAGTTTGGAAGCGATCTTCGCGATGGGGTAGCCGGTTGCTTTGGAAGCGAGGGCGGAGGAGCGGGAAACGCGGGGATTGATTTCGATGGCGATGAGCTCTTCGTTCTCGGGGTTCATTGCGAACTGCACGTTACAACCGCCGGCGAAGTTGCCAAGGTCGCGCATCATCATGATGGCTTTATTGCGCATATCCTGGAACGCCGTATCGGAAAGCGTCATGGCCGGGGCCACGGTGATGGAATCGCCGGTATGCACGCCCATGGGGTCGAGGTTCTCTACCGTACAGATGATCACCACGTTATCGTTCATATCACGCAGGAGCTCCAGTTCGTATTCCTTCCAGCCGAGTACTGCTTTTTCCACGAGTACTTCGTGAACGGGGGAGGCTTTCAGGCCGCGGTCGAGCTTTTCGTCGAGCTCGTCCTTATCGTGCACGAAACCGCCGCCGGTGCCACCGAGGGTGAAGCTGGGGCGGATAACGAGGGGGAATCCGATTTCCTGGGCAAATTCCTTGCCTTCAAGGAGGGAGTTGGCGGTGCGGGCGGGCGCCACGGGAATGCCGATCCGGATCATCCACTGGCGGAACTGCTCACGGTCTTCAGCTTTGTCGATTGCTTTGATATCCACCCCGATGAGGCGCACGTTGAACTTCTCCCAGATACCCAGCTCATCCACTTCTTTACAGAGGTTGAGTGCCGTCTGGCCACCCATGGTGGGAAGTACCGCGTCGATATCGTTCTCTTCCAGGATCTGCTCAATACTTTCGACGGTGAGCGGCAACAGATAAACCTTGTCGGCCATCATGGGGTCGGTCATGATCGTGGCCGGATTGGAGTTGATGAGTATTACCTTGATCCCTTCTTCCCGCAGGGAGCGGGCCGCCTGGGAGCCGGAATAGTCAAATTCGCAAGCCTGACCGATAATAATGGGACCGGAACCGATAATGAGGACCGATTTGATTGATGTGTCTTTGGGCATCTTCGTTATTAGCTGTTTTTAATGAAAAACCATCCGACTTTCCATGCGTTTTAAACGCACAAAAAAATCGTGCAAAATTAAGGGAATAATTGTTTTTTCCCTTCAAAAAATATCAGATGCCGCGTAAAATTTCTCGATAGCGATTTATTTTATATGTGAAAAAAGGGAAAGATTACTCCGGCAGCGTGGCATACACGTATACCAGCTTCCACTGCCCGTCGGTTTTCTGGAACTCAAAATCTTCCATGGTGGCTGCATCTTCAGAAATCATGGACTTGTCGTCCTCGCTCAGATCGCGGCGGGATTTCAGAAGTCCGTACTTGTTGATGAAGCTGTCGCGCGCGGGCATGTCGAGGTAATTGCTGAAGAAAACCGCGAATTCCTGGGCGCCAACGGTGGAAACAGCCGTATCCGAGAGGCTTTTTTTAACGACGAGGGGAAATTCAATGTACTTTGATACGGCGGGATAATCTTTCTTCATGATCGCCGCGTGAACTTTTTTCCAGAACATTTCAAATTCTTTCACTTCGGGTGCGGATGCCTGTTGCGCTTTCCCCACCAATAGGATGAGGCACATGGCCAGGACGGATAGGCAGTGTTTCATAGTGCAAGGGATAGGTTCGTTTTATAAATATAGGATTGCTAATATATATAAAACTGACGTTTTTTTCCTCATCGCGGAGAAAAATTTCCCGATTCGCAATATTCAAGTAACACTGCGTCAATACTTTTGCAGGGTAATTAGCTATAGAATTCGTTCTGATTTGTTAACAACAAGCCCTCAAGTTCCTTACCTGTGAAGACCCTGGAGATGCCGTTGCCAATAGCTGCGGCATCCTTTTTTATCAGGAAGCGGCGGAAACGATCTCCCGGAGCCGGGCGATTTCGAGGAGGGCCTGGTTGTAATCTTCCAGCAGTTTGTAGTATTTGTCTTTCCAGGTTTCGGAGTCGGCCAGTTCAGCGCCGCCATCTTCCGCACTGCCGCCGATAAATTCTTTCTGGCTGATTTCCAGCACCTGGCAGACTTTCTTCAATTGATCCGGGGTAAAAACGGGTTTTTCAAGCAGGTTGTAGAGCGCCCTCCTGCTAAGGGCCATCCTGTTGGCGAGGCGCGTCTTGTTCAGGCCTTTTTCCTCGATCATTTCATCGAGCCTGCGGCCGTGGTGAAGATCCTGCGCCGGCAAGGGGAGCGAACGGCGCGGGTGCGTCCATCCGTAAAATTCATCCAAACTAATGCCCAACATTGTGCAGAACTCCAGCAGGGTGGATCGCTTGATGGCCTCCTTTCGGAAATAATAATGCGCGATCTGGTTGCTGAAATCGGCCTGCCTGGCGAAGTCCAGGATCTTCATGCCCTTGTCGCGAACGATCTGCTTCAACCGCGCTCCTTCATGAATTATATTTTTTGAAACCGACTCCAATGTAAATACTTTTTGTTATACTTGTAATCATTGTCAATGTAAAAAGTGATACCAACAATATCAATATAACATTTTTATTGACAATTTGTGCCAAGTTCAGTCAAAATGATAAATTTTTTCGCATGGAAACTACGCCAATTTCATCCCACAACCTGTTGGTATACCTGCACAGCGAGCTGGTGCAGTTGCCAAAAACGTTCCGGGATCACGTTTGTAGAGAATGCGGGTGGAGCAACGCTACCTTTTACCGGAAGGCAAAAGGCGCTTACCCGATCAGCAACGCCGAGAGAGACAAAATCCTATCCGTAGGTGACAAACTGCTGAAAAACGTCTCCAGCGTGAGCAACCGCTTCAAAAGCAGCCGTTAACCACAGGTTACCCGTTTTCCGCCCGGGCCAGGAACCGTCGAGCAATAACCCTCCGCCGCCCGCGGAACCATTGTAAACACCCAAAAAAGAGAGCCATGCCGTTTCAGTTTCAACCAACATGTATTAAAGATCAGCCGATCTATTCCACCATTTCCCGATTCCTGAACGATCTCCACCGCCAGGAAGGCCGGAATATCTCTCACGTGACCGTCACCGTTCACGGCAGCCCGTCGCACTTCGTGCCCGGACGCGATATCCACCAGCTGGAAGTAACCCGCACAAAGGGTTACAACACGCTCGCCTACCAGGAAATGACGCTGGAATCGCCGGTTAACAACATGGTGATGATGATCGCGCATTCACCGGAACCGATCCGCTGATCAACCGTTATCAACGATTTGCACAACTATCAGGGCCTGCGGGCCCTTTTTTATGCCCGGAAATGAACCGTTGCATCAACATTTCAGTTAACTTCCAATAACAACCCTCCGGCATGATCACCCGTATTTACGCGCTTCTCTGCTGCCTGCTGCTCTCCGCCGCAGCCAGCGCCCAATCTTCCAAAACGCCCATCGCCCCCGATGCCCGGCAAAAAACCTCCGACACCGTGGTGACAGACGCCGTGGAGCGCGTGGAAAATATCACCAAAATGCTCAACCGGGTTAACAACACCCTTCGCCGCGGATTCGATACCACCGAAATATCCGCCGAGCTCCCCGAATCAGAACGCCTCGTCAAAAACCTCCACGCCGGCATCCTCGCCAATCCCCGGCTCCTCAACATCCGGTCGCTATATGCTCTTCAGGTCATCCTCCTCGAAATGGAACAGACCCACAACCGCTGGCAACAGTCGCTGTCGACCTACAGCCGCGCTGTCACCGATATGTCCGCCGAAATCAACAACATCCTCCACGACACGGTGCTGGAACGCCTCCCAAAAGATCCCGGTCTGCAATCGCTGTACGTCAACCAGCTGTCGCAACTCAACCGCAAATGGCTCCAGGCCGATACGGCCAACCGCAACAGCCTCCTGCGTATCGGGCTGCTCCAGAACCGCGTGGCCATGAATTACATCGCCATCACCGATATGCTCGACGAAGTGGACTTCAAGCTCAAAAACGCCCAGCAGCATATCTGGGGCCGCGAAGAGAAAAACCTCTGGGACGCCCGGCCGGGAGATTATGAAAACAACTTCCCGCAGGTGTTGGAGGGTTCCATCCAGGCCACGCACCGCGTTTTCCGGTTTTACCTGCGGTACAACTGGGACGTCCATCTCCTCAACCTCGCGCTGTTCGTCGCGTATTTCGGCTGGCTGGTCGCCAGTATTCACCGCATCAAAAAATACCACCACGATAAAAAAGGCATTTTCGGCAATACGCGTTACGCCGCCAGGCAGCCACTCCTCACTTCGCTCATCTTCGTCTTCACGGTGGGGCCTTTCCTGTACACGAACCCGCCGATCATTTTCATGGTGATATTGTGGACCGTGCTGGCCGTGTGCGTGGGCTTGCTGCAAACGCGCGAAATGCCTGTATGGATGCGCTGGCAATGGGGGATCATGTTGTCGGTGTACCTGGGTTACGCACTGCTTAACCTTTTGTTGCAGAATTCTTTCCTGGAAAGATGGGCGCAATTTTTCCTGCAGGTGGCCATGCTGCTGGTGTGCTGGTTTTTCCTCCGGAAACAGGAACAGGAAAGCGCCTATAACTGGCCGAAATATACGCGGCTGGTAGTCTATCTCGCCATGGGGATGTTCATCGCCGCGATGCTGACCAATCTTTTCGGCCGCGTGATGCTCGCCAAGTTCTTCGGTATAAGCGCCGTGTTCGGGCTCATTTCCGCGCAGGCGCTCGTTGTGCTCGTGCAATTGCTTTTCGAAACATTTTACCTTCATCTCGAAGCCAGCAAATCCAACAGCCGCTTCGCCGCCTTCCTCGATTTCAACCGCATCCGCGAAAGCCTCCGCTCCACGCTGTACCTGCTGGCTGCGGTAGCGTGGTTCGTTATTTTGCTGCGCAACCTCAATATCTACAGCATCATCCGCGACGAAGTGTTGCTTTTCCTGGAAGCGGAACGCAAGCTCGGCAACACCACGTTCAGCTTTTCGAGCATTTTTATTTTCGTGGCGGTGATCTGGATCTCGTTCCAGATCAGTAAGGTGATGATGTTCATCTTCGGGCACCAGGACGATTCGGGCTCGGTGAAGAAGAACCGCTGGAACAGCGCGGTTTTGCTCATCCGGCTGGGTGTGCTGGGCGCTGGGATTTTACTGGCGTTCACAGCGTCGGGGATCCCGATGGACAAGCTTACCATCATCATCGGCGCACTGAGCGTGGGCATCGGTTTCGGTTTGCAGAACATTGTGAACAACCTCGTGTCGGGCGTAATACTGGCTTTCGAAAAGCCGGTGGAAATCGGGGATGTGGTGGACATCGGCACGCAGAGCGGTACGGTCAAGGAGATCGGCATCCGCGCCAGCAAGATCGCCACGGTGGAGGGCTCGGTGGTGATCGTTCCGAACGGCGACCTGCTTTCCCAACACATCACCAACTGGACGCTGACTACCCAGCTGAAACGCAGCGAGCTCATCGTGGGCGTGGCTTACGGCTCCGATCTGAAGCAAGCGCAGGCCCTGCTGGAAGCGGCGGTAAAGGCGCAAGAAGCGATTCAGCAATACCCCGCGCCGCTGGTCGTTATTCATTTGCTGAACGACAGCTCCGTGGACTTCCGGGTGTTGTTCTGGACGGATATCAATGTGGGGCTGACGGTGAAATCCGATCTGCTGCGCACGATTTACGATTCGCTCAACAGTCACGGGATCGAAATACCTTTCCCCCAGCAGGACGTGCATATCCGCGGCGAAGCGCCTCCTCCCGCAGATGCCGCATCCCTCCCTCCATCCCAACCCTGAAACTTTAATTTTTAGTTATCAACTAAATTCTTAGTTTTAGCAAAAATCCACGAAATGCGAATCCCACTTATGCTCCTGTTTGTGCTGTTTTGCGGCGGCATATCCGCGCAGGATAAAGTTGACAACGATTTACTGATGGGCTACCTCCAGCACCAGCAATACGAGGAGGTGATCCGGTATATGGAACAAACCGTTAAGCCGCAGCATCCCAACGGGCTGGTGATTCTCGCCAATGCATATTACCAAAATGCGCAGTTGACGGAAGCGGCTCACTTCTACAAAACCATCCTTACTATCGCGCCCGATCATGTTACCGCGCATCAGCAACTGGGAAATATAGCGGTACAGGCGCAGCAATATGCCACTGCGATCGTCCATTTTCAGCGCCTCGTGGAATTGCGGCCGGACAATGCCGCCTGCTGGAAGCAGCTGGCCCGCGCCTGTTCAAATGTGACGGGCATGCAAGACTCTGCCTCGGTTTATATGGAGAAGGCTTACGCCATTCAGCCCAACGATCCGGCCGTGGTGATTTTTCTCGCGGACGATTGCATGGATAAAGAAGCTTACCTCCGGGCCGACAGCCTGTTGAAAAAATACCATCAGACCGACAGCTCGAATATTATTGTCAATACGAAGCTGGTGAAATCCTCGTACCTCCTCAACCGGTTCCCGGAGGCGCTGGTATATGGCCGCCAGATCATGGAACAGCGGGCATTTGCGCCGGTAGCGTACAGTTACCTCGCCGGCACTTATTACCGGATGAAGCTATACGACAGCTGCGTGCGGGTGCATGATTTTATGGTGGAGCTGTTGGGGGAAGCGCCGGAATTCGTAAAGTATTATGCGGCGTTGTCGTATGGAGAGATGAAACAATACGAAAAGAGCAACGCGCTTTTGCAGGAGTGCATTGATATGGCGAAATCCAAATCGCTGGATAACTATTACGCGGCGATGGCGGGAAATTTCGAGAAGATGAAAAATTACCGTGCGGCGATCAGCCACTACGACACGGCGCATTATTTGTTCAAACAGCCGATGCGGCAATATGGGATCGCGGTGATTTACGACCAGCATATGCAGGATCCGCAAAAGGCCCGAAAGCACTACCAGCTTTACCTGAAAAGCGCGAAGCCGGAAACGAAAAACGAAACTGAAATCCACACTTACGTAAAGGAGCGTGTCAAAACCCTTCAGTAGCAAGGGTTCCATGATATTTCAAACGCCCGGTGGTTGCGCCGGGCGTTTGTCGTTATTGAATCAATTCCAATGATATTTAGCCATTATTTGATATTGTTCAAACTTAATTGATTAAATTTAAGGCCCGTTAAAAAAACTGTTATAAACATTTTAATCTATCTGGTATCATGTCGTACCCGTACCAACTCAAGAGTTTTGACGATTATAAGCAGGCCTGGCAGCACAGTGTAACCGATCCTGAAGGATTCTGGGCCAATGTGGCGGATCATTTTTATTGGCGCCGCAAGTGGGATAAAGTGCTGGAATGGGATTTCAAGCAACCGGAAGTAAAATGGTTTACCGGGGCGAAGATGAATATTACGGAGAACTGCCTGGACCGCCACCTCGGCACTTTGGGTAATCAGCCCGCCATCATCTGGGAGCCCAACGATCCGGAAGAGCGCCACCGCGTACTTACTTACCGTGAATTGTACAATAAGGTTTGCCAGTTCGCCAATGTGCTGAAGAATAACGGCGTGAAGAAAGGCGACCGCATTTGTATTTATATGGGGATGATTCCCGAACTGGCCATCGCCGTGCTGGCCTGCGCGCGCATCGGCGCCATCCACTCGGTGGTGTTCGGAGGCTTCAGCGCCCAGTCGATCGCCGACCGTATCCAGGACGCGCAGGCGAGCCTGGTGATCACTTGCGACGGGGCTTTCCGCGGCGCGAAAGACATCCCGCTCAAATCCGTGATCGACGATGCCCTGATGGCATGCCCTTCCGTGAAAAAAGTGATCGTCTGCACCCGCACCCGCACGCCCGTGAGCATGCTCAAAGGCCGCGACGTTTGGTGGGAAGATGAAATCAAAGCCGTGGAAACGCAAGGCAACCCGCCCGTTCCTGCTGAAGAAATGGATGCGGAAGACATGCTCTTCATTCTCTACACCTCCGGCTCCACCGGCAAGCCCAAAGGCGTGGTGCACACCTGCGCCGGCTACATGGTTTATGCGAACTACACATTCATCAATACTTTCCAGTACAAACCCGGCCAGGTATACTTCTGCACGGCCGACATCGGCTGGATCACCGGGCACTCCTACATCGTGTACGGCCCCCTCAGCGCAGGTGCCACTACACTCATGTTCGAAGGCGTTCCCACATATCCCGACGCCGGGCGCTTCTGGGATATCGTGGACAAATTCCGCGTGAACATCCTCTACACCGCTCCCACTGCCATCCGCAGCCTCATGGGCTTTGGCCTGGGACCTGTCAACCACAAAGACCTCAGCTCCCTCACCACCCTCGGAACCGTAGGCGAGCCCATCAACGAAGAAGCATGGCATTGGTATAAAGACCAGATCGGCAAAGGCAGATGCCCCATCACCGATACCTGGTGGCAAACCGAAACCGGTGGTGTGATGATTGCACCCATCGCAGGCATCACCCCCGAAAAACCCGGCTATGCCACGCTTCCGCTGCCCGGCATCCAACCCGTGCTAGTGGACGAAAACGGCCAGGAAATCACCGGTAATGGCGTGAACGGCAACCTCTGCATCAAATTCCCCTGGCCCGGCATGATCCGCACTACTTACGGCGACCATGAACGCTGCCGCACCACTTATTTCTCCACTTACGAAAACCTCTACTTCACCGGCGACGGCTGCCTCCGCGACGAAGACGGATATTACCGCATCACCGGTCGGGTCGACGATGTGCTCAACGTAAGCGGCCACCGCATCGGCACTGCCGAAGTGGAAAACGCGATCAATATGCACGCAGGTGTTGTGGAAAGCGCCGTGGTAGGGTACCCGCACGATATCAAAGGTCAGGGCATCTATGCTTTCGTGATCTCCGAGCTCCATGTCAAAGATCCCGAGCTTACGAAAAAAGATATCATGCAAACCGTGGCCCGCATCATCGGCCCCATCGCCAAACCCGATAAAATCCAGTTCGTTTCCGGCCTGCCGAAAACCCGGTCCGGCAAAATCATGCGCCGCATCCTCCGCAAAATCGCGGAAGGCGAGCTCGACAACCTCGGCGATACCACCACCCTGCTGGATCCTGCCGTGGTGGAGGAAATCAAGCGAAACAGAATTTAATTCTTAACACATACGAATGCAAAGAGGGATACCGTGGTATCCCTCTTCTTTTTTATATGGTCACATTTGGAGACTTGATTATTGCCGGATCACAACCGGCGTTCCTACTTTCACCACATTATAAATCTCATTCACATCGCCATTCTTGAGGCTGACGCAACCTAGCGTCCAGTTAATGCGGCGGTCCACATAAAAATCCCTGATGCCTGCGTTATATTCCACGCCGTGGATACCAATGCCCCCGCCAAGGCTCGCCCCCGAATTCACTTCCCCACGCGCCACACGGCGCTCGTGCTTTTCCACGGATTCGTGGTTGGGATAATCGAGCAGCATAAAACGGCTCCAACGGTTATCCATACGCTTCTGCGAAATGCGGAAAGTACCGTTGGGTGTGCGCTTGTCGCCTTCCACCCGCTTGTCGGACTGGTCGTTGCTGCCGAAAACGACTTTGTAAATTTTAATTAACGTAACATCCTCATACACATACATCCGGTAGTCGCTCTTGTCGATCAGCAGGAAAACTTTGTCCGCATCGATGCGGGAAGGATTCAGCCGAACGCTGTAGAGGTCGGAATTATTGTGCTCAAACGCAAAAAGCGGCAAAAGGACGATCAGACAGCAAATGCGCCACATGGATATACAGTCGGTTATTCAGTTTATGTAAGAAGATTAACGCGGGTATAAACCGAATATTGTGCAAACAAAAAAGAGCGCGGCCGGCGCTCTTGCAAGTGATTTATAATCAAAATCGATAACCCGTCCAGGAATTCCATCGAGATTGCCTGCAGGTTAACCCTGCCGGGGCGGCGGGCGCTTAAGAATTCAGCCGGGAACGATTACTGGAATAAAACGTTGGTTGCCATCACCTTTCGGTGGTTTTCAGGACTTTGCGTAGTGAGGAACACCGTGTCGGTTTTCACATACAGCACATGATAGTGATCTGTGACGAAAAGATTGTGGTCCCGGTACACGTGGAATACGCTATCGGGCATATATACCACTGCTTCCGAAGCGTCGGGGGCCGGCAGCGCTTTCGCACTTCCGGGTATGGCTACGGGGGATTTTTCGCCCTGAAGCGCCGGTTCAGGTGTGTCAGGTAATTTCAGATTACTCGCATGCATGGTCACAATGCCACCAACCACTGCAAGAAACATCAGGATAGAACGCATACTTCTCTACTTTTTGGGAGTTTTACTCGGTTTATAGGATATATCATTCGCCGGGTCGCTTTGCCATCTACCAGACGAAGCCAAGTTTCCGTGATCTAGAAAATCGGATCTAAAGTACAAATTAGAATCCGTTAAACCTAAAACCAACGGAAAATGGATACTGCTCCAGCCCGTAATCGTGAAGTGGGGTCAGGGCGAAATTGCTGTATAATTTGATGGGACCGTAACCAATTTCTCCGGTCAGCCCGAACCGCCATTTGTTCAGGCTAAACTCGTCGGTCAACCGTACCTTGCCTCTCTCTTCGCTCACTTGCTTGGTGCGTGCTTTCAACAGATATCCGCCCATTACGCCCGCGCTGAATTTAAATGAGCGGTTGGGCCGGGCAGGATTGGCTGTATAATTCAGCATCAATGGGACGGACAGATATTGTACAAACAACTTATTCTTGGAAAAGTTCACCGAATCCCGGATGATGGTGGTAGGATAACCCGGTATGTAGCTGATGTTGCGGGCAAACCGGTAATTATTCATTTCCAGGCCGGCAGCGTAAACGAGGTTGAGTTTATGTTTATAAAGATTGAGGCGCTGCATGATGATCCAGAGATTGAAGTTTACCGACTTCCCGGGGATCAGCTTGAATTCGGAGGGCGACAGCGGTTCACTGGCCATGCGGGGAGCGAAGCTGTTAAGTGCAGCGCCGGAGTAGTCGTAGCTTTTTCCGAAAGTTATACTCGCCTGTTTATTGTCCATATACCATCCTGAGGTATTGGCCGGGTGCAGCGACATGATCATTGCGCCGCCGTAATCGCTTTTATCGCGGTAGTTGTTGAATCCCAGGTCGAATACGAACCAGCGGGTATGGAGGTTCTTCTTGAGTTTCTGGCGGGCGTAGGCAGTGTCCTGGTAGGCTCTGAACACATTTTTCCCGTCGGCGTTCCTGCCTTTGATGATCACCAGTCCCTTGATCTGAATGGTGTCGATCGCTGCCGGCTTCTGTGCGAAGACGGCGGCGGAAACGAATACCAGTAAGCAACTGAGTAAAATTTTACATTTCATATTTCTATCCCGTTTTACCGGTTAGTTGGATGATTATTTATTTCTTTTTTTGGCAAAGATGCGCGCAACGTTCGTCACTTTATCGAGCACCTTGCTTTCAATTCCATTGCCCGTTACCGACATGATCAGTTCGCCTGGCGGCTCGGGAGCGGCGGTAGCGAGTGATGCGGTATGTTGCACGTCGATAGACGTTTTCACGGCGGGGGCGGGTTGCTGGCGGATGCCGGCGGGCGTTCCGGAGATGCCGGCGGCGACAGCAGGCGCTTCCTCGCCGGGCGACGGCCGGTCGAGGGTATTCAGCGCCAGGAGGGCTCCGGAGGTGGCCGGAGTTTCGTCTCGCAGGGCGTCCGGGGCGGCGGCATTCGCGGGGGCCTGTGCGACGGGGGGCGGCGCCTGTTTAACGGCAGCGCGCGGTTGCGGTTGCGGCGTGGCGTCTGCCAGCACGGCGGTATTTTCCGTTTCGGTTGTAGCGGCGGGCAGCCGGGTTTCGGCCGGCGGGATAACGGCGGGCGAAGCGGGCTGGCTTACCACTGCTACGGGCGGGGGAATCGCCGCGGTATCATCGGTCCGGAAGGAATTACGCAGCAGGAAAAGAGAACCGGCGAGCATGGCGGCGGCGGCCCACCAGAGGCGGCGGTCCATCCGTACCACGCGTTGCTTTTCAGCATGGCGGTAAAGGGGGGATTTATCGCCGAAGGTTACCGACAGGTCGGGCTGCAGGCGTGCCTTTTCCCAGACCGCCAGTTCGGAGCGCAGGGCGGGATGTTCGTCCATGAAGGCTTCGAGGGCGCGGGCCTCCGCGGGGGCCAGTTCTCCGTCGAGGTACTCGAGGAGTACGGTTTCGTAATTCCTTTCGGGAGCGGCGGCCTGCCGGTATAGGGAAGCCTTATTATCAAATGCGGGGGTATCGGGGGTCAGTTTGACCGCCAGCAATTGGTCGAGCTCCGCTCGCACCTGGGGGTGTGCGGCCACGAAAGCCTCCAGTGCGGTGGCTTCTTCGGGGCTGAGTTCTCCGTCTACATAATTGTAGAGATACTCCTCGTAGTTTGATATGTGAATGTCTACTGACATAAATTTCCGATTTTGAATACCTTAACTAAATCACATTTTCCATTTTCACGAGATATTCCTTGAGGTGCGCCCTGGCCCGGTGGAGGTAAACTTTCACCTGCGAGGCGTTCAGCTTCATGATCTCACCTATTTCTTCGTAACTGTATCCTTCGTAATCCTTCAGCACGATGAGCGATCGCTGGACGTCGCTCAGCCGGTCGAGGGCTTTCTCTATGATACTCCGTGCGTTATGTATCTTCTGTTCTGAAATTTTCGTTTCCTCCCGGAACTCTTCCACCAATGTCACCCGTTTCACCTTACGCACATGATCAATCATATTATGGTAGGCCACCGTGAACAGGTAGCTCTTGGCCTTATCAAAAGGCACATCACTAACGTGTTTCCATAATATTTCGAATGCGTTCTGGACAACATCCCGGGCATCTTCCGAATGGCCCAGGTTCTTCACGATGAACCGGAAGAGATTATCGCTGTACAGGTCGACGCATTTGTTGTACTCCTTTTCCGTCATCCGGCGATAGGTTCTTTAGCGTGCGAAGTTCCGACAAATTGTTGAATAGTGCCTCTTACCGGGTTTTTAGCCCCCGGCAGGCCTCAGCGCTATGACAATTCTCAGGTATGCACATGCCTCCAGACCCGATCGACCGCCTCTACCTGGCACAAATTGCACCATAAGGTAAAAAAACGTCAAAAATCCCGTCGTTAGCACCCGCAAACAGTTCGTCTCGTCATAATCCAACCGTCTGTGATAATTATATGACGCAAACCGTGATTTAAATGTTACACCTCCGTCAAACTTTTTAGCTTTCGCCCGGTTCCCCCTTTCCACCTGCCCTATCCTCAATACATTTATTGCCCTAACTTTGTTGGTTAGATAAGAGCTATTAAAAAGGTGCAACATGAATCAGAACTTCGTAAAACGTTTACAACTCGAACTGGATGAGATCGAAAACGCCGGCTTGTACAAGCGGGAAAGGATCATCACCTCCGAGCAGGGCGCCGAGATCACCGTGGGTGGCAACACCGTCATCAATCTCTGCGCGAACAACTACCTCGGACTTTCGTCTCACCCCAAAGTGATCGCCGCCGCCCGGGAAGCCATCGACACCCACGGCTACGGCATGAGCAGCGTTCGGTTCATCTGCGGCACCCAGGACATCCACCGTGAACTGGAAGAGAAAATCTCCAAATTCCTCGGCATGGAAGACACCATCCTTTACGTAGCGGCTTTCGACGCCAACGGCGGCGTTTTCGAACCCCTCTTCGGCGAGCAGGACGCCATTATCTCCGACGCCCTCAACCACGCTTCCATCATCGACGGCGTGCGCCTCTGCAAAGCACAGCGCTTCCGTTACGAACATAACAACATGGCCGACCTGGAAGCCAAACTCCAGGAAGCCCAGGGCGCCCGCAGCCGCATTATCGTGACCGACGGCTCCTTCTCCATGGACGGCACCATCGCGCAACTCGATAAAATCTGCGACCTGGCCGACAAATACGACGCCATCGTTATGAGCGACGAATCCCACTCCAGCGGCTTCCTTGGCAAAACCGGCCGCGGCACCCACGAATACCGCGGGGTGATGGGCCGCGTCGATATCATCACCGGTACCCTCGGCAAGGCCCTCGGCGGCGCTTCCGGCGGTTTCACCAGTGGCCCGAAAGCCGTGATCGACATCCTGCGCCAGCGCAGCCGTCCGTACCTGTTCTCCAACTCCGTGGCCCCCAGCATCGTAGGCGCGTCCATCGCCGTGCTCGACATGTTAAGCGAAACCACCGAGCTGCGCGACCAGCTGGAATTCAATACCAAGTACTTCCGTGAGAAGATGACCGCCGCCGGGTTCGACATCAAGCCGGGCGACCACCCCATTGTTCCCGTGATGCTGTACGACGCAAAGCTGAGCCAGGAATTCGCCGACAGGCTGCTGAAGGAAGGCATCTATGTGATCGGTTTCTTTTATCCCGTTGTGCCCAAAGGCCAGGCGCGCATCCGCGTGCAGCTGAGCGCAGCACATACGCAGGCGCACCTCGACAAGGCGATCGCCGCTTTCACCAAGATCGGCAAAGAGCTGGGTGTGTTGAAATCAGTCGAAAAGGTATAACCATAGAAATACATATCACCCTCTAAGGCGGCTCTGGCCGCCTTTTTCATGCCCCTTCTCCCGAAAACCTGATTTGCATCATCCCGGCTTTTACTTTTGAAGCCTTACTTTTGCATTCACTGATTAAAAAAATTTACCGCCTGATGAAACGATTCGGCCTGTTACTGATCGCCGTGGCCCTGGGGCTCGGCGCCTGCACTCCCAACAACGTGAAAGATGCGAAAGAGTGGCAGCAACACTTCGCGAAACATAAGCTGGAAGGGAGCTTTATGCTGTTCGACAATGGACAGGGCACCTTCCGCGTATATAATATCGAGCGCGCCAAAGAGCGATTCGTGCCGGCGGGCGTTTTCGAGATTTTCCTGTCTATTACCGGCCTGCAAACAGGCGCCATCAGCGATACCAATATGGTCACCGCCGCCGGTCCTTTCCACCAGGCATTCCGCAACGGATCGGCGATCGCCTTCCAGGAAGTGGCCCGGGCCATCGGGAAAGATACACTCCAGCACTGGCTGGATACCGTAGGCTTCGGGAATAAAAAAATCAGCCGGATAGACACCTTCTGGCTCGATAACTCCCTACAAATCAGCGCCGATGAAGTGCTCGGCTTTACCAAACAACTCTATTTCAACCAACTTCCCTACCAACGCCGCGCCCAGGAACTGACCGCGGGGCTCATGGTCATGGAAAAGACGGATAAATTCATTTTCGCGTGGAAGTCGGGCTACGGCAACATGGGCAGCAAGCGGATCGGCTGGGTAACCGGCTGGATCGAGGAAAACCGCCATCCTTCTTTCTTCGTCCTCAATTTCGAGACGGAAAACCCTTCTGCCGACATGAACGCCCTCGGGATGGAGGTGACACGCGCGATCCTGGGCAGCGAAGGTTTTTACAAAGGGGAGAAATAGGCTGTTAAAAAACTGATAAAACCTTTCCCCCTGCCCTTGTAATACGTTATAAAAAATTTATTTTTGAATCACTTCCCGGCCTTTGCCCGGGAAGTGGCGTTTTACAACATGCTTAGATTCCAACATACTGAATACTTGTGGGCCTTCACGTTGCTCATTGTGCTGGCGCTCGCTTTCACCTGGGTAACGGTGTGGAAGCGGAGGTCTATCCGCCGTATCGGCGACCCCGGGATGGTGGAAAAGCTTTTCAGCGGCTATTCCCGCAGGCTTTTCACCGTTAAGTTCATCCTTATTTTCCTCGCGTTCTTCTTCGGCGTGATCGGTCTGGCAAATCTCCAGAAAGGCAGCCGCGTCGAAAAGATCACCCGCAAAGGCGTGGACGTGATCATCGCGCTGGACGTGAGCAAGAGCATGCTCGCCAACGACGCCAAGCCAGACCGGCTTACGCGCGCCAAGCAGCTAGTGACCAAGCTCATGGAGAAAATGGACAATGACCGTATCGGCATGGTTGTTTTTGCTGGGAACGCGTATCTCCAGATGCCGCTGACCGTCGACTATTCCGCCGCGCGCATGTACCTGGGCAGCATCACGCCCGACCTCATCCCGCGCCAGGGCACCGAAATCGGCGAAGCCATTCGCGTGAGCGATGAGGCGTTCAACAAAAAGGAACGCAAGCATAAGGCGCTCATCATCATTTCTGACGGGGAAGATCACCAGGAAGGCGCAGTTACCGAAGCCAAAAAAGCCCTGGAAAATGGTGTGGTCATCTATACCGTAGGGATCGGATCCCCCACCGGCTCACCGCTCCCCGACCTGGAATCCGGCGGCGTTAAAAAAGACAACGAAGGTAAAACCGTTATATCCAAACTCAATGAAGACGGGCTGAAGAAGCTCGCCTCCACCGGCAAGGGCATGTACCTCCAGCTGCTCAATAATACCGACGAGGTGGTGGAAGCCCTGGCCGACCGCATTGATAAAATGGAACAGAAAGAGTTTGGAGAAAACGTTTTCACCGATTACAACAGTTATTTTCAATACTTCCTTGGCATCTGCCTGGTGCTCATCGTGCTGGAATTCTTCATCCCTGAAGGAACTTCCCGCAAGAAAACCAACATTTTGCCCGGGATTCAAAAAGCGGAGGCCGCATGAAAAACATCTTCCTTCCTGCCGTAACGATCCTCGCTTCGCTCGTGGCGCTGACACTGCCGGCGGCCGCCCAGCAAGGCACGTCCAAATATCTCCGCGAAGGCAACGCCCAATATAAAAAGCAACAATACGCCGACGCGGAAGCCAGCTACAAAAAAGCCCTGGAACGCAACGCCCGCTCCATGGAAGGCAACTTCAACCTCGGCAATTCCCTCTACGAACAAAAACGCTACGAAGCCGCGCGCCAGCAATACGCCAACGCCCTCAAAACACCCTCCAGGAAAGAAAATGCAGCCGACGCCAATTATAACATCGGCAATACTTTCATGGAAGATAAAAAATGGGAAGAAAGCATCGCCGCGTACAAAAAAGCCCTGAAAGCCAATCCAGCCGACGAACAGGCGCGCTACAACCTCGCCTACGCGCAGGAAATGCTGAAGAAACAACAACAGCAAAACAGCGACGGAAAGGATAACAAAGAACAAAAAGACAAAGACAAACAGAAAGATAAACAGGACCAGCAGAACAAAGACAAGCAGGACCAGAAAGATCAGAAAGACCAGCAGGATCAAAAGGACCAGCAGGATCAAAAAGACCAGAAAGATCAAAACCAGCAGCCTAAGCCCAAGCCCAGCAAGCTCACCCAGGAAGAAGCCAAACGCCTGCTCCAGGCCCTGGCACAGCAGGAGAAAAAGCTGCAGGAAGATAAGATGAAGAAGACCAAGGGCACGCCCGTGAGTGTGGAAAAGGACTGGTAATTTCCAGCCTTCCCGTACCTTTGCGGCATGAAACTGCACGCCAGGAACATTTTCCTGATTATTCTCGGGTCTTTCATTTTCGCCATCGGCATTAACTTTCTTGCCATCCCCAGCCAGCTCTCCGAAGGCGGGGTGATCGGTATTTCCATATTGACGCATTACCTTTTCGGATGGTCTGCGGGCGCCGTGAACCTCGCGATAAACGCCGTGCTCATGATCGCGGGATGGCGCCTCCTGAACCGGCGAACTGTCATCTACACCATTATTTCCATCATCTTTTGTTCCTTTTTCCTGTATCTCACGGAAGCCGACCGGGAGCCGCCCACCCATGATCCGTTGCTGGCGGCCATCTTTGCGGGTTTGCTTGTAGGCATCGGCCTGGGGCTCGTTTTCCTGTCCGGCGGCACCACCGGCGGCGCGTCCATCGTGGCGCGGGTATTGAACAAATACTTCGGCTGGAGCCTCGGCAACGCGATCCTCGTGTTTGACGTGGTGGTTATCTCCGGGGGGATTTTCATGATCGGGATCGAGCGCACCATGTACACCTTCATCGCCGTTTACATCGGCGCGAGAATGGTGGATTACATCGTGGAAGGCTTCAACACCAAACGCGCCGTTACCATCATCTCCCCTTTCTCCGCCATCATCGCTGAAAAAATCACCCGCAACATGAACCGCGGCGCCACCGTGCTGCATGGCCACGGCGCTTATACGAAAGATCCCAAAGAAGTGCTTTACGTGATCATCAACAAACAGGAACTGATGGAACTGAAAAGAGTCGTCGCGGAAGTGGATGCCGAAGCGTTTACGGTCATCCATGAAGTGCATGAAGTGTTGGGCCGGGGGTTCTCTATCGGGAAATAAAAAACCGCCCCGGTCGTGGGACGGCTTTTTCGCTTACTTTCCTTTCCAAATGTAAAAAAACGCGCCTGAAACGCGTTATTAAGCATGGTTTCCGTTTATACAAGTGTAAAAGTAACGCTGTAATTCTCCCCGGAGTTTGGACAAAAAGACAATTTCATTGTACTATTTGAACACCGTTTCGCGGAATTCGTGGGGTGAAATACCGGTATGATGCCGGAAGAAACGGCTGAAATACGCCGGGTCCTCGAACCCCAGCTCATAACAGATTTCCTTCACATTCCGGTTGCTGAAAGCCAGTTGCCGCTTGGCTTCGAGAATAAGGCGGTCGTGCACCATGTCGGTCACCGTTTTGTTGATGGCCTCCTTCGCGATTTCATTTAACCGCTTGGCCGTCAATGAGAAGTGTGCGGCATAGAATCCTGCCTGATGCTCCTGGCGGAAGTTCTTCTCTACCAGCCGCCGCAGCTGGATGATCCGGGCGTCGTGGTTGTGCGCGTCCGGACCGTTCACGGGGTTTTGCTTTTTCTCCCGTTCAGACAGCAACAAAAACGCATTCAGGTAATGCTTGATGACACTACTGTTGCTCCCCTCGCGCCAAAGCTCGGCCTGCATGAGGGAAATGATCTTTTGCATGGATTCCGCCGCTTCGTTTCCGATCCGGATCGGCGCATATTCCTGCGAATCATCGAAAAGCGTGGTGAAATCGTATAAGGTTTGACGTTCGTGTTTATTTTCCCAATAAAACTGTTCGGTAAACGTGATGCTAAATCCGAAAAAGCCGGATTTCGGCAACTGGTGAACCTGTCCGGGACGGAGAAGAAAGAGGGTGTTGTCGCCCAGTTCATACTTCACGAAATCCACCACATGATCACCGGCGGCTTTGGTGAACCAGAGAATCTGGAACACGTGATGCCGGTGCGGAATGCCCGCATATTCGGTCTGGAAATTCTCCATTTCGAATACGCTGAACTGTCCGTTTAGCGGTATCTGCTGGTAGGGTATGGTATCCACTATCTTGTTCAAATCGATTGACAGATTATTGATTGTCAGGTTATATGGTGGTACGTGCCTTGTCGGTTACAAACATGGCGCTCTGCATGATTTGCTAAAACTAGTCAAATTATCGGGCGGGAAGTTTACCGCTCATATAAAATAACAAAATATGTAGACGCACCGAACGGTGAATAATTTGCTAATTTTGAAAGAAGAATAGGATAAGACGGCGTCTTATTCAATGCTTTTTGCAACAATACAAATTGAATAATCAATTCAATATCAACGAATTAAAAGAACAGAACAGCATTCATGCAATTATATTGCCCATCACTGACGACATACGAACGACTGGCCACTTTAGAAGTGAAAGTGGGCGACCTCATCATCGGAAACCACCACCCGATCCGGATACAAACGATGACGACCACGGATACCATGGATACAATGGGCACCGTGGAGCAATCGATCCGGTGCATCGAGGCAGGCGCGGAACTCGTGCGGATTACGGCTCCGAGCATTAAGGAAGCGCAGAACCTCCTTCCTATCAAGAATGAGTTGCGCAAACGCGGCTACACCACGCCGCTGGTGGCCGACATTCACTTTACGCCCAACGCCGCCGAAGTGGCGGCGCGCATCGTGGAGAAAGTCCGCATCAACCCCGGCAACTACATCGACAAGAAGAAATTCGAATTGCTCGAATATACCGATGCGGAATACCTGGAAGAAATCGACCGCATCCGCGAACGTTTCACGCCGCTGGTGAAAATTTGTAAAGACCACGGCACCGCCATGCGCATCGGCACCAACCATGGTTCCCTCAGCGACCGCATCATGAGCCGCTACGGCGACACCCCGATGGGAATGGTGGAAAGCGCCATGGAATTCCTCCGCATCGCGGAAGACCTCCAATACCGCAATATCGTGCTCAGCATGAAAGCCAGCAACCCGCAGGTGATGGTGCAGGCTTACCGCCTGCTCGTGAGCACTATGCAGCAGGAACTGGGCCATTGCTATCCGCTCCATCTCGGCGTTACCGAAGCCGGCGACGGGGAAGACGGCCGCATCAAATCAGCCGCAGGCATCGGTACTTTGCTGGAAGACGGCATCGGCGACACTATCCGTGTTTCGCTTACCGAAGATCCCGAGTTTGAGCTGCCCGTTTGCCGCGACCTCGTGCGCCGCTATACCCAACGCGCGGGCCACGCGCCCATCGCGCCGGTGGCCGATCCACAGAAATTGCCGTATTCACCGTTCCAGTTCACCAAACGCGCCACCGACGCCGTTGGCAATATCGGCGGCAAACAGGTGCCCGTGGTGGTGGCGGACTTCCGTCATCTCCCCGCGATTTCTCCGGCCGACCTGCAGGGCATCGGTTATCATTACGACGAAGCTACAGACAAGTGGAACATCAGCGACGCGGCGGCCGACTACATTTACACCGGGAAGCAAATCCTGGAGTTCGCGCTGCCTGGCACTTTGCAAGTGATCGTAGATGCGGAAACCTGGCAACAGACCAACGACAAATCCAAATACCATCCGTATTTCAGCGATTTCCGGCAGTTTTCAAACGCTAGTGACGTGGTAAATTTCGTGCAGCTGAATGCTGAGGCGTTGGACAGCGGTTTGCTGGAAAAACTGGCCGGATTGAAAGGAAACGTTATCCCCGTGATCGCCAGCGGCAACGCACACGCCATGGCATCGGTGCGCCGGATGCTCATCGCGATGATGGAGCAAAAACTCCCCCGTCCCGTGATCCTCCAATGTAACAGCGCCGAACAAAATGCCGACCAGGACCTGATCCATTTCGCCACCGAAACCGGCGCCCTCCTGCTCGACGGCTTCGGCGACGGCCTGTGGCTCACCGCCGCCGGGGAATCATCATCTCCCGCAACCATCAATAACGTGGCATTCGGCATCCTCCAGGCCACCCGTTCCCGCATCTCCAAAACTGAATATATCTCCTGCCCCTCCTGCGGCCGCACCTTGTTCGACCTCCAGGAAACCACCGCCCGCATCCGCGCAGTCACCAACCACCTCAAAGGCGTGAAAATCGCCATTATGGGGTGCATCGTAAACGGTCCGGGGGAAATGGCCGACGCCGATTTCGGATATGTAGGCAGCGGCGTAGGAAAAATTACGCTGTACCGGGGAAAAGAAGTCGTAAAACGTGGCCTCAGCAGCGAAGTAGCCGTTACCGAACTCATCAACCTCATCCGTGACAACGGCATGTGGGTAGATGCAAAATAATCCGCACAAACAACTTTGCAAATAAAAAGGGCCGCCCTTACCGGCGGCCCTAAAACTGTAACTGGGGTTAACTTAACAGGTGTACCTTAACTTTCTGAACTGCTTTTTTGGGGCTAAATGCGATCTAATTGCATAGCACAAAGGTAATACCCTCAAGAGGGTAGAGACAAGCGTAATTCTACGCAATTTCCTGCGTGGTTCCCCTATTTTCCACCGCTCCTGTCATAGAAGTGTTATAGAAATCGGTTTCCCGGTATTGTGTTTGTAGTACCCTTTTATCAGAACATCAAAACCATCGTCCCATGAAACACTTACCCATAGCGGGCTTACTGTTGTTCCTCGCCGCCTGCGGCCCCAACACCTCGCGTTCCGATGAACACTCCGATTCCAAAGACACGACCGGCGCGCCTCCGGCAGAAATAGTCATGCAAAAAGACGTGGTGATCCGCCCCCTCAGCGGTTATTTCGTCAACAACTCCGTTAAACTCACCGACAGCGTGGCCTGCTGGATCATCAACAACCCGGAAGAAATGCGGAAAACCTTCGGCATGGCCAAAACGATGAACAATACGATCGACACCATCGATTTCAGCCATAATCTCCTCGCAGCCGTGGTGCTCCGGCCCAGCGATCTCACGCAAACCATCGAACTGTCGCGCTCTTATGTGCTGGACGGCAATATGGAACTGCATTTCGCCATCAAAGTCGATACGCCTAAAACCACTTACACCAAGGCTATGGCCTGGCTCGGCGCCATTCCGAAAACAGATTCGGTGAAAAATATCCGCTTCTTCCGCGGCGATCGCATGTTGACCACGATCAACGCCTCCGACCTCCGCGAAGCGCAGGACATCGACATGAAGCATTAAAAAAAGCGCAACTCCGGAGAATTGCGCTGCTGCATATGGTTTACGGTTACGCCTAATCGAGGCTCGGGCGCAGCCATTTTTCGGCTGTTTCGAGGTCCCAGCCCTTGCGGGTGGCATAATCCTGTAATTGATCGTGATCGATTTTACCCAGGCCGAAATACTTGCCTTCCGGGTTGGCCATATACCATCCGCTCACGCTCGCCGCCGGGTACATCGCCAGCGATTCGGTGAGGGTGATGCCGGTGGACGCGGTGGCGCTCAGCAGATCGAACAGCTTGTATTTTTCGGTGTGTTCCGGACATGCAGGGTAACCCGGCGCCGGGCGGATACCAAGGAATTCTTCGGCGATCAACTGGTCGTTGGTCAGGTGCTCGTTTGCCGCGTAGCCCCAGAATTCTTTCCGCACTCTTTCGTGTAGCAATTCGGTGAACGCTTCCGCGAGGCGGTCGGCCAGCGCTTTGAGCATGATGCTGGAATAATCGTCGTGTTCCTTCTTGAATTTATCCAGCCACTTTTCGATGCCTTCTCCGGCTGTTACGGCGAAACCGCCGATCCAGTCCTGCTTACCGCTGTCTGCCGGCGCGATGAAATCGGACAGGCACATATTCGGTTGGCCGGGGGCTTTCTTGATCTGTTGGCGAAGGAACTCCAGCGGCACCTGTGCGCCATCCGGCGCGGTAACGTTTACGGTATCCGCACCGTTGGAGTTGGCGGGGAAGAAGCCGATCACGGCGCGGGCGGTCAACCACTTTTCGTCGATGATTTTTTTCAGCATGGCCTGCGCATCGTTGTAAAGATGCGTGGCTTCCTTGCCTACTACTTCATCAGAAAGGATGGCGGGGAATTTCCCGTGCAATTCCCAGGCGATGAAGAAGAATTGCCAGTCGATGTATTTCGCGATTTCGGCGAGGTCGTACGATTGGAATTCATGGATCCCGGGCTGGAGGGGCTTTACGGGGTTGAAGGTATTCCAGTCGATGGGTACCTTGTTTTTCCGCGCGTCTTCCAGTTTGAGGTATTGCTTAACCGGTTTTTTATTCTTGAATTGCTCGTTGAGCTTGTGGTATTCTTCTTTTACGCCGGCCAGGAAGTTTTTGTGCAGCGATTTGTTGAGCAGGTTCCCGGTAACGGTAACGCTGCGCGATGCGTCGAGCACGTGAACCACGCCGTTGTCGTATTCAGGTGCGATCTTCACGGCGGTGTGCGTGCGGGAAGTGGTGGCGCCGCCGATCATCAGCGGAATATCGAAGTTCTGGCGTTTCAGTTCGCGGGCGATGTGGACCATTTCGTCGAGGCTCGGGGTGATGAGCCCGCTGAGGCCGATAATGTCTACTTTTTCTTCGCGCGCCGCCTGCAGGATTTTCTCCGCCGGCACCATTACACCGAGGTCTACGATGTCATATCCGTTACAACCGAGTACTACGCCCACGATGTTCTTCCCGATATCGTGCACGTCGCCTTTCACGGTGGCGAGTAGGATTTTTCCCGCGGATTTGATCTCACCGCCATTTTCCGCGACGAGTCTTGCCTTTTCTTCTTCGATGAAAGGCGTGAGCACGGCCACGGATTTTTTCATCACACGCGCGCTTTTCACAACCTGCGGGAGGAACATTTTACCTGAGCCGAACAGGTCGCCGACGATGTTCATGCCATCCATGAGCGGGCCTTCGATTACTTCGAGGGGGCGGGGATATTTCTGGCGGGCTTCTTCGGTGTCTGCTTCGATGTAGTCGGTGATACCGTTCACGAGTGCGTGGCTGAGCCTTTCTTCTACGGTGCCCTTACGCCAGGTTTCATCTTTCTCGATCACTTTCCCTTTCGCCTTCACGGTTTCGGCGTAGGCGATGAGGCGTTCCGTGGCGTCTTCCCGGCGGTTGAGGATGGCGTCTTCCACAAGCTCGCGCATTTCGGGAGTGATCTCATCATAGATCTGGATCATCCCTGCGTTCACGATGCCCATGTCGAGGCCGGCGCGGATGGCGTGGAAGAGGAACACGGAGTGCATGGCTTCACGCATCACGTCGTTGCCGCGGAAAGAGAAGGAAACGTTGCTGACGCCGCCGCTGATTTTGGCGAGCGGCATGCGCTGCTTGATCTGGCGGCAGGCTTCGATGAAGTCTACCGCATAGTTATTGTGTTCTTCGATACCGGTGGCGATGGCGAAGATGTTCGGGTCGAAGATGATGTCCTGCGGATCGAAACCTACGCGGTCTACCAGGATGTCGTAAGCGCGCTGGCAGATGGTGACGCGTTTCTCGAGGGTGTCGGCCTGGCCGTTTTCATCGAAGGCCATTACCACAACGGACGCGCCGTAGCTCTGGCAGATGATCGCCTGTTCGATGAACTTTTCCTCTCCTTCTTTGAGGGAGATGGAGTTGACGATACATTTTCCCTGGAGGCACTTCAGTCCGGCTTCAATTACGCTGAACTTGCTGGAGTCGATCATCACCGGGATGCGGGAGATGTCGGGCTCGGAGGCAAGGAGATTGAGGAAGGTGGTCATGGCTTTTTCGCCGTCGAGGAGGGCGTCGTCCATATTGACGTCTATGATTTGCGCGCCGCTTTCCACCTGTTGGCGGGCAACGGAGAGCGCTTCTTCGTATAGTCCTTCGCGAATGAGCCGCGCGAATTTTTTGGAGCCGGTAACGTTGGTTCTTTCACCTACGTTCAAAAAGTTGGTTTCGGGCCTCACGACGAGCGGTTCGAGGCCGCTGAGCCGCAGGAACGGCTTGATCGTATGTGTTGTACTCATGATGATATGCTCCCGGGCTTAAGCGAGCGTGGTTTCAACGACGGGCAGGGGCCGCGGGGTGATGTCCTTTACATGTTGAGCAATATGACGGATGTGGTCGGGCGTTGTGCCGCAGCATCCACCAACGATATTTACAAATCCTTCGCGTGCGAAGTCTTCCAGGATGCAAGCCGTTTCGTGCGGCGTTTCGTCGTATTCCCCGAAGGTGTTGGGGAGGCCGGCGTTAGGGTAGCAGGAAACGTAGCAGCTGGCGATCTGGGAGAGTTCTTCCACATACGGGCGCATCTGGTTGCCGCCGAGGGCGCAGTTGAGGCCGATGGAGAAAGGTTTCGCGTGCATGACGGAAATGTAGAAAGCTTCGAGGGTTTGTCCGCTGAGGGTACGGCCCGATGCGTCGGTGATGGTGCCGGAGATCATGACGGGCAGCTGCGGGCGGCCGGATTCGCGGAAATATTTCTTGATCGCGAAAATGGCGCCTTTGGCGTTCAGCGTGTCGAAGATCGTTTCAATAAGCAGAATATCTGCGCCTGCTTCCGCCAATGCCTTGATCTGATCGTAATACGCATCTACCACTTCGTCGAAGGTGACGGAGCGGAAGCCCGGATTGTTCACATCGGGAGAGATGGAAAGCGTTTTGTTGAGGGGGCCGATGGCGCCCGCCACGAAGCGGGGTCTTTCGGGATTGGCAGCATTGTACTCATCTGCCACTTTCCGCGCGATTTTCACCGAAGCGGTGTTCATCTCCGAGGCGAGATGCTGCAAGTCGTAATCGGCCTGCGCAATCACCGTTGCGCTAAAAGTATTGGTTTCGAGAATGTCTGCGCCAGCTTCGAGGTACTCGCGATGGATGGCCTCGATAATATCGGGCCGGGTGATGGACAGCAGTTCGTTATTACCTTTCACGTCTGATGGGTGATCGGCAAAACGCGTTCCGCGGTAATCGGATTCCTCTAATTTATATCGCTGGATCATGGTGCCCATAGCACCGTCGATGATGAGAATGCGCTCTGCGGCGCACTGATGCAAAGATTTCATGGCAATGACGTTTATTAGTTACACTTAAAAGATGAAACCCGGGGCCGAACAATAAACAAATCCACCGTCGGGCATTTGCAAAGATAGAAAACTCCGACATAATAAATGAAAGTATGCAAACAGGTGCCTCTCCTTCTACGCCTTGATAAATTTAAATCAGCATAACGTCATGTTTAACAAATAGTTACATTAAAAAACGCCCCACGGCAAAAAAATAATTTTGCATAGTCTATTTAGTCTACTATATTTGTAGGGTAATACAACAGAATCAAAACAGAGACCAACCATTAAACGAATTGACGATGTTATTATTGGAAAGAACAACGGAACCGGATAGTCGCCCCAGGGCGTTTTCCTACCACTGCCGCCCGGCAGCAGGTTGTGGATATATGTGTGGATGCCTTTAACCTGCATCACTTCACTTATTCAGCAACCGAAAATTCTTGAAAAATGGACAATAATGATATCCGGCAGCTTAGCCGGCATCTCGCAAAGCTGGGCCTTGAACAGGTTGTAGCCGAGCGCACCGCTTCCGGCGGAGGATTCAGGATCGTGTACGTGAACCCGAACGCATCTGCTGCGCAGAAAGCGGGTAAGTTCCGCCAGGAAAAGCACAAAGCGAAGAAATCATCCTCTTAAGCTGTAGTTGACATAATGCAACAATTGCGTATTCATAACGTGGAATAGTTACCAAAGACAGGTGTTTTCGAACACCTGTATTTTTTTGTAGCTGCCCAGCCGCATTCACTGCTGATTCATCAACCAAAATCCTATTACCATGCTTCTCCAACCCGGCGGTTTTATCTCCGCGCTTTAGCCTGGGCCATCCAGGCAATAATTTCCCTTCCCGGATTACGGTCCGGGAGCTCCACATCCACATTCTTTGTTTATCGACCAGCCCAGGCCAGACAACACACGCTCAGCTTTGTTTCAGGAGCAGCCTCCAGCACGGCGCGACCGCAAGCCTCGATGGTGGCCCCGGTCGTCAGCACATCGTCTATCAGCAACAAATGGCTCCCGGCAACCGGCAAAGCGCCTTTCCAGGAATAGCCGGCGGCAACATTATTCCAGCGGTCCACCCGCGACCGTTTCGTTTGTGAACTTCCTGCCGCCTCTTTCCGTACGAGCCCCTTCACCATGTTCGGCATGCCTGGTACCGATGCCATTCCTTCTGCCAGCGCTTCCGCCTGGTTATACCCGCGCGTGCGCAACCGCGATGGGTGCAACGGCACCGGCAACAAACCGCTCCACGCTTCCACCCGGTGCTCCCGCAACTGCAAACCCAGCTGCCGGCCCAGGTGCACCGCCACATCGCGGCGGCCACCGTATTTAAACAAATGGATGAGCGCCTGCAGCCCGGATTGCCGGCCGAACACATATCCGGCGGAAGCAAACGCGAGCGGCAACCGCCCCGTCAGCGCTTTCTCCACCGGGTTGCCCCGGATCGCATGAAAGCCCGACGCCGGCAAACGCAATGAACAACGGACGCACAACAGCCGTTCGGAAGTTGAGAGATCCCGCCCGCAAAGCTCACAGGCGTGAGGATACAGCAGATGCAAAAGCGCATGCAGCATAAAAAGGGAGTTTTGGGTTAACAATACAGCGAAGCCCCCGGTCAGAAAAGCAACCGGTACACTTCGTCCACCCGCCCGAGCGGCACCACTTCGATGTTCATTTTACTGAAATCGAGGCCTTTCTTGTTATATCGGGAGATGAATATTTTTTCGAAACCGAGTTTTTCCGCTTCCGCAATGCGCTGCTCAATCCGGTTTACCGCCCGGATTTCCCCGCTGAGGCCCACTTCGCCGGCGAAGCAGACTTTATGGGAGATGCCCACGTCTTCGTACGACGACAACAACGCGCACAGTACGGCCAGGTCGATAGACGGATCTTCGACGCGCAGGCCGCCGGCGATGTTGAGGAAAACGTCTTTCACACCGAAGTGGAACCCGCCGCGTTTTTCGAGCACGGCGAGCAGCAGCTGGAGGCGGCGCAGGTCGAAGCCGGTGGCAGTACGCTGCGGGGTGCCGTAAACGGATTGCGTCACCAGCGCCTGCACTTCCACGAGCATGGGCCGGAGCCCTTCGATAGTGGCCGCGATGGCCACGCCGCTGAGCATATCGTCGCGCTGGGAGATGAGGATCTCTGACGGATTGCTGACCTGCCGGAGACCCGCGCCGGTCATTTCATAGATCCCGAGCTCGGCGGTGGAGCCGAACCGGTTCTTGATGGTGCGGAGAATGCGGTAGGCATAGTGCTGATCACCTTCGAACTGGAGCACGGTATCCACGATATGTTCGAGGATTTTCGGTCCGGCGATGGAGCCGTCTTTGGTTATGTGCCCGATGAGGAAAACGGGTGTATTGGTTTCCTTGGCGAACCGTTGCATTTCGGCGGCTGTTTCACGGATTTGCGACACGCTGCCGGGCGCGGATTCGATAAGGGGAGATTGTAGTGTTTGAATGGAGTCGATGATGACGAGTTGCGGTTCAAGTTTTTTGATTTCCTGGAAGATCGTTTGCGTGGAAGTTTCCGTCAGCAGGTAAAATTCTTCATTTTGTATCTGCAGCCTGTCTGCCCGCATTTTGATCTGCTGTTCGCTTTCTTCTCCGCTGACATACAATGTTCGTACGCCTTTGAGCAGTAGGGCGACTTGCAGGAACAGCGTGGATTTCCCGATGCCGGGTTCACCGCCTACGAGCACGAGTGATCCGGCAACGATGCCGCCGCCGAGTACGCGGTTAAGTTCGTTATCGGGTGAGAGCAGGCGCTTTTCTTCCATCGTTTCCACATCGGTGAGATGTACCGTTTTTGGCAGTCGCGCGTCTTCCGTTTTCCAACCTTGCTGGCGCAACGGCAATTCTTTTTGCACCTTTTCTTCGACGAACGTGTTCCATTGATTACATGCAGGACATTTTCCGGTCCATTTCGCTGATTCATATCCGCAGTTCTGACAAAAAAAAGCTGTTTTGATTTTGCTCATGGAACAAAATAAAGGGAAAAAAATTGACGGGGGAAAATTGGGTGGATGTAAAAATGAGAAAAGAGCCAACGGAAGATTCCGCTGACTCTTTCTACTTACTAACCCATTAAATTCAGGACTAAATTACTAAATGAGATGAGAATAAAAAAGTTTATTTAATGGATGTTGATAACTTTTAAAGTGTTAATTCTTTTGGCAGTCTGCGGGCTGGAAGCCCCTATTGGTGCCTATTTCGCTTGCAGTTCATTTTCGGGCAACATTCGTAAAACCTTGATAGCGAGGGACGCTAAAGCGGATAAATACATATGATTTTTTGAATATATTATGAATATTATTTAATTTACATATGAGTTCCGGAAAATGTTGAAATCACCGGTTTTTGCGCCAAACTGTCAGTGTTAAATTTCAGAAAACAGGCAAATCCGGACAAATTCATCCACCTTTGGGCCGGCAGGCTGCCAGCGGACCGACTGGCCGGGGATTTGATAGTAAATCAGTACATTTACACTAACAGCATTAAAACAAACCAGGACACAGATGACACCATCAATCATGATAATTTCCCTCATTTTCGTAGGGATCAGTGCTTTGGTCAGCTGGCGCTTGCGGAGCAAGTTCAAGCAATACAGCGAAGTGCCGACATCATCGGGGCTGACCGGACGGGAGATCGCGGAAAAGATGCTCCGCGACAATGGCATCCACGATGTTAAGGTTTTATCCTCCGAAGGCTTCCTCAGCGACCACTATAACCCGGCCAATAAGACCGTAAACCTCAGTCCGGACGTATACAACTCCGCTTCCGTGGCAGCCGCGGCCGTGGCAGCCCACGAATGCGGGCACGCCGTGCAGCACGCAACGGCTTACCCCTGGCTCCAGTTCCGGTCCAAAATGGTACCGGCGGTACAGGTGAGTTCTTACCTCGTCCAGATCGTGCTGATCGCGGGTATTTTGCTCGTTCAGATGTTCCCGAACCTGCTGCTGGTGGGTATCGGCCTGTTCGCGGTGACAACCCTGTTCTCGGTGGTGACGCTACCGGTGGAGTTCGACGCATCGAAGCGGGCGCTGGCTTGGCTGGATACGGCGGGCATTACTTATAAGAAGGAGCACGACCAGGCGAAGGACGCCCTTTGGTGGGCGGCTATGACTTATGTAGTAGCGGCGGTATCTTCTGTGGTGATCTTATTACAATATGTAATGATATATCTGGGTGCGACCCGCCGGGATTAATCGGGAAGACATAATAACCATAACAGGAGGACCGGGCAACCGGTCCTTTTTGCTGCCCATAAAGAATTGAAAATCAATACAAATCTTGGTCAATGAAAATAATTATACAAATTCTTTATTGATTATCAATTACTTGCAATACTCCTTTCAAAAAAAGCCCTTACATTTGCTGGTTATTATCAAAAAGCGACTTAGCTTTGCACTCCCTGTAATGGGGGAGACTTTAAATTTTATTATCAATAAGCAATGAATACTTTAAGTTTCAAAACAAAATCCGCTAACGACGCTTACGTAAAGCGTGACTGGTATGTAATTGACGCTACCAATCAGACTGTGGGCCGGATGAGCGCCAGGATCGCTGCAATCCTGAGAGGCAAGAACAAGCCTTACTACACTCCTCACACCGATTGCGGTGATAACATCATCGTGATCAACGCTGAGAAGGTTGTATTTACAGGTAACAAAATGAACGACAAGGAATACCTGACGTACTCGGGTTATCCCGGTGGCCAGAAAGGTGAAATCGCCAAGGACCTGCTGAAACGTCGTCCGGAAGTGGTGATCGAGCGTGCTGTGAAAGGTATGCTGCCGAAGAACCGCCTGGGTCGTGCCATGTACAAAAAACTCTTCGTTTACGCCGGTGCCGAGCATCCGCATGCCGCTCAGCAACCGAAGTCATTAACTTTCTAATATCGCCTGAATAATGGAAAAACAAAAAAATACTATCGGCCGTCGTAAGGAAGCAGTTGCCCGCGTTTATGTGAGCAAAGGTACCGGCACCATCCTGGTGAACGACAAAGATTATAAAACATACTTCGCGCTGATCTACCTGCAGAACCAGGTGGAAGCGCCTTTCAAGACCATTGACGCGCTGGACAAGTTCGATGTTAAGGTGAATGCACAAGGTGGTGGTATCAAAGGTCAGGCTGAAGCGGTGAAACTGGGTATTGCGCGCGCACTGTGCGAAATCAACCCTGAGTTCCGCCCTGCCCTGAAAGCTGCAGGCCTGCTGAAACGCGACCCGAGAGCAGTTGAACGTAAGAAACCCGGTAAAGCTAAAGCTAGAAGAAGCTTCCAGTTCTCTAAACGTTAATGATTGTATCATTCAATTCTTGACCATCAATTCGACAAAAACAACATGGAAAATAATACTTCATTACAGCAGCAGTTACTGGAAGCCGGTGTACACTTCGGTCACCTGAAGAAGAAGTGGAACCCCAAGATGCTGCCTTATATCTTCGCCGAGAAGAAAGGTATTCACATCATCGACCTGAACAAAACCGTTGAAGGTCTGCAGGAGACAGCCGCTGCGCTGAAATCCATCGCCAAAAGCGGTAAAAAGATCATGTTCGTTGCTACCAAGAAGCAGGCGAAAGAAATCGTAGCCGAAGCTGCCAAGCGCGTGAACATGCCTTACGTTACTGAGCGCTGGCTCGGTGGTATGCTCACCAACTTCGCCACGATCCGCAAGAGCGTGAAGAAGATGCAGAGCATCGAGAAAATGCTGACTGACGGCACTTTCGACAACATTACCAAGAAAGAGCGCCTGACGCTCTCCCGCGATAAGGACAAAATGGAAAAAGTGCTGGGCGGTATCGCTCAACTGGCACGTGTTCCGGCTGCCCTGTTCATCGTAGACATCAGCCACGAGCACATCGCCCTGGCTGAAGCCAAACGCCTCGGCATCTCTACCTTCGGTATGGTGGACACCAACTCCGACCCCACCAAGGTTGATTTCGCTATCCCTGCGAACGACGACGCTACCAAATCCATCGCCATCATCGTTAGCTACATCGCTGCAGCTATCGCAGAAGGCCTGGCTGAGCGCGCCGTTGAAAAAACCGACGAGGTTGAAGAAGAAGAAGCCGACAACAAAGTTCGCAAGTTCGAACTGGAAGGCGGCGACGAGCGCGGTGAAAGAGGTCGCAGACCTGGTGGTCCCGGCGGTCAACGCGGTCCTGGCGGCCCCGGCGGCGGTCGTGGCGGTAACAACAATCGTCCTGGTGGCGGTGGTGGCCGCAGCGGCGGTGGCAATCGCCCTGGTGGCGGTGGCGGCCGTTCCGGTGGCAATCGCCCTGGCGGCGGCGGCGGATTCCGTCCCTCCGGTGCAGGCAGACCTGGTCCTGGCAGATAATCGCTGACTAAGTCAACAATAAAACCGTGAATCGTGAATGACCCAAATCGTTCACGATTCACGGTTATAAGATCTCCCTAAGGAGAATTTTCATCAAACGTTAACATATAAACGAATTATATATAATGGCAACAATTACAGCAGCTGATGTAAATAAACTGCGTCAGCAAACCGGAGCCGGTATGATGGATTGCAGAAAAGCACTCGTGGAAACTGACGGCGATTTCGAAAAAGCAGTAGATTATCTGCGCAAGAAAGGCCAGAAAGTAGCCGCTCTCCGCTCCGACCGCGAAACCAAAGAAGGTGTTGTGATCGCAAAAACCACTGCCGACGGTAAAGCCGGTGTGGTGGTGCTGCTGAGCTGCGAAACCGACTTTGTGGCCAAGAACGAAGATTTCGTGAAATTTGCGCAGTCCATCGCCGACCTGGCGCTGGCTAACAATACCCAGTCTGTTGAAGAGCTGAACGCAGCTCCCCTCGACGGTGCTACCGTTGCCGACAAGGTGAACGACCAGGTAGCTAAAATCGGTGAAAAAATCACCCTGAGCCGCTTCGAAAGAGTGGACGCAGCCAGCGTAACCGCTTACATCCACGGTAACTACCGCATGGGCGTACTGGTTGGTTTCAGCAAGCCTGTTTCCGAAGAAACCGGTAAGGATATCGCTATGCAGATCGCGGCTATGAGCCCCATCGCTATCGACGCCGACGGTATCGCCCCCGAAACCATTGCCCGCGAGAAAGAAATCGCTATTGAGCAGATCAAAGCCGAAGGCAAACCTGCTGAAATGGCGGAAAAAATCGCTGCCGGTAAAATCAACAAATTCCTGAAGGAAAGCACCCTGCTGGGCCAGGCTTTCGTTAAGGACGGCAACAAATCCGTAGCCGACCATCTGAAATCTGTGGATGCAGAACTGAAGGTGTCCAGCTTCAAACGCGTAGCTTTAGGTTAATCGCTTTTAGCAAAATATAGAGGAGAGAATGAAAATTTCTCTCCTTTTTTTGCCTTTACGATAACAGGGGATAATTTTGAGGCAGATTTGTATATTTAACAAAATCTGCGAATTACTCATAATCATAGTTGACATGTTGCCAAAGTACAAACGAATCCTGCTCAAGCTGAGTGGTGAATCTCTGATGGGAGATAGTAATTATGGAATTGACCCGAAGGTAATTTCCCAGTATGCCCACGATATTAAATCGGTTACCGACCTTGGCGTTCAGGTGGCCATCGTGATCGGCGGCGGTAATATTTACCGGGGTATGAATGAAGCGGAAACCGGGATCGAACGTGCGCAGGGCGACTATATGGGTATGCTGGCCACCGTTATTAACGGCATGGCCATGCAGAGCGGCCTGGAGAAGGTGGGCATGTATACCCGCCTGCAATCTGCCATTAAAATGGAGCAAATCGCGGAACCCTACATCCGCCGCCGTGCTATCCGCCACCTTGAAAAAGGGCGTGTCGTGATTTTCGGCGCCGGCACCGGGAACCCGTACTTTACAACGGATACTGCTGCATCGCTCCGGGCAATTGAGATCCAGGCGGATGTGATCCTGAAAGGCACACGGGTAGATGGTATTTATACCGCTGACCCCGAAAAGGATCCGAGTGCAACCAAGTATGAAACGATTACTTTCTCCGAAGTATACCAGAAATCCCTGAATGTTATGGATATGACGGCATTTACCCTCTGCCAGGAGAATAAATTGCCGATCATTGTATTTGACATGAACAGGCCCGGCAACCTTCTCCATGTGATCATGGGCCGAAATGTTGGAACCCTCGTGAAAGGGTAACTTTACATTATATACGGCGGCAAGTCCCACCGGAAAAAAGGTGAGTCAGGGAGCATGCGCTTCCAGACTCACCTTTTTTTGTGGAAAGAATACAAGGTATAGTCGAAATTATCAGTAATGCGGCCGCCTGTTCAGTGGCAAAATGGCAATACACCCTCTGTTCATTCCGTGAACAGCATTATAGAACAGTTTTCGCCGCACATTTTTTCAAAAATGGCAAGCCTGAAACCAATTGTTCGCGGAATGAACAAACTGAACAAAAAGAAGCCCTTTTCAACTCAAAAAGACCGAGATAAGGATCCAGGGCTTCGACATGCACTTACCCCCACCATCCGGAAGTTCAATAACAGGCAGCTAGCAGATGCAAGCCAGCCGTACATTTAGGATGAACAGATATGCCTATGAAAAAAAATTTCACCGATGCGAAACACTTTAACACCAGATTGGCCTCCTCGCCTGAATTTTCTGGAGTCTCCCCGTTCCATCGTTCCTTCCCTATTACACGCGTTTTTTACCAACTGGATGTGAATGAAATAGCATCCCTCAAATAACTTTGCGAAATGGATACGCATTTTACCTTATAGAAAACCCAAAAACAACTGCCTGGGGAAGAATCCCCAAGCTCCATTTACTGTTGCATTTGAATTAAAGCTCTTACGGAATTAGGTGTAAAAGCCAGGAGAAGAATCCCCCAGGCCTATGTTTCGACATTCGACAATTGACTAAGCAGCAAAAAGTTCTGTCACATAGTCAATGCATGGTTGTACTAAAAAAACATTTCCGGGCAGACAGGTTTGTGTTTCACATGGCGGTATTTTGTTGCAAATAGCCTTGCCACAAGTCAATACGCGGTTGTACCAAATAAGAGCGATTCCGGGCAAACGGGCTTGTGTGTTCAGTACTTTGTTGCAGATAGCCTTGCCACAAGTCAATACGCGGTTGTACCAAATAAGAGCGATTCCGGGCAAACGGGCTTGTGTGTTCAGTACTTTGTTGCAGATAGCCTTGCCACAAGTCAATACGCGGTTGTACCAAATAAGAGCGATTCCGGGCAAACGGGCTTGTGTGTTCAGTACTTTGTTGCAGATAGCCTTGCCACAAGTCAATACGCGGTTGTACCAAATAAGAGCGATTCCGGGCAAACGGGCTTGTGTGTTCAGTACTTTGTTGCAGATAGCCTTGCCGCAAGTCAATACGCGGTTGTACCAAATAAGAGCGATTCCGGGCAAACGGGCTTGTGTGTTCAGTACTTTGTTGCAGATAGCCTTGCCACAAGTCAATACGCGGTTGTACCAAATAAGAGCGATTCCGGGCAAACGGGCTTGTGTGTTCAGTACTTTGTTGCAAATAGTCCTGGCAAAGAGACAATGCGTGGGAGTACTAAATAAGTGCGTTGCCGGACAGACATGTTTGTGTGTAAAATGGCAGTACTTTGTTGCAGATATTTCTGTTACCTAGTCAATGCCTGGTTTACTAATGAAATGTATTACCGGCCGACCTGTTTGCATGCAAAACGACAGACCCCGTGGCCAAAACAATCATTTGGCCGGGGAAGAATCCCCGGCCCGAAGTTGCTAGTTTATGTCTAACCCCAGTTTGTAGTATTATTTAGCACGGACTTCGGCATCCATTCGCACACTAACCTCCGTGTATGGCTTTCTGGCTAACCAGACTTTAACTTGCCCGGGGAAGAATCCCTGGGCCACAATACCCATTGGACGAAATCATCTCTTTACAAATCGTTGCCACAAGCCAGCCTCTTGCTTAAAAAGAATTTCTGGCTGAGATTTGCAGGGTCAATTTACTCTGTCACTACACACAGTCACGAATATGCCCAGGGAAGAATCCCCGGAGCCTTTCATATCATCCAAACGATTGAATCAGAATAACTTAAGCGACCATCTGGTATGCGATCCTCAATACAATCCAGATACGATTACCTTTCCTGGCTTGCCATATGTATAACTTAACCCGGAGAAGAATCCCCGGGAATCATTTAAGAAAGTCAAAGAATCAGTATTGCATGCATTCAGATGCATCCTTTGCATACAATGATGTAGGTGCGAGCAATTTGCCGGAGGTAGCCCAGGCGTAATGCTCCCGATTTGTCGACCTCAGGAACTTTACCGGTAATCTCCGGTAGAAACAAGGCCACAATATTCAGCGCTTCAAATAGTTTTCGCTGTGCACATCGTAACGTTTTGGGCCCGGAGCTTAAACGGCCCGAGGAAGAATCCCCCGGCTTTCCATTGTCCGGCATTCGCCTTTTGGATTGCAAAGTATCGTGTCTTCGCCCAATTTCCCGGGATGCATTTTTTACGATAGAATTGCCGGGGAAGATTCCCCAGGCGTTGTTTTGCGTTAACCGATGAGATTCTACAACCCCGTAAAAATCTACCCTCGGTTGATTTGCTTGTGAAATAGAGCCCGGGGAGGAGTCCCCAGACCGGTAATATGGAAAATGTATGTATTTGACCTATCCTAACTATGCTTCAAATTCGTTCGTATGCCTGATTTAAAATGCCCAAAGAAGAGTCCCCAGGCCGGCAACATGAAAAATGAATGTAATTAACCTATCTCAACTGCGTTTCAAATTCGTTTGCATGCCTGGCCTTGATCAGCCTGAAAAAGGATCCCCAGACCGGCGACATGAAAAAGGATTGCACTAACCTTTCCTAACTGAATTTCAAATTCGTCTGCATACCTGATTTTAAACATCCTCAAAAAGAATTGCCGACCGTCAACATGTAAAATGATTGTATTCACTTATCCTAATTGCGTTCAAATTCATTTGCATGGCTGTCTATCAAACTGCCTGAAGAATCATCTCAACAGGCAACACGAAAAATGATTGCATTAACCTTTCCTAACTGAATTTCAATTTCGTCTGCATACCTGATTTTAAACATCCTCAAAAAGAATTGTCGCCCGTCAACATCAAAATGATTGGATTCACTTATCCAAACTGCGTTCAAATTCATTTGCATGGCTGTCTATCAAACTGCCTGACGAATCATCTCAACAAGCAACACGAAAATGATTGCATTTACTGATCCTGACTGCTTTCAAATCCGTATGCATGCCTGGTTTTAAAATTGCCTGGGGAAGAATCCCCTGGCAAGCATTTCTGTTACAGTAAAACTGCATTCATCAGACGTACACCATATAAATAACTTCCTAACCTTCGCCGGTTACCAACTTTCAAAGAACTTTTCGGGCACGAAGGATAACTGCCCGGAGAGGAATCTCCAGGCCATATCATTACCCATTCGCATGGGTTACTAATACCCACATGTAAAACCCAGTTTATCATCCACCTACCTTCCCCTTACCGGCGCTAGCACCCGCAGGAAAGCATAATGATGTTTCGATCACTTGCTGCCATCGCATGTTCATGCTCCTCAACCCGTTAACTCGTCCCGGAACAAACCATAAAACCTGAGGCCTGAGGAAGAGTCCTCACCTCGTTTCTAGCCTTTCAAATGGTCGCATCCGTAATGCGGTAGTTTGTTACAGTCATTTACTTGCCGGAAAGTGTCATTCAACGGATTGTACATGCATATCACCGCCTGCTTTTTGCAGCTTCTCAATTTTCCGGCTCCACTTCTCTGATGCCAACCCGCCATGTCATATGGATTACCCGGTAAATATTACGCACTTACGGACAATGGGTTTCCTTCCCGTTGATAAGCTCAATGGTGTTGGCGCAATTCTATTCGGACATTTACTAAAACAGACCAGACCACAGCCCTGACGATCTATCTGTACATCCCCCAGGCATCCATTCCTGCATGACAATCCCGATCCCGCCGAAAATACAGACGAGTTAGTGCTATGCTGCCGTGATGCTTTGCGACACTGACCAGACAATCCCTGGCGTTGCTACCATTGTTACATGGCTCTGCCGCTAAAATGCTGACAATCCATTCCCATTCCCGTTGAAATACCTCAAACGAGTATGCACAATGATGGCTGGATTACATCCGACACTGCATGAAGTAATTTAAATGCGTGGGCTTACGGGGATAACTCTCCCATTCGCACTAAATTCAAAACGCGCCGGAGCAACTGGTAAGGAGGAAATCCTTTCTACTGTCTTATTTGCACAATGCTTACCCGTTGTCGTTTGTATTCGCAAACGAATTAGCGCGCAGGACTTCCTCCTTGCCTTTTGGAAAATTATTTGGGATCATCTTCCCAGGGAAACCGACGCCGGAACCAGGTTGGGCCTTTAATGATTATCCGGGGTAATTTCCCTTCCTTCTCATCCGGTTCTATGTACCCATTGGGAAATGCCTCCCCGATGTTGGTAAGACCAGGCGCCGGCAAGTTTTCCGGCGGTTCGCCACCCCCATAAAACCAGGCACTGGAATACGAATAAGCATCATGCCTGCTACAGATCCCCGATCGGTACGGCGTTTCATGCATGGCCTTCAACATTTTGATTGCCGTTTCCCGATTCTTGACCTCGATACGAATCTTCTCCTTGGCCCAGAACTGGTAAATCCTGTCCTTCAGCTTGCTCCGATGTAACTCCAGCTGTTTCGCATCCCGCGTCCGAATATCGTACTTGATCAATTTTGAAACATGCCGCAATATGGGCTGGCGGACATTCCTGCCCTCCCATGCCGGCCGCTGCTGGCACATGAGGTGAAATTCCCCATCCAACAACAAGTAACCAAACAACCAGATACGTTCCCGGGCAACCATGAAGGACAAGCCTTCCAATACAAATTGCTTGTAGTGATCATCACTCAGTAAGTTTTTTTGAGGCAACAGGCGGAGATCAATGTCACCTTGCCTGCTACCACAGGGTTTTGTAATTCCATTTGATTATGGGGTTTTAATGATTAGGAAAATCTGTAATCCACGCCGCTATCCTGCTACTGCCATGCAGCAGGCGCCGGCTGTGCGGCAAAGACATTTGCCTCTGCCACACAGTTCCCGTGCACCTCATCGGGATAACAAATCAACTGGTGAAAGGCGGGTCTTTCTTGTTTGTATAATAATCATGACTTCTATATTTAAATATTCAAGAATAACAAACGTGTTTGCATCATGCAGCTGCATATCGATCCTGTGCCACATACGCAGACGTCCGGTAACTCGTGGGCGCACTACGTGTTGGCAGCCCGTTACAGGCCACTGTCTGATTTGAAAAGCTTTGTTGTTTGATCGGGACCGACTTGTTTGCCGGAATAATTCTCCCAGGGGCTAACACACCAACATCCTCATGACTGCACCCTCAATTTGATTTCCCAACACTCACCTTGATACCTGGCGTATCAAACAATGAGTGCAATTTAGGGGGCTTACTTGATAAAAACTCCGTTCATTTTATTCAATTTGTGGTGATGGTATTAATACCATCATTCTCCAACATCAATGTGTATTCGAAGGTGGTATAAGATCTTCCATCGCTGTGAACGGTAATGGATCCTTCCATTTTCTCGATGAAATCTTTACATATTATCAACGCCAAACCCGCTCCCCTTACACCTTCCCGTACATATTTGCCGGGCACTTTATACTCGAATATGTGATATATTTCCACTTCTGAAATCCCGGAACCGCCATTGGTAATGGAAATGACGGCACGTTCCTTATCCCGGGTGGCCCGGATACTCACAGCGCTTGCCTTCAGTGAAAACTTGATGGCATTGTGCATGAGATTGCGATGCACGAACTGCAACATCTCCTTGTCGCCCCTAATCTTCAAACCTTCCGGGATCAACACTTCCAGCTGCAAACCCTTGGCCTGTATATCCGCATCATACAGCTCCAGCACCTCCTCCCACAAACCCGCAAGCGAATAAGGCACCGGCTTGTAATCGAAGCCCGACAATTGCGATCGTATCCAGCTTAAAACGGTTTCAAAAAGCTTCAGCGTGTCTTTGGCCATCGCCGCAATCGTATTGGCGATTTCCTCGTATTGCGCGGGCGACAAATCCTTTTGCCGGAAAAGCTCCGCGACATTGATGATATGGCTTAACGGCAAACGAAAATCGTGTGCCAGTATGGCCAGCAGTTTATTCTTGAAATCATCGTGCCGGTGCAGCAACTGGTTCTTTTCTGTCACCAGCCGGTTAACGCCGATGACGCGATTGCGGATCTTCCTGTTTTCTGCCTTTCCGCGGTACCAGACGTAGAGCAGCAAAGCCGTCAGCGCCACACAAACGAGCAGGAAAAAGATGATGGTTGCGCGGTTGCGGCTCTCCATCCTGTCGAACGATTCTGTTTGCTCGCGCAGCTGGCGGTCGAGCCGGTAATTGTTCAGTTCCTGGTCGCGCAGGAAGGATTCCATGTAATTCTGTTCCTGCCGGGAGCGGAGTTTTTCCTGGTGCATGGCGATTTCCTGGAGCATATCAGCATAGCGTAACGCCTCAGCAGGGTCGTTTTTCTTGTGGAATTCATACAGGTCCACAACCGGTTTGATCATAAGTTTCCTATACCCGCCGGCGGAAGCGGCATCCAGCATGCGTTGCCGGTATTTGATGGAGTCGGGATCCCTGAGGTATGCGGTATAGATCACCATTTGGGCGTTTCCGTAGAGATCCAGGTAGTGCATTTTTTCGGCGGCGGCGTGGGCTGTCAGCATGCGGAGTTGTTCCATGGCGAGGTCCATTCTGTTTTCACCGACTTTCTCGTGTGCGAGGAACAGCCCTGTGTAGGTGATCATGCGGTCGTCGTGATAACGAATAGCGATATCGCGGGCTTTGTGCAGGGCCCAGCGGGCAGAGTCGGCTTTGGCGGAATCGTCGTTGAATACGATGTAATAATTGGCGAGCATGGTGGACCAGACGGAATCTTTCAGGAGCCTGCTACCTACGCCCATGGCCGATTCCATGTATTCCTTCGCCTGTGCCGCGTTGCCTTCGTAGTGATAGTATCCGCCGATGCAATAGAAGGCCGTGCAGATGCCGGCTGAGTCGCCGAGGGTACCGTAGAGGCTGAGGGCTTCCAGATAAAGGCGGTGGGCGACGGCGGAATTGTTCTGGAAGGTGAAACAGGCGCCCAGGTTCACGCTGGCGTCTGCCAGGCCTTTGGCGTAATGTATGCGGCGTGAGAGGTCGCGGGCGCGCTCGGCGTAGCGCATGCAGCTGTCGAGATGTGTAACGAGGTAAAGGGAGCTGATGTTATTGAGCCGGTCTGCATACCCGTTGCTGTCTGCCGCGTGTGCGAGTTCTTTTTTTGTTGCAGGATGAGGGATTGCTGGGCGGCTGCGAAGAGCGGGGTGAGGAGGCAGAAAAGGAGGCACAGGCCCTTGGCGGAGGGACGGTTGGGGGTTGATGGAGGGAATGGGGCGTGGCTGGTCATATTGCTGTGTGTTTCCGGACTGGGGCCCGGCCGGTAATATGGCGCTGCTTCACTATAATTTACGCAAAATCCGGCAATTTCAATATGTGGTAAGACCGGCAGACTACGTGTTAATTGTTTGCTAATATCCATCTGTTCAAAAAATGAACAGAATTCAGCCATACTTGCCTGAAAATGAACAGAAATGAACGATCGTCGATCGATTGCAGTAGTGTAATTTACGGCCGTTAACGGACCAAGCGTTTCCCCGCCCGATGTTTACCAGCCGCTACCGGCGCAGGAGAAGTGAGAAAATTGATTCATCCGGGAGAAGTATTGCCGGTACAAGACTTAACGCGCTTTTTAACCAAACCTCCTATAATCATGGAAAACTTGCAAGTTCAAAATTTCGGTTGCCAGGAACTCGACGCAACTGCTGCCCAGGAAGTGAACGGGGGCTTCCTTTCCCTCGCCCTTAACAATGTAAATGGCAAAATCACTATTGGAGCACAACTTGACACCAACGCATTACTGGGCAGCCTTCCCGGCTTACCCGGCACTGGCGGCGGCGGCCTCGATCTCGGCGGACTTTTGTCCCCGGTGACCAACCTGCTCAACAGCCTCCTCGGCGGTTTGGGCGGTGGCCTCCTGCGCTAGTCGTACCTGAAACCCAGGTGGCGCCCCCGGTACTGGGCGCCACCACTTTTTTAACATAAATCACTTATCCATGGAAAACTTCAAACTCGAAGAACTGGGCTGCGAAGAACTGACCCAGCTCGAAGCCACAGACACCCAGGGCGGCCTCCTCGATATCGGCGGCCTCCTCAATGGTCTCCTCGGCGGAATCCTCGGCGGCGGCGAAGGTAACCCCGTCGGCGGCCTCCTTTCCACCGTGACCAACCTGCTCAACAGCCTCCTCGGCGGCCTCGGCGGCATCGTAAGACCGCTGTAACCCGGGAGCTCTTCAGCACATCCCAACACTAAATGCATCGCAAGCGGCTGCCGCCACACACGCGCAGCCGCTCTTCTTTCCTCCCACCTTCCCACCTTCCCCGCTACCCTTTTCCCCGAATCCTGTATTTTTGCCGCAAACAATATTATATGAGGATCGTCACTTACAACGTCAACGGCCTGCGCTCCGCTATGACCAAAGGATTCACCGAATGGCTCAAATCAGACCCCGCAGATATCATATGTCTCCAGGAAGTCAAAGCCCACCGCGAAAACGTCGACTTCCAGCAATTTGAACAACTCGGCTACCACGATTACTGGCACCCAGCACAGAAAAAAGGATACAGCGGCGTGGCCATCCTCTCCAAATTCAAACCCGATAATGTCCAATACGGCAACGGATACATGCAGAGCGACGCCGAAGGCAGGGTCATCCGCGCCGATTACGGCGATATCACCCTCATCAACGCCTACTTCCCCTCTGGTACCACCGGCGAAGAAAGACAGACTTATAAATACCAATGGCTCGACGAGTTTTACGACTACCTCCAACGCCTCCGGCAGGAAAGGCCTAACCTCGTAGTTGTTGGCGATTACAACATCGCCCACACGCCCATCGATATCCATAACCCCGTCGCTAATAAAGATTCCTCCGGCTTCCTGCCCCAAGAACGCGCCTGGATGACCAAGCTCCTCAGCAACGGGTTCGTGGACTCGTTCCGCAACTTTCACCCCACGCTGGCCGACCAATACTCCTGGTGGAGCTTCCGGGCCAACGCGCGTGGCAATAACAAAGGTTGGCGCATAGACTACATCACCGTTACCGAGCCCCTCCGCCCGCGGCTCGCTGAAGGCGCCATCTGGCCCGACGTCAAACACAGCGACCACTGCCCCGTATACCTCAAACTCAACAATGCATGATTATATATAACGTCACCACCAAGGTAACGCCCGCCATCCATAGCCACTGGCTCCAGTGGATGAAGGAAGAGCATATCCCCGAAATCATCGGAACCGGTTTTTTTCACGATTACCGCATGTGCCGCCTGCTGGAGCAAGATGATTCCGACGGACCTACCTACACCGTGCAGTACTTTACCGACACTCTAGAAAACTATTACACCTACCTCCAGGAGCACGCGCCACGCCTGCGCCAGCTGGCTTTCGACCTGTTCGGGGACCAGTTTGTAGCCTTCCGCACGGTGATGCAGGTGGTATAATCCACATAACTTATCCACAGGAAATCCACTGTTTTCAAGGAGATGCAGGACTGGCACAAAACTTGGTCCTGGCGGGCGTTTCAGGGCAGATAGCATTCAAATTCAATGCAGTAGCGTTTTTCAGCGGAATCATGAACAAGCCCGCTCATCGTTTTTGCATACCTCAATCTGCTGTAAACGTTACCTGTAGGGTTTTTCAGCCCGCGAAAAAAGTTTTGTGAAATTTGGTAATCTTCTAAAAGGCTTTATATTTGCTCACATCAAACATTTTCTCACTAGTTAAATCTTACTAACTATGAACAAAGGCGAACTGATCGAAAGAATTGCCAAAGATGCCGAAATCACCAAAACCCAGGCTAACGACGCGCTGGACGCATTCACCAAAGCCGTTACCGATAGCCTGAAAAAAGGCGGTAAAGTGACCCTGGTAGGCTTCGGCACTTTCTCCGTTTCCAAGCGTGCAGCTCGTAATGGCAGAAACCCCCAGACCGGCCAGATCATCAAGATCAAAGCTAAAAAAGTAGCTAAATTCAAAGCTGGCAAAGCGCTGTCCGACAAGATCTAAGGCTTGCCCACCCAACTTTATTAAGCAAGGAACACCAAAATGTTTCTTGCTTTTTTTATTTTTGCAGCCGGCAGCCTCCTCCGGAGGCTGCTTTCGATTATCATTCATCAATTAAAAAAATCATTCGACCATGGGTAGAGGTGATATCAAAACCAAAAAAGGCAAGATCTCCAACGGATCTTTTGGTAAAAGCCGTCCGGCTAAAACCAAGAAAGCCGCCGCTGCAAAAGCCGCTGCAAAGCAAGCTTAATCTGCCGCAGCCAATAAAGGGGGATCCCGGGCATATGCCATTACGGCAAATGACCGGAATCCCCCTTGTTATTTTTATTCCTCCCCGGCGTCAGGGCGCCAGGCGTTCGATTTTCCAGTTTCCGGCCTCCAGTGTATACCGTAGCCTGTCGTGCAGGCGACTGCTCCGCCCCTGCCAAAACTCCACTTTTTCAGGCACCACCAGGTAACCGCCCCAATGTTCCGGGCGCTGCGGCGCATGCTGCAGATATTGCGCTTCGAGCCGCTTCACCGCGTCTTCCAGCACCTCCCGCCCGGCGATCACCCGGCTTTGCGGGCTCGCGATAGCGCCGATACGGCTGCCTGCAGGGCGTGAATTGAAGTATTCGTCGCTCACCGCGGGCGCCACTTTCACCACTTTTCCTTCCACCCTCACCTGCCGTTCCAGCTCCTTCCAGAAAAAAAGCAACGTGGCCCGGGGATTCTCCGCCAACTCCTGCCCCTTGCGGCTTTCGTAGTTCGTGAAGAACATGAAACCCTGTACGTCAAAGCTCTTCAGCAGTACGATCCGCGCGGATGGCATACCGTTGGCCGTAGCTGTTGCCAACGTCATGGCATTGGGCTCGTCGATCTCGCCCGCCAACACCTCCTGCCACCAATGTTCAAATTGCTGCATGGGATTTGCAGCTACTTCCCGCTCGTTCAGCGTGGCGCGGCGGTAATCCTGCCGCAGGTCCGCTATCTTCTGATTGATCATCTTCCGGCTAATTTTTTACAAAATTACGGGTTATTGAACCTTCTTAGGTTGACGAGTGTCTCTATTACTGGTAATTTCCATCAACCCGACAAAACACCACCATGCATAAACACCTGATTGTTCCCGCCGCGCTCCTCACCCTGGCCGCCTGCCAGCAAAGCCCGAAATCCGCCGGATCGGCCGACAGTACCGTTGCGCCCGCCGACGACGGGGCGCTCACGCCCACCTGGGCCAAACGTTTCACCGGCACGATCGCAGACCAACCCATAACACTGCTCCTGCAGAAAAACGGTCCGGCCACCACCGACCTTCGTGGCTGGTATGCCTACGATCATCACGGCGAACCGATTTCCCTCCGCCCGTTTTATGGCGAAAACCGGACGGACGACAGCATCATCGTGAATGAAGGCTACACCGACGAGGATGGCGTGATTCGCGGGATCGTGAGCCCCGACGGGCATTTCAAGGGAAAATGGATCAACGCTACGCATAATTTTGATTTCGACCTGAAGGAAAACAACGACAGCGCGGTCACCTTCTCCGTGGTGGCATTCTCCGATTCCGCCAAATTATTGCCCGACAACGCCCGATCTCCCGTCGCCACCGCCTCCGCTTACACGATTTGGCCCACAGGCGGAGCCGCCGAGCCGGTGATCACCTTCCTCCGGCAAGCCCTCGCCCCAGGCCTCAAAGCCGGCGAAACACCGGCCTCCCTCCTCAAAAACGGGGCGGATTCCTTCTTTGCCAGCTACAAAAGCAACGCTGCTTCCATAGACTCCGCCAGCATGAACGACGGCCCCTCCTGGCAATGGAGCGCCGAATCCGGCTCGGTGGTAGCCTGGAACAAATGGCCCTATCTCGTCATCGAAGACTGGGTGTATGATTTCACCGGCGGGGCACACGGGAACGGAGGATCGCTCTTCTCCGTGTACGATCTTTCCCAATCCAAAAAACTTACACCCGCGGACGTCTTCAAACCCGGTTACAAACCCACCGTAACCGCCGCCCTGGAAAAATCCTACCGGAAAAAGTATAAAGTCCCGGCCAATCAATCCCTCACCGACGCCGGCCTGCAAGTGAAGAAAATCGAGCCGGGAGACAACTTCTTCCTCACTTCCCACGGCGTTGGTTTCAGCTACACGCCCTACGAAATCGCCGCCTATGCAGCCGGACAGATCACCCTGTTCGTACCCTGGGCCGACATCAAAACCGTAGTGCGCGAGGAGTACTTCCGGTAGCCCCGCAGTTTCGCGGTTTTGTGGTAATTTACGCCCGTAATCTACGGCCATCATGAGAATGTTGATCTGCAAGCTTACGGCGCTGGCCTTTTTCTGTGCCTGCCAGTCCGGGCAAAATAAATCCGCCGCCACCGGCGATAGTAACACCGTTGCCTCCATTGCAGCGGTACCCGTGCCCGTCGCCCCGTCATTTTACATTCAATACACCGGAAAACTGGCCGGCCAGCCGGCTACGATGCAACTCGTGAAATATGCCCCTGGTAAATACGAAGGCTGGTATGTATATGATAAAATAGGCGAACCCATTGGCATCACACTTTCCCGCGAAACGGCCGACAGCTTGTTTTTCGCGGAATATGCCGGCGTGAACAATGAGAACATGTTCAGCGGCGTGTTCAACGGCGGGCAATACCATGGCGTGTGGACGGGTAATGAAGATACTTTCGGCTTCGACCTGGTGAAAGATATGGATAGCATCATCACGTTCGTTGCGTTTATGTTCGAGGATTCGGCGAAACTGCACCCGAACGATCCGGCGTCTCCCGTTGCCCGCTCGAGCGCGGCGATGGTTTGGCCGTTGGGCGGGGCAGACCAGGACGTGATCGAATTCCTCCGAAAATCAATGCAGCCGGAAATGAAACCTGGCGACATGCCCATGCAACAGCTGAAATCTTCGGTATTGGGTTATCTTTCCGCTTACCAGGAAAATGCGAAGATCTCCGATTCGTCGGATCTCGAATTTGGTCCGGGCGCCGCCTGGAACTGGGAGTCGCATGCGACGGAAAGCGTGGTATGGAATAAATACCCTTACCTCACCATCGGGAAAATGGAATATGATTACAGCGGCGGCGCGCACGGGAACTACGGCACTACTTTTGAAGCATACGACCTCGCCGCCAAAAAGAAGCTGAAAGTGACGGACGTGTTCAAACCGGGATATAAATCGGTGCTGGGCGCCGCGCTGGAAAAATCCTATCGCAGGCAGTACAATGTGCCGGCGGGGGAATCGCTGGACAAGGGGGGCTCTTCAACAAAAACATCGTGCCGAACGACAATTTTTATCTGACAAACAAAGGGGCCGTTTTCAGTTTCGTTCCCTATGAAATCGCCGCATACGCAGCCGGACAGATCACTTTATTCGTTCCCTGGAACGAGATCCGGTCCGTCGTGCAGCCGGCATATTTACCAACTAAGCCATGAGCAATCCGCAACAGGAACAATATAACCAACGGTACGAAGAAGTGTATGCCCGCCTTAACAGCGCGCAAAGGGAAGCCGTAGACAATACCGAAGGTCCGGTGATGGTAATCGCCGGTCCGGGTACGGGAAAGACGCAGATCCTGGCGTCGCGCATCGGCAAAATCCTCCGCGACACCGACTTTCTTCCCCACAACATCCTCTGCCTCACCTACACGGACGCCGGTACGGTGGCCATGCGCAAAAGGCTCACCGATTTTATCGGGCCCGATGCGTACCGCGTCAACATCCATACATTCCACTCGTTTTGCAACGAAGTGATCCAGGATAATTTGTCGTTGTTCGAAAAAAATGTACTGGACCCGATCTCCGACCTGGAGAAGATCCAGTTACTCAAAACGCTGATCGACGGTTTCTCTAAAGAAAACCCGCTGAAGCGTTACCGGGGCGATGTGTACTTCGACATGCGCAATCTCGCCAACCTGTTTTCCACCATGAAGCGCGAGGGCTGGACGGTCCCGTTCATCCGCGAACGCGTGGAAGCATACGTAGAAAGCCTGCCTGAGCGGGAAGAATATATTTATAAACGCAACCAGGGCCGGTTCAAAAAAGGAGATCTCAAGCAGGAAAAAATCAACGGCGAAAGGGAGAAAATGACCAGATTGCTGGCGGCAGTTGAGCAGTTCGACATCTTCCAGCAGCTCATGCACAAAGCCAACCGCTATGATTTCGACGACATGATCAACTGGGTGATCCGCGCCTTCAAAGAACATCCCAACCTGCTGCTCGATTACAAGGAAAGATTTCAATATATACTGGTGGACGAATACCAGGACACCAGCGGTACCCAGAACATGCTCATTGGATTGCTCACTTCCGGCGAGGAAAAACCGAACGTGTTCGTTGTGGGGGATGATGACCAGTCGATTTACCGTTTCCAGGGCGCCAATGTGGAAAACATGGAGCAATTCGCCAACGACCATCTCGCGCATGACCTACGGACGGTGGTGCTGACGCAGAATTACCGGTCGGTGCAGAATATCCTGGACGTGTCGATGTCGGTGATCGCGCATAACGAAGGGTCGCGGCTGGTAGATAAGTTGCCGGGGCTGAGCAAGCAGCTGCAAGCTTCCAACGACAAGCTCACACCGCTGAACCTACCGCCGGTGATCCGCCGGTACAACACCCCGCGCGACGAAATGGCGCATATCACCCTCGAAGTGGAGCGTATTCTGGCGAAAGGCGTGATGCCGGGGAAGATCGCCATTATTTATAAAGAAAACCGGTATGGTGAAGAGTTGGCGCAGTATTTCCGGCTGAAGGGCGTGCCTTTCTTCTCGAAACGTAACCAGAACCTGTTCGAGATCCCCTTTGCCAAAAAGGTTTTGCAGATCCTGCGGTACATCGCGCGGGAGCTGGAAACGCCTTACAGCGGCGACGATATCCTTTTCGAGCTGCTGCACTACGATTTTTATAAAGTGCCACCCATCGAAACGGCTCGCATCAGCATAGAAGTGGCGGAAAAAGGCTATGCCGAAAAATCCTCCATCCGCAAATACCTCCAGGAATGGGTGGGCACGCGCAACCCCACGCTGTTCTCGCTCGCACCGCACGACGAAGCCCTGCGGCTGGCGCGACTCCTCGAAAAATGGATCGGCGACGCCCATAACATCACCCTGCAGCAGTTGTTTTCCAACGTCATCAGCGAAGGCGGCATCCTCAATTACATCATGGCCAGCCCGGAAAAAATCTGGCTCATGAAAGTACTACAGGCACTGTTCGATTTCGTGAAGGAAGAAACGCGGCGCCACCCGGAAATGGGCATCGTCAAACTTCTCGAAACCATCGACCTCATGGAAACAAACGGTCTGTCCATCCCGCTGATACAGGTTTCCGGGAACGAAAAAGGCGTGAACCTGCTCACGGCGCATGGTTCCAAAGGACTGGAATTCGAATACGTGTTCCTGGCTGGCGTTACCTCCAGCATCTGGGAAGGCAAGAAAAAGATGAGCGGCGGGTTCTCTTTCCCAGACACCGTTTTTTCCACCGAAGCCATTTCCACCGACCAGCAGGAATTGCGGCGGCTTTTTTACGTAGCCATCACCCGCGCCGAAAAACATCTCTACATCAGCTACCCTGACTTCAAACAGGATGGCAAACCGTTGGTTCCCAGCGTGTTCGTGGCGGAGATTCAGCAGGTGCACCAGTTGCCCGTGGAAACGGTGACCATGCCAGACGAAACGATGTTCGAATTCGAGATCCTGCAGTACGGCAAGGAACAGGCGCCGGAGATCGAGAAAGTGGATCAGCTTTTCATCGACAACCTACTGAGCGGCTTCACCATGAACGTGACGGCGCTCAACAACTACCTGCACTGCCCGCTTTCCTTCTTCTATCAAAATCTTTTGCGCGTGCCTTCCGGCCGCTCGGAGAATACGGAATTCGGGTCGGCGGTGCACTTTGCGCTGGAGAAGCTGTTCCAGAAAATGCAGGAGAAAAACGAGTTTCCGCAGAAGGATGAGTTTATCAAAGATTTCCGATACAGCATGCTCCGCAGCAGGGAAGCCTTTACCAAAGAGGCTTTCAACCGGAGAATGGAATACGGAGAAGACATCCTGACCAATTATTACGACAAATACCTGCCGGTCTGGAACCGCATCGTGAGCATCGAGCGGAACGTCCGCAACGTGGTGGTGAACGGCGTGCCGCTGAAAGGGAAGATCGACAAACTCGAATTCAACGGCAGCGACGTGAACGTGGTGGATTACAAGACCGGGGATTACGAGAAAACGAAGAAAGACTACAAGAAATTCGACCGGCCCAACGATCGCAATCCTAACGGGGGCGACTATTGGCGCCAGGCCGTTTTCTATAAGATCCTGCTCGACAACTACAAGCAGAAGAACTGGCACGTAGTGAGCACGGAATTCGATTTCGTGGAACCGAACAAGCAGAAGGAATATTTTAAGGAGAAGATCGACATCCTTCCGGAAGATATTACCACGGTGAGCCAGCAGATCCGGGATACCTGGGTCCGCATCCAGAACAAGGAGTTTTACACCGGCTGCGGGAAAGACGATTGCCGTTGGTGCAACTTCGTGAAAGACAACAAGCTGGAGGTGGCCCTGCACACCCTGGTGGAGGAGGAAGAATAAATAATGGCCAACAAACTGTAAGTTTGCAAATCATAAAATTCAGCGAATAGGAATTATGAATCATATCATGCGTGGCTGGATCGGCTTTTGGATCGCTGTGGCGGTGTACGGTATCTTTTTTACCAGTTGCGCCAACATCGTGCCGCCCGGGGGCGGTCCGCGGGACACCCTGGCGCCGAGGGTTCTTTCCATCTCCCCGCCCGACTCCACCCTCCATTTCAAGGCCCAGAAGGTGACTTTCCGGTTCGATGAGTACGTGGAGCTGGATAACGTTTTGGAGAAACTGATCGTTTCGCCCACGCTGAAGCGTACGCCCGTGATTTTGGCGAAGCTGCGCACCATCACCATGGAAATCAAGGATTCCCTGCAACCGAATACCACCTATACCTTCAATCTCGGCGACGCGGTGAAGGACGTGAACGAGCGCAACCCGATCGAAGATTTCCAATATGTAGTATCCACAGGCGATTACCTGGATTCCCTCACGCTGACGGGCACCATCCTCATCGCCGAAACCGGCAAACCGGACAGTAACGTGGCCGTGATGCTGTATTCGAATATCACGGAAGATTCCGTGGTGTCGAAGGAAAAACCGCTTTACCTGGCTAAAACCCGCGGCAACGGCAGTTACCGCTTCAAGAATCTGAAACCCGGCACTTACAAGATATTTGCGCTGAAAGAAGAAAACCGCGATTTTCAATACACCGAAGCGACTGAGTTGATCGCCTTCCGCGAAGAACCGCTGGACCTTACCGAAGCCATGACCGACATAAATATGTCGCTGTTCAAGGAGCCGGACTCGTTGCGGCCAAAATACGAAGAGCTGGACGTGCCGGAAGAGCCGCAGCCGCAGGAAGACAAAAAGAAAGACGACAAAAAGAAACCCAAACTGCTGGCCAGCGCCGAACTGAGTGGCGGCCGCCAGGAACTGGGCGACAGCCTGACGCTTTCCTTCAATTTCCCCCTCCGCAGCCTCGATTCTTCCGTGGTATTACTGTTGGAAGACACGACCCGCCGGTCCGTTACCTTCGGCATTTCCCCGGCGGACACGACCGCCAAGCGCTATAAACTCGCCTATGACTGGAAGCCCGGCAAGCCGTATGAGCTTATTCTGCCGGCGGGCTTCGCCACCGATACTACCGGCCTGCAAACCGCCAAGGCGGATACGGTCCGCTTCGAAGCCAAACAGCTCGACGACTACGGTACCGTTACGGTTGACGTGAGCATCGGCGACAGCGCCCGCCTCATCCTCCCCGAAAGCGACACCAGCTACCAGTTTGTGGTACAGCTCGTTAGCGGCGGAAAAGAGGTGAAGTATTCCGGTCCGGCTAAAAACGGGAAATGGCAACGCGGGCTCATCCAGCCCGGGGAGTACGAGATCCGGATTATCGTTGACCGGAACTTCAACGGCGTATGGGACACAGGGATATACTACCGCAACCCGAAAAAGCAGCCGGAGACGGTGTTTACGTTCAAAGATCCCATCAACGTCAAAAAGAACTGGACGGTTCCCACTAACGTCAAACTATAGCCATTATCCGTAATTTTGCTGTATGATCTTCTCTTCCGCATTGATAGAAAATGCCGTCAGCGAGTTTGCGCGGCTGCCGGGCGTGGGCAAGAAAACGGCTTTACGGCTGGTGCTGCACCTGCTGAAGCAGGATACGGCCCAGGTCGAACTGTTCGCGGAGGCCATCGCCAAAATGCGGCGGCAGATCAAATTTTGTAAAACCTGCCATAACGTTTCCGACGAAGATACGTGTACCATTTGCGCCAGCGGTTCGCGCAACCATAAAGTGGTGTGCGTGGTGGAATCGATCCGCGATGTGATCGCCATCGAAAATACCCAGCAGTTCAACGGGGTGTATCATGTGCTGGGGGGGATTATTTCTCCCATCGACGGGATCGGCCCCGACCAGCTGCAGATCCATTCGCTCGTGGAGCGGGTGCAGCAGCTGGGCGTGGAGGAGGTGATTATGGCACTGAGCCCCACTATCGAAGGAGATACGACCATTTATTACCTGTCCAAAAAGCTGAAGGATTACCCTGTGAAAGTGACCACCATCGCGCGGGGGATCGCTTTCGGCGGGGAACTGGAATATGCCGATGAAATGACGCTCGCCCGCTCGCTCACCAACCGCCTGCCGCTCGACAACTACCTCCAGCAAGGCAAATAGGGCTTGATTTTTGGGTGTTGCTCCGTATATTTATATACACGTCTCAGATTTAAACAATTCTCAAAACTGATTGAACATGCTTAAAATATTGCTGCTTTCCGCTTTTTTCCCGTTCCTTTTCGGTAATGTGTACGATTTCAAGGTAGACGCCATCGAAGGCGGGAAGATCGACTTCTCGAAATATAAGGGGAAGAAGATATTGATCGTCAATACCGCATCGCAGTGCGGCAACACCCCGCAGTACGCGGAACTGGAAAAGCTGTATAAGAAATACCAGGGCAAACTGGTGATCGTAGGTTTCCCCGCCAATAACTTCGGCGGACAGGAGCCCGGTTCCAACGCCGACATCAAGGCTTTCTGCTCCAAGGAATACGCGGTGACATTCCCCATGGCCGCGAAAATCTCCGTGAAAGGGGCGGACATCCACCCGATTTATAAATGGCTGGGGGATGAAGCCAAAGCCAAACAGCTCGACGGCGGGGAAGTGACCTGGAACTTCCAGAAATTCCTGCTGAACGAGAAAGGCGAGCTCATCGCCGTTTTCAAACCGCGCACTGCGCCCAACGCGCCTGAAGTGATCGCCGCCATCGAAGGGAAATAGGCAATTATCCCTTACTTTTACGGCCATGTTTTTTGCGGATATCATCGGACAGGAAGCGACGCGCGCTCAGATTTTACATGCGGTAGAGCATAACCGGCTCAGCCACGCCATGATCATGCTGGCCCCCGAAGGCGCCGGCGGGTTGCCTATGGGACTGGCTTTCGCACAATATCTCACCTGTGAAGACCGCCAGGAGAATGATGCCTGCGGCAAATGCCAGGCTTGCGTCAAATCGAGCAAGTACATCCATCCCGATATTCATTTCTCGTACCCCGTTATCCCCCGCAAATCGGGTGACAAACCGGTGAGCACCGATTACATCGCCGAGTGGCGGGAGTTTATCGGCCAGCAGCCGTACGGGAACGCTTACGACTGGCTGCAGTTCATCGGCGCGGAAAACAAGCAGGGTAATATCACGGCCCACGAGTGCCAGGATATCATCCGGAAGCTGAACCTGAAAAGCTTCGAAAGCCAGTATAAAATCCTGCTCATGTGGATGCCGGAATACCTCGGGAACGAGGGCAACAGGTTGCTGAAGCTCATCGAGGAACCACCGCCCAATACGGTTTTTATCCTCGTAGCGGAAAACCAGGAGCAGATCCTGGCCACGATCCTTTCCCGGACGCAGCTCATTAAGATCAACCCGTTGTCGAAAGACGATATCGTAAAGGCCCTCGCGCAAAGGAACGCCGTTCCCGAAACGCGCGCCCGCCAGATCGCCACCATCGCGTCGGGCAACTACCGCGAAGCGCTGCACCTGCTCAACCATTCCGACAACGATTACCACGAACTGTTGCGTAACTGGCTGAATGCCATATTCATGAACAACAGGGCGGGGTTGCAGGAATGGGTGGATCATATCGCCAGCGCTAAAATGGGCCGTGAGAACCAGAAGCAGTTCCTCCGGTACTTTATCAACGTGCTGGAACACAGCCTCCGCGTTCAGTACATGGACCCCGCGCAACTGGCTTTCTCGCAGGAAGAGATCGATTTCGCCGAAAAACTGAAAAAGCTGGCCAACCTGGGACAGATGAGCCTGATCATGGAAGCGCTCGACAACGCATTTTACCATATTGAGCGGAATGCTAACGGAAAAATCCTGTTCCACGCACTCTCCATCAGGCTGCAGTACATCTTTAAGGGGCGGCCGCTGCCTGTTTAGCTGTCAACAAATTAACGTACCTTTGACCGGCTATTTCCCTATACAGCCCTTTTGATATTGAAAGTAAATGCGTACTTTTAGTCACCTGGGTCCCAGGGATCAACATTTTTTAAATTAATAAACAGAATAATATGGCTTGTGCCGGATGTGGTACGGGTGCAGAGGGGAAGCCGTCGGGATGCAAAAGCAATGGAGGCTGCAGCAGTGGCGGATGTAACCGCCTTAATGTCTTCGACTGGCTTTCCAATATTCCCTTGAGTGATAGTTTAGCACCATTCGATATTTTAGAAGTAAGTTTTAATAACGGTAGTCGCAAAGATTTTTTCAGGAATTCCACCAAACAGCAATTTGAAAAAGGCGAAATGGTGGCCGTGGAAGGAATCAGCGGTTTCGACGTTGGCATGGTCAACCTCACCGGCGAGCTGGTGAAGTTGCAGATGAAGAAAAGACGGGTGGAAGATACGCCCGAAGTGAAGAAAGTGCTACGCCGCGCATCGAACGACGACATGCACCGCATGTCGGAGAACAAAAACCGCGAACGCGACGCCCTCATTAAAGCCCGCGCCATCGCCCGTAACCTGGGTCTGGAAATGAAACTCGCAGAAGTGGAAATCCAGGCAGACGGCCGTAAGGCGACTTTCTTCTACACGGCGGATGACCGTGTCGACTTCCGTGAGCTGATCAAAGTTTACGCTTCGGAATTCCGGGTGAAGGTGGAAATGCGCCAGATCGGCGCCCGCCAGGAAGCCGGAAAAGTTGGCGGTATCGGCTCCTGCGGCCGCGAATTGTGCTGCTCCACCTGGCTGACCGATTTCAAATCGGTGAACACGACTGCCGCCCGTTACCAAAACCTCTCCATCAACCAGGCGAAGCTTTCCGGCCAGTGCGGCCGTCTGAAATGCTGCCTGAACTATGAACTGGATACCTATCTTGACGCCCTGAAGGATTTCCCCGACGACTGCGATGTGATCGAAACCTCTACCGGTAAAGCCTCGCTGCAGAAAAGGGATATCTTCAAGAACCTGATGTGGTACTCCTACGACAACAGCAATAAACAATACCCGCTCACCATCTCCCGCGTGAAGGAAATCCGTCAGCTTAACATGCAGGGCATCCGCCCCGATGAGCTGAAAGCGGTGGAAGTGGTGACCTCCAAACCGAATAAGGAAGCCGATCTCGGATTTGCCGACGTAGTTGGCCAGATCAGCCTCCGCTCCCTTGAAAAAGCATCCCAGAAGCGCAAGGCAAAAAACCGCGAAAAGCAGCAGAAGGACCAGCAGCAACAACGGGAGAAAGGCAAAGGTGGCGAACAACAAGCGCGCCCGGGCGGTCAGCAACAGCCCAGGCAAAGCGGACGCCCCGAGCAGAAAGGCCGTGAGCGTGGCGATCAAAAGCCCCGCGAACCCCGTCCCGACAACCGCGGCGGAGAACAAAAACCCAGGGAAAACCGCGGCGACCAAAAGCCGCGCGAGCCCCGTCCCGATAATCGTGGCGGCGAACAGAAACCACGCGAAAACCGTGGCGAGCCCCGTCCGCCCAGGGAACCCCGCGAACCCAGGCCGGACAACCGTGGCGGCGAACAGAAGCCACGCGAAAACCGCCCTCCCCGCGAGCCACGTCCGGATAACCGTGGCGGCGAACAAAAACCGCGCGAGAACCGTGGCGAGCCCCGCCCGCCCAGGGAACCCCGCGAACCGCGCCCGGATAACCGCGGCGGCGAGCAAAAACCACGCGAAAACCGTGGCGAGCCCCGTCCACCCCGCGAACCCCGCGCCGACCAAAAGCCCAGGGAACCGCGTGAGCCCCGCGAACCGCGCGATCCCAAACCGGAAAACAAACAATAATTTTCAAGTACTTTCGTAATATAGCAGAGACGCACAGTGGTGCGTCTCTCTTTTTATGGTATCATGATCGGCTTTCCGCCCCGATATAGCACCTACACTACCCTCTCCCACCGCAACACGGAGGAACGGCTCATCCTTTTCTGGCTCGCCGCCGAAAGCCTCGAATGGGAAGTAGGCACCGCCACACCCGACAGCCTCACCGCATTCACCCCCTTCAGCCTCCGCTCCTGGAACGAACAAGTCAGCATCGACTTCTCCGGCGACGAAATCGAGCTGTTCAGCGTATCCACCGGCGTGCAGATCCTGGATTTCGGGCGCAACCGCCAGAATATTATCCGCCTGCTGCGCGCCCTCCATACCATCGACGCGGCGATTTCCCCGGAAGAACTACAGTCTGCCACCGAAGATCGCCGCCAGTTTATCCGGCCGGAAGGGGAAACAGTCCACCTCACGAGGAGCCGCCGCGTGGTAAACGGATTCACGCAGGTTTTCAAACCCGTGAAAGGCTATTTCGTGACGCCTATTCTTATCGTCCTCAATGCGCTGGTGTTCCTCATCATGACCAACAAATGGCTGTTTCCCGCCAGCAGCGGCTGGACGCCCGCAGGCGACGCACTGGAAACAGTGGGAGCGAATTATAAGCCCCTCACCCTTTTCGGGGAACCCTGGCGGCTGATTACCTCGGGGTTCATGCATGCGAACCTGTTCCATTTATTCTTCAATATGTATGCGGTGATGATGTGCGGCATTTACCTGGAACCCCTGCTCGGAAGGGCCCGGTTCGCCATCGTGTACCTCTTCTGCGGTATCGGCGGCGCGTTGGCCAGTCTCTGGTGGTACGATATTACGCCGTCGCTGGGCGCTTCAGCGTCTGTTTTCGGGTTATTCGGGTTTATTCTCGCCCTGCTGTTCCATCAATTCATCGAGCCGCGCGAACGCAAAGCGCTGCTGGTCAGCATCGGGATTTACCTCGTCATGAACCTCACGTCCATCTTCTTTTCCACGAATTATGACCACGCCGCCCACTTCGGCGGCCTGTTCAGCGGATTGTTGTTGGGATTGCTCTGGCTCCCTTCCCTCCGCCCCAGTGCTACTCCACAACAAAAAACCGGGTCGATCGCACTGGGCCTGATCGTGAGCACCGGGATCTTCACCGCTGCCTTCTTCCTTGCGCCAAGGGATGTGAAGGCTTATCTCGCCAAACGCGACCAGATGGACCAGAATTACCTTTTGGCTTCCGGCGCCTACACTGCGCGCACCAACGAAGAACGCATGAAATGGCTCCAGAATTACGCCATTTACTACATGGACGAAAATCTCCGCATCATGGACCAGGTCGACAGCATGCGGCTGGCGCCCGATTCGAAGCGGCAGAACCGCATCCTCCGTAAAATCTATACCACACAGCGGCAGCTTTTCGACTGGAACTACAAAACGCTGGCCGAAGGGAAAAATCCCTACGATGAACAAATCATCCGCGCCCTGCACGAGCTGGATAAACTGCAGCGGCAGCTCGATGAATAGCCGCTACTTCTCTTCCTCGAAATACAATTTGTAATACTGCATCTGGCGCTCCTCGTCGTATCCGCGCTCGATCAGCTCGCGGTTGCCGTGTACATACACATGGAAATTACGGTCGAGTTTGAGGATGCTTTTGAAGAATTTCTGCCCCTTTTTGAATGCGGGATTGCTGATTTCAAACTCGTCGGGCACGTCGAGTTTGTATTCATTTTTGTAATGTTCGCGGTAGTCGCGGAAAGCGTCCACGGCATCGGGGTGGCCCAGCACTTCTTCAGCGAATTCGTCCATTTTGAATTCTTCCTTTTCCTTGAAGTAAGTGGCCGATTTTTTCAGCAATTCGATTTGGTCGATGCGCGACATTTCGAACTCTTCGGGCAGCTTTTTCTGGATGAATTGCTGGCAGAGGTCCACCATCGTTTCGGTTTGATGGTAGCTGTCTTCCCGGCGCTGCACCTGCAGGAAGGCGTCTTTCCAATACACGGCTTCGTTCTGTTTGCTGATGCTGTCCACGATGCTCACCTTGAATCCTTCTTCCTGTTCCACATTGAAGATCAGACAGCCTTTGTCGAGTTTGTTGATGTTGATACCGTCGTCGTAATTGAGCTGGTAGTTATCATCGTTGAGGAACACTTTCAGGTACGTGTCGCGGTTTTCGGATTTGAAGATGCCGATGGCTTCCACTTCCTCCCCGTCCACCTGGCATTTGCTGAAATGGGTGATGTATAATTCCCCGCCCTTGATTTTGGGGTGGGTGGAATGTTTATAGAGATGCTTGGCGATGTTGACGGACTGATCCTGGAAATTTTCCTTGTTTTCGAAGATGAGGCTGCAATATTTATAGACTTCATTAAGCTGGATATCCGCTTCGTGGGTGAAGCGGAAATATTCCGCCGCGTTGGCGAACGGCTGGATGAAATAGCTGAGGAGCAGGGTGCCGATGGTTTCGTCCTGCAGTTCGAGCGGTTGCTGGGAAAGCACAAGGGGCTCGTCGTTATTACCGTTGCCAACCTTGTGGATGGTGAGCAGTTCCAGGTCTTTGATATCCGATACATGAATCATACGGGCTGCAAATTAGGGGCATTTCCCATTTTACGGCAAAAAAATTAATTTACCGGAATGAAACGCCTTGCAACTGTCCTCCTGTCACTATTCACGATTCCCGTTTTCGCGCAGAACGTACCCTACATTGCCCACGACCTCACAAAGGAAAACATGTTTTCCACCAATATCGAGGGGCCGAATTTCGATAGCCGGGGCCGGCTTTTCGTGGTGAATTTCAAGCACGACGGCACCGTGGGCCTCATCAGTCCGCATACGGGCCGCGGCACCGTGTTCGTAGAGCTGCCAGACAGCAGCATCGCCAACAGCATCGTTTTCGACCGGAAAGGAAATATGTTGCTGGCCGACTTCGTGGGGCATAACATATTGAAAGTGAACATGAAAACCAGAAATATCAGCGTTTTCTGTCATTCCGATCAATTCAACCAGCCCAACGATTTCTGCATCAACGCCCAAGGTCAGCTTTTCGCATCCGATCCCAGCTGGAAGAACGGTACCGGCCAGATCTGGCGGATCGACCCCGACGGCACGCCAACCCTCCTCGACGGCAACATGGGTACCACCAACGGCATCTGCCTGAGCCCCGATGAAAAGATCCTGTACGTGAATGAAAGCGTACAGCGCAAAATCTGGAAATTCGATGTGGATGACTCCGGCAATATCTCCAACAAACGCCTCTTCGCCGAGTTCCCCGATTTCGGCTTCGACGGTATGAAAACCGACCGCGAAGGCAATCTGTACGTAACACGTTACGGCAAAGGGACCATCGCCATGCTTCGGCCCGACGGCGAAGTGTTCCGGGAGATTCCGTTAAAGGGAAATCCTGCAGCAATCTCGTATTCGGCGGGCACGACGGCCGGACGGTTTACGTTACGCTGCAGGATCGCAAATGCATGGAAGTTTTCCGTGCGGAGATTCCCGGTAAGGGTTTATAAATCTTTCGGCATGATGGCCATGGCGTCGGTGTCGCCATATTTGCCGATTTCGGCTTGCAGTTCGGCCATCATTTTATTCTTTATTTTCTCGTGTTTTTTGCTGTTGATGAGGTTCGTCATCTCGGAAGGGTCTTTTTTCAGGTCATACAGCTCCCAGCCGTTTACCCGCGTGTAGAACCGGATGAGTTTATAACGTTCGTTACGCACACCGAAGTGCGGAGAAACTGCGTGTTCCCCGTTTTCGTAGTAGTGGTAATACATGGTTTTGCGCGCTTTTTCCTTTCGGGCGAGTACCGGCAGGAAGGATTTGCCTTGTATGTCTTCCGGGGCTTTTACGCCGGCGGCGTCGAGTAAAGTGGGCGCGATGTCGAGGTTCATGACAAAATCATTGTTGGCCGAATTGGGCTTCACTTTGCCGGGGTAGCGCATGACCATGGGCGTCCGGAAGGATTCTTCGTACATGAAACGTTTGTCGAACCAGCCGTGCTCGCCGAGGTAGAAGCCCTGGTCGGACATATAGATCACGATGGTATTTTCGGAAAGGCCGTGCTGGTCGAGGTAATCGAGGGTACGGCCGATGTTGCGGTCGAGGGAGAGGGCGGTGCTCATGTAGTCGCGCATGTAGCGCTGGAACTTCCATTGGGCGAAGCCTTCGGCGGTAAACCGGACGGTTTTGAGGCCTTCTGCGATGGGGCCGTAGAAAGCGTCGAATTTGGCGCGCTGGGCGGGGTTCATGCGTTTGATGCTACCTTCGCGGTTAGCTTCGGCACTGTCGCCGAACATTTTCAGGTCATATCCCATCCGCATGGATTCGGAGATGCTCATTTCCTGGACTTTGGCGGCTTCTCGGCCGACGTATTTGTCGAAGAAGTTATCCGGCAGTTCGAAGTTCGTGTTTTCGAAGGCGCCCATGTCGGTTGTGTCGGGTATCCAGGTGCGGTGAGTGGCTTTGTGGCCGATGACGAGGCAGAAGGGCTGGGTGGTGTCACGGGCGTTGAGCCATTTTTCGGCTTCATCTTCGATGACGTTGGACACGTACCCGTCGAATTGTTTGCGGGAGCCGTCCATCATGAGGAAGTCGGGGTTATAATATGCGCCCTGGCCGGGGAGGATCTGCCAATAGGAAAACCCTTGTGGCCGGGTTTCCAGGTGCCATTTCCCGACCCATGCGGTATTGTAGCCGGCTTTGCCGAGTTCTTTGATAAAAGTGTTCTGGCTGCCGTCGAAGCGGGAGTGTTCATTATCCTTGAATCCGTTGCGGTGACTGTGTTTCCCGGTGAGGATCACGGCACGGCTGGGGCCGCAGATGGAATTCGTAACGTAGGCTCGGTTGAATTTCACGCCTTCCCGCGCGAGCCGGTCGATGTTGGGCGTTCGGGCGTTCTTGCCGCCATAGGCACCGATGGCCTGGTAGGCATGATCGTCGGAAATGATGAGCACAATATTGGGCTTGCGCTGGGCTTTCAGCGGAAGGGCGCTTGCCAGCAAGGCGCAGGCAACGGCGATGCGGATAATCTTTATCATACACCGCCAATTTAATACGGGATTTAGTTTATTCCAAGAATATGTCTGACATATCCTGACGCCTCTATCATCCCGCACAAAAAAAGCTGACCCAAAGGCCAGCTTTTCCGCTATTCAGATGTGAATTTATCAGGTATTCAGACCGCCGCAAACGCTCAGTGTTTGCCCGGTTACATAGGCGCTCATGTCGGAAGCGAGGAAGAGGCACACGTTGGCGATATCTTCCGGCGAACCGAATTTGCCCAGGGGAATTTTATCGAGGTAGTTTTTCGCGCCTTCACCATCTTTCAGGTAGTGCGTCATATCGGTTTCAACGAATCCCGGCGCCACGGAGTTCACGCGCACATTACGGCTGCCCAGCTCCTGCGCGATCGATTTCGAGAATCCGATTATACCTGCTTTGGATGCCGCGTAGCTGCTCTGGCCCGCATTACCTTTCATTCCGATGATGGAGCTCATGTTGATGATGCTGCCGCTTTTGGCTTTCATCATCGGGCGCACCACCAGTTTCGTCATATTGAAAACGCTTTTCAGGTTGACGTCCATCACATCGTCCCACTGTTCGGGGCTCATGCGGAGGATGAGGTTGTCTTTTGAAATCCCGGCGTTGTTCACACAAATATCAACAGTGCCAAACTCTTTCACCACATCATTCACCAACGCTTCGCACTCTTCGAATACGCCTGCATTGCTCTTATATGCTTTTGCCTTCACGCCCAGGGCCTGTAACCTGGCTTCGAGCGCTTTTGCTTTTTCGTCTGAGCTTACGTACGTAAAAGCAACATTTGCGCCATGTTCTGCAAATTTCAGGGCAATCGCTTCACCGATTCCGCGGCTGGCACCTGTAACGATGGCTACTTTGTTGTCGAGTAATTTCATTGTAACTGTGTAGTTTTAACTTTAGTCTGATGGGCGAAGGTATCTAAATTACGCCTTTCCCTATTGTTTTTCAATAAACCGGAGGATTTCTTCCAGCACGTTTCTTTCATTGTTCAGGCGGGGTACTTTATGCTGGCCGCCCAGCTTTCCCTTGCTTTTAAGCCATTCCGTAAACGTGCCCGGCTGCAGCGGGTGCAAGGTGGGGCGTCGCAGGGCCATATCTTTATGGCGCTTGGCTTCGTAATCGGAATTGATGGTTTTAAGGGAGCGGTCGAGCACGTCGATAAACGCGTCGATGCTGGAAGGCTGCTGCTCGAACTCTACGAGCCACTCGTGCCCGCCGGCTTCGCCTTCGCTGAAATAGATGGGCGCGGCGGTATAATCGTTCACCACGGCTCCTGTGGCCGCACAGGCTTCAGCGATGGCTTTATCGGAATTGTCGACGATCAGTTCTTCCCCGAAGGCATTGATGAAAGACTTCGTGCGCCCGCTCACCCGGATGCGATAGGGCGCAAGCGAAACAAACTGCACCGTATCGCCCAGCAGGTAGCGCCACAAGCCGCCGTTGGTACTGATGATCAGCGCGTAATTCTTGCCCAGCTCCACTTCGTGCAGCTGCAACGTCCGCGGGAACTCTTTCCCCAGCTCTTCCATCGGCATGAATTCATAGAAAATGCCATGCTGGAGGAACAGCAGCAACCCTTCTTCCCCGATCACGTCCTGCGCGGCGAAGAAGCCTTCGGAAGCGTTGTAGGATTCGAGGTAATTCATGTCGGGCTTGCGGATCAGCTTTTTGAACTGTTCGCGGTATGGCGTGAAGCTCACGCCGCCGTGCATGTACACCTCCAGGTTCGGCCACACGTCGGCCAGGTTGTCGGTACCGGTGAGCTCGAAGATGCGCTTGATGAGCACGATCGTCCAGGTGGGGACACCGGCGATGGAGGTCACATTTTCGTGGATCACGGCTTTGGCCATCCGCTCGATTTTTTCTTCCCACTCGTCCATCAGCGCGATGGAGAGGTCGGGCGTACGGAGGAGGTTGCCGTAAAACGGCATATTCTGGAGCATCACAGCGCTCAGGTCGCCGTAATAGCTGTCGGAATCGGGGGAGAGTTTGTTGACCTGGTGGCTTCCGCCGATGACGAGCGATTTGCCGGTAAGCACGTCGGCGTCGGGGAAGTTATTATAGTACAGGGAAAACACGTCGCGGCCGGCGCGGTAGTGGCATTCGTCGAGGCTTTCAACGGATACGGGGATGAACTTGCTTTTGTCGGCCGTGGTTCCGGAAGATTTCGCGAACCATTTGATAGGTGTGTTCCAGATAACGTTTTGCTCGCCTTCCATGACGCGCTGGATATAAGGCTTCATGGTTTCGTAAGTGTGCACGGGCACCCTTTGCTTGAATTCGTCGACCTTATATATTTTGGAGAATCCGAACTGCTTGCCGAACTCGGTGTACTGCGCGGCGCTCAGGAGGTTCTGGAAAACCTGCTGCTGCACCTGCAGGGGGTATTGCATAAAGTGCTCTATGCGCCCCATCCGTAGTCTGGCCAATTGCGACAGCGCTGGACTTAATATCTTCATACCGGTTTATAGCAGGGTTTTGTGATAGGTTATTCTACTTGTTTTGCGGCTTCGTCGAGGTAGTCTTTCCTTCGGAGCACGAAATTCTGGCCAAGATACACTTTTCTCACCTGTTCATCTTCCGCGAGTTCTTCGGCGGACCCGGCTTTGAGGATTTTGCCTTCAAAGAGCAGATAGGCGCGGTCGGTGATGGAAAGTGTCTCCTGTACGTTGTGGTCGGTAATCAGGATGCCGATATTGCGGTATTTGAGTTTAGCTACGATGCCCTGGATGTCTTCCACGGCGATGGGATCGATGCCGGCAAAGGGCTCGTCGAGCAAGATGAACTTGGGGTCCACCGCCAGGGCGCGCGCAATCTCGGTACGCCGGCGCTCTCCGCCGGAAAGTACGTCGCCCGGACTTTTCCTCACGTGTTGCAAACGGAATTCGCTGAGGAGGCTTTCGAGCTTGTCTTTTTGCTCCGCTTTGGTCAGCTTCGTCATTTCCAGCACGGCGGAGATATTGTCTTCCACGCTGAGTTTGCGGAATACGCTGGCTTCCTGGGGAAGGTAGCCAATACCCATCTGCGCCCGTTTGTACATGGGTAGTTTGGTAATATTAATGTCGTTGAGGAACACTTCTCCCTCATCCGGCTTGATCAGCCCCACTACCATGTAAAAAGTAGTGGTCTTACCCGCGCCGTTGGGGCCCAGCAGCCCTACGATCTCGCCCTGCGTCACCTCCACCGAAACGTGGTTCACCACCGTTCTGGTCCGGTAGCGCTTCACCAATTGCTGCGTATGTATCCTTAATGCCATAGTTAGAATCTCGGCAAAAATAATAAAATCGGCGAATGGACAACGGTTTTAGGCAATAGATGAAGTATTTTAACCATTTATTGGCTATTAGTTAATTATTGGGGGATATATTATTTTTGCGGGGCTTTTACAGAAAGCGCTATCTAACATGAAAGTCACCGAACATATCGCCCAGGCGAAAGATACCCTGATCTCTTTCGAAATCCTGCCGCCGCTCAAAGGGAAAAGCATTGATTCCATCTGGGAACATCTGGACCCGCTGATGGAGTTCAACCCGGCATATATCAATGTGACCTACCATCGCAGCGAGCATATGTTCAAGAAGCGGGCCGACGGTTCGTTCGACAAGGTGGAGATCCGCAAGCGCCCCGGCACCGTGGGCATCTGCGCCGCCATCATGAACCATTACAAGGTAGACGCCGTTCCCCACCTCATCTGCGGCGGCTTCTCCAAAGAAGAAACCGAAAACGCCCTCATCGACCTGAACTTTCTCGGGATCGACAATGTGCTGGTACTCCGCGGCGACGCGCCGAAGAACGAAACCTTCTTCGAAGCCCATCCCAACGGCCACCGCTACGCCACCGAGCTGCTCCAGCAGGTGGTGAACATGAACAACGGCATGTATCTGGAAGAAGACCTCCAGGGCGGCATCAAAACCAAATTCTGCATCGGCGTGGCCGGCTATCCCGAAAAGCATTTCGAAGCCCCCAACCTGCAGACCGACATGAATTACCTGAAGAAAAAAGTAGACGGAGGTGCCGATTACATCGTGACCCAGATGTTCTTCGACAATAAAAAATTCTTCGATTTCGTAGCCAAATGCCGCGAAAACGGGATCACCGTCCCCATCATCCCCGGCCTCAAACCCCTCACTTCCAAAAAGCAACTGACCGTTCTGCCGCGCATTTTCCATGTAGACATGCCCGACGAGTTCGCCAACGAGGTGCTCAAATGCAAAACCGACAAGGATGTGGAACTGGTAGGCACCGAATGGCTCATCCAGCAGTCGAAAGAGCTGAAGGCCGCCGGCATACCCGTGCTTCATTATTATACGCTGGGCAAACCCAAAGTGGTGCAGCAGGTGGTATCTTCCATCCTCTAAAAACGGAAAAACCATTGCGTGGATACGCAATGGCTGTGTTTCCCTATAACTGTCACACCTTTGTTTAGAAAACTTATTGGTGATGTATTGCTGGTATTATGACGCCTGCCATTCACCTTACCCCTACCCGGGGATAAAAAATAAAAAAGAGGGACCTCCGCGCGGAGATCCCTCTTTTTTGGCCTAAGCCCAAATGATGTATCAGTAATCTTCCCGGTTGAGCAGGAATCCCATGCTCAGGCCGAGGTACTGGTTACGGCTGCGCCCGTCGTTACCCCGGTCGATATCGGTAAGACCAATATTGCAATTGGCAGCGATCGTGAACGTGCTGAAGAATTCATACCCGATGGACAAATGCGCCCCGGCTTCCCAGGGTTGCATCCGGATCGTGGAGGCGTCGCCCCCGCTATCCGAAAACCGGACCTTCCGCACTTCGCGCGCTTCTTCCACACCGTTGCGCATCAACCTGTAATTATATTTTCCTTTCAGACCATATCCTACGTACGGTCCAACGCCACCCACGAGGTGGCCGCGGCCCACCGGCAATTTATACACCATGTTAACCGGTAATTCGAGGTAATCCAGTTCCATGCTGCTGCCCCAGGTTACCGTCAGACCGGGAATGTCCGGCTTCAGCCAGGGCTGGTCCCGGATGGTTGCGCCCTTGCGGATATAACGTAAATACGGCTGTAAATAGAACCTGCCGGCCACCGGAATGTTGAACATCAGGTCTGCATGCCAACCATATAACGGTTTCATGTAACCTGTTCCGATCGTTTCTCCGGCGCCTCCGCCGAATTCAATATTAGATGCGTTAAAACCTCCCCGTACTCCTATACTCACCTGTCCAAATACTCCCGGGGCCGCGTACAATAGCATACACACGAGTAAAGCTTTTTTCATAGTCAATGGTTTTTAGGGGCGACGAATCGTTCGGGCTGGCATAATCGAAATATATTGGAGGTCTATTCGGTTAGGGGTCCTAATTCGTCTCTCTCTGTCCTCTGTATTGAGGCGCGAAAATAAGGCAAAGAAGATTGAGTCACATTGTATAAACAGCTACAATAACCAATTGTTAACTTAAATCGGCATTTTTTGTGGGTCAACGGTATAAAACAGCTTATCAATTGATAATCAAAAGAAAGGGTCAGATGGGATATGCGTCCGCAACTGACCCTTTATTGTATATCCGGGGTGCGATGATACGGCCGTTAACGGCCAGCGAACTTATAACCCAGCGTTACACCGAAAGAAGTGTTGCGGCGGGAGTTGTCGCTGTTGCCATTTTGACTGATGTTCACGAGGCCAAGGTCGGCATAAAGCCCGAAGTTCAGGCCCTGCGGCAACTCGTAGCCAAACTGGAGATTGGCGCCGGCGTCGAAACGCTTGATGTCATTGTCCCAGTCGATATCGCGGCTGCCCGTGATGCCCCAGGCCTGCCCTTCGATCTTGCCACCCAGGCCCATGGCCAGGTATGGCCCTGCGCCGAGGTAAAGGTTACCCGCCCCAACTTCAGGTTTGAACATGAAGTTCACCGGAAGCTCCAGGTAGTGGATACGCATCTTTCCTTCAAGATTGCCGTTTGTTTCCTTGCCGCCTTTGCCTGAATATAACAGGCTCGGCTGGATAAAGAACTCGTCTGCCAGCGGAAGATCCACGGTAACACCTGCACGCAGGCCCGTTAATAAATCGCTGGTCTCCTTGTTGCCGTTAATTTTATACGTCTGGCTGGAGAATTGCGGTCCCGCCACCACCCCAAATTGTACCTGGGCGAATGTGGCGCCTGCCATCAACATGGCAGCAACGGACAAGAGAACTTTTTTCATGTTATGTTTTTGTTGTTTTAGGAAAATGTTGCGTTACGGATGAAAAGCATTAACTATAAACTGCTGTATGGCTCAAATTGTTTATTTGCTCCGGCCCAGCAGATAGCCTACTGAAAAGCTCCAGACACGGTTCTTGCCTTTATCGTCGGAACTGTTGTCGGTCCCTGAAAGGATTTTACCGAATCCAAGCCCATATTGGGCGGACACCAGGAAGTTTCCGAATTCTACACCCGCCAGCAGGTTGCCGCCGTAATCAAACCTTTTGTACTTGTCATAACCCTGATTAGGGTCGCCGTCGTTGAACGGGGTATCGTCGTCCCACTTGATATTGCTTTCGCCGGTGGTTTTCACGCCCGCCACGGTAGACTCATACTTGTTCTTGCCTCCCACGCCGAATGCCGCGTAAGGACCGGCGCCGAGGAAGATGCGGGTATCCGTACCTACAGGAATTTTACCCACAAAGTTGACGGGGATTTCTATGTAGCTGGGATTAGTGGTCGTTTTGAAGTAGGCCAGGCTGCCCTCTTCTCCCCTTTCGATCTTGGTACCTTTACCAGAATAAAAAACGCCGGGTTGCAAAGCGAGGATGGGAGAAAGCGGAATGTCCGCGATGGCGCCGATGTGGAAAGAATTATATGAGCGGCCTTTATCAACAGAGCCGCTGTTGGCGTCGGAAATGTTGGCCACGTTCCAACCGCCCTTTACACCTACTCTGACCTGGGCCATTGCAGCAACCGACATGCCGATCGCCACACAAGTTAACATCATCTTTTTCGTCATAACCTAAAGTTTTGGTGATGACTGGTGAATTCCAAAGAACGTGCCAAAGCATATCAAAGTCGTTTTAAAGACCTGATGCACAGGCTATTATACGCGGTCATTTTCGGTTAAGGCCCGATTCTTCCCGTTGCAGGAATTCATCTAATTGGGTTACGCCAAGGCGTTTGGCCAGGATTTTTTTCCGCTCATCGAGGAGGTACACAACGGGCGTTGCGTACACGTCGTAGGTTTTACGGTAGTTGGTGGTATAGCCCGGGTCCCAGGCATGGATCCAGCCTGACATGTTGTGGTCGCGGATGAACTTGATCCATTCTTCCTGCGTTCCGTCGGTGCGTACCCCCAGCATGGTGACCCCTTTGTTTTTCCAGCTGGCCTTCCAGGCGGAGTCGAGCTTCGGCACTTCGGTGATGCAATGGCCGCAGGTAGGGTCCCAGAAAACGACGACGGTATATTTGGATTTGATGCCGTACAGCGAAATATTGCGGGCGGCGGTATCTTTCAGTTCCAGGGGCGCGGCCTGCTGCCCGATCAGATTCGGGGCGATCGTATAAGCGCGGCTGATGATCTTTTCTTTATAATCCGGCGTGATCCAGAACGCCTCACCGGTCACGTAATATTTCTCCACCAGGTGCACAAACACCGCGTCCATTCCCATGACCGGCGACGTTTCGTAAGTATGCGTGAGCCACCAGAGCGTAAACTTGAATGATTCCTTGTCCTTCTTCGTTTTGGCGAGAATCTGGTCCGCTTCCACGATGATGGAATCCGGCAGCGGCGCTACCAGTTGCTTGAAATAGCGCTCGAGCCGCGCTTCGAGGATGGGCGTGCGCACCAGGCGGCCGTCGGCCAGGTTGAACTCGTCCCAGTAATGTGCTTTATAATATCTGTAGGGATAGGTGGAATCGGGTTTGCCGTCGGGCCCTATGGGGATGGGCTGTACTTTCGGTTCCTTCATGGCTTTGAAGAGGCTGGCGAGGAGGGATGTCGGGTTTCGCGTGATCACATCCGCCCGGTATTCGTTCAGTTTCTTGCCGAACGCTTCGGACAGGGGCCGGATAGCGGCGGAGTCCTGCGGGGTGCGGGCCGCGGCGGATTTCGCCTGGAGGTCGCGGGTATTGTCGCGGATAAAGGTGTTGTAGTCGCTGAAGAGCGTGTTATCAGGGCTCCCCGTGAAAGTGGCCCCCGACAGGTCTGCCGGATCCGCCTGTATGGCGAAACGCTGCTGCTTGTCCAGCAGCATCTCAAAATATTGCTGCTTGCCGGGCAGCACGATCAGGTAAATGCCGCCGGGAAGTGTTTCCGTGCCTTTCAGCACCGCGGTTCCCTGGGCGTTGATCTGCGCGGAATCCATCACATACGTGGTTTTACCCATGTAATGACCGAGGTAAAGCGTGCCGGACTGCATGTTCCGGAGCGTAACAGAGATCTGGTAACCCTGCGCGGATAGGGACGAAACGCTGCAAAGGCAGCCAAGCAGGAGAGATAGCAGTTTTTGCATAGGAACAATAAAAGTAAATAAAACCGTCCTACCTTTGCACCCGTGAGGAAAAAAATGTAGTACTTGAAAATGTACCCGTAACCGGCTATGCCGCGGAAGGCAAAGCGCTTGCGCGGGTCGACGGTAAGGTCGTATTCCTTGAAGGCGGCGTGGTACCCGGCGATGTGGTGGATGTCCGCCTGTCGAAGAATAAAAAAGACTGGGCCGAAGGCAAGGCCACGCACATCCGCAGCTATTCTCCGCAGCGGACGGAGCCTTTCTGCGAACATTTCGGCCTTTGCGGAGGTTGTAAATGGCAGATGCTGCCTTACGAACAACAAATGGCATACAAGCAACAGCAGGTAGAAGATCATCTCCGCCGGATCGGCCACCTCAGCTTCCCGCCCCTGGAACCCATTCTCGGCGCGGAGCATACCCGCCGTTACCGCAACAAACTGGAGTTTACTTTTTCCAACAAAGCCTACCTGACAGACGCGGAAATGCCGGCCAAAGGGGAAGAAATTCCCCGCCGCAACGCTCTCGGTTTCCACATCCCGCGCCTTTTCGACAAAGTGCTGGATATAAATACCTGCCACCTCATGGAGGAGCCGGCCAATCTCATCAAGAATACCATCCGGGCTTATGCCGAAAAGCATGACCTTTCTTATTACGATATCCGCCAGCAGCAGGGCTGGCTGCGCAACCTCGTGCTGCGCGTCTGCTCCACCGGTGAAGTAATGGCCAATCTCGTTGTCCATCACGAAGACGAAGCGCTGAAAGGCCTGCTGGACCATCTGCTGGAGCAGGTTCCTGCCATCACCACCCTGCTTTACACCATCAATCCGAAAAAGAACGACACGATCTTTGACCTGGAACCGAAAATCTGGTTTGGCAAGGGATATGTAGAGGAAAAACTGGAGGATTTCACGTTCAAAATCGGTCCCAAGTCCTTTTTCCAGACCAATACCTACCAGGGCGAGGCCTTATATAAAGTGACCCGTGAGTTTGCCGGGCTTACCGGTAAGGAAACGGTGTACGATTTGTATTGCGGAACGGGCAGCATCGGGATTTTTGTGTCGCGGCAGGCGAAGAAAGTGGTGGGCATCGAGCTGATTAAGGAAGCGATTGACGACGCGAAGGAAAACGCGGCTGCCAACGGCGTGGCCAATGCGGAATTTTTCGCGGGAGACGTGATCGACATTGCGGATGATGCGTTTTTCGCCGCCCACGGCGCGCCGGACGTCATCATTACCGACCCTCCGCGCGCGGGCATGCACGAAAAACTGACGGCCAAACTGCTGGAAGTGGCGGCGCCCCGGATCGTGTACGTGTCCTGCAACCCCGCCACACAGGCGCGCGACCTCGCATTGCTGAGCGAAAAATACACCATCGAAAGGGTGCGGCCGGTGGACATGTTCCCCCACACCCACCATATCGAGAACGTAGTGCTGCTGCAGCGTAAATATTAATCATTGCAGAAAGAAGCGTGGAAATGAGATTGACAATAATCATCAAGAACAAGTATCGGTCATGAGCGAGTTTAGACCCGGAAGATTCCAGGTATTACCCCTGGTCATCAAGTATTTGTTAATCATTAACGTTGTTGTCTGGCTGGCCCAGGTGGCATTGCAAAGCATGTACGGTTTCAGCCTGAGCGATTTTCTCGGGCTGCGGTACTGGGGTTCCGAGCACTTCCGGCCACACCAGTTCATCACCCACCTGTTCCTGCACGACGAGAGCAATTTCCTGCATGTTTTCTCGAACATGTTCGCCCTTTGGATGTTCGGCTCCACGCTCGAAAACCGCTGGGGACCGAAGCGTTTCCTCAATTTCTACCTGATCTGCGGCCTCGGCGCGGCTCTTTGCCACGAAGCCGTGCTCACGTATGAAAACATGCAGCTGACCAGCCTGGCCCAGCAGTTTTACGATCAACCCACGCTCGATAATTTCCGGGTGATCGTCAGCAAATACAACCTCGACCAGATGCAAAGCTATGTGGAAGCCTGGTCGCAACTGCCGCCGGATTCCGACCAAATGGTGTGGCAGGCCCGGCATTTCGTCTCCGTTTTTGTGGAACAATACAGAAATGTTCCCACGGTAGGCGCTTCCGGTGCGGTTTTTGGGGTGTTGCTCGCTTTCGGGTATTTATACCCCAACCAATATCTGTTCATCATCCCCATCCCCTTCCCGATCAAAGTAAAATATTTCATCGGCGGGTACATATTATGGGAATTGTATGTCGGATTCAAGAATCAGGCAGGCGACAACGTAGCGCATTTTGCGCATCTGGGCGGGGCGCTTTTCGCGTATATCCTGTTGAAAATATGGCGGGAAAGAAGCAGCCCGCGCAGTTATTGACCTTTTAAAATCGTATTTTTGCATACAAACACCAGCGCCATGGAAGTAGCAGAAAAAGAGCGGACCCCGGGACTGTCCCTGGGCGAAGAAAAAAACATGGTAACCCAGCTTCTGCTAGTGAACATTACCGTTTTCATTCTCCTGTACTTCATCAAGATCATTTATCTCATGGAAGAGTACGGCGAGCCCGCCTTCGTGCGCGACATCCTGTCCAACACGATCGTTTCGGCCACGCCTTCCACCCTGTTATCCAAACCGTGGACCTTGCTCACCGCGATGTTCGCGCACATGGATTTCTGGGATATTTTCAGCAATATGGTCTGGCTGTTCGTGTTCGGCACCATTCTCCAGCAGCGCGCGGGTTACAAGCAGATCCCCGTCGTATATGTGCTTGGCAGCTTCGCCGGTTACGCCACTTATATGGCCGCGGTAAACCTGTTGCCGGGGGTATTTCCGGCGGTGACGGCGGGCACCGGGATCATGGGCGCGCACGCCGGCGTGATGGCCATGGCGGCGGGCGTTACATTCCTTTCGCCGGGGCTCCGGGTGTTTCCGCAGCTATGGCGCGGCGGGGTACCAGTGTGGATATTCTTCGGTATTTTCCTCCTATTGCACCTGGCGTCCGTTTCTGTGGGCGACGGCAGCATCAGCCACCTCGCTTTCATGACTGGAGGGGCCATCGCAGGCGCTTTGCTGGCGATCGCGTTTAAAAACGGCAGCCGCTTCGGCGATAAAGCTTTTGATGTATTCTATCACATCACCCATTTCTTCGATCCAAAAAAGTTGAGCGGCAAAGCTAGCACGGAAGCCGCCACCTTCCCCGAGCCACCCTCCCGCAACCCCGTTCCCTTCGTAAAAGTGGGCCATGTGCCGGAGCATCGCGTCAACGAAATCCTCGACAAAATCAACGATCAGGGCATGGAAAGCCTCTCCCCGGAAGACCGTGAAATTCTCATCCGCGCCAGCCGCGAAGACGAATAACAGAGATTTTACGGAAAATCCACGACGGCTGATGTATCTTAGTATGGAAACAATCCCATACCCCGTTACCCGTCATGAAATCATTGCTGCTTCGCCTTCCCCGCATCGGAACTTTTATTTTGGCATTTTTGCTGGTCGCCTCCGCCTGGTTGCCCATGTTCAGACCCGTCGGCTTTCCTCCCATCGGCCTCGCCGGCACCATGTTCCCCGTTTTCTTCGTTATTTCCATCCTCATATTGGCCATCTGGCTGGTGATGAAACGGAAAGAATGGAGAATTCTCCTCGTGGCGGTGCTTATTTCGCTCCGTGGCGTGCTCCCGTACTTCGCCGTAGGCGGCCTCCGCGGCGAGGTGGAACCCGGAGATAAGTCATTCACTGTCATGACGTTCAACTCCAGCAGCATGGGGCTCGTCAATTACAAAAGCGATTCGCTCGTCGTAAATCGCATCTACGCCTCACTCGCCGAAGCTTCCCCTGACATCCTCTGCATCCAGGAATTTTACACCAATACCCGTCCCGACCTCAGTCATCACCTCGAAAAGATCGCCGAAAAAGGGAAATATCCTTACCACTACTTCGCGCCGCATTATATCAACTGGAAAACCTGGTTTTACGGCACTGTCGTTTTCTCCCGCTTTCCCATCATAGATACGGCCCGCATCGAATTCCACGGCGGATTCAGCCGGAAAGAGGACCTCGTGCGGGTGCACCTCCGCATCCATGAAGATACTACGACACTGCTGGTCGCACACTTCGCGTCGTACCAGCTCGACAGCGACCAATACAACATTGGCCGGGCGCTGCTTCCCTTCGGCGGGCGCGGGCAAACCAAACAACTTATCGCCCGGCAGGCGGATATCCTGAATAACGAAATCGACTATGCAAAACACCCCGTGATCGTGGCCGGCGATTTCAACGACGTGCCCCTGTCTTATACCTACCGCACCGTCCGCGGCAACCGCCTGCAAGACGCCTGGCTGCAACGCGGCTTCGGCATCGGCAGAACCTTCGCCGCCATCTCTCCCACCCTGCGCATCGATTATATCCTGCCCGACCAACGCTTCCAGGTGGAATCGGTGAAAGTTTACCCCGCGAAAGAATTGCAACATTTCCCCGTTATGACGCGTCTATCGCTTCGCCCGTAACTGCGTTTGTCACACAATAAAGAGTTTTCACATACGAAACCGACTGTTCCACAACCCGACTTTACAATTATTAACGTATTGTCAATTAATGACTTAAATTTATAGCAGCCAAACATTTGACCTGTTGAAATTTTTACGACTTTTTACAAAAGGATTTTTCCTGACGGTAAATATCCTTGTTGTGGTGTTTTTTCTGCTTGCCTGCCTGGTCCCTTTTATTTCCCCGGAAAGGTTTTGGCCGATCAGTTTCCTCACGCTGGGTTTCCCTTTCCTGCTGGGTATCCTCGTATTGTTTCTCGTTTTCTGGCTGATTTTCCACGCTCGATACGCGCTCATCCCGCTGGTAGCCATGCTGCTGGGCTGGAAGTCGGTTTCGTCGTTCGTGGCATTGCGCTGGCCGCAGAACTGGGATACGGCCGACCGGCCGGACGGGAGCTTCAACGTCATGAGTTTCAACGTGGCTTTATTCGGGTTATATAGTCAAAAGAACAGCAAGCCCGTGCGGGATTCCATTTTCAGACTGATAGAGCGGCATGAGCCGGATGTGCTGTGCCTGCAGGATTTTTACACTTCAGAAAAGAAGAACGATTTCAATAACCGGGAGGATATTTCGCGGGAGCTGAACATGCCGCACCGTTTTTTTTCGAGCGATTTTAACCGTAATGGCACCCAGCACTGGGGGTCCATCATCTTCTCGAAATTCCCCATCATCAAATCCGATAAAGTGAAATTGTCCAGCGGCCCGCTGGGCGAAAGCCTCATTTACGCCGATATCCTGAAGGGAGACGATACCATCCGCATCGTGAACATGCACCTCGAATCCTTCCGATTCAACAAGGAAGATTACCAGTCGATCAACAAAGTGAAAGCCCAGAAAGATACGGGGCTTGTGGCCACGCGCGGTATTATGAACAAGATGCGCGACGCTTATATCCGCCGGAGCCGCCAGGCAAATATCGTAGCCGGTTTCATCCGCAACAGTCCGCACCCGGTGGTGGTTTGCGGTGATTTCAACGACACGCCGGCCAGCTACACCTATTATACCATCCGCGGCAACCTGAACGACGCGTTCCTGCAAAAAGGCAGCGGTATCGGCCGAACATTCTCCGGCATCTCGCCCACGCTCCGCATCGATTACATCTTCGCAGACCCCGCATTTTCCATTCACGGCTTCCGCACCATCCAGACCGATCTCAGCGATCACTACCCCGTGATCACCAACCTGCGGCTCGGGGAGGACGAATAGGCTTCATAAGTTTGTGGGCGCCTTTTGGCTAAAAAATTCGAAATTAGGGTGATAAAATACGAAATTCGCCCCTCGAACCTTTTGATATGTCAGAACAGCTTAAACTACACAATACCCTAAGCCGACAAAAAGAAATTTTCACACCCTTGTACCCCGGTCACGTGGGCATGTATGTGTGCGGGCCCACTGTTTCGGGTGAGTCGCACCTGGGTCATGCGCGCCCCTTCATCACGTTCGACGTGCTGTACCGGTACCTCTTGCACCTGGGCTACAAAGTGAGATACGTCCGCAACATCACCGATGCAGGGCATTTTGAGGAAGAAGGAAGGGATGCGGAAGATAAAATCGCCAAAGGCGCCCTGCTGGAGAAGCTGGAGCCCATGGAACTGGTGCAGAAATATACCAATCTCTACCACTGGGCCATGGAACAATTCAACAACCTCCCGCCCAGCATCGAGCCTACCGCCACCGGCCACATCGTTGAGCAAATCGAAATGATCAAAAAGATCATCGCCGACGGCTATGCTTACGAAGCCAACGGATCGGTGTATTTCGACGTGAAAAAATACTCCGAACAGCACCATTACGGCATCCTCAGCGGCCGCGTCATCGAAGACCAGCTGGAAACCACCCGTGAGCTCGACAACCAGGACGAAAAGCGGAACAAAGTCGACTTCGCGTTATGGAAGAAAGCCCCGGCCGAGCACCTCATGCGCTGGCCCAGCCCCTGGGGCGACGGCTTCCCCGGCTGGCACATCGAGTGTTCCGCCATGAGCGGCAAGTACCTCGGCAAGCAGTTCGATATTCACGGCGGCGGCATGGATCTCCAGTTCCCCCACCACGAATGCGAAATCGCCCAGAGCACTGTGGCGCACGGCGATATGATGGCCCGGTACTGGGTGCATAACAACATGATCACTATCAACGGAAGGAAGATGGGAAAAAGCTATGGCAACGTGATCAAGCTGACGGACCTCTTCGCCGGCACGCACCCGATCCTGGAAAAGGCCTATAGCCCCATGACGATCCGTTTCTTCATCCTGCAAACCCATTACCGCTCCACGCTCGACTTCTCCAACGAAGCGCTGCAGGCCGCGGAAAAAGGGCTCGCACGCCTCTGGGCCGCTTTCGAAACGCTCCAGAAACTGGAATACGCCGGCAACGGAGCCGCCATCAATGAAGAACTCGACAAACAGGTACGCGCCTTCTGCGAGGATTGCACCACCGCCATGAACGACGATATCAGCACCGCGCGCGTGCTCGCTAACCTCTTCGAACTGGCCCCTGTGATCAATTCGCTCCGCGGCGGACAAGTGAAGATGCACGAGATCGCCGAAACCACTTTCGCCCTGCTCAAAGCCACCTGGCACACGTTCCTCGTCGATATCCTGGGGATGCGCTCCGAAGAAACCGCCGACACCGGCAAACTCGACGGCGTGCTGCAGCTCCTGATCGATATCCGGAAAGAAGCCAAAGGCCGGAAAGATTACGCGACTTCCGACAAAATCCGCAACCAGCTGCAGGCGATCGGCATCCAGCTGAAAGACGAGAAAGACGGAACCGTGTCTTACGCTATCGATTAATGACAAAATATGACACCGCACGAAGTTTATATTCAGCATCTTCGTAAGGATAAAAAACTGCAAAAGATCGTCTCCGCCCCGCTGGCCGTGCTGCCGGTGCGGAAAAACGTCGCGCTGAAGCTAATCGGTTCCATCATGAGCCAGCAGCTTTCCACCCGCGTGGCGGAGGTGATCCACGGCAGATTCCTGGCGCTGTACGGCGGCAAGGAACCCAAACCCCAACAAATTCTCGACACACCGCCCGAAACCCTCCGCGCCATCGGCCTTTCCAACGCGAAAGTTTCCTATGTACATAACGTGGCCCGCTTCGTGATCGAAGAAAAACTCACCGATGCACGCCTGCGCAAAATGACAGACGAAGAAGTGATCGCCTACCTCACCCGCATCAAAGGCGTGGGCCGGTGGACGGTCGAAATGCTGCTGATGTTTTACCTCGGCCGCGAAGATATTTTCTCCCCTGACGATCTCGGCATCCAGCAGGCGATGACGCTGCTTTACAAGCTGGACCCCGCCGACAAGAAACAGCACCGCATCCGGTTGCTGGAACTGTCCGCCAAATGGGCGCCCTACCGCACACACGCGTGCCGTTACCTCTGGGCCTGGAAGGATGGTGAAATATGACTTAAAATCAGGGAATATTATAGGTAACGATGTACGTCGTATCCAGCTGCGTATCGGCTTCGATCAGCCCCACGCCTTTCGCGTAAAAGCTGGTAAGGATCGTTTGCGCGGGAACAAGCGGCGGGATCGATACTTCGGTGCGCACACCGATCACATTCTCGAAACGTTGTCCGGCTACCACTTTCATCGTTCCTTTCTGCATTATGGTGTGGGTGAGCGTGGCGTTGACCGGCCCCACGAACGAGATATCCACCAGTACCGTTTCGGTCCAGGAGCCGCCGAGGCTTATATTATCGCGCAGGTAAACGCTGCGGATGGGATCAGCGGTGCCGCCGGCGACGTTGGAGAAGTCGGCGAATTGCTCATAAATACCGTTTCCGCAGCGGAACAGCCCTTCCTTCCCGTCATCGAGATTTTCCATCACCCGCCAAACTTCGCCATTCAGGGTGGAGTCGCCGGTGGCTTTGAGGGAAAAGCGGAGCGTATCGTCGGTTCCGTCGACGGTGTTGTAAGAAAACAGCGCACCGTCGGAGTACGGCGCATAATCGCAGGTATGACCTTTAAACGGATCTTCCGCGCTCTTATCCTTTTTGCAGGAAACGATGGCCAATGCTGCCGCGGCCAATAATAGTCTCACTTTCATGAATATGCAGTAACAGTACTAAGTTACCGGATATTTTCTAAAGTTCATTATGTACTATTTACACTTATTTAGAAAATATTTAAAGAAAAACTTGATAACTTAACGATCGATCTGAATCGAGCTATATATCTGAATCTTTGGAAAAACCTGTGTTGTTTGAAAATCCGTGTAATTGAAAACCTTTATTGTTTAATTAAAAATCTGAATCGAAAATCTGAATCAAACATCTGAATCGAGTGTCTGAATCGTCACCAGACCAGTTACTATTTTTTTGACCCAAACCTAACACGTTACAGTTATGCGAAGAATTCCACGTTATGGCGGAGCCATGCTCATGGCTGTGCTCGCCGTCTTTTCAGGAGACATGCCCGTCTCCCACGCTCAATCCACTTCCCAATCCACCCAGCAACTCACGGTCAGAGGTAAAATCAGGGACGCCAAGAACGTTTCGCTGCCCGGCGTGACGGTTGTCGTGAAGGGAACGACCAAAGGCACGGTTACGGATGAAAAAGGGATTTTCTCGCTGCCCGGCGTGGAGCCCAATGCCGTACTGGTAGTGCAATTCATCGGGTACGAAACGCAGGAGTTCCCTATCCAGGGCGCCACCACGGTCACCATCACGCTCAAAGAGACCGAGAGCCAGCTCGACGAGTACGTGGTAACAGGGTACGGCACGACCAAGAAAGTCACCAAAACCGGATCGGTGAGCACCGTGAAAGGCGACGAAATCAAGCAGGCCCCCACCGTGAACGTTTCCAACGCGCTGGTGGGACGCGTTTCCGGGCTGATGGCCCTCAATAACAGCGGTGAGCCCGGGTACGATGGCTCCCGCATCCTCATCCGCGGCCGCTCTACCTTCAACAACTCTGATCCGCTCGTGGTGATCGACGGTATCCCCCGCGACGGGTTCCAGCGGCTGAACCCGAACGACATCGAGAATATCTCGGTGTTGAAAGACGCTTCGGCGGCGATTTTCGGGTCGCGCGCGGCCAACGGGGTTATCCTCATTACCACCAAACGCGGTAAATCGGGCAAGCCTTCGCTGAGTTACAGCTTCAATCAGGCTTTCACCCAGCCCACGCGTATCCCTGAAATGGCCGATGCGCCAACTTACGCGAAGATCGTGAACGAAATCAACGTCAATTCCGGCGCGGCGGCGCCCTTCAAGGACGAAGACATCCAGAAGTTCGCTTCCGGCTCCGACCCCTGGACGCACCCCAACACCAATTGGGTGGACGCGGTGGTGAAACCCCTCAGCAGCCAGAACCGTCACGACCTCTCGCTACGCGGCGGGTCCGACAAGTTCATTTATTTCATGTCGCTGGGCACGCTTTTCCAGGACGGGATTTTCAAGGAAAGCGCCACCAAATACCGGCAGCATAACGTCCGCATCAACCTGGACGCCAACGTCAACAAGTACTTCACCGTTCGCCTCGACGTGGCGGGCCGGCTCGAAGACAGGAATTTCCCGCCCAGGAGCGCCGGTTCCATCTTCCGCGCGCTGCTCCGCGGGCGCCCGACAGAAGCCGCCATCTGGCCCAACGGGCTCCCAGGACCGGATATAGAGTACGGCGACAATCCGGTGGTAACCAGCACCAACGCCATCGGCTACCAGCGCGATAAAACCTACGTCATCAATTCAAACCTCGGCGCGATCCTGTACATCCCGCAAGTGGAAGGGCTCTTCCTCGACGCCAACTTCGCGCTCGACCAGAGCTTCAACTTCAACAAACGCTTCATCAAACCCTGGACGCTGTATTCCTTTAATGGTTTCGACGGTAACGGACAACCCCAGGTTTCCGGGTCCAGCCGCGGCGTATCCGCGCCCGAGCTCGATGAGTGGTTCAACCAGGGACAGAATATCACGCTCAACGGTAAGATCAACTATCTCCGCGCTTTCGGCAAACACAACGTGGGCGCGATTTTCGCGATTGAGCGCAGTGAGCAGAAAGGCGATGCGGCCTGGCTGAGAAGGAAATACTTTCTTTCCGGCATCGTAGACCAGATCAATGCAGGGTCCAACGATGAGAAAGACAACAGCGGAAGCGGGTTCGAATACGCGCGCCTTAACTACTTCGGCCGTTTTTCCTACAACTTCTCCGAGAAATACCTGTTTGATTTCAACTGGCGGTACGACGGATCGCAGAACTTCCCTGAAGGGCGCAGGTTCGGCTTCTTCCCCGGCGTGTCTGCCGGATGGGTGATGAGCAGTGAGCCTTTCTGGAAATCCACTTTCGGTACCACGATGGATTATTTCAAGATCCGGGCATCGTACGGGCAGATGGGTAACGACCTGATCAACCCGTTCCAGTACCTCCAAACGTACAACCTCATCTCCAACGGGCCCGTATTCGGCGGAACGCCCAACGGCGCGGTGAACCCATCTACCATTCCCAACCGTTACATCACCTGGGAGCGCTCCAACAACACCGACATCGCGCTGGAAACGAAGCTGTTCAACGGACTGATCGGATTGGAAGCGGAATTTTTCTACACGCACCGTAAAGACATCCTCGCGCCCCGCCAGGCTTCCATCCCGCTGTATACCGGCATGACGCTGCCCGACGAAAACATCGGCGAAGTGAAGAACAAAGGCGTGGACATCCACCTTTCGCACAAGCGCACCGTGCGCAAATTCACTTACGAGATCATCGCCAACATTTCCCACGCGAAAAACAAAATCGTAAACTGGGACGAAGCGCCGAACACCCCCGAATGGCAAAAGGTGACCGGTAAGCAGATTGGCGCACCGCTGTATTACAAAGCTATCGGCATTTTCCGGGATGACGCGCATGTGCAAAGCTACCCGCGTGTGGGTGGCGCACGGCCGGGCGACATCATTTTCGAAGACCTTCCGACCAAAGACGGGAAAGGCGACGGTGTGATCAACGACCTCGACCGTATCCGCATCGACCGTTCGGAATACCCAACCTGGAACTATGGGCTGACCCTGGCTGCGAATTACCGGAATTTCGACATTACCATGTTATGGCAGGGCGCCACCGGTTCCAGCCAGTACATCCGCACGGAATCCGGCCTGATCGGTAACTTCCCGATGAAGATCGCCTCCGACCGCTGGACGCCTGAAAATCCCGACGGCAGCATGCCGCGGCCATATGACCGCGATAAAGAATACTGGGTGAGCCGGCCCAATACATTCTGGTTCTGGAACACCGATTATCTGCGTTTGAAAACGGTGGAGATCGGGTACACCATTCCTGAAAGCCTCCGCAAGCGCGTAAACATCGAAGACCTGCGTATTTACGTGAGCGGGCAGAATCTGGTTACGTTTGACAAGGTGAAGATCTTTGACCCGGAGTCTCCCTCCGGCAGCGGACAATTCTATCCGCAAACGCGCATCTTCAACGTTGGCCTGAACCTCACTTTATAAAAAACTAGCGTCATGAAAAGATTAATCCAACACTTTACATATATGTTCCTCGCGGCGATGCTCCTGGTATCCGGCGCGTGCAACAAAGACATACTGAATAAGAAGCCGCTGAACGATTACCGAGACGAGGACGTCTGGAAAGACCCCGCGTTGGTGGTGGCTTACGTTAACAACCTGTATCTCCAGAAGCGGCATGGCTTTACGGAGGTAATGCTCAGTTCCGTTTCAGATGAAAGCCGTTTCATCCATAATTACGGGACGCAGACGGCGGTAACTGAAGCGCTTTCGGCCGACGACCTTGGTGCGTTCAACGACCGATACGGCGAGTGGCAGAAATATTACCGCGCGATCCGCAACTGCAATATTTTCTTCGAGATGGTAGGCCAGGCGCCGTTTACCGACGAAGCGCTGCGGCAGCGGCTGATCGGGGAAGTGCATTATCTGCGCGCATATTTTTATCACACATTGGTGCGCTTCTGGGGTGGGGTTCCCGTCGTGAAAAAACCCTTTTCCCTTGAGAATCGCGATGAAATGATGATCCCCCGCGGTTCCTTCGAGGAGTGCGTGAATTTTATCGTAGAAGATTGCGACAAGGCCGCAGGCATCCTTCCTCCCAAACACGAACAACCCGGTCGCGCCACCAAATACGCCGCCATGGCGCTGAAGTCGCGCATGCTGCTGTTTGCGGCCAGCCCCCTTTTCAGCCAGCAGAACATTACTGCCGCCGAAGCGTATCGCGGTTATGTGAACAGCTCCGACGCACAGAAAGCGGAACGTTACCAAAAAGCGTACGATGCCGCAAAGGCGATCATCGACGAGCACGTTTTCTCCCTTTACAAACCCACGTCCAACGCCACCGACAACTACACCCGTGTGTTTCTGGACAAGGATAATTCGGAGATCATTTTCGCGCGGTATTTCAACCGCCAGTTCCAGGGCACCTCGCACGACTTGTACAATGGTCCGAACGGCTATCACAACTGGGGCGGGAACGTTCCGTTGGAAAATTTCGTGAGCGGCTACCAGATGGCGGACGGTACGCCTTTCAGCTGGGCCAACGCCACGCATGCCGCAAACCCTTACGCCAACCGCGATCCGCGCTTCTACGCAACGATTTTGTATAACGGCGCCAAGTGGAAGAAACGCCCCAGCGACGCGATCGCGCTCGATCCCGTAGGTGAGATCCAGACCGCGCGTTTCGAGAAGAAAAACGCACAAGGCGCCATCACCGTACAAGCCGGCCTCGATACGCGCAGCAGCGCTATCGAAAACTGGAATGGTACCTACACGGGGTATTATATCCGCAAGTTCATGGACATTACACTCGACGCGCAGTTTTTCCGCGGCGACCAGGCCTGGCCCTGGTATCGCTATTCCGAGATCCTGCTGAACGCAGCGGAAGCATTGATCGAGCTGAACCGGCATGATGAAGCGCGCGTTTACATTAACGAGATCCGCACCCGTGGCGGCATGCCCGCATTCGCCAACACGGTGGCGGGTGATGCGCTCCGCGAAGGGCTGCGTTACGAGCGCCGCTACGAGCTGGCTTTCGAGGATCACCGTTATTATGACGCCCGCCGCTGGATGATCGCCGAAACAGTGTTTTCCGGCCCCGCCAATGCGATCGACATCTTCGGCAAACTGAACCCCGACAACACCTACACCTGGACTTACAAAGTGGTGAACAGCGGGCAGGACCGCGTTTTCTCCAACAAGCATTACCTGCTGCCGATCATGGCGGCGGAGATCCGGCGGAACGATTTAATCAAACAAAACCCGGGTTATAATTAACAATCAATTATCAAAATAAGACAATAGCCCACAAAACGCCGCCGCCTTCCCGGGTTGGCGGCGTTTGTGTATTCTATACGCTATCTTATACGAAAAATATTTCAGGCGTTTTGATTTTTGTATAATGTTAAGTTGTACATTCGTCTTCCTGATTAACAGATGATTAACAATTTTAGCCCGTCAGCAGCTTACAGACAGACCGAACCTACCCCAGGCACAGTGATTTCCGTTCGAGCAATTAACTATCGATAACAATAAATCAACGATCTGCTCACATTTACTTAATGTCCACTTAATGTTGGCTTAATGACACTGCTGGACCTTTGTGTCGTCAATGTAAACGCACTTACTGATCCAGAGAAGTTAACTATTAAACATTTAAGACAATGAAAAAGACATTTGTTGCGGCTCCAAAACGATTTTTTACGGCAGCATTACTGGTAATCGGCATTTCGATGCAGGCTTTCGCACAGGATCGCGCCTTCGCCTATGCGACAGAAGAACCCGCCAAACGTGAAACCCGTGGAGAAAAAGCACCCGAAGGCGCCAGCTACATGGCGCAAAGAGGATGCAAAATCGATATCTCCCAGGATGGCGCCCGCGGGCTCAGATTCCTCGTACAGATCGACAATCCCATGCAGGACAAACTCACCCTGTACATTAAAGACACCAACAATAACACGCTCCACAAAGAAGCGCTTGATCTGACTTCACCCAGGTTTGTTGGCCGTTACAACCTCGAAAAGCTGGAAGACGGCGATTATACCTTTGAAATCAGAAATGGAAAAAATAAACTGGAAAAATCCGTTGTTATCAAGACGCAGTACATGGTGAACCGCGCCGTGTCTGTCGAATAACCCCAGGCCTTCCAGCCCTGTCATCCCTCACAGGCAGCCCGTGACTTGTTCTCCGGCTGCCTGTTTTTGTTAACACGAAAAACTAAAAGGCCCGCACATCCGGCGGGCCCTGTCAATTTAGTTCCTTTATGATGCTATAACATCGCCTGGTAAAGGGTTTCCATCATGTTCTCCCGCACTTTCAGCGACGACAATTTGTAGTTCGATCCCCCGTTCGGGCAAACCCTGTTGCTCAGGAAAACGAATGCCAGGCTGGATTGCGGATCTATCCACACGCAGGTGCCGGTAAACCCGGTATGCCCGTACGTTTGCGGCGAGCATGACTTGCAGGGATAAGGGTCTTTCCTTTTCGCATTGTCCTTCTCCGGCTTATCCCACCCCAGCCCCCGGCGGCTGATGCCGGAATGGTATCCCGTAAACATCTGGATGGTTGCGGGGCGGATGTATTGCACGCCGTTGTAAGCACCGCCGTTCATGAGCATCTGCACGAGTTTGCCGAGATCGCCGGCGCTGGAAAATAACCCTGCATGGCCGGCTACCCCGCCGAACATCGCGGCGCCGGGGTCATGTACGTCGCCGCGGATCCATTGCACCCTGAAATTGGATTCAAACTCTGTAGGCACCAGCCGTGTGAGCGCCAGGCGGCTCCGCGGTTCGAAGCCGGTGGTTTCGAGCCCGAGGGGCTCATAGAACGTTTCGCGCACATAGTGGTCCAGCGTTTGACCCGTCAGCGCTTCTACGATCTTGCCGAGGAAAATGAAATCATTGTCGCTGTAAATATATTGGCGGCCGGCAGGCAGCACTTTGCTGTCGAGGATCCGGCGGAACATGGTATCGATATAGCGCTCCTGCATGTAGAGGTTTTCCGCTACGCGGACCGTGTGCATCGAATCCTGGTGGGCGGCAAACAGCAGCGTGTCAGGCCAGCCGTTCGGCATGAGGGTTTCTTTGTAGAAAGGAATATATGATACTAACCCGGCCTGGTGCAGGAGAATGTCGCGGATGGTAAGGCGCGCTTTGTCGGTACCGCGCACCCAGGGCAGGTAAGTGCCGAGCGTGGCGTCGAGCTGGAGCTTGCCTTCGTCATACAACTTCATGACAGACAAAGTGGTAGCGCAGATTTTCGTCACGGAAGCAAGGTCGTATACTGAGCTGTCGGTTACTTTTTCCCGCTGGCTGTAATCATAGAATCCGAAGTTTTTATGATAAACGAGCTTGCCATTTTTCAGCGCCAGGATCTGGCAACCGGGGGCGGCGCCTTGCGCGATCATGTCGTAGGCCAGCGAATCGAGCCTTTGCAGAACGATGCTGCTCATCCCGACACTTTCCGGCTCAACGGTTTGCAAAACAGACACGGCCGGTGTTTCAGGAACGAGACTGCTAAGTCCGGTACCGAATGGGAAATTTTCACAAACGGTGACGGGCAGTTTTCCTTTGGGTGGTAACTTGCCGAAAATCACGTCGGCCGCGGCGCGGTGGGTGATGCTGTCGTCCTCATATGCCGCGATGATGGTGGGCGCTTCGCAGAAATAACGGATGGCGTAAGGATTGCCGAAGGCCACGGTCACGGCGGGCATTTCCTCCTGTATCTGTTTGATGACGGCCCTTTCCGCGCGGGTGATGCCATAATTATTGGCGGGCCGGCGGCTGTAATCCTGCAGCGCCACGATCACGGCGTCGTAGTCGCGTTTCAGCACTTTCACCATCCCGGCGATCTGCGCTTCGGTTTGGCGGGGGCTGAACACATAGCCGGCTACGTCGGGGCGATGGGCGCGCACGGCGTTGAGGAACGTATTATTTCCACCGTCAACCCCAACCGCCACCACGGCGATTTTCTGCCGGCCCGCAACGGGCGACATGGGCAACAGGTGATTATCGTTCCGAAGAACGGTGATAGCAGCTTCCGAGATCCGGCGGCGGAGCGGCAGTACTTCGGCGTTCAGGTCTTTCGCGATGTTAACGGGATCGATCGCTTGCACATTGGCAAGGCCGGTTTCGTACTTGGCGCGGAGGATTTTCTTCACCCGCATATAGACTTCTTCCCGGGAGATCTGACCTTTCCGGATGGCGGCGGCGATGGCCTGCACGCTGCCCTTTGCGGTGGAAGGAAGTTCCATGAGATCGTTACCAGCGAGCAGGCTTTGCAGCGACTCCTGGCCGTTGCTGTAATATTTGCGGATGCCCTGCATCTCCAGTGCGTCGGTCACCACAATGCCGTCGAAACCCATGTCTTTCTTCAGCATGTCGGTAACGGTTTTGTAGGAGATGGATGTAGGCGTATTGGCTTTGTTATCGATGGCTGGAACGTTCAGGTGTGCGATCATCACCGAAGCAACGCCGGCTTCGATGGCGCGGCGGAAGGGATACAGTTCCAGGGAATCGAGGCTGGCTAGCGATTTCCGGATCACGGGGAGATCATGGTGGGAATCTACATCGGTATCGCCATGGCCGGGGAAGTGCTTGGCGCAGGCGAGGATGCCCGCGTCCTGCATGCCTTTGATCATGGCCACGCCAAGGCGCGCCACCTGGTATTTGTCTTCGCCGAAAGAGCGGTCGTTGATGACGGGGTTTTCGGGATTATTGTTGACGTCGAGCACCGGCGCGAAGTTGTATTGGATACCCATGCGGCGGCATTGTTCGCCGATGGCTTTGCCCACTTCGTAGATGAGGGCGCTGTCTTGCACGGCACCCAGCATGAGGTTGCGGGGGAAGGCGATGACGCTGTCGACGAACCGCATGCCCAGGCCCCATTCACCGTCTACCGCCACGAGGAGCGGCGTTTTGCTGGTGGCCTGCAGCCGGTTGACGAGATTAGCCTGCCGGCCGGGGCCGCCCTGGAAGGTAACGATCCCTCCCACTTTCACATTCCTGATATCGTTGAGCACGGCGGCCACGTGGTCGGCGCCAAGATTGGAATGCACGCGGATCATGATCAGCTGGGCGATCCTTTCCTCATGGCTGAGGGAGTTGAAAACGCTGTCGGCCCATCGCTCCGCCGGTCCGGGACCCGGGCGGGCCTGCAGGGTGATTTCCGTATGGGGGAATGATTTCGCATGGATGTTTTCCGGCCGGGCGGAAGCCGCCATAAGCAGTCCGCTTAGCCCTGCTACCGTTATTAATCTCATCATGTCATAAACATAACAAAAATTGTGTGCATGCGCGAGCGGGAATTGACTGACGGCGAACGCATTGCATTAAACAAATATATCTTTGGGACAGGTGGTTCGCCGGTCATTCGCGCGATTTAAACGCCGTCTACGATTTTCCTTGTTTTATTGAATTACGTTTACTAATTTGACTAATACCTTTGTGAGAATTCAGTAATTACAATTTTAATTACCAACTCATTCAATTTCTTATTATATTTGCACCTTACGGTTCGTGGGTAGATGAACCTTTTTAGGGCGCTGTCTGTAAGAAGAAACGTCTTTAAATGAACCTGTAAACAAGCGCAAGTCTATTGCTTGCGGTGAATTTTTATCAGCAACACATGGTCAATTTAATTTTATTTGGCCCTCCCGGCAGCGGGAAAGGAACGCAGAGTGCCAACATTATCGAAAAGTACGGATTGCTTCACCTGTCCACCGGCGACCTGTTGCGCTCCGAGATCGCGGCGAAAACGCCGTTGGGGATCGAGGCGCAGAAAGTGATGGACCAGGGCCTACTGGTGCCTGACGAGGTGGTAATCGGCATGATTTCCTCCAAACTGGACGCCAATCCGGAAGCCCGCGGCTTCATTTTCGACGGTTTTCCGCGCACTACCGCCCAGGCGGAAGCGCTGGATAAGCTGCTCTCCCTCAAGAAAACGGCTATTTCCGCCGTGTTGAGCCTCGAAGTACCTGAAGATGAGCTGGTTCGCCGCCTCCTGGAGCGCGGTCAGACCTCCGGCCGGTCGGACGATGCCAGCGAGGATGTGGTGAAAAAACGCATCGTGGAGTATCATAACAAAACCGCTCCCGTGGCCGATCATTACGCCAAATACGGCAAGCTGAAGAAAATCAAAGGCGAAGGCACGATCGAGAATATTTTCGATTCGCTGAGCAAAGAAATCGACGATCTGGTGGGCGTTCGCGTATAGCACTGCCCGTTTTGCATCATATTTAAACGCAAAGATCAGGTAAAGCCAAACTTTACGATCTTTGCGTTTTGCTTTTTACTGCCGGACCTCCCGGACCGGCAAATGTTGACACATGGAGAATTTTGTAGACTATATCAGGGTATTTTGTAAATCCGGCCACGGCGGCGCGGGCAGCAAGCATTTTATGCGCACCAAATTCAAGGCGCTGGCGGGCCCCGACGGCGGCGACGGCGGGCGCGGCGGCCACCTCATCCTGCGCGGCAACGCCCAGCTGTGGACCTTGCTGCACCTGCGCTGGTATAAAAACGTACTGGCCGAAAACGGCGGAAACGGCAGCGGCGACAACTGCACCGGCCACAATGGGAAAGACATCGTGATTGAAGTGCCCCTCGGCACCATCGTCCGCGACGAGGAAACCGGGGAAGTAGAAGCCGAAGTGCTGCGCGATGGCGAAGAGATCATCTTCATGCCCGGCGGCCAGGGAGGCCGCGGGAACGCTTATTTCAAAAGCCCCACCAACCAGGCGCCCGAATACGCCCAACCCGGCCAACCCGGCCTGGAAGGGTGGAAGGTCCTGGAACTCAAGGTTTTGGCCGACGTTGGATTGGTGGGATTCCCCAATGCCGGAAAGTCTACCCTCCTCTCCAGCATCACCGCCGCCAGGCCTAAAATCGCGAATTACGCCTTTACCACCCTCACGCCACAACTGGGCATGGTACCCTACCGCGACGACCGCTCGTTCTGCATGGCCGACCTCCCCGGCATCATCGAAGGCGCCCACGAAGGGAAAGGCCTCGGCCACCGGTTCCTCCGGCACATCGAACGGAACGCCGTGCTGCTATTCGTAATCCCGGCAGACAGCACCGATCATAAAAAAGAATTCGACATCCTCCTCAACGAGCTAGAACAATTCAACCCCGAGCTCCTCGATAAACAGTTCCTCATCGCCATTTCCAAAAGCGACATGCTCGACGAGGAACTGAAGGAAGCCATTTCCGCTGAGCTCCCGGCAGACGTGCCCCACGTATTCATTTCCGCCGTCACACAAACAGGACTGCAGGAATTGAAAGACATCCTCTGGGATGCGCTCTCCGTGGAGGCTGCGCAAAACCGCGCCCCGATGGATACCAGCGAAGAAGACGATGAGGAAGCATCAGATGAAGATTTCACCGAAGCGTAGGCGAAGATTTTTTTTCGGACGGATGCAGTTTATTTCGTCCCGGACATTATTTTTGCATACCTGCCACCCTAGCTCAGCTGGTTAGAGCGGTTGTTTCGTAAATAACAGGTCGTCGGTTCGATTCCGATGGGTGGCTCAAATAGCCTCCGCGCGTATTGCAACGTCGGAGGCTATTTTATTTTCATATATAGCGATAAATCGCGCAATTTCCTCCCAGCGCAGATCCACATCCGGCTGCATGTAGTATTCCCGGAAAACGGCTTCGGCCGAAAAATCGCCATGATGCAGGAAATGCCAGGTCAGCACCTGGCGGAGAAATTCCCTTGCAAGCGTCTCCCCGTTGATATGACGATTCGCCGCCAGCCATGCGAGGTTGGCACGTATCCTCGTATCATGTTCTGGCGTAGCCATACCAAACCGGTAGCCGTCCTGTGTTTCGCGCAGGTAAATACCGGCAATCCCCGGGTGGGGTAAATTCTCTATTTCGCAGGTGCCGCAACTCTCCGGTTCTACGTCTGTCCCGAAATACAACCGGTTCAGGGTGCCCCTGCGGTAATTGCCACCCTGGTAGCGGAAAACCTGCCGAAGGCTTCCATCCGGCTCCCGCAAAAAAACGTAATCCCTGTAATGCCTGCGGTCGGCAGCCTGGTATAAAGTAACGAACAGTGCCGGCACAGGCTTCGTTCCGAACGACTGCCACGATTCATTGTATTGGAGGTGCGCGAAAGAACTTCGCCAGGCCTGATAGGTAAGCTTGTCGCCGGTGGAAAAATGAATTTCGTCGCCGGGTGAAACATTCAACGGAAGCTCACGGGAAGCAGACGTCGGCCGCTCGTTGTCCGGCAACGGCAAATCCGGTTTGGGGCCAAACAGGTATAGACCAACAAAAAAAGGATTAAGCCAGCGAGGCTGGCTGCCATAAATTTCCAGGGCAACGGGCGCGGCGGAGGCGCGGCGGGCGGAGGCGGATTCGCGGCCGATTGCCGTTGCTGGGTATGATGATGGCGTTGCTGTGACTGGGTTTGTTGATTACTCGCCTGTTGAGGTGGCATGCGGCTCCAGGCGAGCTGACGATCATAGCGCATCCGATCGTCGGGATCGGACAGGATGCGGTATGCCTCCAGCACTTCACGAAACCGTGCCTCCGCGGCGGGATTGCCGGGATTGCGATCCGGATGATATTGCATCGAGAGCTTCCGGAAGGCGGTTTTCATGAATGCGGGCGTCGCATTTTCGGGGACGCCCAGGATTTGGTATAATGTCGGCATACCGGGAATGAAGTTGCTGGTATAAGGTCGATAAATAGCGGCAATAAATGTACGAATCGGCGGCTGATTGGCAAATATGTTACCTTCATGTTGATGGAATCCACATTCTCCTGCTCTCCCGATATTGAACGTGCGCTGGATTATTTCGCGGCGGTGTCTCCCTTGTCTGTTGCGGCGCGGGAAGCGCTCAGCCACTGCCTGTTGCTAGATGCCTTTCCCAAAAAACACCTGCTGCAGCAATCCCGCCGGCCGGCTACGCATCTTTTTATCGTATCGAAAGGATTGGTGCGCAGTTATTTCCAGCAGGCAAACCGGGAAGTTACGTTGTTGCTGGGGATGGAGCGTTGCGTGATTTGCGCGATGGACAGCCTGCTGAGCGGCAAGCCTGCGTATTACAACATCGAAACGCTGGAAGAAAGTGAAATCATCTCCATATCCTACGCAGACCTGGAGCGCCTGTACAGCGAGTTTCATGAGATCGAACGATTGGGGCGGCTGATGATCAGCCAGTATTATTTACAACAGGACCAGGAGCTTCGTTCGATGCGTTTTTTGTCGGCGCGGGAGCGTTACCTGGAGATACTGGAAAAGCAGCCGGAACTATTGCAGCGTGTACCTTTGCAGTATGTGGCTTCTTTCCTGGGTATGTCTGCCGAAACGTTGAGCCGTATCCGTGGTTAGAGGATTTGGGGTTGTGCAAACATTCCTTCCGGAATGCCTGCACAATTTTTTTCATGTCTAATTGACTCTCAAAAGCTTATATCGGGTTTTCTCTTTTCTGGACGCTCGAAAGCACTGTATTAACCTGGTGAACGGGGGGTAACTGGAACAAATCACGTGTATGCATATACTTTTCTTATTACACGGTCCTGAATAATAAACGTAATAATCATCTTTATAGTTTTAGTCCCTACTTGCCAAACCCGCCTAAATTTTCCACTTTGGACAGCATTTTCTCCCGCGCTGGTGTTTGTTGCCAGCGGAGTTTTCCGAAGGCGGTGATTTTCACGGGTTTGACGCCACAAAATTTAAGGGTGGCGTTTTTCATCGCGCGATGGCCGGCGTTGTGGTATATGAGCCAGTTGTACCACAGGGGACTATCCATGGTAGTGATGAGCCGGGCTGATTTTCCTTTCAGGAGTTTATCCCAGAGCGGGGAATTTTCGCGGTATTTGAAAGCTTTTCCGGGGAGGAATACCCGGTCGATAAATCCTTTCATCAGCGCGGGGATCGTTCCCCACCAGGTGGGGTAGATCCAGACCATGTGTTCGCTCCACTGGATATCGGCCCAGGCTGCTTCGAGGGCGGGTTCCCAGGGGGTGCGGGCGCGGTAGCCCTGATGGAGGTCGGGGTTAAACACCATTTCGCCGAGGCGCAGCACGCGAACGGCGTGCCCTGCGGCGGAGGCTCCTTTTATATAGGCGCCGGCGAGCGCGCCGCAGAAGCTTTCGGAATTCGGGTGCCCGAGGATGACGAGGATGTTCTTCGCTTTCATGATACAAAGGTGAAAAACGGAATGGGTGATTCTTTTGATATATATCAATAAAAGGAATGACTGTTTGTGCTGCCGGGTGGTGCGATATCATTGTCTGCGATGACGGCAGGGCAGGGAAGCATAAAAAAGGTCCGTTAGAAAACGGACCTCTTGTTACTTTACTAACCCAAACAAACGTTTAAAAAACGTATGTAAAATCTTTGCTGTTTTATTTAGATGCATCATTGCCGGGGCAAAGCTGCTTCATCGTATTGTTTTTGTGGAAGTCGGTTACTACTCCCTGTCAGCGGCGGCTCTCGTTTGAGCGACTGCGGCTATGGTTATCACTTCCGAACAATTGAGGAGACCATACTTAAGCAACGTTAGTTGTGGTGATCACTTCCGAACAGATGCAGCGGTCCGCCGCGCCGTTTTAAGCGCTAGCCGCGGCTTCGGCGAGTTTCGCTTTGATCTTGGCTTCTACTTCGGTAGCCACTTCAGGATTGTCGAGCAGGAGCTGTTTTACCGCGTCGCGGCCCTGCCCCAGCTTGTTGCCCTCGTAGCTGAACCAGCTACCGCTCTTCTGGATGATACCATACTCCACACCCATATCGATCAGCTCACCGGCTTTCGAGATGCCCAGGCCGAAGATGATATCGAACTCTGCCATCCGGAAGGGAGGTGCTACTTTATTTTTAACCACTTTCACCTTCACACGGTTACCTACCGCCTCGTCGCCGTCTTTGATCTGGCTCATCCGGCGAATGTCCAGGCGGACGGAAGCGTAGAATTTCAGTGCGTTACCCCCGGTCGTGGTTTCCGGATTGCCGAACATCACGCCGATCTTTTCACGCAGCTGGTTGATGAAAATGCAGCAGCAATTCGTTTTAGAAATGGTCGCCGTCAGCTTACGCAGCGCCTGGGACATGAGGCGGGCCTGAAGACCCATCTTGCTCTCGCCCATCTCGCCTTCCAGCTCGCCTTTCGGCACCAGCGCCGCCACCGAGTCAATCACCACTACATCCACCGCGCCGGAAAGAATCAACCGGTCGGCGATTTCCAGGGCCTGCTCACCATGGTCAGGCTGTGAAATCAACAAGGAATCCACATCCACGCCCAGCTTACGGGCATATGAACTATCGAAAGCATGCTCCGCGTCAATAATGGCGCAAATGCCACCTTTCTTCTGCGCCTCTGCAATCGTATGAATTGCGACCGTCGTCTTACCCGAAGATTCAGGCCCGTATATCTCTATGATACGGCCTTTCGGGAACCCGCCAATACCCAGGGCAATATCCAGCCCCAGCGAACCCGTGGAAATAACTTCCATTGGCGCCTCCGCTTTTTCTCCCATCATCATCACGGATCCCTTTCCGAAATCCTTCTCGATTTTGTCCATGGTAAGGCGAAGGGCCTTCAGCTTTTCTGTATTGGCGTTTGACATATCAGTTTGAATTAATGAGTCAGTATTAAGGTTTGTTTGTGTTTGTTTTCGCATTCTCAGCTTGGTACTGCAAGGTAAAACTATTTCCGGATATCTTCCTAAAAAATTTAGCATTTTGTTTTTAATGCTAATTTTAATAGTATGCATCCCGGCGTTGACAATACAAAATTGCAACACCGCTACGCACAGAATCTGCGTAGTGAAAAGAAATTTCCAAAATGCTGAAAAAAGAAGAGAAAATTAAAAGTGTGCGACGCAACGGCGGCTCCATCAAGGCTCTCCCGTCGGCCGCCCCCCCGCACTAGCCTACGATCCAGTAAGCGCCAACCTGCGCAAGGATACCCACGATGAAGCCCGACCAGACCTCCCGCGGCGTATGCGCATCCAGCACCAGGCGCGACGTGCCCGCGATACCGGCCAGCAACACCGCCCCCGCCAGCGGCAAAGACACATTCATGCCCATATCGCCCATCAGGCAAAGCAAATAACCCACAACGCCCCCCAGCCTACAGTGTGCATGCTGATCTTGACGAAACTGTTCGCCACAAAAGAAATCACCACCGCCAAAAACACCCCCAGCCAGAAAGCATTGTAGAAATCAGGGCTAGCTCCCTCGCGCTTGAACGTGTAAAACGCCCAGAAGTAAAATATTATAGAAGCTACATAAGGGATAATCCTGTCTTTCTGGTCGCGCATCGTAATGCTCCCCACAAAACCCAGCGCCTTCGACAACGCCACTACCAGCATCGGGAACAACACGCTCGCCACCGTCACCCGGATGAACAACACGTCGTAATCCCAACGGAAACTATTGCTGCGGAACGCCGTGAAAAACTCCGGCAACGCCGTTACCGATAAAAAAGTCACGAGCAGCGGGATAAATAAAGGATGCAAAACGTAGGAAAATACGTTCGCCACTGCCCTCGTCACGGGCGAAAAATTCGTTTTCTGCTCTTCCATGAATGTCATCATAATTCCTTGCGTAAACGCGCCACCGGGATGTTCAGCTGCTCCCGGTACTTGGCCACGGTGCGCCGCGCGATGTTGTAACCCTTGTCCTGCAGCATCTTCGTGAGATTCTCGTCGCTCAGCGGCTTGCGCTTGTTCTCCCCGCCGATCATGTCGGCCAGGATCTTCTTCACCTCGCGGGTCGATACTTCCTCACCGCTGTCTGTGCTGAGCGATTCGGAGAAAAAGAACTTCAGCTTGAATGTGCCGAATTCCGTTTGTACATATTTACTATTGGCCACGCGGCTCACCGTCGAGATATCGAGCAAGGTAATGTCCGCTATATCCTTGAGGATCATGGGCTTCATCGTGGTTTCGTCGCCCGTCAGGAAAAAATCGTGCTGGTAATTCATGATCGCTTCCATCGTGCTCAGCAAAGTATGCTGCCGCTGCTTGATGGCGTCGATGAACCATTTGGCCGCATCGATCTTCTGCTTGATAAACAAAACCGCCTCCTTCTGGCGCTTGTCTTTCTTGTCGCCCCGGTCGTATTCCTTCAGCATTTCGCGGTAGCCCTCCGAAATCCGGAGGTCGGGCGCGTTTTTGCTGTTGAGCGACAATTCCAGCTTGCCGTTATTATTTAATATGAAGAAGTCGGGGATCACGTAGCTTTCCGCCTTGTTGAGCACGCTGTGGTTGGCGCCCGGTTTGGGGTTCAGCTTGATGATCTGCCCGATGGCCTCGCGGAGGTCGTCGTCCGAAAGGTTCAGCGAACGCTGTATTTTTTCGTAATGCTTCTTGGTGAACTCGTCGAAGTAATCGTCGAGGATGCGGGTGGCGTTGACCACGCCTTCGTCGTCCTGCGGTTTGCGCCGCAGCTGGAGCAAAAGGCATTCTTTCAGGTCGGCGCAGCACACGCCGGGAGGATCGAAAGTCTGGATCAGTTTGATCAACTGGCGGATTTCTTCCTCATCGGTTTCCACATTCTGGGAAAAAGAAAGGTCGTCCACGATGGCGGACGCTTCGCGGCGCAGGTACCCGTCGTCGTCGATCGATCCGATAATCTGCTCGGCGATGCGGCGCTGGCGCTCGTCCAAAGTCTGGAGCCCCAACTGGTCGAGCAGGTGGTCGTGAAAGGTCGTTTCCACGCGGATGGGCATGGTGCGCGACTCGTCGGGATCGGGATAGTTGTCGTCCCTCAGTTTGTAGTCCGCAATTTCATCATCGCCTTCGGAAACATATTCGGAGATATCGATATTATCGTATTCGCTTTCGCTGCCATCGGGTTCAAACTCGTCTTCGGACGAGGATTCGAACTCTTCGGCGGGTTTTTCCATTTCATCGTCGGGAGTGGAGCCGTCTTCGCTGTATTCGAGCGCGGGATTTTCTTCCAGTTCTTCCTTGATTCTCTCTTCCAGATTGGCAGTCGGGACCTGCAGCAGTTTCATGAGCTGAATCTGCTGGGGCGACAGTTTCTGTAATAATTTCTGTTGTTGCGTCTGCTTTAACATGGCTCGTTCCTTTTTACCACTTTTCCTCCCCGTCCAAACTCAGCTGGTCCGGCAACAGGCGGAAGGATCGTCTGTGATAGATCGTGTCGCCGTGGGACCGGATAGCGTCTCTGTGCTGGCGGGTCGGATAACCTTTGTTGTCTTTCCAGCCATAATGCGGGAATTGATTATGCAGGTTTTGCATGTATTCGTCCCGATATGTTTTTGCCAGCACCGATGCTGCAGCTATGGATGCATATTTTCCGTCGCCCTGGATAATGCAGGTATGCGGGATATTGCCATAGGGGGTGAACCGGTTACCATCGATGAGTAACAACTGGGGCTGTAGCGATAATCGTGCCAAAGCGATGTGCATCGCTTTGAATGAGGCTTTCAGGATATTGATCTTATCAATTTCCTCGTTATCGACACTGGCCACGGCGAATGCTACCGCCTGGGTTTCGATGATAGTTCTCAGCGCGTATCTGTCCGCTTCGGTCATTTGTTTGGAATCGTTGAGGAAAGGATGGCTGAAATCCCTCGGCAAAATAACCGCCGCGGCGAACACGGGCCCGGCAAGGCAACCCCTTCCGGCTTCATCGCATCCGGCTTCCGTGAGTTCGTCCTGAAAATAAGGCAGCAGCAAGGTTACTGGTTTTGTTGCCGCTAAAATTACAAAAACCGGCCGAATGATTCCCGAATTGATAAAAATCATCCTCCCCGGATCGAATTTCGGCCTAATATTGCAGATTTATGGACATGCAGCAAACAAAAGGGAACCGTGCCATCGTCATCTGGTTATATACCGGGGTGGCTATGATCATCGTGCAGGTATTGCTGGGGGGCATCACCCGGCTCACGGGCAGCGGCCTGAGCATCACGGAATGGAAGCCCATCCTGGGCGCCCTTCCGCCCATGAACGAAGCCGCCTGGCAGGAGGCTTTCGCCAAATACCAGGAAATCGGCCAGAGTAAATATATCAACAGTCATTTTACATTGACGGACTTCAAATGGATCTATTTCTGGGAATGGCTCCACCGCAACTGGGCGCGCCTGATCGGCGTCGTGTTTTTCGTTCCGTTTATTTACTTCATCGTCAAAAAAACCATCGACCGCAGCATGATCTGGCCCATGGTGGTCCTTTTCATCCTGGGCGGCCTGCAGGGCGGCATCGGCTGGATCATGGTGCAAAGCGGGCTGAACGAGGAAGACCTTTACGTGAGCCACATTCGTTTGGCCGGGCACTTTATCGCCGCGCTGGGATTGCTGTGGTACGTGCTCTGGTTTGCGCTGAAGCTCAGCCTGCCGGCATCGCACCGCGTTGAAGCGCCGGTGTTGCGGAGGCTTTCGGGGTGGGTCCTGGGTATTTTGGTCGTGCAATTGATCTACGGCGCGTTTATGGCCGGCCTCCACGCCGCGCTGGCCGCCAGCACCTGGCCGTCGATCAACGGGTACGCCGTGCCGCCGGGGATGTTTGCACAGGGAGGATTCTGGGCGGATATCACCCACAATCCCATTACCATTCATTTCATCCACCGCGGACTGGCTTACTTATTAATTATACTCATCGCCGTGTGGTACCTGCGTTCCTATAAAGTGCCGCAGCTGCAGGGAGCCCGCGCCGCCGCGTTGTTCACCGTTTTGCTGCAGGTGTTCCTCGGCGTGCTCACCGTGCTCAACGCCAACGTGAAAATCCCGCTGGCCTTTGCACTGGCACACCAGTTCGTAGGCATGGGATTGCTGATGGTGATGGTATGGGCACACTTCCTGACGTTGCCGCTGCGCCGTTGACATATTATTAATTTTCCATTGCCGATTTTCTCCTTAATTTACTGAGGTGAAAAGATTTTGGTCAAGATTCTTCTATTCCTTTCCCATCCAGCTGCTGTTGCTGCATTTCCGCAAGTACCAGGTGCTCCTGATCTTCTGGGCGATCCTGTTCAGCACAATCAATGGCGGCTTCGCGAAAACCTACGGCGGCGACGCGCTGTACCTCGCGCCCGAATACATGGGAAAAGTAAACTTCTACAGCACCACCGTGATGGGTGTGGCCGCGGCCATCTTCACCATGAGCTGGAACATCACCACGTTCATCCTGCACAGCGGCCGATTCAAATTCCTGGCCACCACCTCGCAACCTTTTTCGCGTTACTGCCTCAATAATTCCATCATCCCCGTCGCGTTCCTGCTGATGCTGCTGTGGCGCGGATGGCAGTACCAGCGCTGGCAGGAGCTCAATTCCATCCCGCAGATCCTGCTGCTGGCGGAGGGTTTTATCTGCGGATACCTCGCCATCCTGTTCGTTTCGTTTTTCTATTTCTTCAACGCGGATAAAAATATCGGCCGCCGGCTGATGCGGAAATTCGGGAACCCGCGGAACTTCCTGCGCACGGTGCTCATCCCCAACCAGGAACACGACGAAAACGCGCTCCCGGTACTCAGCTACTTCTCCAGCCCCTGGCGTATCCGCCGGGCCCGGAACGTAGGCCACTACAACAAACATTACCTCGATAACATCTTCCGCCAGCACCATTTCGCGGCTATGATCACGATAGGCCTGGCGCTGGTGTTCCTCGTCATCATGGCTTACCTGATGGATTTCCCCGCGTTCCGCATCCCCGCGGGTGCGAGCGTCCTTATCTTTTTCGCCTTCCTCATCGGCGTGGCCGGCGCTTACGCCTACCTGCTCGAAAGCTGGGCCATCCCGGTCGTGATCGCCATGATCCTCGGCCTCAACTGGATGGTCAAAAACCAATGGCTTGATAACCGCAACAAAGCCTACGGGCTCGATTACACCGATAAGATAAGCCGCCCCGCCTACAGCGTTCCGCACCTGCAGGAATTCTTTACCGCCGCCCGCGCCGAAGCCGACCGGAAACACACCCGCCAGATACTCGAAAACTGGAAAAAACGATTCCCAGCCGGCAGCAAGCCCCCGCTCATCGTTATCAACACCAGCGGCGGCGGCAGCCGTTCCGCCGCGTGGACGATGAACGTATTGCAACGGTACGACAGCCTGCTCAAAGGCCAGTTGATCAACCACACCATGCTCATCACCGGCGCCTCCGGCGGGATGATGGGCGCCACTTATTTCCGCGAGCTGTACCTCCGCCAGCAGGAAGGACGCATGCCAACTGCGCGCAACCTGTACGACAGCTCGTATTGCGAGAAAATTTCAAAAGACCTGCTGAACTCCGTGTTCAGTTCGTTTGCCGTGAACGATTTTATCACGCCATTCCGGCATTTTGACATCGGGAAAAACAGCTACGCCAAAGACCGTGGATATGCATTCGAAATGCAGCTGAACCTGAACACGGATCATATCCTCAATAAGAAACTCGGCGAATACCGCCAGCCGGAGCTGGAGGCGCGGATCCCCATGCTGATCTGGTGCGCGTCGATCAATGCCGACGGGCGCCGGTTGTATATGTCGCCCCAGCCGGTGAGCTACCTCTGCGCGCCGGAGTACCGCTACCCCACGCGGAGCATGCGGGATGTGGACGGGGTGGACTTCGGGCAATTCTTCGCCAACCAGGACGCGAACGAGTTGCGGGTCACGAGCGCCATCCGCATGAGCGCCACTTTCCCATATGTGTTGCCGAACGTATTCCTGCCGAGCAATCCCATCGTGGACGTAATGGATGCCGGCATCAGCGATAATTTCGGGCAGGAAACCAGCTTGCGCTTCCTGTATAATTTCCGGAAATGGATCAATGAAAACACGGGCGGGGTGATCTTCATCCAGCTGCGGGATTCGCGGAAAAACGACGTATCGCCCATTAAACAGAAAAAAGACCTGGGCGACCTGCTCTTCGAGCCCCTGTTTTCCATGCAGCGGCACTGGACGAGCATGCAGGATTTCGACCAGGATCACCTTATTAATTATATGGAAGGGAATTTCCCGGGGAAGTTTACCCGGTTGATTTTCCAGTACGTTCCGCAGCAGGCGGACAAGGCGGCGGCCCTGAGCTGGCACCTGACGCCCAGGGAGAAACTGGACATTGCCCGGGCGCTGGACAACCCCGCCAACCAGCAGTCCTTCCGCCAGCTGGATGCCGCACTGGGCGGGAGTATGACATCAGATTAACCCGCATCCATCATATTTCAAGCATATTCGTATCCTTCTCGCTTATAGCCGTTTGGACAAATGTCCGGATTCTGTTATTTCCGGGTTATTTATGACAGGGTGGCACCAAATTCGCATGTTTATTCGTACCTTTGCGCCTTCTTTCGGGTTTCTCCGGTTAAAACATGATACCGGGTAGGGGTTCGGAAACGGCTAAATTACTCATTGTCATGCAAATCAGAAACATCGCTATCATCGCGCACGTAGACCACGGCAAAACGACCCTGGTAGACAAAATCTTACATTCTACAAACGTTTTCCGTGCCAACCAGGAAACGGGAGACCTGATCATGGATAATAACGACCTGGAAAGGGAACGCGGCATCACGATTCTGTCCAAAAACGTATCTGTTGAATATAAAGGAGTGAAAATCAACGTTATTGACACTCCGGGTCACGCCGACTTCGGTGGTGAGGTAGAGCGCGTATTGAAAATGGCGGACGGTGTGATCCTGCTGGTGGATGCCTTCGAAGGCCCCATGCCACAGACCCGCTTCGTACTGCAGAAAGCGCTGCAGCTCAACCTGAAACCGATCGTTGTAATCAACAAGGTGGACAAACCGAACTGCCGCCCTGACGAAGTACATGACGCCGTTTTTGAACTTTTCTTTAACCTGGACGCAACCGAAGAACAGCTGAACTTCCCGACCTATTACGGTTCCGGTAAAAACGGCTGGTTCAACGATTCGCTGACCGCCCGTGAAGACATCCTTCCCCTCCTCGACGGTATCCTGACCCACGTTCCTCAACCGAAGATCGCGGAAGGTTCCCTCCAGCTTCAAATCACCTCTCTCGATTATAGCACCTTCCTCGGCCGTATCGCCGTAGGTAAAGTGACCCGCGGTACCATCGTTGAAAACCAGCCCATTTCGCTGGTACAGGTAGACGGTACGATCAAGAAATCCCGTGTACGCGAACTGTACATCTTCGAGTCGCTCGGCAAGAAGCGTGTTACAGAAGTATACCCCGGTGATATCTGCGCCGTGGTAGGCCTGGAAGATTTCGGCATCGGCGACACCATCGCTGACTTCGAAAACCCTGAGGCACTGCCCGTTATCAGCGTAGACGAGCCCACCATGAACATGATGTTCTCCATCAACAACTCGCCTTTCTTCGGTAAAGACGGCAAGTTCGTGACTTCCCGTCACCTGCGCGACCGCCTCATCAAAGAAACCGAGAAAAACCTCGCCCTCCGCGTGGTAGACACCGACTCCGCCGACTCTTTCCTGGTTTACGGCCGCGGTATCCTCCACCTGGGCGTACTCGTGGAAACCATGCGCCGTGAAGGCTACGAGCTGACCGTTGGCCAGCCGCAGGTAATCCTCAAGCAAGTTGACGGCAAGAAATGCGAGCCTTATGAAACCCTCGTGGTAGACGTTCCCCAGGAATTCGCTTCCAAAGTGATCGACCTGGTGACCCGCCGCAAAGGTGAAATGCTCATCATGGAAACCAAAGGCGAAATGCAGCATATTGAGTTCGAAATTCCCTCCCGCGGACTTATCGGCCTCCGTACCCAGATGCTGACCAACACTGCCGGCGAAGCCGTAATGGCGCACCGTTTCATGGACTACAAACCCTGGAAAGGCCCCATCCCCGGTCGTAGCAATGGCGTGCTGATCGCGAAAGAAGGTGGTACCACCACCGGTTATTCCCTCGATAAACTGCAGGACCGTGGCTCCTTCTTCGTGGATCCGGGAGAAGAGGTTTACCGTGGCATGATCATCGGCGAAAACAACAAACCCGGTGACCTCGTGGTAAACCCCAACGAAGGCAAGAAACTGACGAACATGCGCGCGAGCGGAAGCGACGCGGCTACCAATATCGCACCCAAGATTCTGATGACATTGGAAGAATGTATGGAGTACATTCAGCAGGACGAATGCATCGAAGTAACTCCGAACCACATCCGTATGCGCAAAACCATCCTTGACGAAGAAGAGCGGAAGAAGTTCCAGAAGATGCTGAAAGCTGAAGAGGTTAACTGATGAATTGTAGAATCACGCAATAAGGATAACGGAACCGGGCCATTACAGCCCGGTTCTTTTTTATCCTTACATCCCGGGAAGGCCCATGCCGCCCAGCATTCCGCCGGCCATGCCTTTCATTTCCGCTTCCCAGGTTTCTTCCGCCTGCTTCAGCGCGCGGTTCAGCGCCGTAATGAGCAGGTCTTCCAGCTCCTCTTTACGCTCCGCCGCCAGCAACGCCGGATCGATTTCCACGCTCCGCACTTCGCGGCCGCCCGTTACAACTACTTTCACCGTGCCGTTGCCGGCTTCGCCGTCGACCAGAACGTGCCGCAGGCGCTCTTTGCTTTCTTGCATTTTCTGCTGCGCTTCCTGCAGCTTTCCTAACAAATCTCCAAACATAAGATCAGGTTTGCCGCAAAGATAAATTTTCCGGGGCGGCGGCAGAATATGTATCTTGCCGGTTATGATAATCACGGATGTATGTATTATCGGAGCCGGCCCTGGCGGCGCGGCCGCGGCGCTCCAGCTCGACAGGCTGGGCATTTCCTGCGTGGTGGTCGATAAAGCGGTGTTCCCCCGCGACAAGGTTTGCGGTGATGGCCTGAGCGGCAAAGTGATCGCGGGGCTGAACCGCATCGATCCCGCCATCGGGCAGCGGTTGCAGGCTTTCGCCGAAAAAGAGAACAGCTGGGGCGTGACGTTCGTGGCCCCCGGCCGCACTGGCATGGACGTTCCCTACAAACCCAATTACAACCCTGCTACAGACGCGCCGATCGGCTTTGTTTGCAAGCGGATTCATTTCGATAACTTTTTGGTGGATGAGCTGCGGCAATGCAAAAATGTGCAGCTGATCGAAGGCAAATCCATCGACAATTATACGCCCACGCCGGAAGGATATGAGTTGTCTGACGCAAAAGAGACGCTGCGCATTTCCGCCAAGATGATCATCGTGGCCAACGGGGCGCATTCCGCTTTTACGAAAGACGTGGCCGGCATCCGCATGGAGCCGAAGCATTACGCTGCGGGCGTGAGGGCTTATTATACCGGGGTAACGGGCATGCACGATCACAGTTACATCGAGCTGCATTTCCTGAAGAATCTCTTGCCGGGGTACCTCTGGATCTTCCCGCTGCCCAACGGCGAAGCCAACGTCGGGATCGATATGCCTTCCGACACGATGCGCCGCCGCAAGGTGAACCTCAAAACCCTCTTGCACGAAACCCTCCAGTCCGACCCGGTATTTTCGGAAAGATTCCGTTCCGCAAAACCCGTGAGCCCCGTGGAAGGGTACGGCCTGCCGCTAGGATCCCGCTCCCGCCGCCTTTCCGGCGAGCGCTGGATGCTGGTGGGCGATGCCGCTTTCCTCATCGATCCATTTACAGGCGAAGGCATCGGCAATGCCATTTATAGCGGGGCGATCGCCGCTAAACAAGCGGTGGAATGTTTGCAGTCCGGGGATTTTTCCGTGGCGAAGTTATTGGCCTACGACGCTTCCATCCAGCGCGTCCTCGGGGCGGAACTGCGGCTCAGCACGAAGCTGCAAAGGCTCGTCCGTTATCCGCGCCTCTTCAACCTGCTCATGAAAGCCGGCACCCGCAACAAACAACTCCGCGACGTGATTTCGAGCATGTTCTACGAAGTGGATCTCCGAAAAAAACTAACCAAACCATCCTTTTACATCAAACTGATTTTGAACCGGTAACCAATGATGAGAATTACTTTTCTGCTGGCCGGACTTTTGGCCTCTACCACCATTAAAGCACAGACGAAATTTTACGACGAACAAAACGGCATCCTGCGCCTCACGCAGGCGGGCGCCGAACATCTTTCCGGGCTCCCGCTGAAATGCATGCAGCATGAGTTCCCTTACAAAACGGGCATCGTTTTCTCCGATTCGGGCCTCATTCAAAAACCCATCGAATACCATCCCGCGTTTTACGGATGTTTCGACTGGCACAGCAGCGTTCATGGCCACTGGATGCTGGTGCGCCTGCTGAAAACGTACCCGAACCTGCCGAATGCCGCGCTGATCCGGGAGAAGCTGTCGCAAAACCTCACGGCAGACAATATCCGCAAAGAGCTGTTGCTTTTCGCCAATAAAGAAAATAAAGGTTTCGAGCGGATTTACGGGTGGAGCTGGCTGCTCCAGCTGCAAAACGAACTGCTGACCTGGAACGACCCCTTCGCCCGGGAGCTTTCCCGCAACATCGCGCCCATGGCCCGGTATTTCAGCGTTTCCTGGCGCGATTTCCTCAAGAAAATCGCTTATCCCATCCGCGTGGGAGAACATACCAACCTCGCTTTCGGCCTCCGCCTCGCCTGGGATTACGCCGCCACCGCCAAAGATACCGCGCTGCAATCTTCCATCCGCACCGCCGCCATGCGGTTCTATGTAAACGACCGCGATTGCCCCGCCAACTGGGAACCAGGCGGCTACGACTTCCTTTCGCCCTGCCTCGAGGAAGCGGATCTCATGTGGCGCATCCTTCCCGCAGCGGAATACAAAGTTTGGCTGAAACGCTTCCTGCCAGGGCTCTTCCAGCAAAAACCGCTATTCCGCATCGCCAGGGTGAACGACCGTTCCGACGGTAAACTGGTGCACCTCGACGGCCTTAATCTCTCCCGCGCCTGGTGCCTCTACGGCATCGCCCGCCACGCCGGCGACCGCGCCCCCGCCATCCGCGAGCTGGCCTCCCAACACCTGCGCGCCGCGCTGCCCCACGTTGCCAGCGGCGATTACGCCGGCGAGCACTGGCTGGCCACCTTCGCCGTATATGCGCTAACGGTAGAATAATCCACCTAAAATCAACGGAAAATTTTATAGATACAGGGTATCTTTCGGCTTATAAACCGAAAATCATACCCTGTATCCTTTGTTCCCTAACGTATTCTGCTCCGTCATGGGCAGCCCCCGGACTCATCTCCGTGCTCCTCATCGCTGTGGCACTCAGCATCATTTGGATGACGATCCAGTTTTTCAGCAGCGAACCCTGGATGGATAACTTCCCGGGGCAAGTGAATTACAATCACAGCATGCACGGAACGCTTCGCGCCCGGCGTCACCCTCATTTACGCGGAGATATTCCATTACGGCGTCAACATCGTGGCGCCCATTTTCGTAACCCATCTTTTCTTCAAACAGCGGGATATTTTTCCGAAAGCCGCGTCCTGGCTTTTCATTGGTTCCGGCATCATTTGGCTGCTCGACACTGGTTTCGCCAACTTCCTCCTCGGCCGCCAGGTTGATCCCAGGTTCTTGATAGGGATCCGGGCTGGGAGGGATTTTAGCGTCCATTTTTCTATATTACATCGACTTCTCTGATCGCTCCCGCGAAACATTTACCGTTCCGCACCATAGCCTGATCATCGAAGAATATCCCGTACCATAATTTGTAATACTTTTACATGGAACCATCTCAAGCCGCTGATTTTCAGTATTTATCCCCGCTCTTACTCCTGCTCGGACTGGTAGTTTGGATAGCCATAGCATCATTTATATACCGCAAATCGCTGACGCCTGTTTACCCCACGCCTTATCCGGAAGCGTTTTCGGGCGGCATGGTGCTGGTAGGTGTTTTTCTGTTTATGCGGCTGATCGGTAGCCTGAGCGAACTGGTCAAATCGGAAATCTGGGGCGAAAACTATTGGGAGCAGATAGGCGCTTCTGTTCAATCCATGCCAGAACTGGTTGTTCCGATTTACGCCATGATTTTCTTTATGGTATTACTGCAAACACTATCCTTCGCCGGGACTGTTTTCTGTATCTTTTTGTACTACCGCAAACGGGATATATTCCCACGGGTGATCACCGGTATGTTTATCGGCGTGGAAGGGCTGGGGTTGATCGTGATACTACTGTCACTGATGTGGGCCGATTTTTCAGAAATCCTTACAGACAGGGAAATTATCCGCGTTATCTACAGCTGGGGAATCATGGGGCTGGTGGCCTGGTACGTGTTGAAGTCGGAAAAATCGAAAGTTACTTTCGTGCTGCCGCATCCCAGCCTGGTCAATCACGAAGCGAATACTATTACTTTTGATTTTGAAGAAGAAGAAAAAAAGGGAGCCATGAGGCTCCCTTCTGTTGCGGGTTTTATTGTGGAATAGTTACAGAGTCGAATATGACAACTTTGTCCCAGAGTGCGTTGCAGCGCTCGATGAACGCGAGGTGCACGGGATGATCCTGGTAAACATCGTGCCCCGCTTCGTCATTGAAGACGGTGAGCAGGCAGTAGCTGTAACTTTTGTCGATCACCGGGCGGTCGGTTTCGGCGGGTTTGCCGACGTTGAACATGATCAGTGTTTCGATTTTCTCAAGCGTGCTCACGCCTTCTTCAAATGTCTTGATTTCCGCTGCGCTCAGGCCGGGTTTAAGATAAAAATTAACAACGTGCACGAATTTGTTTGATGACATGGCCGATTGATTTAGAACAGACAAGTTAGTGGTTCCGTCATTAAAAATCAAGCCGTCTTCATATGTTGGTCAGGTATGCGCCTGGATTTCTTTCCGCACCGTGGTCCAGTTCACGAAATACACCAGCGCCAGGATGCCCAGCGTGGCCGAGAAAGTGAGGACACCAGGCCAGGCCGCCACATACATGCCGTGTTTCTCCAGTACGCCGCTGGCCCAGAATTGCGCCGCCGCCACCACGATCAGCGCAATCAGACCTGTCACGAAGTACACCGGCACCAGCTGGCCCAGCAGGTAACGTTGCAGCCGCCGTGGCGATGCGCCCAGCGTCACCAGCAACCGTATTTCTTTCCTGCACGACGAAATCACCAGCTGGATAAACATGCTGAACACCAGCAAAGCGAACATCAGCAGTACCAATCCGAAGAATCCCACCACGCTCACGATCGTTTGCACGATACCGCGGATCTTGTTGTATTTCGTTTTCTCGGCATCGGTCGAATAGCCGCGCTTTTCCAGGTAATCTTTCAGTTCCAGGCTACTCGGGTCTTTCACGCGGATCACCACCCGCGACGGCAATTTCACTTCCCCCGAACCGAATTTCGCATTGGCCCAGTCCATAAACGACTGCGGCACCAGCACCGTGGAAATCCTGTCCGAAAAGCCTGCGATCTTGCCGATAAATTTCGCCTGTTGCATGCCTTGCGTGATCACCACTTCCGGCGTCAGGTTCTGGATAGAGGTTTCGGAAAACTGCGGAATGCCGTTGCCCAGCGCGAACCCGAAGTTGAACATGTTCACGAAATCGCGGGGCACCACGATGGGCAGCATCTGATCGCCGGCTTTCCATTTCCACTCTTCCGATTTTACATCAAGAAAAGTGTCGGGCACGGCTTCAAAGAAGGCGAGCGTCGAAAAACCAAGCTGGTCGGCCTGCAGCTGCACGTTGAACTGCGCCGCGGTAATGGGCCCAAACGCTTCCACGAATGGCTGTGCGGCGAAATCTTTTTGTTCCTCCGGCGTAAAAACCGTTTGCCCCGGCTTGCCCATCATGTCGTTGGTGATTTTTTTATTCACCACGAGATAGTCGGCCCTTTCGTTTTCGTTGCGGCTACCGTGTAGCAGTTCGTTGAAATCAGTATGTACCTGTACCGCTACCAGGATCAGCAGCATGGCCACGCCGAGGCCGATAATGGCCATCCAGTAGCGGCTTTTGCCTACACCGGTGCGGATGATTTTCTTTAAAATCCGGTTGAATTGCATGCTATAGCTGGTAAGTTACGTCGTAAGGAAAATGCTGGTCGTGGTCGAGATCGGTGAGGATGAAACCGGCGTTGCGCGCGCGGCACTCCTGTTCGATCAGCCGGGCAGCTTTGGCGGTGTTGGCTTCGTCGAGGTGACTGAAAGGCTCGTCCATCATCAGCCACTGGAACGGCTGCATGAGGGAGCGGATGATGGCGATGCGCTGGCGCTCGCCGTACGACAGTGTGGCGGCGCTTTGCTGCAACACATGCGTAACGCCGAGCGTTTCCGCGAATTCACGGATTTTTTCAGGGGAATAAATAGGCTGCGGAATCATCACGCGCTTCAGTTCGATATTTTCTTCGGCCGTCAGCTGGTCGAACAGGCGAAGGTCCTGGAACACGACCGAAATGGTTTGCTGGCGGATGGCGGCGAGCTGGTCGGGGGAATATTGCGCCCAGGGTTTGCCCCCGGCGGTGATGGTGCCGGTATAGTCGTATCGGATATTGTAGAGATAATGTACGAGCGTGGTTTTGCCCGTTCCGGAAGGGGCCTTGATCTTGACGAATTGACCTGGCTGGAAAACCACCTCCCGGTCCCAGATGTCCGAAGGCCGCTGCCGGATCCTGTCGCGCAGGGGAACCGGGACCACGGCAGAAAGCTCGATCTGCATGTTGAAACGGATGTTAGGTTTAAATATAGGCAAAAAAAGGAAGCCGCCTCTTGCGAAAAAGGCGGCTTCGGGAAATATTTGATAAGCTATCCGATCATTATTCCTCGGTAGCGGGCGCTGCAATCGCAGCGTCTGCTGCCATGGAATCGGTGGCTGCCTGTGCTTCTTCAGCATTGTAGTCGCCCCACTGGGCGGCATCCGCTTTGCGTTTTGCATTCGTCCAGTTGTACACTTTGTTGGTGAAGTTGAACAGCTGGGTGAGGGCGTTTTTGGACTGGTCTTTAAACAGCACTACACCGGAAGAATGCGATTTGTCGCCGCTGATCTCGTCGGATTTCGCGGAGATGGATTTCACGAGGGTTTTGATGTCGTTGCTGATGCTGTCCGGCACATCCATTTCCTTGGCGGGGATGGCGGCCATGATCTTTTCAACATCCAGGTAGAAGGCGCCCACACTGCCTTTGGCATTGCTCAGTGCGTCGCCTTCCAGTTTCGCCTTGCCGCTGCCTGCGTCATAAGCTTTGATCAGCTCGGCGTCGGATCCTGCCAGTACGCGTTTGCTGTTGATGGAAACGGACAGTTCGTCGCCGAGGGGCATATTGGGAACGTATTCATCGCCTTGTTTGGTGAGCGACTGCGCCAGCATGGGGGAAGCCATTACTTTTTCGAAGGCGGCTTTGTCGCCAACTTTCAGGCTGAAGATCCATTTCAGCTGGGGCTTGGTGCGGGTGCTGTCCCATTCGGTGGGAGCGGCAACGGTGGAAAAATCGGAACCCACCATGGTGATTTCACCTTTGAATGCGGTCAGCAGGTCGTCGAGGGTGAAGCGGGCTTCAGCGAGGCCCATGTTCACGAGGCCGTCCATACCGATCAGCTTGATCAGCTCGCCAACGATGCGGAGGTCGCAGTTAACTGCGGCATAACCGAAGATATTGTTGGAGGGATATTTTTCGATGTTTTCGAGGTTGATTTTCTCCATCGGGTATTTCTTGATGATGGCCATCATTTCCTTGCTGGCGTAGGAATACATGTCCACATCGATCTTACCGGTTTCGAAGTTGGCGGTGGCGGTGGTGAAAGCGCCTTCGGTGAGCTTCTTCATATTGGATGCCATGAGCGCGCCCATGCCGGAAGCGTTGGCACCGTTGATGTTATACAGGGCTTCGCTGCTCATCCAGAAAAGCATGTCGCCTTTCTCTTTGCTGATATCTTTGAAAGAAGCAACAGAAGCTACGGACTCGTCGGTTTTCAGGGCGAACATTTTTTCGAGGAGCGCGGTACCGGTGGCGGGCTTGCTGGTGTCTTCCGCATCGAAGTAACTGCGGTTCTGGTCGATGGAAGCCACGGCGATCATGGTTTTGCCGGTGAAGCCTACCACGTTTTTATCGTCTTCTACAAATTTGAAATCTTTGCCGGCTTTCACTTCTTTCTTGGATTTCTCCTTGATGAAAGCTTCAAGCTTGGCCGCGTCGGCAACGTCAGCGATCACGGTCATGTACATGCTGCCTGCGGATTCGCCGGGGATCATGGCGAAGAACAGGTCGCCCTGGAGGTCGATACCGGAATTTTTAGCGTCGGCGAGGGCTTTCGCGTAGTTGTTGGAGGTATCGTTTTGCTGGAGGGTTTCGAATACTTTGTCGATGGTGAGGCCGTCTTTCGACAGTTTATCCTGGATTTGTTTGGATTTGAACCCGAAAACGAGTGCTGCGTTCTTAGGAATATGTTTGCCCTGTTCAGGAGCTTTGGAGCACGAGGCTAACAGAAGAACCGCGGCGCCTGTCAGGAACAGGAGCGCATGTTGGATCGATCGTTTCATAAAGAAAGAGATGTTAAGAAAAATGGATTTGAAAATTAGGAACGAAAATACAAGCTTTTTTGCTAATGCGTCTAATTTTGTTCCCCTTCGCCCGTTGGCTCGATTACTTTGTACAATTTACTATACCTTTGGAAGATATTCAGGATTTTAACCATTTTTTGAAAGACCATATCTGACCTTTATGTACCTGATCCTCTTACAGTATATCCGCCCGTTGGCGGCCATAGAGCATTATATCGAAGCGCACAACGCCTTCCTGGAGAAGCAAGTGCGCGACGGGCGCTTTATCCTCACCGGCCGCCGGAAGCCCCGCACGGGTTCCATCATCGTTTGCCGCGCTTCCAGCCGGCGGGAAGTGGAAGCCATCCTGGCCGAAGACCCCATGGATAAGTTCCAGCTCGCCGTATACGACATCATCGAGTTCGAGCCCAACACATTCGAAATGGCCGGCATCAGCTCCTGATCCCTCCATTATATAATATGCTTCACCCCTCCCTGCACGCCGGCATTCGCATGCCGCTCTGTCAATATCATACGCATCCGCGGCGATCGTCGGAATACGATCTATATAATTAAAAATCAATTATTTACTGTTTTTTCCGCCGAAACGGATGCTTCCGCGGCGGATTTCAGGCGCTGCAACCCCTTCCGGAAGTCGGTTACCAGGTTGTCTTTCATGAACATACCCACGATATTCTTGGGCCGGGCATACTCCGCGTCCATACTCCACGTTACGCGGGTGCCACCCGCCGAATCGGCGAATTTGAAACAGATGTCGGAAACAGCGTTGAGGGGCTCGAAAAACTCTAGTTGCTGGCGGATTTCAGTGTGGGGTGTCAGGGAAAGGTGGCGCAAGCGGCCGTAACCTATTTTTTTCCCGGTCCAGGTAGTGGATGCGCCGGCCGTTCCATCTACCCCGTCTATCCTGAATTTGGCGGAAGGCTCCATCTCGCGGAGCGTATTCCATTGATTATAACGGTCAAATCTGGCGGTTTGGTCCCAAACCGCGGATGGCGGTGCATGTATTAATACGGACTGTTCGATGTGCACTTTGGTGGGCGCCACCAGCAAGAGAATCACCAGCAAGGCCACGGCCATGCCAACCACCCAGGCACTGATATGTAGGAATTTTCTCAAAGGGATAGCAGGTTTTTCCACAATTTACCGAAATTTTTCCGGGGCAGGAAACTCATGCATTTCCTACATGCCGGCGCAAATGAGTTTGCACCGGCAGCATACAGTCAGGTTCTTTGGATGGGGGTTATTTTTCGTTGTCGTTGAACTTCTTCTCGGCGTCTTTCGCTTTTTCGAAATCCAGGATCACTGAATTGATGCAATAACGAAGCCCGGTTGGCGGCGGACCGTCGTCGAAAACGTGCCCCAGGTGCGCCTTGCAACGCCCGCATTGCACCTCGGTACGCTGCATCCCGTGAGAATTGTCAGGCGTGTAAATCACGCTCGTCTTGCTTACCGGCTGGTAAAAGCTCGGCCACCCGCAGCCGCTTTCAAACTTGGTGTCCGACACAAATAAAGGATTGCCGCACGCAGCACAATAATAGGTGCCTTTTTCCTTGCTGTCCCAGTATTTACCAGTAAACGCCCACTCCGTGCCCTTGTCGCGGGCAATGTCGTATACGTCTTTCGGCAGGATTTTTTTCCATTCTGTGTCTGTCAGGTTTACTTTACCAGTATCCGAGCGGGAGTATACCGGATTCTTTTTTCCTCCATAGATGATTTTTTAGGCCCGTTTTGCGAGTAGGAGCAATGACTGAATGTCATGCCTGCGACCAATAAAAGATAGGTCCATGTCTTCATGGCTTCAGATTGATATTTTGCATTACTGTCAGAACGTTCGTAGTATATAAATTGTTAATCTGGATATGCGTCGTTCCGTTACGCAATATAAAGGTACGAAACCGGCAACTGTATGGATTGTATGCCTTCATGTATTTAACAATATTTTTTATTCCTAACTTTACGCCAAAAGGCAGGCAAGTGGCGGATATCATCAACTTATTACCGGACAATATTGCGAATCAGATAGCAGCGGGCGAAGTCATCCAGCGGCCGGCATCGGCGGTGAAGGAATTGCTTGAAAATGCGGTGGACGCCGGGGCTACTGAAATCCAACTTATTATAAGAGACGCGGGCAAGGAGCTCGTTCAGGTCATCGACAATGGGAGCGGGATGAGCGACACCGACGCCCGGATGTGTTTCGAGCGGCATGCCACCTCCAAAATAAAATCGATTGACGATCTTTTCCAGATCCGGACCATGGGCTTCCGCGGCGAAGCGCTCGCTTCCATCGCGGCCGTGAGCCAGGTGGAGCTTAAATCCCGCCGCGCGGAAGACGAGTTGGGCACGTTCATCGAGATCGACAACTCCGTGATCCGCCGCCAGGAACCCTGCCAGGCGCCCGTGGGCACCAGCATCGCTATGAAGAACCTCTTCTTCAACGTGCCTGCCCGCCGTAACTTCCTGAAAAGCAATGCCGCCGAGATGCGCCACATCGTGGATGAATTCATCCGCGTAGCGCTCGCCTTCCCCCATCTGCAGTTTTCGCTGAACAGCAACGGGCAGCAGATGTTCCATTTCGAGAAAGGCTCCCTCAAGCAAAGGATCGTCTCTATCCTCGGCCAGCACTACAATTCCAAACTCGTTACCGTTAAGGAAAGCACCGATTATATGAACATCCACGGGTTTGTGGGGAAACCGGAAACGGCAAAGAAAACCCGTGGCGACCAGTTCTTCTTCGTCAACAACCGGTTCATCAAATCCAGCTACCTCAACCACGCGGTGATGAACGCCTTCGCCGAAACCATCCCGCCGGACAGCTTCCCGCTCTATGTGCTTTTCATTGACCTCGACCCCGCGCATGTCGACATCAACGTGCACCCCACCAAGCAGGAAATCAAGTTCGACGACGAGCGCATCCTCTACGCCTTCGTGCAATCGGCCATCAAACACGCGCTGGCGCAATTCAGCGTTACCCCGGCGCTCGACTTCGACCTCGACCCCGGCATCCAGCAGCTCGACGCGCTCACGCAGCCTTTCACCGAGGAAAAGAAAGCGCAATCGGCCGGCACGTCCATCTACAAGACCTTTACCAGCGCCAACCAGGCGCATATCATCGATAAATCAAACAACAGCAACCTCCAGCACTGGAAAGAGCTGTACGGCCCGCCGCCCGCGCGCGACAACGATTTTCCGCCGCCGCCCTCCCCTTCCGACTTCCCGCCCGTGTCCACCGCCTCCGTCATCGACGAGCGCTGGCAGGAAGCGGCGCACGACCAGAAAGGGCCGGTGCAGGTGCACCAGCAATACATCCTGTCGCAGATCAAATCGGGCTTCATCCTGGTGGATCAGCGGTCGGCCCATGAGCGCATCCTGTACGAGCGCTACCTGCGCGCCCTCGCCGAAAAACCCATCGCCACGCAGCAAAGCCTCTTCCCGCAAACGCTGGAACTGCTCCCTGCCGACGCTATCATCGTCCACGAAATGCTCCCCGACCTGCAAGCCCTCGGTTACGACCTGGAGCCCTTCGGCCAGCACACTTTCGTGGTGCGCGGAACGCCCGCCGACATCCAAACCGGTAACGAACAGGCCAGCATTGAAGGGCTGCTCGAGCAATTCAAAAATTTCAGCCACGAACTGAAACACAACCGCAGGGAGCGCCTCGTGCGCAGCATGGCGCGCAACAACGCCATCCCTTCCGGCAAACCGCTCAGCACACGCGAAATGCAAAACATCATCGACGAGCTGTTCGCCTGCTCGATGCCCAACATTTCCCCGGGCGGCAGAGGCACATTTATCTCGTTCAAGCTCAATGACCTCGAAAAAATGTTCGACCGGGGATTCTGATCCGCCGGACCATAAAACCTGCTACCGTCATCCCGGTTACATGCTGCTAACCGGGATGGGACAACCCGCTGATTGATGCTATATTAACCAGCGTTGCTTCCCCATCAAGTCCACCTCAAGGCCACCTTATCTTCACCTTCCCCGTCCTCGCCACGCCAATACCACACTGTCTTTCCGCCCACTTACCAGCCTCGTAGCGCGATCTTCCTTTCGTCATCTCAAGATACCATCATCTTTCTTATTCCTTCTTGCCGATTGGAAGTTCGTAGCCTTTAAAAAAGAAAGCCGCTTCGATTGAAGCGGCTTTCTTTTTTACTTCTCCCTGAGGATTTCGTTCACATCCATCAGTCGTTCGTACAGCATTGAGAATGCGGTGTAATTGCGTTTGTAAACGGCCGAATGTTCTGTATCCGGCTCAAAAACCCGCGCCGCAGCGGCAGCGTTAAACTGCCACGCGTCCACCTGTTCCAGCGCGTGCCAGGCCAGCATGGCGGCTCCCAGGGCGGAGGCGTCTTCGTCCTGGTGCAGGAGCATCGGTTTGCGGAAAATGTCCGCCATCAATTGTATCCAAAGCGGGGATGCGGTGAAACCTCCGCTCACGGTCACTTCGTTGATCCGGCCGGTCACGCTTTCGAGGGCTTCGCCGATGCTGAGCAGGTTGAAGCAAATCCCTTCCACCAGGGCCCGCTGGAAGTGCGGTGAACTGTGGTGCTGGCGCATGCCCACGAACGCGCCGGAAGCGCGGCTGTCCCATACCGGGGCGCGCTCGCCGAGCATGTACGGTAGGCAGAGCAGCCCGTCGGAACCGGGAGGCGCGGTGAAGGCGGTTTTCAGGAAATCGCTGTAGTCGGACCAGGGCAGGAACGCTTTGGAGAACCATTGCAGCGATACGCCGCCATTGTTCATTGCGCCGCCGCAAACGTAATGCTCGGGGGTGAGGACGTAGGAGAAGATCCTGCCGGCGGGGTCGTCGGCCGGCTGGGGAGCCATCACGCGGATGGCGCCGCTCGTACCGATGGTGAGCGCGGCATGCCCTGGCTCTACGGCGCCGGAGCCCAGCTGCGCCAGGCAACCGTCGCTGCTGCCGGCCATGATGAGCGTGCCTTCGGGAACGCCCATGGCTTGTGCCATGGCGGGGTCCATGCCGATGAGGAGGCGCGTGGTTTCTACAGGGATGGGCAGGCGCTCGTCAGTGATGCCGGCGATTTTCAGCGCGGGGGCGTACCAATCGAGCGTGCGGATATCAAACAAGCCAGAGCAGGAAGCCAGGCTGTAGTCGGTGACAAATTCGTGGAAACAGCGGAAAAGGAAGAGGTCCTTGATCCCCACGAAGCAGGCGGCCTGATCGAATATCTCGGGTTGCTGTTCGCGGATCCATTGGATTTTGCAAAGTGGCGACATGGGGTGGATCGGCGTGCCGGTGGCCCGGTGGATGTCGCGGCCTTCTTTGGTATGGCGCAGCGCGGCGGCGTAGGCTTCCGCGCGGCCGTCGGCCCAGGTCATAACGGGCGTGAGCGGTTCGCCGTCGGCATCTACGGCCAGCAGGCTGTGCATGGCGCTGCTCAGTGCAATGGCGGCGGGCGGGTATCCCATTTCCCCGACGGTTTCGCGGATGGTCTTGATGATGGCGGCGAGCACGGTCTCAGGGTCTTGCTCGCTATACCCCGGAACCGGTTCCCGGGTGGGATAGGATTGCTTGCGGGATGCGGGGATTTGCCCCGCGGGTGTCACCGCGATCGTCTTCGCACTCCCCGTTCCGATATCGACGCCGAGGATATATGGTGATTTTGTTGTCATAGAATAGAGGCCGAAAGTAAAAAAACAGCTTTCATTTTCCGTATTTAATTTATAGATTTAAAATCTTTCAGGTCAAATCTTTCCACAAAAATCCACGTACTTACAATGGCATTTGAGATTAAAAAACAGGCGAAAGCGTACGATGTGTGCATCATCGGATCGGGCGCTGGCGGCGGAATGGCGGCCAAGGTGCTGTCTGACGCAGGGCTGAAAGTGGCGCTGCTGGAGGCAGGGCCCAAGTACGACCCGGCCGATCCCGAACAACAAACCCAACTAAAATGGCCTTACGAGTCGCCCCGCAGAGGCGCCTCCACCACCCGGCCCTTCGGCGATTTCGACGCCGCTTATGGCGGTTGGGAAATCGACGGCGAGCCTTACACCCAGAAAAACGGCACGCAGTTCGACTGGTTCCGCTCCCGCATGCTCGGCGGCAGAACCAACCACTGGGGCCGCATTTCCCTCCGTTTCGGACCCAACGACTTCAAACATCATAGCCTCGACGGGCATGGCGACGACTGGCCGATCGGTTACGACGACGTAAAACCCTGGTACGATCAGGTCGACAAAATGATCGGCGTTTTCGGCTCGAAAGAAGGGATTTATAACGAACCGGACGGTTACTTCCTCCCTCCTCCCAAACCGCGCCTCCATGAGCTGATGGTGAAGCAGGCCGGTGATAAACTGGGCATCCCGGTGATCCACTCGCGGCTATCGATCCTCACCCGCTCGGTGAACAAAGACCGCGGCGCGTGCTTCTTCTGCTCGCAATGCAGCCGCGGCTGCACCGTTCATGCCGACTTCTCCTCTTCCACCGTACTCGTAAAGCCCGCCATGAAAAGCGGCAATGTAGACCTGTACGTAGGCGCCATGGCGCGGGAGATCGTCACCGACGCATCCGGCAAGGCCACCGGCGTGAGCTACGTGGATAAAGCCGACATGCAGGAATACCGCATCGACGCGCGCGTGATCGTGCTGGCAGCGAGCGCCTGCGAATCCGCCCGGTTGTTGCTCAACTCCAAATCCCCCATGCACAAAAACGGCCTGGCCAACTCGAGCGGCATGGTCGGAAAATACCTGCACGATTCCACCGGCGCTTCGCGCGGCGCATTCATCCCTTCGCTGATGGAGCGCAAGCGGTACAACGAAGACGGCGTGGGCGGGATGCACATGTACATTCCCTGGTGGCTCGACAATAAAAAACTCGATTTCGCCCGCGGCTACCACATCGAATTCTGGGGCGGCATGGGCATGCCCGCTTACGGTTTCGGTTTCGGGATGGAAGGCATGCATATGATGGACCCCAACCGCAAGGGCACTCCTGCAGGCGGTTACGGTGCCAGCCTTAAAAACGATTACCGCCGCTACTACGGATCTACCGTCGGTTTTGCCGGCCGCGGCGAAGCCATCGCCCTGGAAAGCAACTACTGTGAAATCGACCCTACCGTGGTGGATAAATTCGGCATCCCCGTGCTGCGTTTCAACTACAAATGGAGCGAGCACGAGATCAAACAGGCGCGCCATATGCACGAAACCTTCGAGGAAATTATCCATAAAATGGGCGGCATCCCTCTCGGCACCAAACCCGGCGAAGAAACGAAATACGGCCTCGAAAACCCCGGCAGGATCATCCACGAAGTAGGCACCACCCGCATGGGCGACGATCCCAAACGCTCGGTCCTCAACAAATACAACCAGGCCCACGATGCCAAAAACGTATTTGTGGTAGACGGCGGCGCCTTCGTTTCGCAGGCAGATAAAAATCCCACATGGACCATCCTCGCGCTTTCTCTCCGCGCGTCGAACTACATCGTGGATGAATTGAAAAAACAAAATCTCTGATCAACATGGACAGAAGAGAATCGCTCAAAGCCCTTTTCATAGGTTCCGTATCCACCGGCGTGATCCTCAGCGCCTGCGAAACAGGGACCAAAGACGCCGTAAAGGCGCCCAAAACCGGTAAGTTCTACGGCCGCACGCCCGAAGAAGTGCTGCGCGACGAAGCCCTCACCACCGAAAAATATTTCTCCGACGCGGAAATGAAAACCATCGCCGTACTCGCAGATATCATCATCCCGAAAGACGAAACTTCCGGCTCCGCCACCGACGCGAAAGTGCCGGAGTTCATCGAGTTCATCGTGAAAGACCAGCCGAAGTACAAGCTGCCCATGCGCGGCGGCCTCCGCTGGCTCGATGTACATTCGTTGAAACAATACGACAAGATCTTCACCGACCTGGAGGCCGACAAGCGCCTCGCTATCGTTGACCAGATCGCGTTTCCTGAAAAAGCAGGCCCGGAACAGAGCCAGGGCGTGGCGTTTTTCAGCCTCATGCGCAACCTCACCGCAACGGGATTCTTCACCAGCGAAATGGGCATCAAGGACCTGGGGTACGCCGGCAACCGGCCCAACGAGTGGGACGGCGTTCCGGATGAAGTGCTCAAGCAGTACAATCTTTCGTACGACGAAAAGATGCTGGCCGTTTGCCTGAAGAAGGAAGACCGCACCAAGATCATGACCTGGGAAGATTAGCCCGGATTTACGGCATAAAAAAAAGCGGCATCGTGTTGATGCCGCTTTTTTATTGCTTGTTCGTTTATGCGTGGGTGTGTTCTTTGAACACGCGGTTCAGCCAGCGTAACATTAAAAAGATGGCGCCGGCGGCCAGGCCCAGGAGCAGGAAGTTCACGAGGAAATAATTCACTTTATTGTCGTAGCCGTCCCACAGCGCCGCCAGTACGCCCGACAGTTTATTGCCGATGGAAGTGGCGAGGAACCAGCCGCCCATCATGAGCGAGGTGAGGCGCGCGGGGCTGAGCTTGGAAACGAGGGACAGGCCCATCGGGCTGAGGAGCAATTCTCCCGCGGTGATGATGCCGTAGCTGCCGATCAGCCACCAGGCCGACGCTTTTTCCGCACCATTCCCGCAAACCATTACCGCGCCTACCATACAGAAGGTAGACAGGGACGAGATAAGCAGGCCCCATGCGATTTTGGTCATGGTGGTCGGTTCTTTCTTGCGTTGGCGCAGGAAGGTGAAAAACGCCACTACCAGCGGCGTGAGTATGATCACGAAAAAGGGATTGACGGACTGGAAGAGCTCGGTGTTCACCAGGCTCAGGGATGCACCCTCGGCCGGCATTTTCTCCGGGGCTACGTTTTTGAAATATACGGGCTTGCCCATTTCTTTCACCGGTTGGCCGTTTTCGTCCTTCACTACGCGGAACTCGTCGTCATAAGCTACCACTTCGCCCGTTTCGTTAGTCACGATCTGGACGAGGGAGAGCGCTTTGGCGGGGGTTTCAACGGCTGCGGGGATTTCGCGGTCGGTATAATATTGCGCCCAGGTGGTGAGGGCCGTTCCGTTCTGTTTGAACACCGCCCAGAACATCACGGACACCGCGAAGATGGCTAGCAGGGCTTTCACGGGTTGTTTATCCGTGGCGGAAGCTTTGCGGAGCAGGTTCACGAAGAAGTAGATGATGGGGAGGCAGGCGAAGATGAAAGCGTCGGTAGAGTCGGTGCCGAAAATATTGCCGGGGATGAACCAGCCGATGCAACCCACCACGAGTACAGGAACGAATACCTGCGCGAAGATGGAGCCCAGCGGCATGTCGCCGGGTTGTACGGGTTTGAGGACGTTGGCGTGGCGGTAGTGTTTGAGGCCGGCCACGAAGATGATCACGCCGAGGAACATACCGATCCCGGCGGCGATGAAGGCCGCGCCCCAGTTGATATTATTGCGGAGATAAGCTGCGAAGAACGTACAGATGAAGGCGCCGATATTGATCCCCATGTAGAAGATGTTATAGCCGGTATCCTTGCGCTCCCGGTACCGGGGGTCGTTATACACGTTCCCCAGCAGGGTGGAAATGTTGGGCTTGAAGAAGCCGTTGCCCACACAGATAAGCGCCAGCGACAGGTAAAACACCGTTAAATCCTTGACGGCCAGGCCGCAATACCCGATCCCCATGAGGACGCCCCCGATGATGATGGATTTGGTGTATCCGAGTTTACGGTCGGCCAGGAGCCCCCCGATGAACGGCGTGAGATATACAAATGCGATGAATGTACCGAAGATATCGACCGCGGCATGCCGGTCCATCGCCCAACCGCCTTTCTCAGCGTCTGTCAGATATAATTGCAGAATAGCGAGGAGCAGGTAAAACCCGAATCGCTCCCACATTTCGGAAAAGAATAAAAACGGTAAGGCTACCGGGTGCTTGCGGTTAGTCGACATGTTGTAACAAGATGTTTGATAACGCTAAAAATAGGGGAAAAAGCCAATAGCCCCCAAACTTTCATGATGCGCGGTTGGTCCCGGGAAGCGGTAACGGAAACATAACATTGAAAAAATCGATTTAGCACAGGATAGTACAGGATGCCGCTCGTAGAGAATATTGCTTTTGCTAAATATTTTTCTATTATATTGAACGAAAATTTATCAAATCATGGTTCAGGGAAAAAATAACAAAAGAAACCAGATTTCACGTAGATCATTTCTAACCAACAGCGCAACAGCAGCTGCCGGTTTCATGATCGTTCCACGTCATGTATTGGGAGGACCGGGCTATACCGCCCCTAGCGACAGGCTTCGCGTTGCCGGCATCGGTGTCGGTGGTAAAGGCGAAAGCGACTTGTCTGAAATTTCGAAAGGGCCGGCGGATGTTACCGTGCTCTGCGACGTTCACGATAGCCGCGCCGCAGGCTCCGTTAAACGCTTCCCCAAAGCAAAATACTATCGCGATTACCGCGAAATGCTCGACAAGGAACACAAGAACATCGACGCCGTAACCGTTTCCTCACCCGACCACAACCACGCCGTGCAGGCGATGGCCGCGATGCAGCTGGGTAAACACGTATACGTTCAAAAACCCCTCACGCACGATATCTACGAAGCGCGCATGCTCACGCAGGCCGCGAAAAAATATAAAGTGGTAACCCAGATGGGTAACCAGGGCGCTTCCGGCGACGGCGTTCGCCAGCTCATGGAGTGGTACCAGGCCGGCCTCATCGGCGATGTACATACCGTGTACTGCTGGACCAACCGCCCCGTATGGCCGCAAGGTATCCCCTGGCCCACCACGCCCGGCACCATGCCCGCCGACCTCGACTGGAACCTCTGGCTGGGTACGGCTCCGCAAAAAGATTTCGTTGACAAACTTGTTCCCTTTAACTGGCGCGGCTGGTGGGATTACGGTACCGGCGCCCTGGGCGACATGGGTTGCCACATCGTGGAACCTCCCTTCCGCGTGCTCGACCTTGGCTACCCCGTTTCCGCGGAAGCCAGCGTTGGCAGCGTGTATGTAGACGAGTTCAAACAGGGCTATTTCCCCGAAAGCTGCCCCCCGTCTTCCCACGTTATCATGACCTTCGAAACCAAACGCGGCCCGCTGAAGCTCCACTGGATGGACGGCGGGATCCAACCCGCGCGCCCCGAAGAGCTGGGCCCCAACGAGAGAATGGGCGACGGCGGCAACGGCGCCATCTTCGTAGGTTCGAAAGGCAAAATGATGTGCGGTACTTACGGTATGTATCCTTCCCTCCTGCCCTCAACCCGCAACAAGGAAGTGGACGTGAAGCAAACCATCGCCCGCGTACCCGAAGGCCACTACGTACAGTGGGTGAATGCCTGCATCGCCGGTTACGGTAAGAAACAGCTGAGCGCTCCGTTCGAGATCGCCGGTCCCCTCACCGAAACCATCCTCATGGGTAACCTCGCTATCCGCAGCTACGACGTGCGCAAGCCGAAAGCCGATGGCAAAGGTTTCGATTACCCCGGCCGTTACATCAAACTGCTGTGGGATGGCCCTAACATGAAGATCACTAACTTCGACGAAGCTAACCAGTTCGTTAAGCGTACTTACCGCAACGGCTGGTCGCTCGGCAAATAAGCCAACTCGTCCGGAAAATACAGAAAGGGCTGTCTCGCAAAAACGGGATGGCCCTTTCTCATTATTCCCATGCTGAATGAAAACGGCTGGATAATTGGCGAAAAAAAGAAAGGCCGCCCCATGCAAGACAGCCCTCTTTCGTAAAAAACGCGATTATCTTCCTAGCGGAATAATTCCTTGAAATCTCTCTTGAACTCCTGCCACTCGCTATCGGCTTTCTTTAGCGATTTGTCGATGCCGGCTTTGGTTTTGTCCCAGGCTTCGGCGGTGCTGTTTTTCACGTCCTCGGCGGCACGGGCAAGGTCTTCGCGGGTGTTTTCCAGTTTGGCCTGCGCTCTTTTGCTCCTGGCGCTGCCGTCTTTCTTCAGTTCTTCGATACGCGCGTCAAGCGAATCCATTTTTTCCTTAATAGCGGCGGAAGCTTCGTCGCGCTGGCGGCGGAAATAAGCGCCGGTGGTATCCGCTTTTTGTTCCAGGCCGGATTCAATAGAGTCTACCCCTTCATGGATCCGCGCGTTGGCGGAAGTGTCTTCGCCGGTGGCGGCGGTTTGGTTCTGGCAGGAAGCCAGGATGGCGGAGGCGCCGAGGATTAACATTATTTTGTTCATATGCATTAATTTTTAAAGGTTATCAAGGTCGAACGGCAGCGGCGGAAGCAGTGAACGTCGCTAACACGGTATCTCCGCGCTGGATGCGCAGCACATCTTTTTCGATAGTGTATTTATTTGTGTTTTGCAACGCCTGGCTGAAGGCGTTCTCCACGTTCAGCACCGGGCAGGCCATTTGGGTGGACATGATGTCCGACACGGCGAGGTCGCCGGTGGGTGTAGCGAGGAATTTACCGCCGAAGCCGTTACAGCCAAGGTTGCCGCGGATCTGGGAGGAGGAATCCACGAACTGCATATAGATTTCTTTTTCCCAGTTGCTGGTATCCTTCGGACCGTTTACGATTTCCTTCAACACCCATTTGGTGCCGGAAAGCGGCCAGGTGGGCTGCCCGTCGGTGGTAACGGCCATCGCCGCAGCGGCGGAATCGCTGGCTGCGTTGTTCTGGGAGCTTTGGCAGGCAGCCAGGATGGCAAGTGCGGCAAAGGCGGGAAGCAGTAGCTGTTTCATGATAGTGGTTTTATGGTGTATATGACTTTCTTATCAATCATCAAGCCATTTTAACGCCTGACCGTGTTGAATTGTTGACTTCCATGGATGGTAAAGGCGGTTATGAAAAAATTCGGTAGGTTTGGGCCCTTACAAAATCTAACATATGAAGAAAAATCTATTCCTGTTGTTGCTTTTGCTGTCGGTTAAGATGGTAAAAGCGGACGAGGGCATGTGGCTTCCGTACCTGCTCGGGCAGCAAACTTATGCCGATATGGTGAAGAAAGGATTGAAGTTGTCGAAAGAGCAACTGTACAGCATCAACAAATCATCCATTAAAGACGCGATCATTATTTTCGGCGGAGGCTGCACGGGAGAGATCGTGAGCAATGAAGGATTGATCTTTACCAACCACCACTGCGGATACGGCGCCATCGCCGCGGCCAGTTCCGTTCAGAACAACTACCTGCGCGATGGTTTTTATGCCCGTTCGAAGCAGGAAGAAATCCCTGCGAAAGGGCTCTCCGTGCAATTCCTCGTGCGCGTGGAAGACGTGACCGCCAAAGTGGATGAGGCCATTAAAGGCACCACGCTGGCCGATCGCGCCCCTAAAATGCAGGCTGTTTACGGCGACATTATCAAAGCCGCTACCGAAGGCAATGCATACGAAGCCAAAGTAGTGCCCATGTTCAAGGGGAACCAATTCCTCCTCTTCGTGTACGAGCGCTATACCGACGTTCGCCTCGTGGGCACGCCCCCCGAAAACGTGGGCAAATTCGGCGGCGATACCGACAACTGGGAATGGCCCCGCCACACCGGCGACTTCTCCGTGTTCCGCGTATACGGCAACGCCAGCGGCAAACCCGCTGAGTACGCCGCTTCCAATGTTCCCCTCAAACCAAAACATTTCCTCCCCGTTTCCATCAAAGGCGTAAAAGAAAACGATTACGCCATGATCTTCGGATATCCCGGCGGCACCAACCGTTACGAAACTTCTTATGGCGTGAAACTGAAAACAGACGTGGAAAACCCGTCCATCGTTTCCCTCCGCGACGCCCGCCTCAAATTCATGTTCGAGGAAATGAAAAAAGATCCGGCCGTGAAACTCCAACTCGCGTCTTCCTACGCCGGCATCGCCAACTACTGGAAATTCTTCGGCGGCGAATCCGAACAACTCCTGAAATACCACGTGTTCGAAGAGAAACAAAAGAACGAAGCCGCCTTCCAGCAATGGGCCAAAGGCAAACCCGAGTTCGAAAACGTCTTCTCCCAATACGAGGACATCTATAAGAAATGGTCCCCCTACGCCAAGGTCCGCCTTTACGTAATGGAAGGCATTCTCGGTTCGCCCCTCGCCGCATACGCCAGCTCACTGCAACAGCTCGAAGCCACTATCCTCAAAAATGGTGACGTCAAAGCCGCCGCAGCAGCAGCCGACGCAGCACGCACCAATTTCCTGAAAGACGAGAATAAACCCTCCGATCAGAAAATCCTCGCGGCCATGGCGCAACGCTATTATGAAGACATCCCCAAAGACCAACACCCGATTGGCTTCTACGACGGATTGAAATCCTTCGGCGACCTGAACGACGAGAAAACTTACCGCAACTGGGCGGCAAACGTGTTCAACAACACCATCATCTTCAACGACGCGAAATGGAAAACCTTCATCAGCCAGCCTGATGCCGTGACCCTCCAGGAAGATCCAGCTTTCGCCTACGCTTCCGCTTTCGTGAAGAACTACTCCCAGAAATACGCGCCCATCTACGCGCAATTCACCGCGCAGAACAACGAGCTGGGCCGCCTCTACCTGAAAGGTGAAGCCCTCCGCACCCCGAACGCCAACCGCTACCCGGACGCGAACTTCACCATGCGCCTCTCCTACGGCCAGGTAAAACCCTACAAACCCCGTGACGCCGTGTCTTACGACTACGTTACCACCATCGATGGCGTTATGGAAAAATATAAACCCGGCGACTACGAATTCGATCTCCACCAGAACTTCATCGATCTCGTGAAGAAAAAAGACTTCGGCCAGTATATCGACGCTAAACGCCAAACCCTCGTGGTGGGCTTCATCACGGGCAACGATATCACCGGCGGCAACTCCGGTTCTCCCGTGATCAACGCCAACGGCGAACTGATCGGCCTCGCGTTCGATGGTAACTACGAGGCGCTCAGCCACAAGCTCCAGTTCGATAAAAACTCCAACCGCACCATCAACGTGGATATCCGTTATGTGCTCTGGTGCATCGACAAACTGGGCGGCGCCAAAAACATCATCAACGAACTGAAAATCGTGAAGTAAACTTCCCTTTTTTCGGACATAAAAAAACCCGGCAACGATAGCGTTTGCCGGGTTTTCCTTTTTTATCGCAAGCGTTATCCCGCGTTGGCGGTCCGCACCAGGAAGCGCTCTACCGCCCGGCGGACGTTCGTGGAAGTAGTATTGTGATTATTGACGAGCACGCTGAAGATGAGTGTTTTTCCCGACTTCGTGATCATATAACCGCTGAGTGCCACCACGCCGTTGAGCGTTCCGGTTTTGGCGTAAAGCCGGTTCGGCAGCGACTGGTAATAATTGCGCAGCGTGCCTTTGCCCCCGGAAGGGAACAACGGAAAGAGGCGCTCTTTCGGATAGGTCTTCATCATTTTTCCGAGTACCGACACCATATCGCGGGGCGTAAAGAGATTGAAGCGGGAAAGGCCCGAGCCGTCGACCCAGTTGGGTGGTTGCGGCAAATCGTTCAGCAGGCTGTCGAGCACGTATTTGATCACACGGCGGGAGTCGATTTCGTCGTAGCGTTGCGAGGAAGCCATCATCAATATTTGTTCTGCGAAGAAGTTATCGCTGCGGTGCATCATGGGCTGGTAGAGTGTATCCACCGGCAAGCTTTTCATGACCGTTCCCACTATCGGCCCGGTTGTGCCCAGGACCTTTACCGGCTTGCGCAACGTATCTTGCAGGCGGCGCGCCAGTTGCGCGATGCCACCGGTGATGAAGGGTACTTCGAATGTTTGCTCCGCGTGAATGTCTGACCGGATGTGCAGGGTGAAAAGATTTTCGCGCTCTTCACGGTCGGCCAATTGTTCGTTGGGCGGGCGTTCGTAAATCAGCTCCGTTTCGAATTCGGGCGACATGGAATATTCCGCGCCTTTGATCCGGATGCGGGTGACGTTGCCGTACATGGGCCATTCGTTCAGTTCCGGCTGGTAATAATCCGCGAAATCGCCCCAACCCCATCCCGGGCCGAAGCGTTTATTCTTGATGTTGGCAGGTTGCAGCCAGATGTGCTTCCCGGTTTGTTCCAGTTTTTCGAGGACGCGTTGCGAGGTAAAATCGGGATGAAGGAACGAGGGGTCTGCTGTTCCCTGTACAAACAACGCCGTATCGTTTTCCGCGAACTTCATCCCCGGCAGTGAATCTCCCAGCAAATGCATTCCCGCAAACAGCGTGAAGATCTTGGTATTGGAAGCCGGAACGAAGAACTTATCGTCCTGGTGCTGATACCAGTATTTTTTTGTAGCCGGGTCGTAAATGCTGATGCCGATGTGGGCGTTCCGCAGTTCTTTGGTTTGCAGGATATCCTGTTGCGCCCAGAGGCGGATGTTTTTGGGTTGCGCTGTGGCGGCGGCGCTCAGCAGCAGGGCGATGGCTACCGTTAAGTACGATTTCATGTCCTGAATATAAACATTTTACGGAAGGTTCAGTAACGGGAAAGGCGCACCCGGCCTGGGTGCGCCTTTCCAATATCGCTGCCTTTTCACTTGCGTGATCAGGAGAAGTAGCGGGTGATGCCGGGTTTGGCGTAGGCGTAATTGCCTTGCGCATCCGGAACGATCGGCGGCGGCGCGTCGAACGCATAGCGGGAAGGCTGCAGGTTGATACCCGATTTCAGCGCTTTTTCCCACTCGATCTGCTGGCCTGAATAAGTAGCCATACGGCCGATGATGGCGGAAAGCGTGGCTTCGGCGCCCATCTGCGCGTCCTGGAATTTGTACTGACCGTTGGCAATCGCTTCAAACAGCTCATCGTGCTCCGCCTGGTAAGGACGGTTGTGCTGCTTGCGGTCGAACTGATACAGCACTTTGCCTTTGTGGTCAACGATCTGGGCGCGGTCGCAGAAAATGCGGCCTTTCGTACCCACGATCTCCTCGTCTACCTTGCTCACGGAATCTTTCCAGTGGCGGCATTGGCTATTCATGACAACACCATTGTCGTAACGGTATTCCACGAAGTGGTGGTCGAAAATCTCACCTGCTTCCGGACCAGTACGGATGGCGCGGCCACCCATACCTACTGCGGTTACGGGCGTTTTACCCATGAACCAGTTGCCCACATCGATGTTGTGGATATGCTGTTCCACGATATGGTCGCCGCAGAGCCAGTTGAAATAATACCAGTTGCGCATCTGGTATTCCATTTCAGTATACTCGGGCTTTCGCTCGCGCACCCAAAGGGCGCCCTGATTCCACCAAACCTGGATGGAAGTGATGTCGCCGATCATACCGTCCTGCACGCGTTTGTGCAGTTCGCGGTAAGAAGTCATATAGTGACGTTGGAGGCCAACGACCACGTTCAGTTTTTTGGCTTTCGCCTTTTCCGCGGTTTCGAGCACTTTGGCGATGCCTGCGGGGTCGGTGGCCACGGGTTTTTCCATGAACACGTGCTTACCCTGCGCGATGGCTTCTTCGAAGTGGATAGGGCGGAAGCCCGGAGGTGTGGTGAGGATCACCACGTCGGCTTTGGCGATGGCTTGCTTGTAGCCGTCGAAGCCTACGAATTTATCTGCTTCTGCCACTTTTACGCGCTCAGGCGTTTTTTTCATGGACTCCACAATTTCTTTGTAGCTGCTGTCGAGGCGGTCGGCGAAAGCGTCGGCCATGGCAACGAGCTGAACGTTTTGTTTGGTGCTAAGCGCCTGCACTGCGGCGCCGGTTCCGCGGCCGCCACAGCCTACGAGGGCTATTTTGATCACGCCGGCCGCACCGGAAAAGTAATTGGTTTGTGCTGCCTGCGACAGGTAAGGGGCCGCGAGGGCTGCGCCTGCGAGGATCGAGGTTTTCTTAACGAAGTCTCTGCGACTCTGATCGTGGAATTGAGAGCGTGTTTCCTTTTCCATGTGAGGTATTTTACCGGACGCCAACTGGCGCCGTTGGTGAAAAGTATAATGAAATAGACAATAGCATTAAAAAGTACGGATAATCCGCCGAAAATCCATGCCCTGACAGAGATTTTACGGATTACCGGGATCCCACGAACTGGTCGATCGCGTCGGCGAAAAATTGCTCGGCTTCCGCTTTGGTCGGCTGTTTGAGGGGGCGCACGATGCGGAACCCTACGAAAGGCGCGTCTGCGTTCCACCATTTGCTTTTCGGGATCTGGGGGTCGCGGTCGTTCCAGGCGATGTCCGACATCAGGCGGGAAGCGCTGCGAACGGATGCTGCCGCGTCCATATAATTACCGCCGCGCACGGTGCGGGGCGTTTTATCGGTCGGCTTCAGCCAGGGATTGGTGGCGTCGAGGGTTTTGTAAGCCTCGGCTTCGTACTGGTCCATCGTCCATTCGGCGACGTTGCCGAGCATGTCGTAAAGCCCCCAGGCATTGGGCTTCAGTTCGCCTACTTTGTGGTATTTATCCTCGGAATTCTCTGCCGTCCAGGCGAATTCTTTCAATTTGGAAGCTTCGTTGCCGAAGGGATAAGCGGTTTTGGAGCCGGCGCGGCAGGCGTATTCCCATTCCGCTTCGGTGGGCAGGCGGAAGAAGACGCCCGTCTTGTTATACAACCAGCGGCAATACATCAGTGCGCCGTACTGGCTCATGCTGTTGGCGGGGAAGCCTCCGGATTTGCCCATACCGAGCGTAAGGTCGATGTAAGGCGGGCTGGGGCGGGTCATCCCGTCGGGCAGCGGCGATTTGTCTTTGTCTTTATCGGCGTACAGGTCGTACTGGTCGAATGTAACTTCGTAAGCGCCCATCCAGAAAGCGTCTACTTTCACTTTCTTTTGCGGCCCTTCGTCGGCGGAACGCCCTTTTTCGGCAGCGGGGCTCCCGAGCAGGAATTCACCAGCTTTCACCGGCACCATTTTAATGGTAACATCCGTCCCCTCGATTTTCTGGTCATACGCTTCGAAAGGTGTAGTCTGTGCCTGGGCTGCGGCGGCGCAAAGGCCTCCTAACAGGAATAACGCGGTTCTTCTCATCTTTGTGGTTGTAATAAAAAGCGTGTGAATTTATCCTTTTAAGACTGGGAATCCAATATTTATTTTATGAACGTCAAAAATTGGCGATAGACGTTGCATGAAATCGAGTGAAATGGCCGTTCATCTATTTTTTATTCAATACATATGGATTTCCATATTAAAAACTATAAATTTCGACATTGCTAATGTCATTTTAAAATACACGCTATGGAAAGAAGAAGCTTTCTTCATCAGTCGACCCTCGCCGGCATATCCGCCCTTACTTTCGGCGGCGCCACCGCCCTGGCGGGCTCCGCCAAAGGGACCGACAATACCGCCGCCGCCGGTAAAACCTTCAATCTCGACTACGCCCCGCACCAGGGAATGTTCAAAAACTCCGGCGGGGAAGACTTCCTCGACCAGATCCGGTACATGCACGACCAGGGCTTCCGTTCCATCGAAGACAACGGCATGCTCGGCCGCGATACCGCTCAGCAGAACAAAATCGGCGAACTGCTCGCCAAACTGGGCATGCGCATGGGTGTGTTCGTGATCGACGGCGGCGAAAACTGGAAAGTTTCGCTCACCACCGGTAAAAAAGAACACCTCGACGTTTTCCTCAAAGCCTGCGAGCGCTCCGTAGAGCTGGCCAAACGCGTAAACGCCAAATGGGCCACGGTTGTTCCCGGCTTCTTCGAACGCAACCTGCCCATTGGTATCCAGACCGGCAACGTGATCGACGCGCTGCGTGCCGGCTCCGAAATCCTCGAGAAAGGCGGCCTCACCATGGTGCTGGAGCCCCTCAGCGATACACCCGAGCTGTTCCTCCGCACCTCCGAGCAAACGTACGAGATCTGCCGCGCGGTCAATAGCCCTTCATGCAAGATTCTTTACGATATCTACCACATGCAGAAAAACGAAGGCAACCTCATTACCATGATCGACCGTTGCTGGAGCGAAATCGCGTACATCCAGATCGGCGACAACCCCGGCCGCAAGGAGCCTGGAACCGGTGAGATCAACTATCGTAACGTCTTCAAGCATCTCCATAACAAAGGCTACAAAGGCGTGATGGGCATGGAGCACGGCAACGCCAAACCCGGCAAAGACGGGGAGCAGGCGCTGATCAAAGCATACCGCGACGCCGATAATTTCCTCTGATTTTACCTGGATGGTACCCGATAATATTTCGCGGCCGGAAAAAATTCGATAATTCCGGCTTTGCCCGGCACCCATAAAAAAGCCCCCGAATCTTCCGATCCGGGGCTTTTTTATGTTGGAAAAATTATTTTTTGAAGAGGAGGCCGTCGATCCAGTTCACCACAAGGCCGGGCCAGGTGTTGAGTACGGGATCTTTGGGCGCCATGCCGTAGCCGTGGCCGCCGTGGTCGTAGATGTGCATGGTGGCGGGAACATTGTGCTGCAACAGCGCTTTGTAAAAAACGATGCTGTTTTCCACCGGCACGCCTTTATCGTCGCCGGAGTGGATGAGCATGGTGGGCGGCGTTTGGGCGGTGACGCGGTTTTGGGTGGAAAGTGAGTCCTGCAGCGATTTGGGACCATCCGCGCCGAGCAGGTTGATGGCGCTTCCCTTATGCCGGAAGCCTTCGCTGAGCGAGATCACGGGATATACCAGCACGGAAAATGCGGGCCGAGAGCTGAAGCGCTCGTGCTCGGCCTTCGCCTGCGGGTTGGCCGCCAGGTGCATGGTGGTGAGCATCGATGCGAGGTGCCCGCCTGCCGAAAAGCCCAGTACGCCTACCTTCTCGGGATCGAAGCCCCAGGATTTGGCTTTGCTTTTCACAATCTGCATGGCTTTCGCAACGTCATTGTACTGCGCGGGATAGGTGGAGCCCGGCTGCGGGCCGCCATTCAGGCGGTAGTGCAGCACGATGGCGTCGAATCCATTGGCGTTGAAAAAATCGGCCACGTCTTTGCCTTCGTGCCCCAGCGCGAGGTTGGTGTAACCTCCGCCCGGGCAAACGAGCACGGCGGCGCCGTTCTTTTTATCGCCCGGCGCGGCGTAATATTCGATATGCGGCACATCGTTTATTTCCTTTCCACCCAGGATCTTCCATTCCGGGTGATCGGGGTAGAGATTGATGCGTTCCTGCGCGGTGGCGTTAATGGTAGCGATCGTGAGCATGGCGGCGATGAGTGTCTTTGTCATCCGTGGAATTTTTCGCGTTTAATGAGCGCCCGCGCGGCGTTTGATCATACCGCCGCGGGTGTCGTTGATATTATGCTGCACAATAAACGCTTTTTCGTCGATCTTTTCAATTTCGTCGATCACCTTGTGCACTTCCAGGCGGGTGACGACGGTATAAATGATCTCGATCTCATTGTCCACTTCTCCCCTTTTTCCATAACCACTTTTCCCTTTAAATACCGTAACACCCTTTTTTAACTTGAGTGTCAATGTTTTGCGGATTAATTCCGCTTGGGGGGAAATGACGGTAAGCGCGATATATTCCTCGAACCCCTGGATCACGAAATCCACCGTTTTACTGGCGGAGAAATATGTAAGCATGGCGTACAGCGCGGTCTCCATGTTGATGAGCACGGAAGCCACACCGAAAATTAGCACGTTGAAATACATGATTACCTCCCCGATGGACAGCACGGTTTTGCGGGAGATCCACAAGGCCAGCACTTCCGTGCCATCGAGCACCGCTCCTCCGCGGATCGACATGCCGATGCCCGTGCCCAGGAAAAACCCGCCGAAGATCGCGATCAGCAGCTTGTCTTGCGTAATGACGGGCACTTTGATGAGCGCCAGCGCGAAAGCGAGCCCCACGATGGCGGCGATCGTCTTCAACGTAAACAGCCGCGACAGCTGTTTGTACGCGAGGAGGATGAAGGGCGCGTTGATAATGATGATCAGCACGGAAATCGACCAGCCCGACAAGCGGTTGACGAGCAGCGAAATCCCCGTTACGCCCCCGTCGAGGAAACCGTTGGGCAGCAGAAAAGCTTTGAGGCCGAGTGCGGCCAGCAATACGCCGATAGCGATCAGGACAGCGTCCTGTGCATTCTGGATGATGTTGAGGCGGGCAAGCCTGGCTCTGCGGGGGTGCGTCACGTGATTGGGTTGAGCGTTCCCTTAAAATTACGGAATTACAGGCGTTCCTGGCTACGGAGCCACCGCTCCGGGAGCTCGTTGTTGCTGGCCATCAGGTAATCCGAATAGGCGCAGGGAACGAAATTCTTGTCGGGGAGCTGCATCCACCAGCGGCCGGTTTTCTTGCTTTTCAGGAAAACGGTACTGATATCCGCGCCGGCGATATGGAATTCCAGAAACGATTCGCGCTCGTTGAGCTGGGCTTCTTTGTGGCGGACGGAACGCCCGTCGAGGAAATACCAGAGCATTTGCGAAATCTGTTTGGCAGTCAGGTTGTCGCGGTCTTTGGAGGGATCGTAACCATAGATGCCGTAAGTGGAGAGGTTGTTGCTCATGCCGGCGTACCGCGAAAGGGCGCAGGCTTCCTCCCCGGTGAAACCGTTGGGGGAAAGGGAGTGCGATGGTGCGTCCGTATGTTTGATCATGCAGATGTCGACGGAGAAGAGATCGGTGTTGCGGAGCACGGGCTCGATTTCTTCGATATTCTCGCGCACTTTGCCGAGGCGGTAGCAGTCGAACCGCAGTTTGTCGAGCGTTTCGAGCATGCGGGGTTGTACGAAATAGCTTTGGAAACCGATGTGGTTGTAGTGGCGGATGTAGTTGGGCTGTTCCATGAACATATCGAGCAGGAAGCGTTGCGATTTTTTGGGCGAACCTTCGTTAAGGTCGATGAGGGCATCGGCCACGCTGACTTCGATGATGTATTTTTTGCAGGCGTATGCCTGGTATTGGGCGTAGGTGAGATCGTGGCTACCGCCGAGGATGACGATGGTTTTGCCAGCGTCGATCAGTTCGGTGAGCACTGTTTTGAGGGCGGCGTATGCGTCGGCCTGGGAGCGGCCGGGGAGCAGGTTACCGGCGTCGGCGATGCGGAGATCGCGGTGCCAGAGGAAGAGGCGGTAAAATTCTTTGCGGATGACGTCGGGTGTGGATATTGCGGGATTGCTTCTGCCGTTCCCTCTTTCGTCGCCGGCGCCGAGGAAGATGACATCGGCGTCGTCGAGGTTGGGAATGTGGCCTTGTTCGTAGGTGTCGATGATGTTTCCGACCTGGAGGTCGTCGTATTCTTCATCTTCGTTCAGTTCCGCTTTGGAAACGGGCGACAGGTAATCATGCAGGTGCGAAAAGTCTATCATCACAACGGATATTATTTGTGCGCAAACCTACAACAGAAATTTTATAATTCATGCGGGGGCGCTGTTCAGTTCATGAACGGCATGAGCAGGGCATTGGGCCGCCGGGTTGGGCGGTCCCTAAGATAGAAAATTGCGAGGTGGAAATAGTTACCAGAGACAATGCGCGAAGGCGGATTAAAAAATTGCGTCTGTGTGCGTTTCGCTTACAACGGAACAACGAATGGAGCGGTCGGGTGGTTGGCCGGTTAGGCTTGCCTGGCCGGAATGGTGGGCGGACGGTGCCCTTTAATTTTTGTGGATAATGAACTCAAAGGCCTTAGGCTCTTTGCGGAAGAACGCGCGCTCGAGCACACGGCGTTTGCTGGTAACGCGGTGCTTGTTGCAGTCAGCCACTTCTGTGGCGGCTGCCAGGAAGTCCATGGTCTCAACCAGAGATAGCATATCGCTGATCTGCTTCACTTCCTGCTGGATCTCTTGCTCATTATAGCGGTCTTCGTGCAACAAAATGAGTAAATCCCTCTCTACAGGCTTCATGCTAATTACGTTTGATTGTTTTCGCTGTTGTTGACATCAAATGTTTTCAATAACGTGCGCACATCTTGCGAAGTGCTTTCAGGTATAGGCGGAGATTTTCGTATCAGTGCCGCATCTTTCCTTTTTGCATCGGAGGGCAGCCACAATCGTTTTTCTTCAGCACACTGCAACCTTGCCACGTTAAACTTCCCATTATCAAGAAAACGAAAATCCAGCATATCTTTTTCATGGTCCAATAATAATTATGCTTCTTCAAAATGCTAGTCTGTCGCGCGGGAGTTTACCTTTTCTTAACAATGATCATTTCTAAATTAAACTATTTTCGCAACAAATTCTGAAATATTTGTCCACAAAACCCGCTGTGCAAAAAAAAGTGCTGGTAGTACCCCTCGATTGGGGCCTCGGCCACGCCACGCGCGACATTCCGCTGATCCGCGAACTCTTAAACGCTGGTTGCGTGGTACTTATTGCAGCCGAAGGAAAACACGCCGCCCTCCTCTCCCGCGAGTTTCCGGCCATCACCATCCTCCCGCTGCCGGGATATAACATCACCTACAGCAAAAAAGGCCTCTTTTTCGGCCTCAAAATCCTGAAACAAATCCCCAAAATCTGGAAAGCCGTCCGCCACGAACAAGCCTGGCTGCGCAAAACAGTGCAAGAACATGGCATCAACGCCGTTATTTCCGATAACCGCTTCGGCCTCTACCATCCCGATATCCCCTGCATCTTCATCTCCCATCAATTACTTATCAAGACCCCCTTCGGCGGCGTCACCGAACGTATCCTCCAGCGCATCAATTACAAATACATCAATAAATACTCCGCCTGCTGGGTGCCCGACTTCCCCGGCGAATACAACCTCAGCGGCGTACTCGCCCATCCCGCAGCATTACCCAATAACACCACTTACCTGGGATGCCTCTCCCGTTTTGAGCCACTGCCGGGCGTTTCCCGCAAATACGATGTGCTCGCCCTCATCTCCGGCCCCGAACCGCAACGCACCCGGCTGGAAAACATCCTCAAAGCCCAACTCGCCGAAATACCCGGCATCAAAGCCCTCATCGTCAGCGGAAAACCCGACCAGGCCAGCGAAGCTGCCCCCGCACCAGGGATCACGCAAGTCAGCCACCTCAACGCAGCCGACCTCAACGCAGCCATGCAGGCCAGCGACATCGTCATCTCCCGCTCCGGGTACACCACGCTGATGGACCTCGCCAAACTGGGCAAAAAAGCCATCCTCATTCCCACCCCCGGCCAATCCGAACAGGAATACCTGGGCAAACACCTCATGCAGGAAGGATATTTTATCTCCGTACCGCAACACAAATTCAAACTGCAAAAAGCGCTCGACCAGGCACAAAGCTTCCCGTTCCGCTCTTTCGGCCGGCCCGAAGACATGAACGCCTACAAAATCGTGGTCCGGAAGTTCGCGGAATCACTTTAATGAAATCCCTAATTTGCAATGGATTAACGAAATCAGAGGGCGCCCTTCAGCGCAGCCACCGTTTTCGCGTCATTGCCGATGAATATTCTATCGCCGATGATCGCCACCGGGCGCTTCAGAAACGTATATTCGTCCAGGATCAAATCGTGGTATTCCTGCTCCGTCAACTCCTTCCCTGCCAGGCCCCGCGCTTTGTATTGCATCGACCGTCGGCTGAACAGCGCTTCATAACTTCCGGCCAGCGCATGCATCGCGTCCAGCTGCTCCGGCGTAATTTTTTCCTTCTTGATATCCTGTAATTCCGCTCCTTTCGCCACAGCATCTGTTTCCGCGAGGATTCTGGCGCAGGTGCTGCAAGTCGAGAGATGATAAATCTTCTTCATCCCGTAAAATTATGAATTATGGGTAATTGATTACTTTTGACGCATGAGCAAAAAACTCTTCTTATTGGATGCCATGGCGCTGATTTACCGCGCCTATTACGCTTTGATCCGAAACCCAAGGCTCACCAGCAAGGGAAAGAACACCAACGCACAGTTCGGTTTCACATCCACCCTGCTCGACCTGCTTAACAAAGAAAAACCCACGCACATCGCCGTGGCTTTCGATACGCATGCCCCCACCGAGCGGCATACCGATTTCGCCGACTACAAAGCCAACCGGGAAGACGCGCCCGAAGACCTCCTCGCGGCGCTCCCCGATATCAAGCGCATCATCGAAGGCTTTAACATCCCCGTCCTCGAAATCGACGGGTACGAAGCCGACGATATCATCGGCACCGTTGCGTGGCAGGCCGCCAAAGAAGGGTACACCGTGTACATGGTGACGCCCGACAAGGATTACGGCCAGCTGGTGAAAGACAACATTTACATCTGGAAACCGCCGGCGCTGGGCAATAAGGAAGAAATCATGGGACCCAAAGAGGTTTGTGAGCGCTGGGGCATCAACGACGTGGCCCAGGTGGTGGATATTTTAGGGCTGATGGGCGATGCGGTAGACAACATTCCCGGCATCCCCGGCGTAGGCGAGAAAACCGCCACCAAACTGCTGTCGGAATGGGGAACGCTGGAAAACGTGATCGCCAACGCCGATAAAATCCCCGGTAAGCTCGGCGAGAAAGTGCGCGCAGGCGCGGATTCCGCCATCCTTTCCAAAAAACTGGCCACTATTATCACCGAAGTGCCGGTGCAGTTCCATGAAGAAGATTATTGCTGTACGGAAGTGAATAAAGAAGCATTGTCCGAAGTTTTCTCCGAGCTGGAATTCAAAACCCTCGGCAAAAGGATCCTCGGCGATACTTTCAACGCCCTCGCCGCGGAGCCCGGGAAGCCTGTTCAGCAGGACCTCTTCGGCAATCCCACCGAGGCGCCTTCCGCCGGTAGCGCACTCGCCCAACAGGCGGAAGCCATTGAAACTGTGGGGCTCGTGGCCGACAAAAACATCGACAACACACCCCACAATTATATCCTTGCCGATACGCCTGAAAAGCACGCCGCCCTGGTGGCGGAACTCATGCAGGCGGCCATCGTCAGCTTCGACACAGAAACCACCGGTACCGACGCCAACGCCGCGGATATCGTAGGGATGAGCTTTTCCATCAAACCCACCGAAGGCTGGTACGTTCCCCTGCCGCCGGTGAAGGAAGACGTGCTGCAGATTCTCGAAACCTTCCGCCCGCTTTTTGACCGTACCGACGCGCAATTCATCGGTCAAAACGCCAAGTACGACATGATCGTGCTGAAATGGTACGGCATCGAAGTGAAAGGAAAGATTTTCGACACCATGCTGGCACATTACCTGATCGAGCCGGAAGGCCGTCGCTCGATGGACCTCCTCAGCGCCCAATACCTCCAGTACGCGCCGGTTTCCATCGAAACGCTTATCGGGAAGAAAGGGAAAAACCAGGGCACGATGCGCGACGTCGAGATTGAAAAGATCAAGGAATATGCCGCCGAAGACGCAGACATTACGTTGCAGCTGAAAAGCAAATTCGAGCCTTTGTTGAAAGAACGTGAGGTGGAAAAAGTGTTTTACGACATCGAAGCGCCGCTGGTGCAGGTGTTGACGGATATGGAATTTGAAGGGGTGAAGATTGACACGCAGGCTTTGGCAGATTTTTCCCGCGAACTGGAAACTGAAATCCGGAAGGCGGAAGAAAGCGTTTTCCAACAGGCGGGCGTACGGTTCAACCTCGGCTCGCCCAAGCAACTCGGCGAAGTGCTCTTCGAAAAATTGCAGCTCGATCCCAAAGCCAAGAAAACCCGCACCGGGCAATACGCCACCGGGGAAGACGTGCTGGCAAAGCTTTCCAGCAAACATCCCATCGTGGAAAATATACTCGTGTTCCGCGAGCTGACGAAGTTGAAATCAACTTACGTCGACGCGCTGCCCACGATGATCAACCCGCGCACCAACCGCGTGCACACCTCCTATAACCAGGCGGTGGCGGTGACGGGGCGCCTCAGTTCCAACAATCCCAACCTCCAGAATATCCCCATCCGCACGGAAAGAGGGCGCGAGGTGCGGAAAGCGTTCGTTCCCCGCAACGAGGAATTCACCCTGCTTTCGGCAGACTACTCACAAATCGAATTGCGCATCATTGCTGCCATCAGCGGCGACGAAAACATGAGCGAGGCCTTCCGCAAAGGGCTCGATATCCACACGGCCACGGCGGCAAAAGTGTATGGCGTGGAGTTGGCGGATGTTACGTCCGACATGCGCCGCAACGCAAAGAGCGTGAACTTCGGCATCATTTACGGGCAAAGCGCCTTCGGCCTCAGCGAGAACCTGGGCATCCCGAGAAGTGAAGCCAAAGCATTGATCGACAACTACTTCGCGCAATATCCGGCCATCCGTCAATATATGGAAGACCAGGTGAAATTCGCGCAGAAAACCGGTTACGTGCAAACCGTGATGGGCCGTAAGCGCTGGCTGAAGGATATTAACTCCTCCAACGCCGTGGTACGCGCGTTCGCTGAAAGAAACGCCATCAACATGCCCATCCAAGGAACGGCGGCGGACCTCATTAAACTGGCGATGATTTCGCTGCACAAAACCTTCCGCGAGCATAATTTCCGCTCCCGGATGATCCTGCAGGTGCATGACGAGTTGGTGTTTGATGCGCATAAAGACGAAGTGGATATCATCAAACCGCTCATCATCGAGGGGATGCGCAACGCCATGCCGCCAGACAGGCAGTTTTCGGTACCGATCGAAGCCGAAATCGGGACGGGGGCCAACTGGCTGGAGGCGCACTAGCCACACTAACGAATTAGCAAACCTAACTATAATAATGCCGGTACGGGACTAGGTTCCGTACCGGATTCAGTGAACAATCATCAGCATCGGTATCCTGTTCCTGCATTCAGGCCGCACCCCTTGCATATCCGCAAATCGTTTACTAGTTTTCACTTATGATCCAAACCTCAAGGTTACAATTGGTGCCCTGCACGCTACAATATTTTGAAGCGCTGCTGCAGGGAAATGACGCATTAGCCCAGATTTTGGGAATCGACGTGCCGGAACAATGGACGGAGTACCCGGAAATGGTACTGGTGGCCTACGACAAGTTGCGCAACGACCCCTCCTTGCTCGGTTGGTTCTTTTACCTCGCCATTCATAAAGCCGACAACCGCCTGATCGGCACGGCCGGCTTCAAAGGCAAACCCAATGGCGACGGCTCGGTGGAGATCGGCTACGAAATATCCGCCGGTTACCGGGAACAGGGCTACGCCACGGAAATGGCGGAAACCCTCATCCGTTTTGCTTTCAGTCACCCGTATGTGTCGAAAGTGGTGGCGCATACCGAGGAAGAATATAATGCGGCCGTGAAAGTACTGCAGAAGAACGGGCTCCGGTTCGCCGGCGAGATCAACGGCCGGGAGGCCGGAGAGCTTTGGCGCTGGGAAATCACCCGGGAGGCGTATCTCGCGCGCTGACCGCTCATCCATACGGCCGAGGGCTTTTCCGTCCGATCTCCTACATTTGCCGCCTAAATCTGCAATAAATTATGAGCATGAAGACTTGGATGATAGGGGCGGCCATGCTTGCCGGCAGCTCCGTCATGGCGCAAACGATGCCGCTCACCAACAAGGCGGGCAGCGAGTACAAATTCACCATCCTCAAAAGCCAGGATGCCTTTGCCGTTCAAAACCAGGGTCAAACCGGCACTTGCTGGTCCTTTTCCGGCCTTTCTTTCTTCGAATCCGAACTTCTCCGCACGGGTAAGGGTAAAGACCTGAATCTCAGTGAGATGTTTGTGGTACGTAAGATGTATCCCCTCAAAGCCGCCAACTATGTACGCATGCATGGAAAAGCCAATTTCGGCGAGGGCGGCGGTTTCCCCGACGATCTCCTTTGTCTCAAAAATTACGGTCTTGTTCCGCAGGAAGCTTACGACGGCAACCGCGAGAAAAACTATAACCACGCTGAAATGGTGAGCCTCCTCGATGGCATGCTCAAACCGCTTGGCGACGCCAAAACCATCAACCCCGCCTGGCAGAAAGCCTTCAACGGCGTATTGGACGCTTACATCGGCGCTACGCCGGAGCAATTTCAGTACAAGGGTAAAACCTACACGCCGCAGACTTTCGCCAAAGAACTGGGCCTCAATGCCGACGACTATGTGATCGTGTCTTCCTTCACCCACCATCCGTTCTACGAGCAATTTGTGCTGGAAGTGCCGGACAACTGGAATTGGGAGAAAGTGTATAACGTTCCCCTGAACGAGTTCACCGAGATCGCAGAGAAAGCTGTGCTCAACGGCTACACCCTCGCATGGGCGGCAGATGTGAGCGAAAGGGGCTTCAATTTCAAGGACGGTCTGGCCATCGTTCCCGAAAAAGAATGGGCCGACTATTCTGAAGCTGAGCGCCAGACGCTGTTCACCAAGCCCGCAAAAGAGAAAGCCATCACCCAGGAGAACCGCCAGCTGGCATTCGATAATTTCGAAACGCAGGACGATCACGGTATGCACATTACCGGTATCGCTAAAGACCAGGAAGGCAAGAAATACTTCATCGTGAAGAATTCCTGGGGCGCTGTTAACGGCTGTGGCGGATATTTCTACGCCTCCGTTCCGTATTTCGCCTACAAGACGACTTGCTACATGGTGAACAAAAAAGCCATTCCTGCAGCGATTGCAAAAAAAATGGGTATCAAATAACCTGGTAAAGCAGTAACGTTTTTGACTACAGGGCGCCTCCGCAGGGGGCGCCCTGATTTATTCATGTCGGGCATGCAATTCGGTTTTTACACTTTTCAACTTTGCGAAGCACTTTCATCATAAATGCAATTCTTTTCGAAAAAGCAGATTTGATCCCATTTGCCCGGGGCTAGCGCCACTACTTCTACAGGCGAGGTCTTTCTTTTCTTTGTTTTTCGTCTCATATATTAATTCAATATTCGCTGGCTTCTATATCAAAATCAATAAAAGAAGAGACTAAACAACCAATGCTACGCTAGGCAAAAAGCTCATCCTCCGGATGCTGCCGTTTGTATCTAAAAAATGCCCGCATAGTCAATGCCATCTTCTTTGGGAAACTGGTGTCAATGCCCCTAACACGGGCAAGCGCTACTACCATTCGAGGTAGCCCTTTCTTTTTGTTCCTTTTCCTTCTCATCATGTAGTTTGATTTTTACTTTGAATAACAAATGTTCCCATCAATACCTCTTTTGCAGGATCAAAAGGCACTTTAACATCAACGCCTCCGCAAGTCCATAATACAGAAATCTGAAACTTTTTCCTGAACCTTGCAAAATGCCGATTGAGAATTACGGAATAGATGCGGGTCCGCTGCATCGTACTACCTGTGAAATACAGCGTCGCCTGAGGATGCTTTCGCATAAAATCTTCAATAACCCTTATTATAGTTGAAAAGATCCTCACTATATCGCCATTGTTAGATTCAACGACATCATCTACCCCATAGTTATCCATCAGATCGCCAAACCCGACAATGAAGTGGTTTTCCTGCAATTGCTTAAACTCCACCCGCTTCCGGATGAAACCGTGAACGCCTTCGCTGTCGAAATCGAAACAATTACCGCCGCGCGGTATTATTTTGTATGGGTCAACCGACAATGGAAATCCGTTTCGTGCAATATCTTCATTGCCGAAATACAAAACTTTTTTGGGGCTCAAAATTTTAGTGAGAATATCTCCGGATTTCGGAGATCATTTTAGCTGATTGCATCCCAATCGCCCGCGCCCTCACGCACTACCACCGGCTCAGCGCCCGTGCAGTCAATCACCGTCGACATCTGCACACCGCCTGGCCCGCCATCCACCACGATATCCACCAGCTTCCCGAATTTGTCGTGGATAATCTCGGGATCGGTATATTCTTCCACATATTCATCCACCGGTAATGAAGTGCTCATCACCGGGTTCCCCAACTCTTTCACCAAAGTCCGGCAAATGAGATTGTCCGGCACACGGATCCCTACGGAGTCACGCTTCGTCTTGATCATTTTCGGCACCTGCCGGCTTGCGGGTAAAATAAAGGTATACGGTCCGGGTAACGCCTTTTTCAACATACGGAACAATGGCGTATCCACGCTTTTGGTATAATCCGTCAAATGGCTCAGATCATAGCAAATGAAGGAGAAATGCGATTTTTTCGGGTCGATCCCCTTGATCCGCGCGATCCGCTCCACCGCTTCAGGTTTGAAAATATCGCAACCCATACCGTACACGGTGTCTGTCGGATAAATCACGACGCCGCCGTCGCGGAGGCACTCGATAATTGTTTTCAGATTCCGGGGATTCGGATTCTGCGGATGCAATTCCAGTCTCATAAGCCTTCCTGTTTTTAGTAATAACAATCTTTCACGGAGCAATGTTGGCCGGTAAATTACAACCGTATCCATAATCTTGCTAACTTTCCGCCCTGTTTCGAAATTAAAACGGATGAAATTAAAAGGTATCGTCCCGAGAACGTGGAAAATCATTAAGCGGGTTTTCCTGATTCTCTTTATTGCACAACTGTTATACATCATCCTGCTGCGCTGGGTGAACCCGCCCGTCACCATGACCCAGATCGGCAGTTGGTTCTCCCTTATCGGAACCGGTAAATCCTTTCAGCGCGATTATGTAGACCTCGGCGAAATGTCGCAACATGTCAAACTGGCCGTTATCGCCAGCGAAGATCAACTGTTTCCCGATCATGACGGCTTCGATTTCAAATCCATCGAAAAAGCCCTCAAGCATAACCAGAAAAGCAAAAAAATCCGTGGCGCTTCCACCATCAGCCAGCAGGTCGCCAAAAACGTTTTCCTTTGGCAGGGCCGCAGCTGGATCCGGAAAGGCCTGGAAGTCTATTTCACCTTCATGATCGAACTGGTGTGGAATAAAAAACGCATCCTCGAAGTTTATCTTAACGTCGCCGAAACAGGTGAAGGCATCTTCGGCGTGGAAGCCGCCGCGCAGGCATACTACAAAAAACCGGCGTCCGACCTCAACCGTGAAGAAGCCGCCATGATCGCCGCATGCCTCCCCAACCCGGTGAAGTATTCCGTCAATCCCCCCGCCCGCATCACCGTGTGGCGACAGAAACGTATCCTCCAGCAAATGCGCAACCTCTCCGGAGATCCCGACATCGCCGAACTTGTCAAGTAGTCTTAAATCCTTCCATATTTCGTAATTGTGTATTTCACGCACTAAATCTTTTGCCGGTTTTTTCAAAAAATCCGGAAATTGTGTCAATTCGCGCAAAATCCTGTGGGTAAGGGCTTGGGGATAATGTAGCTCACAACCACATAGCAATTACTTCTTTATCATCTGGCGGACCGCCACGGCGGCAATTTCCAGCCGCTGGTTGTGGTCGCCGCGGATATCGGCCCAGGGAACGCCGGCGTTGATGACGATATCCCTGTATATATTATAGTAATAAGTCCGTTCTTCGGGAAGCGGGTGTTCACGGAGAGGATCGTCTTCCCAGGGGATGTCGATATACGTGAGCAGGTAGCCGTGGTATTGCCGTTGGGCGATGAGGTCGAGTATGCGCGGGTCGCAATCGCCGTATTTCGCCTCACTCCAAACTTTGACGACATACAAATCCGTGTCACAGATGATGAAATCCCTCCCGCGCGCAGCCGCTTCGTCTTCCACCGCCAGCTGCCCCTGCGCGATGTGCCAGAGATCTTCCCTTTCATACGGACGGCCCAGCCCTTCCAGGTAGGCGCGCGCGAACTCGGGGACCCAAGCCGTTCTGTAGAAGGCCGCCAGTTGCTGGCTGAGGGTGCTCTTGCCCGTGGATTCGGGCCCGATAACTACAATTCTCTTCACACGTGTTCGTTTAGCTGTTCACGGTAGATGCGGCGCCATTGGAAATATCCACTGACCGCCACGATGAACAAAATTACGGTTAAAACAGCTGTTGGGGCAAGCCCTTTATACAACAACAGCGGCACCGCGATGAAATTTGACACATTCAGCATCACCCAGTTTTCTATCTTCCGCTTCGCCAGCAGCCACATCCCGCTCCACGCCGTTGCCGACACGAGCGCGTCCAGCACCGGAACCGTACTGTCGGTGTACGATTTCAACACCCACCAGATAAACGCCCATCCGATCACTACAATCCCCAGCGCGATACGCCAGTCGCGGCGGTCCATCCACGAGATCCCTACCGCATCGTGCCCGTCTTTCTGCCGCGTCCAGTTAAACCAGCCGTATATGCTCATAACGAAATAATACGCATTCAGCCCCGCTTCCGCATACAGACCAACATCCGGTTTGGCGAACAGGTACGTGAAAAACCCCGTGCTAACGAGCCCTGTCGGGTACACCCACACGCTATTGGCACGCGAACAGAAAACACTGATGATCCCAAAAATCACGCCCGTGGCTTCCTGCCACGACATCAGACGGAAACCGTCGATCACCTGCTGAAAAAATGATTCCATATAAAAGAAAAAAGGCCGCCAAGCCGGCGGCCTTTCACAAAGTTACTATTCCTGGTCACCGATCAATACTCCGGAAACATTCCAGAAACTGAAACTTCCGCCCTCCGGCTTGCCCTGCGGGATCGCCACCTGGATCGTGTGCTTGCCGGGCGTGAGCTGCGGCATGGGCACATCTACCGGGAGCGTCAGCGTACCGGGGCACCAGTTGGATCGGCTCAGGTCGGAAGACGAAAGCCCGTTGCCGAAGTTCCCCGAAGCCGGGTTTAGCAAGCGATACGTGGCGCAATCTTCTCTCCAGGGGAAGAAGTGATACACGCGCTGGCCGTCTACAAAAATTTCGTTGAGTTTCGGATTGAACTCGTCGCCGCCGCCCCAGCCGCCGTGGCCGGTGGTGATGTAGCGGAGCTTAAGGTTTTTCACGCCCAGGGGAACGTTCACCGTCACCGTCAGCGAGTCTTTATCGAAAAGCGTCGCATATTCCTGCCCGGCCATTTCCATGACGTTAGTGGAATTAAACACCGGCTGCACATATTTCTTCGGCTCCGGACGGCCTTCGCCGCCATCATAACCAGGGTAATATTTGAAGGTCAGACTGGCTTTATGGCCGCCTTTGTCATAGTTGCCGATATAGATCCCGATATACACATCTCCTTGAAGGCGCGGTGCGAGATCGGAAATATCTTGTTTATAAACCGCCGAATCCGCCCAGTTGTAGCCTTCGATCTGCACTTGTTTATTGAAATGGCGGACGCCGAACGGCGTGAAGAAACGCATCACTTCGAGCGGCGCATTGTATTCTTCCGTGGAAACATAGCCCTGGTAAGCTTTTCCGTTGCGGCCGGCGAATGCCGGGAGCACGTTGGCGCCTTTCTCCAATCCTTCCAGGAAACTGCGCGCCTTATCCACCGGCACCACGAATACCGAGCCTGTGCGATCGTATGCATCGCCGTTGGAATATTGTACCAGCTCGGCAAAGAGGCGCTGGCTGGATTTCACGGCGGGAAGATTTACTTTTTTCAAGATCACGGTACCGCCGGCGAAGTGGTAAGTAGCGTTGAGCGGATATCCGGTGGGGTTATCGATTTTGTTGCCCCAGCTGATTTGTTCCTGGTCGAAGATGGAAATAGTGGCGTAACGGCTGTCGATCACCTGGCGCTGGTATGCCGGTTCAGACACCAGTTTGCCCCAGGATGCGGGCCACTTTAGCTCTTCGTTGGTCACTTTGCGGTATTCGATTTTCTTCGCATAGGTTTCGCTGTTGCCGTTGCGGACGATTTTGAGGATCAGTCCCAGTCCCGGAGCGATCGAGATCTGCGGCGTTCCTTTGATGGCCAGTGCATCGGTGTACCAGATTTCGATGGTGTTGGACCGGATAATGGCTTTGGCTTTTTTGCAGGGGATACCGGCAACGGTATCGATTCCAGGCAGCAGTTCGGGTTTAATGTATTCGCCGAAGGGTTTCTTCAGCGTGAAGGCGCCGTTTTTACCGTCGAGCAGCTGGAAAGTTGCCTTGTCGGCGTAGTTAAGGAACTGTTGTTCCGTTTGCCTGCCGGAAGCTCCTACGGCCACCCGTTTCCCTTGTATGAGCAGGGTTTGTTCGCCCCGGGCGTCTTTCCCGTTATTGCGGAAACCGTAGGTGACCACGGCTTCGGTTTGTTGCGCGGTAGCGGACGCCGTGGCGATCGCCATCACGCATCCGATCAGAATTCCTTTCATCGTTCACTGTTTAGTTGCAAAGTTCCAAAGCTACACAACAAAACGAAAAAAGCGCAACCACAAAGGCTGCGCTTTCACACTATCATTCATTTCAACTATGGCTTATTCTGTTTCGGCCACCACTTCCTTTACCTCGGGGATCATGCGTTTCATGATGCCTTCGATGCCGGATTTGAGGGTGATCATGGAAGACGGGCAACCGGAGCAGGAACCCTGCAGGATTACTGTTACCACGCCATCTTCGTAATTTTTGAACTGGATGGCGCCGCCGTCCATTTCCACAGCGGGCTTCACGGCGTTTTCCAACAGGTCTTTGATGCGGGTAACTACGTCGCTTTCGTCGCCGCTCATGATGGGAGCCGCTTTGATTTCATCTTCATTGATCACCGCACGGTTATCTTCCAGGTATTCCTTGAGGAACTGGCGGATGGTGGGGATCACGTCTGCCCAATCGGTATCATTGGTTTTTGTCAGCGTCACGAAGTTGCTGGCGATGAAAACACCACGGATGAAGGGAAAAGTGAAAAGCTCGGCTGCGAGGGGGCTCGGACCGGTGCTGGCCGCATCGGGGAAATCGATGCTTTTATTCGGATACAGGAGCTTGTTCGCCACAAACTTCATCGTTTCCGGATTCGGCGTCATTTCCGTATAGATACTGATGATGGGATTTCCTGTTTTAATCATTATTAGTCCAATTTTATCTCCCGCAAAATTAACAAAATTTGGCGACAATGCCCTTCAGAACTTGGAGTCTCCGTAAACAGGTATATTTTTGCAATATGTTACAGACTAAAACCCTGCATGCCCGCAAACGGATTGCACTGATCGCGCACGACCATAAAAAGGCGGAGCTCATGGAATGGGCCATCTATAATAAGACCGTACTCGCCCGCCACGAGTTGTACGCCACCGGCACCACCGGCAAACTGATCGAAGAAGCGCTCGACGTTTCCGTACGCAAGCTCCTTAGCGGCCCCCTGGGCGGCGACCAGCAGATCGGCGCGGCCGTTGCCGAAGGGCGGATCGATGTGATCATCTTCTTCTGGGACCCCATGGAGGCCCTGCCCCACGACCCGGATATCAAAGCCCTACTTCGTCTCGGCGTTGTCTGGAATATCCCCATGGCCTCCAACCGGGCCTCCGCGGATTTCCTTATGACCTCGCCGCTCATGCATCAGGAATACACCGTCATCCTTCCCGATTACAGCCAGTATCTCGGCCGGAAAGTGTAGCATTCTTCCACTCCGTTCCGTTTTGCAGAACGCTGGGCACTGTGTCGCTATAACCGACTGATAATCATTGGTGTGACGCGTTATAATGCTGTTGCAGCGCATCTTCCCCAAAATCATTCTTCAATTCCCGGAACACCGAATGAACATGATTCGCGTCGTTTTGCGTATTGTCGTATTCGATCAGGAAGGTAGGCCCCTGGATGCGGTAGTAATGCCCTTCCCCCCAAACACGGCCACCTGCCCAGGCAAAATGGATACTGTCGAGCCCCGAAGCCTCGATTTCTTTCCATAAAATATCGTGCATCAGGCGCGTGTACCGGCCAATGTATACGTCGATCAGTGAACGGAGCTGCCGATGCTGCGCGGGTTTCAACGCACTCCACGCGATGCCCGGCGGATCGAGCTGCCAGGCGCGGCGCTTATTGCCCGTGATGATGTCTGACGGCGCCTTATCCGCCACCACAGCGATTTTCCGCTGTTGCTCACTCAGTCCGTTCATGAGCGAAAACGCCAGTTCGGTTTCCTGCTTTAATAATTGATGCCCCATCGCCGGCCCGGAAGGCACCCGCGCGGGGTTGGCGCCGAGGAAGCCTGGCCCAACCGACAAGATGCGGTTATTTAAGATCGTAAAGTTGAGGGAAACGTGATGGCCTTCCATCCGCAGGGCCCAGGGCTTGCCGGCGAAAGGGCTGCCGAAGACGGCGAAGTAAAAATTTCCCGTGTCGCGGTACGTGTCGGTGATGGCGCGTTTTTCCACTTCCCGGAGGATGGCCTCCAGCTCCACCACGCCTTTCGCCTTGCGGGCGCCCTCGTTGCTCAGACAAAGGTTCATCAGCGCAAAGGCCCGCTCCTGCTGCGAAAGTGTCATGTCCTTGAGGCGCAACCCGTATCGCTCCTTCGGCACAAAATGCCAGTCAAACCGCTGATCTCCCTCGAACGGCGCCGTCATCTTTCCCAGCTTTTCCCTCCCCAGATCAAAAAACAACGATTGCGCCGCCTGCTCCAATGTTTGCGGGGCGGCTGTTTTGGCCGGAAGTTTGGACTGGGAAAAAACATCCGGACAAATGCTTGCCAATATCAAACATGCCGGCAGGAAAAGCGTTTTCATATGCGTGGATTCTTTTTACAAAATACAAATCCTGCCCGCATTTGGCATTTGGACGACGGAACTTTATTTTCGCAGTTTACGGAAAACCGATACAAGGAAATGGTGAAGTATATATTGACCGGACTACTACTGTGCGGCAGCCTGATGCATCCCACAAAGGCGCAACTGCCTCCCAAAAGGGAGTTCAGGGCTGTCTGGATCTCCACGATAGCAAACATCGACTGGCCTTCCAGGAAAGGATTGCCGCCGGAGCAACAGCGCGAGGAATTTATCCAGTTGCTGGATTTCCACAAGCGAAACGGCATGAACGCCATCATTTTCCAGGTCCGGCCTGCGGCGGATGCCTTCTATCCGTCTCCCTACGAACCCTGGAGCGAATATCTCACCGGAAGGCAGGGCCAGCCCCCCATCCCGTATTACGACCCGCTCGAGTTCATGGTCACCGAAACGCATAAACGCGGGATGGAATTCCATGCCTGGTTCAACCCCTACCGCGCCGTGGCCAATACCCGCGGCAGCAGCATCGCCGACAATCACATCACCCGCACGCGACCGCAGTGGTTCCTCACTTACGGCGATAAAAAATACTTCGACCCGGGGATCCCGGAAGTCCGCTCCTACGTGACAGAGCTCATCCGCGACGTCGTAAAGCGCTATGATATCGACGCCGTCCATTTCGACGATTACTTTTACCCGTACCGCCTGCCCGGCAAGGATTTCCCCGACCAGGGGTCGTTCCGGCTGTACGGCAAAGGCCGCAGCCTCGACGACTGGCGGCGTTATAATGTGGACACCATCATCCAGATGCTCAGCGGCGCCATCAAGCAAACCAAGCCCTGGGTGAAGTTCGGGATCAGTCCATTCGGCGTATGGCGCAACCAGGACAAGGATTTCAGCGGTTCCCCCACGCGGGCGGGCCTCACCAATTACGACGATCTCTATGCCGACGTCATCAAATGGCAGCGCCTCGGCTGGATCGATTACCTCACGCCGCAGCTGTACTGGGAATTCGGGCACCGGCTGGTGGCTTATGAAGTGCTGGTGGACTGGTGGTCAAAGCACGCTTACGGCCGCCACATGTACATCGGGCATGGCGCGTACCGCATCGGCAGCAGCGCGCCCTGGCGGAATCCGCGGGAGTTGCCGAACCAGATTCTTGCCACGCGGGCATTCCCGACGGTGCAGGGGAGCGTATTTTTCAGCAGCCGTTCTTTCAACGGCAATCCTTTCGGCATCAACGATTCCCTGCAAAATCATCTGTACCGGTATCCGGCGCTGTTGCCCACCATGCCCTGGCTCGACGATAAAGCGCCGCTGGCGCCTTATTTCACGGATGCTTTCGAGAAAAACGGCGGACTGGAGATCCGGTGGGCGGACGACGACACTTCGCACCAGACGCAGCGGTATGTTTTATATCGTTTCGAGGAGGGCCAGGTGATCAATGTGAGCGACCCCACCAAGATCCTGGCGGTGGTGGAGCAGATGCCGGACCCTGTATATATGGACAGGCAATATATTAAAGGGCGCACCTATATTTATATCGTTACCGCTTTGGACCGTATGCATAACGAGAGCATGATCAGCGACCCTTTGCGGGTGGAACATGCGAATGGGACGGTCAAATTCGAATTTGCTCCCTGAAAATGATAGTTTTTTCACAACTTATTCACGGCCGGAAAAATTTCCGGCCTTTTTCATACCCCATCCTGCCCCTACCCGGTGTTCAATTTTTACAATTATCAAATGAAAGAGTAGCCGATTTTAAAATTTTCTAAATTTTAGGGCTTTAATCAAACTTTCAGTAAAATAAACCGCATTCTATTAGTATCTTTAAACCGTTCCCAAAGCAAAATACGGTACCTGAGCCAGGGCTTTGTTGCCTGTGGGCGTAGTGTATCTGATAAAGGATAAAAGGAAAATTTAACAGCCAATGCGAATTGTGAGCCAAGAACAAGGTTTGTATCGTCCGGAATTTGAGCACGATGCGTGTGGTACGGGTTTTACCGCCCACATCAAGGGTCGGAAGTCACACCAGATCATCCGCGATGCATTAACCATGTTGGAAAATATGGAACACCGCGGCGCCTGCGGTTGCGAGCGCACCACCGGCGACGGCGCGGGGATTATGATCCAGATGCCGCATGAATTCTTGTATGCCGAATGTCTGAAAATGGGTATCCGCCTGCCGGATGCCGGAAAATATGGCGTGGGGATGGTCTTCTTTCCCAAAGAACCCCGCTGGCGCGAAGAGTGCCGCGAAATCATCCAACGCTGTGCGGAAAAAGTGGGACTCGAAATCCTCGGGTACCGCAAAGTGCCCGTTCGGCCAGATGGTATCGGTGAAACCGCCCTGTCCGTAGAACCTGAAATCGAACAACTGTTCATCGCCTGCCCGTATCATATTTCCGATCCGGAAGAATTTGAACGTAAACTCTTCGTGCTGCGCAACTATATCACCAAAACAGTGCGCTGCTCCATCCCGAAAGAAAAGGCCGAAATCTATTTCGCGTCCTTCTCCCATAAAACTATCGTATATAAAGGTCAACTCACCACTTACCAGGTGGGCCACTATTACCCCGACCTCCGCGATGAGCGCATGGTGTCGGCCTTCGGTCTTATCCACAGCCGTTTCGCCACCAACACCTTCCCCAGCTGGAAGCTCGCACACCCGTTCCGTTTTATCGCCCACAACGGTGAAATCAACACCCTGAAAGGAAACCTCAACTGGCTCCGCGCCGGCGAAAGCTCTTTCCTGACCAAATATTTCACCAAAGAGGAAATGGAAATGCTCTCCCCCATCGTGGACGAAGGGCAATCCGATTCCGCCTGCCTCGACAATGTGGTGGAGCTGCTCAACCTGACCGGCCGATCGCTCCCCCATGTGATGATGATGCTTATCCCCGAAGCATGGGATGGCAACGAGAGCATGGACCCCGTAAAGAAAGCCTTCTACGAATATCATGCGTCGCTCATGGAACCCTGGGACGGCCCCGCTTCCATCTCTTTCACCGACGGCAAGATTATCGGCGCCACCCTCGACAGGAACGGGCTCCGGCCTTCCCGCTTCGTGGTAACGAAAGACGATCGCGTGATCATGGCTTCCGAAGCCGGCGTTCTGCCCATCGATCCGAAAAATGTAAAAGAAAAAGGCCGCCTGCAACCCGGTAAAATGTTCATCGTGGACATGGACCAGGGCCGCATCATCGGCGACGAAGAGCTGAAGCAGTCTATTTGCTCCGCACAGCCCTACGCCGAGTGGTTAAATAAATACAAGATCCGCCTCGACGAGCTGCCCGAGCCACGCGTAACTTTTACGCACCTCGAGCACGACCAGATTTTCAAGTACCAGCGCGCTTTCGGTTACAGCACCGAAGACCTGGAAACGATTATCTCCCCTATGGCCATCGACGGTAAAGAGCCGGTAGGTTCCATGGGAACCGACGCGCCGCTGGCCGTGCTGAGCGATCAGCCGCAGCACCTGAGCAGCTATTTCAAACAACTGTTTGCCCAGGTAACCAATCCGCCCATCGATCCCATCCGGGAAAGACTGGTGATGTCGCTGGCGACGTTCCTCGGCAACAATGGCAACCTGCTCGACGAGGATCCGCTGCACTGCCATTCCGTAGCGCTGCCGCACCCGGTATTAAACAACTATGAACTGGAAAAAATCCGCAGCATCGACACCGGTATTTTCCAGGCCAAAACATTGCATACTTATTTCAAGGCCGACGGCAAGCCCGGCTCCCTTGAAAAAGGCCTCGCCCGCCTCTGCCGTTATGCGGTAGACGCTGTTGAAGACGGTTTTGAAGTGATCATCCTTTCCGACCGCGCGCTGGATTCCGAGCATGCTGCCATTCCGAGCCTCATGGCCGTTTCGGCTGTGCACCACCACCTGATCCGCAAGGGTTACCGTGGCCAGGTGGGTATCGTTGTGGAAGCCGGCGATGTGTGGGAAGTGCATCATTTCGCAGCGCTTCTCGGCTTCGGCGCCACCGCCATCAACCCGTATCTCGCACTCAGCACCATCCGCGACATGCGGCTGCGCGGCAAACTGCAGACGGAACTGGATGTGGATAAACTGAAAAAGAATTACATCAAAGCGGTTTGTGAAGGATTGCTGAAAGTGTTCTCCAAGATGGGGATATCCACCCTGCAATCTTACCAGGGCGCCCAGATCTTCGAGATCCTCGGCATCAACAAAACCGTTGTAGATAAATATTTCACCGGCGCCGTATCCCGCATTCAAGGGCTGGGGCTGGATGAAATCGCGCAGGAAACGCTTGCGAAGCACTGGATGGGTTACGGCCGTAAGGAAACCCCGGTTCAGCGGCTCACTACTGGCGGTGTATACCAATGGAAACGGAAAGGCGAACATCACCTTTTCAACCCCACCACGATCCACCTGCTGCAGTACTCCACCCGCATGAACGATTACAGCCTTTTCAAAAAATATTCGAAAGCTGTAAACGACCAGAGCGAGAAAGCGGTCACACTCCGGAGCCTGCTGACTTTCAAACGCAACCGCAACCCGGTTCCCATCGAAGAGGTGGAATCCGCGGAAAGCATCTTCAAGCGCTTCGCCACCGGCGCGATGAGCTTCGGCTCCATCAGCCACGAAGCCCACTCCACGCTGGCCGTGGCCATGAACCGCATCGGCGCGAAAAGCAATACCGGTGAGGGCGGTGAAGACGAAATGCGTTATGAGCTACTGCCCAATGGCGACTCCATGCGCTCGGCGATCAAACAGGTGGCGTCTGCACGTTTCGGCGTAACCAGCTACTACCTGACCAATGCCGACGAACTGCAAATCAAAATGGCGCAAGGCGCGAAGCCCGGTGAGGGCGGCCAGCTGCCCGGGCATAAGGTAGACGACTGGATCGGAAAGGTTCGTCACGCTACGCCGGGCGTGGGCCTGATTTCGCCGCCGCCGCACCACGATATTTATTCGATCGAGGATCTGGCGCAGCTGATTTTCGACCTGAAAAACGCGAATCGCGCCGCCCGAATCAGTGTGAAGCTGGTATCCAAAGCTGGTGTGGGAACGATCGCCGCGGGTGTAGCGAAAGCGCATGCCGATGTGATCCTGGTATCCGGCTTCGACGGCGGTACCGGTGCGTCTCCCATCAGCTCCATCAAACACGCAGGGCTTCCCTGGGAGCTGGGCCTGGCCGAAACGCACCAGACGCTCGTGCGCAACAAACTCCGCAGCCGCGTAGTGGTACAGGCCGACGGCCAGATGAAAACCGGCCGCGACATCGCCATCGCCACCCTGCTGGGTGCTGAAGAATGGGGCGTAGCTACCGCCGCACTCGTGGTGGAAGGTTGCATCATGATGCGTAAATGTCATCTGAATACCTGCCCGGTAGGCGTTGCCACCCAGGATCCGGATCTGCGCAAACGCTTCAACGGCACCGCAGACGCCGTGGTGAACTTCTTCCACTTCATCGTGGCTGAATTCCGCGAAATCATGGCCGAGCTCGGTTTCCGTACCGTCCAGGAAATGGTGGGACAGGTTGAAGTGCTGAAAGTGCGCGACAACGTCGACCATTGGAAATTCAAACACCTCGATCTTTCTCCCATACTGTACCGCGAACCGGCTTCCGACGAAACCGGCCTGTACAAACAGGAAGAGCAGGATCACGGTTTGGCAGAAGTGCTGGACTGGCAGCTGCTGAAAGCCGCCAAAGATGCACTGGAAAACAAAACCCGCGTATTCGGCCAGTATAAAGTAAAAAATACCGATCGTACCCTGGGCACGATTTTGTCCAACGAAATTTCCAAGCGCTACAAGAGCGAAGGGCTTCCCGAAGACACGGTGCATTTCAAATTCACGGGTTCCGCCGGCCAGAGCTTCGGCGCCTTCAATACCAAAGGCGTAACGCTCGAACTGGAAGGCGAAGCCAACGACTACTTCGGCAAAGGCCTCTCCGGCGCCAAACTGATCCTCTATCCTTCCACGGAAGCAGGTTTCAAAGCGGAGGAGAACATCATCGCGGGTAACGTGGCCCTGTACGGCGCTACTTCCGGCGAAGCCTTTATCCGCGGGAAAGCCGGCGAACGCTTCTGCGTGCGCAACTCCGGCGCCACCGTGGTAACCGAAGGCACCGGCGACCATGGCTGTGAATACATGACCGGCGGCCGCGCTGTCATCCTCGGAGAAACCGGCCGCAACTTCGGCGCGGGCATGAGCGGCGGTATCGCCTTCGTGTACGACGTAAAAGGCAACTTCGCCGCACAGTGCAACCCGGAAATGATCGACCTGGATCCCCTGGCAGAAGATGACGCCGCTCAGCTGCACGACCTGATCACCAAGCATCATGCGTACACCAACAGCACCGTGGCTAAATTCATCCTCAGCGACTGGGAAAATCAGCTACGCCATTTCGTGAAAGTATTCCCGAAAGAATACAAGGCTGCTCTCAAAGCCGCCGCCACAAAAGGTGTGAAAAGCAAAGCGTAATCAAACATTTATCTAAGCGACCAAGCAGAGACAGATATGGGTAAACCAACAGGATTTATGGAATTTACAAGGGAGTTGCCGAAAAAGGCTGACGTGAAATCCCGTGTAAAACATTATAACGAATTTGTGGAGCGTCTCCCCGAGAACAAGCTCAACGAACAGTCGGCCCGTTGCATGAACTGCGGCGTACCCTTCTGCCACAGCGGATGCCCCCTCGGCAACGTAATCCCCGAATTCAACGACGCGGTATACCGCAAAGACTGGCAGGAAGCGTATGAAGTGCTGACTTCCACCAACAACTTCCCCGAGTTCACCGGCCGTATCTGTCCCGCACCCTGCGAAAGCGCCTGCGTGCTGGGCATCAACCAGCCGCCCGTGGCCATCGAGGAAATCGAAAAACATATCATTGAAATCGCGTTCGATAAAGGACTCGTGAAAGCGAAAGTTCCGCGTGTGCGCACCGGAAAGAAAGTTGCCGTGATCGGCTCCGGCCCCGCCGGCCTCGCCGCCGCCGCGCAGCTCAACTACGCCGGCCACCTGGTAACCGTGTTCGAGCGCGACGATAAACCCGGAGGGCTCCTCCGCTACGGCATCCCCGACTTCAAACTGGAGAAATGGGTGATCGACCGCCGCGTGGCCCTCATGGAAGAAGAAGGTGTCACATTCCAGTGCAACGCGAACGTGGGCGTGAACATCAGCATCAACGACATCCTCCGCGAATTCAACGCGGTAGTGCTAGCCGGTGGTTCCACCATCCCCCGCGACCTTACCATTCCCGGGCGTGAGCTCAAAGGCGTGCATTACGCCATGGACTTCCTCAAACAACAAAACCAACGCGTAGGAAAATCCAAAGTAGAAGGCGAAGACATCCTCGCCACAGGCAAACATGTAGTGGTGATCGGCGGTGGCGACACCGGTTCCGACTGCGTGGGCACCTCCAACCGTCACGGCGCCAAATCCGTGACCCAGCTGGAGCTGATGCCTAAACCCGCGGCAGACCGTACCCCCTTCATGCCCTGGCCTACCTACCCGATGATCCTCAAAACGTCGACCTCCCACGAAGAAGGCGCCGACCGCCACTGGGCGATCGCTACCAAAGAATTCATTGGCGACGATAAAGGAAATCTCAAAGGCCTCAAACTGGTGGACCTTACCTGGTCTTTCGGTGAAGACGGCCGCCCCGGGCGCTTCGTAGAAGTAGCCGGCTCAGAAAGAACCGTGCCCTGCGATCTCGCTTTCCTGGCCATGGGCTTCCTCCACCCCCAGTACAAGGGCATGCTGGAAGACCTCTCCATCGAAACCGACGAACGCGGCAATGTGAAAGCGACCGAAAAAGCATATCAGACTTCCATCCCGAAGGTTTTTGCAGCCGGCGACATGCGCCGCGGTCAATCCCTCGTGGTATGGGCCATTAGTGAGGGACGAGAGTGTGCAAGAAAAGTCGACGAGTTTCTGATGGGTGCTTCCCACCTGGAAAGCAAGGATCATTCCTTGATGTATCTTTCCTATTAATTCTTGAATCTTAAGTCTTCTCATAAGCAGGTTTAGATTTTGTTGTAACCTTCAGCCGGGCCGGGTTTTTACCCGGCCTTTATGTTGCCGCTGAAGTAGGGTTGCGCGTGAGTATTCGTATCTTATATCCAGTCGAAAAGTTAACCATTCATCACTTCACGCCATGTCGCTACCTAATGGTAAAGCATACACGCTGACGAATATCATCCGCCAGAGCGCCGCCATCGTTCGCGGTTAGCTGACGGACTATTTCCGGTCGTCGGCGGTTTGCAAAAAACGGGCGCATGCTTACGACACGCTTTTTCCACAAAGAACAGCGATGCTTTTCCGGCATTTCGATGGGATGGAACGTTGCATGCAAGCCTGTTGGGACTGGCAGGCCCACGCCCTGCATTTTAAATCCCCGGATTCCATCTGGCTGGAAACCGTGTTGCACAACACATAACAATCATGCGGTCCGTTTGTCCGGCAGCAGCAAGTGTATCTCTCGGAAGCGAAGGCGCAGAAGTCGATGTTTTTTCGATGATGGACCTGGCCGCGGCGGGTTTCCAGGAAAACAGAGCCAGTGATGAGGATGATGGAGATATTGCGGGTGGATAGGTGGCGTAAATGTTGAAAAACGAGTGTTTTCGTTCGCTGGGGGGCGAAATGTCAGGGTTGTACCTAAAGGTTGTTAACTTTGATTTTCCAGAACCATGCCGGGCGAATGGCTGAAAAACAGCGGCGCACCCATTTATTTCATAAATTTATAGTACTAACTAAAAGAAAACCATATGCGCTGGCAAGGACGCCGAGAAAGCACAAATGTAGATGACCGCAGAGGCTCCGGCCGCGGAGGCCTCGTAGTAGGCGGCGGCATCGGTACCATCGTGATCGCACTGATCGTTTATTTCCTTGGCGGCGATCCCTCCCAGGTGGTGAACATGCAGCAGCCGTCCGGCACCCAGCAAGGCCAGCTTTCCCCCGAACAGGAAGCCCGTGAAAAAGAAGCTGCTTCCTTCACCAAAGTTGTTTTGGCTGAAACGGAAGACGTTTGGCATAAGATCTTCAACCAAATCGGACAACAATACCAGGAACCCACCCTCGTGATGTTCACCGGCGCCGTACAGAGCGCCTGCGGCGGCGCCTCCTCCGCTTCAGGACCTTTTTATTGCCCGGCGGACCACCAGGTATACATCGACCTGTCTTTTTACGACGAACTGAAAAATAACCTCAACGCCCCGGGCGACATGGCGATGGCCTACGTAATCGCCCATGAAGTAGGGCACCACGTCCAGAACCTCCTCGGTGTTTCGCAAAAGGTTCAGTCCATGCGTGGCCGCCTCAGCGAAGCGGAATACAACAAACTTTCCGTGAAACTGGAACTGCAGGCCGACTTCTACGCCGGCCTCTGGGCGCATTACATGAAAAATACGGCCGATTTCATCGAACCCGGCGATATCGAAGAAGCCCTTAACGCAGCCAACGCCATCGGCGACGACCGGCTGCAACAGCAGTCTGGCGGGCGCGTGGTCCCCGATGCCTTCACGCATGGCACCTCCGCCCAGCGGATGTATTGGTTCAAAAAAGGTTTCGAGACAGGCGATATCCGCCAGGGCGACACTTTTAACAGCACACAATGAAACGACAGATCGTCTGGAAAGGACTTTATTATCAAATGATGGAATATTGTAGCATCGACGCTACAGGAAGCGATATCCGCGTCAACGGAACAATCGTTGGGTTTGGGGAAGACATGCCGTTTTCCGTGTCTTACGATATCGTGGCTGACCGCGCGTGGCAAATGTCTGGCCTCGAAATGGCGATCGAGCGCGACGGCGATTGCTCCTGGATTTCCCTCCACCGCGATCTCAACGGCAAGTGGACGCAAACCGGGCACACACGCGACGAGTGGGATCATTGCATCGATATCGATATTTCCCTCACCCCGTTTACGAACACCCTCCCCATCCGCCGCCTCAACCTCCAACCCGGTCAACGCACACAAATTGATGCGCTGTACATCAACATTTTCAAGAACGAAATCAAACCCGTCACGCAATACTACACCCGCCTCGACGAAAGCCGTTACCTCTACGAAGGCGTCCTGAAAGACTTCAAACGGGAAATCCTCACCGATGCCGACGGCCTGGTGATCGATTATCCCGGCTTGTTTTACGCTGTTCAGTCCGAAACGGAATAGTATTTTTTCAGGAGATAGATGTACTTTTCGGGCATGTGGTGCACGAAAATATTTTTACCGTCGAAAGGAAAATTTTGATGGTAAGCCGCATCTGTCAATAAGATGATGGGGACGCCGCAGGTCATATAGTTATTGCTGAAAACATATTCCGGCTGTTTGAATTGCGGCAGCGTTCTCTTGGTCAGCCGGGACACGCCGTTGCCAAGGGTTTTCCGGAACCGGCGCACACTCCGGTTGGTGGTACGCGTCAGCCGGTTGTATACCATCGTTCCATACAACCGCACGAAAAATTTCTGTTTCTTTAATTCTCCGCGCACATTCATGAAAGGGCTGGGCATGTTGAAATCCTGCACCGTTTGCAGGGATAGCGGCGTTTCCGGCACCCAGTCGTCGCTGTTGACGATGCGGTAGCCCCATCCGTCGCGGGTGATATTATCGAAATCGTATGCGTAGAAGAGATTACCGGGCTTCGGCGCGGCGCTGCAATAGGTTTTGTAAAGGATATCTTTGGGAAGATCGGGGTGGTAATGCAGGTACGAGCGCAGGAGGAATGCGATGGCGCCGCCCTGGCTGTGGCCCATGATAAGGATTTGACGGGTTCCCCTGGCGTAGCGCTCTTTCACATGTTCTACGATATCGGCAGACATGAATCCGACGGCGGCGGTCCATCCCACATGCACAAACGATTTGCCGGAATCAGCCGCCATCTTGTAAGTAAACCGGGTGCTGTCGTTCAGCTGGATTACCCCTTCGGCAGGAACCATCGCCGCATAAAAATTCGCAAGCCAGCTTTCGAGCTTGCCGATCGTGCCACGGATCTGTATTACGTCTACCCCATCACTTCTTTCCCACAATACCCAACGGTTATAAAACCCGACCTCGGGCGAAGTGTAAAGCAATTTATACGCTTCCGGGTGATTTTTGGCGGATGCTGTATCCCCGTTTTGATGGAGGTGTAAAAGATCATTGTATTCGTTGGCATCGAAGCCCGCCTTCAGCTGGGCTTTCACAGGCAGGGCCAACACAGCCATCAGGGCCCAAAAGATAGCGCGCATGTGTTTTTTTCCAAACATAACAAAAATCTGTGGTGTAAGGTGGATATGCGTTAAATTGCAACGTAACCGTTTAACCATTCATCATGATCAGGATTACGCAGGCAGCGGAGCAGCAGCTGGCCATCGTGCAGCAGATCGCTTACGACACCTGGCCGCATACATTTGGGAAAATTCTTACATCCGAACAGATCGATTACATGCTGAACTTGATGTACGACCTCGCAGTGTTGAAAGACCAGGTAGAAAAGAAAGGGTATGTTTATCTGCTGGCTGAAGCAGACGGGAAATTCGGAGGATTCGCAGGATACGAACTGAATTATAAAGACGAACCGGTATCAAAATTGCACAAGATATACGTGCTGCCGCAGATGCAAGGCAAAAACATGGGCCTCGCGCTCATAGCGGAAGTGGAACGCATCGCGCGCAACGCCGGCATGGAAAAGCTGTCGCTCAACGTGAACCGCGACAATAAAGCTACGGGCTTTTACAAACGAAACGGTTTCGTGATTTCCGGAGAGGAAGACATCGACATCGGCCACGGCTTTTTCATGAACGACTATATCATGACCAAGAAACTGTAAAGCGGAATATGATCCAACGAAAACACCTCCTGCCAACCCTCGCCGCGGCCGCATTGCTGTGCTTCAGCTCCTGCGCCCGCCAAATCTCCCAATCCGGAAAAGCCTCATTCTACGCCGACAAATTCCAGGGCCGCAAAACCGCCAACGGCGAAACCTTCCGCCAGGGAAAAATGACCGCCGCCCACAAATCCCTCCCCTTCGGCACTAAAGTCAAAGTCACCAACCTCGACAATGGCAAAACCATTAAAGTCCGCATCAACGACCGCGGCCCCTTCGTTGCCGGCCGCATCATCGACCTTTCTAAAAAAGCCGCCAAAAAACTCGGTATGGTCAACGCCGGCGTCGCCAATGTAAAAATAAAGTATAAAAAGCCCAAAGGCTAAACCGATCCTTTCTTTTAACAATTTTTCGTCATATATTCGGGTAACATCACGTGTTCACCTATGGACTACTGTTTTCCCATACCTACAGTTTCCAATGAACTCCCCGCGATGACCAACCTGCCCGCTTACCCGGATTTTACCGTAACCCTTTCCGGAGAACACTGGCGACAGGCAGAGTTTGTCAATATCTCCAAGCTGAAAATAGTCGGCGCGGAAGTGGACGAAATCAAGGAAATCCATATCAATCACAGCCGCGAACTGGCTGAAGGGATTCGTGCGTTCGGCCAGGTGCATATCCGCAAGGCCATTGGCGCGCCGGAGCTTTTCATCCCCCTTTTCGAAATGCGTTCATTTCTTAATAGTGATTCGCTTGGCGCCATCGCCATCAACGACCAACCAGGGTTTGTGAAAAATGGTTTCGCCATCACTTCACGCGGCGGTTGTTATTACGGTACCGAAGAAAACGGGATCATCAAATCCCTCGCACTCTGCGATCCCAATCCGCGGGCGGAATACGAAGTGCCGCGCATCGTCCGTTATTTTTCCCTGGTTTTCGTGGACTGGTGTGAATGTATCATCCATACACCCTGATTTTTCTTTCCAATCCCCACCACGTCTGTGTTTTGTCAATTTTGACGAACAAACTTGCATCCCGGCTTCGGGAAAGTTTTATTTGTTTTATGAAAATGATACGCTACTCTTTCCTCTGCTGCACCCTTGCCGCAGCCGCGCCTTCCTTCGCGCAAAACACCCCGGTCGTGCTCCCGGGATTTACCGCCTACGCAGATCCCGCCGAAACCGGTGTGGATATCTCCGGCAGAAACGGCGTGGTCCGCTGGACCGACAGCTCCAACGCCGTCCATTTCTATTTCCATGCCGCCAACACCGGCGCCCTCAAACTGGGCCTACAGGCTAAAGCCGACGCACCCGCCACACTGCGCGTCAGCGTCAACGGCGCGGAAAAAACGGTGAACGTCCCCGCCGGCAGCGACTTCGCGGAAATCCCCGTCCTTTCCACCAAACTGAAAAAAACCGGTTTCTACGATATCGCCGTCAAAGGCATCTCCAAACAGGGTAATGTCTACGCGGATATCAAAGGCGTGACCCTCGAAGGCCCCGCGACCAAAGGCATCCAGTTCAATCCCAAATCCTGGCGCCGCTCCGCTTCCGTCCATCTCAACTACACCGCCCCCGAAGGTAAAAGCGTGGAATGGTTCTATGGCGAAATCACTGTCCCGGAAGGCCAGGATAAAATCGGCACCTACTTCATGTCCTGCGGATGGCACCGCGGCTATTTCGGGATGCAGGTCAACGGCCCCTCCGAAAGAAGGATCATCTTCTCCGTCTGGGATTCCGGCAAGGAGCCCGACGACCGCGCCAAAGTCCGCTACGAAGACCAGGTGACGCTCCTCGCCAAAGGCGACTCCGTGGTAGCACACGGTTTCGGTGGCGAAGGCACCGGCGGCCACAGCCATTGGGTTTACGACTGGAAAGCCGGCCAGACTTACAGATTCCTCATGCACGCAGTCCCCAAAGGCACCACCACGCAATATTCCGCGTATTTCTTCGTGCCGGAGCACAACGAATGGAAGCTCATCGCATCCTTTCGCGCACCGAAAGACGGCAAATACATGGGCCATCTTTATTCCTTCCTCGAAAACTTCAGCTTCGAAAACGGCCATATGTACCGCAAAGGTTATTTCGGAAATCACTGGATCAAAACGCCCGAAGGTGAATGGATCGAGCTGACGAAAGCGAAATTCACCAATGATGCTACCGCCCGCGCCAAAGACCGCCTCGACTTCGGCGGCGGCTCCGAAAAGGGCTTGTTCTACCTCTGGACCGCCGGTTTCATCCCCGCCAATGCCAAATTGGGCGATATTTTCGAGCGCCCCGCTATCGGAAAAGCGCCCATGATCGAATTACCGAACTTCTAGATTATAAACGCTTCAGATACGAAAAAGCCCTCGCAGGAGGGCTTTTTTAGTGCTATAAAAAGTAAAATTAACTTGTCTATATGTAAAATGTACTTGACTTTTTGTAAAAAACCCTTAACTTAGTATTATAAAATCGCTATTTATGAAACCTAAGTATCTCTTACCCCATGTCTACAAAAAAATCGGCTGGTTTATCCTCGCACCGTCGATGATTTTGGGAATCATTTGCTTTACACCGATCAACGAAATGTCTTTCCCGCCAAGCGAATGGCTGCAGCAAACTTTCGGTAAAGCCATCGAAGAAATCACGATGTTGCTGTTATTCGCCGGGTTGCTGCTCGTTTCGTACAGCCGCGAAAAAGATGAAGACGAGTACATCGGCCGCCTCAGGCTCGAATCGCTGCAACTCGCCGTCATCGTGAATTACGTGCTGCTCATCATCGCGTCATTTATCTGGCACTGGCTCGATTTTCTCTCCGTCATGATGTACAACATGTTCACGATTCTCATCATTTTTATTGCCCGTTTCCACTTCTTGCTTTACCGACAAAAAAAGCCGCCGCATGAAAAACAATATAAAAATCGAAAGGGCGCGGATGAATCTTACGCAAGACGAACTCGCCCGGCTGACAGGCGTTTCGCGGCAAACCATTAATACGATCGAATCCAACAAATATGTTCCGTCCACCATTCTGGCCCTGAAAATTGCCCGGGTTTTCGAAAAGCCGGTCGAGGAAATTTTCCTGTTGACCGACGAAGATTGATGGTTTCAGCCAGCTTCTCCTTCCGCCATCAGCCGCCGTTGTGTCACTCACTTCGGCGGCTTGTTCTTTTTTCATCCCTTTCAAAAATTGTACATTAGCAGAAATTACCCCGGTATGGCCAAAAACCCGATACAGCCGATTGCTGATGCCATCAACCCTTTCAAAATCCGCAAAAAAAGGTTGATGAACTTTAATCCCGTTACGGCCGTTGCTTCCCGGAAACCGGTGGATCATGTCCGCATTACCGTGTACGAATACGACAGCGGATATTTTCATGAAGAAACCACCGACACCGTGGCCGACTGTTTCCGGTTCGCCGAAACCGACACCAAAAAATGGATCAATGTCGACGGCGTCCGCCGCGAAGAAGTGGAAGCGCTTTGCCGGCATTTCAATATCCACTTCCTCCTCATGGAAGATATCATGAGCGAAGGCCAGCGCGCGAAGATGGACGAGATTGGCGAAAACCTCTTCTGCCTCTTGCCCATGTGCTATTTCAAAATGGAAAGTTCCGCGGTGGATATCGAGCAGGTGAGCCTCGTGCTGGGGAAAAATGTAGTCATCTCTTTCCAGGACGATCCCAACCGCGACGTCTTCAACCCGATCCGCGAGCGCCTGCGCACCGCCGGCACCAAGCTCCGCGTGTCTGGCTCCGATTATTTGCTTTACGCGCTGCTCGATGTTATCGTCGATAATTATTTCATCGTCATGGATCACCTCGGCGACCGCATCGAGCTGATGGAAGACATCATTCCCCGCCAGCCCAACAACCGCACGCTGGCGCGCGTGAATTACCTCCGCCGCGAACTGATGGAATTCAAGCGCGGCATCACGCCCGTCCGCGACCTGATGAGCGGTCTCATGAAATCTGAAAACGTGCTGCTGGAAGAGAATACCGGGAAATATTTCAAGGATGTGTCCGACCATATCATCCAGGCGGTGGACCTAGCAGAAAGTTACCGCGATATCGTCATCAACCTGCAGGAGCTGTACCACGCGCAGATGAACCAAAAGCTGAACGAAGTAATGAAGGTATTAACGGTGGTGACTACACTGTTGGCGCCGTTAACCGTAATCACCGGGATTTATGGGATGAACTTCGATCACATGCCGGAATTAAAAAACCCCAACGGATATTTTATAACCATTGGGGTAATGCTCCTGATTTTCCTGGGAATGATCATTTTCTTCAGGAAACGCGGATGGTTTTAATTACTTCTTTTTATAGACCGGAACGGTGGAACAGGGTTCCCCGTACATGATACTTTTCACTACCGGCCGCAGCTTTCGCGTGATTTCCACATACGCGGCTTCGGGCACGGCTTTATCCGCACATCCTTTAATGATTACGCGCTGGTCGGCGAAAGCATTCGCGTCGATCCCGGCAATTTTTTCCAGGAAAATCGTGTTGCGTAAAGATGTTTCGTCGCCATAACCCACGCGCGACGCAACGGGCTCCAGGTAAGCGGCCGGCAGCATGTAGGCCCAGAAGGGAATGATGGCGTCCGCCGTGCAGGTGATGGTTACGGCTTTTCCACGGTATTGCTCCCAATCGTGCTCCTGCAGGGCCGCCCGAAAGTCTTTTTCCTTCAGGATCAGTTCCATGAAAAGGTAATCTTTCAGGTCAAACACCATGATGGTTTCCTGGGGGTAATATTGTTCGAGATCTATAGTGACGAGCGCGCTCTGCGCTACTTTATTAACAATTTCTTCCATACTGCAAATTTACGGATTTTCCGGCGAAGCCTGTCCCCGGCCGCCGGGCGCAAAAAAAAGCCGGGCGATGCGCCCGGCCTTCTGGATATCAGGATTTTCTAAAATCAGTTGCCTCGGTAGAATTCAGCGCGGTTGTCTTTCACGCTGCTGTTTTTCTTCAGCACGGATTGGAACAACTGCTGCTGTATCAGCTGCTGGATGCCACCTTCGAACGCCTGGCTTTGCTGGGCGTAGTCGAGTGCGGGAACGTCGGCGGTGGTGTAGTTATTCACCTGGATCACGAACACGCCGGCCTGACCCTGGATGGGAGCGGAAACTTTATTGGTTCCCCAGGCTTTGTTGAAAGCTGCGCCGATCACACGGGGTTCGAAGTTGAGCGCCGGAGCGTAGGAAGAGGAGAAGTTAACGCCCTCTGCGGTGAGCACCGGCTGGTTCGTAGCTTTGGCAGCTGCATCCAGGTTGGCGGGCGTACCCAGTTTAGCGATGATCTGCTCGGCTTTCTTCAGTTTACGTACTTCCGCTTCTACGGTCGGGCGAACCTCGTCGAGCGGAGCGGTACCTTTCTCGCGGATGCTGGTGAGCACTGCGATCACGAATCGGTCTTCCAGCGAGAACACGCGGCTTACTTCGTTTTTGCCGGCGCTATAAGCCCAGCTTACGATTTCGCGGGAGGAACCCAGGCCGGGGAGCACGAAGTCCATCGGTTGGATGTTTTCTGCAATCCGTTTGTTGAGGCCTTTTTCCTGAACGGTTTTATCGAAAGCGGTGCGGTTGGTGTTGGCGGCTGCGAATTCGTTGGCTGCGGTCAGCATGTCGTTGCTGGAAGCGGAGCTGGCGTCTACACGTTTGCCGAGGTACGCGATTTTCAACGCGGGGCCGATGTTTTTCTGCTCGGTGATTTTCACTACAGCATAGCCGATGGGAAGTTTCACGGTTTTAACGGCGCCAGTGGCTCCTTCGAAAGCAAAGGTTTTCACTTCTGCCAGTTCAGCGGGAACATCGGTGTGGGGGGCCAGGGTAACTTCACCACCGTTTTCTTTGGCGGCAGGGTCCTGGCTGATCGCTGACGCGATGGCTGCAATGTCGCCGCCGCCGCGTACTACTGCTTCCACGCTGTCAGCTTGTCTTTTGGCGATGGAATCGCTGCCTTGTTGCGCGAAGATCAGCACCTGGCGGATTTTCACGGTGTCGGCCATGTTTTTGCGGTCGAGCATTTTGGCGTATACCAGCATGTTACCATCAATATAAGGACCGAAGGAAGCGCCTTTCGGCAGGTCGATGATCGAATCTTTGTTCGGTACCTGGATGGCGCTGCGGGAAACGTAACCGTCGTACTGGTTGTATTCGGAGTTGAGTTTTACGAATTGGGTAACATCGGGCGTGGTATCCATTTCAGCCTTCAGTTTTTGGATTTCGGCGAAAGCGGCTGCGGAGTCTGCAGCGGTGGGGATCACATCGAAAGAAACGTATTCGATTTTACGGCCTTCCGGAACTTCGAACATGGCTTTGTTATCCGCGATGAATTTGTTGAGTTCGGAATCGGTCGGTTTGATGGTGCTGTCGGCGATGGTAGCGTAGGGCACCTGCACGTAACCGATGTTGGCGTTTTTGGCGGCATCTTCCTGTTGTTGCTTGGCGAGCCACTTAGGATAATAGATACCTTTATTTATTAAGGAGTAATATTTCAGGTTTTGCTGGTATTCGACGATGGATTGTTCGAAAGCCAGGATTTGCGCTTTCATGTTGGGATCCTGCCGGGCAGCCTGGTTGAATTGCTGCAGAAGGGAAGGATCGTAAGCGCCGGTCTCGCGGTTGGAAAATTGCTGGCGAACCATGGGGTGCGGGTTGTTCACACTGTAGGCATCTACCAGTTCGGCGTCGGTAACTACGATACCCAGGGCTTCGTACTGTTTCGCCATGATGTTTTCGCGGAGGAAACCGTTCCAGGCTTCTTCACGGAAATACTGCTGCGCTTCTTCGTCGAAGGTTTGCCCCGGCATGCGCTGGCGCATCTGGTCGGTGGTGAATTCGATCCGGCGCTGATAATCCGCGATGGTCAGCTCTTCTCCGTTCACCTTGCCCACAACATTGGACTGGCTCATACCGGATCTACCGAAAAATACGTCTTGTAATAAAAAGCTCACAATGGCCAGGCAGATCAATACGATGATCCAGACAGCGTATTTGTCCCTGATTTTCTGAATAACTGACATATAATATATAGTCTGATTTTAAGAGGTAGCAAAAATAGAATAATTTAATTGTAACTGCAAAATAGCTTTTATTACCCCAAAAGCCAATACAGTAGAGGGTTTGAGCGATTTAAGGAGGGGTGGTTTTTATCCTTCATTCACACATTATCCACATTTCATAAAGTTTTAATGCACAGGTATTGGTTGTTATCAATCAGGTTTAGACGACCGCCGGTGTACAGTTTCGGGAGATTTTTTTCGCGGAACGGATGTTGCGGTTATCCACAAAATAAGCAATACATCCATATAATCCACAACAAATTGTGTATTAATCGGCCTTAAAAACTGAAAACGCATGAAAATTTCCGGTCTTTTACGATTTCAGAAAAAGGGGGTTGTTTTCCCACAATTGTTGTGGATAAACCTGTTGTTAAGGCTGTTTTTTGTGGGAAAAGCCGCCTTCCGGTGGAGGTAAAACTAAATTTGTTTTTCTGGCCGGATCCGGTCCGGGAATTCCGGCTGTGAAAAACCCGGTTGTTTTAACACTTTCTTAATACCATGCCCACGAAAAAGTTGTTCAGTAAATTTCTTGTCAACACTGTGGATAAAGCGGACGAAAATCAGCAGGGGCGCGGAATACGGTTGTTAATTTCCTGTGGATAGCGCGCAACAAAATAATAACAACTACATTTGTATCAGGAGGAAAAAACAAGTTTCCCCCAAATTCACACCCCTAATAGTAGTGGGCTTTTTCTTCTTTTTAAAAAGAAAATTTAATCTATAGCTATGTTTACGGAGTTAACGGAAGCAAAAAAAATTTGCAGAAAAAGGGATTTCTGGATATGGAGGTGGACGTACGCCTGGATCTCTTTGCTGAAATCGAGCGGCTCAAAAAAGAAAAAAACGCCATCATCCTCGCGCATTATTACCAGGAACCCGATATCCAGGACGTGGCCGATTATATAGGCGACAGCCTCGGGCTTAGCCAGCAGGCCGCCAAAACGGATGCCGACATCATCGTTTTCGCCGGCGTTCACTTCATGGCGGAAACCGCGAAAATCCTCAGCCCGCAGAAAAAAGTGCTCCTCCCCGACCTGAAAGCCGGCTGCTCGCTGGCCGACAGTGCGCCGCCGGAGCTTTTCGCCCGTTTTAAAGCGCAATACCCGGACCACCTGGTGATCTCGTATATCAACTGCTCCGCCGGCATCAAGGCCCTCTCCGACATCATCTGCACCAGCTCCAACGCTGAAAAGATTATCGAAGCCGTGCCGAAAGACCAACCCATCATCTTCGCGCCAGACCGTAACCTGGGCTCCTACCTGGTGAAGAAGACCGGCCGCGACATGGTATTGTGGAACGGCGCCTGCATGGTGCACGAGATTTTCAGCCTGGAAAAGATCACGAAACTCAAAGTGCGGCATCCCAAAGCCAAGATTATCGCGCACCCGGAATGTGAAGCGCCCGTCCTGGCGATCGCGGATTTCATTGGTTCCACGACGGGACTGCTCAAATTCACGCAGCGCGATGATGCGCAGGAATATATCGTGGTAACGGAAACCGGGATTTTGCACCAGATGCAGAAGGAGAACCCGAATAAGACGTTCATTCCCGCGCCACCGAACAATGCCTGTGCTTGCAACGATTGTCCGCACATGAAGCTGAATACGCTCGAGAAACTGTATTTGTGCATGGAGTATGAACAACCGGAAATCACGATGGACGAGGCGCTGCGCGTTGCGGCGAAGCGCCCGATCGACCGGATGCTGGAAATCAGCGCCCAGGCAGGATTGTAAAACTGGATGTTTCCGATATTGAAAACCGTCTCTCGAAAGGGGCGGTTTTTTTGTTGTATAATTCTGAATAGCAAATTGGTACATATTACCAGTACAGTGTGGCATTGACTTTCGGAAGATTAGCTTTTCCGGGAAGCAATTTTACCCTACAATGACGATGGATTTTTCCACATGAATAACTATTTCTTTGGTTCAGGCGAACCATCCGATACATTTGCCGCTTCGATAATCCTGTAATCTCTCTTTTGGGAGCAGGTCTCAGGATAATTGAAGTGGTCTCCCGGATCCGGAGATGGAATTTTTTCTGAAAGATTTTTCGGGATGGAGAAGTTGTGCCTTGTCGGGTCGGTGGAAAATGGATTCCTGCAGTGATAGATGCGGGTATTCGGATTTGTTGACCCGGGGATTTTTCCGCCGGATGTCTTTTAGGGAAGTAGGTTTTTCTGAAATTTTTTTTCGGGGTGAAGAAGGTATGTCTTGTCAGGTAGATAGATGAAGGTGCTTGTAGTGATAGATGCTGCACCGGATAATTTGCCGGAGTATTCTTCGCCGGAGATCTTTTCGGATGCAGTTTTTCTGAAAGTTTTTTCGGAGTGGAGAAGGTATGTTTTGTAGGAAATGTATATGGACTAAGTAGTGATAGATACATTTTCCAGGATTATTTCCTACGGCTTTTTCACCTGGAGATTTTGGAAGAATTTTTATGGGAGATTATTCGGTTTGGAAGTGAAGGCTTTTGGAATTGAAACCCGGTTACTGCAGTGATAGATGCAATTTGACTGGGATGATTTTTTAAGGTGCACAGCAACTGAATAATCGTTTGTTGTTTTGTTTTTCTGAACATTTTTTTCGGACTTGGTAGGCTATGTCTTGTAGTGAAGAATGATTGGTGTCTATAGTGATAGATATGATACCAGGAATCTGCTTCAGGTTATTGGTGATCCTGCCGGGATGTTGGATGAACAAGTTGTGAGAGGATTTTTTCGGGATGGAGATGTAGTGCCTGATTTCTTTACATGGCGTTACACGTAGTGATAGATGCGTGCTGGCGCTTGTTAATAGATGGGCTTTTCCGCTGAGGGAATCTTGTTTTATGGCGTGTCTTTTTCTAAAAATTTTTTCGGGTTGGAGAAGTTATGTCTTTACACGACGTATTGGGAGTGTCGGATGAAGTGATAGATTCGTGCGGCGTTTTATAATGATCGGAAGATTTTTTCCGCCGAAGGAGTATTGGATCAGGACTTTTTTTCTGAATGATTTTCGGACTGGGAAAGTTATGTCTTGTACGATGTGATGCCTGTTTTTATGCTGTGATAGTTGCATGATCCAGGCGGTCGTTACTTGTGATGTTTCCCGCTGTAAATTTTTTAGACGACAGATTTTTTCTGAATGATTTTCAGGATGGAGAAGTGATGTCTTATCGGGAATATCCGGATTCCATACAGCCGGTTTTCAGGTAATGATTTTCTCCGCGAAAGATCATGCGGGCGATTTTTTTCTGAGGATTATCTCGGACAGGGGAAGATATGTCTGTAAGTGAAGGAATACCGGTTTTTGCTTCGTCGATTGTGAATACCGTTTTTTTCATCAGCATAGTTAAATTGTATTTCAGCGAGATTGATGGAGGAAGATGGATTCTGTAATCGTCCTGTGTAATAGTATATGTACGCATTGTGGGATTGCTGGGAGATAGTTCACCTCCTGCCCCAGTCAATAAAAAAGCCATCTCGATGGAGACGGCTGGAAAGTAGAAATTGGGTTATGCTGGTTAGACAGCAACTTCTTCTACCCAGATATGATCGGCTTCGGTTTTGCGGAGAGATAAATTGTATCCGGCTACGATGATGCAAATCGGATCACCCAGCGGAGCGATTTTCTCAATCTTAACTGTTTCCCCCGGAACACATCCCATTTCCATGAGTTTTATATGGAGATCGCTTTTTTCAAATTCCCGGATGACCGCGCTTTTGCCAAGTGTGAGGGAAGAAAGTTTAATCATAACTATTTGTTGAGCGAGTTAAAACCAATCTGTGACTATCGTCCCAGCTATTACGTGGCAAAGGTACCGCTCCACGGTCATAATGCAAAAAAGGGGGATCATGAAACGCTTTTTCACCATAATTTTACACAATGGCAATCAATTTTATAGCACACGAGGTAAAGATCCGGCTGAAGGAGCGTACAAAGCTGAAGGCATTTTTAAAGGATTTGTTCAAACGGGAGGATCGGAGATTGAAGGGACTTCATTATGTTTTTTGTTCGGATGAGTATCTGTTAAAGATCAACCAGGAATTCCTCCAGCATGATACATACACGGATATCGTTACTTTTGAACTTTCGGAGAATCCGGATATTACGGAGGGTGAGATTTACATCAGTATTGATCGGGTGCTGGAGAATGCAAGGGAATTTGGCGTAACGGAAGAATATGAGCTGCACCGCGTAATTTTCCACGGTGCTTTACATTTATGTGGGTATAGGGACAAGTCAAAGCAGGAAGAGATCCTCATGCGTGAAAAGGAGGATGAGAACCTTCGTCTGTATTTCGGACATTAAATTTGACTTACGTTCCACGTGGAACATATTATAAAGATTGAAGCTCCCGGGACTGGGAGCTTTTTTTATATGTATTCCCCGCTATAGCTGTATACTTATATTCGCCTTCTATCTACTCATCTTTAAACCTTGGTGATGCAGGTATTTGGTTATTATGTGTCCTGGGATTTGAAATGGATTTCACCGCGGCTAGTATGTTGGCTTTCTAAGGCAATTCACGGTGCATGACCCGATTTCCTTATCACTTCATCGCTTCTTCAGGAACACACTGATTTACATTTGCGAATGGCTTTCCTGGTCAGATATGTTGTCTTGCATCCCTCTTGGATTTCAGCTACGCAAGTCACTTGGTTTAGATTTGCCGGGTGCGAATTTAGCTTTCATGCCTGGATGCTTTCCTATACTTTTTTATCATGCAGTAGTATCCATATGAATTATGGTTCAAACAAGCCAAGAGGTTTGTTAATTGGGTATGTTGGAAGCCAGAAGCCGAAACGTATTATTGGCGTGACATATTATTGGCCATCAGAGTTTGGATGGCAGAGATGTTATGTTTGTTAAAGCCTAGGCAGAATCAAAGGTATAGGGATGGAATACTCTGGAGACGTTGGCATTTTACTAAGGGTGATGTTAAGTTGCCATCTAATACCAGGCTGAGCATGGCCTTCTCGGGATTTCCTCTGTTGTTTATTTTCTAGTTGTTTGCGATGGATGTTACATATTCTTCTTGCTTCAAACCCAAGGTATTTTGCGCAATTTGTACAGATGTTATGGTGTTAAGATGGGCTATCAGGTCACATTCGGATCAAATTCCCTTAATAAGTGGGTTATTGGGCAACTTTTCGGTTCTTTTGAATATCAGTCAGGGTATTGTTTTTTGAGTTAAGCACCTCCTGATACGGATTTGGAAATGACGTGATTTATTGATTGGCAACATAGGACTGAGCTCACCTACTTGGTAAAGGGCAGTATAAAATCGCGCTTTTTTGCTTTCAATTAGTACTTCCATACTTTGCTTACCCTTCCTGGCGTCAAAGCACCTGAATTTGGTCTATTTCCCTACTTCTTTTCTTATAAATCTGAGGGAAACGGTACAGTTACAGCTGTCTTAAAGATACGAACTCTCCTTATGCTTGCTTTATGGGCTATTGGCATTTCACTTTTCCGGTGATTATATGAGGTAAGCCTTCGGACGGGGCATAGGTTTAAATGTTTAGTTTCTATGGATAAGCGGTTATTAGGAGTAATTAAAGCTAGGATTTCTTTAGAAAAGGATGTTCCACGTGGAACAATGGCAGTTGGCAGATTTTACCAGGGTTTTTAGGGGAATGGTGATGGTCCTTAGAATATTGAATGGTAGTTTTGGCTTTTCTTGTAGTATGTAATAATGGAATTTTGGTTTGTTGTTTTCATTATGAGATTATTGTTGCTCTGGAGTAATGAACAGACGTTCGACACGGATGCATGTGTATGTTATCAGTTGACAATACTTCCTTCAAGTATGGAATTCATCACATTGGAGTAGGATTGCCTTATGACTTCTTCTATGTCGAGGAACTCTGGGATATATCGGGTGTAAAAACAGTTTTATAGTGAATAATGCCCTGCTTTACATTAATATGAGATGTTCCACGTGGAACATCATAGATTAGGATCATGGATTTGCAAGGTTGGAGGCGTTTATGAGCTGTCTACACTAGGCTTATAGGTTAATTTGGGGTGAGATTATACATGTTAAGCCAATGCTACGAGATCGCGGGTATATATGGTTCATGATTATATAGGTAGCAACAAGTGGACGTTAACATGTGTTTGTTGTGGCATGTGACGGCCGGATTCCCGCTGGGCATAGAACATTTGAGTCTAACCTTTCCATAGATGTACCCTAGGGATAAAGTCCAGCCTAAGTTTTTCGGTTTTCAACACAACTTTGAATCAGGTAATTTGAAATAATGTCGTATTAGTATATAGTCAGGGGTGCCAAATTTAGAGTAGATAGACCCCTTGGGAGGGAATCAGATAGATAGTACTGGCTTATGACGTTTATCGTCTGTATTTGCAGATGAGACACCCAATGCTGTTAATGATAATGGCTGCGGGATACTTTAGGTATTAAGATGTAGCGTTCTACGTGGAGCAATGTGGGATAGGAGTGGATTCCGTATAATCGGTGGTCCTTGCCAGTCATTTGAACTGAGATAAGAGTTTATATAGTAGAAAATAGACCAATTTGCAGTTGTTTCTAATAGTATTTATGTTGTGTGTTATAGCTACTGGTGAATTTATTGATCATTCAGAGGGACAATTGTTCCACGTGGAACATTACTATAGTAAATGAATATTTAGCGCTTACTCATATTTACAGTCTTTTTAGCTCTAATTGTTCTGATATAATTGTTTATTGGTTAGTAGTGTGAGCGAATTAGGCGTTTACTAAGATATATTTTATAGGATATGGGTAGATTTAGATGATTCCAATTGCTTACAGTGAGTTTGCCCCAATGCTTGCCTTATTTAATCCTGTTGATATTGCCGGTTTCCTTCAAATTAAGTGTGATTTGTTAAAATAGTTTGCTGTATCACCTACCGTGGGTATTACACATGAATGTTTTTCAGGTGTCGACGAGGGATGTCATATAAGATAAGGGGGCATTCATAAGGAAACAATGAATGGACCAGGTTCCTTTTTGGATTTCAGTTTTAAGAGTGGGGAAGCTTAGGGAAACTAACAACGAAGTATGTAAGTGTTGATAAACTTCGATAAATAAAGGTATTTGTTTAACGGGTTGCTATGGGATAACGTTGCAATTCATCTATCTTAGGCGCTTGCGTCTCGTTCTAAGCGGTTTTAATAGCGCGGGGAGAAGTCCGGCTTCGGGTTCTTTGCAGTTTTAAGGGTAAATCGGATCTATTCATGGGTCGCTCTCGCCTATATGAAATGCATTTTTCTCACCTTCCTCCTATTTGAATCCTGGTATCCTTCTCCTTTTCAGCAGAAAATATTCCTAATATAGACTTGTTCCTTCTATTCAAATATTCCCCTTCAGGGATCAAATATCGTTTGTTTAGGAAGTGACAGCATATTCTTCCTTAAAATACAACGCTTGTGAAATGCTGGCATCTGAATTCCCAACTTATCCCCTGCCCATCAATCTTTTGACTTAACTTTGCACTTTCAAAATTCAAATAATGTTCCCAGTTTACGATGTTATTGTAGTAGGCGCCGGACATGCCGGCTGTGAAGCCGCTGCTGCCGCCGCCAACATGGGCTCCCGGGTACTCCTCGTTACCATGAACATGCAGACGATTGCCCAAATGAGTTGCAATCCCGCCATGGGTGGTATCGCAAAAGGCCAGATCGTTCGTGAGATTGATGCCCTTGGAGGGTACTCCGGCATCGTGACCGACCAATCCATGATCCAGTTCCGCATGCTGAATCGTAGTAAGGGGCCTGCTATGTGGAGCCCCCGCACCCAAAACGACCGCATGCTTTTCGCCGCCAAATGGCGCGAAGCTCTGGAGAATACACCGAACGTAGACTTCTACCAGGATATGGTGAAAGGGCTCATCATCAAAAATGGCGTTTGCCGGGGCGTGATCACCGGTCTCGGACATGAAATTTCTGCCAGGGCTGTTGTACTCACAAACGGCACTTTCCTCAACGGCGTCATTCACATCGGAGATAAACAGTTCGGCGGCGGCCGCGTTGCAGAAAAAGCGGCAACCGGAATCACTGAACAACTCGTTTCCCTCGGCTTCGAAAGCGACCGTCTCAAAACAGGAACACCTCCCCGTATCGATGGCCGCTCCCTCGATTATTCCAAAATGGAAGAACAAAAAGGCGACGATGAAATCGTTGGTTTTAGCTATATGGATGTAGAAAAAATCCGCCCGGAACAACAACGCTCCTGCTGGATCACCTACACCTCCGAACAAGTACACGACATTCTGAAAACCGGATTCGACCGGTCGCCTATGTTCCAGGGAAGAATACAGGGAACCGGACCGAGATATTGCCCTTCGATCGAAGATAAAATCAACCGCTTCGCGGAACGCGAAAGACATCAGCTCTTCGTGGAACCAGAAGGTTTCAATACCGTGGAAATTTATGTGAACGGATTTTCAACCTCCCTCCCCGAAGACGTCCAGCTTAAAGCGCTTCGCCTCGTGCCGGGTTTCGAAAATGTACGCATGTTCCGCCCGGGATATGCGATCGAATATGATTACTTCCCACCAACACAATTGCAATTTTCACTGGAGACGAAGCAAGTGTCTAACCTGTTTTTTGCCGGTCAGATCAACGGAACTACCGGTTACGAAGAAGCTGCTTGCCAGGGTTTGATGGCCGGAATCAACGCACATTTGAAAGTCCGGGCGCAGGCGCCGCTCGTTTTGAAACGCAGCGAAGCTTATATTGGGGTGCTGATCGACGACCTTATCAACAAAGGAACTGACGAACCTTACCGCATGTTCACCTCGCGCGCGGAGTTCAGAACGCTCCTCCGCCAGGATAACGCCGACCTCCGTTTGACCGAACGCAGCCATGCGCTTGGCCTCGCGAGCGACGAGCGCATGACCCGCACCCGCGAAAAATTGGAAGGGGTAGAAAAAATAAAAGCGATTTTGAAAGAGTTACCACTCGAACCAGAGGAGGCTAACTCCTGGTTGCAAGCCAATAACTCCGCATCGCTTACACAAAAACAACGCGCGCACCAGGTCCTCCTCCGCCCCGGCATCGACATTTTCTCGATGTGCGAAAACTTACCTAAAGTCGCTAAAGCACTGGAAAATTATTCAAGAGAAGTGTTGGAGCAAGTGGAAATCCAGGTAAAGTATGATGTGTATATCGAGAAGGAAAATGAACTCGTGCAACGCATGAGCCAACTCGAAGATTTGATGATCCCTGAAGCATTCGATTATTCGAAACTCGTTTCGTTGTCGAACGAAGCGCGCCAGAAATTTACACGCATCAAACCGAGAACACTTGGCCAGGCCAGCCGGATTAGCGGAGTGAATCCGAGCGATGTGCAAATCCTCATGGTCTACATGGGCCGATGATAAAAAAATCATCAAATACAAAATAGAAAGGCGCTCCGAAAAGAGCGCTTTTTTTATGTTTCACATGGAATATGTCACTTTACCATCGAAAATTCATAAATGATTGATTTTCAACTAAATAAAAAAATCCTCAAATTTCGATGATCTCGATGTGCTTCAGGTATATATATCAAAAACCATTATCGTTTAAATTTCGGGCGGAAAAGTGGCTTAAATTTGAAAGGGTTATTTTAGAAGATCAACTGGTAAAAGAAATGAGGATTTTTTGCATGAAGGCAACCCTTGTTTCACGAAAACCGTACATAAGGTAGAAAACGCCCGAAAAAAAATTTTAACCATTCCGTCTTCCCGCGGTTTCGGGAAACCCGAATTAAAAATCTAGTGCAAGACATATCAGCAATTATAGCGGGCTGTAAAAAGTGGGACCGCTCCAGTCAGGAAGCACTTTACCGGCAATTCTTCGGATATGCCATGGCAATCTGTTTGCGATATGCGAATAACAAAGATGAGGCGATTGAAATTTTAAACGACGGGTTCTTGAAAATTTTTCACCACATCGATTCTTACGATTCGTCCCGACCTTTCAAAAGCTGGTTGAGCAAAGTCATGGCGAATACTTCCATCGACCATTTGCGCAGCCGGAAGAAAATTCATTTTACCGAAGACATCACACAAGTCTATGATCTCGGTATGCCCGACGAACATGCGATCAGCAAATTGACGTATGAGGAAATTCTCGGGTTGGTCCAGGTGCTCCCTCCTGCTTACCGGACTGTTTTCAATTTATATGTTGTTGAAGGATTCCAACACCAGGAGATTGCTAAGATGCTTGGCATTTCGGAGGGCACTTCAAAATCCAATTTGTTTAAGGCGAAAAGGATTCTCAAAGAAAAAATCGATGCGTTAACATCCATGAATATTTCCGGCTCCGGCCCGATCGGCGCCACCCAACCGTCATGAGCGAACAGTTTGAACATAATATCCGAAAGAAGCTGCAGGATGCAGAAGTTCCGTTCGAGCCCCAGGCCTGGGACCGGATGGAAAAACTGCTGGACCAACCCCGCAACCGGCGCCCGATGTGGTGGTGGTTCGGCGGCCTCGCCATTATCCTCGGGCTCGGCGGTTGGTGGTGGTTCACACGCCCTGCCAGCTATAATTTTTCATCTTCCCCCAAAACGGAAAATTCCGCCAGTACCACCGTACCGGAAAATGATGTGGAAAATGGATCTCCTGATAAAAATGCAATACCTGAAGAGGACAACAAATTGAATGTGGATAAACCGGATGGTGCGACAATCTCGGAAAGCAACAACACAGAAAAATCTTCCCGCAAAGCGATAATACCGATTTTTAAAGAATCGGATGCGGTGAATAAATCGCCGGCAAATTCTGAAAGGAATAAAGATGTGAACGAACAGGCTAACGCCTCCATTCTTTCTTTTCATAAAACGACTACGAACGAAACGATTAAAACAGGTGTGGACAAACCTATCGCTCCTTCCGTTTTAACTTTCCAAAAATCGAAGTTGGAGGATGAAAGGAGAAAAGATGTGGATAAAACTGTCTCAACAGCTCCCTTATCTTCCCAAAAAGATAAAAATGCTTTACATGTTCCGGCAAGTGTGGATAACCCCTCCCTTCCGCCGGCCACGTCCGATAAAAATCATGCTCCAAACACCAGCGCGCCCACCCCTGTGAACAACTCGGCCAACCCGGCCGTACCAGACACAAATACGGTGAAGGAATTTTCCAATGAAACCTGGAAAGCCCCGCGGAGAAAGGGTTTCGATGGTGGCATCCACCTCGGTCCGGATGTAAATGCCACCGGATCGCTCACAGGTTTACGTGCCGGATTTACCGGAGGCCTCCTGATAAGGTACCATGTGAATAACAAATGGTACCTGAGTACCGGGGCCGCCTACACAAAAAAGTTGTACCAGGCGTCTCCAAAAGAATATAATTCTCCCTACCCCGGAAATTATGTGGATATCGATGCCGATTGCGATGTGATCGATGTGCCGCTGCAAGTGCATTATGTATTTGCTGAAAATCCCTCCGGCCGATGGAACGTGAGCGTTGGCGCTTCCACTTATTTCATGCTCCGCGAAAAATACGACTACTATTATCCCAACAATTATAAACGCACCCGCGTTTTCAGCAACCAGAACCAACACTGGTTTTCTGTGATCAATATCAGCGCGGGCTGGGAAAAAAACACGAAAGGACGACTGAACTGGGGCTTGCACCCCTATCTGAAAATCCCGGCCGGCGGCGTGGGAGAAGGAAAAGTGAAGTTGTATTCTGCCGGCCTTAGCCTGCAGCTGACAATGGGGAAAAAGTAAAACGAGTTATTTATTCTTCTTTTCGCGGACCCGCTTGTACACCTTGATCGCTACCATCAGGCAGGCGGTGAAAATGATGAGGCCCACCATCGACCAGATCATACTTAAAAAACTTTTCAGCACCACCAGGAAAACGATCGCCACCAGGAAGATCGTGGCTACCTCATTCCAGACACGCAATTGCGTAGAGCTGCGTTTCACCACGCCGGCATGGAGATCTTTGTAAATGCCGTGGAGAAAAAAGAAGTAAAAATATAGTCCCAATACAAACGCAAGTTTTATCCACAACCAAACCGGAATGCTTCCCAGCAAAAAAGCCATCCACGGACCGAAGACCAACGTGAGGATTGCCGAGGGCCAGGTAATCCCGAACCAAAGCCGTTTCATCATGATCCGGTATTGATCCTGGAGGATGCTGCGCTGGGGCTCTTCCATCTCCTGCGCTTCCGTGAAATACACAAACAGCCGCACAATGTAGAACAGTCCGGCGAACCAGGTCACGATGAAAATGATATGAAGCGCCTTGATGGTGAGATACATATTCTGCAAAAATAATCAAAATAAACCCTGCGTCCGTTGTTAGCCCGAAACCGGCGCCCGGACTATAATTGCTCCCTGTCCATATACGAACCTTTCCGGCTGTCGGGGGAGAAAACATAAACGAGCAGCGAGATGAAAATGCAGATGGTCACATACCAATAGTACAGCGATTCGTGGCCAACGTCTTTCAACGCAAACGCGATGGTTTCCGCCGTTCCCCCGAAAATGGCGACGGTCAGCGCATACGGAAAACCCACGCCGAGTGCCCGGATTTCCGCCGGAAACATTTCCGCTTTAACAACGGCATTGATCGACGTGTAACCACTTACAATCAAGAGCGCGGCGAGGATCAAAAAGAATGCGCTCCATACCGAAGTGGCCTGGCTGATCGCCGTCAGCAGCGGCACCGTGCACAATGTTCCCAACACGCCGAAGCCGATCAGCAAAGGCTTTCGCCCGATCCGGTCGGACAGTTTACCGAACAGCGGCTGAATACATGCGAAGATCAGCACAAGGAAAAACGAAATCAGCGTGGATTCTTCTTTAGAAAGTTTCACGGTGTTTACGAGAAACTTTTGCATGTAAGTGGTATAAGTGTAGAACGCCAAAGTACCGCCCATAGTAAGTCCCACCACAGTCAGCACGGCGCGCGGGTGATTTCGGAAGAGCGCTTTCACGGAGCCGCGGTCTTTCTTTTTGATATTCACATTCACGGATTCGTGCATGTTGCGGCGGAGATAAAGTGCGGTGATCGCCAGCAGTGCACCGATGACGAATGGGATGCGCCATCCCCATTCCGCGAGTTGTTCGGGTGTAAGGAAAACTCTTTGCAGGAGCATTTGCACCCCGAGTGCGAGGATTTGTCCGCCGATGAGCGTTACGTATTGGAAGCTGGAGAAGAAACCCCGGCGTGAGGAGTCCGCCACTTCACTGAGGTACGTGGCGGAAGTGCCGTATTCGCCGCCGACACTAAGGCCTTGCATGAGTCGCGCGAGCAAAAGCAGCACTGGCGCGGCTACGCCAATGGTGGAAAATGCGGGCGTGCAGGCGATCAGCAACGAACCGAGCGACATCAGGAGTACCGAAAGCGTCATCGCCGTTTTCCGGCCCTGGCGATCGGCGATGGTGCCGAAGAGCCATCCGCCGAGTGGGCGCATAAGAAAACCGACGGCAAATATCGCGGCGGTGTTCAGGAGTTGCGCGGTGGCATTGCCGGAAGGGAAAAAGACCGGCGCGAAATAAATCGCGAAGGCGGAATAGGCGTACCAATCGTACCATTCCACGAGGTTGCCGACGGATCCGGTAAAGATTGCTTTCAGTCGCCACGATGTTGTGGCTGCACGTGGAATGGAATTGGTGGTCATGTCTCAAAAATAAATATTTCCGGCACATCCTTAACAAATGCTTCACGCGTCTCATTCCCCGAAAAACCGATTATGGAGGATGATGAAAAAGAAGAAAAGGAGATACAAATTGAAATGGGTGCGGCAGCAAATGAAAATCCGTTTATTGTCGCAGGAGATCATTCGCTTCCGCCGTCAGTTTTCACAATCGTCGCGGGACAGGAACCGGAAGATGAATTACATCATCGACCGGATGAATAGTCTCTGGCCCGGCGAGTCGGAGTCATAACGCCCACTGCGCAGGCAAACCCATGAATTTGCCGTAGGTCTTCGCGGCGGTTGATAACCGCTCCTCCCCGATCGCTGTTTTGCCAAAAGGTATATATACCATTTCAACCGATTTTTTCCCGATTTCCCGTCGCCAAGTTCCTACGATTTTTCCTTTTGAAACTACCAGATACGGCAAAATACCGTTCGGGGGAGATAATATTCCCGGAGGTACATTTTCCGCTACCAGTGATCGATCGGCATAGCTGATGTAATATTCATCAAACCCTGATAGCAACCGCACTTTCCCGTCTGGCTTGGAAGCGGTTTCACCGTTCGGGAGGAAATACGTCTTCTCGCCGAATACAAACCGTTCCGTAATTCCAGCATCTTCAAAGGCCCGCCGGCAGGCCGTTACGGGGAATCCGCTCCACCACGAAAAATCTTCCGCCGTAGCAGGGGAATGACTTTCCAGGTATCGGATCGCCAATTCCGTCAACGGGTGTTTCGGCATTGGAGCAATGTCGTCCGGCAACCAATCGCGAAGCAGTACGTAAGTGAATTCTTTTCCCCGCCGGGGGCCGCAGCATACCACCTGTTGCAGTCCCGCGAAAGTGAGGAACTGGTTCATGCGATGGTCGGTGGTGTCGATGTGTCTTTTGTCGAGGATGGATTTCAGTTCGGCGCGGGTGAGTGCTTCGTTGTTTTTGAGTGCGTCGTCGATGTGGTGGAGTGCTTTGGACAGGATCGCATCGTCCACCCCCAGTTTTTTCCACAAGCTGGCGGCCTGGAGTTTAATACGCGGTGTTACGAGGGCCGTTATCCAGCGGACGTCTTTCGGGTGCATCAGGTGCAGCGTTCCCCGGAGGCTGGAAATACGGATCAGTTTTTTCTCCGCTAAAAGTTGCTCTGCGCCGGCATCTGTGAGCCCGTAGCAACGCTGGCCCAGCGACCATTTCGCTCCGGCGAAGTCCTGTGCCTGGATAGCGCAAAGGTGTGCGGCCACGTCGGCGGGGGCCAGCTTCGAGGGTTGTGTCAAACGTTGCCGGGTGAGCCGGGTAGCGAGGATGGCGGCGTGATTCATCCTTCGAAAATATGGAATTGGGACCGGGAATCATCCATGTATGCGCTCGTTGGGTTATTAATTTATCTGGTCGAGCCGCCAAATTACCCGAACAACCTGTTAATTTTATAGGTCGGGCTAATAATTTACCTGGCCGAGCCGCAAAAAAAGCGGCCGGAGCCGCTTTCTATTTATTAATCCAGTACATAAGGCCATCTTTGCGGCCGCGTTAGCGTTGCATTGGCGGCATCATCGTTCATGAACCTTTCTTTTACGGGGTCCCAGAAAAGTTTGCGCTTCAGTTTCATGGCCGTGTGGTTGAGGAGGCAAACGGTACAGGCCCGGTGGCCCACTTCAATCGGTGTGATCGGCTGTTGGCGCGTGCGAAGGGATTCGAGCCAGTTGCCGTGGTGGTCTTTGCTGTCGGTCAGCCGGATTTCGTTTTCACCGATTATTGAAGTGAGAATTTTCGGGTCTGATGCGTCGAGGGCTTTACTGTTTTTTGCCAGGCTCGCGGGGTCGTTGGCGGTAGCGGCATAGTTTCCGCGGGAAACGAAGATCCATCCGTCGGAGCCTACGAACTTCACGCCATTGGGATATGTGTTGCTGGCGAGCACCTTCACGCCGTCGGCATAAATATTTTCGGATTGGAACGGCCCGTGCACATCCCAAAGGCTCCCTGCCGCAGGGAACTCCGCCTTGGCGGATACTTCCACCGGACCGGTATATTCGTACCCCAGTCCCCAGTTCACGATATCGAAGTGATGCGCGCCCCAACCGGTGATCATGCCGGCGCCAAACTGCTCACAGCGGAGCCAACCTGGTCGGCTGAAGTCGTTGGTAGGATGAACGCGTTTCAGGGTATAAGGCGCCCAGGGCGTTTCGCCGAGCCAGGCGTCATATTGCAATCCCACCGGAACGGGCATTTCTTTTTCGGGGGTACTTTGAGAGGGATCGTCAATCGGGAGGCCCACATATACGGTGTGTACTTTCCCTATCCTGCCGTTGCGCACCAGCTCGCAGGCTCTTTTGAATTGCGGCATGGATCGTTGCTGGCTTCCGATCTGCAGGATGCGTCCGTTCTTGTGCACTTCATTGCTGAGGTAGCGCCCTTCGGAAATGGTGAGCGAGGCCGGTTTTTGCATGTAGACGTCTTTCCCCGCGCGTACGGCTGCCACGGCGGGAATCACATGCCAGTGGTCGGGCGTGGAGATGATGACGGCGTCGATGTCTTTATCGGCCAGGAGCTCCTGGTAATTTTCGTATGCTTTGGTGCCGTTGTACGCTTTGCCGGTCTTTTTAGAATAGTAATCGTTGACGAGCTTACGTGCGCTTTGCAGGCGGTTGCTGTCGAGGTCGCAGACGGCCATCACGTTGGCCTGTTCGTGTTTCCAGACGCCGGGCATGTCGTGTTCGCGGGAGATGCGCCCGTTGCCGATGGCGCCGACGTTGATACGATTGCTCGGAGCCAGGGGGCCGCTGATAACGTGTGCCGGAACGATCATGGGAATGTGGCTGAGGGCCAGGCTACCGGCGGCTCCGGTAAGGGCGTTCTTGAGGAATGTCCGGCGCGATCCGCCGCCGGTGTTTTTCTTGGGTCGCATGTGGAATATGATTGAAGGTGATCAGAATCCGATTGAATTGCCGCCGTCTACCGCCAGGCTGGTTCCCGTAATGAAACCCGCCGCCGGCGATGCGAGGAACACGGCCGCCAGGGCCACGTCTTCCGGCTTGCCCAATTTTCGCATGGGCGTGCGCCCGAGTACCCGGTTCTTCCGGTCGGGGTCGTTGTTCAGTGCCTTGGCCGACATCTCCGTTTCAATAAAACCCGGTGCGATGCAGTTGACGCGCACGCCATCGGGCGACCACTCCACGGCCATCGCTTTCGTCATCCCTTCCACGGCGGATTTGGCTGCGGTGTACGCGATTACTTTCGGGATGCCGTATTTCGCAGCCATGGAACTGATCATGACGATGCTTCCGGATTTACGCGCCGTCATCCGCCGCGCCACTTCCCGTGATAATGCGAAAACGGCCTGGAGATTGGTACGCAGCACGGATTCGAATTCCGCGTCGCTCACTTCGAGAGCGTCTTTTTTCAGATGGATGCCCGCATTGTTGACGAGCACGTCTATCGGCCCGAAAGCGGATTCAATTCCATCCACCAGCTCGGGAATCATTTCCAGCTGCGAAAGGTCGCAGGCGATGGTCCGGATATTTCCCCCGATGGCCACGGCCGCGGCTTCAAGCACATCGGCCCGCCTGCCGGCAATGATCACGTCGGCGCCGTACCCGGCGAAAGTACGGGCAACGGCCAGCCCGAGGCCCGAGCCGCCGCCCGTTATCAATGCTCTTTTACCCGACAGATCGAAATCGTGCATGACTTTTATTTATTGATCTCTTTAGCCATCGCCTGACCGGCGGTGGTCACGTAATATTTCGCGATCATGTTTTTCACTTCCCAGGCAGGCACCGCGCCGGCTTTCAGGAAGCCGAGATAACGTTGGAGCACTTCAGCGAAATGTGCCTCGTGCCCCGTTTTCAGTTCCTGCGGAATGGAAATGCGGAAACGTTTGCCCTGGGGCTCCACGGAAATCCCGGCATACTTTGCGGACAGGCGCTTCACCGAAGCTTCCAACGCGGAAGTAAATGCCGTATCCGCAGCAACCGGCTCTACAAAAAGTTCAGGCTTCCACGATTCTTCTTTACCCTGGCGGATGACGATGTTGCAACGGCTTCCGCGCGCAATGGCGTAATGCGTGTCTCCCCCGCCGGCCGGCGCTTCGAAATTCCACAAAGCGGACAGCCGCACATGGAATCCTTTCACCTGGTAATCCACCGTTCCATTAGCGGCAATGCCGGCCACAGTGTCTTTTACATACGGCAACAAAAACTCCGGAAACGTTTCAGCGCCGGTGATGGTCGAGAACTGCGACTTCGTGAGCGGCGTTTTCCATTTCACGGCGCTGGTCAATTGAATGTCTTGCTTGTAGTCGAGCTCGGTGGTATCGAACAGCATCCAATGCGTGAGGTCTACCAGGTGCGTGTTCACATCCACGAGCGCATCGCCCTGTTGCGAGGGGTCGAAGAACCAGGTGGGGCGGCGGAGCGGTTTGCCCGACACCATTTTATAGAAATGATGGATGCTTTCGATTTCGATGGCCGGCTGCTGCGGGGTTCCGGGTTGCATCTCCCCGAAAACGGAAGCGTCGCGGAGCAACTCTTTCTGAAGGATGTTGGTAATCTCAGAACGCTCCGTCATAATATCGTACAGGAGCACTTTGGCGGCGTCGGCATCGGCGAAGCTCTTGCGCAGGGAAACAAAATCTTCCTGGGTGATGGCCATCGGCTTGTCGGCCAACACATGCATCCCCGCCTGCACCGCCGCATCGATGTAGCGCGTTTTGTCGTGGTTGTTGCCGGCGAGAACGACTACAGACCCTTTGCGGTCGGATTTCATCTTCTCCAGCCAGTCGCCGCCGGTATATACTTCTTCTTTCCAGCTGGTCGGCTGGTCGGCACGTTCGTTATACTGTTTGATGAGATTGAGGTGTGCATCCAGTTCGGGGCCTTGCGGGGCGTAAACGTGCACCACGCTGTCGATGCCGGGCGTTGCCGTTTTCTGAACGAGCGCGGCGTGAAAATGGCCGGGCGCGAGGGTGATCAGGTGAACCATATCTTGCTCTTCTTTCGGTTGGCCGGGTCCGCAGGCTGCCATCAGCAGCGATGCGCCCAAAAAATAACTGTAACGGTATTGTTGCATGTTGATCATATTAACGTTGATAGTCCACGGGAGTTGAGGGCGTGGTGGCATATGCTTTGGATGGGTTTCTCGCGCCGGTGTGGCCTACGAGCCAGTGAAGCCCCTGGTAAAGGTGATTCACGAAAACGGGATCGGAATAATCGGACTTCCGGTGCCCCAGCGAAGTAAACCAAACAAAACCGCCATCGAAGTGCTGGTACCAGGCGGCGGGATAATAATTACCATACGAACCCTGGTTGCGGAGCAACACCGTGTCGTTAACGTCCGTCAGGCTGGAAACGTCATGGGCCAACAGGGTATGGATGCCGGCGTACATTTCTTTCGAAAAATAACATTCGTCTTCCCGCTCCCATACTTTCGGGACATCTTTCAGCGAAGGGTGCGAAGGGTCGGTTACGACGAGACGGAACTTTTGATATTTGGCATGCCAGGCGAAGGTGCCGCCGATCATCCGTTTAAACCAATCCCATTTCCGTTCCGTACCGATCGCGGAATGCACGCCCATGAACCCGCCGCCCGACTGGATATATCGCATGAGCGCAACTTTCTGCGCGTCGGTGTCGAAAACATCGTTGTTGGTGGAAGTGAAAACAAGCGCATCGTAACGGGCGAGGTTGGATTCGGAAAATACGGCCGCATCGTCTGTCACGTCTACGGCAAAACCATGGTCGGCGCCCATCTTTTTGAATGCGGTTGAGGCTTCGGGGATGTTGTCATGGACAAACCCTTTTCCGTTTTTGGTGAACACCAGGACTTTCTTCTGTTTCCAGTTAACATTGCCTTGCGTACCGCGCTGGGTAGCGCAGGCGTTGAGCAGGAAGAGACAGCTTAACAACAAAATTCCCCGGGCAGGGAAACGCTTATCTATCATAAATGACTGATTGACTGTGGAATTCGAGCAGGGAAATACCCTGTTGCCTAAAAATAGGCATCCCTGCGGGGGATTCCAACCCGCCATCCACAATTAACCCCGGAAAGCCCGTTTACAACGTTTGAAGGAGGGACGAGCGGAAATTATTCCTTATGCCACTTTTTCCGTGAAGCCTTCAGCTCGTTTATCTTTTTTTCCATGACTACGGTGGGTTTGTACGCCTGGTAATAAGTGTAATAGGTGATCACTTCCCGGCAACGGATCACGTCTTTCCGGATGGCTTTCCGGTCGTTTTCCAACAGGTTGGCGGCAGCCAGCAGGGTTGCATAATACTTTTCCTTCATCTCGCGGCTGCAGTGTTTGAGGTATTTGCTGCCTTCCGTGAGGTTGGTGGCGATTTCGGGGTAAGATTTCTTCTTGAAATAACCTTCGGTTTCCTCTTTGTAATAACGGACCAGCGTGGTATGCACCCAATGCGCATACCGGCCGGAGGGATATTTCTCCGCGTAAGCCAGGTAATCTTCGAGGTTGTTGGATTTTTCGGCGGTTCGGTACAGGAATTCCTCTTTCGTTTTGGCGATACGCAGGGCGAGGGTATCGGATTTGATGAATTGATAGCCGGATTCGTAATGATCCAGCGCTTTCCGGTAATTCTTTTCTTCGAGAAATTTGTCGCCGAGAACGATGTGGCGGAGGTATACTTTTTTCTCTTCAAACACTTTGTTGTCGCCGGATTGCCCGAACATATCGGTGTATTCCTTCAGCACCGCGGCATCGCTCGACGCGAGGTAAATGGATTTCAATCTTTTCTCGGAACGGTTGCGGATGGATGTGGACTTCGTGTTGGCGGAAGCATCTTGCAAAGCGGTCACTTTATTCGCCTGTTCCATCCGTTTGTCGTCGATGGTTTTGAAATGGTCTTTGTGGAGCGATTTCATCTTCCCGGTTACTTCCTGCCGGATCGTTTCCAGTTCCTTATGCGCCACGGACCCCGCGTTGGAAGCGGGCGCCATGTTGAAATAGCGGCTGGCGGCGAGGTATGCGTTGCTCCAGTCGCTGGTGGAATAATAGACATGCGTTTTCAGCGATTCTATTTTCGGATTGCTGCGCCCCAACAATTGCTCGCACTGCCGGATGAGCCGGATGGATTCATTGAACCTGCCGTTTTCATAAGCGGTTTTCGCCGCGTCGAAAAGCTCGCGCGCGGATTGCGCGGAAACGGATGTCATGGTGAGAAGAAGGGCGGCGGAGAGATATATTTTCTTCATGATGATAGTCGGTTAACGGATTTTCCACATGGTTTTTGAAGAGAGAACGGTCATTTCCGGCGAAAGAATGATGCGCTGCACCTTGTCCACCGAATAATCCCTTTCCGAACCGTAGAAAGTGCCCTGTCCCGGATCATAGTTCTCAATCACGTTGCGGGCTTCGGCCAGGGTGTTGAAAATGCCTTGCGGCTGACCGCCGCCAAATGTGCGCACTGCGATCTTTTTCTGGAATTCGCCGGGAGACAGCAGTGCGTCTGCCGCGATGGTTCCGTCTTCCAGCTGCTGCACCGATTGGAATTCCGAATGGCCGTTGATGGTTTGCTTCACACCTCTTTTGTTGATGAGGTAGTTCGGGTATTTTTGGGTAGCGCTTTCCCGCGCGATGAGCGCGAAGAACTTGCCGCCGTTATTGAAGCCCTGGATGTTGGCGTATACTTTCCTACTGAAAGTGGCGATGGTGCGGCCGTTGGCTTTGAGGCCGTAGACGTTCCCGTCGCCGAAAGCGGTAACGCCTTTCAGGTCGTCTTCGTAGGCTTCGCTCCATTCGCCCGGGCCGTTGTAGGCGCGGGGGCTTTCGGCGGCCAGGGTGCTATCCGCTTCTTCGAGCGGCGAAGGAGGAACGCCGTTTTCGTATTGCAGGAACAAGTCGTGGATATTATCGATGGCATCGAGCGGCCATTTGAGTTCCAGCCAGATGTTCTGATCGCGGGATGTACCGTTTTTGCGTGCTTGACCTTCCCCAACACGGATCATGGCATGATCGCCGGCGGAGGTGGCCTGTCGGAGCGGGGAGCAGTATTCGGCGGGTTTTTCGACGGGTTTGAAGTCGGCGAAGTTGCTGACGAATGACCACTGGCCCGAGGGAGCCTCCTCCGACCGGGCGATCATTCCCTCCCCTGCGTTGAGCGGGGCGGTGGGGAACGTCATGGGGGATTTTCCGGAAGGATAGATCAGCACATCGTTATCGGAAACTTTAAACCAGGCATAGGCGCCGCCGGCATAGGTGTCGGCCGGGTTGAGCCCCATTCCCACGATGGCCCTGAGGGCGGAAGGGCGGATCGCTTCATACCGTTTGACGAGATCCGGGTATTTGGAGATTTTGGCGTATTCCACGCGGTGCTTCCGGCCGTGAAGGAATTGCTTGTTGATGGTCCAGTAAAGCGTTGGATGGGTAACGAGTTCGCCGAGGATGGTCCAGGCGCGGAACCTCAGCACAACGGTTGATGCGTTGGAGAGGGCGTCTCGGTCGGGGAGGCCGTAATGCCGGTTGTCCGGGTCGCCGAATTTCATCGTGAAAGATTTATCTGCCGGGGCGACAGACGATTTCACATAACAGTAATATACATCCACGAATCCCTTCCGAGAAAGCGGAATGTCTTGCGCGCGGGCGCCGTTCAGCAGGAAAATACAGACAAGAGTTCCCGAAAAAAGTAGCCGGTGGAAAGCGATCATAGGCCGGAGAATGATTTGATGGAAGAATGATCCTCGCCAATGAGGCAGAGGCAAGCAAGGTGTACCGAAGGACAAAGATGCGAAATCCCCGGAGCGAGGGCAATACTTAGAAATGAGTATGCGGAGAATAAAGGACTTAATCTCCACATATTTTGCGGCGATTAAGCCCACCATTTGAAGGAATGTTATGAAAGCAAATTTGCTTATCTTTTGTAAAATGGAAAAAATGATTCAGTTGCATGGTGAGCGTTATCCCTTTGGTCATCATGTGAATGCTGTCTGCGAGGGGTTGAGTAATTTCCAAAATGCAGATGACGATCTGACTCCGATATGCCTGAAAGGGAAGGACTGGGAGCTTATCAAACTCGACATTGCTATTGCTGTTGAATCGTTCGTTAAAACGCAATAAACAAAAAAAGAGACCATCTTCCGATGATCTCTTTTTTTCGTGGTGTGGGCCGGGATCGAACCGGCGACACATGGATTTTCAGTCCATTGCTCTACCAACTGAGCTACCGCACCAAGGCACCCCGTCGTTAAAGGGGAATGCAAAAGTAGGACAATTATTGAAATCTCCAAAACATTATTCGAAAATTTCTGCTTTTGTGATAATTCCGTTCCAGAGATTATTTCTCCACTCCAGCGCTTTCGTAGCATAGGCGGCACTTTCAGCCCATTTGTCCGCATCATTCCCACACAATTCTTCCACCATTTTTTCCGCGAGTTTGCTATGATGATCGCCGTCTACTTCGATATGGCGTTCGAGGTAATAGATGAAAATGTCAAATTTACCGGGGAACTGCTCGTTGAGATCTTTAACAAGCGCGTAGAACATATCGGGAATAAGATCTTCCCTTCCGAAAGTAAAAACCGCCGCCATGATATGCGGCTTGCCCGTTGCGATCACTTCGAATGTAAACTCAAGAAACCCTTTCACCGACGGCGGAAATCCCTCCAGTAAAGCGTCCAACGGCTGCCCGCCGCGGATCCCTGCCAGCAAGTTGTTGATCCTGCGCGTATCCGCTCCGGCCTGCTCCATCGCCAGTATATACAGCTCGAAGTGGCTGCAGTGCATCGTGCCCGTAGCATCCACATCACTCTCTTCCCCCGTTACGATCTCGTTGATGAGGAATCTTGTTTCCGCCGTGCCCACCGGCACCCAGGGCGTCGTCACGCAGGTTAGCGCGCGCTGCAGGCCTTTTAACAAACTCATGAAATCCCATACGGCAAACACATGGTGCTCCATGAACCGGCGGACGTCTTCGACCGACTGCAAATGCCCGTACAATGGGTGATGCACGATTTGCCCGCGGACGCCGGCTATCTCTCTTTTAACATCATTAATTGCCATAAACCACCAAAAACTTGATACGCATTAATTTCAACTGTTCAATCGAGTAATTGCCCTCTTCCAGCTCTTCTTTCGCCAACGCCAGGCTCGATGTTTCGCAGCCTTTGAAATATTCCAGTATCTCGTCCTGCGCGTAATCGTCCAGCTCCTCGTCGATGCAGTAGTCCAGGTTCAGCTTGGTGCCGCTGGCTACGATGGTTTCCATCTCGTCGAGCAGTTGGGAATACGACAGTTCCTTATTGCGGGCAATGGTTTCGAGCGGCATTTTCTTGTCGATGTTCTGAATGATGAACACCTTCAGGCCACTTTTGTTGACAACGGATTTCAGCACGAAGTCGTCGGGCTTCACGATGTCGTTTTCCTCCACGAATTTGGAGATCACGTCGATGAACTGCTTCCCGTATCGGATAGCCTTGCCCTTGCTCACACCCTGGATCTTTTCCAGCTCCTGGGTGGTGGTGGGGAATTGCGTGGCCATATCTTCCAGCGAAGTTTCGAGGAAGATGACGAACGGCGGCAGGTTCTTTTCTTTCGCGACTTTTTTGCGAAGGTCTTTCAGCATTTCGAAAAGCACAGGATCCGCGGTAGGCTGTGCTTCCTGGGCTGCCATTTCCTCTTCTTCCGCCACTTCCTCTTCAAACTGGTGGTTGAGCGCCACATGAATGAGGTAAGGCTTCTTCATGAACTTCCGGCCTTTTTCGGTAATCTTCAGCAGGCCGTATTCTTCGATGTCTTTTTCGATGAGCCCTTCGAGCATCATCTGGCGCAGGAGCGAATTCCAGAAGTGGGCGTCGAACTCCTTCCCTTCCCCGAACACATCCAGCTTATCGTGTCGGAACGTGGTGATCTGGGGATTGGATTTACCGGTGATGATATTCACGACATAATCCGAGCCGAAGCGCTCCTCGAGGGCCGAAATGGCTTTGAGGGCGATCACAACGCGGTTTTTGACTTCGATTTTCTCTTTTGGATTACGGCAGTTATCACATTTGCCGCAATCTTCGGTTTCATATTTTTCGCCGAAGTAATGCAGGATCACTTTGCGGCGACACACGGCGCTTTCGGCGTAGGCTACGGTTTCGTTGATGAGCTGGGCGCCCATTTCCCGTTCCGACAGCGGCTTGTCGCGCATGAGGTGTTCGAGTTTCTGCACATCCTGGTAAGAATAGAAGCAGATACAGTTACCTTCCAGCCCGTCGCGACCGGCGCGACCGGTTTCCTGGTAATAGTTTTCCAGCGATTTGGGAATGTTGTAGTGGATAACGAAGCGCACATCGGGCTTGTCGATCCCCATTCCGAAAGCGATGGTGGCCACGATCACTTCCACTTCCTCGTGGAGGAACATATCCTGGCGCTGGGCGCGGGTGGTGGCGTCGAGGCCGGCATGGTAGGCTACGGCCTTGATGCCGTTGGCCACGAGCATATCGGCCAGCTCTTCCGTGGTTTTACGGTTGAGGGTGTAGATGATGCCGGATTTGCCTTTATGGAGGTGAATGAACTTGACGATTTCCTTGATGGTCTGCTCCTTTTTACGCTTGGGGCGGATCTCATAATAGAGATTCGGGCGGTTAAAGGAGGACATGAAGACTTCGGGGGCGCGCAGCTCCAGGTTCTTCACGATATCGCTCTGTACTTTGGGTGTAGCCGTAGCGGTGAGGGCGATGATGGGCAGATTGGGGCTGATCATATCGATCATTTCTTTCAGCCGGCGGTATTCCGGACGGAAGTCGTGCCCCCATTCGGAGATACAGTGCGCCTCGTCCACGGCGATGAAGGAAATCTCCAGCTCCCGGAAGAAGTCGATATTTTCCTGTTTCGTCAGCGTTTCGGGCGCAACGTAGAGCATTTTTGTTTTGCCGGTCTGCAGGTCTGTACGAACTTTCTTGATTTGCGCTTTCGTCAGGGTCGAGTTCAGGAAGTGGGCCACATTGTCTTTGCTGCTGTAGGAACGGACCAGGTCCACCTGGTTTTTCATCAGCGCGATCAGCGGGCTTACAATGAGCGCTACTCCGGGGCTCATCAGGGCCGGCAGTTGGTAGCAAAGCGATTTGCCGCCGCCGGTTGGCATGATCACAAATGTATCTTTTCCGGAAAGTATGCTTTTAATAATCTTTTCCTGATTCCCTTTGAAAGAATCAAACCCAAAATGTTCGTGTAATGCATCCAACAAACTTACCTTTGCAACAGCCATCACATTTGTTTTAGATCCGTGTAAAATGCAGCGGTATAAACGCCGCCGATAGATGAAATATTATTGATATATAATTTTGGGGGACACGAAATTACTTAAAAAACCCCGTGTTGTCAATGATAATTTACAGGATCGGGAACCTTGGCTAAAAATTGATAAATTTGTGTTTGTCGCATGAAACAGAAGACTTCGGTAAATATCCGGGAAACGGGAATCAGGACGATCAGGCTGGAATCTTCGGCGATCGGGAGCCTGGAACAGTACATCAATGCCGATTTTGAGCGTGTGGTGGAGCTGATGGCGGCCTGTACGGGGCGTGTGGTGATTACGGGTATCGGCAAGAGCGCCATAATCGCCCAGAAGATCGTGGCTACGTTCAATTCCACAGGTACGCCGGCGTTGTTCATGCATGCGGCCGACGCGATCCACGGCGATCTGGGGATGATTACTCCTGACGACGTGGTGGTTTGTATTTCTAAAAGCGGCGAGTCCCCGGAGATTAAGGTGCTGGTACCGCTTGTCCGCAACCTTGGCAACAAGCTGGTGGCGATTGTGGGGAAATCTGACTCTTACCTGGCACAATCGGCACATTTTGTGCTGAATACATATGTACCGCAGGAAGCTTGCCCCAATAACCTGGCCCCTACTTCCAGCACCACGGCTCAGATGGTCATGGGCGATGCCCTCGCCGTTTGTCTTATTGAGATGAAAGGCTTTACCGCCGAAGATTTCGCACGGTTCCACCCGGGCGGCACCCTCGGTAAGAAGCTCTATCTCAAGGTAGGCGACCTCAGCCGCCTGCACCAGGTGCCGAAAGTAAGCCTTGGAAGCAGCCTCCGCGAAGTGATCGTGGAAATCTCGTCCAAAATGCTCGGCGTGACCGGCGTGGTGGACGATCAGGGCCGGCTCCGCGGCATCATTACAGACGGCGACCTGCGCCGGATGCTGGAAAAGAATATGAATGCCGCCGGCGTTTCCGCGGCTGACATCATGAGCAGTAACCCGAAAACAATCGGGGCCGACGAGCTCGCCGTTAACGCGCTCGACATGATGAGGAATAATGACATCACCCAATTACTGGTCATGAAAGGTGATCAGTATCATGGAATTATACATTTACACGACTTAATCCGAGAAGGAATTATCTGAGCGATGACACCGTTGAATAATCACTTTTACGTGGCCATTATGGCCGGCGGAATCGGCAGCCGCTTCTGGCCCTATAGCCGTACAGACTATCCAAAACAATTCCTGGATATCCTGAATACTGGCAAAACCCTCCTGCAATGGACCTACGAAAGGTTCACGCAGTTCATTCCCGAAGAGAATATTTACGTGGTGACGCATCATCATTATGCCGACACCGTGGCCAAGCAACTGCCCAACCTGCCCACAGATAACATCGTGAGCGAGCCGTCGCGGAAAAACACCGCACCTTGTGTGGCGTATATTTCCCACAAAATCCACAAGAAAGATCCCAAGGCCAGCATGATCTGCGCCCCTGCGGACCATCTTATCATGGACGCCACGTCTTTCACCACCACTTGCCTGAACGCCCTGCTGTTCGCGCAGAAACATTCGGCCCTCCTCACACTTGGTATCAAACCTACCCGGCCGGATACCGGTTACGGTTATATCCAGTACGAAACCGAACAGGTAGCGGATAACGTGTACAAGGTGAAAACCTTCACCGAAAAGCCAAACCTGGAATTGGCCAAAACCTTCCTGAAAAGCGGCGACTTCCTTTGGAACGCCGGTATTTTCGTGTGGAACGCCAAATCCATCGTCCAGGCGCTGGCCACTTACCTGCCGGAAATGGATGAGTTGTTCGTGCAATCCAACGCAGCACTCAATACCCCGGCCGAAAAAGAAACCATCGAACGCATCTACTCGCAGTGCACCAATATTTCCATCGACTACGGTATTATGGAAAAGGCCGACAACGTGTACGTGATCCCTTCCAACTTCGGCTGGAGCGACCTCGGCACCTGGGCTTCGGCTTACGAGAACCTGGAAAAGGATTACCTCGGCAACGCCGTTCAGGGGAAAAACGTGATGGTGATCGACGCCACGAAGTGCATGGTGAAAGCGCCGAACGACAAACTTGTGCTGCTGCAGGGACTGGATGACATGATTGTGATCGACACGACCGACGTGCTGCTCATCTGCAAAAAACAAAACGAACAACAGATCAAGGAATACGTAGCCGAAGTGAAGCGCCACAAAGGCGATAAATTCATGTAGGAAAAATCCCTTCACTTTATTGCATAAAAAAAGCCGGAAGCGACTGCTCTTCCAGCTTTTGACTTTTCAGGGGTCAGGCGGTTTCCCCGGCTACTTCCAGCGGTCGTCCGATCCGCAGGGTATGCTCATGGAAAGTTACGACACCTGTTTCGACATCATACATGGCTCCGATGATGCCTACTTCCCCGTTATCGATCATCTCTGCGAGAATGATGCTTTGTTCAAGAATAGCCTGCACCGAGCGGTCGGTGTGGATATTGGTAACTGCTTCCACGAAATCGTGGTTTTTGGAATTCCTGTTTTCGGTGATGGTTTTTTCCTGGAAAACGGCGGGGCGGATTTTGCCGAGCAGGCCGGTGAGGTTGCCCATTTCCACGTGATCGCATGCGCCTTTGATGGCCCCGCAATGGGTGTGCCCCAGTACCACGATGAATTTGGAGCCGGCTACCTTGCAGGCGTATTCGAGGCTGCCCAGCACGTTGTCGCTGATCACGGCGCCGGCGAGGCGGATGCTGAAGATATCACCCAGGCCCTGGTCGAAGATCAGTTCGGCGGAAGTCCGGGAGTCCATGCAGCTTACGATGGCGGCAACGGGCCACTGGCCTTCTTTTGTGTCGTTCACCATGCCCAGCAGGTTGCGGTTGATACGCAGGTTGTTCACGAACCTTGCGTTCCCTTCTTTAAGTATTTCCAGTGCCATTTCAGGCGTAGTGTTGCTTTGGGAGAGTTTGTTGTGTGTTCTCATTTTCCAATGTTTTTAATTGACTGATAATTCTTTTAACAATTCCTTGTGGGTGCCTTGTGAGTTTGGCACCACAACTGGTGATTCTTTCTCTCCGTTCAGGAAGAGATGGTCGGTGTTGTTGATTTTATACGCGTCCTTAAAACCACGCAACACGACTTTAATTTGTTTCTGCGGCGCCTTGATCTGCGTGAACTCGCGGATAATGTCGAGCACGTCCTGATCGATGTACACGGTTTGTGCCGCGTCAATGATCACGGTGCTGTTTTCCGGCATTTTATCGAGCGTGAGCAGGATATTGGCTTTGTTGAGGAAAGACACTTCCTGGGAAAGATCAAGGACGAACATGTCGCCGGTGCGGTAACGCTCCTTGCGGAACATATACGGTGTTTTCATGTTGCCCCAGAGCAGGAACAGCACGCTTACACCCAGACCGATGGCCACGCCCATGAGCAGGTCGGTAAGCACGATCACCACCACGGTCACCACGAAAGGGATCCACTGGTATTTTCCTTTCGCGAACATTTGTTTGAATATGGTAGGCTTGCATAGCTTGTAGCCAGTCACCAGCAGTACAGCCGCTAGGGTTGAGAGCGGGATGAGGTTCAGCATAGTGGGGATAAGCGCTGCGCACACCAACAGCAGGATACCGTGGGAGATGGTCGACATTTTGGTCCGGCCGCCAGCGTTGATGTTGGCGGAGGAACGAACGATCACCGATGTTACGGGCAGGCCGCCGATGAGGCCGCTTAGCATATTGCCGATACCTTGCGCGCGGAGTTCGCGGTTGGGATCGGAGTAGCGTTTCAGCGGGTCGAGCTTGTCGGTTGCCTCGAGGTTCAGCAAAGTCTCGATCGATGCTACCACGGCGATGGTGATCGCAACGGTGATAACGTCGGTGGAGAAAACTTTGCTGAAATCGGGCAGTGTGAACTGGCCGGCGAAGTCGCTGATGGAATCTGCGACGGGGAGCGTTACCAGGTGGCTTTGCTCGAGGGCCAGGGTGGAGCCGGTTGAGATAAAAAGGGCATTGAGACCGATACCGGCGAGAACGGCAACAAGCGGTGCCGGGATGGCTTTCAGTTTCGGAACCTTCTGCCAATACAGCAGGATCAGGATGGAGATCGCGGTGATGATCACGGCGCCCAGCTGTATATGATTAATGGTGCTCAGGATGGAGGTGAAAGTGTTCTCCCCATCGTGTTGGATGAATGCAAGTTCCCCTTCTGCATGCTGGTCGTATCCGAAGGCATGGGGGATCTGTTTTAAGACAATGATGATACCGATGGCAGTGAGCATCCCGGTAATAACATTGGATGGAAAATAATTGGCGATAACCCCTGCGCGGATGAACCCGAGCAGCAGCTGGAAGGCGCCAGCCAGTACAACTGCCATGAGAAACGCTTCAAATGCGCCGAGCTTGCCGATCGCGGTGAGGACGATGGCGGTGAGGCCTGCGGCGGGGCCGCTCACGCTTAGGTTGGAACCGCTGAAGAACCCTACCACGATACCGCCAACGATGCCGGCGATCAGGCCGGAGAATAAAGGCGCGCCTGAAGCCAGGGCAATGCCGAGGCAGAGGGGTACCGCAATGAGAAATACCACCAGACCCGCAGAGAGGTCGCCTTTGATATTGGACGTAGCACTAATTTGCTTGCTCATTTAGCTTGTTTTTATTCGGAAACCCGGCATCGCGCGTACTGGCTGGCCTGCAGTCGTTAAAGGCCATGCCGGAACGTTTGTCGCCAGCACATCGGGCCCGTCGCGATCATCGCCGTGCATTAGCCGCCCGCGGAGCAGCTCATGAACGGGAACATCGAAACAGCCTCAGGACCGGCTTTGCAATGCGTCTTCCGTAGAGAGTAATAGATTAAAAATGAAAAGTCAATGCGCCAGGCCCCGGAGCGGGGTGGCGCGAACGGCTATTAAGCAAGCACGTTCGGAGGAGGGGTTTGGATTTCCTGCACAGGACCGGCAGGAATATCTTCCATTAAACGATAAGTAAGTGTTTTCAGAAACAGGGCCGGGTTCATCTCGGTCTCTTCCTCACCATATTTATGGCAGTTGAGATCGCTCGGCGAAAGCTTGATGCCTTTCGCGCTGCAGTTCCCTTCCACATGCTCTTCTACAATCTGATTATTAAACAGCAATTTCCCTACTTCCTTGATAGGAAGCACCTGAATGCACATCAGGCCGAAAAGGAAAATACTGATTAGCTTTTTCATCAATTGTAAATTACACACTTTCTTGTTGAGCAAAAGTAACCCCCCAAATCCATAAATCATATTTTTCCCGGTCAAAAAAATGTTAAATAACCCTTAAGCCGTTATAAATCCGGTGATTACAATTAAATAACTACCAGAAAGCCCATCATTCCCATTTACCGCTCATCACAATTCAATCGTCGCAATCCTACTCCCTTCTTTCTCCCCAAACTCAATACCAACGGCATTATCGGCATTTTGCCGGTAACATTCTAAACAAGTTATTTTGCATTAAAGGGTATTGTGTATTGCATAGTAGTAAATTGTTTGTATCTTTGAATTGTCAAGCTGAAAGAATCAGCCCAAAATAAAAAAAGCTCACTTGCCATGAATATAGATAACACACAATCACAGATGAGAAAAGGGGTGCTCGAGTTCTGCATCCTTTCCATCATCAAGCAAGGCGAGGCTTACCCTTCAGACATTATTGAAAAAATGAAAGAAGCGAAGCTGGATATCCTGGAAGGGACTTTATATCCGCTTCTGACACGCCTCAAGAACGCGGAGTTCCTCACCTACCGCTGGGTAGAAAGCAGTTCGGGCCCCCCGCGCAAATACTTCTCCATGACGGATAAAGGTGAATCCTTTTACAAAGTCCTGGAGGCCACCTGGAACGAACTCGCCAACGCTGTTCACCAACTCACCCAGCAATCGGAATCTCATCAATAAATACCCATCCAAAACCTAAAAACCAAGATTCAGAGATGAAAAAGATTATCAACATAAACCTCTCCAGCCGCCTGATTCCCATCGAGGATTCGGCATACGAGCTGCTCAGGCAGTATCTGGACAGCCTCAAGCGATATTTCTCGCAGGAAGAGGGCGCCGACGAGATCGTGAGCGATATTGAAAGCCGCATCGCGGAAATCTTCCAGGATAAGATTAAAAAGGGCGCACACTGTATCACCGATGTAGACGTCAACGAGATCAAAGCCGCCATGGGCACGCCCGAACAATTCGGCGACGAACAACCCGCCGGCAACAACGCCAATAATTCCCAATCCCAGCAACAACAACAGCAATACGCTTTCGATCCTTCGTATGTTCGTCCGCGTAAACGCTTTTACCGCGACGGGGATAATAAGGTAATCGGCGGCGTGTGCTCCGGCCTGGCTGCTTACTTCCGCATCGATCCCGTGATCCTGCGCATCCTTTTCGTGATCACAGCCCTCTTCTGGGGCGGCGGTATCCTCGTGTACCTCATCCTCTGGTTTGCCACGCCTGAAGCAGATTCCGCGGCGGAAAAACTGGAAATGCGGGGGGAACGCGTAGACGTAAATAATATCAAAGCAACCGTTCAGGAAGAAATGAACCAGATCCGCGCCCGCATGGAAGGTATGGGGGAGGATGTGCGAAATTTTTCCGCGGGCCGCGGGAAACAGTTCGGTAGAGATGCCGGATCTGCAATAGAGTCTTTCTTCCGGGGACTGGGCAACGCCATCGTGTGGATTGCCAAAGGGTTCTTCCTCTTCTTCGGATTTGTTCTGCTCTTCGTGATGGTAGTGGGTCTGATCGCCGCTGCCTCCTTTTCCGCGGTCCTGGTGCCGATCAAAGACCTCATCTTCGCAGAAGGTACCCAGTCGATGCTCTTCTGGCCTGCCCTTGCCCTGCTGATAGGCGTTCCCATCCTTTCGCTCATACTCTTTCTGGTGCGCAAAATCACCGGCAACCGGATGCCGAATAAATACGCCGGCATGACGCTCGGGTTCTTCTGGATCCTCGGTATCGTGCTCGCCATCGCCCTGGCCGTATCCGTTTCCCGCGACTTCTCAACTGAAAACGGCGTACGGGAACAGCTCACCATCCAGCAGCCCTCCACCGGCCGGCTCATCATTTCAACGGCCGACGAAATGCTGGATATCGATGACCACCCGATGTTCGACGACCATGTACGGATCTCGGAAGATACCATCGTGATAGGGCACATCGTCATCAATATGGAAAAGAGCCTGGACGATAAGTTCAGCATCATGATGGGCAAGAAGTCGAGGGGCCGCTCCAGCGCTGAAGCCCGCGACCTGGCCCGCCAGATCCAGTTCCAGATCAGCCAGCGTGATTCGGTGATTTTCCTGCCCAGCGGTTTCTCCATCCCGCGCGATTCCAAATACCGGCTGCAGCGTGTGTATCTCACGATTTATGTACCGGCCGGCAAAGAGGTGATCGTGGACCGGGAAGCACGCAACCATTTCCACTTCGACGGCTACCGCCGGGGCCGCTGGTGGGATGAAGGGCATAACTGGGATGAACATGATCGCATGGAATTGAAAATGAACGATAACGGTGATTGGGAAAGACGAGATCTGCCGCCCGCACCGGGTTCAGAACGCCACCAGCGCGACTCGCTCGATCGCAACTACCGCTACCGGGGCCCCGACAGGGAAAACCCCGCTCCCGCCAAAACGGACACCGTTCCTGCGGCAGCGGAACCCAAAGCCACGGCAAGCCGACCGTTCGTCGGTTTCCTGTTCAACACACCGGTAGCCTATTCTTAATATATAGCAATTCGTCACAATAAGTTTAGTTTCTAAAACCTGAGGAGCCGCGGTATTCACCGCGGCTTTTTCATTTCCGCGGGGTTTTGCGGGAGATTCCCCGTAAATCGGGCCGCCGCTCCTCCTTTTTTCCCGATCCGATCATTTCCCTCCCTGATTAATTGCTAATTTTGCATATTCAAAAAACCACCGGAGGAACAGATAAGGATGAAGGCACCAATCAATATTGCGCTGGTCGGCAATCCGAACAGCGGCAAAAGCTCGCTCTTTAATGCGCTGACAGGATTAAATCAGAAAGTAGGCAACTTCCCCGGCGTTACGGTAGACAAGAAAACCGGCAGCGCCCGCATCTCGCCGACGCTTGAGGCGAATATCATCGACCTGCCCGGCACATATTCCCTGTACCCGAAAAGCGCGGACGAATTTGTGACGTATGATGTGCTCCTCCATCCCGAAGGGACCGACCGGCCGGATATGATTATCATCATCGCGGACGCTTCCAATCTCAAACGCAACCTGCTCTTCTGCTCGCAGATCATTGATCTGAAAATGCCGGTAATTATCGGTCTTACCATGATGGACCTGGCCAAGAAAAAAGGCATCGAAGTCGATTTGGCAGGGCTGGAACGCGAGCTGGGCGTGCCCGTGGTGGCTATCAATCCGCGTAAGAACAAAGGGCTTCAACCGTTAAAAAAGAATATAGAACTGATCGCGCAGGAGAAATTCCAGTCGCCCGCGCGTGAGTTCATCGACAGCCGTCAGCTCGCGCCCGCGGTGATTGACGGCGTGAAGGCGATCTTCCCCGTGTCGAGCGATTATGCCGCGCTACACGTCGCAGCCAACCACGAGGAGCTGCCTTTCATCCCTGCAAACAAGCAGCACGACATCCGTGAATTACTGAAAGCGCAAAATTTCAATAAGACCAAAGTGCAGGCCGACGAGATCATGCAGCGTTACGCCCGCATCAAGCATATCATGAATGGAACGGTGGTGGAAACCGATCCCCTGCAGCAGCAGCTACAGACGGAACGGATCGACAATATCCTCCTGCACCGCGTCTGGGGATATGTCATCTTGCTGGGCGTTCTTTTCCTCATGTTCCAAAGCATTTTCTGGCTCGCCTCCTACCCGATGGACCTGATCGACGGCGTATTCGGGTCGTTAGGCGGCTGGGTATCGGAAGTGCTGCCCGACAACAGCTGGACCGACCTACTGGTGAACGGTATTATCGCCGGTATCGGGGGGATCGTCATCTTCATTCCCCAGATCGCCATTCTCTTCGGGTTGATCACTATCCTGGAAGATACGGGATATATGGCGCGCATTTCCTTCCTCACCGACCGTCTCATGCGGCAGGTGGGCCTGAACGGGAAATCAGTGATGCCTTTGATTTCCGGTGTAGCCTGCGCTGTGCCCGCCATCATGGCGGCGAGGAACATCGAAAACCGGAAAGAGCGCCTTATTACCATTATGATCACGCCGCTGATGAGCTGCTCCGCCAGGCTGCCCGTTTATACCATCATGATCGCCCTGGTGGTGCCGGACACTCCGGTCTTCGGCGTATTCAATTTGCAGGGGCTCGCCATGATGGTGTTGTACCTGCTTGGTTTTGTGATGGCATTTATCGTGGCCGCGGTGATGAAACTGTTCATCAAGATCAGGGAAAAAAGCTACTTCATCATGGAATTGCCCGTTTACCGCGCACCCCGCTGGAAAAACGTTGGTACCACGATGGTAGAAAAATCGAAGATATTTATCACGGACGCCGGTAAGGTGATCATGGTGATTTCGATCATACTGTGGTTCCTCGCTTCCTACGGCCCGTCTAACCGAATGGAAGCCGTCCACCAGCAGTACGAAACGCAAATGGCGGCTGTTACGGACGAAGAAACGCTTACGCAGCTCGACCGTGAAATGCAATCCGCCAAACTGGCCAACAGTTACGCCGGTATTGTAGGCCACGCTATCGAGCCGGTGGTAAAACCCCTGGGTTACGACTGGAAAATCGGTATCGCGTTGATTACTTCCTTCGCCGCCCGCGAGGTGTTTGTGGGTACGATGGCCACGCTGTACAGTGTGGACGCGGAAGAAAGTGACGCTACGCTGCGGGAGAAAATGGCCGCTGCCAAATGGTCCGACGGGCGGCCGGTGTATACCCTGGCCACGGGGCTGTCGCTCATGATCTTCTACGCTTTTGCCATGCAGTGCATGAGTACGCTCGCCATCGTGAAGCGCGAAACAAAAAGCTGGAAATATCCCATCATCCAGTTCGTGTACATGACCCTCCTCGCTTACGTGTGCAGCTGGGCGGTGTACAATATCTTCCAATAACACGTCATTTATTTACATACAGCCGGCTCCTGACAGGGGCCGGTTTTTTTATGCCGCTGCCGGATTTAGCAGCCGGTATTCGCTACATTTGGGAAAATGCGATCCAGATGAAGAAAATCCTGACCCTGATCTGTTGCGCCTTTGTGGCAAGCGCCACCAGCGCGCAAGTGGATTCCGCGTGGTTGCTGAAAGACGTGGAAACCCTCAGCGCCGACAAGTTCATGGGCCGGCTCACGGGCTCCAAAGGCAACCGGCTGGCGCAATTCTACCTGCTCGACCGCTTCAAACAAGCCGGCATCCAACCCATGTCGGGCACCTTCGAACAATCGTTCTATTTCACCCATGGCACGGAGCGTATCATGGGCACCAATCTGTACGGCTACATCCCCGGCACATCCGACAGCGTGATCGTCATTTCCGCGCATTACGACCACGTGGGCACGCGACATGCGCAGGGCGTTGCGGACAGCATTTACAACGGGGCCGATGATAACGCTTCCGGCGTGGCCGCCATCCTCGGGATCGCCGCATGGTTCGCTAAACACCCGCCGAAATACACGCTCATTTTCGCCGCGTTCGACGCGGAAGAGATGGGGCTCCAGGGCGCGAGGGCATTCGTGGCCCGCCCGCCCGTGCCGATCGGGAAAATCGTTGCCAATATCAACCTTGACATGGTGAGCCGCAATGATAAAAACGAACTTTACGCCTGCGGTACTTTCCATTATCCCCAACTCAAACCTTATATCACCGCTGCCGCCGCCACTTCGAGCATTAAACTACTCACCGGGCACGATAATCCCGGAAGCGGCAGCCAGGACTGGACGTCGCAAAGCGACCAGGGCGCGTTCCATGCCCGAAAGATTCCTTTTATTTATTTTGGAGTAGAGGATCATCCAGATTACCACCGGCCCAGCGACGAGTTTTCACGCATCCAGCCTTCCTTCTTTTACCAGGCGGCGAACACCGTGCTGGAAGTGGTCCGGCAGATGGATAAATAAATTGAAAAAGGCGCCCGGTGAGGCGCCTTTTTTATGGGAAAAAGTATTGAATTACCGGGGGAACTGATCCGTCATCCGGCCGCTGTATGCTTTGAAGCTCCGGCTGGTGCCGATTTTATTCATCATGGTGCGGCTGCCTGCGGGCGCGGCTTTCCGGGCTGCGGGCGCGTGGCCAAGGATGCGGGTCAGCGCTTTGGCGAGCATGGGCTCTTCGATGCTGCCGAGTACGCCGAGATGAAGGGTTTCCTGGTATTTTTCGTTAGGCGCGAAGCCGCCGGAATAATCGCTCTGGTTGAGTTTATTGAACGTCTGCGACACGATCGGCTGCATGCCCCATTTGTTGCGCGCGTCGTTTTCCTCGTAGATCGAGAAAGAACCGAGGTTTTTACCTTCGGTGGTATCGCCGATGAGGTAAACGTTCATATATGGGCGCAGCCCGTTGATGACCAACTCACTCGCGGAAGCCGTTCCGGAAGAGGTCAGGATGATCAGATCGGTGAGCTGGTTGCCGATGTTGTTCGCTTCGGCCGTGAATTTGCTGATCGGGTAATCTGCGCCGTATTCCGCTTTGAGCGCGGCTTCGAACGCGGTGTTGAATTTGCGGTGGAAGAATTCGTCGCCGGCCGCGGCGCCTTTTACGAGGTTACTGCCGATGTTGATGGTAGAACGGCCATCTCCGCCGGGGTTGTAGCGCAGGTCAAGAATGAAATGCTGCACACCGGCGGCTTTCATGCGGCCAAATACTGCGTCTACCTGGTTGTCGTAGGCGAAACTGTCGTCGCCTTTATCCGGCGCGAAAAAGTTATAAACGAAATACCCGATCTTCTTGCCATCGATCGTATACACGGAATCGAGGTACACCGGGTTTTCCGCGAATTCTACTACGGTCAAAGGCACAATGCGCGCGTCGGACATACTGTCGCGGCCATCCGAACCTTTCAGCATCTTGCGGATCCCCAGGCTGTGATTGGCGCCGAGGGCATCCACGAAAGCGTTTACTTCAGCCTGCCGGCCGGTATACGGGAATGTTTTGCCGCTTATCTGGAAAAAGACGTCGCCGCGCACGATGCCCGCGGCTTCTGCCGGACTGCCCTTCTTTACATAACTGATAATGCCTGCGATCAGAGTGCCGCCGTTGCCGGTGATGGGAAACAGGTCGAAATCAATGCCGGACTCTTTCGTCACACCGGAAAGGCTGGCCAGCAGTTCTTCGAAATTATCCTGGATCCAGGAGTAACGGTCTTCCGGTTGCTTCAGCAGCGAACTGAAAAACGCGGGAGGCATTTGGGCGTAGTTGGGGCTGGCGGGCATTTGGTCGTTCCAGTAGTAGACCTCCTTCATGTTTTGGTAAATCCAGTCGTTGACGTGTTTGTACTGGTTGACGTCAGGGTTATCGTCTTTTTTGTTACTTTTTTTACATGCGATCTGGGTGAAGAGGGCGATTCCCGCTGCGAGGCAGGCGCCGAACGTCTGGAGCTTGTTCATAAGGAGGTTTAAGCGTTGGAAATTAAACGTATATCCTGGGTGGGATATTTTATAAAGATAGGAAATCGGCCGGAAGCCGGGCGGCGGAATCAGGGAAGTTCCGGCGGCGTCACGCCTTCTTCCCGGAGGGCGGAGCGGATGCGGCGTATCCAATGTTCCTCGACGACGCCGTTGGCGCCGTGGAGGGCTTCATCGTCGAAGGCTTCCTGGAGGCGGTTCATTTCCCGGAAAGATTCGAGGTATTCGTATTGGATGCGGCTGTCATGATCGTCGATCGTCATGGGCATAGACAGCACTTTTTTCCGGAATCGTTCGGCGACGAGGCGGGTGATGTCGAAGTGAAGTTGTTCGTGGGTGAGGATGTGGCGGGAAGGGGGCATGATGCGGGTCCAGGAGGAGGAGCGCACCCAGAAGACCTGGAGGGTGAGGCGGATTTCGAGCGTGTCGCGGTAGCGGCGGGTGGTGCCGTCGAACCCGAAGCTGGTGAAGCTGACGGCGTCGGAGCGTTTCCCCGTGCCGGGGAGCCCTCTGAAATCGGTTGCGGAGGCATGGCCCTGGTGGTAGAACAGCGTGTCGGAAGTGATGTCGTACGGGCGCAGGTCTTCCGTGAATACGACCTTCAGCACTTCTGTCCGCTCCACCGGCGGCGAAGGCGGCACACCAAAGGGAGCCAGGGACAGGAACATGGTGAAGAAGGAGCGCATATCCTTAAAGTTCGCAAATCAATTTGACTTCAAAAAATCCGGAAAGCCGCCACGGGAAAGGAAATTGGTCGGGTCTGGGGAAATCCGTAATTTACGGTAGACCAAAACAATCACCTATGTACGGTGGAGGATACATTTTCGACGAACCCAATAAACGGCAGTTGAAAGAAGAGCAATTGCACGACGACCCCGTTAAGCTGGCCGAATTCGAAGCCCGCATCGCAAGAGGGGAAAAAATCGAACCGGGCGACTGGATGCCATCGGAATACCGGCGCCAGCTGATCCGGCTCATCGAACAGCACGCCCATTCCGAGATCATCGGGGCATTGCCCGAAGGCACCTGGATCACCCGGGCGCCGGGCTTCAAACGCAAACTGGCGCTCATCGCCAAGGTGCAGGATGAGATCGGGCACGGACAGCTGCTCTACAACGCCGCCGAAACCCTCGGCAAAAGCCGCGAAGCCATGATCAACGATCTCCTCAGCGGCAAATCCAAGTATTCCAATGTGTTCAACTACCCGGCGGAAACCTGGGCGGATGTGACCGTGATCGGTTTTCTCATTGATGCGGCCGCCATTGTGAATCAGGTCGCCAATGCGAAAGGCTCGTACGGGCCTTATTGCCGCGCGCTCGAACGCATCTGCTACGAAGAAAGCTTCCACCTCAAACAGGGGCACGACGCTTTCATTGAACTGGCGACGGGCACCCCCGCGCAGAAACAGATGCTGCAGGATGCGCTCAACCGTTGGTGGCAACCCATTATGCACTTCTTCGGCCCGCCGGATAAAACCTCCGTCCATAGCGAAAAGCTGATGCAATGGAAGGTGAAGATGGCGAGCAACGACGATATGCGCAATCAATTCCTCGACCAGTACGTTCCCAAAATCCGCGAACTGGGCATGACGCTTCCCGACCCCGAGCTGCAGAAAGACGAAACCGGGAAATGGCGCTTCTCCGATCCGGACTGGGACCTGTTTAAAAAAGTCATCAATGGCGGCGGCCCCTGCAACGCAGAGCGTCTGCAGGTGCGCCAATGGGCCGAAGAACACGGAAGATGGGTGCGCAAAGCGCTCATGAACCCCGGCGCCGTAAAAACCGCCCCGGTCGCTTAACACACAATTGATCAAAAATGGACCAACCGCAATACTCCCTTGACCCCCGCGTAAACCGCCTCCAGCTTCGCGAATCCGGCGAGCCGGTAGAAGTGCAGGAAGGCGAAAACTGGAATTCGTTCGAAGTATTCCACCAGGAAAAGCGCGGCGCGCACCACGAGCATGTGGGCTGCGTACATGCCCCCAACGCGCAGCTGGCGCTCGTTTTCGCCAAAGAACAGTTCGCCCGCCGCAAAAAATGCGTCAACCTCTGGGTGGTACGCAGCGCCGATATACTGGCGTTCAATGCGGAAGACGAAGACATGTTCGCCAACAACGCCGAGAAAACATACCGCGACGCCAGCGGCTTCAAGGTGATGGAAAAAATCAACCAGTTCAAAAAATCCACGCATGACAAAAAATGACGCCCTCGCCCGGATGCTCACCGCCATGGCCGACGACGCCCTGATCCAGGGGCACCGGAATTCTGAATGGACCGGCCTCGGCCCCATCATGGAAGAAGACATCGCTTTTTCTTCCATGGCGCAGGATAAAATCGGCCACGCCTGGGCGCTGTACAGAATATTACAGGAAGAGCTGAACGGCGAAGACCCCGATTCTTTCGCCTTCCTCCGGAACGAAAAAGATTACCGCTGCTGCCATTTCGTGGAATATCCCAACGGGGAATACGACTTCAGCCTCATGCGGCATTTCCTGTTCGACCATGCCGAGGCGATCCGTTACCAGCAGCTGCGCGAAAGCACTTTTGCGCCGTTGCGGCCACTGGCCGAAAAGCTGAAAGGCGAGATCAAATACCACACGCTCCACGCCAACGCCTGGATCACGCAGCTTTGCCGCGCGGGCGACGAAAGCTACGCCCGGATGCAATCCGCCCTCAACATCTGCTTCCCGCTCGCGCTCGGCATTTTTGAGCCGGATCAGGAAGCGGGGACGATATTGGAAGCCGAAGGGATTTACCCCGGGGAAACGAAGCTGAAAGAGATGTGGCTCGACAGGGTGTATAACCTCTGTGCCGCCGCGGGGCTCAACCTGCCGGCGGAATCGTCCGTAACGCCGGAGTACGGCGGCCGGAAAGGATATCATACCGAATATCTTCAACCCCTGCTGGAGGAAATGGGCGCGGTGTTCCGCTCCGATCCGCAGGCCACCTGGTAACGCATCATGCCAATCACTGAAAAAGATATTTACAAAGCCCTGGAGCAGGTGATGGACCCGGAAATCCCGGTGCTTTCCGTCATCGACCTGGGTATGATCACGGGCGTGCGTGTGGAGGAGGAAGGGGTTCATGTGAAGATGATCCCTACCTTCTCCGCCTGCCCCGCCGTCGACTACATCAAACAAAACATCCGCAGTACGCTGGAAAAGGAACTGGATGCGAAAGTGATGGTGGAAATCGACAAGGAAGCGACGTGGAACAGCAACCGCATGTCAGCCGAAGCGCACGAGAAGCTGAAGCAGTTCGGCATCGCGCCGCCGCAGGTGCAGCAGGGTGAGGAGCGTGCGGAAATAGAGCTGCATACGGCATGCCCGCATTGCAACAGCGAAAATACTTACCTCCGCTCCCCTTTCGGCTCCACGTTATGCAGGGCCATTCATTATTGCCGCAACTGCGGATATGTTTTCGAGCATTTCAAACCGCTCGGGTAAAGTGGGATTTTCTTGTATATTGCCGTTATGAAAATCGGTTTATATTTCGGATCCTTCAATCCCGTGCACACCGGCCACATGATCATCGCCAATTACATGGCGTACAACACGGACCTGGATAAGGTCTGGCTCATCGTGTCGCCGCACAACCCGTTGAAGGAATCCGCATCGCTGCTGAACGAGCATCACCGCCTGCACCTCACGGAGGTGGCGGTGGACGGCGAGCCGAAGCTCCGTGTCAGCAATATCGAGTTCTCCCTTCCCCGTCCTTCCTTCACCATCGATACGCTCACCTATCTCACAGAAAAATTCCCCACCCAGCAATTCGCCGTGATCATGGGGAGCGATAGTTTCCAGAACATCCCGCGGTGGAAGAATTACCGGCAGCTGCTCGATAACTACGAAATCTATATTTACAACCGCTCGCAGCATCCCGTTACCGACACCTTCGGCGCCAATTGCAGGATCGTGGACGCGCCGCTGCTCGAATTATCCAGCAGCCGCATCCGCCAGCTCATAAAAGAAGGAAAAAGCGCCCGGTACATGGTGCCGGACGCCGTATGGAAGTATATCCAGGAAAATAACTACTACAAATAGCTTACTGGTCTTTCTTCATGACCTTTTCTTTTGAATGGGCCGTTTTCACGACTTTCACTTCGCGCTTCTTGACGAGGTATTCGTTGGAGTAGATACGGATGAGGACGATGAAAAGCGAGATGAGCAGGGGACCGAAGATCAGTCCCACAAACCCGAACAGGCTCACGCCGATAATGACGCCGAAGATGGTGATCAGCGGGTGCACGTCGCCGATTTTCTTGGCCAGCATCATCCGGAAGAGGTTGTCGCAGGTGCCCACCACCCCGAACCCATACACCAGTACGGCAATGCCCTGCCAGGTGTTTCCGATGGCGAGGAGATAAATCCCCATGGGCACGTACACCGCGGCGGCGCCGATCACGGGCAGCATGGCGGTGAAACTTGTCACCACGAACCAGAAAACAGGCTCCGGAACGCCGAAGATCAGGTACCCGATGAGGGAAACAACGCCCTGGATGAGAGCGATCAGCGGAATACCAATGGCGTTGCTCACCACCATATTTTTCATTTCGCTGGCGAGCAGTTCCACGTTTTCATCTTTCAGGGGAATATATTCCCATAATGCTTCTTCCATTTCGCGGGCGTTGACCAGCATGAAATAGAGAATAAAATAAAGCATGGCCACGGCCGTGAGGGTGTTGAACGTGGCACCGAGGAATCCGGGCAGCACATTGGTGATATATTCCTGCAATTTGGCCAGGCGCCCGTCGGCCATAATGTTGATGCCGGTAGCGCTGACGAGCTTTTCGTTCATGCCTTTCAGCCCTTCGATCAGTTCGGACGAGTGGTTGATAGCCCATCCCACTTTGGCGGTGAGCATATTCACGAGGAGGCCGATGGGAAGCAGGAACACGAGGAAAGACAGGATCATGATCACAGCCGCGGCCCGGGGCCTTTTCCATTTGCGGACTTCCACGAGGCGGAACATCCACCGGCGGGAGAGGACGTAAAGGGTTACGGCGCCGAGGAATCCGGGGAAAAATGCATATAATTCCTTGAACAGGATGATGCCCAGGAAGGTGATGATCAACAGGAACGCTATCTGTTTCAGCCGGTCGTTATCGATGTAACTCATATGATTCAGGGGTGTTATTCAAACCTACGGCATTTTGTCAGTTCCGCAAAGAACTGCCGCCGGAAGGATGAAAAGCAATAATAATGCTGATTTAACCAAATCGCAGTTGGATGTGAACAATTATGGAACAAATTTTGTAACCTTAAAGCGAAATGGAGCATTGGCACCCCAGCTCCAGGAAACCCGATTACTTCACTAAAAAACTCTCATACCATGAGCAGAAATTCAAAAGCAGTCGTTTCTTTCATCGTGGGCGCCGCCGTGGGCGTGGCCGTTGGTTATTTTCTGAATTCCGACAAGAAGGAAGAATGGGTAGGTAAACTGAAATACCAGACCGATAAGCTGAAGGATAAATTCCGCAACAAAAAGCAGCAACTGGAAGATGCTATTGAAAACGAATTAACCTAAGCCCCGCGCTAAAAAAACATTGCATGGAAGATAACTTTTCCAATTACTTCTCGGAAACCGGCAAGGTGGCCAAGGAATACCTTGAAACCCGGCTGGACATTATCAAACTGCAGGCCGCAGGAAAGCTGTCGAAAGCGATGGGATTATTCTTTTCGCTGATCATGGCTTTCCTGCTGTTTTTCTTTGTCGTCGTATTTCTTGGGATGGTGCTCGGCTTCTGGATCGGTGAAAAGACTGGCAGCATGACGCTCGGCTTCGGCTGCGCGGCAGGCGTTTTCGTGTTGCTGTTCGTGGTGCTGCTCGTGGGCCGCAAATCCCTCATCCAGCGCCCGCTCGCCAATATGCTGGCGGCCGAACTGGTGGAAGAAATCGAAGAGATGGACGAACGCGCGGAAGAAAGAAGAGAAGCAAGAAAACAGGCTGTGAATGACTAAACACTACTCTCTCCCCCATGGCGAAAATTAAAATCAAAAACATCGAAATGCTCGACCAGGAAGTGGAGCGCCTCCAGCGGAGGCGCCGCCGGCTGGAAGACGAACTAGGCGCGCGGGTGGATCATCTGCGCGACAACTACAAGTCCATGGCCATGAATGCCGTGGTGCCCGGGATCGCCGGCAGCGGAGTCCTCGGCATCGTTGGCGGCCTCGCCAAAACGGCTTTCAAGTCGGGAACGGGCAAATCGATGCTGACCAACATCCTCATCGGCGCGGTGGAATTCCTCGGCGTTAAGCTGGGTGTGAACTTATTCAACAAAATCCGGAACAGAAGACACCGGAGAAAAAGAAACGGCACCGAACCCGATGCCGCCGACGGGGAATAATTTCCCCGCTGCCTATGCCGGACGCTCCGCTCTTTAAGCGCTGCCCCACACCTGGGTGCCTTCGCTACAGTTCGCGCAAATATCAATGTGTTTCCTGCCCTTGATCAGCTGGGTGCGGAAGTTGACGTATTGCTCGTTGTGCCAGAGGGTTTTGAAATCACTCTGCTTCAGGTCGCCCAGCCGGTGCGTGGCGTCCTTGTCAAAACAACACGGCACCACCAACCCGTCCCAGGTGATCACCGGCGAATGCCAGAGGCGCCAGCAATGGTTTTCCATCTTGTTTTTGATGGAATATGTGCCGTCGTCGTTCTTATGATAGCGGGAATATTTATCGATCGTGGGGATAAGGCGGTTGCCTTCTTCGTAATCATATACCTGCGCGGTCTTGAACCGCACTTCGTCGACCCCGATTTCCGCCGCCAGCTTCTTCACATCCTCTATTTGGTGCTCGTTCGGCTTCACCACCAGGAACTGGAAGAACACGAAAGGCTTTTTCGAATTCAGCTCCTTTTTCCATTTCACGATATTCTTAGCCCCGGCGATCACTTTTTCTAGGTGGCCGCCCACACGGTATTGCGTGTACACGTCCTGGGTAGTGCCGTCGATAGAAATGATGAGCCTGTCCAGCCCTGATTCCACTGTTTTCTTCGCATTCGCGTCGGTCAGGTAGTGGGCGTTGGTAGAAGTGGCGGTGTAAATACCTTTGGATGAAGCGTATTGCACCATGTCGAGGAACGCGGTATTGAGGTACGGTTCTCCCTGGAAATAGAAGATCAGGTACATGAGATCCTTGTGCAGCTCGTCGATCGTTTGCCGGAAGAACTGGTTGTCGAGCATCCCGGTGGGGCGGGTAAATGCTCTTAACCCGCTGGGGCATTCCGGGCAGCGGAGGTTGCAGGAAGTGGTGGGCTCGAAGGAGATCGAAATGGGATAACCCCATTGGATGGGTTTCTTGCGCCACTTGCTATAATAAAAGCTGCCCAGCACCTTGCCGGCGTTCCAGGCTCTGCGGAGCGTGAACTTGGAAAGGAAGTTGAGCGCGTCGTTGATATTCGGTTTCGGCATAATAGGGCCTTGTTTGGCCGATAAAAATACAACAACATCCCGGGCTTTCGCGCAAGCTTGCGAAAATTGCCCTATACTTGCTGCTGATTTTTCAAGGACAACCTACAGAATTTCCCAAACAGTGGCTAAAAAGAACCGGAGGCGCCTCCGCGCGTTTTTCCTGATCGTTGTATTGTTGACGCTGGCCGCAATCGCCGGCGTATGGTGGCTCCTGCGGCAACAGGAGCCCGCGAATTTCGTCCGCTACGAAGAATTCGGCATCGATATTCCTGTTAATTATTCCGTGCATGGCATCGATATTTCCAAGTTCCAGGGAAATGTGAACTGGCGCGCGGTGAAACAGATGGAAGTCGACAATATCAAAATTTCCTTCGCCTTCATCAAAGCCACGGAAGGCATTACGCGGCAGGACGCGACCTTCCGCCGCAACTGGGATAAAGCCCGCGACGCGGGGATCATCCGGGGCGCGTATCATTTCTTCTACTCCACCCGCGACCCTCTCAAGCAGGCGATCAACTTTAAAAATGTGGTGCAACTCGAACCGGGGGACCTCCCTCCCGTCCTGGATATCGAAGTCCACAACAACCAAACGCCCGCCGTGATCCGCAGCACCGCGCGCATCTGGCTGGAGGAAATGGAAAAGGCATATGGTGTAAAGCCGATCATCTACACTAATATTCACTTTTACGAAACCTATCTCGGGAAGGAATTCGATGATTACCCGCTCTGGGTGGCGCATTATTATCAGAAGGAAAGGCCCCGCAGCGCCCGCAACTGGGTGTTCTGGCAACATTCGGATATCGGGCGGGTGAATGGTATACGGACGATGGTGGATTTCAACGTTTTTCGGGGCGACAGCGCCGCGCTGCGTAAATTGTGCATTCCGTAACTTTATAGCATGGAACAGGAAGATCCCCGTAAAAATTCAGACTGGCAGATGATGATGTTTCTCATCAAGATCATGCGTACCGTTTTTTACGGGATGTTCTGGCTGATGATCAACATCTTTTTCGGGCTGTACCTGGGGTTCGCGATTCCGGAGGAGTCGACGCCCATGCGCATGGGTGGCTTCTACACCTGGCTGGTGCTCAGTTCCGTGGGGTTCGTGTATTTGTTGTGGCGGATGTGGCGGAGGAAGATGCCGCCGCCGTGAGGGATCAGCGGCCAGCTGGCGCGGCAAACACTTGCGTCCACAGGTTGCCGGTACGGCCTACGCCCATTTCCCGGAAGTTTGCGCTCATGAGGTTTTTACAATGGCCCGGGCTGTTCAGCCAGCCATTTACCACATCGGCCTCGGATTGCGGTCCGGTAGCAATGTTTTCTCCCCACCAGTTATAGTTGTAACCCTCTGCTGTGATGCGTTGCGAAGGCGTGGCGCCGCCGGGGCTGTTATGGGAGAAGTATTTGCGGTCGAGCATATCTTTAGAATGCTTAATGGCAGCGAGTTCGAGCAGTACGTTCCAGGTCACGGGCGAAACGGGTGGCATCCAGGTATCGCCACACTGGCAGCCTTTGGCGCGTGCGTTGTTGACAAGCTGGAGCGCAACGTCTTTATTCGCCTTGTTTTCGATGACAACGGCGGTAGGCGGATCTCCCGGCTTTTCGGCGCCAGCCGCCCGAGGTTGCAGGCGATCATCTTTTGCGCAGGAAGCCATCAGGCATACCGCGGCGAATACAGGTATAAAGCGGACCGTTTTCGGTAACATAATCCCAGTGTTTGAATGTCAGATACTGGGTCTTTGATAGGAGGAGGTTAAGCACGTTGGCTTTTCAGAGGAAGGGCTAAAAACGAAACAGGACTCAAAAATAAGCCGCTGTCCGTAAATCTATGCAAAAATTATGTTAACGAAATTAATAAATTAATAATCAATCCGCTATGATGGAAAACCTGTATGTATAAGCCATTATTTGCCTGATCTGGGTACCGCCAGTTCCTGGCTCCAGAAGTTGCCCACCTTTGCCACACCCATCTCTGTAAAACGGCTGTTCATCAACACTTTACAATGCGTAATGCTATTGAACCAGCCATTCACGACTGTTTTTTCGTTGAGTACGCCCAGCGCGATGTTTTCTCCCCACGCCGCCCAGGTGTAGCCCATGCTGGAAATGCGGAATCCGGCTGATTGCCCGTTGCGGTCTTCGTGGCTGAAGTAATTGAATTCTTTCATATCCAGGCTATGCAGGTACGCGGCCCTTTCCAGTGCTTTGTTCCAGGCGATGGGCGGCGCGGGCGCATAGAAGGAATCTCCGCAGTTGCAGCCTTTGGTGCGGATGTCGTTCACCAGGGTGAGCAGCAGTGCGGCGTTTACCGGGTTGTTCATGGCGAAAGTCGTATCCTGCACCGGTATGGCAGGAGGAGGCGTAATGCTTTCTAATGGTTCCTTGGTGCAGGCTGCCGCTAACAGGCAAAGCGCTGCCATTCCCGCCAATGCGGGACGCATCATATGTCTTGACATAATCAGAAAACTGGTTTAAAGCGTCAAAAAAAGTTGGCTTCTCGGGTGGATGCGGTCAAAAACAAATGGTTTTCCGTGATGCGGTCAAAAATCACCATGAGGTGTACCCGGTTAAAGTGCAGGTATAATTTGGGTTAAAAAGCTGATGCAAAGTTACAGCCGTTCCCCCTTTACTTCCGCATGTTGACCCGTAAAATTTTTGTTAATGAATTGATTGTTAATAAGATGTAAAGCTGATAACGGTGCCTGTAGGGTTTAGGTTCTCCAAAAAATCATTGGTTCATTATTGGTTGCTGCTCATTCTTGAAAATAAACATATAATATAATTATTAAGTGTAGTTGTACGAATGTGAGTAGGGGAAATGTTATTGTGCGGGAAGATGCTGGTGGATCCGGGACAACCATGTATTTTTATTGTGTCGTATATATCGGATCGTCTTAATCTGTATGTGGAAAGGTATGACAGGTAAATGTACACGGGAATATGTTAATGGCATCGAAAGGTAAAATCCGGGGAACCAAAAATCCAAAATGGGTTTCCATAGTGCCCGGCGCAAATGGCCCCTCTCCCCCAATTCGTCTTCACCCTTTTTGTATAATTGCAATCCCTTTTCCATTCAATTCGCCGGCATGTATTTGTTCCGCCTCCTTTCATTTCGCCGCCCTCGTCCCGGGGCTTGCCGACTCCGCACAAAACAATTTCAACGAAGGAGAAATTGGGTTTCAGGTCAGCCAATCCCCGCAATGCGAAGCCATCCGCCGCGCCACGTTTTCCGAATATACCCACTGCGGCATGCGCTACCGCGACGGCAACGGCCGATGGATGGTCCTGGAAGCCGTGCAACCTGTCCGCGTCACCATCCTCGAAGCCTGGCGGCTGCGGAATACCACGCCGCGGGCATCGATATCTGCGCACTCAAACCCCTCCGCTTCCACGACCTTTCACATCCTACCGTGAAAGCCACCCTGCAAAAACGCTAAGGCAAAAACATCCCGGTGCAAGAAAAAATGGTCGCTCCGGGCGACTTTTTAATAGTCCCAGGCTGGAAACCATCCTCCTGCACTAAAAACTTCCTTCAACCCAAACCTTTTTCTGTTGTTATTTGCATAAATCCACTACATGAATACACATACGATGCTATTGCTGGCGGGCGCCCTCACGTTTACCGCCTGTGGTAACAGCAATAAGCCCGGCACAAAGGATTCTACAACCACTGAGGCCACCATCCCCGCGCTGGACGGTTATTACGAGGCCAATATGCCCGCCGCTTCCTCGCCCGGCCGCCTCATCGGCCTCAGCCTGCGTTCCACCAACGATGCGAGAATGTCCACCGATTACCTCAATTCCACCCCGGAAATCATACAAATGGGTAACTGGAGCACGATCGACAGCGGTAAAATCCTCATCACGCTCGTTACCGTCGGCGCTGGCAACCCCGCGAAAGACACGCTCATCTTTCGGCAAGACGGTTCCTCCCTCGTTTACCTCGGCGACGCCTACGGCTCCGACGGCCTCACGCTAACGAAAAAAGACCCGCCCGCACCCGCTGCCAAAGAACTGCTGGTGTGGGTAAGCTCGGAAGAAGAATGCGAAGACGGCCCGGGCTTCGGTAAAGTAAAATGCTATTCCGTTCAATACGGAGACCGTTACGTCGATGATCCTGACTTATGGGAAAAACTTATGGGCGAGATCGAAGGCTTCAAATTCGAAAAAGGAAATATTTACCTGTTGAAAGTGAACCGCATCCCGCACGATCCGCCACGGCAGGACGTAGGCGCGTATGCGTATAAACTGGTGGAAACGGTAAAATCGGAAAAGAAGAAATAGCTGATTGTTGTCATAAACCCGCCGGGAAATTTTTAAAACCGGGGAATATGCGCTAACTTGCCCCCTGAAATCTTAAAACTGTATATCATGTTGATGACTGTTTTCCTTAATTCCTTTTACGAGATCGGTAATAAGATCGGCCACTATGGCTGTTGGTTTTTCATCATCCTGTTTGGTCTGATGTTCCTGTATGCGATGGTGAAATACGTGAAACCGTAATTTCCCCGAAGAATCAAAAGCTTACATACACGGCAGCTTCCCGAAAGGAAGCTGCCTTTTTTATTGCTCCAATAATTTGAAAATCAGCTTAGAATGCCTCCGCGATCGATAGGTAGAAGCCGCCCTGGCGCTTCTCTCCGGCGCGTTGTTCACCAATGCCGTAATCGAGGCGCACGGTAAGGCGGGCGCTCTTATCGTAAAACCAGCGGATACCCGCGCCATAGTTCGGTTTCAGATTAACGTCGATATTGCGGTTGGAAAAAACGCTCCCCGCCCCGGCAAAACCCGCCAGCGCGAAAGTGGGATGTGTGTCGATGAACCAGAATTTGATCCGGATGCCGGGATCCAGGAAATATCGATACTCGGCCTGCGCTGCAACGTAATTTTTGTCGCGGTAACGGCCGGTGTAGTAGCCCCGCATGATGTTATCATTCCCCATCTCCCCCATCATATAAAACGGCACATCTCCCTGGGTAGACACGGCGTAGCCATTCAGCCCCAGCGTGCTTTTCTTCGACAGCGGGATGAAGTGGCTGGCCCTGCCCTCGAGCCGCCACAGCGCCCTGGAGCTGAAGAAGTCCGGCGCCCAGGAAACATTCAGGCGAACGAACGAGCCTTTGGTCGTATAATTCTGGTTGTCGCGGTTGTCGAAAATGCCGGTGGCACCGATGAAGGTGTAATATCCGCCCGATTTATCGATCAGGTTCATGGAGGGATACACGCCCTTGGGGTCTTCTGCATCATATTTGTCGTGCTGGAAAAGCAGGGACATCCCGGCGTAAAAGTGCCGGGACACGCGGCGTTCGGCTTCCGCGGACACCTTGTAGCGGCGGTTGCCCACCAGCGTCCGGTTGTCGTAATGCGTGGTATCGCCAATGCCAAAGAAATATAGCGGGAAGTCGTGGTACCGGAAGTTGGTCCGGATGTGCCAGAGATTGTCGCGGGTCCAGTTTTCGAAGCGGAGGTCGATTTTGAACTGGCTGTTGGTGGTAAATGTGGAAAGTACACTGGCGGAGGAATTGCGCGTCCGCGGGTGAGGGTTCTTTTTATCGCCGTAATAGCTGTAAAGCGCCACCACGCCAAATTCCAGCCCTTTTTCCGGGGAATAGCCCAGCACAGGAACGGGGAGGAACGAGCGTTTTCGTGCGGCCATGAGGGAGTCAATGGAATCCTGGGCCTGGAGGCCCGAAGTAAACAAACACATTGTCAGGACAGAAACAACTTTACGCATAGGCCCGCAAGATGCAAAAAAAACGGACACCGCGGCGCAAATGCGTTATTGTACCGGGCCGGCGCTTTTTTTACCCCGGATGAACCCGATAGCGAGGTTGGCGAGAAACGCGGTTTGGCCGAGGGCGAGGAATAATAACATGACCAACCCTAAGTAAGGCAGATATGTTTTAGGCGTGAAGGAGCCGTTTTGATGCCCGGATAGCACCTCCGGCTGGAAGCCCGGGGAAAGCATCCACGTCAATACCGGTACGACAATAAAGCTCAGCACATGGAAATACTGCAGGGATTGGATTTGGCGGTAGTTGCGCGTTTGCCGGTAAATGAAGGCCAATAGGAGGAGGAGCATGGCGCCGGGCGCAAACCACCAAGGCCACCGGATCAAGTAAAAGGTGTCATGAAAGTGGATGGTGTACCCTTCTTTTCCCGCCATCAGTTGCCGGATGTAGAAGAAAACGGCCATGAGAACCAGGAGCGCTTCCGGTCGGAGGAGTTTTCGGAACATTTGCAGTTTATTCATGATGAAATTTGGGGATTTTTCATGTATCGAATTTAACACCTTTCGTATAAGATGCCGCCAGCCTGGACAGATAAATCGCCTGCCCGGTTCCAAAGGCTCCGAAAACCGCTATCAGCGAGCCATTCAGCATAAATTTCCAAAATGCGGTTCCGGCGATGAAAAATGTGGAATTCCCGGTGAAATACGTGACCCTGTAAATGGAGATGATTTTGTATGCCAATAGCGGGATAGCTAAAACGGTGATGAAACTTACAAACGGGAGCCACTTGCGTTCGGGAAACTTCCGCGCGAGCCAGAAGGCTCCAGCCGTTAAGAGCGCTGTGAGTGCAAATGGGGAATACCAGTTATCGAAAACGATGGTGGTGACGAAATCGGCGGTGTCGCTGCGGAGGCGAAGCCCGTGGCTTTGGAAGCTCCAGTGCCGGATCTGGAATAGCGCTGCTGAAATGGACAATAGCGCTTCCGGCCGGAGGAGCCGGCGAAGGATAGCGGAACGGGGCTGTTGTTTTTGGAAATGAAAGAGGGGTGCCGAAGTAACCAGCAGGTGTTTCATAGGTACGGATTTTTGTTTCGCGCAAGCGGTTTTATATAGCAATTATCAAATCGCTGCGAAGCAAAAATAAAGAAACCGGTCATTTCAACCGGACGGCTGCGCCGCCGAAATATGCACAGTGGAAAAATCCGGATCAGGATCTGGCGGGTATTGTGCGACCAATGATAATACCCGCCGTGATATGTGTAAAAAAGGCCAGGTGCCCCGCCAGCAGGAGGTATTGGACGATGCAAAGAACGGCGAACGAACCCGGTTGCATCGAAGATCCCGGGTGTTGTCCCATGAATTCAAACAGCCACATCACCGCCGCGAACAATAACATCGTGGCAATATGGAAATGCTGCATCCAGGGCCATTGGAGAAAACGCGCCGCCAGCCAATAAATGACCGCTTCGGCCAATAACACTGCCGACATATAGCCGTACACGTTCGGCCAATACCAATGTGTATGCGCATCCGTTATCAATGCTTCCAGCGATGCGAAATTTTCGCCCCAAATGATGCAGGCCAGCGAAAACAAAAGCAATTGAACGTGCGGACGCGTAAAGAAGTGAAGTGTGCTCATGGATAGGGTATTGAGTTCTTTCCACCCAAATTACCGCACCAACGTCACGTTTCCGGTGAGCGCCGTCATCCCTGGTGATGATCGTAACCCGTGATTCGCGGAGAATAATAGTGTTTATCGGAAATGCTTACTGGTAAAGGATTTTAACGTCAATTGCGTTTGGGATACGCAAATGCGCCATTTTTATTGAAAATCAAATATATAATTTGTGCAAAACGCCATTTAAATTGAATTGCAATAAATTATGGAGACTCACGTCTTGATTTGCTTGCCGCGAACAAAACCCGCAACCAGGTTAACGCCAAAAGCCAGATGCCCGATGGAAAGGATACTGATGTATAAATAAATTGGAAGACCGGATGCGAAGCGGTCTGTGATGATCTTACCCCAGATCAGTAATACGGCCAGCCCCCAGCACCCGATATGAATAACAGCCAACCAGGGAATTTGCCGGTAGCTTTTCGTATAGTGGTAGACGAATGCTTCCAGGAAAAGAAGTAATCCGGCAGTTGCAGAAAATAGAAATACGGCGAACCAATATTCTTTTTCGGCAAATGATCGGGTCATGAACAGCGACACGATTCCTCCTGTTACCAGCAGCAACCCCAAAATAGTAAGCGCGGTAAAAGGCTTGATTATTTGCATATGCGAATATGTACTTTCATTTTAGGCAAGCTGTTTCCCACGTATCCATCCCCAAACCAGGTTACAGGCAAACGCCAATTGACTGGCCAGCACCATCCCGGTGAACGGCATGCCGGTTGCCCAAAGCAAAAACGAATGCGGTTTGATTTTTCATCGCGGAGAAGGTTGGATAATGTCAGGCAATCTGCTCCAATTAGGTTATTTCCAGCATTTTGTCGCTTGATATTGCAAACCCTTTGCAGTAAAGGATTTCAATACAATTTATGTTGCTAATACACAAATTGGGTATTTTCTCGAAATCTTTAAAAATCAATTTGTGTAAAAGCCAATAAAAATTGATAATGAATTTATTACGAGAAAATCTCCACCGGTGCCCCGCTTTCCTTCAACTCCAGGAACTTCTCCCGGTTGAAGCTGTATAATTGCGCCGGACGCCCCTGCAAAGGGTGCTTCAACTTCTCCGGACGGGCCGCCAGCAAACCAAGACCGTTGATCTTTTTCTGGAAATTCCGGCGGTCCACTGACCGGTCGTACACCCATTCATACAACTTCTCCAACTCCGAAACCGGGAACTTCTCGTCCAGCATTTCGAAAGCCAGCGGCTCCGTATGCAACCGCACCCGCAGGTGATCGATCGCTGCAGCTACGATCTCCGCATGGTCGAACGCGGTCACCGGCAACTCCCGGACCGGGTACCATTTGGATTCTTTCGTGCCAGCGCCCAGCACGATCTTGCTCGCCGAATGCCGGATGAGCGCCAGGTGCGCCACACACAACACGCGGCCCCGGGGATCCCGGTCGGGATTCCCCCAGGTGCTCATCTGCTCCAGGTAATTGGCCCGAAGGCCTGTTTCGTCTTTCAATTCACGGTGCACGCAGGCCTCGAGGGGCTCGTCGTTATGGACGAATCCTCCCGGAAGGCCCCATTTAAATATATGCGGCGGAATAGTGCGCTTGGTCAGCAACACCATCATGCCTTCTTTGGAAGAGTACCGGAGTACGACGGCTTCCGCCGTCACCCGTATGTGTTGATGCATGGTCAGGGATTAGGATATTCTAAGGGTTTGATGTTGGCTACTGTCTGTTAGTGTCTGCTGTCGGGATAATGTGGCTTACTGTCCGGCGTACTGTCTCACCTGTGCCGTGCCCTTGTGCAGGTTCACGAACAAAGGGTTTTTTTGCGGGTCGAACACGATAATCGCATTCGACTCCCACGCGTTCTGCGCCGTGGGCAATATGATCGCCACCTGCTGGCCGTTGGCCCGCTGGAACATCAGACTATCTTTTTCAATGAATTTGGCGGTGAAACCCTGGCCGTCCAGATACTGCACGATACTGTCTTTCGCGATGCTCACGGCACTGTCTTGCAGCGGATGCTGGCGCAGCACGTAGCACTTCTCTCCTATCACCTGGTAATTCGTGGTATCCGTTTGCTCACGTACCTGGTTGCACGAAAATGCCAGCAGGGCCGCGGCCATATATATATAACGCATGCCGCAAGATAAAAAAATGGGCTTAAAATTGAATGTCAAATACTTTCTCCTCGCTTCCGCGCTTCACTTTCACCGTGGTGCTGTCGCCCGCTTTGAAAGTACCGAGGGCCTTTGTATAGGTCATGGCGTCGGTAACGGGGTATTCGCCCAGTTGCACGATCACGTCTCCCGCGAGGATGCCGGCCGCTTTGGCGGGCTTCCCGTCGCGCACGGCTTCTATTTTGGCGCCACCGTTGTAGGTATAATCGAGCATAATGCCGAGTGTTACGGTGAAACCGTTGCCTGTCATGGGTTGCGGGTCGCGCGTTTTGCTGAAAGCCAGTTTGGGTTTGCCGTTCGTTTTTTCGATAACGCCGTATACGGTTTTTACGATGGTCAGCTGCCCGTCGTAATTAATCTTTTCCGCATCATCGCCGGGTTTATGGTAATCGCCGTGGGTGCCGGTAAAGAAAAACAGCACGGGCACGTTTTTCAGGTAAAACGAAGCATGGTCGGAGGGCCCCAGGCCGGAAGAGTCGTAACTTACCTTCAGCCCTTTCGGCAACGCGGCCGGCACCACCTGGCCCCAGGAAGGGGAAGTGCCATAACCGCCAATCTGCAGCCCTTTCTCGGCCGACAGCCGGCCCACCATGTCCATATTCACCATGTAATTCACCTGCTGCATGGGTACAGGGCCTTTTTCCGCGAAATATTTACTGCCGAACAGTCCCAGTTCTTCGCCGGAAAAGGCGACGATGGCGTAATTGGCGCTCTTGAGTTTGGATTCCTTCAGCAACCGCGCTACTTCCAGGAGGGCGGCGGTGCCGGAAGCATTGTCGTCGGCCCCGTTGTGGATCGATTTTTCATCGGGGGACATGGAGTTTCGGTCTTCACCATAACCCAAATGGTCGTAATGCGCGCCGATGACTACCGTGGCGGGGGCGCCGTTATCGATGTACCCGATTACATTGGTACCCGTGCGCCTGGACGGTACCAGTTCGGCCTGGAGCTCCAGCTGGAAGCCGTTGGCATCGTCGGCCGATAGCGCCTTGCTCCCGTCTGCTCCTACCCAGATGGCGGGGATGGACAGGGTTTCGTGGGGGAGGTCGAGCCACTGGCTGGCGGTTTGGAGGTCTTCCCCGCCGTTGAAGAATACGATGCCGGTGGCATGGCTTTCAATGGCAGCTTTGGTCTTTTTCAGGTAGAATTCCAGTGGTGAGGCGTGGGGATTTATTTCGTCTTTGGATTTTTGTACGTCGATGAGCCAGACGTTGTCGATTTCGTTGACGCCCGGGAGCACGTCGCCTTTGGCGCTTTTACGGGCGCTGAAAGGCAGGGGGAGGAATTGTTCACCTGGCCGGAGGGCATTGCCGTTGATGGAGAAGCGGGCGTTGGGGCCGGCTTCGAGCCCTTCGCGGACGATGAATGTTTGCAGGTACCCGTCGGTCCCTTTGGGCGCCAGGCCGATGATTTTCATCTGCTGGGAGATGTATTCGGCCGCGAGTTGCTCGCCGGCGGTGCCGGTCCGGCGGCCTTCGAGCTTGTCGGATGCGAGATAGGCTACGTGTGCCTGGAGGTTCCCGAGGGTTTTTCGGTCCGCTTTTTTCTGGGGGTAGGCGGTGAGCGCCAAACCAGCCAGGGGCAGGATGAGGTAAAGCTTTTTCACTCCGATGGGTTTTGGGGCAAAAATAAGACGAATAGCCGGGATGAACTCATTATTTATCATGGGATTGTCTGGCCGGAGGCTTCCGGTTGTCCAATCCATAAATTAAATACTAAATTTGCCCCGCTCAGAAAGGGTTACAACAAAAATGAAAATTCAAGACATGAAAAACACGCCATTTACACAAAAACACATTGCGCTGGGGGCCAAAATGGCTCCGTTTGCGGGCTACAACATGCCCATTTCCTATTCGGGTATCAACGACGAACATGCCGCCGTGCGCAATAGTGTAGGGGTATTTGACGTCAGCCACATGGGCGAATTCATGCTCAAAGGCGAACATGCCCTGGATCTCATCCAGCGGGTGACCAGCAACGACGCGTCCAAGCTCACCGCAGGCAAAGCGCAGTATTCCTGCCTGCCGAACAACGAAGGCGGCATTGTAGACGACCTGCTCGTGTATTGCATCGAAGAGAATAAAACCTATATGCTGGTGGTAAACGCCAGCAACATCGAGAAAGACTGGAATTGGATCAGCCAGTTCAATACCAACAATGTCGAAATGCATGACATTTCCGATAAAACCTGCCTGCTCGCCATCCAGGGGCCTAATGCCACCAGCGTGCTGCAGACCCTGACCGACAAAGACATCGTGAACCTGAAATATTACACGTTCGTGAAAGGCACTTTCGCGGGCGTGGAAAACGTGCTGATCAGCGCCACGGGTTATACCGGCGCCGGCGGAGTGGAGATTTATTTTGAAGATAAAGATGGCGCGGCCGACAAGATCTGGGATGCCATTTTTGCGGCGGGCGCTTCCCATAACATCAAGCCCGTTGGCCTCGGCGCGCGCGACACGCTGCGCCTTGAAATGGGTTTCTGCCTCTACGGGAACGATATCGACGACCGTACCAGCCCCATGGAAGCCGGATTGGGTTGGATCACCAAGTTCACCAAAGACTTCCCTTCCCGCGCTATTTTCGAAAAACAGAAAGCCGACGGCCTGCAGCAGAAACTGGTGGGTTTTGAAATGGTGGACAAAGGCATCCCCCGCCACGATTACGAAATCAAGGATGCGGAAGGCAACGTGATCGGACGGGTTACCTCCGGCACCCAGTCCCCTTCCCTCCAGAAAGCGGTAGGGCTAGGGTATGTAAAAACAGCGTTTGCAGCATTGGATTCCGATATCTATATTGCTGTTCGTGACAAACTGCTGAAGGCCAAAGTGGTGAAAGTGCCCTTCCTCGGATAATTTCCCGGAAAGCATACCAATTAAGCCCGGCGCAGCGTTACAGCAGCACAACCGTTGGACCATATCTTTTTAAACCGTAGAACCGCTATGCCAAGTATTCATCTGACCACGGTCATCCATGCCCCGTTGCAAAGGGTGTTCGACCTCAGCCGGAGCATCACGCTTCACAAGCGCAGTATGTCGCACCTGAAAGAGGAGGCCATACGCGGGCGGACCAACGGGCTGATCGAATACGACGAATCCGTGACCTGGCGCGCGAAGCACCTGGGCAAAACCCGGGAGCTGACCACCCGCATCACCGCCATGCAGAAACATGGACATTTTACCGACGAGATGGAAAAAGGCGATTTCAGGCATATGAAGCACGATCATTTTTTCCGGGAAATCGATAACGGAACGGTGATGATCGATGTGCTGGAATTCGGGACGCCATACGGCATTTTCGGAAAATGGTTTGAAAAGATGTACCTGAAACGGTACATGCGCCGCCTGCTGGAATTACGCAATCAAATCATCAAGGACTACGCAGAGAGCGAAAAGTGGCGTGTGATCCTGGATTAATATATAAAGAAGAATGAGCGAGATTATCAAACCCAGGCTGGAAGTATGCCTGTCTCCCGCACTACTGCACCTGTTCGACGTGAAGAACAGCATCGTGGTGATTATCGACGTGCTGCGGGCCACCTCCACCATCTGTACCGCATTGCACAACGGCGCCGCCAAGGTGATCCCCGTGGCTACGGTGGAAGAATGTGTGAACATCGGCCGACAGCTCAACGCCATCACGGCGGGCGAGCGCGACGGCAAGATCGCGGACGGGCTGTTGCACGGTAATTCCCCCTTCGAATACCCGGTGGAGTTCATCGAGGGAAAGGTGCTGGTGCTGACTACCACCAACGGTACCAAATTGTTGCACATGGCGAAAGACGCGGTGCAGATCATCACCGGATCTTTCCCGAACATTTCCTCCGTTTGCGAGTACCTGATTTCGCAGGGGCAGAATGTGATACTCGGGTGTGCGGCGTGGAAAGACAGGGTGAATATGGAAGACACGCTCTTCGCCGGTGCGGTGGTAAGCCGTATCAAGGAGCACTTTGATGTAAACTGCGACTCGGCCCTGGCTGCCGAAACGCTGTACCACAGCGCGAAAAGCGACTTATTCGGATTTATGAAAAAAGCTTCGCACTTCCAGCGCCTGGCCCGTTATGGCCTGGAGGAAGATATCCGTTTCTGCCTTACGCCGGACGGTGCCAATGTGCTGCCGATTCTGCAGAACGGGGAATTGGTGAAAGAGAAATAGTTGCTGGCAAGCATATACGTAAAAGGGTGAGTTTCTTTATGAAAGCTCACCCTTTTTGGTTGGTTTCCGGATGCGTGGCGTTATGCCAGCGCAGCGGAAGATTTCTTTTTAGCCAGCAGGTTATCCAGCGACCATGCGCCCGCGCCGCCCAGCGCGAAAGCGAGGGTAATCAGGAGGGCCAACAACGGCGAGGAAACGTCGGCCATTCCCGTTCCGGTGTTGGCTTTGAGGATCACGGCCACGATCATGGTAGCAACGAGCGATGCGGAAGCCCAGCGGGTGAAGAGGCCCAGGGCCAGGAGCAACCCGCCTGCGAATTCAGCTATGGTAGCGAGCAATCCCCAGAAAGTGGGGGCGAATGATATGCCGAGGAAGTTCATGGCGCCGCCGATCATAGTCCATAATTGCTCGCCGCCGGCCAGTTTCTGCCAGCCGAAGATGAAGAACAATACGCCCACGCCCACGCGGAGAACGGTAAGACCGAGGTTCAGGCCTTTTGATTCATTGATTGAAAAGGTGTTTCCCATAGAAAATTTTTATACAAAAGTACGGTCGCGCCCCCCGGTACTCAATGGATATTTTTCCATTTGAGGTGTACATTTTTTTGCGGGAAGGAGCGCTTTAGGGCCTGTTTCGGCCTTTCAATTCAGATTTTTTTGCTTACTTTTGTGGATTGCCTTTTTATGAGCCGTCATTGTATGGAATAGTGAAGAAAAACAGAAGAATCGAGTGAAGATCCCGGCAGTGCCCGCAGTCATATAACCCCGGCTTATGCAAAAGAAGGCAATCGGAAGAAAAGCATGTCGCTACCCCATTTATTAAAATATGTATATAATAACGGCACCGATGAGGTGATCCGGCGGGGGAAACGCATATTCGCCACCGGCGGCGTTGAGTTGATGGAAGGCGATCCCGTGCTTCGTTCGGCTTCGTTCCGGGTGAAGAGCGACACGCATGCCAATTACTACAAAGTTACCATCAGCAAATACAACGAGCCGGCGACCATGAGCGTGCGGTGCCAGTGCCCCTACAACCTGGGAGACATCTGCCGCCACGAAGCCGCCGCCCTCTTCCAGCTCCAGGAAATGCTGGACAGGAACCATTTCGACGCTTTCGACACGCAATACGACCAGCAACATACTTTGGTGAAAATGAAGTCGATCGACCTCAAAACCATCAAACTGCTGACTTCCAACCACATCCTTTCCGAAGCCGACCGCATCCTGCGCAAAACGCAGGCTGTTATCAAATCCGCGAAAGATGAGAAGGTGGAAGCGGAACTCCGGGCCGACGGGAAGAAATATCCGCTCATCCTGCAACGGAACGAAGAACGGAATTTCGATACCCATTGCACCTGCGACGAGCACGAGCATCCGCTTTGCGTTCACAAGACCGCGCTTTTTTTGCAGCTCCTCAACGCCCACGGGCCTTTCTATTTCGATACGCTCCGCAACTGGGACAAGGAGAAAAACAAACTCCTCTCCTCTTACGGATACTCCCTGAGCGACGACCTCGAAGGCAAGTTCGCGTTCTCGTACCTCAATGGCAAACCCTTCCTCCGCGTGCTCGATCCCACCATCAAGAAAGTCGAATCTACTGTGGCGGCCGCCAAAACGGAAGCCGCCGAGCCGGAAGAAACCCTCACCGTCACGAGGCGCCTGGGCGTGGTGCTCAATGCCAACGACAAACTGTTCCCCTACTTCCAGGCGGAGCTGGTGAGCGGAGACGCCAACGAAGACGAAACCGAATTCGTGTCTCTCGTGAACCGGATCGACCTGGGCAAATACGTCGACTTTTACCTTTTCAAGGAAAAAGACCGCGACCTCATTTCGCCCATCCGCAAACTCCAGCATTCCGAGGTCAACAAGTTCCTTAACAAGAACTCCCCCTTCGCCGGGATTTGGGAAAATATCATGCACGAAAGCGAATCGGGCCTGCCCATGGAAACCATGGAGCTCATCGTGGAGTACCTGCAACCCAAGATCGCCAAGCTGTTTCCGATGCTCGCGGAGCACAAGCTCGTGTTCATCCTGCGCGACGGCCAGCCTTTCAAAACCAAGAACCTCCAGCTGCTGGAGGTGTCCGGCGATCCCCTCAAACCGTATTTCAAAGCCGGCAACGGCGGCGATCATATCGAAGTAACCGCCTGGGTCGATATCGAAGGCGAATCCGTCAACGTTTCGGCCAACCAGTGGGCCAGCCCGTTGTTGTTCCTGTATAACAACGTCCTGTATTACTTCGACAATCCGAAAGATTCCATCCACCTCCTTCAATACCAGGAGCACCATTCCGTCCGCGTACCTACCAACGACTGGCAGGATTTCCTCAAAGAATCCATCCTCCCGCTCGGCAAAGAATACGCCGTGCAGTACGATGCATCGCTGCTGGCGGAAGTGGACGACATCATCCCCGAAAACCGGGTGTACCTGAAGGAAATGGGCGAAACTTTCGTCATCCAGCCCGCATTCTCCTACCACGGCCATGATGTGGAATGGAACGATGAAACACGCATCACCGTCCAGGAAGGCAACAAAGTGCTCGTCATCCACCGGAACAAGGAAGCGGAAGATGCGTTCGTGAACCGCATCCGCGCGCTGCATACCAACTTCTCCGTACACAGCAACTACAACTACTTCTTCCTCCGCGCCAAAGAAGCTCTGAAGAACAACTGGTTCTTCCTTTTCTTTGATGCGCTGAAAGAAATGGACGTGCGCGTTTTCGGGTTCGAGCAGCTGCGGAATTTCCGGTTCTCTGCCTCCAAACCCGTTACCAACCTGCAAATCAGCTCCGGCATCGATTGGTTCGATGCGCAGGTGGAAGTGGTGTATGGCGATCAGAAAGTCGGCATCCGCGATATCAAGCGGGCGCTGGCCAATAAGCAAAACTACGTGCAACTGGCCGACGGTTCGCTGGGCCTGCTGCCGGAAGAATGGCTGAAGAAATATTCCCTCCTCTTTAAAATCGGGGAGGAAAAAGATAAAGGCGCCGGTCTCAAACTGAGCAAATACAACTTCTCGGTGATCGACGAGCTGTATGAATTCATTGACGACGAAGCCATCCTCGTAGAGCTCGACGAAAAGCGGCGCAAGCTGTTGAAATTCGATGAGATCCGCAACGTTCCCCTGCCCGGAAACCTCAACGCCAACCTGCGGCCTTACCAGGAAAGTGGCTTCCAGTGGCTCAATTACCTCGACGAAGTGAAATGGGGCGGGATCCTGGCGGATGATATGGGTCTTGGTAAAACCGTACAGGCCCTTACCTTCATCCAGCATTACAAAAACCGGCACGAACAATGTACCATGCTGGTGGTTTGCCCCACCACGCTGATCTACAACTGGGAAAACGAGATCAAGAAATTCACGCCGGGCATCACCTGGCACATCCATCACGGACCGCAGCGACTCCGTATTTCGGAAGAGCTGGCGAAATTCGACGTCATCATCACCACTTACGGCACCCTGCGCAGCGATGTGCAACTGCTGATGAAGATCGATTTTGACTACGTGATCCTCGATGAATCACAGGCGATCAAAAACCCCCAGTCCAAGGTTACCAAGGCGGCCCAGTTGCTCAACACCCGCAACCGGATCGCGCTGTCCGGTACCCCCATGCAGAACAACACCTTCGATATCTACGCCCAGATGAACTTCCTTAACCCGGGGATGCTCGGCAGCGTAGACTTCTTCCGCAACGAATTCGCCACCCCGATCGATAAGTTCCAGGACGAAGAAAGGAAAGAGCACCTCAAAAAGCTCATCTATCCTTTCATCCTCCGCCGTACCAAAGAACAGGTGGCCAAAGACCTGCCAGAGAAAATCGAAACCGTCATCTTCTGCGAAATGGACCCGGAACAGCGCCACATTTACGACGCTTACCGCAATTCGTACCGCTCCAAAATCCTCGGCGTGATCGAGGACCAGGGCATGGAACGCAGCCAGCTCACGATCCTGCAGGGCCTCATGAAGCTCCGCCAGATCTGCGACTCGCCCGCCATCCTCAACGAAGCGGAAAAATATCCGAACCACTCCGTGAAGCTGCATGAACTGACGCGCGAAATCTCCGAAAACATCAGCAATCACAAAGTGCTGGTGTTCAGCCAGTTCCTTGGGATGCTTGGCCTCATCAAAGACCGTCTCGCTCATCAGAAAATTCCCTACGAATATTTTGACGGCTCCACCAGCACGCAGGACCGCGAAAAAGCCATCCAGAACTTCCAGAACAACGAGGAATGCCGCGTATTTCTCATCTCTCTCAAAGCCGGCGGCGTGGGCCTCAACCTCACCGCGGCCGACTACGTTTACATCGTGGATCCCTGGTGGAACCCCGCCGTGGAACAGCAAGCCATCGACCGGACGCACCGTATCGGGCAAACGAAAAACATTTTCGCCTACCGCATGATCTGTAAAGATACTGTGGAAGAAAAAATCCTGGAACTGCAGGAACGCAAGAAATCACTGGTGAAAGATATCATCGCCGACGATTCCGGTTTCATCAAAAAACTCACGAAAGAAGACGTGCTCTACCTCTTCAGCTAATCAGCTTATATCCCACCCCGCGAATATTGACGATCTGGATCTTCGGATCTTCTTTCAGATACCTGCGCAGTTTCGTGATGAAAACATCCATGCTGCGCGCGTTGAAGAAGTTATCGTCGCCCCAGAGGTCCAGCAGCACGGGGCGGCGCTCCATCACCTGGTTTTTATGCCGGCACAAACGCAGCAGCACTTCTGCCTCGCGGTGCGACAGAAACTCTGTATAGCCGTTACGAGTTAGTGTTTGCTTATGCGGCTGGAAAACAAACTGACCAATCCCGATTTCGTCTTCGGAAGGCGCGGGTGGCGCGGGATGATGGCCGAAACGCGCCAGCAGCGAGCGTATGCGGACGATCAGCTCGTCCATGCTGAAGGGTTTTTTCAGATAGTCGTTCCCCCCCGATTCAAAACCTTTCACCACGTCCGCGGTTTGAGATTTGGCGGTGAGGAAGATGATGGGGATTTGCCTGTCGGTTTTGCGGATTTCGGTGGTGAGGGAGAAGCCGTCGAGGTGGGGCATCATTACGTCCATCACGATCACGTCGGGTTTGTGCTGGCGGAAAAGGCGGAGGCCCTCAACGCCATCGGCCGCGCAGATCATCGTGAAGCCGCGCGTTTCGAGGCTGTCTTTCACGATCTGGGCGAGCTGCCATTCGTCTTCGATGAGTAATATGACGGGTTGTGATGGGTTCATGCTGCGGGGATTTCCAGTTGAAACTCGCTGCCTTTCTCAGGCTCGCTTTTTACCTTGATGGTACCGCCGTGTTTTTCGGCGATCTTCTTCACATAACTCAATCCCAGCCCGAAACCTTTCACATTGTGCAGATTGCCGGAAGGCACGCGGAAGAATTTTTCGAAAATGCTGTTCTGATAATTGTAAGGAATGCCGATCCCGTTATCTTTCACCGAAATGCGCACCCATCCCGGCCTTCGGGCGAGGAGGATGGAAATTTCGGCATGTTCGCCGGAATATTTGATGGCATTATCGACGAGGTTGTTGATAGCGTTGGTGAGATGGGAAGGATCGGCGTGGATGAGCGGATCCGACAGCATCGTATATGTGAAATCCGTTTTCTTGCCGGATTTCAGGCGGTGGTTGGAAATGATTTCGGAGATGATATCGTTGAGGTCGGTGGTTTCAGTTTGGAGGACGAGATCTTCTTTTTCTTCGGCGGCGATGTGGAGCACTTTTTCCACGAGGTCGCCGAGGCGCTGCAGCTCCTGCCGAGAGATGCGGAGGTAATTCGCGGTTTTCTGGGGATCGGCGAGTGCGTTGAAGCGTTCGAGCGCTTCTACAGCCGCGGAAACCGTGGCGATGGGGGTTTTCAGCTCATGCGTCATGTTGTTGATGAAATCGTTGCGGACTTCGGAAAGGCGTTTTTGCCGGAGGATGGTACGGAGCATGTACAGGAACGAGCAGACGGTGAGCAGCAGCAAAACAGCCGTGGCGGTGAGGCTGCCGGTCATGCGGCTCAGAATGTGCGGCATGGGGCTTTCGAAGCGGGCGGAAACGAAAATGTTGTTGGCGGGGTTGAAGGGAATAATGTGGGTGCGGAGGGGCGTTTTCCGGAAGGATTTCAGCGTTTCCGGGCCGGCCACGAGGGTATCGAGTTGGTAAGCGGTGTTGATCCCACGGGTCCCCAGTTCCCCACGGTAAAGGCTGTCCAACTGGCCAATGGTGAGCGCCGTACGGTAAAAATCCCGCCTCACCAGGATATCCGAAATCTGCCGCGAAAGCGTGTCTGTCAACTGCCGGATGTTGGTGTCGCGCTGCACGCGACGGAAACGGATCTCATCGCCGCTGGCTTCCACCACTTCTCCGGCCATCGTCACGGGCTGGCCGGGCGTTGACAGGAAAACGGATTTGCGGAGTACCGCACCCGGCGCTGGTACCGCGGAATCCTCGAGGTGCAGTACCTGGACGTGCGGCTGCGCCGGAACGGCGGGCGCGCTGTCGGAATAAGTGGTGGTATAGGAAAGATTGAATTTCGCCAGTCCCAGTACTTTCCCCGCGTCGCCGAATTGCTTGTGGAAAACGGCGGTCCGCAGCGCGTCGTTGATATCGCGGTCGAATTCCTGCAGACGTAGCTTATACGACTCGTAAAGCCAATACCCCTGCAGGGCGAGGATGCCGAGGATGCAGGCGGTCATCAGGACGAGGATATTTCGGATCCGGTTGCGCATGGATGTAAAGCTATTCAATAAGTACACACGACCGCTTTCCGCTTAACACTAATTAACAGTCGTTATGACTGGTTAACCCTATTCCCGGCACGCCTGGCGGACATTTGCAAAAAAAGTCATGAAAACGTTCGTAATGCTGGCGGCAGGCCTGATGGCAGGCGCCGCCGTACAGGCGCAGCAACCTTCCGGGGTGATCCAATATGAAGTGAACTCAAAGATCGAACTCGGTCAGTTCCGGATGGTGATGCGGGGGGCCGACGGCTCGGTGACCACGAGCAACACACCTCCGCCCGACATGCCCGACCTGGTGACTTTCAACCAGACGTTCACCTTTGCCGGCGGGATGGGAAGGATAGAAACCGAGGGCGGCGGGAATATGATGCGCAGGATGACGCTGGGCACCCCCGCCGCCGGGTTGACTTTTTCCGCGGCGGGCGCGCCTCCCGCCGGTGCGCCATCAGCCGGGACGGTCAGCCGGTCATCATCACTGCGCCCTCCTGTCATCAACACCATGTATATTGACCTTGTAAATAAACGGTACTTATCGGTGCTCACCCGGGAGAAAGACAGCATTATAGACGGCGCCTGGTACAGTGAAGAGGCTTACAAGCCGGCTGCCGAGCTGAAGACTTCCGGGAAAACGAAAACCATCGCGGGTTACCGTTGCCAGCGCGCCACGGCGAACCTGGGCGAGGAGAGCTTCGTGATTTGGTACACGACGGAAATCCCCATGCTCTTCTCCCCTGTTAACGGTGTTTGGCCGCCGCAGGGCGTGGTGCTGGCGCTTGAAAGCTCGAAACGCTCGTATATGGCGAAGAAAGTGGAACTGAGGTCCGTTGCGGATGCGCCGGCGTTGCCGGCAGGCGCGGAAAAGGTGACGGCGGCGGAATTGAAGGAAAAGCAGCGGAGCATTATGGAGGCATTTCACAACGAGCAGCTGAAAAAGTTGCAGGAAGCAGAATAAAAACCCATTTAGCAAGACACAGCGCCCCTCATGAAGAAAATCCTCCAGATAATCGGGTTAGCCATATGGCTGGTGTCCGGGATGGCGATCGCGTCCCGTGCGCAGCTTCGTGAATTCAGGGTGACGGGCAAAATTACCGACCAATCCACCCGCGAAGCGCTCCCCAATGCCCCGGTAGCCTTGCTGGGAAAGGATTCCGTGACGGCAGCGCATGCGGTAACGGATTCCCTCGGCCGGTTTACCCTCACCGCCACGCAACGCGGCCCCCTCCGCCTCGTGATCACCTACATGGGCTACGAAACCTATTCCCGCCACCTGCTCGTTTCCGATACCGCCACCCTCATTTCCGCCGGGAACATCGCCATGCCGCCGAAAGGGATCAACCTGGCCAGGATCGACGTAGAAGGCTACCGCCAGCCCATCACCCTTAAAGAAGACACCGTCGAGTATAACGCGGGTTCGTTCAAAACCCGGGAGAACGCCGTGGCGGAGGAATTACTGAAAAAGCTGCCGGGCATCACCGTGGAGCGCGACGGCACTATCAAAGCCGGCGGCGAAAAGATAACAAAGGTGCTGGTAGACGGTAAGCCCTTCTTTGGCAACGACCCGAAAATGGCCACGCGCAACCTGCCTGCAGATATCCTCGACAAAGTGCAGCTCATCGACCAGAAAAGCGATCAGGCGCAGTTTACCGGGATCCCTGACGGGCAAACGGAAAAAGTGCTCAACTTCACCGTAAAGGAAAACAAGCGCCGGGGCTTCTTCGGCCGCGTGACGGGCGGTTACGGCACCGGCCAGCGCTTTTCCGGGAACGGAAATATCAACGCTTTCCGGAAGGAAAAACAGTTTTCTTTTATCGGGAGCGGCAATAATACCAACGGCACCAGCAACCCTGAGGGAGGGATGGGCAACATGGGCGGGGGAACGGGCATTTCCCGGAACTGGAACGGAGGGCTGCAATTCAATAACAGCACTTCACCGAGGTTTAAACTCAACGGCAGCTATTATGTGAATAACAACCGGATGGAAACGGAAAACACCAGCAGCCGGGAGAATATTTTCCGGAAAGATTCCTCCAGCTACGTGACAGGCGGCGATTTCGGGAACAATGCCGTATCGAGCCACAATATCAATATGCGCATCGAAAGCGAGATCGATTCTTTCCACTCCTTCATTCTTTCCCCTAACCTTTCTTTTTCCAACAGCGACAATTTTTCACAACGCTTATCCACTACCCGTAACAATAACGGCGATACCGTGAACACCAACCGGAGTAATACCCTGGTGGATTCCAAAACGCCGAACATCAACGCCCAGGCACTCCTGCGCCGGAAGTTCAGGAAAAAGGACGAACCCTCAGCGCCAATCTTACTTTCCTGCATAACAGCAGCGACGTGAGCACCTTCAATGAAGCGTATACCCGTTTCAGGGTCAACGATACGCAGTACCGGCTCGATACGATCGACCAGAAAGTGCAATCCGAAAACCTGGCGCGGTCGTTCGGCGTTCGCCTTAGTTACACCGAGCCCGTGTTCCGCGACCGTTACCTGGAAGTCAATTACGGGTATAACAACGCCTTCAATTCCTCCGACCGGTATACCTGGGACCGCAGCAAGCCCGGCGGGGAATACGACCTGCTCAACGACAGCCTGACCAATCATTTCAACAACTTCAACACCCAGCACCAGGTAGGCCTGAATTTGCGGACGGAAAAGCTGAAATACAATTACACCCTGGGTTTCAACGTGCAGCGGAACCAGCTCGAAAGCCGCAACCTCACCAAAGGCGAAAATGTGGAACAGCTTACGACCAATTTTTCGCCTACCGCGCAATTCGCGTATAATTTCTCGCAGAACAAACACTTCAAGATTTCGTACCGCGGCAACACACAACAACCTTCGCTGGAACAGCTGCAACCGGTGCCTGACCTCTCGAACCGGCTGATGATTCGCCTGGGGAACCCCAATCTGAAACCCGCGTTCCAGAACATGGTGAATCTTACCTTCAATACCGTTAACCGCGAAAACTACCGGACTTTCATGGTGGGAATGACGGGCATGCTGCACCTGAACCGGATCGTCAACAGCTCCGTGCTCCGCGAAGACGGGGTGCAGGTAACGCAGCCGGTGAACATGAATGGCGGCCTGAATCTGAATGCCTATTCGGTGATCGGCCTGCCCCTCGACAAATCCCAGAAAGCGGCATTCAACTTCACCACGGAAGCCGGTTTCCGGCGGGATCCCAGTATGGTGAACAATGCGAAGAACCAGACGAGCAACCTGACGTTGGGGCAGGTGGTTAATTTCCATCTGAACGTGAAGGAAACTTTTTTTATGGGAACGGAAGCGCGGGTAACGTTTAACAACGCCAGGTTTTCCGCGAATCCGCAGAACAATGCGAAGTATTTCAATTATGATTTGAACCTGGACGGGAGCGTAAACCTGCCCTGGGATATGACCCTCATGGCGCAAACGCATTTTACCGCCACAACTGGCCGTGGCGAAGGGTTCGACCAGCAATTCACGCGCATCAACGCATCGCTGTCCAAAACATTCCTGCCGCGGCGCCAGGGCATCATGCGGTTCATGGTGTACGACCTGCTGAACCAGAACCTGAGCGTTTCCCGGACGGTGGCGGACAATTACATCGAAGATACGCGGAACATGATGTTGCGCCGGTATTGCATGCTATCATTCACCTGGATCTTCAACCGGTTTGGCGGGCAAAACGCAATGTCGCCGCCTCCGCTGATCCGATGAGGCGGGCGAGGTGTAAAAGGAAAAATTCGCCTGTAATCCCACGGACCTGGGGAAACCTAATGTCCGGGGAGCGGCCCTGGGTTGGGGGGCCAGATGGGTTTTTAGGGGTCAGAGATCGTTAAATACGCGCTTTTTGCTCTGCGCCTGCCAGTAGTTCGAAATGTAAACCACCAGCCGCGCGATGGTGAAGGTAGGGATGAAATCCAGGCCGGGGAAGAGCTCTTCGATGAAGTTGAAGGCGCCGCCGAAAAGGCCTACCGGGCCGCCGAACAGGCGATAGAACACTATCGCGGAAATCGGCGCCCAGATCACATCGCTCACCTCCCCCAGCAATGGCACCGCGTAACTGGCGAGACCGATCAGGTCCATCACCAGGCAAACGAGCAAACTGGGAGTAGATTTTCTTTCCATACACACGGGTTTATATCTATATAATCAAATAGCCCGCCAAAATGTTACAGGGCAAGGCGCGATCATCCCCCGAAATTCCCCCAAACCCTTGCCCCTGCCGGATGTATATACGAATGCGGTTGGTCATTTGGATGCGGCGCCGCGGCTTTTTTGCAGCAGGAACCCGGGCTTGCATTCCGGCGAAAAAAATATACTTTCACTGTCGGTAAAACCGTCACGTTATGAAAACACCCTCATCCCGCAGAGATGCGATCAAAAAAGTAGCGACTATGGCCATGGCAAGCACCGTTTTTTCTTCCCTCAGCGAACGCGTATCCGCCCACGAAAGGGCCGTGGACGCGCCGCTCAAGGGCAAAGTGAACCACTCCGTCTGCGCCTGGTGTTATAATGGCATTCCCCTGGAAACCCTCTGCCAGTCGGCCCGCGACATGGGCATTCGCAGCATCGAGATCATCTCGCCCGAACAGTTCGAAACCATCAAGAAATACGATCTCACCTGCGCCATGGTAGGCGCCCAGCACCGCGACTGGGGCATAACCAAAGGCTGGAACCGGAAAGAGCACCACGCCGGCCTGGGCGCATACTACCGCGACCTGATCGATAAAACCTCAGCGGCGGGGTTCACCAACCTCATCTGCTTCTCCGGCAACCGCAACGGCCTCGACGACGAGCAGGGCATTATCAATTGCGCCGAAGGGCTCAAACAAATCATCGGCTACGCCGAAAAGAAAAAAGTGACGCTGGTGATGGAATTGCTCAACAGCAAGGTGAACCACGCCGATTACCAGTGCGACCGCACGGCATGGGGCGTGGAGCTCTGCAAGGCTGTTGGCTCCGATAATTTCAAGCTGCTGTACGATATTTACCACATGCAGATCATGGAAGGAGACGTGATCCGCACGCTCCAGGATAACCAAAAATACATCGCCCACTACCATACCGGCGGCGTACCGGGCCGTAACGAAATCGACGAAACCCAGGAACTCTACTACCCTGCCATCATCAAGGCCGTGGTGGAAACCGGGTTTAAAGGATTCGTGGCGCAGGAGTTCGTGCCCAAACGGGCCGACAAACTGGCGTCTCTCCGCCAGGGCGTTCAGATTTGTGACGTGTAAAAAAACAACGGGATCAGGTGCGGGCTTTCTGCCAGTCGTAGCGCAGCATGCCCATCACCACCATGTCTACATACTGCCCATGCAGCTTGGCGCTCTCCCGCAGAATGCCTTCGCGCGCAAAGCCCAGTTTAATGGGTATTTGCGCGCTTTTTTCGTTTTGAAGGACAAAGCGGATCTCCACCTTGTTGAGGCGAAGGGAAGCAAACGCATAATCGATCAGGGCGCGGCAGGCTTCCGAAACGATGCCTTTGCCTTGCATCGCGTTCACGATCCAGTAGCCGATCTCGGCTTTCTGGAGAATGTGGTCCCAACCATGCAGGTCGATCACGCCGCAGAGCGTATCCTGGTACCAGATACCGAAAGCCACGGCTTCCTGCTCATCCGCTTTCCGGAGCATCAGCTCAATGAATCGCAGGGAGTGTTCCTCGGAAGTGTTGTAATCGACCCACGGCAGGAAGCGCCGCAGCGTTTTCCGGGAGTCGTGGATCAGCCGGAAGAGGGCCGGAGCATCTTCCGTTTGCAGCTGGCGCAGCCGGATTTCGGTGTTGACTGGAATTTCTAGCATATGGTCAGGCGGGTAAACATAATAAAAAACCGCCTAAAACACCAACAGGCGACCCGCCCGGAGGCAAGTCACCTGTCGACTTTTGATTATGACGGTACTTTACTACACTTAGTTTCTGCTGATCAGTTGCTGCTTCGTCATATCCTTCACCACATGATTCGAATACACCACTGCCATCCGCTCGGCGGACGCGGGGTCGAAGGTTTCCGTCTGGATGGAATACAACAACTGCTGGTCCTGTATGCTGTACAGGTTACTTTCGAGGAAGTAGCGGGTATTGGTGGTGTAATAGCCGGGATCATACACCCTGCCGTACATCCAGTTGTAATACCCCCACCAGCGGCCGTAATAAGGGCCGCCCCACGGGCCGTACATCCTATTGTTGCCGGGAACGTAGCTCTTTTCTTTCGCTTTGTCCAGCATCACGATGGTCAGCACGTTATCGATATCGTCTTTCCGGAGTTTCTTCAACGCCTGTTCTTCCTTCAACCCTTTAAAAGCCTTGGGCCCGAATGCATCGAAGGCGGAGACGGCCTGGTATCCGCGCTGTTTGAGCGCCAGCACCATTTCTTTCTCCATCTGTCCACGCAATCTCCCTTCGCGGTCGTTCACGAGGCCCAGCACCATGATTTTCTTGCCTTTGTCCAGCGAAGTTTCCGGTTCTTTCCACGAAGATGTCACTTTCGTGCTCGAACAGGCGCCGAGGAATAACACCAGTCCGGTCAATATCCCTGCGGTCATGAGTTTCATCTTGGTCTTCATCGTATTGGTGTTTTATATGGGTTAGACGTAGGAATAGAACCAAAAGATACATGGCACCTTGCGGTTTAACATATTTTTCACCGAACTGTTAAGGTATTGTAAAGGATTGTAATGCAATGTGTTACCACACAATAAATAACCGCTGTTTACGTTGCGGGCGCCCACAACGCAAACTGCCGGCGCATTGGCCGGCAGCGTAGTATAATTCGTTGCGAGATGATTAATAATTGATCACCTGCTCCTGTATGGATTCCGGGATATCGCGGAATTCATAGAGCTGGTTGCGGAGCTGGGGTTCGAAGCCCGCTTCGCGGATAGCATCCTGCATGGATTTGTAGGTAAAGCGGTGGGGCGCCCCTGCAGCGGATACTACGTTTTCTTCGATCATGATGGAGCCGAAGTCGTTGGCGCCGGCATGGAGGCAGAGCTGGGCTACTTTTTTACCTACGGTGAGCCAGGAGGCCTGGATGTTTTTGATATTGGGCAGCATGATGCGGCTCATGGCGATCATGCGGACGTATTCTTCGGCGGACGACGTGTTATGCACGCCGCGTACGCGCGCCAGGAGGGTGTCCACGTCCTGGAAGGTCCAGGGAATGAAGGCGGTGAACCCATAATGCCCTTCGGGCTTCTCGGATTGTACCTGCCGGATGTCGACCAGGTGTTCGAAGCGTTCGAGGACGGTTTCCACGTGGCCGAACATCATGGTAGCGGAGGATGCGATATTGAGTTTATGGGCGGCCCTCATTACGTCGAGCCACTCGGCGGCGCCGCATTTGCCTTTGGAGATGAGGCGGCGAACGCGGTCGTTGAGGATTTCGGCGCCTGCGCCGGGCAGAGAGTCCATCCCGGCTTCCTGCAACGCGCGGAGCACTTCAATGTGGGTGCTTTTTTCAAGTTTGGTAATGTGCGCTACTTCCGGAGGGCCGAGGGTGTGGAGGCGGAGCTTGGGATACAGCTGTTTGAGCTGGTGGAAGAGGTTGACATAGAAGCTGAGGCCCAGTTCCGGGTGGTGGCCACCCTGCAGAAGGAGCTGGTCGCCGCCGTATTTGAGCGTCTCTTCTATCTTCACTTTATATTCCTCAATATCAGTAATATAGGCCTCCTTGTGACCGGGGATCCGGTAGAAGTTGCAGAACTTGCAATTGGCCGTGCATACGTTCGTGGTATTGACGTTTCTATCGATCTGCCAGGTCACCTTGCCGGAGGGTACCTGCTGCTTCCTCAGCTCGTTCGCGATTTCCATCAGCTCAGCCAGCGGTGCATGCTCAAACATGTAAACGCCTTCCTCAGCAGTCAGAAACTCGAACCTTTGCGCTTTTCCGTATAAATCCTGTAATTGCATCTTGTCAGCAAAGGTAGGGTATCCCCATAAATTATTTTGCCGCTTGTAAGATTTAAGAACGCGGGGTAACGGAGGAAATGTTAAATTTAAAGTGGAAGCCGCGGGAAAGGTCCCCGCCCCTTCCCCTGAATATTATGGGAGCCAAGTCCATCTTTCACGTTATCATCCTGATCCTGAGCCTGCTGTCTACCCCCTGCCGATCATACGCCCAGGGAACCGAAGACGCCAATCAGCCCGAAGCCCGGCTGATCACCCGTTTTCCCTTCAAACAGTACTATGGCGGCGTAGTCGTGATTTATGCCCGGCTTAACAATCACCCCGACACTTTGCAGTTTCTCCTGGACACCGGCAGCGCAGGCATCTCCCTTGATACCGCCACATGCGTCCGCCTCGGCCTCCAACTCACCCCCTCCGATAAAGTAGTCCGCGGCCTCGCAGCCAGCAAAAACATCTCCTACGCGGCAGACAACACGCTCCATCTCCCCGGCCTCAGCGTCGACAGCCTCGATTTTCATATCAACAACTACGAGCTCATCAGCCAGGTTTACGGCATCCAGATCGACGGCATCATCGGGTACAGCCTGCTGTCCAAATTTATCATGCAGGTGGATTACGATAAGGAAGAAATCCTCATGTGGACCAACGGGGAATTCAAATACCCCCGCGGCGGACAGATGATAAAGCCCAATCTTACGTTCATTCCCGTGATCAGCGCGCCGTTGAAAAGCGGAAAGCGCAACATCAACCACCGGTATTATTTCGATACCGGCGCGGGGATGTGCCTGCTGCTGTCGACCCAGTTCGTGAAAGACAGCTCCCTGCTCGTGAAGCGCAAGGCCAAGGTGATCCCTACCGAAGCGCAGGGCCTGGGCGGGAAGATGCAGATGTACATCACCACCATGACCGAATTCAAGGTCGGGAACTATTCTTTCCGTAACGTGCCCACGTATTTGTTTGACGATATTACGAACATCACCTCCTATCCATCGCTGGCGGGCATGATCGGCAACGACCTGCTGCGGCGCTTCAACCTGACGTTGAATTATTCCAGGAAGGAGATCCACATCATCCCCAACACCCACTTCCGCGATCATTTCGACTATTCCTATACCGGCCTCATCATCTACCTGATCGATAACCGCATCGAGGTAACCGACGTGATCCGCAATTCACCGGCGGAGAAGGCGGGCTTCCAGGTGGGGGATGTTATCCTGGCCATCAACAATAATTTCTCCACGAACCTGCAGCTGTACCGCGACATCCTCAAGAACATCGGCACGCGCCCCAAGCTGTTGCTGATGCGGAACAAGGAACTGATGGTGAAGCAGCTGCCCATCCGCAGCATATTGTAAGGAACGGCTTTTGTCGTAGATTTGCATGTTTCGGTCCGCCAGTCCGGCGGTTGCCGGCAATTATTTTATATATTCGGCATATGGTTCATTTTTCAAAGTTCACGCTGGATAACGGATTGCGTGTGATAGTGCATGAAGACGCCACCACGCCCATGGCGGTAATGAATGTGATGTATGATGTAGGCGCCCGGGACGAGGATCCGGAGCAGACCGGTTTCGCGCACCTCTTCGAGCATCTCATGTTCGGCGGAAGCGTTAATATTCCCGAGTACGACGAGCCGCTGCAGATGGCTGGCGGCGAAAACAACGCGTATACCACCAACGACCTCACCAATTACTACATAGAGTTGCCTGCCGAAAACCTCGAGACGGCTTTCTGGCTGGAAAGCGACCGCATGCTCTCCCTCGCTTTTTCGAAAAAATCGCTGGAAGTGCAGCGGAAAGTAGTGGTGGAAGAATTCAAGGAGCATTATATCAACAAGCCTTACGGCGACGTGTGGCATAAAATGCGGGAGCTCGCCTTTTCGAAACACCCCTACCGCTGGATGACCATCGGCAAGGAGTTGAAGCACATCGAAGACGCGAAGCTGGAAGACGTGAAATCTTTCTTCTTCCGGCACTACCGTCCTGTCAACGCCATTCTCGTGGTGGCGGGAAACGTTACGGAAGCAAGGGTGAAGGAGCTGGCGGAGAAGTGGTTCGGGGATATACCCAGCGGCGAGAAATACGTCCGCAATATACCCCAGGAGCCGGTGCAGGATGCGCCGCACTTCCTGGAGATCAAGGCGAAAGTACCGTTGGATGCCTTGTATAAAACCTGGCACATGCCCTCGCGCATCGATCCGAAATATTATGCGGCGGATCTCGTGAGCGACGTGCTCAGCGGTGGTGGTTCATCGCGCCTGCACCAGGTGCTCGTCAAGGAAAAGAAACTGTTCAGCAATATTGAATGCTACCACTTCGGCAGCCTCGACGCAGGTCTGATGACCATCGAAGGCAAGCTGGTGAAAGGCGTGAAAATGAAAGACGCGGAAAAGGCGATCGAAGAAGAGCTGGACAAGTTGCGGAACGAACTGGTGCCGGAACGCGAGTTGCAGAAAGTAAAGAACCGCGTGGAAAGCATGCTGGCTTTCGAAGACATGGGGCTACTTTCCCGCGCGAACAACCTCGCATTCTATGAGCTGATCGGCGATGCGGCGGAAATGAATACCGAATTCGCGAAGTACGAAGCGGTAACGGTAGCCGATATACAGGAACAGGCGCGGGCGATCTTCTCCCCCAACAACGTCAACACGATCCATTATTACGCAGGAAATTAAATTTATGATCAACAGAAGTCAGGCACCCGCAATAAAAGACGCAGTCAATTTCGATATACAACTCAAGCCGCTGGAGAAGTTCCAGCTGGACAACGGCATTCCCGTTTACGTGGTCCGCTCTTCCGAGCAGGAAACCCTCCAGCTGGAGCTGGTGTTCCCGGCAGGTACATGGTACGAGTCGGAAAACCTCGTGGCCTCCGCCACCAACTTCCTCATGAAGAACGGCACCAGCAAGCATTCCGCACTCGAGATCAATGAAATGACCGAGTATTACGGCGCCTACCTCAACCGGAATTGCTTCCACGAGAACGCTACGTACACCCTTCACTGCCTCAGCCGCCACATCACCGACCTGCTGCCCACGCTGCAGGAAGTGATCCAGGACCCGGCGTTCCCCGAGCAGGAGCTCGCCATCTTCACCCAGAATATGAAACAGAAGCTGGCCGTGAACCTCCAGAAAAGCGAGTTCGTCGCCAACCGGCATATCGATAAATATCTCTTCGGTGAATTCCACCCCTACGGCCGCGTGAGCAGCATGATGGCGTACGACGCCCTGCAAACCGAAAGCCTGCACGGATTCTACAAACAACATTACACGTACAACAATTGCAAAATCTTCCTGGCAGGCAACCTGCCCGATAATATCATCCCGCTCCTTAACCAATATTTCGGACACAAATGGGGCACGGAAACGCATAACCTCCGGCCAGAAATGCCCATCCTCCCGGCGGATGAAAAGAAATACCGCATCTTCAACGATGAAAACGGCGTACAGGGAAGTATCCGCGTAGCGAGGCCTTTCCCGAACCGCTACCACCCCGACTTTCCGAAGATGCTCGTGCTCAATACCATATTCGGCGGGTATTTTGGATCGAGACTCATGAGCAATATCCGGGAAGAGAAAGGATACACTTACGGCATCCACTCCCAGATATACAACTTCCGCCAGGCAGGCGCCATCAATATTCAGAGCGAAGCCGGGCGCGACGTATGCGAAAAAGCGATCGCCGAAATCTACCTGGAAATGAACCGCCTCCGCGACGAACCGATTCCGGAAGAAGAACTGAGCCTGGTAAGGAATTTCATGATCGGATCCATCCTCGGCGACCTCGACGGCGCCTTCCAGGTGATCCAGCGGTGGAAGAACCTTATCCTGAACGATCTCGACGAAAACTATTTCTACAATAATATCCGGACCATCAAAACCATTTCCGCGGAAGAGCTGCAGCAGATGGCGCGTTTGTACCTGGTGCCGGAAGACTTTTATGAACTGATCGTTATCTGATAAGCGGAAACACTAAACATTCTGCATGCTTTTTGTGTATTTTGTATAAAGCACTAACACGTTATCCAATGTTAGGAATTCTTATCCGGCTGCTCGTGACGGCGCTCGCAGCGCTGCTGACGGCCTATTTACTCCCCGGCGTAAAACTCCAGGATTTTACTACCGCACTCGTTCTCGCAATCGTGCTCGGTTTGCTGAACCTGATCGTGAAACCCATCCTCGTGATCCTCACCCTGCCTGTGACCATGGTTACCCTTGGCCTCTTCCTGCTCGTCATCAACGCACTGATCGTATTGTGGGCCAGCAGCCTGGTGAAAGGATTTAAAGTGGACAACTTCTGGTGGGCGCTGCTGTTCAGCGTGGTACTGTCGATCATCAGCAGCTTCATGATGTCGCTCGGACCGGAAGACCGCGTCGACTGACCTTAACGGCCCAGGCGTACGACCTGGCCTTTGCGGGTGCCGTTGTGTTTTCCGTTTTCTATCGTCAGTTGCCCGTTTACCATCACATGGCTGAAGCCGGTGGAATACTGGTGGGGGTGGGTGAAGGTGGACAGGTCTTTTACCGTGGCGGGGTCGAAGATAACGATATCCGCCATATATCCGGGTACGAGCAGGCCGCGTTGTGCCAGCCGGAACTTTTGTGCAGGGAGGGAGGTCATCCTGCGGATGGCTTCTTCCAGCCCCAGCACTTTTTCTTCCCGCACATATTTCCCCAGCACGCGGGCATTGGTGCCGTAGCCGCGCGGATGCGGAACGCCCACGCCGAATTCGCGGATACTCGCGTCAGACGCGAACATGTTGAAAGGATATTGCATGATGCGTTTCACATCTTCCTCGCTCATCCCATGAAACACCATGCCCGCGCTGCCTTGTTGCACCAATTCCAGCACGGTTTCCACTTCGTTGCGGATATTGCTTTTCCTGCCTTTTAACTTATTGATTTCGGAGATATTCTTGCCATTGAGCGTGGTGTCTGCCTCAAAATAAGCCACCACGGCGTAGTCCAGTTTTTTGAGGCGGCGCTTTTTATAAATGCCGCTCATTTCCGACACGATCTTCTTCCGTATATCCGGCGTGGTAAGGCGGTACACTACGGAGTCGTGGCCGCCGGACAGCGCCCAGTCGGGCAGCATAGTGCGGAGGCTGGTGCTGCTGGCGGTGTAGGGATATTGGTCGATGGTGACCTCGAGCCCTTCGCGGCGCGCTTTTTCGATGAGCGCCAGCGTTACAGTGGAGCGGCCCCAGTTTTGTTTGCCGCCGATCTTGAAGTGCGATATTTCCACGGGGATATTTGCCTGACGGCCGATGGTCAAAGCTTCTTCGATAGCTGCTTCCACAGCATCGCCTTCGTTGCGCATATGCGTGGCGTATACGCCGCCGTGCTTCGCGGCGGCTTTGGCGAGCCCTACCACTTCGTTCGTTTGGGCGTAGTTGCCGGGAACGTAAATCAGCCCGGTGCTGAGGCCCACCGCGCCGTCTTCCATCGCTTTTTCGACGAGGTTTTCCATTTTTAGCTGTTCCTCTGCGGTGGGTATGCGGTTGGTGCTGCCCATCACCACCCGGCGCACATCATTGTGGCCAATGAGGGAAGCCACGTTGATGGAGATGGTCATGCTGTCGAGCTGTTGGAAGTACCGCCCGAGGTCGGTGTTGGAAGCGCCGCAGTTGCCCGTGATCACGGTGGTGACGCCATCCATGAGGAAGCTTTCGGCCGTGGGGACTTTAAACTCATCGTCTTCGATATGGGTATGCACGTCGATGAACCCCGGTGCCACGATGCGCCCGCCGGCGTCTATGGTTTTTGCGGCGCGGAGGTTTTGCGGCTGGCGCGTAACGGCGAGGATGCGCCCGTCTTTCACCGACACTTCGCCATAATACCAGGAGTTGCCGGTGCCGTCGGCGATGCGCGCGTTGCGGATGAGGATATCGGCTTCGGATTGCGCGAAACCGGCCATGGCGGCGAGCAATGCGGGGAGAAGGAAGAGCGTTCTTTTCATGGATTTCCGGATTTAGCTGGAGTGGTCGGCCACGATTTTCCATTCCCCGTTAATGCGGCGGAGGAGGATGGAGAAATGTCCGTCGAGATTGCCGATGGTGCGCGTGAGCTTCCACTTGCCTACTACAAAATAAGCATCGCCCGCGAGTTTTTTAAATTCCAGCAGATCGAATGCGAGCTGACCCATGCCTTCTTTGCCGGGATAGGCTTTTTTGTAATTTTCCAGCGTGGCCTGCCATCCGTAGGTCAGCCCTTTTTTGCCGATAAACAGGAGGCTGTCGGATTTCCAGTAAGTGCCCATGAAGCCTTCGATGTCGCCGCGGTTCCAGCATTCGAGCTGGGTTTGCATGAGCTGGCGGATGCGGGTTTCGGCCGGATCCTGGGCGGAAGCGGAAAGGATCACGGAGAAGAAAAAGGCGGCGGACAATAAGAATTTGCGCATAGAATGGTTGTTGATAGCATGAAAATAAGGAAATCCCCGCGCGGGACGTTTCTTTTTCCGGGATGCGGGGTGGAAAAAACGGGTAAAATTGTATGCATGGCAGCGGGGCTGGCGAACCCATACTGTATTGTAAAGTAGGGGTTACTGTATATCAAAAGTGTATATAAAGTATATGAACACCCGTTTTTACTGCGTGGTATCCGTTTTATCTGCATGCTGCATCCTTTCATCATCTCTGCAGTTATACAGAATTAACTATGAAGCAGGCCCACAGGAGAATATAACTATGCGGCCTGCCTGCAGGCGTAATATCCCGGATTTTTGACCTGCGTTTCCGCGGTTTCCGGATTTAAAATCTATATAAATGACTGATTATCACAATTGAATCTATGAAAAAATGCATATTTGACGATGGAAAAGTTTAACGGTTTTTATCGGTTTTCCATTCCGGGATTGTTCTACCTTTGCACCACTACAAAAATTTTGCATTATGCCCGGATTTGAATTATTTGGCGCCGAAGAAAGGAAGGAAGTAAACGACGTCCTCGAGACAGGAATTTACATGCGTTATGGATTCGACGGTCCCCGCAAAGGGATCTGGAAAGCGAAGGAACTGGAGCAGGCGCTTTGCGAGCGTTTCAACGTGGAATACGCGCAGCTGACATCGAGCGGTACTACCGCGCTCACGACCGCTATGGCCGCATTGGGCCTTGGCGCGGGAGACGAGGTCATCATGCCGACTTTTACCTTCGTGGCCAGCTTCGAAGCCGTGTTGTCGGTAGGGGCAACGCCCGTACTGGTGGATGTGGACGATACGATGACGCTGGACCCCGCCGCCGTGCGCGCCGCCATCACCCCCCGCACCAAATGCGTAATGCCCGTACATATGTGCGGCTCCATGGCCGACATGGACGCGCTGATGGAAATCTGCAAAGCGCATAACCTCATCCTGCTGGAAGACGCCTGTCAATCCACCGGGGCTACCCACAAAGGCCGCGCCCTCGGTTCCATCGGGCATGCCGGTACATTCTCCTTCGACTTCGTCAAAACGATCACCTGCGCCGAAGGCGGGGCGATCATCACCAACGATAAAGACGTATACACGAAATGCGACGCTTACTCCGATCATGGTCACGACCATCTCGGCGGGGCGGACCGTGGCGCCGACGGGCATCCGCACCTGGGCTACAACTTCCGCATTTCCGAACTGCACGCCGCGGTAGGCCTTGCGCAGATCCGCAAGCTCGACCGTTTCCTGGCCATTCTCCGCAACAACCACGAGATCGTGAAAGCGGCGCTGGCTACGCTTCCGCAGGTGGAGTTCCGCCGCATCCCCGACCCCTCGGGCGACAGCTGCACCCATCTCTCCTTCTTCCTCCCCGACCTGGAAACGGCCCGCAACGCCGCCAAAGCCATGAAAGCCGCCGGCCTGCCCGCGTTCCATTGGTTCGACAACAACTGGCACTACTTCCGCAAATGGAACCACCTGCAAGAGGGCGCCACCCTCACCCGGTTCCCGGAACAACTCGCCAAAGACCTCGCCGCTTATCAAACCAAACAATTCCCCGCATCCGACGCCATCATCGGCCGCTGCATCTCCTTCCCCATCAGCCTCGCCTGGACTGACGCGGAAGTACGCGAACGCGCCGAAAAACTGACGGCCGCCGTGAAAAGCGCATTGTAATAACAAATTCCCGGCATGAAGAAAATCGCATTGATCCCGGCGCGTTACGCCGCCAGCCGCTTCCCCGGCAAAATGATGGCAGAGCTCGCAGGTAAAACCGTTATCTGGCGAACGTATGAATCCACCCGCGAAACCGGCGTGTTCGACGAAGTCATGGTCGTAACCGACAGCGACGTCATTTTTGAAGAAATCACCCGCAACGGCGGAAAGGCCATCATGAGCAAACGCGAGCACGAAAGCGGGTCGGACCGCATTGCTGAAGCCGTGGAGGACATGACCGACGTCGAGATCGTGGTGAACGTACAGGGCGATACGCCCTTCACCCGGAAAGAACCGCTGGAGAAGCTGTTACAGGTTTTTGAAGGCGAAGCCGGAAAAAAGGTGCAGGTGGCATCGCTCATGCAGGAACTGAAGGATTGGAAAGACATTGAAGACCCTAACTTCGTGAAAGTGGCGGTAGACAAGGATTTCAATTCGCTCATGTTTTCCCGCTCCGTGATTCCCTACCCCCGCGATAAAAACGTGCCCACAGTGTACTACGAGCATATCGGCATCTACGCCTTCCGCCGCGACGCCCTGCTGCAGTTCACGCGCACACCCATGACGCCGCTGGAAGCCGCCGAGAAAGTGGAGTGCCTGCGGTACCTCGAAATGGGAATCCCCCTCAAAATGGTCGTAACCGACTATATGGGCGTGGAAATCGATACGCCGGAAGACCTGGAAAGAGCTTCCAAATTGCTGGATCAACCTTAAACACAAAAAATTCGGGATATAACATGAAATTCAGAAATTTTAAACTGGTAGGATACGTGATTTTCGGACGGGGTGCGTTTAACCAGCTCGACGAGATCATTGCGCCGCGCCGCAAGGGCGATGCGCCGATGATATTTTTTGTGGACCATTTCTTTGAAGGCAACCAGCCGTTCCTTTCCCGCATCCCCCTGCGCGGCAAGGACAAGATCGTTTTCATCGATGTGACCCATGAGCCCAAAACCACTTACGTAGACCGCCTGCGCGACGAGCTGAAGGCTGAGTTCGGCGAAGTGAGCGGGATCATCGGCATCGGCGGCGGGTCCACCATGGACATGGCCAAAGCCGTAGCGCTGATGATGACCAACCCCGGCTCTTCCGCGGATTACCAGGGCTGGGATCTCGTGAAACTGCCGGCCGTATATAAAGCAGGCATCCCCACCCTTTCCGGCACCGGCGCCGAAGTGAGCCGTACTACCGTGCTCACAGGCCCTACCCGAAAGCTGGGCATGAACTCCGACTACACTCCCTTCGACCAGATCGTCCTGGATCCGGAACTGATTTCCAATGCGCCGGTGAACCAGCGGTTTTATACCGCGATGGACTGCTACATCCATTGCATCGAATCCCTGGAAGGTACGTTCCTCAACGCTTTCAGCCGTTCTTACGGCGAAAAGGCGTTGGAGCTCTGCCAGGAAATCTACCTGAAGAAAGACCGCTGGGACGACGACGCCGATGAAAAGCTCATGATGGCTTCCTATGCGGGCGGCATGAGCATCGCGTACTCGCAGGTGGGCGTAGCCCATGCGGTGAGCTACGGGCTGAGCTATCTTTTGGGTACCAAACACGGCGTGGGCAACTGCATCGTGTTCGACAAGCTGGAGGAATTTTACCCTGCCGGTGTGAAGGAATTCAAGCAGATGGTGGACAAACACCAGGTGGAGATTCCGCAGCACATCACCAAAGGCCTGAGCGACGCGGACTTTGAAACAATGATCGACGTATCGATGGGCCTGGCGCCGCTGTGGGAAAACGCCCTCGGTAAAGACTGGCAAACGCTCATGACCCGCGACCGTCTGCGTAAGCTGTACGAAAAACTGTAAAGTCAACGTCAATATAATTATTTCCAAAGAGGCTGTAGGACGCTCCGGCGATGCAGCCTCTTTTGTCTAAACCCATACCAGAACCATGGAACAACTTGGGAAACTCACGGAACACTACACCACCGTACTGCAAAAGGTAAAGGCCCGTCGGGCCGCCTGGCAGCAAACGGCCAAGCCTTTCCTGGTGAAATATCTCGGGGAAGTGACGGCCCGTTTTCCCCTGAACTGGAAAGCCGGCGCCAACGAGATGATGCAGGGGCTGGAAGCCGTTTATCTCCTTTTTGACCATGAGCCCAGCGGCATCGTGGAGCAATCGCCGTTCAGCGTGGTACAGAAGATGAAAATCGGTGGCTTTTTGTCGTTTTCCCAAACCCGCAACGGGCAGATCGTGGTGTGGATCAGCTTCCCGTTTATCGACGGGATGACGGAAGAGAAGCCCAAGAACGAAACCCTCGAAACGGTGGAGCCGGAAGAGCTGGACGGGCCTGCCGTAGACCGGTTTATCGGGAAGTTCCTGGAGGAAATGATCCAGTGGGAAGAGGATTCACGGGGCGAAATAGGGTTTATCCGCCACAGGGATTGACCTTTGTCATCGTTTAATTCAGCCGGTTAACCGAACTTTGTGTTATGAACGACATCAGAGATATTGAGGATATTAAGCTGCTGGTGAACACTTTTTACGATAAAATCCGGCAAGACGAAATGCTGGGGCCGATCTTTAATGAACGCATCGCCCCGGACGCATGGCCCGCACACCTGGAAACGATGTATAAATTCTGGGGTACACAGCTGTTGGGCGAGAAGGATTATTTCGGTGCGCCGTACGTCAAGCACCGGACGTTGCCGGTAGACCAGGTTCATTTCGATCGTTGGGTGCAGTTGTGGCATGCCACGGCTGATACGCTGTTCCAGGGGCCTCGCGTGGCTACGGCGAAAGTGAAAGGCGCTTCCATCGCGCAGATTTTCCTGGGAAAAATCCGCTTCGAACGCGGTCAGTTTCAATAAATTTTTGCATTTTCTCGATGGGAGGATGACAAGGTTGTTTCCCCATTGTTGGTATCAGCGAACACATTCTTATTGCGCATCTTGTGAAGAAACCGTGCTTGCCGTCCGGTTTTAGCGGTTGCGGTAGTGGGATTTGATGGATTTGCGCGCGTAGCGGACGTATTTGTTGCGATACACGAACAGCAGGTAGATGGTTGCCAGAATGGTGACGCCTGCCATAATGAAGAATACTTTGGCGAAATGAGCGGGGTTGTTGCCGTACCATTCTGCGGAGAAGAATGCCCCCAGCCCGATGCCCGCTTCCAGGGCGATGTACATACTGCCCAGCGCACGCCCCCGGTGCTCGGGTAACCCCAGGTCGATGGTCCACGCCGTTACGGCCGGGGAATTCAAACCCAGCGAAACGCCGTACAACAAAGCACCCGCCAGCAATACCGCGGGTGTATGCGCCAGCCCGATCACCACCATGGAAATGGCCATCAGCGTGGCCGCGATCTTCAAAATGGGCACACGGCCGTAGCGGTCGGAGGTTTTGCCGGCCAGCAACCGGATCCCGATGGAGCTGGCGGTGAAGAAAGTAAAAAATAACCCTTTATTCTGCAAACCCAGGTGGGCGCTGAAATCCGGGATGATAGTAAGCAGCGCGCCGTAACTGAAGTAAGTGAGGAACGTAATCACAACGGGCGCCATCACGGCAGGCTCGAATATCTCGTGACGGGAGATTTTCAACAACGCCGGCCGGAACTTCTCCCGGTTGTGCAACGTTTCCTTCATGCCGATGAGAATCACGACAGATAACAAGGCGAATATCGCTGAGATCTGGAACATGGTCACGATGCCCCAGGCATTGGCGATGGAACCGCCGATGGAGGGGCCCAGCGACAGCCCGATCGTACTGGCCAGTCCTACCATCCCCATCGCTTCGCCGCGGCGGTTGAAGGGGACCATATCCGCCACGTAGGCCGAGGTGCCGGTGGGCTTGAAGCCGGTGGAAAACCCATGAAAAAACCGCAGCAGGAGAAACGCGCCAACGCTGCTGACCATAGGGTACAGGAGGCTGCAGATGACGCAGATCACGGAACCGAATACCATCACAGGAATGCGGCCGATGGTGTCTGTCAGTTTTCCGGAAAAAGGCCGGCTCAGGCCGGCCATCAGGGTGAAAAGACCGATGATGTATCCCTTATAGTCGGCGCCGCCCAGGCTGGTGAGGTAAGCAGGCAGCTCGGGGATCATCATGTTAAAACTAGCGGAGAAAAGCAGGTTGCTCAGGCAAAGCAACCCGAACTGAAGCGTATAAATCTTCCCACTCGACTGGTCCATGCTGCAAAGTTAGCCTCCGGAAGTCAATTCCCGCCGATTGTTATAGAAATTTGTCCGCCTGTCCCTTCCTTCCCCGGTTCCTGTACCTGTGTTGTCTTAAAATGTATGCGAACAACCATAATTCTTCCGTTTATGAAACGACATTCCTGCCTCTTTGGGGCCCTTATCTGCATCCTGGCGACATGGCCCCGGTTTGCGGAAGCCGCCCATCCTCCCCTTACCATCCTCCGTGGCGCCATGGAAACTTCCGGCGATAAAATGGAGCGGATGTTCCTGTACGACGCTTCCGAAGTCCAGCATATGGAAATGGCGTTTTTTTACTATCCGAAATCGTCCCAGTCCTTCCATACCGGGCTATAGCCGTGCGCTCTGATCATATCGGCCACTGCAGCGGGGCTCCGTTCATCTGATATCTCGAATTGCTCCAGCGACGTTGGTTCCACGGCATAGCCGCCGGGATTGGTGCGGCTGCCGGCGCTCATGGTGGTAACACCAAGGGGAACGAGGTGGTTGCGGAAACGGGGGCTTTCGCGGGTGGAAAGGCTCAGTTCCACATCGGGGAAGCAGAGGCGGTAAGCGCAAATGAGTTGCAGGAGTTCGCGGTCGTTCATGATGGACTTGGGCGGTAGCCCGCCGGAAAATGGTCGGAGCCGCGGAAAGGAAATACTGTAGCGGGTTTGCCAGTACGTGCGCTGCAGGTAATCGAGGTGCAGGGCGGTGAAGAAGCTGTCGGTCCGCCAGTCTTCCAGTCCTATCAGCACACCCAGCCCGATTTTATGCACGCCCGCGCGCCCAAGCCTGTCGGGCGTTTCGAGGCGCCAGGCGAAGTTGGATTTTCTTCCTTTCGGGTGATGTTTTTTATAATCTTCTTCGTGATAAGTTTCCTGGTACACGAGCACGGAATGGAGGCCCAGGGGTTGCAGTGCACGGTACTCGTCTTCCTCCATCGGCTGCACTTCGATGGAAATTTGCGGAAAATGTTTTTTAAAGATCGGCAGCGCGCGGTTGAAGTAATCCATCCCTACCGTTTGCCAGGCTTCGCCGGTGACGAGCAGCACATGACCGAAGCCCATGGCTTTCACGGCATCGATTTCGCGGAGCATTTCCGCGCCGGTGAGGGTTTTGCGGCGGAGGGGGTTGTTGAGGCTGAAGCCGCAGTACGTGCAAATGTTCTGGCATTCGTTGGACAGGTAAACCGGGGCGTACAGCTGGATGGTTTTGCCGAACCGTTGCTGCGTGAGCTGCCTGCTGAGCGCCGCCATCCTTTCCAGGTAGGGTGCGGCGGCGGGAGAAATGAGGGCCATGAAATCATCCATATTGCGGCGCGGCTTGCGGAGTGCGGCTTCTACATTGGCGGAAGTTTTGGCGTAAATATTTGCTTTCACTTCTTCCCACGCGTGCTTCCGGAAGATATTTTCAAAAGACGGCGTTTTCATGACACATCTGTTTCTGCTTCGTCGAGAAATGCCAGCACCGGGCTGCTGGCGTGAGCCTGGCTGGCGGCGGCGGGGAGCCCGGCGACGTAGGCTTTACGTCCTGCTTCCACGGCGGCGGCGAATGCTTCTGCCATGGCCACGGGATCACCGGCTACGGCGATGGCGGTATTGACCAGCACCGCGTCCGCTCCCAATTCCATCGCCGCGGCGGCGTGGCTGGGCGCACCGATGCCCGCGTCTACCACAACCGGCACGTTGCTTTGTTCAATAATAATTTCCAGGAAATCTTTCGTCCGCAAACCCTTGTTAGACCCGATGGGAGCGCCGAGCGGCATAACGGCCGCGGCGCCTGCGGCTTCCAGTCGTTTGCAAAGCACGGGATCTGCGTGGATGTAGGGCAGTACGATGAAACCCTTTGCAGTCAGGGCTTCCGTGGCAGCGAGGGTTTCCACGGGGTCGGGCAGCAGGTAGCGGGGATCCGGGTGGATTTCGAGTTTCAGCCAGTTGGTTTCCAGTGCTTCGCGGGCGAGTTCTGCTGCATAAACGGCTTCCCGCGCATTCCGTACGCCGGAAGTGTTGGGCAGTAACCGGAATTGCGGGTGGCGGAGATGCGCGAGCAGGTTGTCGGGTTGATGGCCGGCGTCTACACGCTTGAGGGCTACGGTCACCAGCTGCGAACCGGAGGCTATGAGTGCTTTTTCCATGCAGGCGAGGTCGCCGAATTTGCCGGTGCCGGTGAAGAGGCGGCTGGAAAAGGAATGGCCGGCGATTATGAGTTCGTCCATATACTGTCGAGTATTTGTTGCACGATGGATTTTTTGTCCGGTGCATGGGTGATTAATCCGGAAACGGCGATGCCGTACACGCCGGTGTCGAGGATGGCGGGAATATCGTTGAGCAGGATGCCGCCGATGGCGATCACGGGGATGCCGGGTTGCGCGGCCATCAGCCGGTTGTAGCCGGGGATGCCGAGGATGGGACTGAGTTTTTCTTTCGTGGAAGTGAATCGGAAGGGCCCGTAGCCGATGTAATCTGCGCCGGCGGCGGCATGTGCGAGGGCGTCTTCAGGTGTATTGGCGGTTCCGCCGATGAGGGCGCCAGGCCCTGCGATGGCGCGGGCTTCGGCTACGGGCATGTCTTGCAGCCCAACGTGAACGCCTTGCGCGCCAACGGTTTTGGCGATCTCCGGATGGTCGTTGATGGAAAGTGCGGCGCCAAAGGATCGGCAGATGTCCATGGCTTCAAAAGCGGCTGCGGTCGCGTCGCCTTGTTTCACCCGGAGCTGGATCCAGCGGCAGCCGGCTTCGCAGGCGGCGAGGATATTATCGGCATGCGATGCGGTGGGAGTTTGCTGCGAGATGTACAACAGTTTTTGCGGTAATATCATTTTTACGGAGAATTTCTCGGTTTTTGATACCGGCGGAAAAGCGCATTGCTTTTACTGCCGGGGATTGCGTCAATTTTTCGCGATCTCCGGAATTCGGAGATAGCTTCCCGGTTGATTTTTCAATCCGGATTATGGCTATTATGCACAACTTCTTTTTCATGCCAGCCGACCAGCGCGGGGCTGCTCATGAGGTAGCGGTAGGTGTAATCTTTGCCTGCACGGCAGGCGTCTTCCAATTGTAGCCCACTGGCCAGGGCTGCGGTGATGGAAGCGGATAGTACGCAACCTGAGCCGTGTTTGGGGAAAGCCTGGTTCCCAATCGGCGGGAAGTCTGTTTCGGTATGTTGTTGAAACAAGGTGTCGAGGCCCGGGCGGTTGGGCCTGTGCCCGCCTTTGAGTAATACGGCGCAATGTGCTGCCATGCTGCGGGCTCCGGCTTCACCATCCGGCAACCCACTCATGGCGACGGCTTCGTCGTAATTGGGGGTGAGGAGTTTAATGGAAGGGAGGATAGATGCCCACTTCGCATGAATGGCGTTATGGAAGGCGTACCCTGCCGATGCGCGGAGCACTGGGTCGAGCACGAACGTGATGCCGGGGCGGGCGGCCCGGAGGGCGGCGATCACTTCTGCGATGGTTTCCGGGTGGGAAACGATCCCGATTTTACAGAAATCGACCGGGTATTGCTGTACCAATGGCAATGCCTGCGCGATGATGTTATCGGCGCTGATCCATTCGACGCCGAGGAACGCCGTATCTGTCTGGACGGTGAGCGCGGTACAGACGCCGAGCCCGCGGATGTGCCAGGCTTCGAAGGTTTTGATATCTGCCAGGAGGCCAGCCCCTCCTGAGGGGTCGAGGCCTGCGAGGCTCATGGCGTATCGCATGGTGTGATCAATGTGAGGTTAAAGAATGACGTCATCATGTTGTTTGATTCCATCTGTTGATCAATTGCGTAATGGTGCTATTGGCGTTCTCCGGCTGCTGCCAGACCGCGCCGAGCACGGCGGCCCCGCAATACCCCAGTTCCCTCGCCTGCAGGACATTTCCTTCGTGCACGCCTCCCAGGGCAATGGCGTTGGAAGGGATGTGGTGGAATGGCCGGGCGAGGTGGCGGGTTTTGGAAAGGCTGTCGAATACAGGTCCCTGCAATACGAAATCAAATGCGGTGGTATCTGTGGCATCGTCGTGCATGGATGCGCTGACCCATTTACCCGTTTCGCGGAGTTTGCGGATTTCGTAAGGCGCGATTTGCGCGCGGGCCGCTTCGCTGAGGTGAAGGCCTTTCAGCCCGAAGGATTCTACCAGCGCGGGATAGGTGGCAACCATCACGTGTTGGCGGTAGCATTCCGGCAGGAAGCTGAGCCACCGGGCGTAGGCATGTTCGGACCAGCCGGGTTTCCGGAGCAGGAGGGTTTGCAATCCAGCTTCGAATGCGGATAGGATGATGTGGAGTTCCCTTTGCAGAGAGGCGTCGTTTGTTATTCCGGACCGTGTATCGTTCATCGCCGCAACAGCACACTCCTGCTGCCTTTGGCTGCCGGTTACAGTTGTAAAACGTACCTCCTTCGAAGGATCCGGACTGCATTCCAGCTGCCTTTGTCTGCCGGATATCGTGTGCACAAGGCCATGAATAATCAGCTTTCCATCACGCTGCGGACTTTCGGGTGCGTATGTGTGTTTCCCGCTCGCCTTGCAATGGGAAGTCGTGTGCGTGGGGACCACTGCTTTGTTGGATAGCGGCCCTCTGGGAACCGGGTTGTCCCCGGCAACCTGTGCATTGATAAGCGAAGCCCTGCGGTGTGTGGTACGAGGTTCTTTGGGCCTGTATTGCGCTGTGTAATTGGGAATAGGAATGACCTTCGGAGCAGCATGGGAGTGGCAGCACGGTGCCGTTTCCGGTGTAGGGAACGGCTCCGGCAAAGGGAACTCCGGGGCGGTGATCAGCCAGATCATGCGTAAATCTCCCCTCCGCTGGCGGTGAAATCCCTGGCTTTTTCCGCCATGGCGGCTTCCCGGTCAGCCTGGTCCCGTACTTCCTGCGAGATCTTCATGGAGCAGAACTGCGGGCCGCACATGGAACAGAAGTGCGCGATCTTGGCGCCGTCCGCCGGTAGCGTGGCGTCGTGATAACTGCGTGCAGTGTCCGGGTCGAGGGAAAGATTGAACTGGTCTTCCCAGCGAAATTCGAAGCGCGCCTGGCTGAGGGCGTTATCACGATGTTGTGCGCCGGGGTGCCCCTTCGCCAGGTCCGCCGCGTGCGCCGCCAGTTTGTAAGTGATCACGCCCTGCTTCACGTCTTCGCGGTCGGGCAGTCCCAGGTGTTCCTTGGGCGTTACGTAACAAAGCATGGCGGTGCCGAACCATCCGATCATGGCGGCGCCGATGGCGGAGGTGATGTGATCGTAGCCAGGGGCGATGTCGGTAGTGAGGGGACCGAGGGTATAGAACGGCGCTTCGTGGCAATGTTCCAGCTGCTTGTCCATGTTCTCTTTGATGAGGTGCATGGGCACGTGCCCGGGGCCTTCGATCATTACCTGGACGTCCTGCTGCCAGGCGCGTTTAGTGAGTTCGCCAAGAGTTTCCAGCTCACCGAACTGCGCGGCGTCATTGGCATCGGCGATGGAGCCGGGGCGGAGGCCGTCGCCGAGGGAGAAGGCAACGTCATAAGCTTTCATGATCTCGCAGATCTCGTCGAAGTGCGTATAAAGGAAGTTCTCTTTATGATGGGCGAGGCACCATTTGGCCATGATGCTGCCCCCGCGGGAAACGATGCCTGTCATTCTTTTGGCGGTAAGCGGTACATACCGGAGCAGAACGCCGGCGTGGATGGTGAAATAGTCCACGCCCTGTTCGGCCTGTTCGATGAGGGTGTCGCGGAAGATCTCCCAGGTAAGGGCTTCGGCTTTGCCGTTCACTTTCTCGAGCGCCTGGTAGATGGGTACGGTGCCCAGGGGGACGGGACAGTTCCGGATGATCCATTCCCGGGTTTCGTGGATGTTTTTGCCGGTGCTGAGATCCATGATCGTGTCTGCTCCCCAGCGGCAGGCCCACACTGCTTTTTCCACTTCTTCTTCGATGGAAGAGGTAACGGCGGAGTTGCCGATGTTGGCGTTGATCTTCACGAGGAAGTTGCGCCCTATGATCATGGGCTCGCTTTCGGGGTGGTTGATGTTGGCGGGGATGATGGCTCTGCCGGCCGCCACTTCGCTGCGGACGAATTCCGGCGTTATAAGGCGGGGCGCACTGCCGGTGCCGCGATGTTGCTGCCAGAGCGGGTCTCCTTCACGGAAAGCGGCATCGGCACGCTGGTTCTCGCGGATGGCGATATATTCCATCTCAGGCGTGATGATGCCTTTGCGGGCGTAATGCAGTTGTGTAACGTTGGCGCCCTGGCGGGCTTTACGGGGCAGGGGCGGCTGCCCCGTCCGCAAATGGGCAAGCGCTGGATCGGATAACCGGGCGCGGCCATAATCGCTGGTGAGCGCGGGCAAGAGCTGCACGTCTCCCCGTTCATCGATCCAGGACTCCCGCAAGCGCGGCAGGCCTATAGCGGGATCGATGGCGATGGCCGGATCGGTGTACGGACCGCTGGTGTCGTAGACGGTCACGGGGGCGTTGGCGCGAAGCTCGCCGAGGCGGTTATGTACCCGTGTATCTGTCAGGGAAATCTCGCGCATGGCGACCTGGATATCCGGCCGGGACCCCGGGACATAGATCTTCTGCGAAGCAGGAAAAGGAGTGCGTGTGATACGGTTTTGCATATTAAATCGTTAAAAGGTTTACGTATGGGCATGACAGAGCCTGTACGCTGTATAGGCGTAAACAGCCCGTCCGGCGGCAAACATATGAAGGCATGCTAGCCGGGAATCAGTATGTAATTGGCGGCAAGGACATTGGGTAAGATCGGAAAGCGCGGCAAACCATGCCGGGACAGACGGATCCGCGATGACGGGGTGACGAATTCAGGTTTGCAGTTCGTGTTGATAAAGCGTTCAGAACACAAGCGTTAAACGGTTCTTCACCGGCGTTTCGCGCGGGTAGATAACAATTTGCACGTGTTGATCTGAAAGCAACATGCGTTTCAGTTTTAGCGGTTCATTGCTCTGCCCAAACGCCTTCGTCACATTGACGGTGTAGGAACCTCCATCCCCGGAATCCAGGTTGCCAGCAAGTTTCAGCATGCGCCAGGATGGTTCCGAAACTCCTTCATCCATCATGAAAGAGCGGAGACCTCCATCCCCGGAATCCAGGTTGCCAGCAAGTTTCAGCATGCGCCAGGATGGTTCCGAAACTCCTTCATCCATCATGAAAGAGCGGAGACCTCCATCCCCGGAATCCAGGTTGCCAGCAAGTTTCAGCATGCGCCAGGATGGTTCCGAAACTCCTTCATCCATCATGAAAGAGCGGAGACCTCCATCCCCGGAATCCAGGTTGCCAGCAAGATTCCGTCAGCGCTTGAAATCCTCGCCTGGAATGAAATGCGACTACCCGTAAATTGCAATTTGCATGCGTAAACTGCATCGCAAAATAACTTCGGGTTTCGGCGTTTCTTATCCGGTTAGGATACTGCGTGAATACCTGGTGATAATCAGCATCACCATCTCCCGCGAACCCGCTGCATTGCCGCAGCGTCCGCCGTTAGCCGCCTTGCGTGGCCTGGATAATGGTGACCTGATCTTCGGGCATTAAGAGGGTACTGGGCCAGTCGGGCCTGGGTATAACCCTGCGGTTTACCGCAACGGCGATGCCTTTGCCGGAAGAAAGCTGAATAAACTGTAAGAGCGCAGTCACGGAGGTTTCCGGCTGCACCGCATAAAGTTTATTGTTTACATGCACTTCCATGATTACAAGGAATTAAAAGTGAACAATAAACTTTAAGGATGTGATGAGAAGGAGTTCAGTATTACTTTTCCCTACGGCAGTCTGAACTGCATCAGGTACTGAGGGTATCATCTCAGCTTTCCCGTTTCCGGGAAAACACCCCTAAAGTGAAAGCACAAATCTAAGCGTTAGGTTTACAATTTCCAAATAGCGCGGCGGAGCCCATCCCGCACGGATTATTCTCCCGATCGAAGCTGAACCGCATGTTTAGCATTATCTTTGATACAATCCTTTAAACAGCCATGCGTATGACCCGCACCCTCCTGCCAGCGATCCTCCTCCTCGCAGTTGCCTGCAACAACAGTAGCGGCGATGCGCATAAAGACAGTGTAGCCGTCACCGAAGAAGATACCGTTTTCATCGAACGCCCTGTAGAACCGGTAGCCATATTGGATTCTGTGCATATCGACTCCTCCCTGCTCCCCGGCCGCTGGCTCCAGCCCGTCGAAGGCGTCGACACGCTCATGATCGGGTTTCAGATACGGAAAGACGGCAAAGCATCTTCCATCCATCTCGAATCCCTCAAATACCAAAGCTGGCGCCTCCTGCAAGATACCCTCCTGCTCCATGGCCTCGCAGGCTACTCACGCGCAGATACCGTTTTCCTGCAAACCGATACCCTGCTGATTCGCGAACTTTCCGATACCGCCCTGCGCGTTCACCCCGTCAACGCAGCCGAAGGCCATATCGAAACGTTCAAAAGGCAAACCACCTCCGCCAAAAAGAGAAAATAGATCCCCCGCCCGGCGGTCACCCCCGGAAGCCCTCGCGTTGCTCCGTATGTAAAAGAAAATCATCCGCTACTCCCTCAAGGAAGCAGTTTCACGTCAGTGTGTTTCATGGATATCGGGAAATCAGGACAGGTTTTTCCGGGTTACGCACAATTCAGGGAGTTAACAGGATAGCAACGCAAGTTCCCCGATTCAGGATTCGGGAGGTTTATTCATGAGGCGGGTACGGCTATACACCGGCCCCTAAAGAGAGGAACTTGCGATAAGCATCATTGCCTACAGGTTATACATCTGCCAAACGCCGATCCCCGTTGCTACGATGCTCAGGAAAAGTCCGGCTATGGCCATCTGTAACTCATCAATGTTCTTACGGGCAATCACGGAAGATACCAGGCAAAGGATAACGCCCGCGGCTCCCATATATACGGCCGGTTCGGGCGATTTGCTGATAAAGGCAAAAGCGGCGGTAACTACGCCGAAGAAAATGGATGCAAAACCTGCAATCTTGGGCAGACTTGTTGGGTGGTGCATTGTGTACGGATTATAAGTGATCAAAAAAATTGGCTATTGTGATAATCCCCTCTGTTGATGCGGCTGGTCCGGAACCGGCACATCCTCCCACGGTGTCTTCAGCAAAGGCCCGATCTGCTGATATCGTTCATCCAGGTATTCATCCAGCCCGTAACGAAGGCTGGTCGTATCTTTCACGGTCACAAAGGTGCCGAACAGGCGGTCCCAGATAGAAAATATATTGGCATAATTAGAATCCGTCTCCGGTTGATAACGGCTGTGATGCACCTTGTGCATGTCCGGCGAAACGATGATCCAGCTCAATCCCTTGTCCAGCCATCCCGGTAAATGGATATTGGCATGATTGAACTGGCTCATGAAGGCCGATAGCGACTGGTAAAACATCACCATCCAGATGGGAACCCCCATCGCCACAATCGCCAGGAACAAAGCCACCACCCTGAACATGCTTTCCACCGGATGGTGCCGCAACGCCGTAGTCGCATCCACCGCCGTATCTGTATGGTGGATCTTGTGGAAATGCCACATCCAGGCGATCTTATGCTGGATCACATGCACCAGGTACGCGCCGATGAAGTCCATCATGAGGATCGCCAGCAGGCAATGCAGCCAAACCGGCAACTGCGCGAGGTACAACAGCCCGAAACGCTCGGTGCTCGTCCAGTCCGAAGCCTTTACGATCAGGAAAGCGAAACCCAGGTTTACCGCCGCCGTCGTCAAGGTAAAGAACAGGTTCGTTCCGGCATGCCGGAATCGGTTGTTCCTGAACCGGATGCGCGGAATCACCCCTTCAATCAGCCACAAAATCACCAAGCCTCCTACCAGCAATGCGGTACGGTAATGTGAAGGTATATGTTCGAAAAACTCCATCATTTGTATCGGGGTTTTGGGTCGTATACGCGGATCAGTTATGAAAAACCAGGCTCGTTAACACTTAGAAATTACGACATTTTGCCCATTAGTGGCGGGTTTCAGCCCAAATATTTCTTCGACGGGAAGGAAGGTTTTCATTCATAGAATTATTTATATAACAAGAAAAATGAAAGCGTGAGGAGATTGAGGGGTTTTGGGGAAGAATGCGGGAATTGTTTAATATATAGTGATTTTCCATGCGAAATAAAAAAGCCGCCTGTTGAAGGCGGCTTTTTTTATGGAAATTCTTTCGTTGATTAGTTGTTCATCAGCAACGGCATCACCAGCATCAGCAGATCCTCTTCTTCGGCTTTTTCCACCGGACGGAGAATTCCCGCCTTGGTAGGCGCACTCAGGTCGATCGTGATCTCATCCCCTTCCGCCGCGTGCAGCATCTCAATGAGAAACTTGGCGTTGAAGGCGATCTGCATATCCTCGCCGCTGTACTGGCAGCTCATCCGCTCGTTACCCTCGAAGGAGAAATCCACGTCCTGGGCCGACAGCTGCAGCTCGGCGCCGCTGATGCTCAGCGCCACCTGGTTGGTGCTCTTGTTGGCGAAAACGCTTACACGCTTCAGGGCGTTCTGAAAATCGCTCTTCACCAGGGTGAGGCGGTAAGGATTGTCTTTCGGAATCACCACCTTGTAATCCGGGAAACGCGCGTCGATCAGGCGGCAGATCATCTGCGCATTCTGGTGCGACACGAAGAAGTGGTTATTGCTGTAAGCGATGCGAATCTCGCTGTCGTTGTCGGGAATAGCGGATTTCAGCAGGTTGAGGGGCTTCTTCGGAACGATGAAGCTATCGGTCTGCGGGCATTTCACATCGGTACGGATGTATTTCACCAGGCGGTGCGCATCCGTGGCCACGAAAGTGATACTGTCGGGGTGCAGTTCGAAGAACACACCGGTCATCTGCGGACGGAGATCGTCGTTGCTAACCGCAAACAGCGTTTTGTTGATGGCGGTGAGCAGCGCGGAAGAGATCATGGTGAAATTAGTGGCATCTTCCGCGGCGGGTTCTTTCGGGAAGTTCTCCGGATTTTCGCCCATCACCTTGTATTTACCGTTGTCGGAAGTGATTTCAACAGCGAAGGAATTGAGATCGATGTTGAAAGTCAGCGGCTGATCGGGCAGATTCTTCAGCGAATCCATGAGGATCTTCGCCGGAATACAAATGCGGCCGGTTTCTTTGGCCTCTACCTCCAGTTTTACCTTCATGACGGTTTCCAGGTCGGTCGCCACAACGGTCAGCTCATTCTTGTCGATCTGGAAAAGGAAATCTTCCAGGATAGGCAGCACAGTGTTGGAGTTAATCACGCCGCTGATCTGTTGCAATTGTTTCAGTAAAGTGGAGGAAGAAACGATAAACTTCATAAGGTTACTTAATAATTGTTGCAAATGTAAGGCAAACAAAGATAGAAAGTTTCGCCAATGATCAACCCTCACCTTTTCCACATCATCTTATCAACCAACAAATTTGAGAAAGACGAACGCCGGTTGTCAAAAATGCAGTTTGGTCATCATTTATTGAATAATATCGACAAAATCCTTCGTAATATTGAAAATATTGAAAACAATCCGCGGGTTCTTTTAAATTATTGTCAAATCGGTTAGTTTTGCGGGCGCAAAAAACCATCATTTCATAAAAAATAAAAAACAAGGGATATGAAACTGTCTCATTTAGCCGAAACGCTGATAGGTTCCGAAATTATCAAATTAGCAGGAGAGATCAAGGAAAAGCAGGCTAAGGGTGAAAAGATCTACAATTTCACCATTGGCGATTTCGATCCCAAGGTTTTCCCCATCCCCCTGGAGTTTGAAAACGAAATCATTCAGGCTTACCGGGATAAATACACCAACTATCCCCCGGCCGACGGTATCCTGGAGCTGCGTAAAGCGGTAGGCCAGTTTATCAGCGAGCGGGAAGGACTGGATTACGATCCCATGAGCGAGATCGTGATTTCCTGCGGCGGCCGCCCGATCATCTACGCAACTTACCGCACCATCGTTGACCGCGGCGAGAAAGTGATCTACGCTACCCCGTCCTGGAACAACAACCACTACACCCACTTCCTGGAAGGCGAGCACGTAGTACTCGAAACCAAAGTGGAAAACGACTTCATGCCCACGGCGGCCGAGCTGAAGCCCCTCCTCAAAGGCGCTACCCTCCTCGCCCTCTGCTCTCCCCAGAACCCGACCGGCACCACCTTCGCCAAAAAGCAACTGGAAGAGATCTGCGACATGGTCCTCGAAGAAAACGCCAGCCGCGCCGCCGGCGAAAAACCCCTGTACGTACTGTTCGACCAGATGTACTGGGTGCTCACCTTCGGCGATACGCAACACTATAACCCGGTTTCCCTCCGTCCGGCCATGAAAGACTATACCGTATTCATCGACGGTATGTCCAAGGCTTTCGCGGGTACCGGTGTGCGCGTGGGTTGGGCCCTCGGTCCCAAACACGTGATGAGCAAAATGAAATCCATCCTCTCCCACGTAGGCGCCTGGAGCCCTATGGCAGAACAAAAAGCCGCGGCCAAATACCTCGTGCAGAAAGAGAACGTGGATAAATACCTCGCTCATTTCAAAGGAGAAGTGGAAGAACGCCTCGTAAAAATCTATGAAGGCTTCGACGCGCTGAAGAAAGCAGGCCACGCCGTGGACGCCATCGCTCCCCAGGCCGCCATCTACCTGACCATCAAGCTCGACCTGAAAGGCAAGAAAACCGCCGACGGTAAAGTGCTGGAAGACCAGGGCGCCGTTACCACCTACATCCTCGATGAGGCTAAACTGGCGGTGGTGCCGTTCTATGCTTTCGGTTCCGACAGAACTTCTCCCTGGTACCGCCTGAGCGTTGGTACCTGCGTGAAAGAAGAAATCCCCGCGATGCTGAGCGCATTGAAAGCGGCGCTGGAAAAACTGCAATAAGGCATACATTATATATATGACCTCCCCGGCCCCGGTGCGAAAGCGCCGGGGCCGGTTCTTTTTGGGACGATAGGATTCCCTGGCCACAGGGTTCCGGCAAAGCATGCACCAGGATAACCATCACATGAACCTGGAATTAGCTATGTATGAGCTACCTCTTTATGAGGGTGGCTCATATATGGCTTAATGGTAGCGCATAGGTAGCTTACAGGTGGCTCAGTTGACAATAAAATGACGATTACACGGCTGTTGGGGTTGGGTTTGCAACAGGCTGTGGCCGGGGGCGGCGGATTGCACCTATTGTGTGGTCCTCGCGGGAACGGGTCGATATCGGAAGCGGGAATATAGGGACTGATGATGCAACCAGGTTTTGTATGGATGGTAAGCTATAAGCTGGCCGGAAGAATTGTGTAGCCCTTTGAGCGGTCACTTCTAGTTGATAATCAATGTTATACTATAAAACCCAATTGGCAAACCGCATTCGTGTTGCTGGCGGTTAAGCCCTCTATACACGGTGCTAAAGCACTATTATTGATGTTTTTACACAAATAATTTCAATACGTAAATCGACAATTTCCGGCAACGGTAATCCAGGCTTTCTCCGGTGTTGGTTGACCCATGAAGAAAAAGTTGCAGGTGATTACGGCAAATTTCAACTATGCTTCTGTGAAACGCGTCTGAAAATCAGCCGGTTTCAGCCGTTGGAATTTTCTAACGGATACACAGCCCCGAATCGTTATGCAGCCCTTAGAATCGTCTAAAAGGCTATTAATTACGTTTTTACACAAAAGATTTTAATACGTAATTTAAAATGCGCCTTTTGTGTAAAGACCATAATAAATAATCAATGTATTGATAATCAATCCGTATTGATTTTTACCTTCCTTTCCGTACCATTCAATTTCAATCGCTTACGCAACCGATTACCCCGGAAACTCCCTAAACCCTTTTGTGTCATCCAATCGTTAAAAATGCGTTAAATGGTCAACCCTGCTTACTAAATTCAAAAATCCTTTCTAATTTTGACCAAGAAACTAAAAAAGTCAGAAAGTTAATTATGACAGAAAACAGGGATGAAATGAGGGAACGCATCATCGATGCGGCACTGAAACGATTCACGTACTACGGCTCGTCCAAAACGACCATGAACGAAATCGCCGACGACCTCCATTGCTCCAAAGCCTCCCTGTATTATTACTTCCCCGATAAACAGTCGCTGCATGTCGCCGCACTGGAAAAAGCCGGGGAAACCTATTTCCAGGATCTCGAAGAAAAAGCCGAACAGGCCGAAACCGCCCGCCAGGCTTTCATGGAACTCATCGCCACCCGCCATGCGTTCGCCAAAAGATTCTGCCGGCTCGAACTGTTCAAAGTGCTGAAAGACAAACAACTGATGCGCTTCGCCCACGAAGCCTTCCAAAAAGCACGCGAACGCGAGATCCGGATCATCACGAACATCATCGAAAAAGGCGCCGCCCGTGGAGAATTGATTACAGCAGACCCGGAAAAGGTGGCGGCTTTGTATATGCATGCTATGATCGGCTTGCGCCTGTCACTGGTGAGCAAAGACCTAAGTGAAGAGATCAGTGACGAGGAGTTTGAAAGAGTGAGAGAGTGGCAGGTGCAACTGGCCGACATTTTCATCAATTCATTAAAAAAGTAAGATGCGAGACAGGATTTTGGAAACAGCGCTGCGCTTATGCAAAACTTTCGGGGTGAAAAGCATTACCATGCAAGACATCGCCAGGGAGTGCGGCATCTCCAAGAAAACCGTGTATGAACACTTCGCCGACAAAAACGACCTGATCGATGAAGTGACCGCCTATATGACCGGCACCTACGTGGACCGCCTCTCCGAATGCCACGCAGCCGGAAGGGACGCGATCGAAGAACTTGTCATGTCCCTCGGCCACACCGAGCTCATGGCCCGCAGCACCAATCCCGTGCTCCTGTTCGAGCTCGAAAAGTACCACCCCTCCTCCTGGAGAAAGGTGCAGGACTTCAAACAAGAAAAAGTAGCCGGCGCCATCCGCGCCAACCTGGAAAGGGGCATCGAAGAAGGGCTGTACCGCCCCCGCCTCCGGACCGACATCATGGTCCACCTCCGGATGCTGCAAATGGACTCGCTCTTCAACCCGCTCCATTTCCCGGCGGCTACCTTCGAGCTGCACGACGTGATGCATGAGCTGACCATACATTATATAAACGGTATCGCCACGTCGGAAGGGCAGGCGCTATTGGAACAATATCTTCCTTCCGCCATTTCCGCATAACACTATCGCACAATACTCAGCATGAAAAAATGGATCATACCGTTCCTGTTCCTGTCCTCTGCCTGGACCACGAACGTTTACGCACAAACGAAACAGCTGTCGCTGCAGGATGCCCTCCGTTTTGCGCTGGATCATAACCAGCAGCTGGCAGTCAGCCGACTGGAAGAACAGATCGGCAAGCAGAAAACTTCCGAGATCCGCGCCCAGGCGCTTCCGCAGCTCAATGCCACCGGAACCCTCACCGATAACATCAAGAAACAGGTGATGGTGCTCCCCGGCGCCATGAACTCCGCCGAGCCCGGCAAGCCCATGGCCCTCGAAGTAGGTACCACCTGGAACGCCAGCGCCTCCGGCACCGTTACCCAGCAACTCTTCAACCAGAGCGTATTCACCGGCCTCCAGGCCGCCCGCTCCGGGGAAGAATACTACGCCCTGCAAACGCAGCAAACCAAAGAAGACGTGATCTACAACGTGTCCGCCCTCTATTACGGCCTGCTCGTCCGCAAGGAAAAACTCAGCCTCATCCAGAGCAATATCGATAAAATGACCCGGCTCGTGGAAACGACCCAAAGCCAGCTCGACAACGGCCTGGCCAAGCGTATCGACCTCGACCGCATCAAAGTGAACCTCGTGAACTACCAGACGCAGAAAACGCAACTGGAGAACATGCTGAAGATCGATCAGAACACCTTGAAAACACTCATGGGCATGCCTTCTTCCGAAGCCATCGAACTGCCCTCCCTCGCCCTCAGCGAAATCGAACAGAAGGCGGCGGTAACGCAGGACTTCGGAACCTTCGACCTGGAGAACCGCACGGAATATAAAGTGATCAAGAAAACCGAAGAGCTTCAGCAGTTCCAGAAGAAAGCGTATGTGTCCGAATATTTCCCGCAGCTGTCGTTCACCGGCCAGTATTCTTATAACGGCCTCAGCGACAAGTTCGACCTCTTTAAAGGCGGCAACACCACCGCACAGTGGTTCGGCATGGCTAATATCGGCCTCACCCTGAAGATCCCCATCTTCGACGGCTTCGCCCGCCGCAGCCGCGTGAACCAGGCCAACCTGACGCTGCAACAGATCTCCAAACAACTGGAGCTCAACAAACTGAACCTGACCACCTCCTTCGAGAACGCCCGGCTCAGTATCCTCAACAGCCTCAGCACCATCAAAACACAAAAGGAAAACGTAGCCCTCGCCGACGAGGTATACGCCTCCACCCAGAACAACTACAACCTGGGCCTCGCCAACCTGACGGACCTCCTCAACGCGGAGACCTCCCTCACCGAAGCCCAGAACACCTATAACGAAGCACTGCTGCAATACAAAATAGCAGAGCTCGACCTCATCAAATCACACGGAAACCTGCCCTCACTCTTAAACTAATGCAAGCCATGAAGAAAGTTTTAATCTACGGCACTTTAACAATAGCAGCCCTAGCGGCAATCGTCTGGAAACTGAACGCCAACAAAGCCGCCAACGTCGCCAAGACGGAATTCGTGAAACAAAGCAATACCGGCGACATCCCCGTGGTTATCGAAAAGGCCGCCCGCGTGGACTTCGACCAACAATTCGCCGCCAACGGCAACTTCATGCCTTACAAAGAACTCACCTATCTCTCCGAAATCTCCGGCCGCATCAACCAGCTGCTGGTAGACGAAGGGAGCTTCGTAAAGGCAGGGCAAATGCTCGTGCGCATCGATGATGAGATCGTTGGTACCGACCTGGCTTCCGCAAAAGCGAACCTTCAGCAATTGAAAGTAGATAAGGAAAGATATGAATCAGCCTTCAAAACCGGCGGAGTTACCCAGAAGCAAATGGACGACGCCCGCCTGCAATACGACCTGGCCGTTTCCAAATACGAAGCCGCCAGCCGTAAGGTGAACGACACTTACGTAAAAGCCCCCATCTCCGGGTTCATCAACGCCAAATACGTGGAAAAAGGCACCTACCTCTCCCCCGGCACCAAGATGTTCGACATCGTAGACGTGAGCCGCCTCAAACTGCGCGTGACCGTTCCGGAAATGCAGGTGATCAACCTGAAACTGGGCGACAAAGTGAACGTGACCACCAATGTATTCCCTGAAGTGCAATACATCGGCAAAATCACCTTCATCGCCGCGAAAGGCGACCAGACGCTCAGCTACCCCGTAGAAATGGAAGTGACCAACATCACCGGCAAGCAACTGAAAGCAGGCATGTACGGTACCGCCAATTTCGAAATGCCGAAACAGGACCCCACCATGCTCATCTCCCGCAACGCTTTCGTGGGCGGTGTGAACAGCAACCAGATTTATGTGATGGAAGGCAATGTGGCCAAACTGCGTAAAGTAACCGCCGGCCGCATCTTCGGCGATAAAGTCGAAATCCGTGAAGGCCTGCAGGAAGGCGAAACCGTGATCATAAGCGGCCAGATCAACCTGACCGACGGCGCCAAAGTAGCCGCGCAGGCACAATAAGACGATTTGCTTGACTTAACAAACCGAAGAAAATGAAGATTACTGAATTATCGATAAAAAGGCCAACGGTTGTGGTGGTGCTCTTCACCATCCTGACGCTGCTGGGGCTGCTCGCCTACAAGTCGCTGAACTATGAGCTGCTGCCCAAGTTCTCGTCGCCGATCGTGACCATCGCCACCGTATACCCCGGCGCCTCCCCCTCCGAAGTGGAAAGCACCGTGACCAAAAAAATCGAGGACGCCGTTGCCTCGATGGAAAATATCAAGAAACTGACATCCAAGTCTTCCGAAAGCCTTTCATTGGTAACGGTGGAACTGAATAACGACGCGGACGAAGACATCGGCCTGCAAGACGCGCAAAGGAAGGTGAACGCCATCCTGGCCGACCTGCCCGGCGATGCCAAACCGCCGTCCCTCAATAAATTCTCCCTCGACGACCTTCCGATCATGACGCTTTCCGCGACCTCCAAAATGGACGACCGGAAATTCTTCGACCTGATCGACAAGCGCATCCAGCCGATGCTGTCACGCTTGCCCGGTGTGGCCCAGATCTCGATGATCGGCGGCCAGGAAAGGGAAATCCAGATCAACGTAGATCCCAGGAAACTCGAAGCGTACAAGCTGTCGATCATGCAGGTGCGCCAGATCGTAACCAATGCAAACCTCGACTTCCCGACCGGTAAGGTAAAAACCACCGATCAGCAAATCCTCGTCCGCCTCGCGGGTAAATACAAAGATGTGGACCAGCTCCGCGATCTCGTACTCTCCACCACCGCTTCCGGCACCCAGGTGCGCCTCGGCGATGTGGCGGATGTGCAGGATGCTTCGAAAGACGCAGAGCGCCTCGCCCGTGTAGACCGTAACGCGTCTATCGCGCTGCAGGTGCAGAAACAGTCAGACGCCAACGCCGTGACCGTTTCCGAAGAAGTGCAGAAAGCCATCGCGAAGATCGAAGCGGAATACGCAGCTGCGGGATTGAAAATCAAGATCGCGAACGACAACTCCGTCTTCACCCTCGAATCCGCCGACTCCGTGATCCATGACCTGGTGATCGCCGTGGTGCTGGTGGCCGCGGTGATGATGCTGTTCCTGCACTCCATCCGTAACGCCATTTTCGTGATGATCTCCATCCCCGCGTCGCTGATCGCTACGTTCATCGGCATGCAGTTGTTCGGCTTCTCGCTGAACCTCATGTCGCTGCTCGGCCTTTCGCTCGTGGTAGGTATCCTTGTGGATGACGCCATCGTGGTGCTGGAGAATATTTACCGGCACATGGAGATGGGCAAGAACAAAGTGCGCGCAGCGTTTGATGGGGTGAAGGAAATCGGGTTCACCGTAACTTCCATTACCCTCGTAATCGTGGTGGTGTTCCTCCCGATTTCACTGACAAACGAACTGGTGAGCAAGATCCTCCGCGAATTCTGCGTGGTAGTGATGATCTCCACGATGCTGTCGCTGCTGACCTCGTTCACTATCGTGCCTTTGCTGGCTTCCCGCTTCGGTAAGCTCACGCATCTCACCGGCAGGAACTTCTTCGAGAAATTCATTTTATGGTTTGAAAGACAACTCGATAAATTCACTTCCTGGATGACCAACACCCTGAAATGGGCACTGGCGCATAAAACGATCACGCTCGTGGGTTCCCTCGTGCTGTTGATCGCTTCGTTCCAGCTGGTGGGCCGTGGTTATATCGGCGGTGAGTTCATCCCGAAAGGCGACCGCGGTCAGTTTATCGTGATGCTCGAAATGCCGAAAGACGCATCCCTCGAACAAACCAACCAGGCGACCCTCAAAGCGGAAGCTTTCCTCGAGAAGAAAAACGAAGTGGTATCGCTGATCACCACCGTGGGCCAGACGTCGGAAGACGGTTTCGGCACCTCGCAATCTACTGCCTATAAATCGGAAGTAACCGTGCAGCTGGTGGATCTCCACAAACGTGAACCGGCGGACATCCTCGCTTCCAAAATCAAAAAGGAACTGAAAGAAATCCTGCCCGGCGTGAAAGTGAAAACCACTTCCGTGAGCATCATGGGTACCGCTGAGCGTGCCCCGATCGATGTGATCGTGATGGGTACCGATCTCGACAGCGTGTTTAAATTCGCAAAAGCGGGTATGGCAGAGCTGCAGCAAATCGAAGGCGCCACAGAGGTGAAGCTTTCCGTGGAAGAAGGCAACCCCGAAATCAACGTGCAGGTAGACCGTGATAAGATGTCGGCCCTCGGCCTCACCCTCGAAAACGTGGGTGGTACGATGCAGACGGCTTTCAGCGGTACGGCAGACGACTCGAAGGTGAAATTCCGCCAGGGTGAATATGAATACGACATCAACATCCGTTTCGGCGACTTCAACCGCCGCAACATCCAGGACGTTTCCAATATCGATTTCAAGAACGACAAAGGCGAACTGGTGAAACTGGCGCAATTCGCGACCATCACCGAAGGTTCCGGTCCGAGCCGCCTCGAGCGCCGCGACAAGAGCACGTCCGTTTCCATCCAGAGCCAGGTGATGGGTAAACCCGCCGGTACCGTAACGCAGGAGTTCGTGGCCAAGCTGAACCAGCTGGAAAAGCCCATGGGCGTGAGCTTCGTGCTTGGCGGCGATGCGGAGAACCAGGGCGACTCCTTCTCTACCCTCGGCGTAGCGCTGCTCATTTCCATCATCATGGTGTACCTGATCATGGTGGCGCTGTACGACAACTACATCTATCCCTTCGTGGTGATGTTCTCGATCCCGCTGGCGATCATCGGTGCCTTGCTGGCGCTGGCGTTGACCAACAACACGCTGAATATCTTCACCATCCTGGGTATGATCATGCTGATCGGGCTCGTGGCGAAGAACGCGATCATCCTTGTAGACTTCACCAACCAGATGAAGGAAGAAGGCCAGAGCACATACGACGCGCTGATCCACGCCAACCACGCCCGTCTCCGCCCGATTCTCATGACCACCATCGCGATGGTGATCGGTATGTTGCCGATCGCATTGGCGACAGGCGGTGTGGCTTCGACCAAGAACGGTCTGGCCTGGGTAATCATCGGTGGCCTGATCACCTCGATGTTCCTCACGCTGATCGTGGTGCCGGTGATCTACTATGTGGTAGACAAGGTGATGGCGAAGTTTGGCATGGGACGTATTTCCAAGAAGCGTTACATCCGCCAGCGGATGGTGGCGCCTACGGAAACGGAAATGGAAGCGCGGGATTTGCAGTCCGCCTCCATGATGAACTGATAAAATACTTGCATAAGTGATAATAGTGTTACAAACAGTATAACAGTTGTAGGTTTAACTAAATGGCCGGGATATTCTTATCCCGGCCTTTCGTTTTTGGTGCAAGTATGTGGGAGGAAATTATCCTTTGATGATTTTGTTATAGGAGCTGGTGATGCCTTTGATGAGGGAGGAGCTGAAGCCCTGGTGTTCCATTTCGTTGAGTCCGGCGATGGTGCAGCCTTTGGGGGTGGTCACCTTATCGATTTCGGCTTCCGGGTGGCGGTTGCCTTTGATGAGCAGTTCGGCGGCGCCTTTAACGGTTTGGGCGGCGATGAGGTTGGCGGTGGCGGCGTCGAACCCGATTTCGATACCGCCCTGGATGGATGCGCGGATGAAACGGAGGGCGTAGGCGATGCCGCAGGCGCCGAGCACGGTGGCGGCGTCCATGAGCTTTTCGTCGATGGCGACGGTAACGCCCAGCTGGTCGAACATTTCCTTCACGAAAGCGGTTTGTTCTTCGGTGACGTTGCGGCCGCAGATGCAGGTGATGGATTCCTGTATGGCGATGGCGGTGTTGGGCATGGCCCGGAAGATGGGCAGGCCGGGGAGGGTGATTTTTTCGAGGTCATCGAGGAGGACGCCGGTAACTACCGAGATAAGGAGTTGTTTTTCGGCGTCGAAGCTGGCGCGGAGTTCGGTGAGGACTTCTTTAACGTTGTATGGTTTGAGGGCCACTACCACCACGTCTGCTTCGCGGATGGCTTTTGCGTTATCGGATTCAACATGAACGCCCTGCTCGCGCAATGCGGCCAGGGTAGCGACGTTGCGCTTGGTGACGGTGATTTCTCCCGCTTTGGAGAAACCGCTTTTAAGGAGGCCTTCCGCGATGGCGGACCCGAGGTTGCCGCCGCCGATGATGGCGATTTTCTTGCCTGACATAGTCTACTGATTTGGAAGAGTAAGGTACGGTAAAACCCCCGTTCCTGCAAACCCTCCTGAAAATGAGAAGGCCCCCGGTGAAGGGGGCCTTCGTCAGACAACATCAAAAAATATGACCATTCCTGATGACTCAGGCGTTAATCCAATGTTACGTGGCTCCAGTTTTCGCCGCTCTTGATCCGGTACAACTGCATTTCGCTGATGGAAAACTGTTCGGCGATCTGCTTCATCGTTTTGCGCCCCGGCTTATGCAGCAGGCGCTTGATGCTTTTCACCTTGGCGATGTTCAGTTTCAGCCCTTTGGTGCGGTGGCGCTGAAGCTCCTTGTACGCCAGCTTGGCCGGGCTGTTCTGCTGGTGCTGCTCCATTTCCTCCTTGGTGGCCCATCGGAGGTTATTGATTTTATTATTCTTTTTATCGTAGTCGAGATGAATGACGTATTTCTGCGAGCGGCTGGTTTTGGGAATGAACAGGCGCGCCACTTCGCGGTGCAGGTAGAGGGACTGGTACGTGTCTGCAGGCTTGATGTTGAGAACAGTGTAGCCTTCCACGGTGGACCCGTTTAAAAGGCGGCCCTCTTCTTTGCTTTCCTGGTAACTCATTACTCTTCCCATATTGGAAACCGCGTAGCGTTTACGCAGGGCAGATTTGTTTTTAATCTGCAAGTCTTTCCAGACCTCATTTTTCAAATTTTTGATTGTGGCCATTGTGAAAGCAATTTATATGGTTCATTTCTGGGGTCAGTCCGGAACGTCACATGTCAGTTCTCTTTCCGGAAGGTTTGCTGTTGCTTCTATGCCAGCCAATGGGGCCATCGTCCGCTCAAATATATGATCTTTGTACTGATATGCTACGGCATCAAGGACCGCTTCGATCCCTTCCGCTGTATTGCAAGTTACTAATTGTGAACGGAATTCCTTGATATGGGGCAGGCCCTTCAGGTAATTCGTGTAATGCCGTCTCATTTCGAGGATGCCGACTACTTCACCTTTCCATTGGATAGAGCGGCGGAGGTGCTCCTTGCAGACGTCTACCCGCTCGGCAACGGTAGGCGGCGGCAGGTGGCGGCCGGTGCGCATGTAATGTTTGATCTCGTTGAATATCCAGGGGTAACCGATGGCCGCGCGGCCGATCATCACCCCATCTACCCCATATTTCTCCCTGGCGGCAACCGCCTGTTCGGGCGTGCAGATGTCGCCGTTGCCGAAGATGGGGATCTGGATCCGGGGGTTATGCTTGACTTTACCGATAAGCGTCCAGTCGGCATGCCCCTTGTACATCTGCGTACGGGTGCGCCCGTGGATGGTGAGGGCTTTGATGCCGACGTCCTGGAGCCTTTCGGCGACTTCTTCGATGTTTTTGGTGTCGTCGTCCCACCCGAGGCGGGTTTTGACGGTAACGGGTAGTTTTGTGGCCTTTACGACGGCTTCCGTGAGGCGGACCATCTTGGGGATATCTTTGAGGATGCCGGCGCCGGCGCCTTTGCAGGTGACTTTTTTAACGGGGCAGCCGAAATTGATGTCGAGCAGGTCAGGGTTGGCGGCTTCCACGATCTGGGCGGCCATGGCCATGGGCTCTTCGTCGCCCCCGAAAATCTGGATGCCGACGGGGCGCTCGAACTCGAAAATGTCGAGTTTCATGCGGCTTTTAATGGCGTCGCGGATGAGGCCTTCCGAGGAAATGAATTCCGAATACATGAGGTCGGCCCCTTCGCGTTTGCACACCGCCCTGAACGGCGGATCGCTAACATCTTCCATGGGCGCCAGCAAAAGCGGAAATTCACCCAGTTCTATATCTCCAATTTTCACCATATTAAAACAGCCTGTCAGAATTTTATCGGTCAAAACTGACAAATGCCCTGTAAATTTACGCAAATTTAGCACAGCGAAAGTATGATGGACTTTATACGGAAAGCTTCCCCGTTCGGGCAACTGGCGATTTTATTGGGACTGATGTCGGTATGCTTCATGGGATACGGGCTTATCATGACCGGGGTGTTCCCGGCTATCAGCGGAGGCTATACGATGATGCAATCGCAGGACCCCGCCGTGATGGCGATCCCTTCTGTAGCCGCGGCCCTTCGTATATCGCAGTTTTTGTATACGTTCACGGTGTTCCTGCTCCCGGGGGCTTTGTTTGCCCTGGCGATGGAGCGCCCGGCGCATTACCTGGGCCTGAACAAAGGGCTTCCCTTCCTCCAGCTTATTTTGTCGCTGCTCGTGCTCCTTTGCTCCCTGCAACTCGTTGGAGCGTCAGCCGACTGGAACAAAATGGTGGGGCTGCCGCAATCTTTCCACGACATGGAGAAGATGGCGGAAAAGCAGACCAAAGCCCTGTTGCAGATGCCCAACAGCTGGGCCCTGATCCGCAACCTGTTCCTCATGGCGCTCATGCCCGCTATCGCCGAGGAGGTATTTTTCCGGGGATGCCTGCAACGGGTAATACACAAACAAGTGCGCAACGGCTGGGTGGCCGTGATCATCACCGCCCTCATCTTTTCCGCTATCCACCTTCAATTTGTAACCTTCCTGCCCCGTGTGGTGCTGGGCTTCGTGATCGGCGCGGTGTTCCTCGTAACGGGGAACCTCTGGATGGCCATCGCGGCGCATTTCCTGAACAACGGCATGCAGGTGGTATTGTTTTATCTTTACCAGAACAAACTCATCAGCAAAGACCCCGCCGCCGAAGAAGCGGTGCCGTTCTACCTTGCCATATTCAGCGCCGTGATCACGGGGCTCCTCATCTGGAGGCTCGCGCAACGCGCCCGGCAAAACGGCTATAACTGGCGGACGGCGGAGGTCGAGGCAAAAAACTGATACTATGGAAAAAGACTGGGTAAAAGTGTACGCGAGCAACATCGCCTACGAATCCGAAATCATCCGCGGCATGCTCGTGGAAAACGGCATTGAAGCAGTGATCGTTCCGCGGCAAGACTCCTCCTTCGTGACCATGCTGCCGGGTATGGACGAAGTATATGTGCACAATTCCAACGAGGCACAGGCCAAACAGCTCATCGCCGAAAGCCGTCCCGAACCCGGAACAACGGAATAAGCCGGGGTCGGTACACCCGGTTTCACTTTAATTCAACACATGAAGACTTTCATTACGCGGACCATCACCGCCCTGTTTTTCGTGGCCATTATGCTGGGAGGCATTTTATGGACACCCCTATCCTTCTTCCTCCTGTTTTTCCTGGTCAATTTCTTCGCATTGCAGGAGTACGCCAAACTGGTCCGGCATATCGACGCGGACTACACGGAAATTTCTTCCTGGCACCGCTACGGCGCGCTGATCGCCGGATGCGCCATGATGCTGGCGTTCACCGGTTCGAATTTCGAGCGGAACGGGCTGTCGCTCGGGGAAATCGGCTGGGCGATGTCTTTCATATTCATCCTGATATTGCCGTTGGGGGAAATCCTCATGGGCAAAACGTTCTCATTGAAAACGATCGGTTATTCCCTGCTGGGGCTGATGTATGTAACGGTTCCCTTCGGCCTCCTGGCAGATCTGCGCTTTACGGAGGTGCCGGGGTACCACGCGCCGGGATATCTCATTCCGTTGTTGCTCATCTGCTTTATCTGGATCAACGATACCATGGCGTATATCGTGGGCTCCCTCATCGGCCGGACGCCTTTTGCTCCCGCCATTTCTCCCAAGAAGACGATCGAAGGCACCGTGGGCGGGATGATTCTCGCCGTGGCCGCTGCGGGCGTTTTCGGGCATTTCTGGGGGCATCAGTGGTTGCCGCTGCAGCACTGGATCGCGCTGTCGGCCATCGCGGCGGTGTTTGGCACGGCGGGCGATTTGCTGGAGTCGCGGCTGAAAAGGCTGGCCGGAGTGAAAGATTCGGGGAACATCATGCCGGGGCACGGCGGTTTCCTCGACCGCTTCGATTCCCTGCTGGTGGCCGCGCCTTTCGCCTGGATCTACGTCAGCCTCTTTGTCCGATAAACATTTTTCTTCATACCTTCGTACCGCCTTATTAAAGGGCCAGATAAAAATCTACTGAATCATGACGATCCATCGTGAGGGCAAAGCTACCATCGCCCTAACATTCGCCGTACTGGCGCTGCTCAACATCGCAGTGTTTTATTTCCTTTACGATTCGCCGGTAATGTGCTGGACGATTTTGGGAATCTCCCTCGTGTTTTTCCTGTTCATCGTATCGTTTTTCCGCATCCCTTCCCGCGAGATGCAATTCGACGAGAAGCTGGTGATCGCCCCGGCCGACGGCAAGATCGTGGTGATTGAGGAAACCGTGGAAGGGGAATACTTCAAGGATAAGCGCCTCCAGGTGTCCATCTTCATGAGCCCCGCCAACGTCCACGTAAACCGCAACCCCATCAGCGGCAGCGTGAAGCTGAGCCAATACCACGCGGGCAAGTACCTCGTGGCCTGGCACCCTAAAGCATCCACGGAAAACGAACGCCATACGGTTGTTATCGGCAACGGCAAAACCGACATCCTGGTACGCCAGATCGCCGGCGCCCTCGCCCGCCGCATCGTGAATTACCTCAAGCCCGGCATGGAAGTGAAACAGAATATGGAGATGGGTTTCATCAAATTCGGCTCCCGCGTGGACATCTACCTGCCCGTGGGCACCAAAGTGAACGTAAACCTCGAACAGATCGTGCGCGGCGGGCAAACGGTGATAGCGGAACTGGCTTGATAATTTTTTAACGTTTCTTTTCCAAACGGAAAGCGTATCTTCAATTACACAAAAGCACCGCATGAAGCAATTCTTTCTGATGCTGTCCGCCGCAGCGCTCCTCGCCGGCCCCGCCCTCGCCCAGGAAAAGCCTGGGGCAAAAAAGAAGGCTCCCGCCCAAAAGGAAGAAGCCTGCAACAAGGGTAAAGACGCATCCTGCTGCAAACAGGAAACCGCCGCCAAAGGCAAATCCTGCTGCATGCCGATGCCTTCCAGGGCAGAAGCCGCTAAAGCAGCCGCCAAAAAGAAAGCCGCGGAAAAAAGTTAGTAAATTTTGCAGCCATTATATTGGGAAGTCCCGGTAGCATATGTTACCGGGATTTTTTATGGCCCTACAGGATATTCTTCAGCTCCGACAGCGTTTTGATCGTGTAAGTGGGGGTAACGCCCGCCTGCACTTCGCCCGGCGCGAAATACACCTGGTCCATTCCTGCCTGTTGCGCCCCGAGGATATCCACTTCCAGCGTGTCGCCGATCATGATGCTGTCGGCCGCCGTGGTGTTGGACAATTGCATGGCATAATCGAAGATCGCTTTATGCGGCTTCAGCATGCCCGCGCTTTCGGAAGTCACGATATGGGTGAAATAGTGCCCGATCTTTGAATTTTCCAGCTTCAGTTTCTGCGTTTCCTCAAAACCGTTGGTGATCAGGTGGAGCGGGTATTGCCTGTCGCGGAGGTAGTCGAGCACTTCGATGGTATCGGGGAAAAGGGCGGTTTTGGTGGGGAGGATTTCGAGGAACCGGTCGCTGAGGGTTTGGCAAAGGGCGTCGTCGCAGCGTTTGAATTCCAGGAAAGTTTGGGTGAAACGTTTGATGCGGAGCTCGTTACGGTTGATGTAACCTTTGCGGAAGCGGTCCCACAATTTTTCGTTGATACCGGAATACACGGTGAAGAACTCGGTGTACGAGGGGATGCCGATGCCGGCGAGGTCATGCGCGTCGTACAATTCCTGCAAAGTGGCGTTGGAGTTGGCTTCAAAATCCCAGAGCGTATGGTCCAGGTCAAAAAAAATATGTTTATATCTCATGATGGGTCCGTTCGTTGGCTAACTGTAGTGAAGGGCAAAGGTACGACAAATCCATTTTTCCCTTATTTTGGCATATTAAAAGGGTATTAACACTACAACACACGGTATGTTTGCAATCATTACAGGCGCCAGCAAAGGCATCGGGAAAGCGGTAGCGGAGAAGCTGGCGGCGGAGGGATTTGATGTAGCGATCTGTGCACGGAATGTGCAGGCGCTGGACGAAACGGCTGCGGCCATCCGGCAGCAAAGCCCCCGGGCCAAAGTGCTGGCCCTGCCGGTAGATATGGGCGACAAACAAGCGGTGCTCAGCTTCGCGGCAGCCGTTCGCGGGGAATTCGGCGAAGTGCCCGATATATTGGTGAACAATGCGGGGATCTTCGTGCCTGGCGCGGTGCATGAGGAGGAAGACGGGCATCTCGAAAAGATGATGGCCGTGAACCTTTACAGTGCGTACCATCTTACCCGTGCCTTCATCCCCGCCATGAAAGCCGCGAAGAAAGGACATGTATTCAACCTGTGCTCCACGGCCAGCCACAAGGCGTACCCGAACGGGGGATCGTATAGCATCACCAAATTCGCCCTGCTCGGTTTTTCGAAAAACCTGCGGGAAGAAATGAAACCCCACGGCGTGAAAGTCACCTCCATCAGCCCGGGCCCCGTGCTCACTGCCTCCTGGGAAGGGTTCGAGGGCCCGGCGGACCGCCTCATGGAGCCGGCAGATGTAGCGTCTATGCTGTGGGCGGCCTATCATCTCAGCCCCCAGGCGGTGATCGAAGACATTGTGATGCGCCCCCAGCTCGGGGATCTCGGATAGCGGCGGAAGTCACCCCAAAGCCTTTGCTGTAGCCGTTTTCAACCTGTTATTTTAACTTACTTTTAACTTGCCCCCGGAATGCTCCGGCCCGGCATTGGTTAAATTTGTCATAGATGAAGTTTTATACCGCCAGATTGAGAAAACAATTCGTTTTGTTCATCGCCGCGTTGCTGACGGCAGCGGCGGCCCATGCCCAGGAGTTCCGTTTCACCACGCAGGTCAACACCAACGTAGTGGCGCAGGATGAATATTTCCAGGTGCAGTTCACGCTCGTCAACCCCGCCAACCTCAGCGATTTCAGGGCGCCCGCGTTCAACGGTTTTTCCGTAATGCAGGGGCCCGCCGTGCAGCAGGGCATGTCTAACGACAATGGCCGTGTCACCACATACGTGGCGTATTCTTATACCCTGGCCCCAACGGCGCCGGGGAACTTCACCATTCCAGGCGCCACGGCGCGCGTGGATGGGAAAACCGTCCGCAGCAACCCCGTCAACATCGAGGTCACCCGCGCCGGCGCTCCCGTGAAACCGCAACCCCAGCAGGCGCAACCGAATTACCCGCAGCGCCGCTATCCCGGCGAAGCGCAGCCGGGCGTGCTCCGCCCGGGCGATGATCCGAAAGAACAACTGCGGAAGAACGTGTTCGTGCGCGTGGACGTGGATAAAACAAACGTGTATGAAGGTGAACAGATCACCGCCACGTATAAACTGTACACCCGCCTGCCCACGAACTCCAGCGTAACGAAAGTGCCCGCGTTCAAAGGGTTCTCCGCCAAGGATATGGACATTCCCAATCCGCCGCGGCCCACCGAAGAAGTGGTGAACGGCGTTCCCTTTAACGTTTTCATCATCCGCAAAACCCTCCTTTTCCCGCTGCAATCCGGCGAGCTGGAACTGGACCCCGCGGAAGTGGATAACCAGGTTCATTTCGTGAAGATCGGCGGTCAGCGCCGGCGCCCTGCCACCAATGATCCCTTCGGCCGCGATGTGTTCGAAGATTTCTTCGCGGACGATCCCTTGTTCGGCAATACCGAATACGAAGTGGTGCCGTACCGGATCCAGAGCCCCGTGGTGAAAGTGCAGGTAAAACCCCTGCCCGCCGAGGGCCGCCCCGCCAGCTTCAACGGCGCGGTGGGCCGCTTCACCATGAATGCCACACTCGATAAAAATCAACTCAGCACCGACGATGCGCTGTCGCTGAAGGTGGCTATCAGCGGGCAAGGCAACGTAAACCTGCTGAACGCGCCGCCGCTGAACATCCCGCCGGGCTTCGAGAAATACGATCCTTCCGTTACCGACAATATCGAGAAAAACAGCAATCCCCTCAGCGGCAGCCGCACGTTCCAGTACGCGCTTATGCCGCAGGAAAAAGGCGATTACAAATTGCCGCCCGTTGAGTTCTCCTATTTCGATCCTGCCGCGAAAGCTTACAAAACCCTCACTTCCGAGCCCTTCGACGTGCATGTGGTGCAAGGCAAGGAAGTGAAGCGCGAAAAAGCCGACTTCGGCAGCCAGACGGAACTGGCGGGCATCCGCCCGGGAGCCGGCGACTGGAGCAAGCAACGCCCGTTCTTCTTCGGCAAGCCCCTGTTCTGGATACTTTTCCTCCTGCCGGCGCTGGCGATCGCGGGTGTTGCGTACTACCGCCGCCGCGAAAAGTACATCAACTCCAACGCCGCCCTCCTGCGCCACCGCCACGCCAACAAAGTAGCGCTGAAGCGGCTGGAGCTGGCGGCACGATATCTCAAAGAAGGAAAAGACAAAGCATTCTACGAAGAAACTTCCCGCGCGCTGTGGGGATATCTCAGCCATAAGCTCCGCATCCCCATGGCCGAAATTTCCAAACAACGGGTAGAAGACAAGCTGGTAAAGCTGGGCCTCAGCGATTCCGCGAAAGAACAACTCTTTGCGCTGGCCGACCGCTGCGAGCGGGCGCTCTACGCGCCGGGCGATTCCGTGGAATTGCGCCAGGGCGCTTACCAGGAAGCCGTTGAAGTCATCACCAACATCGAAAACGAAATCAAAGGACGGGCGTAAGCCGCCGGAAAAACAGCCATATGCAACCATTCATCTCTTACTGCGCCCGCCTCTTCGTGATATTGATCCTTGCCGGTACTGCCGCCAAAGCGCAGGCCCCCGCGCTCTTCGCCGAAGGCAACCGGCTGTATGAGCAGCAACGCTTTACCGACGCCGCCGCAAAGTACCAGCAACTCATCGACTCGGGGTACCAGGTGGCGGATCTTTACTTCAACGCCGGCAACGCTTACTACAAATCGAACCAAACCGGCATGGCGGTATACAGCTTCGAGAAAGCGCTCCGCCTGCAACCCGGCGACGAAGCCACGGAGCGCAACCTCGCCATCGCCAACCAGAAAGTAGGCAGCAACGTGGAAACGCTTCCCCTGCTCTTCTTCGAACGCTGGTGGCTGCAATGGCAACAACTGCACACGCCCGCCGGGTGGGCCAACTGGAGCATCGCCTGGGGCTGGATATTTTCCGCACTCATCATCGCTTTCTTCTTCTTCCCCGTACCGGGAAAAAATACCTCCGCTGGGCGCTCATGGTGGTGGGTATCATCCTGCTCGGCTACTTCTCCATGGCCGCGTGGACGCACAATCAATCGTTCGACAGTACCGACGCCATCGTAATGCACGACGCCGTGAAAGCCAAAGCCGCGCCCGACGACGGCGCCAAAGACCTCTTCGAACTGAAGGAAGGCATGAAGGTAAAAATACTTGACGCTACAAGCCAGTTCGGTAAAGTGCAGCTGACCGACGGCAAAACCGGCTGGGTGCCGGTGAACGAGATCAGGCGGTTATAACTTCTCTATTTTTTCCAGGAATTCCTGTTTGCGGTTGCGGGCCACAGGCACGCTCCGGCCGTCGGCCATCACGATGTCGCCGCCGTCGCCCTTGATGTATTTGGACATGTGGGCGAGGTTGACGATGAAGCTGTTATGCACGCGGAAGAATCCCTTGTCGCGGAGCGTATCGTCTACGTCTTTGAGCGCCATGCAGATCATGACCGGTTTGGGGGATGGATGGAGGAACACGCGGGTGTGGCTGCCTTCCGATTCGCAATAGAGAATATCTTTTACGGGTATCATGCGGAGGCCGTCGAAAGTAGGCAGGGCGATGCGTTCGAACTGGGGGAGCTGTTCGCGGAGGAGGCGCAGGATGGTGTCTGCCTGCGGGCTGGCAGCAGGGTGGTGCACCACGGCTTTATGGACGGCCTGGATGAGATCTTGTTTGTCGATGGGTTTGAGGAGGAAGTCGAGCGCGCTGTGGCGGATGGCTTTGAGGGCGTAACGGTCGTGCGCGGTGGTGAAGATGACGGAAAAGCGGCGCCATTCGCAGTTTTCGAGGAGGGAGAAGCCGTCTTCCCCCGGCATTTCCACGTCGAGGAAAACGAGGTCGGGCTGATGTTGCAAGATGGCTTCCCGCCCTTCGTCGGCGGAGCCGCAGCAGGCTACCACGCGCAGTTCCGGGCAGTAGTGGTTGAGTTGCATGCGCAGCACATCGCGGCAGTGCGCTTCGTCGTCGATAATGATCGTTTTCATCAGGGTATAGATACGGTGGTTGATATGGTTTTGAAAGCAGTAGGGTATATTCAAATTTACTTAAAAATCCGGGCTTCGGGCGCTACTTCGTCGTACCTGACATCTGGCAGGCGAAAGTGGGTGTAGGTGCCTGTGCGCTGGTGGTGCTCGTCGTATTTGTGCCCGGAGGTGATGTTGGCGTGGGTGTGGTAGCGGTGGTTGATCCAGTGAAGGCGTTCTCCTGCCACGGCGATAGCCGGCGTTTTCTGCTGGTGCTGGTGGAAGGCGTTGTGGCGGGCGATGCCGTTGTCTTCCAGCCTTACGAACATGCCATCATTATCGCGTCCTACTTCGATTTTGATAAACCCTTTGCCCTCTTCGCGTTGCAGCAGGCGGTTCCAGATGGCGTTTTGCACGTAGGGCTGGATGAGGAAGGGCGGGATGAGGACGTTCAGCGGCGGGTGGCCGGGGAGTAATTGGATATCATAATCGAACTGGCCTTCGAAGCGGAGGGTTTCGAGCTGGAGGTAGAGGTCGAGGGTTTCGAGGTCTTCTTCCAGGGTGATCCATTCGCGGCTGCTGTGTTCCAGCGTCATGCGCAGGAGGCGGCTGAAGCGGGTGAGGTACGACGAAGCCAGGTCGGTGCTGGAAGAAAGGATGAAACTATGGATGGCGTTGAGGCTGTTGTAGATGAAATGCGGGTTCATCTGCGTCTGGATCGTTTGCAGTTCCAACGAGGCTTTGCCGCCCTGGAGGCGGTATTGATCCTGCATGCGGCGGCGCATCCGTCTTTCCCGCCACCAGAAAGCACCTGCAACGAGGGCTCCCGTGAGGAAGAAAAGGATGGTCAGCGTTACAGCGGTACCCGGGAAAAACGATGGCGCAGGCGGGAGAACCGTTGGATAAGCATGCGATTGAACCGTGGCATTAGCGGGGTTAAGCATATCTGATTCCTAAACCGCCCAAATATAGGCTGCTGCCCCGCTCCGGAAAAGAGGGAAGTAATAGGCGGCGGCGGCCAACGGAAAATCGGCGTTCTTGCGGGGTTATCTGGCGAAAGGGGGATCAGCCGTCGGTAAACTTGTACCCTACCCCGCGAACGGAATGGAAATAACGGGAATTGCGGCTGTCTTCCTCGAAGTACTTCCTGAAATTGAGGATGAAGTTGTCGATGGTACGGGTCGTAGGATATACGTTGTAACCCCAAACCACCTGCAGGATCTTTTCACGGGTCACCACCTCGCCTTTGTTCTCGATGAGCAGCTTCAGCAGCATGGTCTCCTTTTTAGACAGCTCGTGGTGCTTACCATCTTTCCCCACACATTCCTGCGCGGCGAAATCGATCATATTATTCCCAAAACGGTAAACGTTGGGAACGCTGTCCTTGTCCTGTATCTTCTTGTTTTTGACGATGAGCTTTTCCACGCGGAGGAGCAATTCCTCCAGGTTGAATGGCTTGGTCATATAGTCGTCTCCTCCCTTCTTGAGCCCCAGCACGCGGTCGGCGCTGCTGTTCTTGGCGCTGAGGAAGAGGATAGGCACTTCGTTGTTCTGTATCCGGATATTCTCGCAGACCGCCAGGCCGTCCATCTCGGGCAGCATGATGTCGAGTATGATCAGGTCGAAATACTCGTTTTTGACGGCTTTGAGGGCGCTGGTCCCGTTATCTACCGCTGTAACCTCATAACCCTCCAGCTCCAGGTTGAGTTTTAATGCTTCCTGCAGGTTCTCTTCGTCTTCTACGAGCAAAATTGATGCTTTCGTCGCTTCCTTCATAAATGCATTTGGTGAATGGTGAACGGTAAATGCTTTTCCGGTGATTGCCTAAAATTACGTACAACCGGTTAATTTTATACAGGTTGGGGGGAATAATCCTGCCATCTGATCTCAAAACACGTGCCTTTCGGCAAGTTGTCATCCACAATGATGGTCCCGCCGTGCTGTTCCACGATCTTCCGGGTGAGGTAAAGGCCCAGCCCGGAGCCCTTCGACTTGCGGGTATTCTCGTTCCCGATGCGGTAGAACTTCATGAAAATCTTGCTCCGCTCCGCTGCGGGGATGCCTTCTCCCTCATCACGAACCCGCATCAGCAGGTCGTTCTGTTCGATCCCGAGGCTTACCCTGATCTCCGTCCCCTTTGGCGCATACTTCACCGCATTCTCCACCAGGTTGTTCAGCATCAGGGTTATCATAAACTTGTCCGCCTCCATGCCGATCCCCGGTTCGATGGCTGACACTATGTCGTGACTTTGTATCCGGTCGCGCAGTTCCTGGATGGCCTGTTCCAGCAGCTGGCTCAGGTCCACCGGCTCAAAAAACGGCTGCGACTTCTGGTGCTCAAACTGGGAAGCCAGCAGGATGTTGTTGCACAGCTGGTCGAGCCGGTTTGTTTCCCGGATGGTGGCGCTGAGCATTTTATGCTGCTTCTCTTCGTCGAGTTTATGTTTCCGGAGCGTTTCGAGGTTGAGTTTGACGATGGCGATGGGGCTCTTCAGCTCGTGCGTAACCGCCATCATGAAATTCTGTTGCTGCTGCTGGAGCCGCATCTGCTTCCACACGGCGCGGTACACGATCACGGCGCCGGCGAGGATGACGATGAGGAAGATGGTGCCTTCCCCGATGTACTTCAGCGTCCGCATGCGCTCTTCGTGATGGAGGCGCTGCATTTCGGTCATAAAAGCCGAAGGCTCGCTGAGCTGGTGCATCTGGTGCGTCAGTTCCAGCTGCTCGTAATGTGCGATCTGCCGCGACTGCTGGTGCAGCAGGATGCCCCACCAGAAGAGCTGTACCACGGTGTACACCAGCACGAAAATGTAGATGCCGGTGATCATCTTCTTGCCCGGCAGGGCTGTTGTCGCTTGTTTCATCCCTATTTCCGCGGAGCGGCTTTTTCCATGCGCAGGCCCACGCTGAGCATATCGGGCAATGGGTTCTGGCGCATGTTCTGCTCGAATGTGAAACGATAGGTGCCGGCCCTGGGAAGGATCGCGTGCTGCTGGATGGGAATACGGTGCTCGAAGATATCGTCGAGGCCGCTGCCCAGCCATTTACCGTAGCTGTCGGCCAGGGGCAGTTCCACCCTCCGGGTTTGCGGCAGGCTGTCGCCGGGCATTTGCGTGCTGACGATCAGCCAGAGATTGTTGTACGGATAGGCGTCCGTATGGCGGACGTTAACGTACAGGTTGTAATAGAACGCCGTGTCTTCCGCGGCGAGCGTGACTTCATATTCAGGTTTGAAGGAAGCGTCCCAGTTGGATTGCGGGATGCTCCTGTTTTTCTCGAAGGTATCCAGCTTCGGCGGCGAGCAGGCGAATGCGAGCAGGCTGATGGCGAAGCAGGCGGAGCGAGATATCGTCGTGCGGATCATATGCTTGTTTAGAGTACGTTGAGCACCTGCTCTTTGGCTTTTTCCAGCTCGTCTTTCATCATCACTACCCATTGCTGGATGCCGGCGTCGTTGGCTTTGGAGCCGGTAGTGTTGATTTCGCGGCCGATCTCCTGGAGCACGAAACCCAGTTTCTTGCCCTTGGCGGGCTCGGCTTCGTTGAGGATCTCCTTGAAGTAGCGGCAGTGGTTCTGCAGGCGCACCAGTTCCTCGGAGATGTCGAGCTTCTCCAAATAGAAAATGAGTTCCTGTTCCATGCGGTTGCCGTCGACGTTCTCTTTGCCAACGTATTCGGCCAGGAGGGTTTCGAGCCGGGTGCGTACTTTCTCTTTGCGGAGCGGGTCCAGCTCGCGGACTCTTTCGGTGTAAAGCAGGATGTTATCGATACGAAGCAGGAGGTCTTTCTCCAGCATCAGCCCTTCGTCGACGCGGTGTGCGTCCATTTCCGCGACGGCTTTGCGGACGATGGCGGCTACTTCATTCCATTCGTTTTCGGTGATCTGTTCGGATGCAGGGGATACGACTTCAGGGAGCTTCATGAGCACGTTGAGCATATCTTCCTGCGGGATGGCGAGGTCGCGCGCCATGCCGGAGATGGCTTCGTAATAGTAACGGGCGAGCTCGGTGTTGATAACTACAGGGCGGCTGGCGCCGTTTTGTTTGATGTTGATCGTGGCGTCGAGGGTGCCGCGTTGCAACTCCGATTGAAGGATGTTGCGGATATCGAATTCGTAGGGTTTCAGTAAGGGGGACATTTTGAGATTCACTTCAAATTGTTTCCCATTGAGCGATTTGATTTCGGCCACAATGGTCGTTTCTCCCCGGGTTACCTCCGCACGGCCGAAGCCGGTCATGGATTTCAGCATATTATCTGTTTATGTGACAAACCTAGTCAATTATTGTCATATTTCGGCGCGGGCTACCAGCGTGTTAGCGGAAGAGTGCGGCATCAAACGCTTTCTTGTCGAGAACGGTCATATCGCCCGGCTGCATGCCCCGGATATCGAGGCGGCCGATGCGGTAACGGATGAGCCTCAACGTGGGGAAGCCCACAGCGGCCGTCATCTTCCTCACCTGCCGGTTCTTGCCTTCGGTGAGCACCAGCCGTATCCACGGCGCGGGAATATGCTGGCGGAAACGGATAGGCGGATGGCGGTCGGGTACTTCCGGCGGCGCGTCAAACAAAGAAGCCTTCGCGGGTTTAGTGCGGAATGGCTTCCCGTCGACCGTGATCGTAACACCTGCTTCGAGCCGGCGGATCGCTTCGGGCGTCACCGCGCCGTCGACCTGCACCCAATATTCCCGTTCGTGCGCCTGCGAGGGTTGCAGCAGGCGCTGGTTGACGGATTTGTCGTTGGTGAGGATCAAAAGCCCTTCGCTGTCGTAATCCAGCCTTCCTACCGGGTACACATCCTTCGGCACATCGAAGAAGTCGGATAAAACGGCTTTATCCCCTTCTTTCCCGAACCGGGTTAACACCTGGTATGGCTTGTAAATGGTAAAATAGCGAAGGTTCACGCTCACTGCTTTGGTTAAGGGCCTGTAAATTAGTAATTTTGCCGCATCCTTAGCGATTTTATGGCACCTGACATGTTAAGCGATCCATCTCCCTGCCCGTACTGCGGCAAATACCTGGGCGAAATTTTTTCCGCCGCCACGCCTGAACATGTGGAAGAGATCGCCAACGCCAAAACCTGCAAGGTCTTCCGTAAAGGGCAAGACATTTTCCAGGAAGGCGCACATCCTTACGGCATCTGGTTCGTTAATTCCGGGAAAGTGAAGTTGTCGCACAGCGGCGACGAAGGGCGCGAGCAGATCATCCGCCTCGTGAAGCCCGGCGACCTGATCGGATATAAGGCGCTCATTAGCAACGAGCCATACACCGCAACCGCAACCGTGCTGGAAGACAGTGCGGTTTGTTTCATCCCCCGCGAAGTATTCCTCGGCCTGTTGCAAAAAGATCCCACCCTTGCATTGCGCATGATGCAGATCCTGTCGAGTGAGCTGAGAAGGGCGGAACAGAAGATCACGCACCTGGCGCAGAAGCCTGTCCGCGAGCGCCTCGCCGAAACGTTGCTTACCCTCAAGGAAACTTATGGTCTGGAAGCAGATGAGGAAACGATCAACGTGATGCTTTCCCGGGAGGAGATCGCCAACCTGGTGGGAACGGCGACGGAGTCGGCCATCCGGTTGTTGTCGGAATTCAGGAAAGAGAAAGTGATTGATCTCTTCGGCAAAAAAATCCGCATTCTCCGCCTGCAGCAACTTATCAAAATGGCGAATCTGCAGGATTAAGCCATTTAAAAGCCAAATCCGAACGGAAAACCGTTTGGCCGGCTAACTACCCTCCCCCGACAGATACGCGAAATTCAACGCCTTGCATAACGATGCAGCACGATGCGCGCGAGATGATGAGTATGTTGAAACGTAGTGTTGGAAAGGGTTTGGGCTGGAATTAAAAAAGTCTGACTGCGAGAACAATCAGACTTTCTTAGTATGTGAATGGGTTAGTAAGTACAGGGAAATAAATTTCCCTACACAATATTAAAAAGAATTTCATCACAAAAGAAAAATTTTGCAAGAAATTTTATTCACAAGCAGAAAAAAATTGTGGATAACGCCCCCTAACTTTGCTTCGATTTAACGATGTACATATGAAGTTTGACACACCGATACCGGTTAAGGAAATAGCAGCGCTCACCGGCGCAACGCTGAAAGGCAACGAATCGCTGATGGCGACGGGCATCAACGAGATTCACAAGGTGACGCCCGGCGACATCTCGTTCGTTGATTTCGAGAAGTATTACAACGCCTGCCTGAACTCGGCGGCTACCATCATCATCATCAACAAGGATGTGGAAGTGCCCCCCGGCAAAGCAATCCTCGTTACCGATGATCCGTTCTCCGCTTACGTGGGTTTGGTGAAACGCTTCCGCCCCTATGAATCGCAGAACAAGGCGGTGAGCGACAGCGCGGTGATCGGCGAAGGCACCGTTATTTCCCACGGCGCCGTTGTAGGTCATCACGTTACCATCGGCCGCAACTGCATCATCCATCCCAACGTCGTGATCTACGATCATACCGAGATCGGCGACAACGTTATCATCCACTCCGGCTCCGTGATCGGCGCGGATGCCTTTTACTTCAAAAAACGGGCAAACCGCGAAGTGATGTGGGACAAGCTCGAAAGCTGCGGCCGCGTCATCATCGAAAGCGACGTGGAAATCGGCGCGCTCTGCACCATCGACAAAGGCGTGAGCGGCGATACCATCATCGGGCGCGGCACCAAATTCGATAACATGATCCACATCGGCCACGGCACCGTGATCGGCCGCAACTGCCTCTTCGCCGCACAGGTGGGCGTAGGCGGGAAAGCCATTATCGAAGACAACGTTATCCTCTGGGGACAGGTAGGCGTGAACAAAGACCTCACCATCGGCAAAGGCGCCGTTGTTTTTGCTGGCAGCGGCGTGAAGGATTCCATCGAAGGCGGAAAGAATTACTTCGGCTCACCCGTGGAAGAAGCGCGCACCAAAATGAAAGAACTCGCCTGGATCAAAAGGATCCCCGAGATGTGGAACAAAATCAAAGGTTAATTTACAAGTCATGATAAAATCCCTTTCCGGGTTCGCTGCAGCCTGCCTCCTCGTGGCCGGTTGCGGCGTTTCGAAGAACGCTACCCAAACCGGGCTCTATACCGCCGCCAACGAAATCACCGTGAAAACCGACGACGGATGGTTTTCCGCCAAAACGATCTCACTCGGCGACTACACCACCACTTCCCGCACCAACGGCATCCCTTCCGGCGCGCCCGCGAAGCAATGGAAGAATGTATCCGACGCGTTTAACTTCACCGTGAAAAACGGCGGTTCCCAACTGCCCGTGGTGGTACTCAGCACACCGCGCATTACTTTCTCCGCGCGTACCTTTCCCGGATGGTTCCCCGTGATGGGGAACGATGCGCCGCTCTGGTATGTCCACGCCGGCGCTACCGCCGCGGATCCGCTTAAAAGCTGGGAAATGATCGTGAAAAGAAACATCGCGTTCCTGGAACTGAACGACAATAAAGTCATCGGCATCCTCCGTTCCAATACCGACGAACTGAAGGTAACGGCGCACAACCGCTACGGCGCGGTGAACAGCGCGGACAGGATTTGTTATGAATTCCAGCTGAAGGGTATCCCTGTGGCCGCAGTGCTCACTGGGAAAGACCAGCGCGCCTGGCTGCAAAAAGAACTTGACCCCGCCACGCGCGAAACGTTGGCGGCAGTGATGCTCGGCCTGTTGTTCAGACCGCAGTAAACGATGGGATTCAGGAAGCGCTTTGCTGTTGTTCGCTGAGGAAGTTGCGCGATATTTCGCCGATGGTATCGGCGAGCGGGCGGAACCGGAAACCGGGGAGCGCTTCCAGGATCTTGCCGTTGTTGTAGTAGACTTTCAGCTGTGCGGTGCGGGCCGTTTCGCGGGTGAGCAATGGGCGCTTGCCCGTTATCATGCCGCGGATTTTTTCTATCCGCCATACGATAGCCGCCATCCAGGGTTTGGCGGCGATGTGCGGGGGCTTCTTGCCGAGGTGGCGGGCCATTTCGTTGAACAGCTGGCGATAGGGCCAGTTGTCGCCGTTGAGGATAAAGCGCTCTGCCGAAACGGGGCTTTCCATCAGCCGGATCATCGCTTCCACCACATCTTCCACATCCACGAACCCGTTGACGCCTTCAGTGTAATACGGAAACTCTTTCCAGGCATTCTTCAGCAGCATCCCCGACCCATCGTGCCAGAATCCGCTGCCGAGGATAATGGAGGGATTCACGATCACGGCGTTGAGCCCTTCGGCGACGCCGCGCCAGATTTCCATCTCGCTTAAATGTTTGCTGACGGCATATTGGCTGTTGTTATTACTTTCTTCCCAGGTTGATTTCTCGGAAAGATGATCGTTTTGTTTCGCGCGGCCCAGCGCGGCAACGGAGCTCACGTGCACCAGCTTGCGAATGCCCGCGTCGATCGCCATGTTCACGACGTTGGCGGTGCCTTCGATGTTGATCTTCATCATGGCGTCGCGCGTGTCGGGCTGGAACGAAACAACGGCTGCGCAGTGGTACACTTCGCTCACACCGGTGAACGCTTCTTCGAGGGAAACGACGTCAAGCACGTCGCCCTGCACCCATTCGATCTTGTCGGCCACGTCCTGCACCTGGGCGGGTATGCGGCTGCGATAGAGGGCGCGCACCGGCTTGCCGGCCTTCACCAGCGCCCGCAGCAGATAACTACCCAAAAAACCCGTTCCGCCTGTGACAAGGATCATTGCTAATGAATTGAGATGAAGCCACAAATGTAAATCAATACTTGTAAAAACCTTTGCCGGTTTTGCGGCCCAGATCTCCTTTTTCCACCAGCGCTGCCTGCATGGCGCCGGGCCGGAAACGGGGGGCCTGATCGAAGGCTTCGTAGAGTGAGCGCGTAACGGCGTAGTTCACGTCGTTGCCGATGAGGTCCATCAGCGCGAAGGCCCCCATGCGAAAGCCTGCGGATTCCAGCAGGCGGTCGATCACGGCGGGGTCCGCCACGCCGGAAGCCGCGATCTCCATGGCTTCGAGATAATAATGCCGGGCCACGCGGTTCACGATGAAACCGGGCGCGTCTTTCACATGCACGGGCGTTTTGCCCATGTGCTGCACCACGGCGTACAGCAGTTGCGTAACGCTTTCCGCGGTTTGCGCGCCGCTCACCACTTCCACCAGCGTCATGAGATGCGCGGGGTTGAAGAAATGCATGCCGCCCACCCTTTCAGGATGTGGAATTCCGGCCGCGATGGCGGTAACGGACAACGAAGAAGTATTGGTAGCAAAGATGGTAGTCGCGGGATTGTATTGCGCCAGCTCGCTGAAGAGTGCCGTTTTCACGGGGATTTTTTCCACGATGGCCTCGATCACGAGGCCGGCTTTGCAATCGGACACCTGGTGGCAGGGTTGCAGCCGTTGCAGGGTGGCTTCGCGGTCTTCCGGGCTTATCTTGCCTTTCTCTACCGCCTTGTCGAGGTTTTTACGGATCATAACGATGCCGGCTGCCACGGCTTCGGGCCTTACGTCGAACAGCAGGGTAGGAAATCCCGCGGCGGCGGAAACCTGGGCGATACCGGCGCCCATGGTGCCGGCGCCGCAAACGGCGATCTGTCGGATGTCGGAAACGGATGTTAACATAAGGAAGATCGTTTTGGCGGAGCGTAGTGGGAAAAGAAAAACGGCCGTCCTGGTGAGGACGGCCGTGCGTTATATTTTATCGTGCGCCCTGGAACTGTTTCAGGAAGCGCTGATCGTTTTCGGAGAAAAGGCGAAGATCTTTGATCTGGTACTTCAGCATCGTGAGCCTTTCGATGCCCATGCCGAATGCGAAGCCGGTGTATTTCGAAGCATCGATGCCGCAGTTTTCGAGTACCTGTGGGTGTACCATACCGCAACCAAGGATTTCCACCCAGCCGCTGTGTTTGCACACGTTGCAGCCTTCACCGCCGCAGATGAGGCAGGAGATGTCCATTTCCGCGCTGGGCTCTGTGAACGGGAAGTAGGAAGGGCGGAAGCGGATTTTGAAGTTTTCGCCGAAGAACTCCTGCACGAAGTAGTATAGCGTTTGTTTCAGGTCGGCGAACGAAACGTTTTCCGCCACGTACAGTCCTTCGATCTGATGGAAGAAGCAGTGGGCGCGGGCGCTGATGGTTTCGTTACGGTATACGCGGCCCGGGCAGATGATGCGGATGGGGAGCTTGCCTTCTTCCATCACCCGGACCTGCACGGAAGAGGTGTGGGTGCGCAGCAGCCAGTCGGGGTTGTTGTGCACATAGAAGGTGTCCTGCATATCGCGGGCAGGGTGATTTTCGTCGAGGTTGAGGGCGGTGAAGTTGTGCCAGTCGTTTTCGATTTCCGGACCTTCCGCAATTGTAAAGCCCAGCCGTTCGAAGATACGGATGGCTTTGTTGCGGACGATGCTGATGGGATGGCGGGTACCCAGGCGATGGGGCTCGCCGGGGAGCGTGAGGTCGAGCTGGTCGGCCACATTGCCGCCCGCGTCTTTCAGGTGTTCGAATTCGGCGTATTTTTCTTCAGCCGCCAACTTGAAAGCATTCAAGACCTGCCCGAATTCCTTTTTCTGATCGTTCGGAACATTTTTCATTTCCCCGAAAAGGGCCTTTACGATCCCTTTGGTGCCGAGGAATTTGATGCGGTATTGCTCCAGCTGTTCCGCGTTTTCGGGGCGGAAAGCCGCAATTTCCTGTTTATAAGCTTCTATTTGCTGCACGATTGGCTCCATAGCCGACAAAGATAACGAACGCCGGACAAAAATTACCTGCCGGATTTTATGGAATCCGGGGCCGGGCGCATCTTCTTTTCAAATCGTCCCCGTTATGCAAATACATATTCCCGTGATCCTGGCCGGCATGTGCATCGCATGCGCCCCGGCCTCCCCATCGGAAGATAACCTCGCCGCGCTATCCCGCGACACAAAAATGCGCGAAGTGCGCGTAGCGCAGGTGTCGTCGGCATCCGCTTACCAGGAAAAGAAAACAGCTCCGCTTCCACCCAAATCCGCAACGGAAACCGAGCGCGACAGGCTGGACGGGAAAACGCCGGCGCCTTCCGCAAATCAACAGAAAAAACAACCCATCCGGAAAGTGAAAGTGAACGAAAAGACCGGGGAAGTGCGGTTGTACGATGCCAATAACAAAGACATCACCCGTACGGTATCTCCCAGGACAAATAAAGTGAAAGTGGTAACGGAGCCCTCCGGCAAATGGAAACTGCTGGATGAAAACGGGAAACAAGTGATCGAGGGCCCTGGCGCCCCGCCGCCCCCTCCTCCTCCTCCCCCGCAACCGAATACGAAGAAGGTGAATGCCTGAGGCATCACCTCGCGAGATATCATCCCTTTACAATCCCTGCCCCCGTCCTGCCCGCAGTAGCCGCCATCGCTACGGGTGGGATGGTGAGGCGGGGCATCTTTTAACAGCATTTACGGCGCCCGCCATCGCCGGCAGGCCGGATCGCTCCGGCCTTTTTTGACGGGTCAGGATGTCAACTAATCCCAGGATTTATTCTTAAACCGGTAAACTTTTTTTAGGACGGGTCAGTCACGGGGCCGATTCTTCTGTCATCCTTCTACCATCCTTCTACCATCCTTCACCTAAACACCCTCAAACCTAAGCCCCTGCTGAACACGCTTATAGGATCACTGAAGGATGGCAGGAGGGTGTCAGTAGGTTTTGCAAAACGGTTGTTCCGGTAAAGTGATGAACATCATCGCTTTACAAGAACTCTTGTAGAAAATAGCATGCTATTTGACGCAGCATTCCTGCTTAACATAATGCGGAAATGTTCTGGTTATTCGAACACTACGGTCTTATTCCGGTACACGAACACCCGGTCACTGAACACCAGCTGCAGGGCGCGCGCCAGCACGGAGGTTTCGATTTCCTTCCCGGCCTTCATCATGTCGGTTGCGGTATAAGTGTGGTTGACGGGGATTACCTGTTGGGCGATGATCGGCCCCTCGTCGAGTTCGTTGGTCACGAAATGGGAGGTCGCCCCGATCAGCTTCACGCCCCGCTCGAACGCCTGGCGGTACGGGTGCCCGCCCGCGAACGCCGGCAGGAAGGAATGGTGGATATTGATGATCCGCTCCGGGTATGCCGCCACGAAATCCGGGCTGAGGATGCGCATGAACTTGGCCAGCACAATGTAATCCGGCCCGTTTTCCTCAATCAGCTCCCGGATCCGCCCCTCGAAATAAAATTTATCGCCTTCCTCATGGGAAACGAGGTGGAAAGGAATGTTGAAGCGTTTGCAGATATTCTCCAGGTGAGGGTGGTTGCCGATCACGCATTGCACCGTGGCGCCCAGGGTGTTGAACTGGTTGCGGACGAGGATATCCGCCAGGCAATGGTACTCGCGCGTTACCAGCACCACGATCTTTTTGTCGGGCCGCGGGTTGATGCTCACCAGCGCATCGGGTGGGAGTACTTCCCGGATGGCGGTCTCCAGGGCAATGGGTTCCGTTTCGTTGTCCGCCGCTATCCGCATGAAAAAACGATTGTCGGATTTGTCCACGAATTCGCGGAGCGAAACAATATTCAGCCCCGACTTTGCGAGGATTGCAGACACATCCGCCACCAGGCCAACCCGGTCCACCGATTGAATGAGAATGATCATAGTCCGCCTAAATTAATCATTCGTCCCGCTTGTTCATAGCGCCGCACCGATTTTCACCCAAATCGATACTTTTTTGATAATGAACTGTTTAAATATATGCTTATCAACTTGATAAGGATATGAAGCCCTGCTCATGGGTGGGCGTTTTCACCGGCAAGGAGTTACATTTCCCAGGGTTTTTTGATCATTCCCACCCGTATCCGCCCCATCCTTCCCCGGTAAATTTACCCTCAGCAACCGGACGTATGTAGTCAACCAGCAACGATCATCATTCCACATAAGACAGGGGACAAATCTAATCGCAGTCAACCAAGGCATTCGCTTTTTAGCCGCTACTCTGAAATCGATTGTAATGCAGGGACGACTTCACCAGCATCCGCGCAATTTTAATCCAAGGCAAGAACATTTAACAATGGTAAACATGAAAAGCATTACGTTATGCTGCCTGGCAGGTATGGGCCTGTGCTCTGCCGCCTATGCCTATGATGGCGGGAGAACGGACACGATCTTTCCGCCGGCCGGCGTCATCCATCGCGACACGGCCGACGTTTTGCTCCGGCAGACGGCCACGCTTTCGGGGTATTCCGTTCCTGGTTCCGTGTTGAGCCAGGCGCCGGTGGCAGACGTCACCAATAGTCTTTCCGGCCGTTTTCCCGGACTGTATCTCCTCCAGAGCACCGGCCAGCCGGGCTTCGACGCGGGGATTTTCAGCCTGCGGGGCCAATCGCCCACTATCCTCGTCAACGGCGTGCCGCGGAACTACACCGACATCGACATGAACGACATCGAGTCGGTAACGGTGTTGAAAGACGCGGCGGCCACGGCGCTCTACGGCGCCCGCGCGCAGGGGGATTACTGCTCATCAAGACAAAACGCGGGGTGAACGCTCCCCCGGTGGTTTCATTCACCTCCCAGTACGGCGTGCAGGAGCCCACGCGCCTGCCGAACGTCCTCAACGCCTACGATTATGCTACGCTTTATAATGAAGCCCTGCGCAACGATGGCAGGGCGCCGCTTTACTCGGATACCGAGCTGGAGGCTTACCGCACCCACAGCGATCCGTTCCGCTACCCGGACGTGAACTGGTACGACCAGGCGGTAAAGCGCTCGACCCCGTTCGCCCGCTTCAACCTCAACATGCACGGCGGCACGCAGAAAGCATCATATTTTGCTTCGCTGAGTTACCTCGACCAGGCAGGGATTTTCAAAACCGACGGGTCCAACACCTACAACACCAACGCGAATTTCAGGCGCTTCAACCTCACCGCCGGCCTCGACATCCAACTCGACCGCGACACGGAAGTAGGGCTGAACGTGCTCGGCAACCTCGGCAACACCCAGGAGCCCGGCGCATTAACGAGCATGCTGTTTTCCAACATGGCCGGCACACCACCCAACGCCTACCCGATCTTCAACCCCGACGGTTCGCTCGGCGGCAACAGCGATTACCGGAATAACATCTTCGCGCAACTGAACCGCTCGGGTTACCGCACCGGCAGCACCCGCAACATCGCGGTCGACGGCCGCGTGAAAAGGTATCTGCCCTTCATAACCAAAGGGTTGTATGCCGCGGCGAACGTATCCTTCTTTTCTTCCTATTACGAGAACGTGAACTTCAGCAAAAATTTTCCCGTTTTTAAAATGGATATCGGCAGCGCGGGAGATACCACTTACCAGAAGTTCGGCGACATCTCCGCGCAACAGAAGAACCCGGACGTGACCCTCGTGAACCGCCAGTTCTTCACGCAGTTCATGTTGGGGTACGACAAGACCGTGGGGCATCACAACATCTCCGGCCTGGTGCTCGCTCACCGCGACCAGGTGACCAACGGCATGGAGCTGCCTTCAGAGATGTGGCAATTTGGCGCGCGCGGCGATTATAACTGGAAAGAACAGATCTACGTGCAACTGAATGCCATGTGGGCCAGTTACAATTACCTCCCTGCCGTTACGCGCCGCGTTTTCCTGCCTTCGGCTTCAATTGCCTGGGATGTGATGAAATCGCGATGGGCAGAAAACGGATCGGTGCTCTCACAACTGAAGCCGCGCGTTTCTTATGGCCTGACGGCGAATGCAAACGCGGGATATTTTGCCTACAACCAGTCGTATGTGACGACCGGCGGCTACACGTTCGGTAATTCGCCCGTGGGTTCCGGCGGCGTAACGGAAGGTTCGCTGGCGAATCCCCGCCGCGATTGGGAGATTGGCAGGAAGTTGAATGTGGGGATAGATGGAAGCTTTTTTAATGATCATTTGCAGGTGGGCGGCGATTATTTCGTGCACCGCTTCGTGGACCTGATCCAGTTGCCGGGTACAAGCTCGGGCATGCTGGGCAATACCTGGCCGCCGATGAACCTCGGCCGCAACGAGTACCGCGGATTCGAAGTGTACGCCGGATACCGCAACAAAGTGGGTGCGCTCCATTATAATATTATCGCTAACCTCTACTCCGAACAATCGAAAGTCCTGTTCCAGGACGAGATCGCCCGGCCGCATGCCTGGCTCGAGCGCACCGGCAAGCCCGTGAACGCGATGTTCGGGTACGAGGCGACCGGTTTCATGACGGAAAAAGACATCACGGATAAGACACCTTCCGTAACTGGTTATACACCCGTTCCCGGTGATCTCAAATTCAAGGATCAAAATAACGACGGGCTGATCGATGCCGACGACCAGGTGCAGATCGACCGGTTGAAGCCGGTATATTATTATGGCGTTACACTTGGGCTTGCGTGGAAAGGTTTCGACCTGAACGCCGTGTTGTACGGCACGCAAAACCGCACGCTCAACATGGGGCGCGGCACTTACTGGGAATTCCAGGGACTTGGCTCGCCTGTCTTCGGTCACCACTTCACCCGCTGGACGCCCGCAACCGCCGCAACAGCCGATTATCCCCGTCTTTCCGCCGGCGCCAATCCCAACAATCACACCGCATCTTCTTTCTGGATCAAAAACGGCGATTACATCCGCCTGAAGAACCTCCAGTTCGGATACACCTTCACGCAATCCTGGTTGCAATCCGTGAAGCTGAAGGAAGTACGCCTCTTCGTGACCGGTTACAACCTGCTCACGTCCACGAAGCTGAAAGATTTCGATCCGGAATCGTACGGGATGGGCTATCCCAACATGCGGGTGTTCAATGCCGGTCTCAACATCAAATTCTAACCGCCAAAGCCAACAATCATGATGAAAAGGAACAGTCAATATATATGGATGGGCCTGGCCTGTGTGGCGCTGGGCTTTTCTTCCTGCCAGAAATCGCTGGAAGACGGTCCGCTGGAACTGCTCACGGAAGATTACATTTTCGACCGTACCGACCCCCTCGGCCAGCGCGCTTCTTCTTACCTTTCAGACCTTTACTCCTATCTCCCCAACGGCTACAACCGCATCGGCGGCGATGTGCTGGATGCGGGATCGGATGACGCCATGTCTTCCGAAACGAACGCCTCCGTCGAGTTCTTCAAAACGGGGCGGCTCACCAATAACAACAACCCGGACGACGTCTGGTCGCGCCAATACGGTGTTATCCGTAAAGTGAATATTTTCCTCGCCAACATCGACGTGGTGCCCGTTGCGGATTCGCTGAACCGGTACTGGAAAGCGGAAGCGCGTTTCCACCGCGCGATGAGTTACTTCGAGCTGTATAAAAGATATGGCGGCGCGGTATTGCTGGGCGACCGTGTTTTGCAAACCACGGATAACTTCAATCTTGCGCGCAACCCCGCCGAAGAAGTGGCGGATTACATCGTGAAAGAATGCGACGCCATCAAAGATTTGGTGCGGCCGCAGCTGTATTATGAAGTGGACCTGGGGCGTATCACCAAAGCGGCGGTGCTTTCGCTCAAAGCGCGGACGTTGTTGTATGCCGCGAGCCCGTTCATGAACGCTTCCGCCACTACGGCGCAATGGCAGGCTGCCGCGGATGCGGCGGAACAGGTGCTCGCCATGCCGTTTCATAAGCTGGAAGGATCTTTCGGTAACGTGTTCCTCACGCGCAACAGCGCGGAGATCATCCTGGCGTACCAGCAGGCGGCCAACTCCAACGTGGAGCGCCAGAACGAACCGATCGGTTACCAGCGCGGCGGCCGGGGGATTACCAGCCCCTCCCAGGAACTGGCGGACGCCTTCCCGATGAAAAACGGTTTGCCTATTACGGACCCGGCTTCCACATACGATGCTACCAATCCATACGCCAACCGCGACCCGCGTTTCTACCTCACGGTTTTCCACAACGGGATGAACTGGCTGGGGCGGCCTATCGAAACTTTCGAAGGCGGCCGCGATAAACCGGGCACGGGCATCACGGCCACGCGCACCGGGTATTACATGCGGAAATTCATGACGTTGGCCGGGAGCGCGTCCGCTTATTCCAACGCCAACCACAACTTCCCCATTTTCCGTTACGGGCAGGTGATGCTCGACTGCGCGGAAGCGCTGAACGAGGCCCAGGGCCCCGTTGCCAGGGTAACGCAGCTGCTCGGAGATATCCGCAAGCGCGCGGGAATCGAAGCGGGCGCCAACGGGAAATACGGCATCCCCGATATCACCGACAAAACCGTCATGCGCGCGTTTATCCGTAACGAACGGAGGATCGAAATGGCTTTTGAAGAACAGCGTTTCTGGGACATCCGCCGGTGGAAGATCGCGGAGCAGGTGCTGAACGGACCGTTGCACGGGATGAAGATCACCAAAGCCGCCGATGGCTCGCTCACGTACGAGCGTGTACCCGTCCAAACCGCGTCGTTCGACGCGGACAGGATGTACCGCTATCCCCTGCCGCTGTCGGAAGTACAGAAAACGCCCGCACTCGGACAAAATCCCAACTGGTAATCCACCTAAATTTCGAATGTTATGAAGCGGATCGCTTTAATCATATGTATCCTTTCCATCTGCAGCGCGCGGCTGCTCGCGCAAAGCGGAAAAGTACTGAAAGGAACCGTTGTCAACACCAACAACGAACCGGTGGTAAACGCCACCATCCAGGAAAAAGACACGCAGAACGGAACGGTGACCGACATCACCGGCAAGTTCGAATTGCGGCTGAAAAGCAACGGCGGCATCCTGCTCGTGTCGCACATGAGTTATCTTTCCAACCAGGTGAAAGTGCCTTCCGGCGATGTGCTCAACATCCGCATGGAATCGCGCTCGATCGATATGAACGAAGCCGTGGTAGTGGGTTACGGAAGGCAGTCGAAAAAGAACATGACTTCTTCCGTTTCCAGCGTGAAAGGCACCGAACTGAGCAAAAGCTCGTCGCCCACACTCGGGAACGCGCTCACGGGAAGGCTTTCCGGCGTAACCGTATTGCAAACCAGCGGCCAGCCCGGCGCCGACCTCGGCAACATGTACGTGCGCGGCCAGGGCAGCTTCAACGGCAACAACCGCCCGATGGTGATCATGGATGATATCGAAGTGGGATTTGATGTATTGGGAACGATGGACGTGAACGAAGTGGAATCCATTTCCGTGTTGAAAGATGCGGCATCTACCGCCGTGTACGGCATCAAGGGTGCGAACGGCGTTATCCTCATTACTACAAAACGCGGTAAAGCCGGCCCTCCGAAAGTGAACTTCCTCACGGAGCACGGGACGCTATCGCCCACGGCGCTGCCGAAATTCCTCAACTCCTACGAATCCGCCCTGCTCCGCCGAGAAGCATGGGTAAACGAAGGCAAAGACCCCGCCACCCAGGAGCCCGGCTATCTTTCCGACGAAGCGCTGGAAGCATACCGCACCGGCTCCGATCCGTACCTGTACCCCAGCGTAAACTGGTACGACGAAGTGCTGAAGAAAAGTTCCTATCAAAACCGCAACAAAGTCGATATCTCCGGCGGCACCGAAAGGGTGAAATACTTTACTTCTTTCGGGTACGATTACCAGAACGGCATTTTTAAAGAATTCAGCAAATCGCAGGGATACAATTCGAACTACTACCTGAAACGCTACTCCTTCCGCTCCAACCTCGACCTCAGCCTGACCCAAACCACCCTCGTAAAAGTGAGCGCATCCGGCAACTTCAACGAAGTGAATAGTCCGAACGGCACGAGTGATCTGTATTCCGCCATCAGCGCATTCCAGAACCTCCCGCCCTACGCTTTTCCCATCTTCAACAGGAACGGAACGCTGGGCGCGGGCGGCTCCACGATCTTCCGGAACCCGGTGGGCCTGCTGACCTACATGGGTTACAACCGGGAGTATACGAACAAGCTGTATACGAACCTGAGCGTGAACCAGGACCTGGCTTTCATCACACCGGGATTATCAGCCCGCTTCCTGCTGGGTTACAACAACAATAACCGCCACAACCGCAACCTCACGCGCAGTAACTTCCCTTCATACCGTTATGATGCCGTGAATGATTTGTACGAGCCGCGCGACCAGGGCGTTACCAAGCTCGATCCGCCTTCCCGGGGCGGCTCCCTCGGCCACGTGAACCACGATTTCACCAATATCTTGCAGATCGATTATGCCCGCAACTTCGGCAAACACGGTCTTAACCTCATGGCGCTCCTCAATTCCGCCAGCCACCATCGCGGCACTAACAGCACAGGCGGCGACGAAAAAGTAATTTATGCGGAAAGAGGAATCACCGGTAAAGCAGCCTATAACTTCCATCACAAATACCTCTTCGAAGTGAGCGGCGCCTACAACGGGTCCGACCGCTTCAAGGGCAAACAGCGTTACGCCTGGTTCCCCGCCGCTTCCGCCGGTTGGAACATCAGCGACGAAAACTTCATGAAGAACCGCCTGAAGTTCATCACGGGCCTCAAGCTGAGAGGTTCGATCGGTCTCACCGGCATCGACGACGTGGGCACCAACAGCTACGTGTACGAACAGGTGTACCAGAACAACGGCAACGTATACTTCGGAGAAGTAGCCACGGGCGCGCCAGGTATCATGGAAGGTACGCTGGGCAACGATAACGTGACCTGGGAGAAAGACCGCAAATGGAACATCGGGATGGACGCTTCGTTGTTCGACGGCAGACTGGGCATTACCCTTGAATACTTCGACCGCTTCCGTTACGACATCCTCACCACCCGTTCCGTGCCCACCATCGTAGGCGTAGGCCTGCCGCCGGTGAACCTCGGCAAGGTGCAAACGCGCGGTGTGGAGCTGGAGCTGAGCTTCAACGACCGCAAAGGCGATTGGGGATATGGCGTGAACGGAATCTTCTCGTTCCAGCGCGGAAAAGTAATCGAGCGCGACGAGCCCGAACCCCGCTACCCGCACCTGCGCCGTACCGGCCGCCCCATCGACCAGCCGTTTGGCTACATCTGGGAAGGCTTCTACCAGGACCAGGCCGATATCGACAACAGCGCAAACCCCGCGGGCACCCTTATCCCCGGTTCCCTCAAGTACAAAGACGTGAACGGCGACGGCAAGATCGACAACAACGACCAGGTGCCCATCGGTTACAGCCGTGTTCCCCAGATCCAATATGGCGTTACGCTGTCGCTCAGCTGGAAGCAGTTCGACCTCTCCTGCCTGCTGCAGGGCGCCGCGTTGTTCAGCGTATCGTACGGCGGGCAGTCGGCCGCGCCTTTCAATTCCAACCTGCTGCCCATCCACCAGGAGCGCTGGACGCCAGGCAAGGGCAACGATGCGCAGTTCTATTCGCTGTCGGCCACACTGGGGCAAAGCAATCAGTCGGCCTCCACATTCTGGCAGCGCCGCGGCGATTACCTGCGTGTGAAAAACGTGGAGCTGGCTTACAGGCTGCCGCGGTCTTTCGCGCAGAAATTGCGGCTCGAAGGCGCGCGGATTTACGCCAACACCTACAACCTGTATACCTGGTCAAAGATGCAGAATTTCTATGCGCAATGGGACCCGGAACGGCCCGACGGCAACGCGAATTATCCGTTGCAGCGCATCATCAACGCAGGTGTTCAAATCAATTTTTAACGTGAAATGCTGACAATTATGTTGTTTCGAAAATATGCACTCTTCGCCGCCGCGCTGATCGTTGCCGCAGCGGGTTGTAAGAAATCGTCCGACTTCCTGGACGCCAAGCTGCCGAGCGATCTCAACGAAGAAACCGTGTTCAGCGACAGCGCCCGCACCATGAATTTCCTCAACAGGGTTTACACCCAGGTGCAGCACAGCTCCCTGCCGGTTAACTACATGGGCGTACCCACGGACGTGTGTACAGATAACGGAGAAGTATCCTACACCGGCGCCACGCAGCCCGGCGTATATTACAATAACGGGTCATTCACGCCGGCGAACTGTCCGTTCAACGGCATGTGGAACGATTGCTACGCCAATATCCGCCGCGCCAACCGCTACCTGTCGAAAGTGGGTGTAACGCCGCTGAGCGAGGGGCTGAAAAGCCGCACCACCGGAGAAGCCAAGTTCCTGCGTACCTGGTATTACTTCCTGCTCTGGCGTACGTATGGCGGCGTGCCGATCGTACCGTTATTGCAGATCACGGACGAGCTCAACCTGCCCCGCAATTCTTACCAGGAAACGGTGGACTACATGGTGAAAGAGCTCGACGAAGCCGCGGTGCTCCTGCCGCAGGATCATGAAGCGCAGGACTACGGTCGCGCTACGAAAGGCGCATGCCTCGCCCTCAAGGCGCGCATCCTGTTGTACGCCGCCAGTCCGCTCTACAACGGCGGCGGCCTCACGGAGCTGCAAGGCTTCGATGCGGCGAAGCAGTATGTGCAGGCGGATGCGGACCCTAACCGCTGGACGCTGGCGAAAAACGCCGCACTCGCAGTGATCAGCATGAACAAATACGGTTTGTATACAGATGACCAGCAACCGGGATATGGTTATTACAAAACTTTCCTGACACGTGTCAACAACGAAATGATCTTCTGCTTCATGAACACGCCCGGCCGCACGCTGGAATACCTGTTCCTGCCGAAGTCGCGCGCGCCGCAAAGCAACGTGTCTTACGTTTTTCCGACGCAAACGATGGTGGATGCGTTTCCCATGGCCAACGGACTTCCCATCACCGATCCGGCATCCGGCTACGATCCGCTGCATCCGTATGTGGGAAGAGAGCCCCGGTTCAAATATTCCATCCTCACCAACGGCACCGTCTGGCGTAATAACAGCGGCACCTATTCCGCCATCAACACGTATTTCATGGCGCCCAACGACGGAATGGGCTCCGATCCCAATGGCTACGCCACCCGCTTCGGCACCTACGTCCGCAAGATGCTGGACGAAAACGTGACCGGCAGCCAGGGCAGCACCGAGCATAACTATCCGCTCATCCGCTATGCCGAAATCCTCCTCAACCTGGCGGAAGCGGAAAATGAAATTGGCGGTCCTTCCGAGGCGGTATTCGAACCCCTCCGCGACATCCGCCGCCGCGCCGGCATCCAGCCCGGAGCGGATAACAATTTCGGCATTCCGGTGAATGCGGATAAAAACGCCATGCGCACCTTCATCCTCAACGAACGCCGCATCGAGCTGTGCTTCGAAGGACATCGCTTCTGGGATAACCGCCGGACCAAAACCGCGGCGCAGACAGATGGCAGTCCGGAAGGGAAGCCGTTCTACGGCACTAAAATCACCGGTACCGAAGGCAACTGGGTGTATGAAACGATCGAAGTGGAGAAGCGCTTCTTCCGCCCGGAAATGTACTACGTGCCCATTCCGCAGGGCCAGATGAACGTGGAGCCGAACCTGGTGCAGAACCCGGGTTGGTTCTAGCATCGATAGAAAGTAATCATACATCGATGAATAGACAACGTGTAATGATAACAATGCTCATGGGTTTCGCACCCATGGGCATTGTTGCGCAGCAGCTCCCCGTATTGCCGGCGAAACAGGAAGTGCGTGCCGACTGGATGCCGGCTTCCGGCCAGTATCCGGCGGGTATTTACCGTTCGGTTCCGGGAAAAGATATTGTGTTGACGAACGGCCTCGTTACCCGGACGTTCAGGGTTGGAGCGGGCTGCGCCACGGTGAGCCTGGAGAACGGGATGACAGGGCAGCAGGAATTGCGGGCCGTGCGGCCGGAAGCGGAGCTGCATGTTTGGGCGGGAATCAGGAAATAGCAGATTATTTTCTCTTAACGCATACGTGCGGATCCCCCGGGGCCTTTCGGCTCCGGGGTTTTATTTTCTGCCCGAATGTCCTACTTTCGTAAGCATTGCGTTTGGGGACATGGGAGCAAATTCAACCTACACAGACAGTGAACTGCTGACACTTTTGAGGGCCGGAGACCGCCAGGCCTTCGAAGAAATCTATCGCCGCCACTGGAAAAACATGTACAGGACCGCCTATCTGGTGCTGCACGACGATGCCGCCAGCACAGACATCGTGCAGGATATTTTCGTTTGGTGCTGGGAGAAGCGCGCCATTATGCAGGTGGCATCGCTGGGCGGATACCTATCGATGGCCGTGCGTTACAAAGTCGCCAATTACATCCGCCGCGAAAAGGTGCGGGCAGGATTCTTTGCCGAAGCCGAAAAACTCCGGCTGCCCGAGGGCGCGCATGAATTTACCCTGGAACTGAAGGAGTTGCGGTCCATCATTGCGCAATTCACCGAGGAATTGCCGGGCCGCTGCCGCGATATATTTTACCTGAGCCGTTTCGAATATCTCTCCAATAAAGAAATTGCCGCCCGCCTGGGCATTTCTGAAAAAACCGTCGAGAACCAGCTTACCATCGCCCTGAAACGGTTACGGATGCGTTTGGGTAGCTTTTCCGCCTGGATGGTACTTTTCCTGTAAAAATTTTTTTCTCCGCTTTTGGGGGATGCGGCTTCGCCGGGTGCCTAACGTATAAGGACTTACTATGCACAAGGACGAACTGATAGCACTTTCAGCCAAAATTACCGATGGTACCGCCACGGACGAGGAGATCGTCCGGTTCAACGCGTATTACGATGCCCTGCTGGCCACCGGCGGAGACGTGCCGGGATATCCGGACGAGGAGGCCTTGTTACAGGGGATCCGCGGGAGAACAAAGCCCGCCGGCACGATACGCCTCACCTGGATAAAAGCTGCCGCAGCTGCGGCCGTATTGTTCGGCATCGTCACCGGCGCCTGGATGGTTACCCGGAAGGATGCGCCCTCCATTGCGGAAACGCACCAGCAGCAACCCGACGTGAAGCCGGGAACAAACAGCGCCTTCCTCACGCTCGCCGACGGCCGCCGCATTTCGCTGGACGACGTGCAGCCCGGCGATGTAGCCAGCCAGGGAAATATCAAAATCACCAAAACAGATAAAGGGGAAGTAGTGTATGAAGCGCAGCCTTCGGCGGATGATGCCGGAAAAGCCGCTTCCTGGAACGAGCTGTCGACCCCGCGCGGCGGGCAATTCAGGCTGCTGTTGCCGGATGGTACGAAGGTGTGGCTGAATGCCGCCTCGTCGCTGCGGTTCCCGGCCACGTTCACGGAGCGCGAACGGTTGGTGGTGCTTTCGGGAGAAGGGTATTTTGAAGTGGCGACCGACAAAAAGAAGCCTTTCGTGGTGCAGTCGGCCTCCCAGCGCGTGAAAGTCCTCGGTACGCATTTCAACATCCAGGCTTACACCGAAGAGCCCCTGGCCAAAACTTCCCTGCTGGAAGGCAGCGTGGAAGTAACCGCGGGCGCGGTTTCCACGAAGCTTTCGCCCGGCGAGCAAAGCCGGTACAATAGCAAAACCATGCGCATAGAAGCAGGACCGGCCGACGTTTCCGCCGCCGCCGCATGGAAAAACGGCTACTTTGTTTTCAATGATACTTACCTGTCGGACGTTATCCGGCAGCTGTCGAGGTGGTATGATGTGCAGGCAGATTTTTCGAGCCTTCCGCCCATCCGCTACACCGGAACCATTCCACGGACCGTTCCGCTTTCTTCCGCGCTCAAGATGCTGGAGATTACCGGCAACGTTCAATTTGAAGTCAACCAAAACACCATTTATGCCAGGTAAATAAATATAGTCGCCTATGTAGAAAAACGAATCGACCAAAATGCAAGACCGGCCACGTTGCAGCGTAGCCGGCCGGTGCCAGGTAATATCGTCGTTACCAAATTCACGTTCAGTAAAAACGCTTTCCATCACCTAACAAATCAAATGTATGAATTTAAACATGCATTACGGGGGATTATTATGCCTTCCCGCGAAGCGGCCCCCGTTTTTTTTACGTCAACCAAAACTGATGCTGGTTATGAAACTGACCATCCTGATGCTAACGGTGGTCCTGATGCAGGTTTCGAACGCTGCTTTTTCTCAAAAGATCACCATACGGGCCGAGCAGGTGCCGCTGAAGTCGGTGCTCGCCTCCATCCGGCAACAGTCCGGATACCAGATGTTGTATAGCAACGAAGCGTTGGAGAAAGCCGCCGCAGTGACCATCCACCTGAAGAACGCCACGCTGGAACATGCACTGGCGCAGATTTTCAGTACGCAGCCGCTAACCTACCGCGTTGAGGGCGGGATGATCCTCATCAGCCTCAAACCGCAGGTCTCTGCTATGATCCCCATGCTGCCGCAAGCCAAAGAGGTGACGGCGGCGGGAATAGTGGTAGCTGCAAACGGAGATCCCGTTCCGGGCGCATCCATCCAGGAACGCGGAACAGGCAATGGAACGGTTACCGACGGAACGGGCCGTTTCTCCCTCCGCGTGAAAAGCGATACGGCCACGCTGATCGTTCGCTCGATGGGCTTTACCACGCAGGAAGTGAAAGTGAAGGCCGGCGAAATGCGGATCGTGATGCAAGACGACCAGGCGGCGCTCAGTGAAGTGGTGGTGGTAGGGTTTGGTACGCAGAAGAAAGCCAACCTCACCGGCGCCGTGAGCTCCGTGAATATGGACGAAGTGTTGGGCAACCGGCCGGTAAGCGGAACGGCGCAGGCTTTGCAGGGCGCGGTGCCAGGTTTGCAGATCACCTTCGGATCCGGCCAGCCGGGATCGGGGGCTACCGTCAACCTCCGCGGCTACGCCTCCATCAACGGCGGCGGCCCGCTCGTGCTGGTCGACAACGTGCCTATGGCGCTGGACGACATCAACCCGCGCGATATCGAAAACATCACCGTGCTGAAAGATGCGGCGGCGTCTTCCATCTACGGCGCCCGCGCGGCTTACGGCGTAATTCTCATCACCACAAAGAAAGGCAAGCGCAATTCGCCCACGCGTTTCAATTATTACAACAACTTTACCTGGAGCAAGCCCGCTTCGCTGCCCGAAAAGGCGAATCCCATGGAAATGGTGCAGGCGCTGAAGGATTTCGGGAATACCAGCTACTGGAGCGGCCAGGATGTGGATAAATGGATCGGTTTCCTGCAGGAGTACCAGCAAGACCCGGGGAAATTCCCGAACGGGGAAGCCATGCTCAACGGCTTGCATTATCCGCTGGCAGAACAAGACCTGTACGGGGAACTTTTTAACGGCGGGATGGAGCAACAGCATAACTTCTCGTTCGCGGGAGGCTCCGAAAAATCCACTTACCGCGTATCCGGCGGATATTCCGGGGAAGACGGGATCATGACCTCCGCCAACGACAAGCTCAACCGCTACAACTTCAACGCCAGCCTTAATACCGACCTTACCCCGAATCTCCGTTCCACGGTGAGCATGTTCTACCGCAACGATCACCGCCGGACGCCATCAGCGCTGAACGATTTGTTCTACAACGCCATCACCCTCGCCTCGTTCGTGCCCATCGGGGAATCCACCGCCGCCAACGGGCGGACGTTGCCGTACAGTACGCCCAACAATGTCGCGAGGATCGAAGCTGCGAATGTGGCGAAGAATGAGAATATCCGTTTATTCGGGAAGGTGGAATATACGCCGCTGAAAAATTTCCGGGTGGACGCGGAATACACTTTCTTCAAGAACACTGATAACGCATACAATACCCGCCTGGTGAATGATTACATCGATCCCAGCACCTACGACGTGAAATCCTTCTTTACGCAATCGCGGTATACGCGCGGCCTCGTGCAAAGGAACCACCACGCTTTTAACCTTTACGCTACCTACAACAAAGAACTTCAGGGCGGGCATAACCTGAAAGTCATCGGCGGTACCAACATGGAAATCGAGAAAGGCGACGACCTCAGCACGTACCGCGAAAGCCAGTTGTCCGCCAACATCCCCACGCTCACCGCATCCACCGGACCGGCCGTTTCCTCCGACCTGTACCCGCAGTATGCCGTGCTGGGGTATTTCGGGCGTATCAACTACGATTACAAAGGCAAATACCTGCTGGAAGTGAATGGGCGGTACGACGGTTCTTCCAAATTTCCGCCGGGCGACCGTTTCGGCTTTTTCCCTTCCGTTTCCGCGGGATGGAATGTGATGGAAGAAAAGTTCATGGGCTTTGCGAAGCAAGCCGTGCAGCAGCTGAAGTTCCGCGCTTCGTTCGGCGAAATAGGCAACCAGGCCACCGTCTCCGAGTTCCCCTATTTCCCGGGGATGACGCCGAGCTTGTCGGGATGGGTAGACGAGACGGGCGTGCGCGCCTCCTCGCTGTCGGCCCCCACGCTGCCCAGCGCTACCCTGACCTGGGAGCGCGTGCAGACGCTGAACGGTGGTGTGGACCTCTCGATGCTGAATAGCCGTTTAGCCGTTTCCTTCGACATCTTCAACCGCAAAACCCTCGGCATGCTGGCCCCCGGCGCGGCGTTGCCTGCCGTATTAGGGATTGCAGCTCCGCAGCAGAACGTGGCCGACCTGGCTACGAAAGGCTGGGAACTGGAAATCAGCTGGGGCGACAAAATCGGGGAGTTTACTTATGGCCTCGGCCTCAACCTGTCCGACAACCAGACGCACATCACGCGGTATCACAATCCCGGCGGTTTGCTCGGCAATTGGTATGAAGGGCAGGACGTGTTCGAGATCTGGGGATATGTGACCGATGGATTTTATACCGTTGACGATTTCGAGAAAGGCTCGCTGAACGCCAACCTGATGGGCGGCAAGTTGCTGGCGGGGATCCCCTACTTCAAAAGTACGCCGTCGAACCCGGGAGACGTGCGGTACGCCGATCTCAACGGCGACGGCATCATCTTCTCCGGCAACGGTACTTTGTCCGACCCGGGCGACAGGAAGATCATCGGTTCGAGCGCGCGCCGCTACCAGTTCGGGATGTTCGGCAATGCGTCGTTCAAAAATTTTGACATCAATTTCTTCCTGCAGGGCGTAGGCAAGCGCGACCTGTGGATGGGGAACCGTTTGTTCTGGGGGTACCAGGATCAGTTCAGCACTATCTATAAACATAACCTGGATTACTGGACGCCCGAGCGCACCAACGCCTACTATCCCCGCATGTATGCCAATGGCAGCGGTAATACCGGCACCAGCCGCAACACACAAACGGGCTACCTGCAAAACGGCGCGTATCTGCGCGTGAAGAACGTCACCCTTGCTTACAGCGTTCCCAAACATATCCTCGGTAAGGCAAAGATCGACGGGCTCCGCATTTTCGCTTCCGGCGAAAACCTGTTCCTGTTCGATCATCTGCCCAAAGGCATGGAAGGCGATGCGGTGGTTATCACCGACGGCGGCATTTATCCTTCCCTGAAGAAATACAGCATGGGCCTGAACCTTTCCTTCTGATCTCAAAAAACGACAACATGAACTTTCAACGATATATCATAGCCGGTTGCTTTTCCGCTTTGCTGCTCCAGGGCTGTAAAGATTTCCTGGACCTCAAGCCCAGGGACCAGCTCACCGAGGAATATACTTTCACCAGTTACCAGAATTTCAAAACCTATGCCTGGAATTTCTACGACGTTTTCCCAGGATACAATTCGGACGTGATCAGCAACGAATTCAACAGCGATCTTTTCCTCAACGCCGTTCCCAACGGCATTTCCGACTGGATCTGGCAACGGATGACCATCCCGGCCGAAAGCCCGGTTTATACGCAGTCGTACAGCCGCATCCGTAGCGTCAACATCATGCTGGCCAATATTGACAACGCCGGCACGTTGAGCGAAACCGACAAAAAGCACTGGCGCGCGGTGGGATTGTTTTTCAGGGCGTACAATTATTACCAGCTTGTGTCGCGGTTCGGCGGCGTGCCTTTCATCGAAAAGCCGTTGTCGGATACCGATGCTGAATTCCTGAACGCGCCGCGCACGCCGCGGGCACAGCTGACAGACCGGCTGCTCGAAGATCTGAAATGGGCGGAAGCCAATATCAAAGCGGACGGCGATGGGGAAAACACCATTGATGTGCATGTGGTGCGCGCGTTTATGACGCGGTTTGGCGTGTCGGAAGGCGCCTGGCGGAAATACCACCAGCTTGGTGACCCGAAGCCGTATTACGAAGCCTGCAAATCCGCGGCGGAAAAACTGTCGGCCAGCTTTCCTTCTCCGCTCGCGGACAGTTACGACGATGATTTCAACAGCGAATCGCTGGCCGGCGTTCCGGGGATATTGTTGTATCGCCGTTATGAGATCGGACAGGTGACGCATTCCATCGCTTCGCTCGGAAGGAATTCCTCCGGCCGGTGGGACCTCACCAAAAAAGCGGCGGACATGTACCTGATGCGCGACGGGCAAACCCGCTGGACGAGCCCGCAGTTCCAGGGCGACAAATCCCCCTTCACCGAGTTCCGCTCCCGCGACCGCCGGCTGTATTTCACTACGCCGCCGCCGTATAAAGTGAATACCACGCATCCCAGCTACGACTTCACGCTTACCGCCGACCCGGCCGACCGCGAATACATCGACACGATGGCGAACCTTTCCAGCGACAAGCGCAAAACGCTGCCCACGCTTAACTGGCAGGGCATTGTGCTGCGCCAGGAGCCGCACTACGTGGATTACACGCTGGGCCAGCCTTTCTGTGTGACATATACCGGATACAGGTTTACTAAATTCAGCAACAAGATTGCACGCATCCAGAACCAGGATATCAACGACGCGCCGATTTTCAGGATGGGCGAAGTGTTGGTGAACTACGCCGAGGCGAAATATGAACTGGGCGAATTCAACCAGGCTGTTGCCAACGCCACGATCAACAAGCTCCGTGCGCGGGGCGATGTAGCGCCATTGCAGTTGGGTGCGATTCCGAACGACCCGCAGCGCGATGCCGGCATTACCCCCGAACTCTGGGAGATCCGCCGGGAGCGCGCGATAGAGCTCATGGGCGAAGGTTTCCGCTTCGACGACCTCCGCCGCTGGAAGAAAATGGATTACGCCATGGCGCAGAAACTGGGCCGGTGGATTAAGAAAGGTACGGACGTAGCCGCGGATGCGAAGATTCCCATCCTCAACAACGCCACCGAAGGCTACATCGCCTACGAAGGCGTACCGCCGGGACCCTGGCCGGAATATCAGTACCTCTATCCCATTCCTTCCAACCAACGTGTCCTCAATCCTAAACTGGATCAGAATCCTGACTGGAAATAAAATATTTGATTAATCCATGGCCGGTTACGCGTTTGACCGGCCTTTTCCTATCTTTTCAACATGAAAAAGCACCTCCTGACCGCCGGTTTGCTGCTCATCGCAACCTTCAGCATGGCGCAGCAGCGTAAGCCCAACATCGTTTTCATCCTGGCCGATGATCTTGGCTACGGCGACCTCGGCGCCTACGGTCAACAGAAAATCAAAACCCCGCATATCGACAAAATGGCCAGGAACGGCATGCGTTTCACTTCATTTTATGCCGGCACGTCGGTGTGCGCGCCTTCCCGCTCCAGCCTCATCACGGGGCAGCATACGGGCCATACGTACGTGCGGGGCAACAAGGAAATCCAGCCGGAAGGACAGGAGCCGCTGGCCGACACGGTCCAGAGCATGGCTACGCTTTTGCAGCAGGCCGGCTATGTGACGGGAGCCTTCGGGAAGTGGGGCCTAGGGATGGTAGGTACGTCCGGCGCGCCCGATAAGAAAGGGTTCGACCGTTTTTTCGGCTACAATTGCCAGCGCCAGTCGCACCGCTATTATCCCACCCATCTTTGGGACAACAACCAGAAAGTGATCCTGGAAGGCAACGACCTCAGCCATAAAGTACACTACGCTCCCGAGCTGATCCAGCAGAAGGCGCTGGCTTTTATCGAGGAGAACCAGGACCGGCCGTTTTTCCTGTTCATCCCGGTGGTGTTGCCGCATGCGGAATTGCAGGGGCCGGAGGATGAGTGGTTTAAGATGTACGACGGCAAATTCCCGGAAACGCCGCATAAGGGCAATGATTACGGTCCGGGTGCGTTGGTGCCGGGCTATGCTTCCATCGACAAGCCGCATGCTACTTATGCGGGCATGGTTTCGCGGATGGATGCATACGTAGGGCAGGTTGTTGCCAGGCTCACCGAGCTGAAGCTGATCGACAATACCATCATCATTTTCACGAGCGACAACGGCGCGCATTTCGAAGGCGGGGCCGACCACAAATTTTTTAACAGCAACGGCGGGCTGCGCGGCCTCAAGCGCGACCTGTACGAAGGCGGCATCAAAACGCCTTTCATCGTGCAATGGAACGGAAAGGTAAAAGCGGGTTCCACATCGAACCACCTGGGCGCATTCTGGGATGTACTGCCTACCTTCGTGGAGATTACCGGCGCCCCCGCGCCGCGGTACACCGACGGCATTTCGTTCCTGCCGGTGCTGAAAGGCAAAGGCCGCCAACGCCAGCACCATTACCTGTACTGGGAATTCCACGAAAGCGGCGGCCGCCAGGCGGTGCGGATGGGGAAGTGGAAAGGCGTCCGTTACCAGGTGAAAAAAGATCCCGGTTCAACAGTGGAGCTTTACGACCTGGATAAAGACCCGGCAGAACAGCATAACATCGCCGCGGCGCACCCGGAGATCGCAAAAATGATGAGCGAAAAGATGGCCGAAGCACATGTGGAATCACCCATATTCCCCTGCTGGAAGCGAAAAAATAACCAAACGCTGTTGGAAACGACTGCCGCAGCGTGGGGCGCCCTCCCGGGGGCGCCCTTTTTTTATCCGTGATTTGTACGCTTGTTGCCGGGAGTTGTCCATTGTTGGGGTTGGCGTAAAACAATAGATTCGTTCGTTTGTAATATTTGAACGCAAAACCGAAAACCATGGAGAACAATTTCGATGTTATTGTCATCGGTTCCGGGCCGGGCGGCTATACCGCCGCCATCCGCGCCGCCCAGCTGGGCAGCACATGCGCCATTATTGAGAAGTACCCCGTGCTCGGGGGCACCTGCACCAATGTGGGCTGCATCCCATCAAAAGCCATGCTCGACAGCTCTGAGAACTACGATATCATACTGCACAAAGTAGCCAAACAGGGCATTCACGTAAGCGGAACGGAAATCAATTTCGGGGAGATGGTGACGCGTAACCGCAGCGTGGTGAAGCAGAATAACGACGGGCTTGTCTTCCTCATGAAAAAGAATAAAATCCAGACCTTCTACGGAATGGGAACCCTCGGCAAAGGGAAAAAAGTGACCGTTCAGCAGGCTGATGGCAAAATGGTGGAACTGACTGGCAAGAACATCATCATCGCCACCGGCTCCAAACCCTCCACCCTGCCGGGCATCACGATCGACAAGCAACGGATCATCACTTCCACCGAAGCGCTTTACCTGCAAGAAATGCCCAAAACGATGACCATCATCGGCGGCGGTGTGATCGGGGTGGAAATGGCTTCCATCTTCCATCGCATCGGCGTAAAAGTGACGATCCTCGAGTACGCGAAAAGCCTCATCCCCACGATGGATGGCGAACTGGGTAAGGAACTGCAAAAGATCCTGTCGAAATCGGGCATCGAAATACTGACCGGCTGCGCCGTCAGAGGGGCCGTCAATAACGGGAAAGAAGTAACGACAACCTACACCGACCCCTCCGGCAAAGAAGCTACCGCTACCGCCGAATACTGCCTGGTGGCGGTGGGGCGCCGCCCGTATACCGAAGGCCTCGGGCTGGAAAACACCGGCGTCAAAGCCGACGAGCGCGGCCGCATCCTGACCGACGACCACCTGCAAACCGCCGAGCCCGGCATCTACGCCATCGGCGACGTCGTGAAAGGCGCCATGCTGGCGCATAAAGCGGAAGATGAAGGCGTGATGGCGGCCGAATCCATTCACGGGAAAGCGCATCACATCAACTACAATTGCATTCCTTCCGTGGTGTACACCTGGCCGGAAGTGGCGGGCGTCGGGTACACCGAAGAGCAGCTCAAAGAAAAAAATATTCCCTACAACAAAGGCAGATTCCCGTTTATGGCGAGCGGCAGGGCCCGCGCGTCGGACGATACCGAGGGTTTTTCCAAAGTGCTGTCAGATCCCAAATACGGTGAAATCCTCGGCGTGCATATCATCGGCGCCCGCGCGGCCGATCTCATCGCGCAGGCCGTTACTGCCATGGAATTCGAACTGACGGACATGGAGCTGGGCAAGATTTCCTACGCCCACCCCACGTTCTCCGAAACGCTCAAAGACGCGTACCTGGCTGCATCCGGCCGTGGGGCGATCAACTTCTGATTTTCGCATTTCGATAAAAAGGAAAAAACCGGCCGGTAAGCCGGTTTTTTATGTGCGTTACGACAGCGACGGCGGTGCCGTTTGCCGCAGGTAGAGCGTTTGCGTAGGGTGCGCGAAGTGGATGCCCTCTTTCCGGAAAGCGGCGTAGATATCGAGGTTGATGGCCTGCTGCTTGTCCATGAACAGCACATAATCCGGGCTGAGGATGTAATATACCAGTTCGAAATTCAGGCTCGATTCGCCGAATCCCGCGAAATGGGCGCGGTCGAACTGTACTTCGTCCTGGCTTTCCACGGCGCCGCGAAGGATCGCGGGGATGATGGAGAGGTTTTTTCCGAAGTTTGGTAAGTGACCCGCAGCTGCGCCACCACCCTTCTTCTTTCCATTCTTTTGTAATTGTGAATGCGGGAATTGGTGAGGTCCGTATTGGAGCAAACGAGTTGTTCGCCGTTGAGGGTGCGGATACGGGTGGTTTTGATGCCGATGTATTCGATGACGCCGAGTTTATCGTCGACCAGGATGAAGTCCCCGATTTCGAAGGGGCGGTCGAAAAAGATGACGAAATAGCTGAAGAGGTCGCCCAGGATGGTTTGGGCGGCGAGGGCGATGGCGATACCGCCGATGCCGAGGCCGGCGATGAGTGTGGTGACGTTGTATCCCAGGTTGGAGATGAGGGACAGGATGCCGAGGGTCCAGATGAAGAAATTGACGATCAGGATGAGACCGTTGGCTTGTTTTTCTTTGGTTTCGCTGTTGTCCTGCCGTTTGATGTAGCTGAATACGAACCGGCGGAAGAGGGCGCTGATACCGCGAAGCACGAAGAAGGTCATGGCTGCGAGGAAGGCCACGCGGATGACGTTGCCGAGTTTCTCGTGAAGGGAGAGCGATTGCAGTGCGGACCATACGGCGAGCACGTATAATGCGGGTACGATGGTGCGGCCGGCAAGGTGGATGATGAAATCGTCCCAGGTGCGTTTGGTGTTGGAGGTCCACTGGCGGAGTTTCTTCAGCACGATGGACCGGAGGACGCGGATGGCGAGGAAGGAAACAAGGATGATAACGGATGCGGTGATCCAGGAGGCAATGGAATTGCCTGCCCATGTCTGGTGTAATACATTTTCCATGTCTTTCTTTTTGTGGTGGAAAACCGGTTTACGAATGGCCGCAATAGGAATATTACCGCTTGGTGCGCAGGGGACATTGCTGAAAATATCCGTCCTGCAAATAAGTTATGCCAATCTGATCGATTGAAGCGTATCCGGCAAATATAGGGAAATGAGGGGGAAGGACAAGGGAAAGCGTGTTAAAAAATGATGGCCTTCCCAGGAAGGCCATCAGATATTTAATTCCAGGCATCCCTGATTTCGAGCGAGATCGACGCATCGGCGGGATACGCGGAAACATCGAATGTGAAGCTGGTAGGGTATCCTTCCAGTCCGGCAATGGAAAGGTGATCATCCTGCTGAAATGATTGGCGAAGTGTGGATTTGGAGGTACTGCATGCCGGAATTATTATCTTAGCATACTTAAAAATTCCTTTACCTGTGAACGAACAAGTATCTCAACTCGGCGAAGAGTTTGACGTTCCATCTGTCACCCGCTGGAAGTTGCTCCCGCTTCGGATTAAAATTTTCAGTTGGATATTCGTGTTTATGGGGGCAATGTCGGTGCTGGCATTATTCCTGGCCGCATTGGAAATTCCCGTCAGTCTTGCATTTTTCGGTCTTGAAACAAACGACGGGTTCTCTCTGACAGGTTTGATCATTATTCTCATGTTCATGTTCAAGGGAATAGTAGCGATTGGTTTGTTGGGTATGCAGAAATGGGCGGTGGACCTCGCGATTGCAGACGGGATCCTGGGCATCCTGCTATGCGGAACTGTGATGATAATTATGTTCAATTACGGGAGGATGAGCTTCCGGCTGGAAATCGTGTTGCTGGCGCTGTACCTGTGGAAGATACTGAAGATCAGGAATGACTGGAAGGTGAGTCCGCAGTGATGAAATGGTTTCAAATAAAAAAGCGCCGGCATGCCGGCGCTTTTTTGATGTGGAGGTGGTCCCACCTGGGCTTGAACCAGGGACCCCCTGATTATGAGTCAGATGCTCTAACCAACTGAGCTATAGGACCGGTCCTTTGTCAGGACAAAAATTTATATACAAACTTTATTGGGTACCCGCTTTTCGGGGGATGGCAAAAGTAAATATTTTTTCCGCATTCCGGCACAAATTTTTGGGGTGTCGCGTACATTTGCCCTGCTATGCAAGGAATCAAACATATCATTTTCGACCTTGGCGGGGTGATCCTCAATATCGACATCAGCCGTACCGCGCGCGCATTCGAGGCCCTCGGCGTCGAAGACTTCGGGAAGCATTACTCCCAGGCGCATGTGAGCACGCTGTTTAATGACCTGGAGACAGGCCGCGTCTCCGAAGCGGAGTTCGTCCACAAGATGAAATGCGTACTGCCGGAAGGCGTTACTGACGAACAGGTGATCGGTGCCTGGAACGCTATGCTGCTCGATTACCCGGTGGCGCGGTTGCAGCTGTTGCAGCAGTTGCGGAACCAGTACGACCTGTTCCTGTTGAGCAATACCAACGCAATTCACCTGGCGGCGTTCAACAAGATACTGGAAAAGGAGCGCGGCATTCCCTCACTGGCCGCTTTTTTCGATAAAACGTACTATTCCCATCTCATGGGCTGCCGCAAGCCGGAACCGGAAGCCTGGCAAATGGTGCTGGACCAGAACGGGCTGAAGCCGGAGCATACCTTGTTCATCGACGATACGCTGCCGAATGTGGAAGCGGCGCAAAAGCTGGGGATTAGGTCGATCCACCTGCAGTCGCCCGCCACCATCCTGGATATCTTCAAACCAAAAGGATAAGTATTATTTGATTTCCTCGAAATCGATATAGTCGCCATCGTCGCGCTTACGGACGGCCTCCTGCGGCGGCCGGGGAGGCACCTGTTGCTGGGCGGTCTGTTGTTGCTGCTGCTGTTGGCGTTGCTGCTCGTACTGCTGGCGCATAGCGTCCTGCATGTCTTGCATCTGGCGGCGCACCTGTTTGGTGCCGCGGTATACGGGAATGATAAATTGAAAAATCAGTTTATATAAAAACCATCCCGCGAGGATGTAGAAAATCAACTTTAAAAGAGACATGCTGCAAAGATAGCAGATACCCCCTTTTTTGCCAGTTTTTAGGATTTCTTTAACGATCGGTCCAGGTTCTGCTGAGCATGGCCGCCACTTCCAGGGAAACCTGTTTGTTGTATTCCCAGGTAAGGCGGCGGTAGTTGATGGCGTCGATGATGGTGCCGATAAAACAAAAGCCGAGCGTTACCACGTAAAGGATACCTATCAGGATCTGGTCGAGCAGGAAGCGGTGGATACCGTTGGGGCCGATGAGGCCAAGGAGGCAGGTGATGAGGATGGTTTGCGGGTCTTTTCGGCGCGACTGGTAGAGGAAAAGAAATTTCTTCCGGGTGTCGTCGTCAAATTTTTTGGTAAGCTCTTCCAGCCAGACCATTTCTTCCTGGTCGATGCCCGGCAGGGCGGCATAATAATAATTATCCATGTCTGAAGGCGTGAATTTGAATTTTAGTGAGTTGCCCGATCCGCCAGAGGAGAGCTGCGATGGTCGGGGCGCCGAGTTTGTGCGTCTCCCAGCTTTCCTGCCAGTGGCCGTGGAAGAGATGGGAAACGGAGTGGCCGAGGCCGCAACCGGGACAGCTTTCGAAACCGATCCAGCGCCAGAAGCAAAGGCTGGGAAGGTTTGCGTGCGGGTCCATACAGGCGAGCAAAACTAGGCCGGCGGTCCACATCGCGAGCTCTGGTTGAATCCGGGAGATCATGTGATTTCTAAGATACGTTAAATGCGGCGGACTACCAATTACAAAGTTTGGTAATATGATTGGTATTGGGTTTGCGGGAAAGAAATACTTTTTGAAATGAAAATAAATGCTAATTTTGTAACGGAATAAAGATTCAAATGAAGGGGACGATGGGAGTCCCCTTCTTCTATTTTGTATGGCAAACGAACAAGTGATAGCGCGCATCAGGGAATTTCTCGACGCTCTGCTGGCGGACAAGCCGGAATATTTCGTGGTTGAAATAAAGATTAAGCCTACCAACAATGTGAAGGTTTACGTGGATGCGGATAGCGGCGCGTCGATCTCCAATCTGGTGTCGCTGAACCGCCAGTTGTATCCCCAGCTGGAGGCCGCCGGCCTTTTTCCTGACAACGATTTTTCGCTGGAAGTATCGTCTCCGGGGCTTGATGAGCCTTTGAAGACGCATCGGCAGTTTGTGAAGAACGTGGGCCGGAAAGTGGAGGTGACTTTGCTGGATGGTACCGTGAAGGAAGGCAAGCTGACGGCGGCAACCGAATCGGAGCTGACGCTGGAAGAAACGATCGGTAAGAAAAAGGAAATCAGAATATCTAACATCAATTTAACAGAAATAAAGCACACAAAGGTGTGCATCGTGTTTTAAAATAATATATAACATGGCTAGTATTAACCTGATTGAGTCATTCACCGAGTTTAAGGAGGCCGAGAACATCGACCGGCCCACGCTGATGAAGGTGTTGGAGGACGTGTTTAAGACCCTGTTGCGTAAGAAATATGGCTCAGATGAGAACTTTGACGTGATTGTAAATACTGAGAAAGGTGACCTGGAGATTCTTCGCCGCCGCACCATCGTGGAAGATGGAACGGTAGAGGACGAGAATGCGCAGGTGGCTTATTCCGAAGCCATTCTGATCGAGCCCGACTACCAGGTGGGGGAAGATTTGTATGAAGAAGTGGAAATCCTGGATTTCGGGCGCCGCGCCATCCTGGCAGCGAAGCAAACGCTGACCGCCCGCATCGGCGACCTGAAAAAGAACATCCTGGTGAAGAAATACGGCGACCGCGTAGGCGAGATCGTAACCGGGGAAGTTTACCAGGTGTGGAAAAAAGAAGTTTTATTATTGGATGATGAAGGGAATGAACTAATATTGCCTAAATCCGAGCAGATACCGACGGATTATTTCAAGAAAGGTGAGAACGTGAGAGCAGTCGTGAAGAAAGTGGAGCTGAAAAATAACTCCCCGCTGATCATCCTTTCCAGAACACATCCCTCCTTCCTGGCCAAACTCCTCGAAATCGAGGTGCCGGAAATCTTCGACGGCCTAATCGTGATCAAAAAGATCGTGCGCGAGCCCGGCGAAAGAGCCAAAGTTGCCGTGGAATCCTATGACGACCGTATCGACCCCGTAGGCGCCTGCGTGGGTATGAAAGGAAGCCGGATTCACGGCATCGTACGTGAACTCCGCAACGAGAACATTGACATCATCAACTATACCGCAAACATTCAGCTCCTGATCCAGCGCGCACTCACGCCCGCCCGCATCAGCCGGATGGAAGTGGATAATGATAACAAGTACGCCTCCGTTTACCTCAAACCCGACCAGGTATCACTGGCCATCGGTAAAAAAGGCGTGAACATTAAACTGGCCTGCGAACTGACCGGCTACGAAATCGATGTGTTCCGCGATGAAGAACAGGAACAAACCGAATTCGACATCGACCTGGAAGAATTCGCAGACGAAATCGAAGCCTGGGTAATCGACGAACTGAAAAGAATCGGTTGCGATACAGCCCGCTCCGTCCTGGATCTGACTTCGGAAGAACTGGTACGCCGCTCCGACCTCGAAGAGGAGACCGTAACAGAAGTGAGAAGGATTCTCCAGGAAGAATTTGAAAAAGAATAAGCCTTCCGCTACCCCTTCCCATAGGGTTGGCTTTTTTGATTGCAGAGATATTTGAGTTATTGTTAAAATGTTAAAAGATTTGCTCCGCCGGTTGGTGGGGATTAAACGGGAAGGACGAGAAAACGATATGCCTGAAGTAACAAACAACACACCGAGATTGCTGGCCGCAGCCAAGGAATTCAACATTGGCAAGGAAACGCTGATCGATTTCCTAGCCGGTAAAGGCTATGATATGGATGGATTCGGTTCTCCCAACGCCCGTCTCACTGCCCAGATGTACCATGCGCTCCAGAATGAGTTCCAACAGGATAAGGCCAACAAGCGAAAAAGCGACCAGATCGCTTTGCCGAAAGGAACGGTGTTAGACGCAGCCAAGAAGAAGGAGAAGGAAGAAGCAGAGCTGGCAGCGAAGAAAAAGGAGGAAGCGGATGCCGTAACCAAAAAGAAGGAGGAAGCGCCCGCCGCCAAACCGGAACCTGTCCCCGAGCCGGAACCCGCCCCCAAAGCGGCCCCCCAGCCCGAGGCCCGTACGGAACAGCCTGCGCCACAGCCTGAACCGGCTCCCGCCCCCCAGCCCCAACCGGCCGCCGAAGCCAAACCCGAGCCCAAACCCGAACCGGCCCCCGAGCCGAAAAAGGAGACGGCGCCCGAGCCTAAAGCCGCAGCCAAAGAGGAAGAGGTCGTGAAACCCGAATCCCCCAAGATCAATGGCCCCCGCATCATGGGTACCATCGATCTGGACGCGCTTAATCCCGCCAACCGTAAGAAAACAGCCAAACCCGAAACGGAAGAAGATAAGCCGGCCCCCGCTCCCCAGGAGCCCAAACCTGCCGCAGAAGCCAAACCTGAACCCAAGCCGCAGCCCGCTCCCGAGCCCAAAGCCGAATCCAAAACCGTGAAGGAAGATACCCCGGCGCCACAACCCGCCCCGCAGCCCGAAAAGCCCGCAGCGGAAGTGAAACCGGAACCTAAACCCGAACCTAAACAAGAACCGAAACCGGAACCCAAACCCGCCGCCAAGGAAGAAACCGCAGCCCCCGCCGCGCAGACTCCTGCACCCGCTGCCCCCGAAGCTCCCGCTTCCCCCGCAGCCAGCGACGCTTCCGGCGACGACGCAGGACCCTCCGTGATCGAAAATATTCAGGCTACACGCCTCTCCGGACCTAAAGTGATCGGTAAAATCGATCTCCCCGTGTCCCAGGACCGCCGCGATAACAAAGGCTTCAATAAAGACGAAAAACGTAAACGCAAACGTATCGTCGTAGAAAAGAAACCCGAGCCCATCAAACCCGGCGAATTCGCCCGCGAAGGCGCCCAGGGCAACCGCGGCCCCGGCCAGCACGGCGGCGGCCAACACGGCACCCAGCAAGGTAACCGCGGACCCGGAGGCCCCGGCCAACGCGGCCCCGGACAACACGGCGGCCAGCAAGGCAACCGCGGACCCGGAGGCCCCCAGGGCAACCGTGGACCCGGCGGGCACCAGGGCAACAGAGGGCCCGGAGGCCATCAAGGCAACCGCGGACCCAATAACCGCAACCCCCGCCCCGGCCAGGGCAACTTCGGCCAGGGTGCCCCCGCGGACCGCAAGACCGTGAAATCGATAAAAACGAGATCCAGAATAAAATCAAGGAAACCATGGCCAAACTGGGTGGCAACACCCGCGGTGGGAAATCCACCAAGGCCAGCCGCCGCCGCGACAAACGCCACGAAATGGCCGAACGCGAAGCCCAGAACATGGCCGACGGCAACAAGCTGCAGGTAACCGAATTCCTCTCCGTGAGCGAGCTCGCCAACCTCATGGACGTTTCCTTCGCCGAAGTGATCTCGAAATGTATGGGCCTCGGTATCATGGTGTCCATCAACCAACGCCTCGACGCCGAAGTAATCGAGCTCGTAGCCGGAGAATTCGGTTATGAAGTGGAATTCATCGGTATCGACGACGCAACCGACGACGATGAAGACGAAATCGAAGACGCTCCGGAAGATCTGGAACCCCGCGCGCCCATCGTGACCATCATGGGTCACGTAGACCACGGTAAAACCTCCCTGCTCGACTATATCCGCAACGCCAACGTAGTTGCGGGCGAGGCCGGCGGTATCACCCAGCACATCGGTGCCTACCAGGTAACCACCGCTTCCGGCAAAAAAGTAACTTTCCTCGATACTCCCGGTCACGAAGCGTTTACCGCGATGCGTGCCCGTGGTGCAAAAGTGGCTGACATCGCCGTGATCGTGATCGCGGCAGACGATGCCATCATGCCCCAGACCCGTGAGGCCATCTCCCACTCCCAGGCCGCCGGCCTGCCGATGGTATTCGCCATCAACAAAGTGGATAAAGACGGCGCCAACCCGGAAAAAATCAAGGAACAACTCGCCGGTATGAACCTCCTCGTGGAAGACTGGGGCGGTAAATTCCAAAGCCAGGAAATCTCCGCCAAAAGCGGTATGAATATCGACATCCTGCTGGAGAAAATCCTGCTGGAAGCCGAGCTCCTCGACCTGAAAGCCAACCCGAACCGCGAAGCTTCCGGTACGGTGATCGAAGCCACGCTCGACAAGGGCCGCGGCTACGTAACCACGGTGCTGGTGCAGAACGGTTCCCTCAGCCAGGGCGACACCATCGTGTCCGGCGCGCACTTCGGTAAGATCAAGGCCATGTTCAACGAACGCGGACAACGCGTCGAGAAAGTTGGCCCCTCCGCCCCCGTGCAGCTCCTCGGCCTCAACGGCGCCCCGCAGGCAGGTGAGAAGTTCCGCATGTACGAAGACGAGTCCGAAGCCAAGGATCTGGCCAACCGCAGAGCCCAGATCGTTCGCGAACAGGGCATCCGCACCAAGAAACACATCACCCTCGACGAGATCGGCCGCCGACTTGCCCTTGGCAACTTCAAGCAGCTGAACCTCATCATCAAAGGCGACGTGGACGGTTCCGTGGAAGCGCTCTCCGACTCCCTGCAGAAACTGTCTACAGAAGAAATCGTTGTCAGCGTAGTACTCAAAGGCGTAGGTCAGATCACCGAATCCGACGTACTCCTGGCTACCGCCTCCGACGCTCTCGTGATCGGCTTCCAGGTGCGCCCGTCGCTCAATGCAGCCCGCCTCGCCGAGAAAGAGAATATCGAAATCCGCACGTACTCCATTATCTACGACGCCATCGACGAGCTCAAATCCGCGATGGAAGGGATGCTGGAACCGAAAATCGAGAAGAAGGTTACCGCGAACGTCGAAATCCGCGAAACCTACAAATTCGACAAAGCTACCGTTGCAGGCTGTTTCGTACTCGATGGCAAACTCTTCCGCAATTCGCGCATAAACCTGGTACGCGACGGTATCGTGGTGCACACAGGCGAACTGCAGTCGCTCAAACGTTACAAAGACGATGTGAAAGAAGTCGTTTCCGGCATGGAATGCGGTCTCTCCATCAAAAACTACAGCGACCTCAAAGTCGGCGACATCGTCGAAGGCTTCGAAGAAGTGGAAGTGAAACGTACCCTCTAAAACATCCGTTGCGGCGGGTCTCAACACCCGCCGCAATTCCGAAATTTTTGTTAAATAGATTAGCCGTCTTTGTGCGGCTAATTTTTTATCAGTTACTTTGAGAAGACAGTAGCATTTATATGAAGAAATTTGTCATATCTTCCTTCGCCGCCATGTTCCTTTTCCAGGTAGCCGTGGCGCAGCAGAAAAAGATTATTGCCGACAAGATAGTTGCCAAGGTGGGTGAAAAGATCATCCTTCAGTCCGACATCGAGTCGGCGCTGGTGGATATGCAACAGCAAGCCCTCGAAGGCGTTCCATTACCGGCCAACGCGCCCTGCGCCGCCATCGAGCAGATTATCGCACAGAAAATCCTGGTACTCCAGGCTGAGCGCGACTCGCTTCCCATTTCCGAATCAGACGTGGAAGGCCGTATCGAATCCCAGATCCGTTGGGCCGAACAGCGCTACAACGGCCGCGAGAACATGACGAAAGTGACTGGCTACACCATCTACCAGCTCCGCGAACGCTTCCGCGACGCTATCCGTGAGAACATGCTCGCCAAAGCCATGCGCGACAAGATCGTGAACTCCGTGAAAGTGACACCCACAGAAGTGCGTACCAATTTCGAAAAAATACCGCAAGACAGCCTGCCGTTCTACGAATCCGAACTCGAAATCGGCCAGCTCGTGCTCCTGCCCAAAGCAAGCCGCGAGATGGACAAATACGCGTACGACAGGCTCATGGATATCCGCAGCAAGGTTGAAAAGAAAGAGGGCGAATTCGGCACCTATGCCAGCCTCTACTCCGAAGACCCCGCCGTTCGCGAGAACAATGGCGTTTATCCCCTCAACCGTTACGATAAAAACTGGGATCCGGAATTCCTCTCCGCCAGCTTCCGGCTGCGCGAAGGTGAAATGTCCAACCCTGTGAAGTCGCAGTTTGGCTACCACCTGATCAAGATGCTGAAACGCGCGGGCGACAACGTGACCGTGCAGCACATCCTCCTCAAGCCGAACGTAATGACCAACGAAATCAAGAACGCCATCCAGAAGCTGGACACCATCCGCGCCAACATTATCGCGGGTAAGACCAACTTCGCGGAAGCCGTAGCCAAATACAGCGATGATCCCATGGCGAAGTTCAGCGGCGGTATGCTGACCAACCCGATGACCAACAGTACTTTCATCACCATCGACCAGCTGAACGACCCGTCTACCAAAGACATCGTAATGCTGATCGATTCCCTGAAACCGGGTGGCGTTACCAAACCGATCGAATTTACCGACGAGCAAGGCCGTAAAGGCGTTCGCCTCGTGTACCTGAAAACACGTACCGAGCCGCACCGCGAAAACCTTCGCGACGATTACTCCCGCATCCAGCAGCGCACACTCCAGGAAAAACAGGCAACCGCCCTGGCCAAATGGCTGGTAGACAAAGTGCCGACTTTCTATGTGCATGTGGAAGACGAATACAAACAATGCGAGAACGTGTCCAAATGGTCGGCCGCCAACAATATTATGGCCTCCAATTAAATGGATTTCAGCAAATCATGATACTATCCCGGCACCAACAGTGCCGGGATTTTTTATACCGGCAATCGGCATGGCGCTATCATGGCCCGTTTCCATCCCAATTACCCCGGCGCGCCCGCCGGAAGGGCATTTTGGTGAATGCGGCCGTTTGGAAATTTAAGCGTAACTTTGCGACTTCAATTTACAGCATGAGTGATGCGATTAAGCATGAATGCGGCCTGGCATTCATAAGATTAAGAAAACCATTCAGTTATTATCAACAGAAATACGGAACGGTTTTCTACGGGCTGAATAAGCTGTACCTTCTCATGGAAAAACAGCACAACCGTGGGCAAGACGGCGCAGGCCTGGCCACTGTAAAATTACACACCGAGCCCGGGGTGCCTTTCATGCACCGCATCCGGAGCGCGCAGCCGCAACCCATCGGCGATGTTTTCGGGAAAGTCCGCGACGAAATTGCAGAGATCGAAAAGTACCAGCCTGAGATCACCCGCTACCCGGGCCTCATGAAAGGGCACGTCCGCTTCCTGGGCGAACTGCTGCTGGGGCATCTCCGCTACGCCACCCAGGGCAAAAATGACGTAGAACTTTGCCATCCCTTCGTAAGATATAACACCATCCCCGCCCGAAACCTCACCATGGCTGGTAACTTCAACCTGGTGAATGTGGACGAGCTATTCAGTTTCACAAAAGTTTCTCCTGGCGACAAGCACAAAAACAGCGACCTCGCCGCCATGCTCGAAGTGGTACACCATTTCCTTTGCAAGGAAGACGAAGCGCGGCAAAACGGGCTGGACGTGAAGAATATCCTCAAGCAGGCGTTCTCCATGTTCGACGGCGGTTATCATGTAGGCGGCCTCATCGGCTCCGGCGATTCCTTCGTGATCCGCGATCCCCACGGGATTCGTCCTTCTTATTACTATGTCAACGAAGACGTGATCGTGACCGCCTCTGAGCGCGCGGCCATCCGCACCACCTTCAACGTAGGCGAGAACGAAGTGATGGAGCTCATGCCCGGCAACGCACTGATCGTGAAGGAAAACGGCGAATACTCCATTGAAGAGATCATCCCGGCCCGCGAACGCCGCGCCTGCTCCTTCGAACGGATCTACTTCTCCCGCGGAAACGACGAGAAGATCTACAAAGAGCGCCACGCACTGGGCTACCACCTCTCCGAAACCGTACTCAAAGCCATCGACAACGACCTTCGCAATACCATCTTCTCTTTCATCCCCAACACGGCGGAAGTCGCGTTCTACGGCCTGATCAAAGGGCTGGAAGACTACCTCAACCGCATCAAGGTGGAAAGGATTATGAGCTGGGGCAAAGATTTCGATGAAGAAAAGCTGACCGAAATGGTTAACCGCCGCGTCCGGATCGATAAAATCGCCATCAAAGACGTGAAGATGCGGACCTTCATCACGGAAGATTCCAGCCGCAACGAGATGGTGCAGCACGTTTACGATATCACTTACGGAACCGTCCGCCCCGGCACCGACACGCTGGTAGTGATCGACGACTCCATCGTACGGGGTACCACCCTCCGCGAAAGCATCATCAAAATGCTGGACCGCCTCGGTCCCAAACGCATCATCGTGATGTCGTCCGCCCCGCAAATCCGCTACCCGGACTGCTATGGCATCGATATGAGCAAGATGGGCGAGTTTGTGGCCTTCCAGGCGGCCATCGCGCTGATCCGGGAGCAGGGCAAGGAATACATCCTGCAGGAAGCTTACGGCCTGGCCAAAGAGCTGGAGCGCACCAATACCCTGAACGCGCAGAACGTGGTAAAAAATGTTTACAAACCATTTACGCCCGAGCAGATTTCCGCGAAAATCGCCGAAATCATCACCCCGCCCGGCATTGAAGCGAAAGTGGAAGTGATTTACCAGAACATCGAAAGCCTGCATGCGAGCTGCCCGAGCAACCTCGGCGACTGGTACTTTACCGGCGACTACCCCACTCCCGGTGGTAACCGCGTGGTAAACAAGGCGTTCATGAATTACATGGAAGGCAAGAACGAAAGGGGGTATTAATATTTCCCTCAGCGATACTTCCAACGGGCCGGAACGCATTTCGCGTTCCGGCCCGTTGATTTTCAGGGCATTCGTGTGTCCTTTTCCGTGGGCGCCATTGTTAAATTTCCTTTAAATGGCGTGTTTTGTGCCAAAAACACGTATTTTAGGAAAAGTGTTTGTAGTCAATTACTTACAATGTCAATGAAAACATTGTTATTGATCCGTCACGCGAAATCCAGCTGGAACGACCCGGACCAGGACGATTTTGACCGGCCCCTAAACAAACGCGGCAAACAGAATGCGCCTGAAATGGCGATCAGGCTGTTGGGCCGCGGGTTGTCGCCCGAGCTGGTCATTTCCAGTCCTGCCAAACGGGCGCGCTCCACTGCCCGCATCATGGCTAAAGAGTGGAATTATCCGCGGGAGGCCATCCTGCTCGAAGAAGAGCTGTACCTCTGCTATGCCTCCACTTTTTTGAAGGTCATCACCCGCATCGACGACGATTTCAGTACCGTTGCCATCTTCGCCCACAACCCTGGCATCACAGATTTCGCGAATTATCTCACCGAAGAAATCCGCATTGACAATGTTCCCACGGCAGGAGTTTTTGCTATCTCCGCCAACACCGAAAAGTGGGAGGATTTCGATCGCGCCGACAAAAAATTCCTTTTTTTCGACTATCCCAAAAGCGAGGAAGCGATATAGTACCCCATCCGCTTCCTGCAAAATTGACACATCTTTATTTTCCTAATTTTGTATCAATGCCCGGTTTGGATCGTCTTATCGGTACAAAACGAGTAAAAACGAATTTGTGTAATCCGGCGAATAATGCTGAATCGAGTGATCCGGTGCCGGCTACATATTAAAAATGCTTTACTGCGTGACAGGATTGCAGTACATCCCGAAAATTGAACTTACATGAAACGCATCTTATCCCTGGTCCTGGCGATCACTTTCCTACAGGCAAATGCCCAGCAGCGCGCGGTTACTTTTATGGGTGACAGCCTCGATAATTACGTAATTAAAGCCATGGAGGAATGGCAGATTCCCGGGACGGCGGTGGCGGTGGTGAAGGAGGGAAAGGTGATGTTGATGAAAGCTTATGGGGTAAGGGAAAAGGGGAAGCCCGAGAAAGTGGATACGAATACGGTGTTCATGATCGGGTCTAATACAAAGGCTTTTACGGCGACGGCGCTGGCGCAGCTCCAGGCGGAAGGGAAGCTGCAGCTCGACGATCCCGTGCGCAAGCATCTTCCCGGATTCCGGCTGCGCGACCCCTGGCTGGCGGACCACGCCATCATCCGCGACCTGCTGAGCCACAGACTGGGATTTCATACGTTCCAGGGGGATTTCATGTTTTTCGATTCGGACATGCGCTCCGCGCAGATCCTGGAAAAGCTGGGCCTGATGGAGCCGCCGTTCGGGTTCCGCACGACCTGGGGATATTGCAATGCCGCGTTCCTCGCCGCGGGCGAGATCATTCCGCAAGCAACGGGCAAAACCTGGGCGGAATACTTGAAGGAGAAATTTTTCGGGCCCTTGGGCATGCGCAACACCATCGCCCTGTCGAAAGAAATACCGGCGGTGAAGAACATCGCGGCAGCGCACACCGTGTTTCTCGGTGAGTTGAAGAAGGTTCCTTACGGTAACATCGACAACATGGCGCCAGCCGGGAGCATCGGGTCTTCGGTGGCGGATATGACGCATTGGGTGAAAGCCCTCCTGGCGAACGGGCAATACGAAGGCCGGGAAGTCATTTCCCCGGACGCCATCGCCGAAACGCGGCTGCCGCATTCCAGCCTCGGCGAAGGGGGAGCCCCTTTCAACCGGAAACAGTTCAATCTCTATGGTCTCGGGTGGTTCACTTCATCGTACGAGGGGCGCCTCATCGTGGAACACACCGGCGGCGTAAATGGTTTTGTGACGGCCGTACGGCTCGTCCCTGAAGAGAACCTGGGTATTATCGTGCTCACCAATACCGAAAGTAACAACTTCTATAACGATCTCACCGCCGAACTCACCGACGCCTGCCTTCAGCTGCCCTTTCGCAATTACACCCGTGCTTCGCTCGACGAATACAACGCGGAACAGGCGCAGATCAAACAGGCACTGGAAAAAATAAAGGAGGAAGTGGCTGACAAACCCGCAATGAACGTGCCTTTGCAGGCTTTTACCGGTACCTACGAACATCCCCTTTATGGTAGAATGAACATCCGTTTGGAGAGGGATACGCTCATGATGCGCTTCGAACATCACCGGAACCTCGTGGGCAAGCTCCTTCCCTGGAAGGCGGATAAATTCATCTGTTTCTATAATAATACCATCTACGGCATCAAGGAAACGCTCTTCACGGCGGAAAACGGCAAAGTAACCACGGTGACCACGCGGGTATCGGGTTTTGTAGAGAATACGCCTTACGTATTCCGCAAGGTGGACTAGGCTTCCAACGGTACAGGGCGCTTGTATTCGTCGATGGCTACGAAAGTAAATGTGCCGCTGATCGCGCGGTATCTTTCTTCAGAATACATTTCTTCCACGAAAATTTCCACCAGCACCTGCAGGCTGGTGTTGCCCGTATGCGAAACCCGGCCGATCAATTCCACGATGGTACCTGCGGGGATGGGTTTTTTAAAATCGATTTTGTCAGAAGACACGGTGACCATGCGTTTGCGCGCGTAACGCGTTGCAGTGATGAAAGCGACTTCGTCCATCAGTTGCATGGCGGTGCCGCCGAAAAGTGTGTCGTAGTGGTTGGTCGTATTGGGAAACACGGCCTTGAAAATGCGCGTCTCCGATCGTTGAATCTTTTCTTCGTGTGTCATCCCTGCAAATTACAAAATGCTCCCCCATTCCACCATTAATGGCTACTGACCGCAATGGCAGGAATTTACCCCCGAGGTGCAGGGTTGCCATTTTCGCAGACGATATAATTTTAAATTATTGTATATCAACATAATGCATGCAAATGCGAGGGTGTTTTTTACTGATCATGGTGTTATTTTAGCTTAAAATTTAGTAATTATTCAGATGAAGGTTAAGTAAGTCCTCACACAAAAATGGGAAAATGGCGAAAGTTGAATGACTTACCCTGAATTTCCCTTATTTTCGTTGCCTACGATTGAAGAAACCGTCTGGAGTTTGACGGTGGATTAACTGGTAAGATGCAATCGCCCCTATTATTGAAGAAAGTGGATTTTATTAATTAGTAGGTTTCCGTACAAACAAAGTAGTCCCTGCCGATGTTTTTTGGTTTGAAGTAAACGATCCGTGAGGACTGTTTTGACGTACATATGTGACATGGGAAGAAATCTCTCCGTAAAAAAGAATTGTAATTCTATTCCTGCATGGATATAAGGGAATACATAAAAGACGGTCATGTGGAAAGTTACGTACTCGGACTTTCGTCTCCTGAAGAGAAATCGGAGATGAGGGAGTTGTTACGCGAGTATCCGGAACTGGAAACTGAATTTGAAGAGGTGGAACTGAAGTTTCACAGACTCTTCATTGAGGAAGCCGTTTTGCCTCCCGCCACGCTTCGCGCCCGCACTTTGCAACCGCTTAACTGGGCGGATACCAAAGAGCAGGAGCCCAAGAAGCCGAATTTCACTTTCATCAACATGGCGCCCAACCAGAGCGATTACATCACCGTACATCGTGTCTGGAAATGGATTTTCATCACCTCGTTCCTTTTGTTTAAAGCCTGCCTGTTCATCGCCATTTATTTTTACTTCAAGTATCGCCAGGTAGAAGACCGGCAGCAGGAGCGGGAGAAGATCCGTCAGGAGCAGGTGCTGCAACAACAGCAAAACCGCGCCCCGCAAATCGTTCCCTGACCGTCAGGCATGCCCGATGCGGATGCCTTCATTCAATCCTTCCAACAACATCTGTACCCCCAGCACCGCCAGAATGAGCCCCATCATCTTGGTGATCACCGTCATGGTGTTATTCTCCAGGAATTGCCCGCGACGCTGAACACTACAATCAGGATAAACGCGCCCAGCACGGATTTAAAAGCAATCAGCCTGCGCTGCGCCGGCGTCATGTAATCGGTGAGATCCAGGAAACCGGGACGTTGGCGATGGGGTTGACGATGGAGAAGAACTCCATGAACACGGGCCGCCGCGAACCCCTGGTAGCTGCCCGTCATACTGCATCTTTTTTGGGTGGAAGGATGTTGGGTTTCACTTTCCGCCCGGTGGTTTTCCGGAGAGCACCACCGTTCCGCAGCTTACGATCGCCACGAGCCAGGCGATCCAGGGCGTGGCTTTGGTTTCATGCAGTACGCGAGATGGATGTTCCCAAGTAATGCGGAACGCCCGAAATTGTTCATTCTCCGCTCTTAAACAAATTCCGCAGCAGCACTGTTTTAATGAAAATGAAATGATTTTTGCACAACACTTATAATCCCCTGTTTATGGCACAACGCAGAGAACATGATTTTTTAGGCGAACGCGAGATCCCGGCGGACGTATATTATGGCATCCAAACCCTCCGGGCGATCGAAAATTTTCATATCACTGGTATCCCGCTGAATACGGAACCGCTGTTCGTCCAGGCGCTGGCTTATGTGAAGAAAGGCGCAGCCATGGCGAATGCTGAGCTGGGCGCCCTCGATAAGAACATCGCCGAATACATCGGGAAAGCCAGCGACAAGGTGATTGCCGGGGAATACAATTCCCAGTTCATCACCGACCTGATCCAGGGCGGCGCGGGCACCAGTGTGAACATGAACGCCAACGAAGTGATCGCTAACGTTGCACTGGAGCTTATGGGCAAAAAGAAAGGCGAATACGACTTCTGCCATCCCAATAACCATGTGAACTGCTCACAGTCTACCAACGATGCCTACCCCACCGCGTTCCGCATCGCGCTGATCAATAAGCTTTCCTCCTACAAACAAAGCCTGGCCGCGCTCGCCGAGTCGTTCGACAAGAAAGGCGATGAATTCAAACAAGTCCTAAAAATGGGCCGCACCCAGCTGCAGGACGCCGTGCCGATGAGCATGGGCGACGAGTTCAAGGCTTTTGCCACCACCATCCGCGAAGAGCTGGCACGTGTGGAAGAAAGCAAGCGCCTCATTTCCGAAATCAATATGGGCGCCACCGCCATCGGTACCGGTGTGAATGCACCGGAAGGATATGCGGAACTGGTGACGAAACATCTCGCCAAAATCACCGGCCTGCCGCTGGTGCTCGCCAGCGACCTGATCGAGGCCACGGTGGATACCGGCGCTTACGTGCAGTTGTCTGGGGTGCTGAAACGCACGGCGGTGAAGGTGTCGAAGATTTGTAATGATTTGCGGCTGCTGTCGTCCGGCCCGCGCTGCGGCCTCAACGAAATCAATTTACCGCCTATGCAGCCGGGGTCTTCCATCATGCCGGGCAAGGTAAATCCCGTGATCCCCGAAGTGGTGAACCAGACGGCGTTTTATGTGATCGGCGCGGATCTTACCCTTACCCTCGCCGCGGAAGCCGGCCAGTTGCAACTGAACGTGATGGAACCGGTGATCGCTTTCTCGCTTTTCACTTCGATTACTTATATGACAAACGCCATCCACACGCTCCGCGAAAAATGCGTGGACGGGATCACGGCGAATGCGAAACATACGCAGGAAATGGTGATGCAGAGCATCGGGATTGTAACGCAGCTCAACCCCATCATCGGTTACGAGCCCTCGGCAGCGATCGCGCGGGAGGCGCTGGAGACAGGTAAATCTGTGCACGACATCGCGGTGAAGGAGAAGAAGCTGGTTACGCAAGAGAAGTGGGATGAGATATTTACGTTCGAGAATATGATCCGCCCCAAGTTCATTAACAGCTAACGCAATTATGCTTATGAAAAATCTGTTGCTGTTATTGCTGGCAAGCACCTGCTGGATGCTGCGCCCTGCCCGCGGTCAAAACCCCAATCTGCCCAATGTTGTGATACTCGCAACGGGCGGGACGATTGCCGGGGCAGGGGAATCCAGCGTGGGAACGGCTTACACGGCCGGGAAGCTTCCGATCGATGACCTGTTGAATGCTGTGCCCGAAGCCCGGAAGATCGCCAACCTGCGCGGCGAACAAATCGCCAGCGTAGGCAGCCAGGCCATGCACGACAGCGTGTGGCTGAAGCTGGCCCACCGCATCAACGAGCTGGTGAAGCGTAGCGATGTAGACGGGATCGTGATCACGCACGGGACCGACACAGAGGGCGAAACCGGGTATTTTCTGCAACTCACCGTCAAAACCACCAAACCCGTGGTGCTGGTAGGCGCGATGCGTTCCGCAACGGCGCTCTCGGCCGACGGCCCCCTGAATCTTTACAACGGCATCGTGGTGGCGGCGAATAAAACTTCGGCAGACCGGGGCGTGCTCGTGGCGATGAATGATTACATCTATTCCGCCCGCGACGTTACCAAGACCAATACCACCAACGTTTCCACCTTCCAGGCGCCGAACACCGGGCCGCTGGGCGTGGTGATGGACGGGAAAGTGGAATTTTATCACCGCCTCATCCGCAAGCATACCCACGAAACCGTGTTCGATGTTTCCGGCGTGAATTCTTTGCCAAAAGTAGATATCTTGTACGGATATGCGAATACCAACCCCGTGCTGGTAGACGCGCTGGTAAAGGATCGTGTAGCCGGGATCGTAATCGCCGGGGTGGGTAACGGCAACCTTTATCCCACCGTGGAAGCGAAAGTGAAACAGATTACCCGGCAGGGAATTATGGTAGTGCGCTCCAACCGCACCGGCAGCGGACGTGTGTTGCTGAATGCGGAAACCGACGATTCGGCGCTGGGCACGATTGCGGCAGACGACCTCAATCCGCAGAAAGCCCGCATCCTGTTGCAACTGGCGTTATTGAAAACGAAAGATCCGAAGCAAATCCAGCAAATGTTTTTCGAGTATTAATCCTCCCCTTTATAACATTCAACGTAAAACGAAAACATGATCTGGATTCAATTTGCTATTCTCCTTGTGGCCATCCTCATCGGCGCCCGCATGAAAGGCATTGGCCTTGGCGTAATGGGCATGATGGCCCTCGCCCTGTACCTTTTCGTATTCCGCATGCGGCCCGCCGAGCCGCCCATCGACGTGATGCTGATCATCCTCGCCGTTGTTTCCACCGCCGCCACCATGCAGGCAGCAGGCGGGATGGATTACCTCGTGCGCATCGCCGAGAAAATCCTCCGCAGCAAACCTTCCATGATCACGCTGCTGGGACCGCTGGTGACTTTCTGCTTCACGCTCTTCGCCGGAACGGCGCACATCACGTATTCGCTCCTTCCGATTATTGCGGAAGTGGCGACGAAGAAGCGCATCCGGCCGGAGAGGCCCTGAGCATCTCGGTGGTGGCCTCGCACCTCGGCATTACGGCCAGTCCTATTTCCGCGGCTACCGCGGCCATGATCACGATTTTGGCAGGGCAGATCGAACTGGTGCAGATCCTGAAAGTATGTATCCCCGCGTGCCTGGTCGGTATCCTGGCCGGCGTGGCGGTGGTGTGGAAGAAAGGAAAGGAGCTGGAGAAGGATCCCGTTTTCCTGGAAAAGATGAAAGATCCTGAATTCGCGAAGGAGATCGATGCGCATTCCGCTTCGGACGACGCCCCGCTGAAGCCGGGCGCCAAAATATCCGTGATCATTTTCGCGATAGCGGTGTTGCTGATCGTACTGGTAGGTGCGTTCCCGAACCTCCTGCCATCGTTTGAGCCCGGCGCGGCCAATCTTTCCGTCAACGCCAACGGCACCATCAAAATGGCGGCGGTAATTGAACTGGTCATGCTGGGCGCCGCGGCGCTGATGCTGCTGTTCACCAAAACCGCCACAACCGACGTTGCCAAGGCCAGCCTGTTTACCGCGGGTGCACAGGCAGTGATTTCGATCTTCGGCGTGGTGTGGATGAGTGCTACTTTCATGGAAGCTAATTCCGCCACCATCGAAGGAGCCCTGGGCGATATGGTGAAAGCCGCGCCCTGGACGTTCGCCATCGCATTGTTCATCCTCAGCATGCTGCTATTCAGCCAGGCCGCCACTACCAAAGCGCTCATGCCGCTGGGGGTACTGCTGGGCATTTCGCCGCAGCATCTCGTGGCTATGTTCCCGGCTACCAACGGCGACTTCGTGCTGCCGGGATATCCCACGCTGCTGGCCGCTATCAACTTCGACCGTACCGGCAGTACCTACATCGGTAAATATCTCATCAACCATAGTTTCATGATACCGGGCCTCGTCGCGGTTTCGGTGACCGTGGCCTCGGGGTTCCTGTTTGCCCACCTATTCTGGTAGCACCCTAAAATTTCCATTGTATGACAAAAAGCTGTACCCTTCTATGGCCCCTGCTGATGGTCCCTGCCGCGCTTCTGGCGCAGGTACAGGAAAGACAGATGGACGATACCACGGTGATGAGCGAGCCGCTGATACCCGTCAGCAAGCAGTCTTTATTGTCCAATGTGGATGTAATTGCGAACATGCAGATGTCGTTCCAGAACGAATTTGAGGAAGGAACGTACCAGCGCTCCCGGTTCGTCATGAACCAGTTCAGGCTGGAAATCCGCGGTAAGGTGCACGACAAGGTCTACTTCCGCTTCCGCGACCGGTACACCCGCGGCGTGGTGCCGCAGTCGATCGATAACATCAGCCGCAGTACCGACCTCGCATTTCTCCGGTTCGACGTAAACAGTTCCTGGAGCATTTACGCCGGTAAGATGTGCGCGGACTGGGGAGGGTACGAGTTCGACGCCAACCCTATCGAGATTTACGAGTATTCCGACATTATAGAATACGCCGACAATTTCCTGGTAGGCGCGGGCGTTTCTTATATGCTGCCCGATAATGAAAATCAATTCACTTTCCAGGTGTTGAACAGCCGCACGGCGAGTTTCAATGAACTGTACGATACCCTGGTGCTGCCGGGCGTCAGGTCGGCGAGGTTTCCCTTTGCCGGGGTGCTGAACTGGAGGGGCAATTTCGGAAAATTCAATACGCTCTGGTCGTATTCCCTGTTCCGGGAAGCCGAAGACGAATACATGAACTACCTCGCGTTGGGGAACCAGTTCGCCACGAAGAAGTTCCAGATTCAATACGATTTCAAATGGAGCCGCGAAGCGCTGGACCGCAAAGGAATCATTTCGAGCATCACCGACAATGCAGGCATCAAACACGCCTACCGCGCCCGGTACATGAGCCATTGGGTACGGATGGACTGGCATTTGTCGTCCAAAGTAAATCTGTTTGTGGTGGGGATGATGGACGATGCGTACTGGAGCCCCAAGGGTACGAGCCTGCCGGATAATGCCAGCACGGTTAAAATGCGGACGGCCTGGGGATATATTCCCGGGGTGGAAGTGTATCCTTTTAAGAATTTGAATCTCAAAGTGTTCGGAACATTTATCGGTAGGAAGTACGTGTATACCGATTACGCGAAATCGAATTTCGGCAGCGTGAACACGGATAATTACCGGGCATCCATTGGTATTATCAGCCCTTTGGTCATCTTATAATTTACAAGCGGGTCCCGAGCGCGGGCGGTATTTCAGCGGACAAACACACGCCGTTTGCAGGAGGGATCCGTTTATCTTTGCCACAAAATGAACCAACTTTCATGAGCTACACTGTACCTGCGGCCACAACGATCGGCCATGTGCACCTGAAGGTTTCCGACCTTCAGCGCTCCCTCGATTTCTATTGCGGATTACTGGGATTTGAACTGATGACGAAGTTCGGCGACCAGGCGGCTTTCATTTCCGCCGGCGGCTACCATCATCATATCGGGCTCAACACCTGGCACAGTAAAGGCATGCCGCCCGCTCCGGAGCATGCCGCGGGCCTCTATCATGTGGCGATCCTATACCCGACCCGGAAAGACCTGGCGGAGATTTACAAAAGGCTCACCGGCGCAGGCGTTGCCTTCACCGGATTCGCGGACCATGGCGTGTCGGAAGCCCTGTACCTCAATGACCCGGATCTCAACGGGCTGGAACTGTACTGGGACCGCCCGCGCGATCAGTGGCCCAAAGACGAAAACGGGGAATTTACCATGTACACCCACCGCCTCAACCTCAGCGACCTGCTGCAGGAATTGAACGGATAACCTACCGCTTTTTCAATTTATCCTGCGTGTTTTCTATCGCTTCTTCGATGGAATGCGATTTTTTGATGTCGAGATGCAGCTTGGTGTCTTCCGCGAGTTTCGAGTAGAACTTGTGGAGGGTATTAAGCTCTTCTTCCGACAGTTCCTCGATGTCGATCAGGCGGTTGCTGGCTGCTTTTGTACAGGCGATGAGCTCGTTGAGCTTTAACTGGATCGATTTGGAATCCTTGTTCTGCGATTTCTGGATGATAAATACCATCAGGAACGTTATAATGGTGGTACCTGTATTGATGACGAGCTGCCAGGTATCGGAAAACGCGAACAGCGGGCCGGTTATGGCCCACATGAGGATGACGGAGAAAGCGACGGTAAAAGCCCAGGGGCTGCCGGTAGCGGATACGACTTTGCCGGCGAACCGCTCGAAAAACGGGACCTTTTTTTCTCCCTTCTCGTTCATAACCAAATGATTAGTAATTAATATTCAGCAGGCGGAGTTTATTGTAAAGGGTTTTCCTGTCAATATTGAGTAACTGCGCGGCCTTCGTTTTGTTATACTTCACTTCCTTCAGCACGTTGATGATTTTGTTGTATTCCGCCTTGAGCGCTACCGATTTAAGGTCGTTATCGTCGAGAAGGGGAAGATTGGGCTCGTCCTGCTGGTTGGCCGGCGCGGTTTCGGGCGCGGCGGCAGCGGGTTGGCGCATCATCTTGCCCGCTTTCATTTCCAGGGGCAACGCGGCCACGGAGATTTCCTTGCCCGCGGGTGTGAGCAGGCTGGCGCGGCGGATCACGTTTTTGAGCTCGCGGATGTTGCCCGGCCAATCGTAATTCCGGAAACATTCCCAGACTTCCTCGCTGAGCGCGGCTTCGGGCTTGTTCAGCTCTTTGCCGGCCTGGGATAGGAAGGCGTCCACGAAGGAGCGCAGGTCTTCGTCGCCCCGTTCGCGGAGCGGCGGGATATGGATGGTGAATTCGTTGAAACGGTGGAAAAGATCTTCCCGGAATTTGCCTTTCTGCACGGCTTCGAAGAGGTTTTCGTTGGAAGCCACAATCAGCCTGACGTCTACCGCTATTTCCTTCATGCTTCCCACGCGGCGGATTTGTTTTTCCTGGATCACGCGGAGGAGGGCGACTTGAACATCGTACGGGAGGTTGGCGATTTCGTCGAGGAAGATGGTGCCGCCATGCGCCTGTTCGAATGCGCCGATTTTGGTGCCGATAGCTCCGGTGAAGGATCCTTTTTCGTGGCCGAAAAGTTCACTGGCCGCCAGCTCGCGGGAAAGGGCCCCGCAGTCGATTGCGATGAAGGGCTGACTTTTGCGGCTGCTATGGTCATGTATGAGATGGGCCACCGATTCCTTACCGGTACCGGTTTCGCCGAAGATGATCACGCTGTAGTCGGTGGGCGCCACGAGGGTGAGCTCGCGGATCAGCTGGCGGGAGGGCTCGCTTTCGCCATAAACGTATTGTCCGCCGTTTTGGGTGCCGCCCGAGGGCTGCGGGCGGTGAGGGGCATCTGCCGCGGGGGCGGCGGGGGCCGCCTGGGCGGGCTGGGGGGCGGGGGAACCGGGGTGTTCCAGCGCCTTATTCACCAGAGCCAGGATCTCGTCGGGATATAAAGGCTTGGAAATGTAGTCGTAAGCGCCGTTTTTCACCATGTCTACCGCGATGCGGACGTCGCTGTAGCCGGTTATAATGATCACGACGGTTTGCGGGCTGAGGGCCCGGATATCGTTCAGCAACTGCGCGCCGTCAGTGTCTTTCAGGCGGTAGTCGCACAGAATCAGGTCGAAAGGAGTTTCTTTCAGCATTTTCAGCGCCTGGGCGCCGGTCATCGTACTTTCTGTCTTAAAGCCATGCTTGCCCAGGAACCGGCTGAGCAGGGTACAAATGTTTATTTCATCATCAACAATGAGGATACGCTTCATACTTGAATATGTTGGACGGATATTAAATTTACAACTAATTATGCATACTGGATTTCAAACCTGATTTCTTCATTTCAAACAGAATCTCGGTTAACTCCCCCACATTGAATGGCTTAGGCAGAAAATGAGCCGCACCGGAGGTCAGGGCTTTCTGTTTTTCCATCCCATTGTCGTAAGCACTGATCGATATCACAGGTAAATCAGGATAATCCGCTTTTATCTGCGGCAAAATGTCGAGGCCCGACCCGTCAGGGAGATGGATATCCAGAAACAGCACGTCGGGCTTTTGCTGGCGCAGGAACTGCAATCCATCTTTCAAAGCATGTACATATTTTACCTTGTACCCATGCTTCGTCAGGCTTAACTGTAAAAGTTGACAAATATCCGGTTCGTCGTCAATAATTAAAATCAAATCTCCCATGGCGTCTATTTTATTTACCGGGAAAAACATCTGCCACTAGTTCCTCCGGATGTTACTGTCATTTAACAGTAATCCTGCAAACAGTCTGCCGGATATTTTTAGTTGTTCCAACAGGTATATCTGTGGACTTTCCTCCACGAATTTAACGGGTTATTTCCACATAATGGCCAGCCTTTCTCCCGCGAAAGCCGCTTCCCCGGCCGGATGGCACGCGTGGTATAGTAATTGATCTTTTTCCATCAGAGTCATTTACTTCATCCAAAAACGCTATCGTATGAATTCTTTGCAATTGAAAGGTGCCTGGAATGAAATTAAAGGCAAATTGAAACAGCAGTACGGTGATCTGACCGACGACGATCTGACTTATGTGGAAGGAAAGGAAGACGAATTGCTGGGAAGGCTTCAACAGAAGCTCGGCAAATCGAAAGAGGAAGTGAAAAAGCTGATCGATGATTTGTAAGCCGCGCACTACGGATTATACTTTTATCATAGCTGTTGTTTTAGTTATTGGCAACTCGTGGTTTTAACATGCAGTTAAAGCATCATTAAAACCGTAAAGCTTGCCAGCTGTCCTGCATCATCTGATGCGGGACAGCTTTTTAAATCTTCAAAAAACGTATTATCATAGATTGATCCATTGTAAGTAGCATTCATCCAGTTTGTAACCGTTTTTGATCATCCTGCTCATAAAGAAAGTTCCGGCACTGAACCAGCCGGAACTTTCTGTTTTATGGATATGTTGGACAGGACCGCTATCCTTTGTTGACGGTTTCGAGGTCGCGCAGGTAGCGGATCTTATCGTGCGAACTTTTGAGCCGCATGCGTTGCTCGGAAATCATCTGGCGAACTTCCGGCGGGAGAAAGTCATGGTCGAGCGCTGTATTGTAGGATTTCTGGGCGGCGTCTTCGCCGTATTCGCAGGTGGCGAGGATCGACCGGCGGTCTGCTCCTCCGAAAGATACTTTAACGTCCATCCAGGTGCGATACAATTTACCGGCGAAAGTGGAGTCGCGCTCGCGTTCTTCGCCCAGGCTGCGGAGGTATTTATTGAGCTCGGTGGTGAAGCGTTTGCTGTCGGCCACCATATCGTCGAAGAGTTCCTTCAGGTCGAGGTCATCGGTTTGCAGGCGGGCTTTGTTATATCCCTCAATCCGGTCGTTATTGATCTTAACCAGGTCTTCCACGACTGCTGCCGTTTTTTGCAGGTGTTCCATGATTACTTGTTTTGGTGGGTGATTAAAAAATGATATGGTTTCATACGAAGTTGTCCAAAAACGTTGCCATGCGCGATTCAGCGGAGACGCGGCGGGGCTTTGCTGATGGTTCGCCCCTCATGGGGGAAGCGCATCCACATCGGTTGTGGTATAAATTTCCGGTGAACGCCTGGATACGGTTGATTCGGCGCTGGCATGCTTTTTACATGATTTATCATGAACCAAACAATCATTGATATGAATTCCTTACTGTATCTCATTGCCGTGATTCTGATCATCGGCTGGCTTCTGGGGTTTTTCGTGTATTCCGCCGGAGGCCTGATCCACGCGTTACTCGTGCTGGCCATCATCGCCATCCTGATCAATATCATCAGAGGCAGGGCTGCATAATATTCATTCATCAGCCCCACATACAAAAAGCAGGATTCATGGATGTTGAAAATTTCCATTTATCCTGCTTTTTGCGTTAATTCAGGGAATGAACGCGATCCTTTTATTCCTAGCCCTTCATTTTCAACACGCCGATTATCCGATGTTGGTGACAGATCAGGCCCGGCACCGGGTTTTGATTGTTAACGCACCTTCCGGCCAGGTGATCCGCGAATGGAACGCGGCTGATATCCGCGAAGCGCACCGCAAATGGTTCCGCAATCCCAGCGAGGTGAAATTCTCCCGCGACGGAAGATATATCCTTACCTGCGCCTCCGGCGGCGGCGCGGCCATCATCCGCTGCATCGACGCCAAATCAGTTTGGTACGACTCCGTGGGCGGCAATCCCCATTCTATCGACATCGCGCCCTACAATACCGCCGTAGTGGCTTCCAGCACGGGGAACACCTATACCGTCTTCCGTTACGACACCACTTCCGCACCTTATCAACAAGGCCGGCCACGGAAAGCGGTCTTCGCGCCCGATGCCCATGCCGTCAATTTTTACAATGGCAATTTCTACATCGCCGGCAGCAACCACATCTGGATCTGCGGTTTCCGGGAGGGTAATCCCGGCGGCGTGGCGGAAGTGGCGGCCTATAAAACCGTCAAAATTCCTGGCCGCGGCGCCCACGACATGATCTACGGCTCCCGTGACGGTGTTTTCTACCTCACAATGGTCGATACGTTACTCGAATTCCACACGAAAGACAATTCCTTCCACGCCGTTGCCGGTAAAATCCAGCGCAATATCAAGAGCTTCTCCGAAAGCCCGGATAATATTTTGCCCAATACCGTCACTGTTCCCCAGGAGCAATGGTGGACCGACGAAGTGCAGGACCAGCAAGGGAATGTCCTCCTGAAGCTTCCCGGCGCGAAAATCTACAAAGCCCGCTGGCTGCGGGGCTTCGTAAACATGGAAACGAGGATCAACGCAAAAGGGGACACGGTGATGTTCAAAAAATGGTAAAACCTAATTCGCGGGCAACGTAATAATAAATGTAGTGCCTTCGCCCAGGATGCTCTCCACCTGGATGTGGCCTTTGTGATTGATAATGATGTTTTGGGTAGAGGTGAGCCCCAGCCCGGTGCCTTTCGTTTTAGAAGTGAAGAAAGGATCGAACAGGCGGGCTTTGTTCTCTTCGGGGATGCCCATGCCATTGTCCGTAATCCGGATGGTGGCTGTTTTCCCTTCTACAGCCGTGTGGATCGTAAGCACGCCTTTGCCGGGTGTCATGGCTTCGATGGCGTTAATGAAAATGTTCAGCAGGGCGATGTTCATCTTTTCCACGTCGGCCGTAATCATCGCCTGTTGCGGCGCGAAATCTTCCTCCAGCCTGATACCGTTGAGTTTCAACCGGTCCATTGCCAGCGAAAGCGCGCTATGGATCAGGGTAGTGAGATCATGTTCGAGGAGGTGCAGCTCCATCATGCGGGTGGATTGCAGCAGTTCGGTCACCAGTTGGTTGATGCGCGTGCAATTGCGTTCGATGATATCGAGATAGAGCGTGGTGTCTTCCAGGCTGGTGGATTCTTCTCCGCGGAACTGCCCCACGGCCAGGATGATATTGGTGAGCGGATTGCGGACCTCATGCGCGATCACACGGGCGATGCGCCCCGAAATCACGAACTTTTCCTGTTGCCTTTTCTCCTGTTCCTCCCGTTTTTTGTCGGTAATATCCTCCGCTACGCACAGGAAAGTGCCCAGCTGTTCATCGAGCTTGTTGGCGTTGACGAGCACGGAAATCTTCCGGCCGGATTTTTCACGGAAAGTAAACTCCTGCTGCACGATGGCGTCTTCGGTACAAATCTCATCCATGAAACGCTTGCATTCCGATTCGAGGAAGAACAGGTCTCTCATGTTCATCGTCAGCAAATCTTCCCGGGAGTGAGCGAGCTTCTTGCGGGCGTTGGGATTGGCGTCGATGATATTCATATCGCAGTCGGCCAGGATGATGATATCGTGGCTTTTCTCGAAAATGCCGAAATATTTGCGTTCGTTTTCCGCGATGGCGCGTAGGTGTTTGAATTCCGTGATGCCATAACGGATAGCGCGCTCCAGCTCGGGCCCGGTGATGTCTCCTTTCACGAGATAGTCGGTGGCCCCGGCGATCATCGCTTCATTATCGATGGCGTAATCGCCTTTGCCGGTGAGCATAATCACGGGGGCTTCATACCCGATTTCCTGGAAATGTCGGAGAATATCGATACCGGTGTGCATGCCCAGGCGGTAATCCACGAGGTACAGTTCGTGTTCCCGCTTCCCGATGGCTTCAAGGGCTTTGTCGTAAGTGGATGCCCAGGTAAGCTCATACTGATCTGCAGCCACATCCTGTAAAACAGTGCTGACGAGGAAGAAATCATCTTCGTCATCGTCGACCATCAGGATGCGTTTACGTTTTTCTTTCATAATCTGTCAATGGTATTCCAGTTTCAGAGCAAGAAACATGCTCAAAAATCAGTCTTCCCGCATTTGTTTCAGTGGAAGGGTGATAATAAAAGCAGCGCCATTGCCCGGAGAGCCTTCTGCGGAGATGTAGCCCTGGTGGGCTTCCACGATTTTTTTGCAGATGGCCAGCCCGATGCCGGTGCCTTTGTATTCGCTGACGCCATGCAGGCGCTGAAAGATGAGGAAAATGCGGTCGGCGTACGCGGGATCGAACCCGATGCCGTTGTCCTGAACCCGGATGCGCAGGTATTTTTCCGCGGCTTTTTTCTCACTGGGTACGCCGGCCTCGTAGCCGGTGAGGGTTTCGCCGGTAATGCGGATGAGCAGCGGGCGCTCCGGCGCGGCGAATTTAATGCTGTTGGAAAGGATGTTTTGGAACAATTGGTGCAAACCGGTGTCAGAGCCTTCGATAACGGGCAGCGGATCGGTCTGGACGGCGCCTTTCTTATCCTGGAGAGGCACGTCGAGGTCGCCGAGTACGTCGCGGAGCAGCTCGTTGAGGTTTATTTCGGCGATGGTGTCGGGCGTGATGCGGCCGGCGCGGGAGAAAATCAGGAGGTCGTTGATCAGCACCCGCATGCGGCCTACGGCGGAAACCATGCGATCTACCAGTTGCCCCGCTTCGGGGGGATTTCGTCGCGGTATTTGAGCAACAGCCGGTCGGAGAAGGTGGATATTTTGCGGAGGGGCTCCTGGAGGTCGTGGGAGGCAACGTAAGCGAATTGTTCCAGCTCCTGGTTGGATTTGTTGAGCAGGTTGATGTTTTCCTGCAGCTCCCGCTGGTAGCTGCGCATCCTGGACTCGATGTGCAGCTGGAGACGGAACTCGCGGTTGAGCGTAACATATGAATAGATGCCGATGATGATGGCGATCAGGGAAATGATGAACACCACCGGGATCCAGAGGTTGGAGAAGAAGGTAAAGGCCCTTGATTTTTCAGTGAGCTGCGCTTCTTCGATGTTGATCATGTCCTGCATTTTGCGGTCGATCTGGTCCATCGACAATTCGCCTTCCTTGACCGAGATGCTGCCGCTGGACGGGCGGGCGCCGGCGAGGAGTTGTCCGTATTTGATGTCGAGGAGGCGTTTGAGGGTGTCGAGATTTTTTTGCTGGGGGGGATCATCGATGACCTGCCGGAGCTTGCGGTATTCCTTTTCGATCTTTACACTGCGTTCGGACATGCTGGGGTGGAGGAATTCCTGTTGATGGGTGATGTTGTACCCGCGGATGGCGGCCTCGGCGTCTTTCAGGTGGCGGGAAATGAGCTCCAGGCGTTTGGAGACTTCCACGGCATGCTGGAGGCGCGAAGCGTTGTGCATGAGGTTTTTGGCGATGAGGTACGACACCACGCTGGCGCCGATGATCGCGGTAAACGCGATAAAAAATCCCACCCTGATCTTTTTATGTATGCTGATGTGCATTTCCTTCAAACTGTTTATGGATGCCGGTTTTGGATGTGCAAGATTTTCTACATACTGAAAACTCCCTTCTACAGGAAACCGGTACAAAGATGTGTGAAATCCCACCGATCATTCCCCCAAATTACGAAAACCCCCGCATTCAAATAGGCGCGCCGATAATCCTAACGCATTCCTGTGGCTACTGATATTGTTGTTGCTCCTCTATCCGCAAAACATGTGCCCCGGTGTTGGAATGCTGTTTGGACATAAAAAAGAAAGAACGTTAAACCTTAAAATCATCCGGCATGAAAAACGAGAACGACAAGAACCCCCGCCCGAACCCGGCCGCGCCGGGCGTGCAGCCACCCGATGAAAACCGCGGACAGGGCGGCGGACAACCCAAACCGGGCCTGGGACAAGAACCGGATAAGCAAAACCCGGACATCCCGCAGGAAATCCCCAAACGGGAGATTGACCGCAAACCCAGCGACCCGCAATCGGAGCCTGAGCAAGGCCCCCGCCAGGACAAACCCGAAAAAGGTCCCCGGCAGGGCGGGCCTGAAAAAGGCGACAAGGTACATAAACCCGATATTCCGGAAAGCGAAGAAAACAACGACGTGCAGGAGAAATCCCCCGATATCGTCGGACAGCAACGCATGGAAGATGAAAGCATCATCGACAAACGCGACCGCTTCCCGTTTCCTAACAAATAAACCCGAAAAACCTCAAGCATTATGGCAACAAAAAACACCAGGACGACCGCTTCCCGGAACGGCGCTTCCGCAAAATCAAACGGCCGCAGCAATGGCGCGGCGAAGAAAGCTGCTGCAACCCGCAAACCTGCTGCGCGCAATGGCGATATGGAATCTTCTCCATTCCACCAGCTGTTCATGGACGAACTGAAGGACATTTACTGGGCCGAAAAGCACCTCGTGAAAGCGCTTCCTAAAATGCAGAAAGCCGCTACTACGGCCGAGCTGGTAGATGCGTTCGCCGAGCACCTGGAAGCTACTAAAGGGCATGTAAGCCGTCTTGAAGAAATATTCGACCTGATGGGCGCCCGGGCCATAGGCAAGAAATGCGATGCCATGGAAGGCCTCGTAGCCGAAGCACAGGAACTAATCAGTGAAGAAGATCCGGGCTCCGTGCTCGACGCCGGCCTTATCATCGCCGCGCAGAAAGTGGAACACTACGAAATCGCGTCTTACGGCAGTCTCAGAACCCTCGCCACGAGAATGGGGCATACCGAAGCCGCCAACATACTCGAACAAACGCTGGACGAAGAAAAGGAAACAGATTCCCTCCTCACCCAAATCGCCGAGACCAAGGTGAACGAGGAAGCGTTGGCGGAAGACTGATGCGCCAACGGTTGGAGGGCCGCTTTCATGTTTGCAAGGAACATGGAAACGGCCCTTTTAATTGTTGAACCCCGATCGATCGTGTAAAAAACATCTGGTATGCAGAAGTCGAACAAGAAGAAAACACTCCGTCCGCCACAACGGCAGCGCCGCCAACCGGGGATAGAGCATAAAATGACCCCGCTCCCCGACGCGCAGCCCCGGTCCCCTGCCGCCGGCAGGCTCCAGGATAAAGTGGCGCTCATCACCGGGGGCGACAGCGGGATCGGACGGGCCATCGCATTCGCTTTCGCCGAACAAGGCGCCCACGTCGCTATCGCTTACCTCAATGAAACGGAGGACGCCGATGCCACCGCACAAGGCGTGCTGGAACGGGGGCGCGAGGCGCTCCTCATCCCGGGAGACATCAGTAAGGAACGGCATTGCGATAAAATCGTGAAGCAAACGGTGAGGAAATTCGGGAAGATCGATATCCTGGTGAATAACGCCGCGGTGCAGTTCCCACAGAAAAAGTTCGGGGATATTACGGCAGAACAGCTTTTACGGACATTTTCCGTCAACATATTCTCCCATTTCTACCTTACGCGCTTCGCTTTGCCCCACATTCCCCGCGGCGGCAGCATCATCAACACCACTTCGGTTACCGCCTACCGCGGCAGCGCGCACCTGGTCGATTATGCCGCCACCAAAGGCGCTATCGTGTCGTTTACGCGTTCATTGTCGTCGATGCTTGCCGATAAGGGCATCCGGGTGAATGGCGTGGCCCCCGGGCCCATCTGGACGCCCCTCATTCCGGCCACATTCCCGGCGGATCATGTGGCCAACTTTGGGTCCGATGTACCGCTCAAGCGCGCTGGCGAGCCCGCCGAAGTAGCGGGCTGTTATGTTTTCCTGGCTTCCGCGGAAGCGAATTATATCACTGGTCAAATCCTGCACCCCAATGGTGGAGAAATTGTTAACGGCTGACGCGCCCGCCGTGGCACAGGCCGCCCGCTTACGGTATGTGAACCCCGCATCGCCGGGCATTGCGAGGCATCGCATGCGCGGCGGTTTTTATTACACCGACGCCCAGGGAAAGCGGATTTCGGATGAGGAAACGCTCCGCCGCATCAGGGGCCTCGTGCTCCCGCCCGCCTGGGAAGATGTTTGGATCTGCCCCCATGCCAACGGGCATCTGCAGGCTACGGGCACCGATGCACTCGGGCGACGGCAATACCGCTACCATACCCGATGGGCGGAAGTCCGTAACGAAACCAAGTTCTACCGCCTGCTCGCCTTCGGGAAAGTGCTGCCGAAAATCCGACGCCAGGTAACGAAGGATCTCCGCCGCCGCGAGCTCGATCTGCCGCGCGTGTGCGCCATCGCGATGCGCGTGATGGAAGAAACCCTCATGCGCGTGGGCAACGCGGAATATGAAAAAAAGTACAATTCCTACGGCCTCACCACCTTGCGTAATAAACACGTGCAATTCAACGGCAACGCCGCGCTGTTCCGCTTCAAAGGGAAAAAAGGCGTGGAACACAAGATTGAATTGCGCCACGCCGCCTTGTCGCGGCTCCTGCGCAAGGTGCGCGACATCCCCGGCCAGGAACTTTTTCAATACTACGAAAACAAGGAAGTGAAAAGCCTCGATTCCGGCGCGCTCAATGATTACCTGAAAAACATCACCGGCGAAGATTTTACCTGTAAAGACCTCCGCACCTGGGCGGGAACCCTCGAAGCCCTGCACCTCCTTTCCGCCTGTGAGGCGGCCGCGTCCCAGGCCGAATGCAAGCGCAAAATCGTGGAAGTACTGGACCAGGTAGCCCGGAAACTGGGGAATACCCGCGCGGTGTGTAAAAAATACTACGTCCACCCCGCGCTCACGGAACTCTACGAAAGCGGCGCATTGGGGAAATACTCAGGGCAAAATGTGGACGAAAAACTACTGTTGAAAATCCTTAAAGATCATCATACACCAAAACGGCGGCGCCTTTAGCAGGCGCCGCCGTTCTTTTCATGTGCATTTCATGCATCACAGTCCGCCGAAGATCAATTGTTCTTCACGATCCTCGACCGGTATCTTTTGCAGGAATTCGTCAAAACCCGCCTCGTCGTGCGAGGAATACGCGCCGTAAGCATCCAATACATAGCCCTTTTTGCCGTTTTTGTCTTCCAACAGGTATAATACCGAGTTGTCGGAAGGGTCAGACTCGCCCTCGAAACGGTACGTTTTAATGATCAGCAGATCGCCGGGATTGTAGATCTCATCGCCTTCTACAGGCTGCATCCTGCCGTGATCACTCATCTTGAATTCATTGTCGTATCCTTTCGAATGGAGCTTCGCCATTACTTGCGAGAGGGTATTCATCTCAGTGGGTTTATCTGATCTCAGGTTTTCCATAAAAGTCGTTTTTAGTTACTATTCAAAATCCAAATCACATGCCACTGCTGCAAAAAATGGCCTGATTGTTGGCAGAATAGGATTAGCGATCAAATTCTTACAAAGCAAATTCCCCCGATAGTTATGCATATGAAGAAACAAGGCCGTCCCGTTCCCGGGACGGTTTTTTTATGCAACACAGGTGGTATAATGATTGTTGTACAGTAAGACTAAACCCATTCCGTTATGAGAGCAATATGGTCAGGCAGTATCGGCTTCGGCCTTGTCAACATTCCCGTTAAATTGTATAGCGCCATCCAGGAAAGCCGGCTGGACCTGGATATGCTGGATAAGAAAGATCATTCCAGGATCCGGTTCCAGCGCGTTAACGAGAAAACGGGGAAGGAAGTAGCGTGGGAAAATATCGTCAAAGCGTACAATTACAACGACAAATATATTGTACTCGATGAGCATGATTACGAGGACGCGAGCCCGAAGAAGAGCAAGATCATCGAAATATCGTCATTTACCGGAACGGATGAGATCGATGCCGTGTATTTCGAGACGGCGTATTTCATAGAACCGGATAAGGGCGGCGGGAAGGCCTACCAATTGTTGTTGAAAACGTTGGAAAAGACGCGGAAAGTGGGAGTGGCGCTTTTCGTGCTGCGGACGCAGGAACACCTCGCAGTGGTGCGGGCCAATGGCGATTATCTCATGCTGCACCGGCTTCGTTTCGGGGAAGAAGTGAGAGCACCCGATGAATTGAAACTACCGGATAAAGCAACCATTCCCAAAAAGGAACTGGACATGGCCGTGAAACTGGTAGAAAGCTACACCGAAACCTTCGACATTTCCGCTTACAAGGATACTTACCACGAAGAACTGATGCGCATCATCAAAGCGAAAGCCTCCGGCAAGCGCGCCGTGGTGAAGAAGATGAAGGTAACAAGTACGAAAGGGACCGATCTTTTCGAACAGCTGAAAGCCAGCCTGGGATCTAAAAAACGCGTATCATGAGCTTAGCGAAATACAAGCAGAAAAGGGATTTTAAACAAACGCGCGAGCCCGCAGCCGGCAAAGCCGCGAAGGACGAAAAGCACATTTTCGTGATACAGCGGCATCACGCCACGCGCCTCCATTACGACTTCCGCCTGGAAATGGACGGCGTCCTGAAAAGCTGGGCGGTGCCGAAGGGGCCGTCGCTCAACCCTTCGGATAAGCGGCTGGCCATGGAAGTGGAGGATCATCCCTACGATTATAAAGACTTCCAGGGCGAAATTCCGCCGGGGAACTATGGCGCCGGCTATGTGTATATCTGGGATAAGGGAACATACGAGCTGCTCGAATCCAACGGCAAACCATTTGACAAGGAGGCGCTGCGCGAATGGAAATCCGGCAGCCTGAAAGTGGTGCTGCACGGTAAAAAGTTGAAAGGAGAATTCGCGCTGGTAAAGATGCAGAACGGCCGGGACGAGAATGCCTGGCTGCTCATCAAGCACAACGATAAATACGCCGTACACGATCCCTACGACAGCGAGGATCATACACCCAAATCGGTTATCAACAAGCTAAAAGGTCCGCAGAATACGAAGCCTGAGGCCAAAGCCGGGGCTAAGAAGGCTGCTGCACCGAAAAAGGCAGCGACAAAAAAAGCGGCTTCTCCGAAAAAGGCAGCTGCAAAAAAAGCCGTACCGAAAAAAGCCGCCGCATCAACCGGTAAAAAAAAGCCCAGGAAGGTGAACCGATGAAGGAATTCTACAAGCCGATGCTCGCTACGCTCGTAGACGCGCCTTTCGACCGCCCCGGCTGGATTTTCGAGACGAAGTGGGACGGATACCGCGCCATTGCCCAGGTAGAAGACGGGGAGGCTGCATTATATTCGCGCAATAAGTTGTCTTTCAATGAAATATATGCGCCGGTCGTTGCCGCTGTAGAGAGGATTCCCCACAACGTTGTGCTCGATGGAGAGGTAATCATCCCCGGGAAAGGTGGAAAATCCGATTTCCAGGCGCTGCAGAACTTCAAAACCACCCGCAAAGGCAAGCTCACGTACGTAGTTTTCGACCTGCTATACCTCGACGGGCATTCGCTGGAAGACCTCACCCTGCTGGAAAGGAAAACCTTGTTGAAGCAGATCGTTGATCAGCTGGGCGATCCTGCGGTGAAGTTTTCCGGGCATGTGGAAGGGAAAGGGATACAGCAGTTTGAAAAAGCACGGAAAGCCGGCTGGGAAGGAGTGATCGCCAAGAATGGCGGAAGCACCTATGCAGAGGGGGGCCGTTCTCTCAACTGGCTCAAAGTGAAAGTACTCAACCGCCAGGAAGCCGTCATCTGCGGGTTCACGGCGCCGCGCGGCAGCCGCAAGAATATCGGCGCACTCATTCTCGGCGTCTATGAAAACGGCGCGATGCGGTACATCGGTCATTGCGGAGGTGGCTTCAACGAAACAGGGCTCAAAGATCTTCACACCAAACTCCAGCCGCTGGTGACGAACACGTCTCCTTTCAAGGGAAAAATCAAAACGAACATGCCCGTTACCTGGTTGAAACCACAACTGGTGTGTGAAGTGAAATTCTCCGAATGGACCAACAACGGCCACCTGCGCCAACCGATCTTCATCGCCCTGCGCGACGATAAGCCCGCCAAATCCGTTATCCGTGAAAAGCCGCGCCACGCGCCGGCGTCAAAACCTGTAGATATGAAAGGATCCGCCAAAAAAGAAACCGCCGCGCCGGCCGAAAAGGAAAGGGTGCTCAAATTGAACGGGAAGAGCGTTACGCTTACCAATCAGCAGAAAATTTACTGGCCCAACGAAAAGATCACGAAGGGCGCGCTGGTGGATTATTACCTGTCGGTGGCGGAAGTGATCCTCCCGCATCTGAAAGACCGTGCCCTCAGCCTGAACCGCTTCCCGAACGGCATCGCCGGGCCGAATTTTTTCCAGAAGGACCTTGACCTGGAATCAGTCCCTTCGTGGCTGAAGACCGCCCAGGTATGGTCGGAATCTTCTAACCGCACGATCGATTACCTCGTTTGCAACAACGAAGCCACGCTCGCCTGGATGGTGAACCTCGGTTGCATAGAAATCAATCCCTGGCTGTCGCGGTTCCGGAAGCCCGAGTATCCTGATTTCATCGTCATCGACCTCGATCCTAACGATATCGCTTTCGAACATGTGATAACAACGGCGATCGAAGTGCGGAAGGTGCTGGAGTCCCGGGGAATTGATTCTTTTGTAAAGACTTCCGGCTCGCGGGGGATGCACATCTATATTCCCACCGGCGCCAAACACCCGTTCGATACCTGCAAGCTGTTTGCGGAGTTCGTGGCTACGGAAGTGAATGCACGGCTGCCCGAAACCACGAGCATCATTCGCACGAAATCCAAACGGAAAGAGATGGTATACATCGACTTCCTCCAGAACCGGTCGGGGCAAACCGTTGCAGCTCCCTATTCCGTCCGCCCGAAGCCTGGCGCTACCGTTTCCGCGCCGCTGGAATGGAAGGAAGTGACGAAAAAACTGCGAATGGAAGATTACCACATGGGCAACATCGGGAAAAGACTGGACAAAAAGGGCGACCTGTGGGCCAATATCCTCACCGCCAAGAACGATCTGAAGGCCATACTGAAAGTCACGGAAGGGTAATGATAAACGGCTGTGGGATTGCATTTTGTTAAAAATAGGGGTAAGAATCCGGTGCAATGGCATGCCAATTGAATTGGTAACCGTGTAAATGCCGGCAACGGCGATTCTTCACCAAATCCGCAATCCTATGGCTAGAGCCGAACAATCCTCGATACTCAGGCTGGTTTGGGTATACAGCTTCATCATCACGGCCGTGTGCGTGGCACTCGCCGGGATTTTTTACCTGACACATTGGTTCTCCGACTTATGGACGGGCTATATTATTAACGGCATTATCTTTCTTGGGGTCATGCTGTCCGTCATTCACGCCAATAGTACGCTGGGCGGAGCGGCTTCGCTGTATCAGCTCGGGCTGACCGGCCTAATCACGACTTTGCTGGCCACCATCATGGTGGCGAGCGTGACCCTGCTTTTCCATCTCATCACGGTGCCCACCGATCCGGCGACGTTGAATACAACGATGGAAGAAGCGCGCATCAACGAATACAGTGTACAAACGAGGCAGGGCTTCTGGATCTTTATGGTCACGAATATCGTGTTCGCGAATTTTACACTGGGTGTATTGGGCACGGTGATCGGTGCCATCTCCGTTAAACGGAACCAGAAAACAGAAGACGCCGGTTAGGCGGAAAGAATAGCATCAACGGGAACGGACCGGGAAGGGCATTGCCTGACCCGGTTTTTTTGCGCTACATTTGCTCCCATGACCCAACAAGGCACGATCCTCATCATCGACGATGAAGCTCAATTGCGGAAACTCCTCGCCCGCCTCCTCACGCTGGAAGGGTACACCATACTCGAAGCGCAGGACGTACGGTCTGCCCGGAAAATCCTCGACAAATCCGACATCCATGTCATCCTTTCCGACGTCAAACTGCCGGACGGAAACGGCGTGGAACTGACAGCCCAGTTGAAATCCTCCCATCCTGATATCGAAATCATCGTGCTCACCGCCTACGGCAACATTGCCGACGGGGTGCAGGCCATCAAAAACGGTGCGTTCGATTATCTCACCAAAGGCGATGACAACAACCGCATCCTGCCGCTGGTGAGCAAAGCCATGGACAAAGCGCGCCTCCAGTTCAGGGTGCGTTCGCTGGAAGAGAGGCTGGGCGGCAAGCACGACTTCTCGCAGGTGATCGGCAAATCGCCGCGTATCCTCGACGCGGTGAACCTCTCCCGCAAAGTTGCGGCCACCGATGCCACGGTGTTATTGCTCGGAGAAACGGGTTCCGGGAAGGAAGTTTTCGCCCAGGCCATCCACCGCGCCAGCGCGCGCACCGCGCAGCCGTTCGTGGCGGTGAATTGCAGCGCCTTCGGGAAGGAAATCCTCGAAAGCGAGCTTTTCGGCCATAAAGCCGGTGCGTTTACCGGCGCCGTTAAAGACAAAAAAGGTTTCCTGGAAGAAGCCAGCAACGGCACCATCTTCCTCGACGAAATCGGTGAAATGGCGCTCGATCTGCAAGCCAAGCTGCTCCGCGTACTGGAGACCCGCGAATTCTATAAAGTCGGCGACTCCAAACCGATGAAAGTGGATATCCGCATCATCGCCGCCACCAACCGCGACCTGGAGAAGGAATCCGAGAAAGGCACATTCCGCGCGGATTTATTTTACCGTCTTTGCGCCTTCCAGATTCACCTGCCTTCGCTCAACGAACGCAGGGAAGATGTGCCCCTGCTCGCACAATATTTCCTCTCCCAACTCGGCCCCAAAAACAACAAACGTATCACAGGTATGTCGGGAGCCTTCCGCCAGGCGCTGGAAAACCACCACTGGCGCGGCAATATCCGCGAACTTAGGAACGTCATCGAAAGGGCCGTGATTCTGTCCGATGGTCCCGAGCTCGGCACTGACCTGCTCCCACTTGAATTCTCCCATCCTGAAAATGACGGTCCCGCCCCACTGAGCCTCGCCGATATGGAGAGGAAGCACATCGCCCGGGTGTTGCATGCCGTGAACGGGAATAAGACCCGCGCGGCGGAAATGCTGCAGATCGGGCTCACCACTTTATATAACAAGATCAAAGAGTACAATATCCGCTGACGAAATTTCGATTTTTGCAAACAACCCTTCCGTTTTTGCATGGTGCCGACACGCCTGAAAAGGTATGCCGGCTTCTTATTTTATTGATAATGATGTGATTATGGTGGTTCTGGCGTTGTTGGCATTCCGCTGGCATACACCGGGCAAAACCTCATATCATGTTACCGGATGCTAAAATCCATCTCCTGCTGGTGCAACAAATCCCCGGACTTCGCAACGAAGGCACCGGCGCGCCAGCGAAAGTAATCCAGGCTTTTACGGCTTATACACGGCGGATGATCCGCAACGACGAACTCCCCGAGATCAGGAAGTGCTTTTCCCTGGCAGGCGTGCTGTATAAAAACGGCAGCCGCATATTGAAAGACGCGATCGAATCGGTGTTTTTGTTTGGATTGTCGCCGCTGCTGAACGCGCCGGTGAAATCGTTGCTGCCGGTTTCGCTGCAAAACGTCCGCCGTCAATTCATCTTAAACAATTCACAATGCTGACACTCGTATTACTGCTCGCCGGGCTTATTTGTTTCTGGCTGTTTTTCGCATCGGTAGACTTCTTCGACAAGATTTAAAACGCAAGCCATGATGAACGCACTTTTCATTTTATCCCTGTTGGTTTTCGGTTACATGATTTACGTGTTGCTGAAACCTGAAAAATTCTGAGTTATCAATTAAACCTGACAATGAACACCGAACTATCAGGCATTATCGCCACTTATGCCATTACGCTCCTGGTCGCCATACCGCTCGGCCGTTACATCGCGAAGGTTTTCGCGGGACAGCGGACCCTGCTGGAGTTCATGGCACCGCTGGAACAGGGGATTTACCGGTTCTGCGGCATCGATCCGAAGGAGGAGATGAACTGGAAGCAGCACCTGAAAGCCCTGCTGACCATCAATATGCTATGGTTCGTATATGCCTTTTTCCTGCTGATCTTCCAGGACAGGCTTCCCCTCAACCCCGACCACAACGCGGCGCAAACGCCAGACCTGGCTTTCAACACTGCCATCAGCTTCCTGGTTAACTGCAACCTGCAACACTACTCCGGTGAATCCGGGTTAACTTATTTTACGCAATTGTTCGTGGTTACATTCCTGCAGTTTGTGAGCGCGGCAACGGGGATCGCTGCGCTGGTGGCGGTTTTCAAAGCTCTTCGCGAGAAAACCACCACCCAGTTGGGCAACTTTTGGGACCACCTGCTGAAAACCACCACCCGCATATTGCTACCCCTTTGCATCGTGATCGCCGGCATCCTGGCTTTCCGCGGTACGCCCGCCAGCTTCGCCGGGAAAGATACCATCGTGACGGTGCAGGGCGATACCGTGCAGGTGTCACGCGGGCCAGCGGCCGGCATGATCGCCATTAAGCACCTGGGAACCAACGGCGGCGGATGGTTCGGTGCCAACAGCATCCACCCGCTCGAAAATCCGGATTACCTCACCAATATGACCGAGGCCATCGCACAGCTGATCATCCCCATCGCGATGGTGTTTGCGTTGGGTTTCTTTATCCGGCGGAGGAAATTCGCGTATGTCATTTTCGGGGTGATGACCGTCGGGATGCTCGCGCTGATGATCCCTGCTATCCTGTCCGAAACCGGCGGCAACCCCGCAATATCCCAGATGGGCATCACGCAGGCCACCGGCGCCATGGAAGGCAAGGAGGTCCGTTTCGGGCCGATGGCCACCGCCTACTGGAGCACCATTACCACCATCGTTTCCACCGGATCGGTGAACGGTTTCCACGACAGCACCATGCCCATGACCGGCATGATGGAGCTGATCGCCATGATGGCCAACTGCTTCTATGGCGGCTGCGGTGTGGGTATTCTCAACTACTTCGTATTCATCATCATTGCCGTGTTCATATCGGGCCTCATGGTAGGGCGTACGCCGGAATTCCTGGGGCATAAAGTGGAAGCGCGGGAAATGAAGATCGCGGCGATCGTAGCCTTACTGCATCCGCTGCTGATCCTCGCGGGCACGGCGCTGTCGTCCTATGCCATCGCGCACGGATGGGGCGCGGGCTGGGCCACGCAGCCGGGCGCATGGCTTAATAACCCAGGTCACCACGGTTTTTCGGAAATGATGTATGAATACACCTCCGCCGCGGCCAACAACGGTTCGGGGTTCGAAGGGCTGACGGATAATAACATTTTCTGGAACGTGACCACCGGTTTTGTACTCATCCTGTCGCGCTTCCTGCCTATTATCGGCCCGGTAGCGATCGCGGGACTCCTGGCTTCGAAGCAATACGTCCCCGAATCCGCCGGCACACTGCGGACAGACACGGCCACTTTCGGCATCATGACATTCGCCGTGATCGCGATCATCGCCGCGTTGGCCTTCTTCCCCGCGCTGGCGCTGGGCCCCATCGCCGAATATTTCTCCCTGTACTAACGCATGCAAACGCAAAAGAAAATGAAAACGAAAGACAATACACTGTTTCCGGCGGCACTGGTGAGGGAAGCGCTCGCGCAATCCTTCGTGAAGCTGAACCCGCGCCTCCTCGTCCGGAATCCCGTCATGTTCACGGTTTTGCTTGGAACGATCGTCATGCTGATCGTAACGGTTTATGCCGGCATCAGCCACGATGCCTCCCAGGGCTCTTTCGGCTATAACTTCACCGTGTTCATTGTATTACTGTTGACGGTACTATTCGGCAACTTCGCGGAAGCCATCGCAGAAGCACGCGGAAAGGCACAGGCCGAAAGCCTCCGCAGAACGCGGGAAGACACCCCGGCAAAGAGAATCCTCACGGTTGGAGAAATCTTCACCGACGAAATTAAAGTGGTACCCAGCTCCCGGCTGCAAAAAGGTGACCTGTTCGTTTGCGAAGCCGGCGACGTAATCCCCGCCGACGGTGAGATCGTGCAAGGCCTGGCGAGCATCGACGAATCCGCCATCACCGGCGAAAGCGCCCCCGTGATCCGCGAAGCCGGCGGCGACAAAAGCTCCGTGGTAGGCGGCACCAAAGTGCTGAGCGACCGCATCGTGGTGCGGGTGAGCGCGGGCGTGGGGGAATCGTTCCTCGACAAAATGATCGCACTCGTGGAAGGCGCCTCGCGGCAGAAAACCCCCAACGAAATCGCGCTCACCATCCTCCTGGCCAGCTTCACGCTTGTGTTCATCATCGTCTGCGTAACGCTGAAGCCTTTCGCCGATTACGCGCAAACGCCCATTACCATCGCGGCCTTCATCTCCCTGTTTGTTTGCCTCATTCCCACCACCATCGGCGGATTGCTCTCCGCCATCGGCATCGCGGGGATGGACCGCGCCCTGCGCGCTAATGTGATCACCAAATCCGGAAAGGCCGTGGAAACCGCCGGCGACGTGGATGTGCTGCTGCTCGATAAAACCGGCACCATCACCATCGGCAATCGTAAAGCCACGCACTTCCATCCCGCCAACGGTTACGACCGCAACGAATTCATCCGGTACAGCGTGCTGGGCTCCCTGGCCGACGAAACGCCCGAAGGCAAATCCATCGTAGAGCTGGCCGGGCGCGAAGTATCCGCGCAGCTGAGTATGAACGGTGCGCAACTCGTGCCCTTTACCGCCGAAACCCGCAGCAGCGGTATCAATATGAGCGACGGCACGCGGATTCGTAAAGGCGCGTACGACGCCATCCGCAACCTGGGTGCAAAGGCCGGAAACGATTTTCCAGCCGATACGGCCGACATGGTGAAACAGATTTCCGGGAACGGGGGAACACCGCTGGTGGTGGCCGTCAATGAGAGAATCACCGGCGTGATCGAACTGCAGGATATCATCAAACCCGGCATCAGCGAGCGTTTTGAACGGCTCCGCCGGATGGGGGTGAAAACGGTGATGGTGACGGGCGACAACCCGCTCACAGCCAAATACATCGCAGACAAAGCCGGTGTGGATGATTTCATCGCCGAAGCCCGGCCCGAGGACAAGATGTCGTACATCCGCAAGGAGCAACAGGAAGGCCGGCTGGTGGCGATGATGGGAGATGGGACCAACGACGCGCCCGCCCTGGCGCAGGCAGACGTGGGCGTGGCCATGAACAGCGGAACGCAGGCCGCCAAGGAAGCCGGCAACATGGTGGATCTCGACAACGACCCTACGAAGCTCATCGAGATCGTGGAGATCGGCAAGCAGCTGCTCATGACGCGCGGAACGCTCACGACTTTTTCCATCGCCAACGACGTGGCTAAATATTTCGCCATCGTGCCAGCATTGTTTATCCTGTCGGTGCCGGCATTGCAGGGGATCAATATCATGCGGCTGCACAGCCCGGAAACGGCGATCCTCAGCGCGGTGATTTTCAACGCCATCATCATTCCCCTGCTGATCCCGCTGGCATTACGGGGTGTGGCGTATAAGCCCATCGGAGCGAGCGCGCTGCTGCGTAGAAATCTTTTCATTTACGGGCTCGGTGGCGTGGTGGTGCCTTTCATCGGCATCAAGCTCATCGATATGGTATTGGCTTTATTCTTTTAAACTCAACAAATCATGAAACGATATTTTTTCCCGGCGCTGAAACTGACCCTCGTGCTGGTGCTCCTCACCGCCGGCATTTATCCCCTCTTCATCGCCGGACTGGCAAAAATGGCGCCCGGCAAGGGCGACGGGGTCACCGTAAAGAAAAGCGGGCTGGTAGTAGGATACGCCAACGTAGGCCAGCAATTCACCGGCGACGAATATTTCCAGACGCGGCCCAGCGCGGTGGCGTACAATGCCGCGGGATCCGGCGGATCAAACAAGGGGCCTTCCAACCCGGATTACCTCCAGGCAGTGAAGGACCGGATCGATACTTTCCTGGTGCATAACCCGGGCATACAGCGGTCAGATATTCCGGCCGAGCTGGTAACGGCTTCCGGCAGCGGGCTGGATCCGCATCTTTCCCCGGAAGGCGCGCTGGTACAGGTGTCGCGTATCGCGAAGCTGAGAGGGATATCCGAACAGCGGCTCCGCGATCTGGTGGACGCCCATACCAAAGGGCCTTTGGCGGGCATGTTTGGCCCGGCTACGGTGCACGTCCTTCAACTCAATCTGGCTTTAGACGAAATACACTAGCCTTTTTAGTCTCAACCCAACCTATGAAAACCCGAAGAAAAGAGGTACCCGCCGCGCGACCGGGAGCTGCCCGGCCGGCGCGAGCGGTACACATCAACAGCTCAAAAAGACAGCGCATGCAGAAAATGAAAAAACACATCCTTACCGCCATTGCCCTGACAGGTACGATGGCCACCATGGCGCAGGAAGCGCCGGAAAAAACGGAACCGAAACTGACGATCTCCGGTTATGCCGAAGCGTATTATGTATTTGATTTCAATAAGCCCGCCGATCACACCAGGCCCGGGTTCCTGTACAACCATACCCGTCACAATGAGCTGAACGTCAACCTCGCCTTCCTGAAAGCGAACTATGCGGCAGACAGGATCCGGGGGAACGTGGCCGTAATGGCCGGCACCTACGCCCATTACAACCTCGCGGCGGAGCAGGAACTGGTACGGCACATTTATGAGGCAAATGTGGGGGTACGGATCGGGGAGGGATTATGGGTGGATGCGGGCATCATGCCCTCGCACATCGGGTTCGAAAGCGCCATCGGGAAAGATAATTTTACGCTGACGAGGAGCCTCATGGCGGAAAATACGCCGTACTACGAAGCCGGCGCCAAAATCACCTGGACGCCGAACAACAAATGGCTCTTCTCCGCCATGTACCTCAACGGCTGGCAGCGGATCAAACGCCCCGATGCCAACCAGACGCCCGGCTTCGGTACCCAGATCACCTTCAAACCCACATCGAAAGTTACCCTCAACTGGAGCACTTTCGTTGGGAACGACAAGCCCGATTCCGTCCGGCAGATGCGTTATTTCAACGACCTTTACGGAACGTTTGCCCTCACTGGCAAGCTGAGCCTCATCGCAGGTTGCGACATCGGGGTGGAACAACCTTCGAAAGGCAACAACGATATGAATGCCTGGTTCAGCCCGATCCTCATCGCGCGGTACACCTTCAGCGAGAATATCGCCATGGCGGGGCGGTACGAATATTATAACGATAAAGACGGCGTGATCATCGCCACCGGAACACCGAACGGCTTCCGCACCAGCGGCTATTCGCTGAACCTCGACGTGTCGCCCGTGAGCCAGGTGATGTTCCGGCTGGAAGGGAAATTATACAACAGCAAGGACGAGATTTTCACGAAAGGCGAAGTGCCCCGGAAAGAGAATTTTTCCATCGCCACATCACTGGCGTTTTCATTTTAAAATTCAGGCGGGGCCTTTCGGGGCTCCGCGCTTTTGTTTTCATGGCTTCACAAATTCAACATCCCGGCCAGCCGGGAAGGGGAAAATTCAAGATCTACATCGGCATGAGCGCCGGCGTGGGGAAGTCGTACCGCATGCTGCAGGAAGCGCATGCCCTGTTGCGCAGCGGCGTCAATATCCAGATCGGGTTTATCGAAACGCATGGGCGGAAAGAAACGGAAGCCCTCGTGGCCGGGCTCCCCGTGATCCCACGGCGGCAGGCTTTCTACAAAGGGAAGCTCATGGAGGAAATGGACCTGGGCGCCATCCTGCTCCTCGCGCCGGAATGGGTGGTGGTGGACGAGCTTGCCCATTCCAACATCCCCGGCTCGCGGAACGAAAAGCGCTGGCAGGACGTTCAGGAGCTCCTCCGCGCGGGGATCAACGTCATCTCCGCCATCAACATCCAGCACATGGAAAGCATCAACGCCCAGGTGAAAACCATCACCGGCGTGGAAGTGCATGAACGGGTGCCCGACAGCATGCTCCAGCTGGCGGATGAAGTCGTGAACATCGACCTCACGGCCGACGAGCTCATCACCCGCCTCAAAGAAGGCAAGATCTACGACCGCGCCAAAGTGGAAACGGCCCTGCGGAACTTCTTCCAGTCCGAAAAAATACTCCAGCTCCGCGAACTCGCGCTGAAAGAAGTAGCTTCGCAGGTAGAAAGAAAAGTGGTGACCGAAGTGCCGAAGGACCGGCAAATGCGGCATGAGCGTTTCCTGGCCTGCATTTCGTCCAACGACGAAGTGGCGCGGAAAGTGATCCGCAAAACCGCGCGCCTCGCGGCTTATTACCACGGCGAATGGTTTGTGCTTTATGTGCAAACGCCGGAGGAAAGCACAGGCCGCATCGACCTGGCCGTGCAACGCCACCTCATCAGTAATTTCAAACTGGCGACGGAGCTGGGCGCCGAGGTATTGCAGGTACAACATGCCAATATCGCCGCCGCCATTATGGAAAAGGCGCAGGAAAAAGACATCACGACCGTATGTATCGGCAAACCCCACATCTCCCTTTTCGGTATCTTGCTAAGAACCAATATCTTTAATCAATTGTTGAAAACATTATCCGCTCACCAAACCGATATCGTCATCCTCTCATGACCAGGATCAGGCTTAAAACCAAGATTTCCGCGGGCGTTCTTTTCTTGTTCGCCATGTTGCTGCTGGTGGGTTTGATGGGATATATTTACCTGGACAAGGTGAACCGCGCGGCCGCCGCCATCCTGGAAGACAACTACGAATCCGTGGAATATGCGGGCACGATGCTACGCGCGGCAGAGCACTGGAATGGCAGCGATTCTGTGCGGCGGCAGTTTGTTTCGGCGCTGGAAAAGCAGGAGAAGAATGTCACGGAGCCCGGCGAAGCCGCATTCACCAAAGTGCTGCGGGCCGATTACGAAGCGTTTGCGGCCGGAGACGCGGCGCGGTTGCCCGCCATCAGGGAACACATTTCCGGGATCATGGACGTAAACCTCAAAGCCATCGTATCAAAACAGGAAAAAACGCGCAAAACGGCCGAAAAAGCCCTGCTCTATATTGCATTGGTCAGCGGCTTATGTTTCCTGATCGGGATCGTTTTCGTTTACAATTTCCCCGGCTATATTGCCAACCCCATCCGCGAGCTCACGGAAGGCATCCGGCAGATCGCGGATAAGAAGTATGAGCAAAGACTGCATTTCCGCTCCGGCGACGAGTTCGGCGAACTGGCCGAAGCTTTCAATACGATGGCCCGCAAGCTCGACGAATACGAACATAGCAACCTGGCGCGCATACTGTTCGAAAAACAACGCGCGGAAGCGGTGATCGGCAGCCTGAAAGACGCCACTATCGGCCTCGATAACAAGAATATCATCCTGTTCGCCAACGCCGGAGCCCTGCAGCTGCTGAACATCCCAGAAAACGGGCTCGTCGGCAAACCCGCCGATGAAGCAGCCCGGCATAACGACCTGCTTCGCTACCTGCTGCACGACCAAAATCCCGCTCCGGTTAAAATTGTTTCGGAAGGAAAGGAAAACTTCTTCCTCCGCGAATCCACCAATATCATCCACAACCATGTGGTAATTGGCCATATCATCGTATTACGCAACATCACCGCGTTCAAAGAGCAGGATCTCGCCAAAACCCATTTCATCGCCACCATTTCCCACGAACTGAAAACCCCGCTCGCCGCCACCGACCTCAGCCTGAAGCTCCTCGGCGACGAGCGCACCGGCCCGCTTTCCAGCGGGCAGCACGAACTGCTCGACAGCATCCGGGAAGACAATCGCCGTATGATCCGCATGGTGAGCGAACTACTGGATTTTTCCCGGGTGGAAAGCGGAAATATCGGACTGCAGGTGCAAGCCGTTCCGCCGGCCGACATCCTGCAATATGCCCTGCAAACCGTTGCCAGGCAGGCTGCCGGAAAGGAAGTGGACATCCGGACGGAGATCCCCGGAACTACAACGCCCGTGCTGGCCGATGCGGAGAAAAGCGCCTGGGTGCTCGTCAATTTGCTGACGAACGCCATCCGTTACTCCCCTCCCAAAAGCGAAGTGGAACTGACGGTTGAAGAGGAAGAAAAAATGTGGCGCTTCGGCGTCCGCGACCGCGGAAAAGGCATCGATGCAGGGTTCCGGGAGAAAATCTTCGAGCGGTTTTTCCGTGTGCCGGAAGCGGAAGGCGGCAAGGGAACCGGGCTGGGGCTCGCCATCGCGCGGGAATTCATCGAAGCGCAGGGCGGTAGCATCGGCGTGGAAAGCGAGCCGGGGAAAGGAAGCTACTTTTGGTTCCGGCTACCCAAAGCCTAGATTTTCCTGATCTCATCTTCTATCACCACCAACATTTCCTTGAATCTTTTTGATGTAATGTGGATATTGGCAAGTATCTCTCCCGAAGGCGCCTGGTTACGGATATCTTCCATTATCCGGAAAATATGTTCCGTCACCGGGTAAGCGCGCACCACCTGCAGGCTGGCGAACAGCACCTTGGCATGGCGGCCAGCTTCTTCCCAATTCCCGGTTCCGCCCGCTTCCAGCAACATGTTGAAGACGTGGCTGGTGTTATGCATGAAGCATTCCAATACTTCCAGCAGGTAATCCCTGTCATTTTCCGCTACGCTTTTCAAATACTTTAAATCCACCAACGGGATAACGATGGATGCTTCCCATTCGTCCGGCACAAAGGGCGCCGTATCCTGGAAACGCTCGCCGATCGCCACGAGGATGTGCTGGAAGAGGTCTTTAGGGATGAATGGCTTGGTAACATAATCGTTCATGCCCGCCAGCAGGCATTTTTCGCGGTCTCCTTTGAGCGCGCCTGCGGTGAGCGCAATAATGGGAATGCCGCTGCCAGCTTCGCGGATGATGCGCGTGGCCTCCAGTCCGTCCATTTCCGGCATCTGGATATCCATCAGGATGCAATCGTAAGGTTTTAGTGTATACATGCGCACCGCTTCGGCGCCGGTTTCCGCGAGATCCACGATGGCGCCCGCGCCGCTGAGGGTTCTGATCGCCAGTTTCTGGTTCAGCTGGTTATCTTCCGCCACCAGGATCAGCTTCCCCGCCAACGGTGGCGCCAGCAGTGTAGCCGCGCCCGGGGCCTGGTCGATGGTTTCCGGCACGTCGAGCTGGTACGGAATGGAAAATTCGACGCGCGTTCCGCCGCCGGGATTATCGTGGACGTGAAGGGTGCCGTTATGCAAAGCGATCAGCTCGCGCGTAAGCGCGAGGCCCAGACCTACGCCACCGTATTTGCGGATATCGCCTTCGTCGAGCTGGGTGAAGTCTTGCCCTACCCTGGTGCGCATTTCTTCCGGGATACCGATGCCCGTGTCGGACACGGAGAAGCGAAGGGATACCTGTTTTTCCTGGTCGGCGGTCGTAGCGCTGACGGCCAGCTTTACGGCGCCGTGGTCGGTGAATTTGATGGCGTTGTCGATCAGGTTATGGAGGATTTGCTGGAGCCGGGTGGGATCTCCCAGGAGGGAAGCGTTCAGGCTTTCCATCTCGCATTCCAGCAGCAACCCTTTTTCCGAAGCGCGGACCCGGTAGCGGTCCAGGGTTTGATGGATGAGCCCTGCCGGTTCGAACGCCGACTTTTCCAGGTGCATCCTTCCGGCGCGGATGCTGGAGAAATCCAGCAGGGAATTGACGAGCACGAGCAGGTTTTGCGCCGAAGAAAGGATGTCTTTTACATATTCCCGTTGCTCCGGGGTGTGCATCAGTTTCTCGAGTAGATGGGTGAAACCGATGATGCCATTGAGCGGCGTGCGCAGCTCGTGGCTCATGTTGGCCATGAAATTTTCCATACGGCCATGGGCTATCTCCGCTTTCCGCCTGGCTTCGATCACTTCATGCTCACGGGAGATGATCTGGGTGATGTCGGTGGCGACGCCGCAAAGCCCGTACACACGGCCACGTTCATCTCGCAGGGGGAATTTGGCGATCTGGAAGTAGCGGGTTTCGTTTCCGAGCGTGATTTCATCTTCCAGTTCCACTGTTTTTTCTGCCATGATCACTTCCCGGTCGGTTACCTGGCTTCTTTCGGCGCTCAGTTTTTCCGGGAAATCGCTGTCGGTGCGGCCGATAATCTGTTTGGATGTGATTCCGAAAGTGGTTTCAAAGCGGTTGTTGACCTGCACGTAACGGCCGGCGTTGTCTTTGATAAATACGATGTCGGGGGTATTGGCCAGGACGGATTCGAACCTTTCATTGAGTTCTTGCATTGCTTTCAGGGCCAGTTCATGCCGCTCATCTTTTTCCTTATCGGCGGTGATATCTTTCACGATGCATTGGTAGCCGGTGAAGATGCCATTTTTCCGGAGTAGCACCACATGTTGTTCTACCCATCTCCGTTCTCCGTTTTTCCGACGGATCTGGAACTTTTCAATGGTTTCGCGCTGGCCTTCAAAGGCTTGTTCCTCGTACAGCTTCCGGAGTCTTTCATGATCCGCGGGGTCAAGGAGCATGTGGTAGGGCTTATGATACAGCTCTTCGGTCGTGTAGCCGGTCAGTTCCTGGGCTTTGGCGTTGGTATAGGTGAAAAAGCCGCCGCGGTTGGAGGTGAAGAGGGTAACGCCTGCGTCTTCGATGAGCTGGCGGTATTTTTCTTCGTTTGCGCGCAATTTGGCTTCGGCTTTGGAGGCTTTGTTGACGTTGCGTATCACGCCGGACAGCCCGGCTGCGAGGACGGTTACGGCTATGGCGCCGCCGGCGATGGTGAGGATGAAGGGCAGGCGGTCGTCCCATCCCGGGCCGGTAAGGGCGTCCAGCTCGGCGTATTGGCTGGCGAGCATGCGGCTGGTCAGTTGGGTGAGCCGGTCGGGTTTTACGGGGTGGCGGGTCTGGATGAGGGCGCCGGCCATCACGGAGGATTCGTGGGCGGTGCGGATGAGGTATTGGCTGAAAACGATGCGGTCGTAAACGAGGGTGCGGAGGGAATCGATCCGGGCTGTTTCCTGCGGATCGCCGGCGGCGAGGATGGCCAGGCTTTCGACGGGTGTGTGCATACGGGCTTCGGAGAGGTCTTCCCGCATGAGGAACGCCGTGTCGCCGGTGATCAAATATCCTCTGGCGGCGGATTCCAGGGCGCGGGTTTGGTAGGCGACCTGCTCCAGGAGGCGGATTTTTTCCGTTGTCAGCCTTACTTTTGCATTCATCCGGATCGAAGCCGCGTCCGACATCCATGCGCTCCAGGTGAACCAGGCCACCGACACGGTGGCGGCCGCAAATATGAGGATGACGGGGTTACTGATTTTTTTCATGTATGGCATCTCTTTTCTTACGCGTTGGCGAAAGGTTTTCAATCTGCGGCATTAAATTGGGCGTACATGGGGTCGACATATCGATCGGTGCAAGAAGGCCGTCGATCTTTACAATTTACTAAAATTAATGGAAAAGGTGGCTCCGGGAGAGCTATGTATTTTTTTGCAATATTTTAACCATTTGGTTTATTTGCATTCTATTAAATTTGCTAGATATTCTTTTTGCCAAGCATTTAAACATATTATGAAAAAATTACTTTTAGCGCTGGGTATTCTCGGCTTCTCCGCAACTACGTTTGCGCAGGATAAAGTGGCCGGAGCGGCGATGAGCAAGGTTCGGCAGAGCAGGGACTTCCTGGTGATCGGTATTTCGTATGACGGCTGGGCATCCGCGCCGGACAATTTGAAGACGAAAGGATTGTCCCGCGGCTTTAATATCGCATTGATGTACGATATTCCCATTACAAAGGAGCATTTCAGCATTGCGCCGGGTATCGGGTTCACTGCCAGCAGCATTTTCCTGGACAAGCAGATCATGGACATGAGCAACGGCAACTCCACCGCGGTGAACTTCGTGGATTCGGATAAATTCAAAAAGTACAAGATCGCCACCAATTACCTGGAAATTCCCGTCGAATTCCGCTACCGCCAGAATTCCGAGAACGCCAATACCGGGATCAAGGCAGCCATCGGCATCCGCGCGGGCATGCTGGTAAACGCGCACACCAAGGGTAAGAACACACTGGGCGGCGAAAAGAATATCATTAAGGAGCAGAACCGCCGCTTCTTCAACCCCTGGCGCTTTGCGGGCACTGCGCGCATCGGTTACGGCAACTTCGCCCTGTTCGGTACCATGAACCTGAACCCCCTGTTCAAAGATGTTACCAACCTCGACGTAAGACCTTACTCCATCGGTATCGCCCTCAGCGGCCTATAATCCCCGACGGACCAACATATGCAAAGGGCCCCTCCGCGGAGGGGCCCTCTTTTATGCCGCAAGTTTTTCAGACCAGGTTTATTTTCCCGTAAACACCGGCTTCCGCTTCTCCAGGAAAGCCGTCACCCCTTCCTTGTTATCCGCCGTATTCCCGGCGATCTCCTGGCAGTAGGCCTCATATTCCAGCACGGCGTCCAGGTTTTCGGTCATGCCCTTGGTCAGCATTTTTTTCATGAGCCCGATGGCTTTGGTGGGTGCGTTGGCGTAAAATTCCGCCTCCGCAGCCACCGCGGCCTCCAGCTCGCCGGCGGGCACTACTTTGTTCAGCAGTCCCATTTCCTTTGCCTCGGTAGCCGTCAGCTTCGTGGCTTTCGTCGCCAGCTCGAAGGCGCGATGGTACCCCACGGCTCTCGGCAGGAAATACGACGATCCGGAATCCAGCACCAGCGCGATATTGATGAAAATTTCGATCAGGGAAGCCTGTTCGGATGCGATGATCACGTCGCAGGCCAGCGCCAGCGAGCATCCCGCACCGGCGGCCACCCCGTTCAGCTTACAAATCACCGGCTTGGGCATGTTGCGCAACGCGCGGATGATGGGATTGTACCGTTTATGCAGGGAATCGCCCAGGTTGCGGGGCTTGCCGTCGGCTCCCATCGCGGCTTTGAGATCCTGGCCGCTGCAAAAGGCCTTGCCCGCGCCCGTCAACACCACGGCGCGCACGGAAGCGTCTTTGTCCGCCTGCTTCAGGGCGTCCTGTAATTCGTAACTGAGCTCGTCGTTAAAGGCGTTGTAGACGTCCGGACGGTTAAGCGTAATCGTAGCGATGTTTTGGTGAACTTCGTAAAGAAGGGAGTTGAACATGGAATGGTTTTTTGCGATAAAATGAAAACAGCGGCCACGGGGGCCGCTGTCTATTTAAAAGATCTTATAATGTTTCCTTCAGCCAGCCGAAAAATTCACGCTGCCAGGTGATAGCGTTCTGCGCGCCCAGCACCCAGTGGTTTTCTTCCGGGAAATATACCAGCTTGCTTTTTATACCCTTCAGCTGCGCTGCCTGGAAGGCCTGCAGCCCCTGCTCGATCCCTACGCGGAAGTCGATGCCGCCCTGTACGATCATGATCGGCGTGTCCCACTTGTTCACGAGGCTGGAAGGATTAAACTGCTCGTAGGATTTGGCGTTGGCATTATCCCAATACGCGCCGATGTCCCAGTTGGCGAACCACAGCTCTTCGGTGGTACCGTACCAGCTGCGCAGGTCGAAAAGACCGTCGTGCGCGATGAAGGATTTGAACCTTTTTTCGTGTACGCCCGCCAGCATGAACACCGAATATCCGCCGTAGCTGGCGCCCACCGCGCCGAGGCGGGATTTGTCCACATACGGTTCTTTCGCCAGGTCGTCGATGGCGGAAAGATAGTCGCGGATGGGTTGGCCGCCCCAGTCTTTGCTGATATCGGCATTCCATTTCACGCCATGGCCGGGCATCCCGCGGCGGTTTGGCGCGACCACGATGTAGCCCTGCGCCGCCATCAGCTGGAAGTTCCAGCGGAAGGAGTAAAACTGGCTCAGCGCGCTTTGCGGCCCGCCCTGGCAATAGAGCAGCGTCGGGTATTTTTTGTTCGGGTCGAAGTCGGGCGGGTAAATCACCCAGGCGAGCATGTCTTTGCCGTCGGTGGTTTTGATCCAGCGCTCGGACACTTTACTCATTTTCAGGCTGCTGTAAATATCATTGTTCACCTGTGTAATGGGCGCCACAGCGCCGTCTTTCAGGCTAACGGTGAACAATTCGGCGGCATGGTTCATGTCCGTCCGGCTTACCACGAGCGTTTGCCCGTGCTGCCCAACGATCCCGTTGATGTCGAACTGGCCCTTGGTCAGCTGTTTTACCGCGCCGCCGGCTACCGGAATCGTGAATACCTGCTCGGTGCCTTTGGTAACGGCCAGGAAGAGGATGGTTTTGTTATCCGCGGCGAACCGGGCGGAGGCTACGGTGCCGTCCCATTTCGCGGTGAGGTTGTTTTTCTTGCCGGAAGCCAGTTCCAGCACGATAATATCGTTTTTGTCCGCCTCAAATCCGTCGCTGGCCATGCTGTGCCAGAGCAGTTTCTTCCCGTCGGCGCTGAATTGCGGCGCCACGTCGTAGCCGTTCATGTCTTCGGAAAGGTTTTCGGTTTGTTTGGTGGCGAGGGTGTAGCGGTAGATGTCGGTATTGGTGCTTACGGCGTATTCCTTGCCGTGTTTCTTTTTGCAGACATAGATGATCTGGCTGCCGTCGGGGCTCCAGATGAAGTCTTCCGTGCCGCCGAAGGGCATCTGTGGGCAATCGAACGGCTCGCCGGGCATGATGTCCGTCGGGGTGCCTACGTTGCCGGTGGCGGCATCGAAAGTGGCGTAGAAGATGTGGTTGTATTTTCCGTCTTCCCAGGTATCCCAGTGGCGGTAATTCAGGTTCGTGTAGATGTGCGCGTTGGCTTTGGGAAGATCTGCGTATTTGTCTTTCGCCAGCACTTTTTCCATTTCCACCTCGCGGGAGAAGAGGATATGCTTGCCGTCGGGCGAGATGCGGATATTTTGGAGCCCGCCTTCGACATTGGTTTTTTGTACCGGGTTAGCCCCGTCTTTATCCATTTCCCAGAGCTGGCCTTTGTGGCTGTAGAGGATTTTACCGCCGGGGAGGGCTTTAACGAAAGATTCGCCGCCGGGAGTGGAAGTCAGCTGCCGGGGAGCGCCGCCGGTGAGGGGGATGGTCCAGAGGTTCCGTTCGCTTTTATTTTCTTCCAGGTTGTACCGGGAAACGCCAAAAACGACGGTTCCATCCTCCAGCACTGTTTCGCCGCCAACCCTACCGAGCTTCCAGAGCAGCTCGGGCGTCATTGTTTGTTGTGCCATGCCTTGTTGAATGAATAAAATACCTGCTAACAGGAATGTTTTACGCATTGGATCAGATTTTGTTGTGGTGAGGCATAAATGTAGGAAAATTTAGCCTCATGCCGGACGCCGGTCGAATTCATTAACTTTGCACAAATTCTGTAAGCATTTTGATTGAGAAAACACAGGTAGTATCAGCGGACGAACGTGCCGTGCTGATTGGACTGATCCACAAGGAGCAAACGGAGCCCCAGGTACAGGAGTACCTGGACGAGCTGGCATTTCTGGCCGAAACGGCCGGCGCCACGGCGGTGAAGCGCTTCACCCAGCGGCTGCCGCACCCCGACAGGGCTACTTTTATCGGGAAGGGCAAGCTGGAGGAAGTACGGCAGTATGTGGCCGGGAAAGACATCCAGCTGGTGATCTTCGACGACGAGCTGACCGGCTCCCAGATATCCAATATCCAGAAAGAGCTGAAGGTGAAGGTGATCGACCGGAGCGACCTGATCCTCGACATATTCGCCCGGCGCGCCCGGACGGCCCAGGCCAAGGTGCAGGTGGAGCTGGCGCAATATCAATATATCCTGCCCCGCCTCCGCGGTATGTGGACGCACCTGGAAAGGCAAAAAGGGGGTATCGGGATGAGGGGGCCTGGTGAAACGGAGATCGAGACGGACCGCCGTATCGTGAAGGACAAGATTTCCCTGCTCCGCAAGCGCCTTGCCGAAATCGACAAGCAGGCCCTCACCCAGCGGAAAGACCGCGGGGAGCTCATCCGGGTGGCCCTGGTGGGTTATACGAATGTGGGCAAGAGCACGATCATGAACCTCCTCAGCAAAAGCGAGGTATTCGCGGAGAATAAGCTCTTCGCCACACTGGACACTACCACACGAAAGGTCGTGTTTGAGCAGACGCCCTTTTTGCTGAGCGATACGGTAGGTTTCATCCGTAAGTTGCCGCACCATTTGGTGGAGAGCTTCAAATCCACGCTGGACGAAGTCCGGGAGAGCGATATCCTTATGCATGTGGTGGATATCAGCCATCCGCAGTACGAAGACCAGATCGAGGTGGTGAACAGGACGCTGACCGAGTTGAAATCGCTGGACAAGCCGACCATACTCATCTTCAACAAGATGGATTTGTACGAAAAGCAGACTTTTGACGAATGGTTGACGGAAGATGTGAAAAACGACATCCTGAACCAGTTGAAAGAAAGCTGGCAGCATCGTTCGAACGGGAATTGCGTATTCATTTCCGCGACGGAGCGCCGGAACATCGAGGAACTGCGTAAAACGATTATGGATAAGGTGATGCAATTATACCGGGAGCGTTATCCCTATAAATCCGAATTTTTCTATTAATGGCGAAGCAATACAACTGGTACCGGATGGCCGGCGCGGATGACCTGGTGGCGGAGGAGTCCCGCATTACGGTGCAGGAAGTGAACGGGAAAAAGATTTGCGTGGCGCGCCACGGGGGCGAGTTGTATGCTTTTGCTTATAAGTGTCCGCATGCGGGGGGCGTTATGTCCGACGGTTTTTTGGATGACCGTGGGAATGTGGTGTGCCCCCTTCACCGTTACAAATTTGCGTTACGGAACGGATATAATTCCAGTGGCGAGGGTTTTTACCTCCGCACTTACCCTATTGAACGCCGCGACGACGGCCTGTATATCGGCATGGAAAAAAGCTGGCTCAGCTGGTAATTTTTCCACGTTTTTCACCCCAAACAGGTATATATACCCTCTCTAAAAATGAATAAAATGGCAAGCCGCCATTTTCATTTTCGTGCTCTTTTTTCCGCTACATTGGGAGCATGATCGTTCAGAAAATTTCAACAGGCGAGGAAAAACCAACTTATATAGAAATCGCTGGCAGCAAGGATTTCCGGCTGCTGACGAAGCACCGGTATTCTTTCAACCGGCGTGTGTACAAGCGCACTGCGGAGGCCTATATGCTGCGCCTCGAAGTGGATAATGATATCCTCGGCGCCATGAAGCTGAAGCATTTTCCAGCTGAAGAAATTATAGAAGTAGAATTGTTATCGAGCTCGAAGGAAAACATCGGGAGAAATAAAATCTATGACCGGATTCCGGGTTGTTTATTGGCCTATGCCTGTTATAAATGCTACCTGGAACATGGAAAAGACGCGATGGTGATGTTGAGACCTAAAACGGTCCTGGGTCAGCATTATATGGACAAATATGGAATGAAGGTGAAGGTATGTTTCTCGCGTTAGAAGAAGATGCGCTAAAAGAAATGATTAACCAATATCTGTTTATTTATGAGAAAGCAGCTTAAAAGATCAAAAAAATTGAAGAGAGCCGAAAGCCGCTATTGGGAACACCATGTGGTGCCTGTAAGGCGGACAAAAAAGGAGCAGTATGAGTGTTCAGATATGATTTGGAAATGGAGAATAAATGACAAGGAAAAGGAAAACTGTCCTAGACTGCTCGAGGTAAAAATGAACTACCTCCGCTGGCAGATTGACCAGTACCTCCGTAACAACGTTTTCCGGCAGCAGCTGACGTTCGGCCATTTTCTGAAGGAGTACATGGAGCGTATGGACAGGCCGGTGCAACAGATCGCGTCGGAGATCGATGAGCCGGTTGCGTTGCTGGAAGCCTTGATGAAAAACGAAATATTACCGGAGAATGGCATCTTTTATAAGCTGGAATTGCATTCCAACGCACTGATTCCGGCGGAGCAATGGAACAGGACGATCTTCGGCCGGAAGCGGATGCGTTTTATACGGGAAGGTTACCTGGAGGAAGTGGCGCGGGTATCTGTTCGGAATGCAATCGGCGTGAGGGCCTGGGGTGTAAAGAAAAAGGCCGGGCATTCATAGCGCCGGCCTTGGTTATTTGAGCGTCAGGTTCACGTTATTCGAAGGACAGTTTCAGATTGGGAAGTCCCATCTCATCATGCGGAGTGGAGGGGCGATGCAGTTGCCAGGTAACGGGGAAGTAGGCGCCTTTCTGCATGCGGGTTTCCGGCAGATTGAGGCGATATCCGATCTGGGGGATATTGAAATCGATATTGAAAGGAACGGTGTTCAGGAAATAGTTGAACAGTTTCACCGTCAGTTGGTTTTTACCGGCCTCCAAAGGCAATAATACATAGTGATCCAGACTTTCCTTGCGATAAGGATTATTTTGGATGAGGAGCTGTTTGCCATTGAGGAAAACCATGATGCCGTCGCCGCTTGTGAACTTCACCAGCACTTGCTGTGTGGATGGAGCGGTGATCTCCTGGAGGAGGTAATGGGCGGTCATGGCGCCGGCTGGGCGTTTGGTGTCGATGTAGTATGTTGTTCCGTTCTTCCATTCGGGGTGCGCGGTCCATACCTTGCCGTCTTTGTTAGGCCAGGGTTGGGAGAGTTCTACCTGCGCGAGGGAGCCGTGTGTTCCGCCGGGGCCGGAGAATAGGGGGCCCAGGATGTGGATGGGGCCACGTTGCAATGTGGCAACATCGTTCTGCAGTTGGAAGGAAGTGCCGCCTTCGAGCCGGACGGGCGTGGTGCGGTTGCCCAGTTGCAGGTTGATCGTACGGCCTTTTTCCTCTTCGGTGAAGGTCAGTATGGGGCGGAAGGCACCGCTGCGTTGGGGCTCCAGCGCCCAGGCGTTTCTGATCGTACTGGTGAAGCTGGTGTTATAATCGATGGTGGCGTTGCTGAAGTAGGGAAACGCGTTGGCGTTATCCAGGATGAGCCCTTTTGCCAGGGGGCGGATGTTGGCCGGGGGCACCGTGTAGCCGCCGGACAGTGTGATCTCCACAACCGGGAAGAGGCCGCTCATGTCGAGGCCGGCCGGTAGCTGGATGCGTAGGCCGTCTTTTCCAGTGGTGTATTTGACGGAAGTGGGTGCATTCATGATACGGGCGGAGGTTACTTTGCCTTTCAGGCCGGGTAGGAAGATGGTGTTATCCGCCGGGCGGTTCATGAGATGCAGGTACAATTTGTCCGGCCGGCTGGTGATGCTGCCCCAGGCAAAGGGGACGTGGAAGGGATCGGGTTGTGTGCCGTAAATAGCTTCGCGGTGTGCATCCAGCCACTGGCCGATCGAGAGCAGTACGTCGCGTTCGAATGCAACAACGGAGCCGTCGCCTTTGGGCCCGATGTTCAGCAGGAAGTTCCCGCCGCGGGAGGCCACTTTCACGAGGCTCGTCAGTTTTTCGCGGATCTTGGCGTTGATATCGCCGCGCTCCTGCCAGGAACGGTATCCCCAGGTTTCGTGGAAAAAGATGCCGGGCTTTGCCAGGGTACGCCGATGATGTAGTCGGGTTCCTGGTTGTCGCCCATCACGGTGAAGTCGCCCTGGTTGTTGCCGATACGGCTGCCGATCATGCAATTGGGTTGGAGCTTATGCACCAACGCCCGCATTTCCTCGCTTTGCTGCCGGGTCATCTGGCCCATGTCGAACCAAAGCTCGGAAACCGGACCGTATTTCGTGAGCAGTTCGGTGATCTGCTGCAGGTTGTAAGTATGGTGTGCGGGAGGAATAGAGTCGGAGTTGCTGCCGGAAATAGGCATCGCCGGAGGGAAGTGCCAGTCGATCAGTGAAAAGTACAGTCCAAATGCGATGCCCTGGCGGCGGCAGGCTTCCGACAGCTCTTTCAGGATATCTCTTTTGTAGGGTGTGGCATCCATGATATTGAACGTCGTGTAGGCGCAATCCCACAGGGCGAACCCATCGTGGTGTTTGGAAGTGATCACCACCGAGCCCATGCCCGCGCGTTTGGCGAGTGTGGCGATGCTGTCGGGGTTCCATTTGTCGGGATTGAATCCCTGGGCCACTTCTTCGTAGGCGTCGTTATATAATCCGGCGGCATGCGCGCGGATCTGTTCACTGAGGCCGCGGCTGATCTTCTTGTTCTCCCACACGCCGCCCAGTTTGCTATAAACACCGAAGTGGATGAACATGGAGTATTTGCGGTCGCGCCATTGTTGAAGTGCGGTTGGTTCTATCTGGGCTGATGCGGTTTGCCATAAACCGATACAGCCCATTATGATACAAAAAAGACGTTTCATGTGTCCAAAGTAGGAAAAGGAACTTAAAAAAGTATACCTTTCATCATATGATCCCTTTGGGTGAAAATAGGACCAGTTTCTGTGAAAAAGTTATCTGGATTACGGGGGCTTCGTCCGGCATCGGAGCGGCTTTGGCAGTTCAATTGTCTGCTATGGGCGCCTTGCTGATCCTGACTTCCCGGAATGAAAGCGAATTAGCGAAAGTGAAGGGCCGTTGCAGCGGGCAGGTGGTTATTCTGCCGGCGGAGCTCACCGGTGGAAGCATCGCTGCATTGGCGGCTGCAGCGTTGGCTATTCACGGGAAAATCGATATGCTGGTCAACAACGCGGGAATCGGCCAGCGCGCCACCGCGGAGGAGACTTCGGAGCATGTCTTACGCCAGATCATGGAGCTGGATTTTTTCGCACCCGTATTGTTGACGCAGGCCCTGTTGCCATATTTCCGGCGGCATGGCGGGCATGTAGTGGTGACGGGAAGCATGGCGGGGCTCATGGGGGTGCCGCGCCGCACGGCGTACGCAGCCGCCAAACATGCCGTGATGGGGTATTTCGAGTCCTTACAAGTGGAACATGGGATAGCGGGGTTTTATATCACGATTGTAAGCCCCGGCCGGATACGGACCCAATTTTCCCTGAACGCTCTCCGCGGTGCTGGCGAGCCCCACGGTCAAATGGACAAAGCCCAGGAGAAAGGCATTCCGGCAGCTGTTTGTGCCAGGAAGATCATCCGCGCCATTGAACGCAAACAACGCCATGTCGTGATCGCCCGCGCCGAAAAATGGTTATGGTGGCTCCGGAAATGGGCGCCCGCCCTCTATTACCACGCTTCCCGCAAGTTGGGAAGATAAAACCATGCAATAACACGTTAACCGGCTGCATATCATTACAACCTCCGGAATTGTGCCCCCGCCCCCTACTATAAAGCTTCCCGCAAATTCGGGGCATAGTAACCTTAAACGGTCATTTCCTGCACTGAACTATATAGATATCCTACCTATATCCCACCCATAAGCCACCCATATCTTACCCATATCTTACCTCTATCAGGATAGCTAAAAGGTAAGACATAGGTAAGATATGGGTAAGATATCTGTAGGATATGCATATCTTATCCGGACGGATAATCCGCAAAGAGGCCGGAGCAAAGCCGCTTTGAATAATGGGAATAGCCGATGAGCCGCTTTGGAAGGAACGTGATTCCTGGGAAGGGCCGCTGCCTCCGCTTTGCCGCAGTGCATGAATCTACCTCCCATAAGTACCCTTTTACCGCTGTTGACGCGGTATTATACTGATTTAAGTAGCCTCGTGCCAACCGCTTCCGCGCTAAATTGCCGAAGACAGATATTATATTTTTATGAAACCGGCAGGCATCGCACTCACCATATCTTTACTCCTGCCCTTTTCCGCCATCCGCGCGCAGTTTGCAGACTCGCTCGAAGTGCGGATTGGGACACGCGCCACCATCGCCACCAGGGACTACCAACCTTTCTGGCTCACGGCCAATAAATTCGGGACGATCTCCGATCGCAAATCCGACGTTTCTACCTACATCCGCGCTACCAACGCCCATACTTTCGGGCGGGCAGGCGACTGGCGGCTGCAATACGGCGTCAGTCTATACAATAACAACCACTTTCGCCGAAATTTCTTCGAAGAAGCCTATGTGAAATTCGCGTTCCGGAAACTGGAACTCCGGGCAGGACGATACGAAGAAATCATCGGAGACGTGGACCCCGACCTCTCCTCCGGATCCCTCGGCGTCAGCGGCAATTCGCTGCCGATCCCCAAAGTGAGCATCGGACTGAAGGAATACGCTGATGTCCCCTTCACCAACGGATGGCTCCAGGTAAAAGGGCAGTTCAGCCACGGATGGATGGGCCGCAATCAATTCATCCCCTACGCATTCCTCCACGAAAAGAATTTCTACCTCCGGATCGGTAAGAAGAAACTACGCGTCTACGGTGGCATCCAGCATTACGCCGTTTGGGGCGGCAACCGGAAAGATCTACCAAAAATCAAGAATAGTTTTAAAGATTACCTCGACGTAGTGCTGGTGAAGGAAGCAGACGACGGTACCGTGATCTCCGACGAAATCCGCCCCAACCGCCCGGGCGATCACCGCGGCGTACTGGAAGGCGGCCTGGAATGGGAAAACGAAAATGTCGCTTTCCGTGCTTACCGGCAAACGCCCTTCGAAACCGGCCAAAACGTCGATTTTCGGAATACCGACGCCCTCATGGGCATCAGCTTCCGCGACAAACGGGAAGGCGCCGTGTTGCTGAAAGCCACGCTGGAACTCATCAATACGAAAAAAATGAACGACTGGCACCCCAGGCAGGTGCGGGAAAGCTATTACAACAATGGCGTGTACCTGACCGGCTGGGAATATGAAAACCATATCATCGGAACACCATTGTTCGTCAACCGCAGCCGCGGCCAATATTATTTCGACGACACGCAGCCGTTCGACTACAGCGAGCGCTGGAACGTTATCCGGAATAAAGGTTGGAACATCGTTAATAACCGCGTGAGCGGCGTGCATCTCGGGGCGTTGTACCGTATCGGCAGCACCCTGGAAGGTAAAACCATGCTGACGTATACCAAAAACTTCGGCACCTACGATCCCGGACCAATTGATGGCCCGCTCAGCCAGTGGTACGCCATGCAGCAGGTGCGTTACAACGCGCCGGTACCCGGCCTCACCCTTACGGGAGCCGTGGGCCTCGATGGCGGCGACATGAGCAAGACGGCCGGCTTCATGCTGGGCGTGGAGTGGCTCTTCAGGCCCGCCAGGCGCTAAAGCTGTTTCTCGAAAATACCCTGGATAACGGCATGAAGATTCTTGAAAAGGAATGGCTTGGTCACATACCCGGCCGCTCCTTTTTCCATGGCCATACGCACATCGTCGTACTCCGACCGCGCGGTGAGCATCACCACGGGAATGTCGTGCAACGTAGGATCATTGCGGAATGTGTCGAGCAGGTCGAGGCCATTGAGCACCGGCATGTAAATATCGCTGATCACGAGGTCGGGCAGCAAGGCGCGTGCGGTACGGATGCCTTCTTCCCCGTTGGACGCAACGGCAACGGTGTACTGATGCAATTCCAGCAGCGATCTGAGCGCTTCGGACAAGCCGGGCTTATCCTCAATAAGCAGGATGGTGTTGTTCATTACTGTTCAGCTTTGTACCTGGCACAAAATCGATTTAGATGGCGTCTGCGAAGTCTTCGAAAACCAATGTAAAGGTAGTTCCCTCGTTCACCCCGCTACTTACTGAAATCGTGCCGCGATTGGATTCCACGAAAGTTTTGACAATAGAAAGACCGAGACCGGTGCCCTCTATACCGTCCACATTGCTGCCACGGTAAAAAGAGGTAAACAGGTACGGAAGGTCGCTTTCCGGGATGCCGATGCCGTGATCACGGAAAGTGATGACCAGTTTTTTCTTTTTGTACGACAGTTTAACGGACGGATTCTTTTGCGTGGAATATTTAAAGGCATTGCTGATAAGGTTGGTAAAGACTTTGGCCAGCTGGTCGCGGTCTGCCAGGATGGGCCTGGGCTCGCCTTCGACGCTTAGGAGCAGCGAGCGCTCGTCTTTTCGCTGCGAAAAATACTGATACCGCAGGGCTTCGATGATCTGTTCCGGCGCCACGGCTTTGCGGTCGGGCTCCCAGTTGTTGCCCGCCATCCGGCTGAGGGCCAGCACTTCGTCGAGCATGGAATTGAGCTGGAAGATTTCGTCCGCCATTTTGCGGAGTTGCAGTCGGTGGAAGGAGGACAGTTGCCCATCGAGTTCCAGGCGCGCCTCCAGGAGGTCCATCGCGGAGGAGATGGCGGTGAGCGGCGTTCTGAACTCGTGCGACGTCATGGACATGAACTGAACTTTCATCTGCTGCAAGGATTTTTCCTGTTCGAGATCCTGCAGGCGTTTCTGCAGTTCTTCCGCCTGTTCTACTTTCCGGCCGATGGCCAGCCAGTATTTTTTTCCTTCGATTTTAAGCGGGCTGACGCGGAAATTGATCAGCGCGATATTGCCGTTCTGTGAAACCGGCAACAGGAAAGCTGCGGGTAAAGGTTTGGGGAACGCTTCCAGGCGTTCGCCACCGTAGGCGGATTGAAGGGGAAGACCCCTGAGCTGCGAGGCTTTGCCGTTGGTCAGTGTGTCTATAGCCTTTCTGTTGGCGTTCAGGACGATTAGCTTGTCTGAGCTGATGATCAATACAGGGTCCTCAATGCCGCGCAGCATGTGGCTTACCCTGATAGATTGGTTAGGCTTCATGTCTTAATACTGTCTGATATGGTTCTTCGTCGTAAAAGGTTCTTCAGTTTTCCGGAAATATCCGGCCGGGTTTCACACGAGAAAGATAGTTAATTTACACCGCATAATCAGCGCACTTTTTGCAGTTTTCGCATTACACGTTGTTACAAAGCTTACATACGTTTTACTCGAATATGATTATTGTTAATTTGTTACTTGAAATAATAATACAGCAATTCCCGTTCCGTTTTGAATAGCTATCAATAAATTAATGCATCTGCTAATATTTTTTTAAAATTTGGACTTATCTTTGATAGTATACTATCCTATTTCATTATTCGAGGTGCAGCTGCATCTTTATTGCGAAAACCATATCAACGTTAACCGTAATATGATAACTATTGGCATCATTGAAGACAACCATTTTCAACTCAATAACTATAGAGAGTTTTTAGAAGATTTTCAGGAATGTAAGGTTGTATTCGCCTGCCGGTCCATGGAAGAGTTCAGGGCGCTGCCTTATAAGGCCCCGGACGTTAAAGCCATCCTGCTGGATATTTCCCTTCCGGGAGATTCAGGGATCGAGGGGATGGAAGAATTAAAACAGCATTACCCGGATGCGAAGATCATCGTGCTGTCGGGCCACGACGGCCAGCAGTACGTCATCGAATCCATCATGCATGGGGCCAGCGGCTATATCATCAAAACCAGCCGCCTCATGGAAATCTATCATTCGATCCTCGACGCCGTCACACAAGGCGGCACCCTTTCGCCCAAGGCCGCCCATCTGCTCATCAACCACATTTCCAAAGACCCGCTCGAAAGCATCCGCGACCGGCTCACCAAACGGGAGTACGAACTGCTGGGGCTTTTGAAAGACGGACATTCCTATAAAGAAATGGCCGAGCGGCTCTACGTGACCGTTCACACGATTAACCAACATCTGAAAAAAATTTATTCCAAGCTCAACGTCGCTTCAAAATCTGAGCTGATTTCCAAAATCTGGTCGAATAATCTTTTCTGAAATATCTGTTCAGCCGGCCGCTTACTGTTTTGAGTAATACGCTTTCGGCTGCTCTCTGGTTTTATACTCTACTTAGTAATATTTATGGCGCGCGGTATGCTCTAATATTGTAACTGTGCTTAAGCAGTGAACCCAGACCATATCAATTGTGCTTTATGACCCAAGAGTTGAAGAACCGGAATGCTTTATTGAACACCTTGCTGGTAGCGGCTTGTGCGCTATTTGCCTCCTGCGTGAGCACGAAGAATGCAACGTATTTCAATAACGTGAACAACGATACGGCGGTGCAACGCATCGCCGGAACTTTCGAACCGGCGATCCAGCAGAACGACATTCTGCAGATCACCGTCAGCAGCCTGAACCCGCAGGAAGCCATGCTGTACAACGTGCCCAATTCCGCCAGCAGCGGAGCCACAGCCGTATCCGGCGCCGCCCCCGGGGCAGGTTTCCTCGTGGACGCGGCCGGTAACATCCAATACCCTGTATTCGGATCCATCCGCGCCGCCGGCCTCTCCACACAGTCGCTGGCAGACACCATCCGCCGCCGCTTCGTGGACCGCCAGCTCCTCGTGGACCCCGTGGTAAACGTCCGTTTCCTGAACTTCCGCGTTACCCTGCTCGGCGAAGTATCCAAACCCGCCGTGATCACCGTCACCAGCGAAAAGATCTCCATCATGGAAGCCCTCGGCATGGCGGGCGACATCACCGTGTACGGCAAACGCGATAACGTTATGCTGATCCGCGACAAGGAAGGCGCCCGCACCGTTAAAAGGCTCAACCTCAACGATGCCAGCATCCTCTCTTCCCCTTATTACTATTTACAACCCAACGATATCGTTTACGTGGAACCGACCAAGTCGAAAGTGGCCCAGGCCGACCGCTCCCGGCAAATACTGCCCGTGGTGCTCAGCGGACTCAGCCTCCTCGTCATCATCCTCGACAGGCTCGTGATCAAGTAAACAACCGTTCCTGAAAACCCGCGGAACTGCCGCAACGAGAGACAGACCATAGTTGATAACCATATTGAATTGAAAAACCATGAAGCAGCAGACGAATGCCCATAAACGTGTGGAACCGCAAGAGTCGTCCGCCGACCTGCTGGCCATGCTCCGGTTCCGATACCTGAGCTACTGGCCGCTGTTTGTGCTGGCGGCACTCATCGCGGCGGGAGGAGCCTGGGCCTACCTGCGCTACGCCACCCCGGTCTATAAGGTTTCCGCCTCCCTCCTCGTGAAGGACGAAGCCAAAGACCTCAACGAATCGAACATCCTCAATTCACTGGACCTGTTCGGTTCCAAAAAGAATATCGAAAACGAAATCCAGATACTCACTTCCCGCACCCTCATCCGCGACGTGATCCGGAAACTCGACCTGTACGGGGAACTTTTCGTGAAAGGGCGCCTGAAAAACGTGGCCGTGTACGGCGAATCTTCACCGGTGACCTTCCATTTCATCGAGCCCTGGGCTATTAAAGACGGCCCCTCCGAATTCGTGAGCGTAGGTTTCGATCACCGGAAAAAACAAGTGTTGCTTAACAGCAAACCATATTCCATCAACGATACCACGGGCACGCCCTGGGGCCGGATGGTGATCCGCGTGCGCGATGTTTCTCAGCCTGTGGCGGAAGGGCAATACTTCCTGAAACTTACCGGCGAGCGCAACCTCACGCAGCAGATCCTCGCGAGAATGAAAATCATGCCGGTGTCCAAAATGGCTACTGTCATCAATCTCGAATACCTCGACGTGCTCCCTGCCCGCGGCGAAGCCATCGTGAACGACCTGATCCGTGTATATAATGAAGCAGCCGTAACGGATAAAAACCGGATGGCCGCCAGCACCATGTCGTTCGTGGAAGAGCGCCTGCGCATCGTAACGCGCGAACTGAGCGAAGTTGAAAAAGAAGTGGCGAGATTCAAGACGGATGAAGGGATCGTGGATATCAGCGAGCAGAGCAAAATGTTCCTGGGAAGTGTGCAGGAAAATGACTCGAAGCTGAATGAAGCCAATTTGCAGCTGTCTGTCCTCGCATCCATTGAAAAATACGTGAATGGGAAAACGGAAGGGGTGAACATGGTGCCGGCTACGCTGGGCCTGAGCGACCCCGTGCTGCTGGAGCTTGTTAATAAATTATATGAAACGGAACTGGAGAAGGAACGGTTGAAGAAAACCACCGGCGCCAACAGCCCTTCCCTCACCGCACTCAACCGGCAGGCCGAAATGCTGAAACCCGGCATCCTGGAGAACATCCAGAGCCAGCGCTCCAACCTGGAAGCGGGCAAAGCGAAACTGCTGTCGGCCAACGACCGCTTCATGGGCATGCTGCGCAGCGTTCCCGGCAAGGAAAGAGCTTTGCTGGAAGTAAGCCGTCAGCAAGCCATCAAGAACAACATTTACACATTCCTTTTGCAGAAACGGGAAGAAACGGCGCTGGCGTATGCCGCCGCCATTTCCGACAGCAGGATCGTTGACGGGGCCGAAACGGCCGGCGTGCCGGTAAGTCCCCGCAAGATGATGGTCTATGCCATCGCGGTGCTGGGGGGCATTGCGGTGGTGGCCATCTGGATCACGCTGAAAGATATGCTGAAACGCGAAATCACTTCCCGCGCGGAAATAGAGAAAGAAACGTCGGCCCCCATCGTGGCGGAACTGCTGCACGACGACAGCAAGGAGCCGCTCGTGATCACCGACGGCCGCCGGAGCCTCGTGGCGGAGCAGTTCCGCAATCTGCGGACATCGCTTTCCTACATCGGGCTGAACGGCGGTAACAAAACGCTGCTGGTGACCAGTTCGATTTCCGGGGAAGGAAAAAGCTTCGTGTCGCTGAACCTCGCATCCAGCCTATCGCTGTTGCGGAAGAAAGTAGTGCTGATGGAGTTTGACCTCCGCAAGCCGATGCTGAGCAATATGCTGGATATCAACCGAGAACCTGGCATTACGAATTACCTGGTGGGCAAGGCGCAGATCAGCGACCTGGTGCGCCCGGTGCCGGGGAACGAGCATCTGTTCCTCATCCCCGCCGGCGTGATCCCGCCGAACCCAACCGAGCTGATATTGAACGGGCGCCTGGAAGAACTGATCCAGGAGCTGCGCGAGATGTTCGATTACATCATCATCGACTCCGCGCCGGTGGGACTCGTGACCGACGCCCGGCTGCTCGCTCCTTTGTCGGACGCATGCCTGTACGTCATGCGCCACCAGGTTACGCCACGGCAGTACCTGAAGCAGATCGACGAGCTGTACCGCACCGGCGAAATGGGGCGCCTGAGCCTGGTGTACAACGGCGTGAAGCCACGCGGCGTCGCCAATCACACCTACGGTTACGGGTATGGTTATATGGAAGATCAGAAAAATGGGACCAGCAAGAAATTGAAAAACATGTTCAAATAGTATTCACGCGGCCCGGCCGCTTACACGATAGCCTTTATTGAAAACCCGGCTTCATCATGTGAATGAGGAGCGAAGCCATGCTTCTTCCCGCCTTTGTAAATTCTCCGCTATGAAAACTGATTGCGATTCGTTCACCGTAAAATGCTAGACTATGAAACAGGAATTGCACGCCTGGTATGCTGTCTATACCAAGGCAAAAATGGAAAGAAAAGTTGCTGATCTGTTAGCCCGCAAGCAACTGGAAAGTTATTGCCCTATGAATGTTATTGGGAAACCATCTGCTGACAGGCGGAAATCGTCCGAAGAACCGCTGTTTTCATCGTACGTGTTCGTCCGTATTCCGGAAGGGATGCTGGACGCCGTACGTGAAACGGAAGGGATTGTCAATTTCGTGTACTGGCTGGGCAAGCCCGCAGTGATCCACGACGGTGACATTGAAATGATCCGCCGGTTCATGCGCGAACATCGTACCGCCTCGCTGGAAAAAATCCCCATGCGCATCGCGGATACGGATCCGGTGAAGGGTTCGACGCTGCTGTATTACCGTGGCAGAACGCCGGAATCCAACCGCAACAAGGTAAGAGCGGTGCTCTCCAGCCTGGGCTATGCCCTGGTGGCGGCGGCGCCTGTTCATGATCTTAATGTCCGCAAAGCTGATTACATCTATGCATAAACCAGACAATACGCGCATGCAGCATGTGATTTTATGCGGTGGCTCCGGCACCCGGCTCTGGCCGCTTTCGAACCGGCAGACCCCCAAGCAGCTGCTCCCGCTTTTCGAAGACAAAAGCCTCCTGCAGTTGACTTACCTCCGCAACCGTCCCGCCTGTAAAGGCGTGCTCGCCATCGCAGGGGCCGCGCAGGCGGAGCTTATCGCCAGCCAGCTCATCGATGAAGGCGCGCAGGTCCGTTGCATCGCCGAGCCCGTGGGCCGGAATACAGCGGCCGCCATCGCCATTGCGGCCTTCGTGTCCGCCCCGGCCGATATCCTGCTCATCACCCCCTCCGACCACCTGATCGGTACGCCTGACCGCTACGCCGCGGCATTGGACGAAGCGAAACGGCTGGCGGAAGCGGATTTTGTGGTGACGTTCGGCTTGAAGCCCACCTACCCGGAAACCGGGTTCGGATATATCCACCACCAGGGAAACGAGGTGCTACGCTTCGTCGAAAAGCCCGATGCCGCTACGGCTTCATTCATGCTCGATAACGGCGATTATTTGTGGAACAGCGGGATTTTCTGCGCGCGGGCTTCCGTCTTCCTCGACGAATTGCTCCAACATTCTCCCGCCATCTACCACGCCGCTTCCCGCGCCGCCGCCGAACTGGTGCGCACGGGCAGCATTTCCCGCGAAGCCATGATCGCCATTCCGTCCGACAGTATCGACTATGCCGTGATGGAAAAAAGCGACCGCGTGAAAGTGGTGCCCAGCGATATGGAATGGAGCGATGTAGGCAGCTACGAAGCCCTCACCCAGGCGCTCACCCAGCAATTCCAATACTCCAACGACCAGGCTGTTTTCATTGACAGCGATCCCGGCAACAGTACCGTTATCGGGAAAAACAAGCTGGTGGCCCTGGTGGGCGTGGATAACATGGTGGTGGTCGACACGCCGGGCGCATTGCTCATCATGCAGAAAGGAAAAGGACAAGTCATTAAACAATTGCACAACTGGGTCGCCGAGAATCGCCCCGAACTGCTGTAACCCGCTAACCTACATGGAAAAGAACGCTAAAATATATATCGCCGGGCACCGCGGAATGGTGGGCGGCGCTATCAAAAGGAAACTCGAAAAAGACGGGTTTCAACGAGTTATCACCCGCACGTCTGGCGAGCTGGACCTGCGCCGGCAAGACCAGGTGCAGGCATTCTTTGAAGAAGAGCAACCCGATTACGTATTTCTCGCTGCGGCGAAAGTGGGCGGCATTCATGCCAACAACACTTACCGCGCCGAGTTTTTGTACGATAACCTGATGATCGCCGCCAACATCATCCACGCGGCGTATACGCAAAATGTCCGGAAGCTGATGTTCCTCGGCAGCTCCTGCATTTACCCGCGCATGGCGCCGCAACCGATTGTGGAAGACAGTCTGCTGACCGGCCCGCTCGAAGCCACCAACGAGCCTTACGCCATTGCGAAGATCACGGGGATCAAGTTGTGTGAGGCTTACCACGATCAGTACGGTTGCAATTTCATCAGCGTGATGCCTACGAACCTGTATGGCATCGGGGATAATTACCATCCTGAAAACTCGCATGTGCTGCCGGCGCTCATCCGCCGGTTCCACGAAGCCAAGCAGGCGAATAAGCCTTCGGTAACGGTTTGGGGGACAGGTACGCCGAAGCGCGAGTTCCTGTATGCCGATGATCTCGCCGAGGCCTGCGTCTTCCTCATGGAAAATTACGACGGCCGCGAGCTGGTGAACATCGGCGCGGGTGAGGATATGAGCATCCGGGAGCTGGCGGAAACGGTGCGCGACGTGGTGTGCTACGAAGGAGATATCATTTTCGACGCCACCAAACCGGACGGTACGCCCCGCAAGCTCATGGATGTTTCGCGGCTGCATAAACTGGGATGGAAGCACAGCACGGAGCTTCGCCAGGGTATAGCGCAGGCCTACGGCGATTTTCTCCGGAAACAATATCATCATTTGAATGCCATGCATCAATAAAAAATATTTGACATGAAAGTAGTTGTAGTAGGAACAGGATATGTGGGATTGGTGACCGGCGCCTGCCTCGCGGAAGTGGGGACCGACGTGGTGTGCGTGGATGTGGACGCCGCCAAAATTTCGCGGCTGGAAGAAGGCATCCTGCCCATTTACGAACCGGGGCTGGAAGAGATTGTGACGCGCAATTTCAAAAACGGCCGGTTGAAATTCAGTACCAGTCTTGAATTCAGCATCCCTGACGCGGCCGTGGCCTTTATCGCTGTGGGAACGCCCCCCGGTGAAGACGGCTCCGCGGACCTGCGGTACGTGCTCCAGGTAGCCAGAGAAATCGGCCACCACATGACGGCGCCGCTGGTGATCGTTACGAAGAGCACCGTGCCGGTGGGCACCGCCGTGAAAGTGAACCGCGCGGTAAAGGAAGCACTCCAGGACCGGAGCGCCTCCATCGATTACGACGTGGCCTCCAATCCTGAATTCCTGAAGGAAGGCGCCGCCGTGGCTGATTTCATGAAGCCCGACCGCATCGTGGTAGGCGTCAACAATGATCGCGCCGCCAAAGTGCTGGAAGCGCTGTACGCGCCGTTCCTCCTGAACGGGCATCCCATTTTGTTCATGGACGTGGCCTCCGCGGAAATGACGAAGTACGCCGCCAACGCCATGCTGGCCACCAAGATATCGTTCATGAACGACATCGCCGGGCTTTGCGAACTGGTAGGCGCGGATGTGAATAAAGTCCGCAAAGGCATCGGCAGCGACCCGCGCATAGGGTCGCGGTTTATTTATCCGGGCATCGGGTACGGGGGATCATGTTTTCCGAAAGACGTGAAAGCCCTCATCCGAACAGGCCTCGAATACGACCGCAGGCTTCGCATCCTCGAAGCGGTGGAAGCCGTGAACGACGATCAGAAGAAAGTCATGTTCGACAAAATATTCCGTCATTTCGACGGCCAGCTAAAAAACAAAACAATCGCCCTCTGGGGGCTTTCCTTCAAACCGAACACCGACGACATGCGTGAGGCCCCGTCGCTGGTGCTCGTTGCTTCCCTCCTGGAAGCCGGCGCCAGCGTACGGGTTTTTGACCCCGTGGCCATGCATGAAGCGCAGAAAGCCCTGGGAGACGCCGTGGAATGGTGCTCCGACCTCTACCATGCCGCCGAAGGCGCCGATGCCGTGGCGCTGGTAACGGAATGGAACGAATTCCGCCTGCCCGACTGGAAACGGATCGGCGCACGCGTGCTGTTCGACGGCAGAAACATCTACGACGACGTGACGCTGCATAAAAACGGCATCACCTATTACGGCATCGGAACCATTCAACCCTCCATCCAAAAAATGATAACCATATGAAAGTCGCATTGATTACCGGCGTAAACGGCCAGGACGGCGCATACCTCGCCGAGCTTTTACTTGAAAAAGGATACATGGTGCACGGCATCAAACGCCGCGCATCGCTCATCAATACCGAGCGGATCGACCACCTTTACCAGGACCCTCACGAGAAGAACGTCCGCTTCAAACTCCATTACGGGGATATGACGGATTCCACCAACCTGATCCGCATCATCCAGGAAACGCAGCCCGACGAGATCTACAACCTGGCGGCCATGAGCCACGTGCGCGTGAGCTTCGATACGCCGGAATATACCGCCAATGCCGACGGCATCGGCACCCTCCGCATCCTGGAAGCCCTGCGCATCCTGAAGCTGGAGCAGAAAACCCGCGTGTACCAGGCGTCCACTTCCGAACTGTACGGCCTCGTGCAGGAAGTGCCCCAGCGCGAGACAACGCCTTTCTATCCACGTTCTCCATATGCCGTTGCAAAAATGTACGCCTACTGGATCACGGTGAATTACCGCGAAGCATACGGCATGTTCGCCTGCAACGGCATTCTTTTCAACCACGAATCGCCCCTGCGCGGCGAAACCTTCGTGACCCGCAAGATCACCCGCGCCGCCGCCGCCATCGTACTTGGCCTGCAGGACAAACTCTTCCTCGGCAACCTCGACGCCAAGCGCGACTGGGGCCACGCCAAAGATTACGTGGACGCGATGTGGCGCATCCTCCAGCAGGATACGCCTGAGGATTTCGTGATCGCCACCGGCATTACGACCACGGTCCGCGATTTTGTGCGGATGGCGTTTGAAGAAGTGGGCGTGGAGCTGGCTTTCATTGGTACCGGCGTCAACGAAACGGCGGTGGTGACGGCTTGCCGCAACAAAGAATTCATCCTGCCCATCGGCAAGGAAGTAGTAGCGGTGGACGCGAAATATTTCCGTCCTACCGAAGTGGACCTCCTCATCGGCGATCCCACGAAAGCGAAAACCAAACTGAACTGGGAGCCGGCATACGATCTGCCCGCGCTGGTGAAGGAAATGATGGCCGCGGATGTGGAGCTTTTCCGGAAAAAGGACGTGGCGCAACTCGAACATCTGATCGGATAAAAATAAGAAAGCATGCAGGCAGCGAACAGAGTCGTAATGAATACGGGTTTGCTGTACGGGAAAATGCTGGTCACCATCTTCATCTCCCTGTACTCCACCCGGCTTGTGCTGAGCGCACTGGGCGCCCGCGACTACGGGATTTTCAATCTCATTGCGGGCGTGATCGCCATGTTGTCTTTTCTCAATATGGCCCTGACGCTTTCCACCCAGCGGTATATGTCCTATAATTTGGGAGGCGGGGATATGGAGCGGTTGAAGAAGGTCTTCAACGCCAGCATTCTCCTGCACCTGCTGCTGGGGATCGGGCTGGTGGTGGTGTTCGAGGTGGCGGGGTATTTCCTGTTCGGTCATGTGCTGAACATCCCGCCCGAACGGTTATCCGCCGCGAAGCTGATTTATCATTTCATGGTGGTGAGCGCATTTTTCACCATCATTTCCGTGCCTTACGATGCTACTATTAACGCACGCGAAAACATGCTGCTGGTGGCGCTCACCGGCATCGCGGAAGCGGTGATGAAACTCGCCGTGGCTTTGCTGTTGCAGAACGCCGGTTCCGACAGGCTCATACTTTTCGCCGGGCTTTCGGCTGCCACGGCCATCGCGCTGATGCTGTTCAAACGGATTTATTGCTCGGTGAAATACCCGGAAAGCCGCATCCGGATCGGGAAGTATAAAGACATGGCGTTGCTGAAGGAAATGTTCGCCTACGGCGGATGGAACATGTTTGGTGCGGTGAGCGTGGTAACACGGAACCAGGGCACCGCCATGATCCTGAACGTTTTTTTGGAACGATCGTGAATGCGGCCTATGGCATAGCCAACCAGGTGAACGCCCAGCTGAGCTTCTTTTCGGTGACGCTGATGCAGGCCCTCAATCCGCAGATTATGAAAAGCGAAGGACAAGGCAACCGGGAACGGATGTTGAAACTGGCCATGATCGCCAGCAAATTTTCGTTTTCCCTGCTGGCGTTCTTCGCCATCCCGCTGCTGCTGGAAATGCCGTTTGTGTTGGGTTTGTGGCTGAAGGAAGTGCCGGAATACACGGTCGTTTTTTGCCGGCTGATTTTACTCTGTACGATGGTGAACCAGCTTTCGGTGGGGATCCAGGTGGGGGTGCAGTCGGTGGGGAAGATACGGAAGTACCAGATCGCCGTGAGCTCGCTGCTGATGCTGAATCTGCCGGTGGCTTACGTCTTGCTGCGGATGGGCATGCCGGCATGGTCGGTATTGGCATCGGCATTAATGATCGAATTCGTGACTTGTACATACCGGATCGTGGCGGCCGAACGGTTGATCGGCCTGCCCGTCCGGGAGTTTTTAGGGAGCGTGGCGGCCAGGGCCGTGGGCAGCGTGCTGCTGGCTTTCTGCATCGCACTGCTGCCGTACAGGGCTATGGAAGAAGGCTGGGCACGGCTGATCGTGACTTGCCTGGTGAGCTCCGCCGCGCTGGCGGGAACGCTGCACTGGCTGGGCCTTTCCGCTTATGAATCCGGGAAAATCCGGGATGTGATGACGAAGGCGCTGACGCGGATACATCCGCGGCTCGCCGTGATTAAAAAAGCTGCGTGATGAACATTATATTCTTTACCAACATTAGCACCTTTCCGTACAACGGAGGCGAGAAGCTGCGGAGTTATTACCTGCTGAAAGCCCTCTCCGACCTGGGGCACACGGTCCATGCCGTGATTCGCAACGAAGAAGAGGCCGATCTCACCCGTTACCCGCTGCCAAACGTCGCTTTCCATATCCACCCGAAAAAGCCGCTCGCCGTCACGGAAAGACTCACGGGCAGCCACTATTTCACCAAATCGGCCGCCGTACTGGCATTGTTCGAACAGATTTGCCGGGAGCACAAGATCGACGCGGCCGTGCTGGACTACGGATACGTGGGCCATTACATCGGGTTTTTCCGCCGGCGCGGCATCCGGGTGGTGCTGGGCACGCACAACGCCCAGCCCGAAATCTCCAGGCAGCTGCCGGCTCGCAGCCTTCTTCAGAAGATCCGCAAGCTGCAGCTGGTAACGCTGGAACAGTGGCACGAGCGCAGCTACTTCTCCCGGGCGGACGCGGTGCTGGTGGTCAGCCACCACGACCTCGACTATCATCGCCGTTTCATCGACCAGAAGAAGCTTTTCCTCGTTCCCAATTTCCTCGACGAAACGGAATACGCGGTGAAAGCTCCCCGGCAGCAGCGCCTCCTGGTCATGACGGCCAACTTCTCCGTGTACCAAAACCTCGAAGGCCTGCGCTGGTTCGTTAACGAAGTCTGGAACCCGCAACTCGCCGGGAAATTCCGGCTCCAACTGGTAGGCCGCGGTTCCCGGGAAGCCCTGCAGCAGATCACGGGCGCCACGGAATGGGAGAATATCGTAGCCCTCGGGCGCGTCGATGACGTCAAGCAATACATCGCCAGCGCCGAAGGCGTCGTGATCCCCCTGCTCCACGGCAGCGGCACCCGCCTCAAATGCCTCGAAGCCATGGCCCTCAACACCCCCATCATCGCCACTCCGCGAGGCGTGGAAGGTGTGCTGAGCCATCACTTCATTTTGGCGGACACTGCCGCGGAATTCAGGGAAGCATTATTGCGGTTCGAAGGTTCGCCCCAGCGGGGAGACGCCCTGCGGGCCGATTTCATGAAGGAATACAGCGCGTCGGTGAACCGCCGCCGCCTGGAGGAAGCCATTCATTTCGCACGTCATGATCAATAAAATAAAAATAGCGCTCTACGCCCTGCTCAGCACGGTTAACGTCAACCTCATCGGTTCCATGAGGCTGAGCGAGATCCTGCTGCTTGGCCTCGCGCCAACCACCATCAAAAAGGACGATTTCTCCAGGTATCCTTACCTGCGGAAAATCATCCTGGCGCTGGCGCTTCTGCTCTTCTTCCAGATATTGACAGATATGGTGGTAGGCACCACGCCGCAGAATTACTTCCGCGGATGGGCGTCCATCATCATGTCGATGCTGTCTTTCCTTGTGCTGTTTAAACTCTTCAACAGCTACGAAGGCATCATGATTTACCTGTTCTTCATTATGCTCAAGAATATCTTTTATACGGACGACATCGTGACGTCCGACATGAGTTATTTCAAGTTCAAGATGGTGCCCATCCTGTCGTCCGCCGTATACCTCCTCAGCGCGTATTTCTACCGCCGGGGGAATATTAAGGCGGTGATGGCGGTGCTTTTCGGGTATTCGATCACCTGCGTTTCGTTCGACAGCCGCTCAACGGCCGTGGTTTTCTTCCTGTCTGCCATTATCATCTATTTTTTCAATTCGGGGTTGAAACTCACGAAAGCCAAGATCATCGCTTTCTCCGTCATCGCCCTGATCATATTCCAGGTTGCCTACATCTTCTACGTGGACGCGGTCAAAGCCGGTGAATTCGGCGGCGACCACGCCCGCGGGCAGATCGAACGGCTCGATAATCCTTACAACCCGCTCGAATTGCTCATGACCGGCCGCGGCGAAACCTTCGCCGCCGTTACCGCCATCGGCGACGCACCCGTGTTCGGGCACGGCTCCTGGGCCAAAGACCACACGCTGAAATACTACCAGATCCTCCTCATGTTCCATGACGAGGATTTCAATATCGAGAAAGCCTATTCCAAGGAGCAGCTTATCCCCAGCCACTCGATCCTCATGGGTGCGTGGATCAACTGCGGGATCGGCGGGTTCTTCTCGGTGTTGCTGGTGTTTTTCTTTTTGATGAAGATGGGATTGTACCTCATCAAAAACGGGCAGTCGCTGGCGCTGTATCCCGTGATTGTGCTGATGACCATTGGCCTGGTCTGGACCTTCGCGTTTTCGCCGTTCCAGCACCTCCGGTTCAGCGTGCCGGCCACGGGAGCCATCATCATGAGTGCGTATTACGATTTCGTGTACGCGGAAGAACCGGATTTTTCTGAACTCCTTTATACCAGTTAGACGAATGGAATACATTTATTATAAAGACGCAAAGGGTAATTTCGGCGACGATCTCAATGCCTGGCTGTGGCCGCAGTTTTTCGGTCCGCACGACCCCTCGTCCCCCAATGCTTTTGTGGGCATCGGGTCCATCCTCTGCCACGATTCCCCGCTCTTCCGCCACCTGGATCACCGCCGCAAGATCGTGTTCGGCACGGGCGTACGGCCGGCGTACCGTTCTTTCGCTTTCGACGGCAACTGGGATGTCCGTTTTTTGCGGGGGCCGCTTTCGGCCGGCTACTTCGGCCATGCGCACTCCTTTATCGCGGATGCGGCCTATGCGCTGGGGCTTTCCGCCGATTATGAGCGCATCGCCGCTACACCTAAGAAGCATAAAGTGAGCGTCATCCCTTACTTCCGGTCGCTGCCGTTTTTCGACTGGGAAAAAATATGTGCAGAACTGGGTTATCATTTCATCTCACCCACCGCCGAAAACGGCATCGTGCACACCCTCGAAGAAATCGCGGCTTCCGAAACGGTGATTGCCGAAGCGATGCATGGCGCCATCATCGCCGATATCCTCCGCGTGCCCTGGAGCCGCTTCGTGCTGAGCACGCCTTTTACGGAAGGTAGCGGCGTGTCGGAGTTCAAATGGATGGACTGGCTGTTTTCCATCGGTCAAACCGGGACAGATACCGCGCATGTCAAACTATACCGCAAATCTTTTCTGCATGGCTGGCTGAAAAAGGCGTCCGGGAATATCCTCAACACGGAGTTTCTCGTGAAAAGCGCCGTGCGGGAAGATCTCGTGAAGCAACTGGCGAACATCCGGAATTTCCACCTGTCAACCGACAAGGTCATAGACGATATCGACAACCGATTTTTTGAAGAAATCGCCGCCCTCAAAGCGGAGTTAAACACCGTTCATCATGGCGACAGATCCATTATTTGAAGAAAAAACCGACGCGCGCACCGGGAAGGTGAAGATGTACCGCGATAACCCGCTGTATTTCATGCGACGTTCCAACATCTCGCTGAAGAAAAGTATCCTGCTGTATCTCTATTACAGCGTGGCCGTGTGGCTGCCCGATCCGCCGCGGCCCATCGGAGGGCTTTGCCTGTCGTTCCGTACCTGGCTGGCTTCGAGGATTTTCCTCAAAGCGGGAAGAAATATCAAAGTGGGAAGAAATACCCGCTTCGGCAGCGGCATCAACGTGCAGATCGGAGATTTTTCGGGGTTGAATACCGGCGGATGGATCGGCAATGATACGATCATCGGCAACGACGTGATGTTCGGGCCGGAAGTGGTGATCCTTTCCGGCAGCCACAATTTCGAACGGACCGACATTCCCATGCGCGAGCAGGGCGCCACGCACCGCAAGCCCGTTGTGATCGGCGACGATGTCTGGATCGGGACGCGCGTCATCATCCTACCCGGCATCACCATCGGTTCGCATAGCATTATCGGCGCGGGATCGGTGGTGACGAAAGACGTTCCCGAATACGCTATTGTGGCCGGCAACCCGGCCGTCATCAAAAAATTCAGAAAATGATCGAAAAACTCATAACGGTGGTTGTGCCCGTCTACAACGGCGAAAAATATATCACCGACACGCTCGATAGCCTGCTTCGCCAGACCTGGCGGGGATTTGAGCTGATCGTAGTGGACGGTAATTCCACCGACCGCACGGTGCAGCTGGTAATGGAACATCCGCAGGCGGTGGATTTGATCATCTCCGAGAAAGACGAAGGCATGTACGACGCCCTCCGGAAAGGTATGGAGGCCGCTACGGGGAAGTATCTCTGTTACATCAACGCCGACGACCGGCTGCTGCCGCATGCATTGGAAATGGTAGTCCGCAAGTTCGAGCACGGGCAATACGATCTCGTATTCGGCGACCACAACTTCATCTCCGAAACCGGCGAAATCGCCTATTCCTACAAAGGCATCAATCTGGGCTGGAAGGCGATCAGCTATTTACAGCGGGTACCATTTGCGCAGCAAAGCGCCTTCTGGACACGCGACGCCTACCGGAAAGCCGGCGGGTTTGACAAATCGATGAAGTATTCCGCCGATTCCAAATTCCTCCTCACGCTTTGTCTCGACCCGCTCACCCGGAAAGGATATATCCCTGCCGTGCTTGGCGAATACCGCATGCACGGGGATTCTTTTTCGGTGTCGGTAACCGATAAGATGATCGCGGAGCACCAACGGATGGCGAGCAGCCTTCCCCTGAAGCATGACAAACTGCGGCGGTATTTCTATGAAATGATCACCAAGGTGGTGAACGCCCGCGGTATTTATAAAAAGATGACCTACAAAGGCACGAAATTCTAAAGGACTGACATGAACATTTTGTTTATCGTACCGAGTTACAAACCCGCTTATATCTATGGCGGTCCCATCGTGTCGGTTGCGCGGCTGGCCGAAAGCCTCGTGCAGATCGGGCACACGGTGACCGTATACACTACCACCGCCAACGGCCCGGGCGAGCTGGACATGCCGCTCGACCAGCCCGTGATGATGGACGGGGTACGCGTGCAATTTTTCCGCCGCATCACCAAAGACCACACGCATGTTTCGCCCGCGTTGTGGAAAGCGGCGTGGAAAACGGTGAGGGAATTTGACGCCGTGCACATCCATTCGTGGTGGAACTTCCTGATCATGGGCGTATCGCTCATTTGTACGATGAAAGGCGTGAAACCCGTGCTGAGCCCGCGCGGGATGCTTTGCGATTACATTTTCACGAATAAGAACCAGCTCAAAAAGAAGCTGCTGCACCATGCGGTTGGCAAGCACCTGCTGTCGAGAACCTATTTGCACGTAACCTCCGACGTTGAGTGGAACGATTGCCTGAAGCTCAATAACAACTGGCGCGGCGGCCTGATCTACAATATCGTGGACTTGCCGCATACGCGGGAACGCGTGCCTGTGGATAACGGTGCATTTACCATTGGTTTCCTTTCGCGGGTGGACCCTAAAAAAGGCCTGGATATTCTCATCAAAGCGCTGGCGGACGTGGATTTTCCTTTTGTGCTGAAGATCGCGGGCGCGGGAGAAGAGGCATATATGGCCGAACTGCGCGCGCTGATTGCGGCCGAAGGACTGGAAGGGCGTGTGGAATGGGCGGGATGGAAGAAAGGCGGAGAGAAATTCGAGTTCCTGGCGGATGTGGACCTCTTTGCGCTGACGTCCCACAACGAAAATTTCGCGGTGGTGGTGATCGAGTCGCTGTCGGTGGGCACGCCGGTGCTGGTGAGCGAAAACGTGGGGTTGTCGCGCTATGTGAAGGAGAAGAGCCTGGGCTGGGTGACCACCCTCGGGATCACTGAAGTGCGCAACCGCCTCACCGAAGCTTACCGCGCAAAGCAGGAGCGCCAGCGCATCCGGCAGGAGGCGGCGCCGATCATCCGCGCGGATTTCAATGAAGAAAAACTGGCCGCGGACTATGCCGAGATGTACCGCAACGTCAACAATTTCCCTTTAAAACGAACAGCCGTATGAGCCTCGCCGTCATCATATTAACCTATAACGAATCACTCCACCTCGCCAGGTGCCTCGAAAGCATCCGGCAGGTGGCGTCGGAAATCCATATCGTGGACTGCTTTTCCACCGACGATACCGTGGCTATTGGGGAGCGCTACGGCGCAAAGGTGCACCAGCGGAAATGGAAGAGCTACGCCGACCAGTTCCAGTGGGGAATGGATCATTGCGGCATCAACACGCCCTGGGTCATGCGAATGGATGCCGACGAATACCTGGAACCCGCGCTGGTGCAGGAAATCAACCAGCAGCTGCATACCTTTCCCGAAAGTGTCACCGGGCTGTACATCCGCCGGAAGGTGTTATTCAAGGAAAAATGGATCCGTTACGGCGGCTTCTATCCGCATACCCTGCTCCGCATCTGGCGCAACGGCAAGGCAAACGTGGAGCAACGCTGGATGGATGAGCACATCGTAGTAAGTAGCGGGGAAACCCGGATGTTGAAAGAACACCTCGTTGACCATAACCTGAATTCGATTCACTGGTGGGTGAACAAGCATAATAATTACGCCATCCGCGAGATGATCGACCTGCTGAATATCAAGTACCGCTTTATGGAATTGGATCAGCGCCTGCTGGGGTCTACCAATGTGCAGGCCCGGCGCAAGCGTCTCCTCAAGGAGAAAGTCTATTCCGCCATTCCGCCCGGCGGCCGCGCCCTGCTGTATTTCTGCTACCGCTATTTCCTGCGGTTCGGATTCCTGGACGGGTATCGCGGGTTTGTCTTCCACTTCATGCAGGGGTATTGGTACCGGTTGCTGGTGGATGTGAACGTGAAGGAATTTGAAGCCAAGCTGGCGGGCGACACCAGCGCGGCGAAACTGAAAGAAATTTTGAAAAATGATTACAACATCGCGATCTGAGCTGCTGCAAACCGACTTGTCCAAATTCTCGACGGGCAATTACGTAGCCGGGCCGAAATGGAAAGTGCTGAGCTGGTATTTCGTGAACTACTGGATCTTCAATAGCGCGCTCCCCTGGCCTTACGGTCTGAAAGTGAAGCTGCTGCGGATGTTCGGTGCAAAGGTGGGCAACGGATTGGTGATTAAGGCGAAAGTCAGGATCAAAAATCCCTGGCGCCTTTCGCTCGGCGATAACGTCTGGATTGGAGAAGATGTGTGGATCGATAACCTGGAGGATGTTTCGGTCGGCAGCAACGCCTGCATTTCACAGGGCGCGCTGTTGCTGACGGGCAACCACGACTACACCGCCTCCGATTTCCCTTACCGCCTCGGCCGCATCGATGTGGAAGAAGGCGCCTGGGTGGGCGCGAAGTCGGTAGTTTGCCCCGGCGTGCGCCTGGGCTCCCACGCCATCCTGACGGTGAATTCCGTAGCCACCCGGAGCATTGCGCCCTGGGAGATTCATTCCGGTAACCCGGCGGCTTACGTCCGCGATCGCGTCATGAAAAAATAGAAACCATGCCCAAGAGATTGTTGCTGATAGGAGGAAATTACGCGCCCGAGCCCACCGGCATCGGGAAGTTCAACGGCGAGATGATCGGCTGGCTGGTGAACAACGGGTATGAATGCACCGTAATCACCACCTATCCGTATTACCCGCAGTGGAAAGTGCAGGAGCCCTACTCCCGCAAAGCCCGCTGGTTCCGGAAAGAAGTATCGCACGACGGCCGCCTGAAAGTTTACCGCTGCCCGCAATACGTACCCGCACATCCGAGCGGGAAAAAGCGGATGATGATGGACGTCTCCTTCGCCATGGCGGCTTTTGCGCAGCTGATGCGCATCCTCCCGTCGAAAAAATATGATTACGTGATGAGCGTGGTGCCGAGCTTTCATCTCGGGTTGCTCGCCCTGCTTTACAAAAGGTTCCGCGGCGCCGAAGTGCTCTATCATATCCAGGACCTCCAGATCGACGCGGCCCGCGACCTCAATATGATCCACAGCGGCAAAATGATCAGCGCCATGTTGAAACTGGAAAAATACATCCTCCGGAAATCGGACTGCGTGAGCAGCATTTCCGACGGGATGGTCCGCCAGATCAGCGGCAAGCTCGACCGCCGCATCGAGCTGTTCCCTAACTGGGCGGATGTGGACAAGTTCCATCCCTTGCCGGGAAGAATGGCGCTGAAGGAGGCTTTCGGTTTCCAGCCCGATCATAAAGTGGTGTTGTATTCCGGCGCCATCGGCGAGAAGCAGGGACTGGAATCGATCCTGCTCGCCGCCGCTTCCCTGGGCGACCGCGAGGATGTGCAATTCGTGATCTGCGGCTCCGGCCCGTACCGTGAAAAGCTGCAAGAGAAAGCCCTCGCGATGGGGTTGCGCCGCGTCCATTTTTTGCCGCTCCAGCCCATCGAGCAGTTCAACCGTTTCCTGAACATGGCCGACCTCCACCTGGTGATCCAGAAGTCCGGCGCCTCCGACCTGGTGATGCCCTCCAAACTCACGGCGATCCTGGCGGTGGGCGGGCTGTCGCTGGTAACGGCCAATCCCGGCTCCAGCCTGCACGACCTAATTTCAGGCTACCAGCTGGGCATCGTGGTGCCGGCGGAAAACCAGGATGCCCTCAACGCGGGGATCCGTAAAGCGGTGACCGACGACCATGCCGGCATGCGCGGAAATGCGCGCTCGTATGCCGTGGAATATTTGTCCATCGATAAAGTGATGGGCCGATTTGAAGCGAACGTTTTAAAAATTTAGTCATGCTGAACCGGTATCTGAAAATATTTCTCCTCCAGATTTTTGTCCTGGATTTCATCTGCCTAAACGGCCTCTTTTTCCTCGCAGGCATGGGCCTGCGGCAATACGACCTGCAATCGCACCAGGGCGCCGATGCGTTCCTGTTGATGTCCAACATCGCGTGGGCCGTTGCGCTCTATACTTCGGGCCTGCATTCCGTTAGCAGCCAGCTGTCGTACGAGCGGATGGCACGCAAGACCGCGAAATCGGTGCTGATGTTCCTGCTTATTTTGCTGGGGTTCCTGTTTCTCTACCAGCATCTGTACAGCCGGTTTTTTGTGCTGATGTATTGTTCGCTGTTTATCGCTGCGGTGGTCGTCAACCGGTTGTTGTTTTATTGGATCACTGATCATATCCGCCGCAGGAAAGGGATTGAACGGAAAATGGTGATACTCGGGTACAATGAAATGTCGAAACGACTGGCCGATAACCTGCTGTCTGAAAAAAGCAATTTGCGATTTGAAGGATATTTCGAAGAATACAGCAAAGTGCAGGAACTGTCGTATTACCCGGTGATCGGGAATTTGCAGGATTGTGTGCCCTACGCGCGCGACAACAACATCCGCGAAATATATTCCACGCTTTCCCCCGAACAGTTCCCGTATCTCTACACGCTGGCGTATGAGGCGGAACAGCATTTCATTCATTTCAGATTTGTTCCGGATTTTAAAATGTTCGTGAACCGGCAAATCCATGTGGATTATTTCAACAATATTCCCATCATCAGCCTGCGTTCCGAACCGCTCGACGATATCGCCAACCGCATCCGCAAGCGCATCTTCGACCTGGTCTTCAGTTCGCTAGTCTGCATTTTCCTGCTTAGCTGGCTTATTCCCCTGCTGGCGCTGCTGATCCGGCTGGAGTCGAAAGGACCGGTGTTTTTCGTGCAACACCGTACCGGCCGCAATAACCGGACGTTCCGCTGTCTGAAGATGCGGAGCATGTACGTGAACAACGACGCCAATTCCAAGCAGGCCACGCGCAACGACAAGCGGTTTACCCGCATCGGCCGCATCCTCCGCAAAACGAATCTCGACGAGATGCCGCAGTTCTTCAACGTGCTGCTGGGGGATATGTCTGTAGTGGGCCCGCGCCCCCATATGCTGAAGCACACCGAGGAATATTCTTCGATCATCAAACAGTACATGGTGCGGCACTTCCTGAAACCAGGCATCACCGGATGGGCGCAGGTCAATGGTTTCAGGGGGAGATTACGGAAGATACCCATTTGCGCAAGCGTGTGGAGCACGATATTTGGTATATGGAGAACTGGTCCGTTTACCTGGATCTTCGCATCATATTTTTAACCGTGGCGAACACATTGAAAGGAGAAAAGAATGCATTTTGACGTATTGAAACATGATATCCACTCCCATTTGCTCCCCGGGCTCGACGATGGCGTTCAGGATATGGAGACCGCATTGGCGTTCATCCGCCAACTGTCGGAATTAGGGTACACGCATCTCACCACCACGCCACATATCATGTGCGGCGTATACAATAACGGGGCGGACACAATTATGCCTAAGCTCGACCAGGTCCGCGAAGCGGTACGCCATGCTGAAATAGCCGTGGAACTGAACGCCGGCGCGGAATACCTGATGGACGATTACTTCGAATCCCTGCTGGAAGACCGCAAGCCGTTGCTGACCATCGCGGGGAATCATGTATTGGTTGAATTTTCATGGGTAGGATTGCCGGCTGGTTTCCGGAGTACTTTTTTCAACATGAAGATGGCGGGATATGAACCGATACTCGCGCATCCCGAACGCTATCATTACCTGCATAAGGATTTTGACGTATACCGGGAGATTCATGCGACAGGCGTGCGTTTGCAGGCGAATCTCCTGTCTTTTACCGGATATTACGGCAGCCGCGTACAGGCAGCGGCCGTGCAGATGGCGGAAGAAGGATTGCTGGATTTCACGGGAACTGATTTGCACCACCAACGGCATATGCAAGCGCTGACGCAATTTGATTTCCGGAAATTGTTAGGGAAAATGCTGGCTGTCAACAATTTAAGAAATGCTTTGTTATAAGGTTAAAAGACGCTGACCGTTTTCTTTTCAGGAAAAATACTATTTTGTAAATGTCATGCGTATAACCGCAGCGGCGGACAGTATCCATATTTTGAAACTGACTACAAAAACCAAGGGGCTAACAATGAAATCTTCCACAGGAGTACGCGACCTCCCGGCCGATAAATGGTTAATCAACGATGTGTTTCATGAACTGCGGAGTATGCTGTCTGCGATTTTGAGCAGTGTGGAACTGATTGAGATGTACGCCGTCAAACCCGATTCCGGCGGCCGTATCAGCCGTCAGGCGGGTTCCATCAAGTTGCAGGTAATGGAGCTGGAATTCCAGTTGCAGAATGTAAAAGTGATCCAGGACATGCTGAATGCTTCGCAGGTAACCCATCGTGGGCATTTCAATATTGTGCACATGCTGGAGCAGTTGGTGGCAGATGAACGCTACACGCACATCTTCCCGTCCCGCGTCACATTCGACATGAACGACGAGCGCGAGATGGCTTTCGCCGACGAGCAATTGCTTCGCCACACGGTCTTGAACGTGGCCTGGTGTCTGAACCGTAATGCCGCGCCGGGCGCAGCGCCCGAAATCCGTTTCGCAGTGCAGGAAGATCATTTTGAAATGACGGGTGTGTTGCCCGCTCCGGTCCACGCATCGCTCGACCAGCGAATGTGCCGGCTTATTGGTTACCTTGCGGAATTACAGGGTGGCGGATTTGAGCTGAACGAGCAGGAGGGCTTGCTGGCGGTAAAAATCCCGGTTTAATTCAATTGTTTATTAGTTTGAGTTTAATAAGAAGGCGCTTCAGCAGGAGGCGCCTTTTTTCATTTGCCGGTTTCCTCCGATCGGATGAGATGGCGGAGCGTTTCGTGTTGAAGCACGGCGTAACGCTTGTCTTCCAGCGAAATCATGCCTTCTTTCGCGAGATCCTGGAGCATACGCCAGGCGGTTTCGTAAGTGGTGCCGGTGTAGGAGGCAATATCTTGCCGGGAAAGCGGGAAGTTGATAAATCCGTTTTCGGTGCCGAATTTATGCTCGAGATGCAATAATGCGGATGCAATGCGGCCTTTGACGGACATGTGCGCCAGGTTACGCATGCGGCGCTCGGAGTCGTGGAGCTCACGGGCGTAAAACATCATCAGTTCGTATAGTACGTCGGTATTTACCTGGAGGCTGTTTTGGAAGAATTCGAGGTCGAAGTAGCACACCGTGGTGGGTTCCAGGGCGGTGGCGGAAACGGGATAGATGTGCTCGGTGCCGATGCCGCGGTGGCCTACGATATCGCCGTTGCCCGCGAAGCGGAGGATGAGTTCTTTTTCGTTACCCCAGTGCTTGTGCACTTTCATCCGGCCATGATCGATAAAATAGATGCCTGTTACAGTTTCGCCTTCGGCAAAGAGCAACTCGCCTTTCTTGAGGACGAAATGCTTTTTATGCGCGATGATGGCCGGTTTCCAGGCGGGCTGGCACAGGCGGCACAGCAGGCAGGCGGTCATATCGCAGGGTTGTTTAGAAGGCTTCATGCAGGCGGCTCGTTGGTGTGGACCGTCAAGTTATAATATTCTTTCCATAATGAAGGGTGTAAGCGGACGGTTTCGCCGATAATGATGACGGCGGGAGTGCCGAGCCCTGCCGCTTCGGCGGCGTCGGCGATATCGTTGACGCAACCGGTGACACAGCGCTCTCCCGTGGTGGTGGCGGATTGGATGATGGCGGCGGGTATGGCGGCTTTACCGTTTGCGCGGAAGATGTCCATGATTTCGCGGATGTGGCACATGCCCATGAGAATCACGACGGTGGCGGTGGATTGGGCGGCGAGGGCGATGTCTGCTGAAATGGTGCCGGAGCGGGTGGTGCCGGTGGTGATCCAGCAGGATTCGTGGAGGCCGCGCGCCGTGAGCGGGATACCCTGGGAGGAAGGTGCGGCGATGGCGCTGGTGATACCGGGGATGGTGTTGACGGGGATACCGGCTTCGCGGGCGGCGCGGATTTCTTCTTCGGCGCGGCCGAAGAGAAAGGGATCTCCGCCCTTGAGGCGGACAACGTGCCCGTGGGTGGTGGCGTAATGGACGATAAGGCGGTTGATTTCGTCCTGCGGGACAGCGTGGCGGCCGGCTCTTTTGCCGACGGAGAGGCAAAGGGCGCCTGGGCGGGTGTACTGGAGGAGATCTTCGCAGGCGAGTGCGTCATATAATATGACATCTGCCGCGCGGAGGGTTTTGATGGCTTTGAGGGTGATCAGGTCCGGATCTCCGGGCCCGGCGCCCACCAGGCTAAGCATCGGCTGTAACATAGTAAAACAAATTAATAAATAAAATATCTGACCTAAATTTAAGAAATCACTATAAAAATAAGCAAGAGGATCGTAAATTCATGATATGAATCATAATTTAATTTGAAAAAATCGAGAAGATTCAGTGAGAAATTAGCATTTGGTCAGGAAAACATCTACATAGAATTAATTGTAATGTGAGTTTATTCGTTTATCATCAAATTCTTTTCCATGAAAATCGTCGTCATCGGTAACGGCATGGTCGGATTCAAATGCTGCCGCAAACTCGTCGAAAGAAAAATCCCCGGGCTCCAGCTCGTCGTATTCGGCGAAGAACGCGTCCCGGCATACGACCGCGTCCACCTCAGCAGCTACTTCGACGGCAAATCCACCGCCGACCTCCTGCTCGCGCCCCAATCCTGGTACGCCGAAAACAACGTGGCCCTCCATCTCGGAGACCCCGTCCACCACATCTCCCCAGGCCTCCAGACCGTCACCTCCAAATCCGGTATCACCGAATCATACGATTATCTCGTATTCGCCACCGGTTCCTCCGCCTTCGTGCCACCCATGCCCGGCACCGACCAAAAAGGCGTGTTCGTCTACCGCACCCTCGACGACCTCGACCTCATGAAAACAGCCGCACGCAAAGCACGCCGCGCCGCCGTCATCGGCGGTGGCCTCCTCGGCCTCGAAGCCGCCAAATCCTGCATGGACCTCGGTATCGCAGACACCACCATCGTCGAATACGCCCCCCGGCTCATGCCCCGGCAAATCGACCAGAACGGCTCCGACATCCTCCGCAAACAACTCGAATCCATCGGCCTGAAAATCCGCACCAACGCTTACACCACCTCCATCCTCGGCGACGGCGTAGCCACCGGCATCGGTTTCGAAGACGGATCTTCCATCCCCGCGGATATGATCGTCATCTCCGCCGGCATCCGCCCCCGCGACGAGATCGCCGCTTCCGCGGGGCTCGAAACTGGCTCCCGCGGCGGGATCGTGGTGAACGACAAAATGCAGGCTTCCCATCCCAACATTTACGCCATCGGCGAATGCGCGCTATACCAGCATACCATTTACGGGCTCGTAGCGCCCGGATACGAAATGGCCGACATCGCCATCGACAACATCCTCGGCGGCGAACGCACCTTCGGCGGGTTCGACATGAGCACCAAACTGAAACTCGTGGGCGTTGACGTGGCCAGCTTCGGCGATCCCTTCCCGCCGCCGGACACCTGCCGTGTGATCGTGTTCGAAGACCAGGTGGCCGGGGTATACAAACGCATCAATATGACCGACGACGGCCAGTACCTGCTCGGCGGCATCCTCATCGGCGACGCGTCTGCCTACAACATGCTGCTGCAGAAAACGAAGAATAAAATGAAGATCACCGGCAAGCCGGAAGACGAGCTCCTCGGTTCCCGCTCTACCGGCGAAGCCGCGGCCGGCGTACTGGGTCTGCCACCCGACGCCATGATCTGTTCCTGCGAAAGCGTAACCAAGCAGCAAATCTGCCAGGCGGTGGAAGAAGGGCACGAAACCTTCAACGCCGTGAAAAAATGTACCGGCGCCTCCACCTCCTGCGGCGGCTGTGCGCCCATGGTAAAGGATCTCATCACCTACACCCTGAAATCGCAGGGGAAATATGTGCGCAACGTGTTGTGCGAACACTTCGGCTATTCGCGCCAGGAGCTGTTCGACCTCATCAAAATCCGCAACCTCCACACCTACGACGACGTGCTCGACCACATCGGGAAGGGCGACGGGTGCGAGGTTTGTAAACCCGCCGTGTCTTCTATCCTGGCCAGTTTGTGGGGGGATATGATCCTCGCGAAAGGCAACGACACCGCGCAGGATTCCAACGACCGATACCTTGCCAATATTCAGAAAGGAGGCACCTATTCCGTGGTGCCCCGCATTCCCGGGGGAAATCACTCCGCAGAAGCTCATGGCCATCGGCCGCATCGCGGAGAAATACAATCTATACACCAAAATTACTGGCGGCCAGCGCATCGATATGTTCGGCGCGCACGTCGGCGACCTGCCGCTGATCTGGGAAGAGCTCATCGAAGAAGGGTTCGAAAGCGGCCACGCATACGGGAAGGCCCTGCGCACGGTGAAAAGTTGCGTAGGGTCCACCTGGTGCCGGTTTGGGCTGCACGACAGCGTGAGCTACGCCATCCGGGTTGAAGAAAGATACCGCGGGCTGCGGGCGCCGCATAAAATGAAATCCGCCGTGTCCGGATGCATACGGGAATGCGCCGAGGCGCAGTCGAAGGATTTTGGCATCATCGCTACGGAAAAAGGTTGGAACCTGTACGTCTGCGGCAACGGCGGATCGAAACCGCAACACGCGCTCCTGCTCGCTTCCGACCTCGACAGCGATACCTGCATCAAATACATCGACCGTTTCCTTATGTTTTACATCAAAACCGCCGACCCGCTCACCCGCACCGCCACCTGGCTCAATAAAATGGAAGGAGGGATCGATTACCTGCGGAATGTGGTCGTGAACGATAGCCTCGGCATCGCCGAAGATCTGGAGCGCGAAATGCAGTCGCTGGTAGACAGTTATAAATGCGAATGGAAAGAAGTGGTGGAAACGCCCGCCCTGCGCAAGCGCTTTGCCCACTTCGTGAATGCGCCGGAAGAGAAAGATCCTTCCGTGAAATTCGATCAGCTGCGCGATCAGAAGAAAGCCGTGGAATGGAAATAAATCATCAACCGAAAAATCTCATCTTATGTCACCCATCACCGAAGAAAAAATCAACTGGATTTTTGCCTGTAAAGTGGAAGACGTGCCTGCCAACGGCGGGGTTTGCGTGAAATATAAAGACGAGCAGATCGCGCTGTTTCATTTTGCCCGTCGCGGCGAATGGTACGCTTCGCAGAACTTATGCCCGCACCGCCGGCAAATGGCGCTCAGCCGCGGCATGATCGGCGCGCAACAGGGAGAACCGAAAGTGGCCTGCCCGTTTCACAAAAAAACTTTTTCCCTGTCCGACGGCCGTTGCCTTTCCGACGAGCACGAATGTTCCATTAAAGTATATCCCGTAAAGCTGGAGGATGATCGTATTTACATCGGTGTGGGCGGAAAGGAAGGGTCGGCCGTAACGGCCTGACAAAAAAGTTGAAACCCGGCGGCTTGGCGGCGAACCGGGTTTCGTGACTTCAATTGCTGGAATTAAAATCATTCAAATGTACAATAAAATGCATTCCCGCTGCGGGACGGCGCTGCTCCTTTTGATAGGCGGCCTCCCGCTGGCAGGCAAAGCCCAGCTCTCGATCGCGGCGCAATTGCGCACCCGCACGGAGTTCCGGGATGGACAGGGGGCGCCGCTCCCGCGCTCCGCAAAGCCTGCTTTCTTCACCTCGCAACGCACCCGCCTCACTGCGGGATTTACCGCAAATCGCCTCAAATTCGGGTTGTCCATCCAGGACGTCCGGGTTTGGGGCCAGGATGTTTCCACCATCAATAAAAACAGTACGGTTGATAATAACGGGCTGATGATCCATGAAGCCTGGGCGGAAGTCCGGCTGACGGACACCGCGGCGTTCCACCACCTGAGTTTTAAAGTAGGCCGGCAGGAACTGAATTATGACGACGGCCGCCTGCTGGGGAACCTCGACTGGCTCCAGCAAGCCCGCCGGCACGATGCGCTCCTGTTCCGCTACAATTCCGGCAAGTGGGCGGCGGACGCGGGTTTCGCCTGGTCCCAGAACCGGGAAGCGGGCGCGGGCACTTTATACAACAACACGCCTCCGGGCGCATATGCCGGCAATACCAACGGGGGCGTCATGTACAAAGGGTTGCAATACCTGCACGTTTCCCGCAAAAACGCCACGGGCCACGTTTCGCTGATGGCGCTGGCAGACCAGTTCCCGCGGTACCACGTGGATACGGTGGAACTGAAGCCCGTCAGAACTTACGACCCCGGGGTTCATTCCCGCTTTACAGCGGCAATTTTCACGACGCAGACTTTTGGCGGACTTTCACTTACCGGCAACATCGCCTGGCAGGGCGGGAAATATGCAGAAGGCGCGAAAGTGAACGGATGGCTGCTGTCGGGCCAGGCGCTTTACGCTTTCTCACCCCAAATAAAAGCCGGACTGGGCGCCGATTACACAACCGGTGGCAAATCCGGGACCACTTCCAGGGTCTTTGATCCATTGTACGGAACACCCCACAAATTCTGGGGGCATATGGACTATTATTACGCCGGCAGCACGTTTGGCGCCACCGGGTTGCAGGATTACTACCTCCGCTTCCTCTTCAAGCCCCATGCGAAGTGGAGCCTCCAGGCCGACGGGCACCGTTTCTTCTCCGCGAGCGACATCACCGCGCAAAACCGCAGCTTCGGCTGGGAAGCCGACCTGAACGCCGCATTCGCCCTCACGCCCGTGATCGGTTTCGAAGCAGGGTACAGTTATTACCGCAGCACAACCGCGCTGGCAACGGCCAAGCAGGTGGCGAATGCAGCGCGAAGCAACCAATGGGCGTATCTCATGATTAATATCAAGCCTTCTTTCTTGCTGAAATAAATTCTTCATCTCCTAAAATTTTCTACAATGGACTATAAAAAACCCGCGGAAGTAGCCGGCGCCATGATCCAGGCCGGCATCGACAAAACCCGCATGAGCATGACCGACATGATCGTGAAGGGCATCCTTTCCGGCGCCATCCTGGGTTTCGGTACTACGTTCGCGCTCACGGCCACGGTACAAACGAACCTCCCGCTCATCGGCGCGGCGATTTTTCCGGCGTGCTTCATCATCGTAGTGTTGCTGGGGTATGAGCTGGTAACGGGGAACTTCGCGGTGATGTCGCTGTCGTGGTTTGCCGGGCAGGTTTCCCTGAAGCAGCTGGGCAAAAACTGGGCGGTGGTGTATCTCGCCAACCTGGCCGGCGGCTTGCTGTATGCGGGGCTATTCTGGGCGTCGCTCACGCAATTCGGGAAGGTCGACGGCGGCGCCCTCGGCAAGCTGATCTCCAACATCGCCGTGGCGAAAACGACCGGGTACGGTCAGTACGGAACCACCGGCTTGCTGACGGTTTTTGTGAAAGGGATTTTGTGCAACTGGATGGTGACGCTCGGCGTTGTGATGGCCATGACTTCCACTTCCACTCTCGGAAAAATCCTCGCCGCCTGGCTACCGATATTCATCTTCTTCGCGCAGGGATTTGAACACGCCGTGGTGAATATGTTCGTGATTCCGGCGGGCATGTTCATGGGTGCGCCCGTTTCAGCAGGACAGTGGTGGTGGCTGAACCAGATCCCCGTAACGTTGGGCAACATCGTCGGGGGCGTCATCTTCACCGCGTTGACGTTGTACCTCATGCATGGCAAGCGGCGGAAAGAAACGGTGGCCACGCCCGCCGCCAATACCCGCGCGGAAATCGCAGAAAGCGCACCGGTGCTGCAATAATCAGTTTTTTTCTTTCCGGATGAAATGCCATTCCGCGCCGGCCATAAAAACACGACCGGGCTGAGACGGCATCAGATAATCGGTGTAGCCGCCGATGTTATCGACGCCCAGGTGCAGCGTAAGTCTTTTCCGCAGCAGCGTTTTCTGCACGCTCACATATAATAAGGCATATCCTTTCACAAACACATCGTAGTTGTCGATGTATCCATTGTTGTCAACATCCAAAAAGCCGTATTTGCCTCTGTATGTTCCACGGAATGAAGCCCCGAGACCCCAGCGCGGATGCGCCCAGGCGGCCTGCAGGCTGCCCATATGGCGGCTGCGGTTGGGCAGGCCGAAATAATCTTTCGTTGTAGCGGGACGAATACCATCCGGCGTGCGCACTGTGGCATAACGTGAGGATTTTTGCCGGATCGAGTCGGTGACGGCGGAATTGCGCGCGTCGAGCAGCTGGTAGCCGGCGGACAATTGCAGGTTCGGTGTGATGGCGAACTTCCATCCTGCTTCCACGCCCCGCATGATCACCCGGTCGATATTGATGTAGGAGAAAAGTTGTTGTCCGTTCCGCATGATGCCGACCTGTTCGGTGTTGATGAGATGGCGCAGGCGGTGCATGAACGCGCCGGCCTGCCATTCCATGTGGCTGCCTGTATGCAACGTAAACCCGGCGTTGATGGAAGTAGAGGTCTCGGGTTTTAATAACGCGATCTGCGCGGCATTATCCCATACCTGCGCGATGGTGCCCGCCGCTTTCAGCTCCGCGGCTTTCTCCGCGAAATTGTGCGCGCCGATCACGGTGTAACCTTGCGTGATGTTGGTGAAAACCTGGTACATCTGCGCATAGGTCGGCGGTTTGAAACCGTTACCCAGCGATGCGCGGAACGACAGCCATTGGGTGGGTTTGAAAAGCGCGCCGGCGCTAAGGTTGAGCCTTCCGCCGTAATCGGTGTTGCCGTCGTAACGGAAGCCGGCCGTCATCCGGAATTTTTCGGAATATGCATATTCACCCTGCAGGTAAGCGAAATATCCGCTCATCGCCCGGAGGATGTCGGACCCGGGATTGTTGTAAGATTGCCGGTCGGCCCCGATGCCGCCGAGGAACACCAGCGGGAGGTTATCCGGGCGGTTTTCCGCCTGCACCTCCAGCCGGTGGATCTGCTGGTAGAAATCGTTTTCCTGCAGCAGGCGGCCGTTTTCCTGTAAGATGACGGTCTGCCGGGTGTCGTAACCGGTATAATAATACCTGGCGAGCAGCGTGGTGGTGCGGGAAGCCTGGCTGCGGAGGTTCAGCCCGGCGTTGATATCCTTTTCGCGGAGGTTGTCGTGGAAAGGCTGGGCGCCGTAGGAACGGAACATTTCCGACTGGCGGCCCGCCGCGCGTACGCGCGCCTGCAGGGACGTGCGGTCGTTGAAGCGCCACTGGCCGCGCGCCTGTCCCGAAAAGCTCGTGTACGGCGGCGATGTTTTCCCTTCTTTCAGATATGCGGTGTTGGCGTTGAAGCCATCGGTTTTGTAAAAATTTCCCGACACGGAAACGAAGCCTTTGTTGTTTTTGAAGGGCATTTCGGCGCTGAGGTTAGCGTCGGTGGTCTGATACGTGCCGAAGCGGAGGCCTGCCGAAGCTTGTGCTTTGCGCACGGCTTGCCGGGTGATGATATTGATCACGCCTCCCAGGGCTTCGGAGCCGTACAGGCTGCTGGCCGCGCCTTTGATGACCTCGATACGCTCCACGTCGCCGACACCGATGCGCGACAGGTCGAAGTTGCCGGCGAGGCGCCCGGTCATGGGCTGGCCGTCGATCAGGATGAGCACATATTCGGAGCTGAAGCCCTGCAGCTGGATGCCCACGCTGCGGTTGCCGCTCCCCAGGTCGGGTACGATAGCCATGCCGGTTTGTTCGCGCAGTACTTCGTCGAGGCGCCGGCTGCCTGCCAGCTCTATGGACTTGCGGGAAATCACGAGCGTGGGGGCCGTTTGCTGGCCGATGGTAATGAGATCATCGGATTTACGAAGGGGATTGTCGGTGACTTCATGGGTACGAAGGGTGCGCACGGCCGGTGACGAGTCGGCGCGCGGCGCCTGGGCGGATGCGGCGGCGCATGCCAGGAGGCACGGAAGCAGGAGGGATCGCTGAATATGCATATCGCATGCAAAGGTCCGGCTGATGGGTGATTTCCGGCGGAGAAATGCTTACCTGAGCCGGAAGAATTTCGCTCATCTCCGGAAAAAAATTTACCATAAACGGAAAAACAAAAAAGGTAAACTGCGTAACCATGCGGGTTTTCCCGATCCGATCATTTGCCGTTCCCGATTGCGCAGTAAATTGTTGGCATGAAGGTTTAATATTGCCGGGTACAACAATTTTCTCCATTTGCCTGCGCAACCCGCACATATCATTCCTTCCTGCCGGTTCGATATCAACAATACCGGAGGGTTCCGTGAGCGCCGCCGCGAATTGTCGCAGGACGGGCACACCGGTTCCGTGTACGAAATGCTGAGCCCCGACGGGATCAATTTCGGGTATTACAATCTACGCTCCAGCAACGCAGGCGAAATCGTGATCCGCAATACCACGCCTTTTTTCCAGATGAGCTATACGGTGAGCGGCAGCAAAAGTTACTCCGCGCAAGGCGGGGCCGACAAGCTGGCATCGCTCGACCGGCATCAGTATAATTACCTGTTTTTTCCGGAAGAGGACATCCACATGCAATGGCCCGCCCATGAGCAGCTGGAGATCTTCGAGCTGGGTGTGAGCCCCGAACTCGTGCTGCAGGCCATGCCGAACGATCATCCGTTGTTCGAGATTTTCTCGGGGAGCATCTTAAGGAATGAAGCCGCAGCCATCAGCGCCGTGAACCTGCCTTTGCAGTCATCGATCAGCACGATCCTGTACGACATGCTGCATTGCCCGCTGGAAGGACGTTACAAGCAATTGTTCCTGAGAGCGAAAACCATCGAGCTGCTGGCGATCCAGCTGGCGCAATACGAGCAGATGGCCGGGCTGCGACCCAGCGAAAGCGCGCGCACGCTCAGGAAGGAAGACGTGGAACGCATGCACATGGTGCGCGACATCATCGCCAGTAATATCCACAGCCCCTGTACCCTCATCGACCTGGCGCACCAGGTGGGCACCAACGACGCCTATCTGAAAAGCCATTTCAAACAGGTGTTCGGCACCACGGTGTACGGATATTTGCAGGGGATTAAAATGGCGCATGCCAGGGAATTGCTGGGGCAAGGGAAGCAGGTATCCGAAGTGGCGTACCTGTCCGGATACAAACACACCGCACATTTTACGCGGGCGTTCAAAAAATATTTCGGCTATGCGCCGGGAAGGATAAAGGGCGGAGACGTATAAAAAGAAAAGCCGCGCAACAGGAGACATGAAATCCCCCGCCACGCGGCGTTTTGGCATTTGCGGCAAAGTACCAGGTCAGGTGGCCAGCCAGTAAAATATGGCGAGCCACACGAGGCCTTTTACGAGGAAGAATACAAATCCCCAGAAGCCTAGTCTCTTCAGCCATTTCAGGATGGCCTCCTTATTGGGTGCTTTCATTTTTTATTCGCTGATGATGCGGTAAATCTTGAAATCGCTTGACATCGGTGCGGGCCGGCCTTCCGCTTTGGCTTTCGCCAGCTCGTCGAACCCGCGCTGGTGGCCGGCGGTGAAAGCGGGCGACTTCATCCATTCCCGGAATGCGTTCTCCGATTCCCAGTAGCTGACGATCAGGTATGCGTCTCCGGGCTTCTCGGGCCGGAGCACATGCATATTGATGAAACCAGGCATGGTATCGATCGCGTGCGCACGGGTGGCAAACATCTGCTCGAAACGGTCTTTAAAGTCATCGTTGCAAGTGATGTAGTTAATGGCAACATAGTGATTTATCATAGTATTGTCTTTTTTGATGGAATAAAGGTAAGCATGTCATCGAATTGTCATCAACCTTCGGCGGAAATTCGGTTACCCGAAACGGAAACATTCCATATTTCCTGAATGGGTTGGTGATTTTCCGGAAGTGGTCAGCAGTTGCACTGAAATTTGCGATTCTAACCACAACCCAATGAAATTACGATTCCTGATCATAGCAGTAGCCGTCCTGATCGCGTCCTGCGGGAAGGATAGCAACGATCCCCCCGTCCCCACAGGCTCTCCCAGCACGTTGATCTCCGATCTCCAGGCGGACACGGGCGCTTCCGTCGGCGAGCCCGGCGAAGGCAAAGAGCAACGGCCGTTTTTCTCCCTCATATTTAGCTTCTCCACCAAACAGTCGCGCCTCATCAAAACCACCGCCGACTCCGCGCAGTATTTAAAGAACCTCGACTGGGACATCGCCTTCACGCAGGAATACAATTCCTACGTGGTCGTGAATAACGGGACCTATACCGGAACGCCCGGCGCAGGCGGCCCCGGCAAAGGCGCCATGATCATCGTCGAAAAACCGTACGACCAGGTAACAGAAGCGCCGTCCGACGCGGATTTCGAGAGTAAAGGCGTGCACGGCGTGGGGTGGGACAGCGGCAATGGGTATGGCTGGTTCTTCTATTCCCTCAGCAATCATATTTGCGTGCCGATCAAAAACAGGACGTTCGTCCTCAAAACGGCCGACGGCAAATTCGCCAAGTTGGCGTTGCTCAATATTTACAAAGGAAATCCTCCGGTGGTGACGGACCTCTTTTGGCCCGCTCCCTTCCTTACTTTCAAATATTTCGTTCAGACCGACGGAAGCCGGAAGCTGAATACATCCAACTGATTCAACCATGAAAACAAAACTGATTGGCATGCTGGCCATCGTATTGCTGGCGGCCTGTTCCAAAGACGATGCGCCGGTTACGCCGGAGCCTCCGGAAACAGGCGGCGGCAATGCCGTGAAAACAGGCACCTACCGCGTAGTGGACCTCGTGGCGGATACCAACGCCACATCCGCCGGTGACGCCGTTTCCCTGTACTACAGCCTGGAAGAAAACAAAGTGATACCCGCATCGCAGCGGCAAACGGGCAACTGGGACATCGTGTTTTACGGTATCTACAACAGCAGCATCTATCCCAACAACGGGAGCGCGGTAGGTACGCCGGGATTCGGCGGGCCGGGAAAAGCGGAGATAGCGGTGATCGTGGACCGCAAGTTCGACGCGCAATATTACGACACCTCCAATTTCAAGCCTAAGACTTTACCAATTCCCACCGCGCTTTGGAACGAAGCTTACAACAAAGTGACTACGGTGCCCCCGGGCCTCAGATTCGTAACCCGCGACATTGGGCTCGACCACTTCCTTGGCGGGTTCGACGGTTGGGGATATTATGATTTCTACGGCAGCATGTTCCCGGGGAATCCGCAGAAGTCGCACGTCGTGTACACCATGCCGCGCGTGCTGATCGTGAAAACCCACAAGGGCCGGTACGCCAAGCTGATCATGGAAAATATTTACAAAGACAGTCCGGTGAATCCGGACCGTACCAACAAGCCCGGTTACATCACATTCCGATATTCCATCCAGATGGATGGTTCCACCAATTTAAACATCCCATGAAATATATCTATTCCCTCCTCCTGACCTGCGGGCTGTTTGCCTGCACCAAAACGGAAACGATCGATGCGGCGCCTGAGCCGGCCAACCGCATCGAGTCGTTCCGCATCGTGAACGTCCAGGGCGACCCGATTGCGGCGGCCATTTCGGATAAGGAAAATACCATCACCCTATATCTTCCTTCCTATCGCCAGTTAACGATCCTGGAGCCGGAGATCACCCTGCCGGCGGGTGCTACCGTTTCGCCGGCTTCGGGAACTTTGGTGGAAGATGTTTTCGGCGCCATCCGCACCAACCGCGAAATCACCTACACCGTGACCGCCGCCGACGGCAGCAAGCGCGCGTACAAGCTCGTTCTCCGGACCCACCAGCCTGAGCTGACGCTGGATGAGCTCAGTACTGTGGACGACATCAAGGAATTCACCATCAACACGAAAGATCAATATTCCAGCTTTACCATTTACATGAAAGGAAGCGGTTTTTCGGAGAACAATGATTTGATGAAAGTAGCGCTGGTGGATGAAGGCGGTAACGAGTTGCCTGCGTTCAATTTGTCGACCACGCATTTGGGCAGTTTATACCAGGTGTCTCCTTACCTGGATATATCCGAATCGCAGCAACCCCTGCTGGACAAGCTTACCGCAACCGGCCTTTATCGCCTCCGGGTGTATGTGTACGGCCGTGTCAAGACCACGCAATATCCCATCCGCATTAACAAACTGTAAAAATGAGAATCGCATATATCCTCTTTTTCGGCCTGTTGCTGGCCGCATGCAAGAAAGAAACAGAACATGCGCCGTCGCCGCATACCCGCATCGCCAGTTTTAAAGTGGAGGCGGGGGAGGAAATGATGCTGGCCGCCATGTCGGGAGATAGCATCGTGATGTACTGGCCTTTCCACCTGGCCGCGCCGGAAACAATACAGCCGCAGATCGAGGTGTCGGAAGGCGCTACGCTGAGCCCGGCATCGGGCGCATCGGTTCCATTTAGGACGGGTACGGCTTATACAGTGAAAGCGCAGAATGGGACGGAGAAGAAGTACTTCCTGAAAGTGGTCCTGAACCAGGCGCCCATCCAGATCAGCGAAACGGGCTCCTATATCGCGGAAAGGGGCGGCGAGTTCGTGACCGACATCGGTTCATCCATGCGCTACTTCGTAGCGGATCCCGCCGTTACCAACTTTTACCTGGTGGATACGCCAGGCATTGCCACAAAAATGGAAATCGAGTTTTTTACACCGTACAATGGCATCCCGAACATCCGGGTGAAAATACCCGAAACGGGCGTGAAGCCCGGTGCGTATAAAGTGCGCATCACCTGCGGCGAACAGTCCAGAACCACAGAGAACTACGTGTTCGGCGTCCTGTACAAGAACAGCGAAAGCCCGAAAGTGACGGCAATCGCCGCGGATGTAACGGTAAAGCGCGGGCAGACCATCACCTTTTCCGGATCGAATTTCTTCGACATGAAAGACGCCGTTGCGTATACCTACGATGATAATTACTTCGAGAAGGAGATCATGCCGCTGCCCATTGTGAGCAGTACGGTCACGACGGTTACTTATCGCATTCCCGACAACTTCCCTGCGGGCACGTACCAGTTTGGCGACTGGGGGCCCGGCGCGATGGGGATCCGGCTGCGCATCACGGATTTCACCGGCTGGTGGAGCTGGAACAACAACCGGAAGAATTACCTGGAGGTATCCGGTTTTGTAAAATTCACAGTTGAACCCTAAGTATTTGACATACCAATTCAAATTGTTTCACCCACAAACCCAAATCACACTATGATTACCATGAGGAAAACCCTTCGCCCTATTGGCGGACTGCTTGCAGCCGCCCTGTTCCTGGCCGCCTGTTCGAAGAACAATGACGTGGCCGCCCCAGATCAGGCCCGTATTCCCGCGGGCGACCTTGGCATCGCCGTCACCATTCCTGACGGTACGAGCCAGGCGATTACCGGTCCGGGCGTTACTTCCGGCACTATTGCGCGCAGCGGTGCGTTGTACACGGTGACCAATTTCAAGCAAGCCTACAGCACTGGCCCGGGACAGCCTGCGGACGGCAATTTTTACTGGCGTTTCTCCGTCAACGAAGCCGGCACGCCATCGACCTTTGAGTTGAAGATGACGGGCATCGCCACCGGCGACCTGATTCCGCGCGATTCCATCAAAATCATCGACAAAGCCTTTGGGTCGGTGGTTGCGGCTGACTGGGCGGTGGCGCTCCTTCCGGGCACCTCTCCTGCTGGCCCGAACGTGATCGGGATGAACACGGTAACGGGCACCGGCATTCCTCCCGCGGTATCGGCTTATGCGAATAACCGGGGTTGGTATACGTACGCCTGGAGCACGGGTCATACCGTAACGCCTGTATCCGGCAGAACGATACTGGTGAAGGTGGGCACTACGCTCTGGAAGATGCAGGTGACGTCCATTTACCAGAATGGCGTAACCGGCGGGGCGTTCCCGTATTATAACTTTGTGTACTCGGCGCTCTAAGGCGCGGGTACCTGGTTTGGAAAGTAATATTGAGTTTTGTTTAGTTCATCGGCCGCGGGGGACCGCGGCCGATTTTTTGTGGGGTAAGCGCCTGGATATTGGAATCGTCCGGTTGCCGGGAAAAACTGTTGAAGAAATTGAATATTTTGGCAACGGTATAATTCGATAAATATGAAGTTCTTCTTCTCAGCATCGCTCGTTCTCCTCCTCTTCACCTCCTTCGTCCCACGCGAACGGGTTTGGGTAGCGATTGGCGACTCCATCACCTACATGAACGAGCACCCCGAAGAAACCCAGCTCCGCATCACTAAAGGCTACATGACGATGGTGACCGAAAAGCTCCCCCATATCAAATACCATAACCAGGGCCACAACGGCTGGACCGCCGGGCGTATCGCCGAATCATTCGACAAACTGGGAATCGGCAAAGCGGATATTTATTCGGTTTTCCTGGGAACGAATGACTGGTGGGCTGGTCGCGAGCTGGGTACCATGGCCGATTATACCACCAACAGCGGCAACGGCACTGTATATGGTTCTTTTCGCATCATCGTGGATAAATTGAAATCCCTCAACCCCAACGCCCGCCTGATCCTCATCGCCCCCCTGCAACGCGGCGACTTCGTGTACCTGAATAACGCCCGCAATAACGCCTGGGGTTCCTACAAACCTAACAAAAACGGAAGAACCCTCGCATCATTCGTGGCCGCCATCGATTCTATCGCCCGGTTCGAAAACGCCGACTTCGTGGACCTCTATCACAAAAGCGGCATCAATCTCAAGAATATGGTGAAATTCAAATGGCTGAAAAACCCCTCCACCGGTCAACCCCATGCATTTGCCTGGCCCGCCTGGAAAGATGTTCCCTGGAACCCCGAATCCGACGCATACCCATACCCGCCCGAAGCCATCGATATGACGTACGACGGCCTCCACCCCTCCGATAAAGGCTATCAGGTCATCTCAAAAATGCTTGTCAAAATCATGAAACGATACTAAGAATAAATATGCAATCCCTCATTCCATGGATAATTGAAAATGCTTCCGCGCATAAGCACGAGGTAATTCATTTTCCGTCCGGCGCCGTAGTGATAGATGTTTGGATACGTGAACGTTGGTTCGGGTGGGATATTACACCAACTTCCGGTACACCTCCATCGTCCCCTCCATACAACGTTCCATGGTAAAAAGGCCGAGGCGCTCCGTGCCTTTGGCCCGCAGCTGGCCATAGAGTTCTTTGCTGTTGATCACCGCATCGATGGCTTTCGTCATGTCTTCCACCTGGTAGGGATCGAAGTAGATGGCCGCATCGCCGCCTACTTCTTTAAAGCAACTGGTATTGCTGGTGATGATCGGGCAATTGTTCCGGAATGCTTCAAGGATGGGTAAACCGAAGCCTTCATATAGGGAGGGATAAACAAATGCGAGCGCATGTTGGTAGAGCGCATTTAACTGCGCTTCTGACGCGGAAACCTGTTTCGCCCGGTGTTGTATCCCGGCACGATAAAGCATTTCATGTTCCGCTGCGCCAAAATCCCCGCCGCCGGCACATACCAGGTGGATATCGTAACGCTCCAGCACCGGTTTTACGGCCTGTACAAACCGCCCGAAATTCTTATATCCCGCGCGATCTCCGACAAAAAGCACATAGTCCCGGAAAGGTGGCTGGAAAGAGGAAGTATCGTCCGCATTCAGCAACGCCGGATTATCCTGGTAACCATGATGCACCACACTGATCTTACTTTCCGGGATATTGTAAATACGCTGCAAGTCGTTTTCGGTAGACGCGGAAATCGCGATAAGATGATCCGCCCGGGAGATCGTTTCCCGTTTGTACCGGACATACACCTCGTTCGTCGAAAAGTATTCGGGGAACAACTCGTGTATCATGTCGTGAACGGTAATAACGAATGGCTTTTTCAATCCTTCCAAAAAATAAGGATGGTAATAGGTGGGGTGAAGGATGTCGAAATCATTCTTCCGGATATGATGGCGCGCATATTTTTCATTCCACTTCGCCAGGTTACTGTTCTTCTTCAGTAACCTTTCCCCGAGGAAAGGAGACATAGGGAATTGGCGGTCCTGGATGTATTGATTCCTGCTATAAAGCACCAGTAATTTACACTCAGCATCTTCACGCTCCTGCAGGGAATTGCAGATATTGGCGAAATACCTTGAAATACCGCCGTAGCGCTGCATGGTAAAAATCTGGTGGTCGAAGCTGACTTTCATATCTCTTAACAATTCAAAATAGCTGGCCCCAAGATACTTAAATCAGAACGCTTTGCCGGCTTTATGCGCGCCATCTGGATAAGTTTGCCTTGCAAAACGCATAATTAATGCGGCTACATGCGTGTTTTTTGACCGTTTAATGCATTTTTATGCGGGAATCCGGTGCTTTTTTCGGTAAATTCGGCATATCAACCAACCTGCCCCGCTTATGCTGAAGGAAGAGCGCCACAACGTGATCCTGCATGAAGTTAATCTCCATAACAAAGTGCTCACGACTTACCTCGTGGGCAGGCTAGGCGTGTCGGAAGACACGATCCGGCGGGATCTGAACGAACTGGCCGAAACCGGCAGGATTATCAAAGTACATGGCGGCGCGCTTTTCAAATCTTTCCATAATGCTTTTAGTCCTACCGACATATACGCTCCCACGGAGAAGAAAATAATCGCGCAGAAAGCCGCACAACTTATCCAAAAACGGTATGTTCGTGCTCACAACCGGCGGCACCACCATCCTGGAAATGGCGCGCGCCCTTCCGCCCGCGCTGCATGCGACGTTTTTCACCGGCAGCCTACCGGTGGCGTACGAATATTCCCAGCATCCCAACATCGACGTCATTCTCATCGGCGACCGCTTGCTGAAAAGCTCGAAGATTACCGTCGGCGGCGCCGCGATCGAGCAGATCCGGCAGGTGAAAGCGGATCTCTGCTTCCTGGGCAACAACGCCATCGACCTCCATGCCGGGCTTACCGACAACGACCGCGATGTGGTGCAGATCAAAAAAGCGATGATCGAATCTTCGACCAGGGTGGTTTCCCTGGCGATCTCGGAAAAGATCAATACCGCGCAGCGGCTCAAAGTGTGTAATATCAATAGCATCGATACCATAATAACAGAACTGAACCCAGGCAACGATCTCCTGAAGCGCTACCGGGCGGCGGGATTGGAAACAATCTAAACCCCGAGAGGCTTACATCAACAGTGGAACGGGAGCAACGCTCCGAGTTCCGTTTCTCCACGGCAACGCCCAACCCGGTTGGCGATTTGGCGGCCACGCGGAATGTTTTCGGCGCGATCGACTCCTCGTTGGGATTGCGTAACAGGTTGGCCCCGGTTCCCGCGGCCAGCGATCCGCGGGTGGAGTTTTATATCAGCCAGACGGCGGCAACCATCTATCCGCTGAAGGCTTTCGCATTGAACAACGTGGCATCTTACCCGGTGTACCTGCCGGGAGAGATGATGCTCATCATCGCGGAGAACTACGCGCGGCAGCAGCAGTTCCCCAATGCGATCGTGGCGTTGAATGCCATACGGACCAAAAAAGCCGCGGATGATGTTACGGTGTTGGCGCGAATCAGGCGCCCTATGCCGGTGCGGTGACCCAGGGCGCGATTCTTACGGATATTTATAAACAGCGCAGGCTGGAGATGTTCGTCAGCGGCCAGGAACTGGAGGATAGCCGCCGGTTTAACCGTCCGGGCCCGAACCAGCCCGGTGAGGAGCGGAACCGGAATTTCTATCCGTATCCGTTAAGCGAGCGGGATAATAATCCGAATACGCCGCAGGATCCGGCGATATAGGATCGTGAGAATAAAAAGAAGAGCCGGCTGCGCTGAAGGGCGTGGCCGGCTTTTTGCGCATAAAGCATGGTGGATACGCTGCGATTCCTGCTGGAGATAACCGGCGTTTCGGCCTTAGTGCCTCCAGCCAGCGGGAAGCTGGCGGAGCAGGGGTGTCAGATGACAGGGCGGAAGCCTGGAGTGGAATGCTTTTGGCAATTGCATATGGCTTTTTTAATTTGCAAAAGCTATGCAAATAAATATCCCGCCAACCGAAGACGAATACCAGTAGTTGATAAAAAACATTGAAAGTTTGAAGGGACAGGGAGCCATGAACCCGGAGATGATAGATGGATTTTTCACTGCTATGAACTGCGGTCCGGAGACGGTACTGCCCAGTGAATATATGCTGGTAATATTCGGTGAAGCCAACTTTGATTCACAACAACAAGCGGAGGTTGTATTACGAACGCTGATCCGTCATTGGAATGTGATCGTATCGATGCTATCGGAGGATATGGCGTTTTTGGCATTTTTTCAAGAGCATGCAGACGGGGTGGTATATGGGAACGATTGGGCCAAAGGCTTTCTGATGGGGATGGGAATTCGACATAAAAACGTCCCCGACCCCGCGTTACGTACTTCTTCGGCACCCAAATCGGCTGCGGATCGCGAAGAGCTGCTCGACGCAATAGAAAGCGCAGTGCCCGCTATTTATCAATATTTTGAACCTCACCGCCAGGCCTATGCTGAAAACATCATCAGGCGGGCAGCTATTATCGGCCCCGGCAAGGTCAAAATGCTCCTTGCAAATGCGGGAGTGGTAAAAAGTATAAACATTGTTGCGGTGCAAAATAATTAAAGTACCGAAGAGCCGTTCGCTGCTTCCCGCCCCGGTGGAAGGGGATGGTATTGTTGGCCTTGCGGGTAAAAATGGTGAAGAGATCGGGTTTTGTCGAATCAATTGAAAAGGGAAGAGTATATAAAGAAAATGGCTGTACACTGATTCGGGTGATGGAAGGTAGATTAAGCGAGGGAACTACGAAGAGTTATTCGCGCAAGTATAGGAAATAGGGCAGAGGAGAGTCTGGTTATTGATATTATTTAGTTTTGGCTTTGTAAAATTATTACTAGGAAATCGGAGCCTATCCGATTTAACCAACAATATCTTACAATGTGAAGAGTGTGGCTTAGAGGAGCCAGTAAACCACCACGATGCGCAGAAGAAAAGAAAAAGGACCGCTCTCGCGATCCTTTTTCTTTTCTTCCGCTCCCCCTGTTGGACTTGAACCAACGACCCTCTGATTAACAGCCCTTGAAAAGGCCTAATCAGGGCTAACCAGGGTGAACTTGATTTAACTTAACTATTTAATTATCAATCGTTTAATATTTTTTGACTAATTTGACAAAAGCCGTCCGAAGGCCCTTTAACGGGGACTTTGCTGGCAAATTGTTGGCAAATTTTGGAGGCCGGAGAGCCATTGTGAACCTGAAAATTTAGTCAAGATGTCATTGAGTATTTCGATCAGCCTGGACACCCGCCGGGCTAAAAAAACGGGAAAGTTTCCGGTGAAGCTGCTGGCAATTTTTAATCGCAAACCTCGCCGCTATCAGACGGTTTACGACTTGAGCGAGGAAGAATTCAAGGCTTTGTCCTCTAGGCAAAAATCAGAGTGCCTGAAAAAGATGCAAGAAACCCTCAAGCAATTGCAGCGAAATGCCGAGGAAGCGGCGGCAGGATTGCAGCCATTCACGTTGGAAGGTTTCGAGAAAGCGTTTATCCTAAACAATCCTTCTTTTCACCAGCGGAAGGCGATCAAAGAAGTCGCGGAACTCGATAACCACCCTTTCAACCAGGTGATGTATGATAACCGCTTCCCTATTTTCCGGTTGCCTAAGCCCGAGCCAGACACGATCTTGGCGGTATTCCTATTTTATATCAGCAAACTTTTAAACGAGCACCGCATCCGGACGGCTGTCCATTACCAGACTACGTACAATATACTGGCCCGCTTCAGCGGTAATGTACGGTTCGTTGATATTAATGTCATCTATCTGAAGCGTTTTGAGGCCTGGTTGCTGGAGCATGAATATTCTAAGACCACCGTCGGTATTTACACCCGTTGCCTGCGTGCCGCCTTTAATGAGGCCATTTTCCAAGGAATCATTAAGCGGGAGAACTGTTATCCTTTTGGCCGGAGGCTTTATCAACCGCCATCTTCTCGGAATATCAAAAAAGCGTTGACGCTGGAGGATGTGAGTAAGATATATTATTATCAGCCCGAAAATGAGCGGGAACGGAAAGCGAAGGATTTTTGGTTGTTTTCTTACTTGGCGAATGGAATCAATCCTACTGATATCATGCACCTTAAATACAAGAATATCGACGGTGATTATCTCGTTTTTGAACGGGCCAAGACAGTAAACTCTACAAGGCTTGATCCCCGACCCATTACGGTCTTTATTTCAGAGGACATGCAGCGGATTATTGACTACTGGGGGAATAAAGACAAGAGCCCGGAGAATTACATTTTTCCCTGGATGGAGCATAATGTTACACCTTTGCGCCAGGTAGAGTTATGCGAATTGTTTGTCCAGGCGATTAATGACTGGATGGCGAAGATCCGGAAGAAGCTGGGTATCGAGAAAAAAGTGACGACCTACGTGGCCAGGCACACATTCTCGACGATCTTAAAGCGGTCTGGCGTAAGTACGGAGTTTATCCAGGAATCGCTTGGTCATACCAGCATGAAGACGACTGAGAGCTACCTGGATAGTTTCGAAAAATCGGTTAAGAAGGAGTATTCGCAGCGTTTGGTGGCTTTTAAGGAGGGAATGGAAAAATGACATATTTCACGGGGGATTGGAGTGTTTGATTGTTCACTTTTTGGCGCTGTTCATTTTTAGTGAACATACGAATAATGTGAACAAAGAAGACACTGGTTACATATAATTTAAAGTAATATGCCGAATGCTAGTTGCCATAATATTGTTATTCAGATAGTTACGATTATGTTTGCATTTTATTTATGTTTACGTTACGCAAACAAGGCTTTTTTGCATGCAGATTGGTGGATTTACCTTACCTTTGTTTGCAAAATATAGATGTTTGCGTTACGTAAAACATAAAATTTTACAAACATGAGGGAAATAGCAACAATAATACACGAAGCGGTTGAACAATGGGAAGAACAAACAAAAATCCAGGCAAAGCTCACTGAGGGGCCTACGACTGAGGGTCTTGATGCCGCAATGGAATTCAAATATAATGGTAAGAAACACCGAGTTTATATAGAAGCAAAAAGAGAGCTGAGAAATTATCAATTACCAGAAATTGAAATGCTGGCTAAGAAATATCATCCTCTTATGGTGGTTGCGGATAACATTTTTCCAAAAATAAAGGAAGAACTAAAGGAAAAGGGGATTGCTTATCTGGAAACCAGCGGGAACATGTACTATAGAGTAGAAGATCTTTTCATCTGGCTGGAGGGGAAAAAGCCAATCATGAAAGAAGACGAAAAATTGGGCCGGGCCTTTGCCAAAACAGGTTTGAAGGCTGTATTTCACTTTCTACTAATGCCCGAACTGGTCAATACCACCTATAGGAATATTGCAGAGGTAACAGGAATCAGTTTTGGCAATATTAATTTCATAATGACCGATCTAAAGCAACAGGGGTACTTATTAAAAATCAATGATGACGAATATCAGTTGTACAGAAAAAGGGAGCTACTAGCCAAATGGATGGATGCTTACGAACATAAACTAAAGCCAAGCCTGCTTGTCGGAACATTTCGGTTTATCAATCAAACCGAGGCGGCAAAGTGGAATCAAATTGAACTCAATGACAGCAAAAGCTGGTGGGGAGGGGAGCCAGGAGGCGATTTGCTTACGAACTATCTGCAACCAGAGATATTCACCCTTTACACAACAGAGGCAAAACCAGAATTAATCAAGAATTATCGATTCCTTCCAGATCCCAATGGTTACATAAAAGTGTACAAAAAGTTTTGGAATAGCGATGAAACGAACAGTAACGTTGCTCCCCCATTGCTAGTCTATGTTGATCTTATAAATACCGGAGACAGAAGATGTATGGAAACCGCTGAAAAAATTTACAATGAGTTTTTACAAGATAAGTTTTGAACAATTGCGTTTAAGGCCTGAATTGGCTGATATGCTCCAGGCGTTAGAACGCGGCTTTAAGAAATTTGAAATTGATTTTTACCTGGTAGGAGCAGTAAGTCGGAATGTGTGGATGTCGGGAATCAATAACATTTCTCCCCGAAGAGCTACACGCGACATTGACTTTGCCGTTTTTATAAATGACAAAGGGATATATGAGGCAATCAAAGAATATTTTATATCTGAGGAGGACTTCGAGGCATATAAAGGCAATGCCTTTGTCCTTTTATGGAAGGATGGTACCCAGGTAGACTTATTGCCCTTTGGCAACATTGAGGACGAAAATCGACGTGTAACGGTTGAAGGAACGGGCTATACGAGCGTTAACGTAGATGGGTTCAAGGAAATTTATGATGAAGGCCTGCCTGAAATTGAAATGCAGGATGTAAGCCCATTCAAAGTTTGTACCCTCCCGGGAATTATTGTACTCAAATTAATTGCCTGGGATGATAGGCCGGAAGTGAGAAGAGATGATATCAAAGATATTAGCGATATCATTAGCCACTTCTTCTCAATGAATGACAACTTAATTTGGGATGAGCACAGTGATTTATTTGAAGGCGACGATGCAGATTTGCAATTGATCTCCGCCAGGGTAATAGGTCGGTTAATAAAGAAAATCGCTGACAGGAATGATAAACTCCAGGAAAGAATTCAGCGAATACTAGCCAATAATGCAGGCGAGCCGGCGGAAAGTCGTATGGCGGCAATTATGGTTGAATATTTTAATACTTCGGTGAAGGAATGCACCGACCTGGTAAGGGAAATCTTGAAGGGTTTTGAAGAATAATTTGGCGGCGGTGACGGATCAATAAATAATTACAAAAATGGAACGGCTATTAAGTGTCTTTGACGAATTAATGAAATGCAAAAATACTCACGAAGTAGACGGATTGTTAGTTGGTCATAACATTAGCAATAGCTTCTATTTCTCAGAGGAGACTTATCCCAAAATTCCTTTCAAAATTGCACGGGAGGAAATCATAGAGCTGAGGAGAAAAGGAGTATTGGCAGATGATTACACTGTTCTTGATATTTCCGGATTTAGTGCTATGGAAAAGCTCCTTTACTCCCTCATTTGGAAAAATGGTGACTTAAAGAAATTGAAGCACATTGTTGCGGGAGTTTTGGCTCAATCAGAGGATTCAGCTGTTCAGGGAATAGTTTTTCACCAATATGGCAAATTTCTTAGTGGAAAATCTAATGAGCCGATTATCGACCAACATGTTTTACGTGCTTTTGCCGTGTATGAATTCAGAGGGAATTCTACCGTTGTTGAGCGTTATAAAAAGTTGGAAGTAATTACAAAGAAGGAAATTGGATTAATTGCCCGATACAAGGAATGGCTCTCAGAAAAACTAACCTTCGAGTTGCGGCAAGATCCTGAATACACTTATCATGTTGATAAGGTTCTTTTTGCCCTCGGGAAATATATAAAATTCCAAAATCGGCGGAATACATTCACGGAAGACGATTGAGTTCATTTGCTCCTAACAATGATTTCCTTTGCCCCGGATTTCTTAAATTTCAGCAGAACAAATCATAGGGTCATGGGAAACTTCAGAAATTGGCTTTCCTCGAATATGCTATTCCGTAATATTTTGGCCGATTTCGGATCGAGATCTGCCTATACCGGGGAGCCGGGAGGGTTTATTGCTTATTTCCAATATAAAATAGGCCCCTACCAGCAGGACTACCACCTTTACTTTCCCAAAGAGCCTTTCGCTGTTCGATACAACAATGAGGTGTTCAACAAGCTATTCGAATACACCGGGGAGGATATCTATAAATACCTCGACTTCCATTTTGATGCCTTCCCCGAGAAAAACACCTTTATATTATACCTCGACAGGCAATTGACAGAAAGGTTAAAGAAAAGCTCCAGTAAGGAACGAAGAATCAAACTGGAATCAGCCGCCGATTGGGTGGCGGAGAAAAAGCAACTATTCCGGGCAGATGCCGAGTTAACCAGGGAGGATATTTCCCGGGATCTCCAACTGGTGATCGACAGTAAGGCGGCGGGCAAAGCCGAGGAGGCGCAACAGCGACTGGATAATCTGACAGATAAACTGGAGCACAAATTTGACGATGCGATTGCCCGATTGGAGAGCGCCACAAATCTGCTTCCGACCGGTAGCATCAGCCTGAATAATAAAAACCACGAGGATAAGCTGGTGCAATTACTATATATAATACAGCATCTCAATAACCCTAAAAATAGAACGGAAGCACTCTTCAGCGGCTTCAGCAATATTAACCTGGCGGCGATCCTCCGGCACCATTTCCAAGATTTTTCCGATAAAAAACCCAATACGGTCGAAAAAAATGCCAAAGCGAGCATCGCAAAACTTAAAAATAACGACCCCAAAGTCCAAAAGTTGATCCAGGCTCTGGAAGAATTCTTCTACGGATAAGGCATAATCTACCTTAGTTAATTCATATTCATGCCACTGAATGCCTGCGAACCTATTGACTTCCAATAGATAAAAATCCATGACCAATCCGGCATTGACTTCCCTTCCCGCTTAACCCATCTTGCGTCCATAACACAGAAAGTTTATGGACACTTTATTTATTCCCAACGAGAACGATTTCCGGCGGTGGATCAGAGAGGCGCTGAAAGAATGCCTGGAGAACCTTCCGGCAAAAGAGGGTGCGACTGCCGATCCGCAACAGGAGCCCTTGCTTACACGCAAGGAAATCGCCGGTATCTTCCGGGTATCATTGGTAACCCTCCATGAATGGATGAAGCAGGGCCTGCCCTTTCACAAACAGGGTGGCCGGGTATATTTCCTGCGCTCTGAAGTGCTGGAATACCTCAAGCAGAAACGTAAATCCCAGGGTAAAACGTACGGCCATGAATAGGGTAACCACCCAGGAAGCGAAAATGCTCGACCAGGTGGATTATCTCGCATTCCTGGGATTTTACCCGGAAAAGATCCGCGGGCAGGAATACTGGTACCGATCTCCATTACGGGAAGAGCATACCCCCTCCTTTAAGGTCGACAGGGCAAAGGGTGTATGGTACGATCATGGAACCGGCCAGGGAGGGACCATTATTGATTTCGGGATAGCGTATTTCCGATGCGATGTCCGGGAGTTTTTGGAGAGGCTGAAACCCTACATTTCTTTTAATCGTCCCCAACAACGCAGCCAGATTTCTATTCCATCAGCCGTTCAGCCCTCGACCAGCCGGGCTGGTGAAAAGAAAGGGATTGTCGTTTTGTTCGCCGGCCCGCTGGCATCGCCGGAGCTTTCCCGCTACCTGGCGGAACGCAAAATCCCTTTGTCAATCGCGGCAGTTTATTGCCAGGAAGTGCAGTTTGAGTTATCCGGTCGGCACTTTTTTGCCATCGGGTTTAAGAATGACCAGGGCGGCTTTGAACTTCGTAATGCACATTTTAAAGGCAGTAGTTCGCCCAAGGCGTCCACTTTCCTGGATCAGGGGTGCAATGATCTGGCGGTATTTGAAGGCTTCTTCGATTTCCTATCATTTCTTACCCTGGGGCAATACCGTCCCCAACCACCAAGCAATTTCCTAATCTTGAATTCCCTCGCCTATTTCCCAAAGCACAGATCTATCATGGATCGACATGCCGGGGTCACCCTCTACCTGGATCGGGACACCGCTGGGCGCCAATGTACCGGGCAGGCATTGATGTTCGGACCGCAATTTCGGGACGGAAGTCAGCTCTATACCGGGAGTAATGACCTGAACGATTGGCTGATCCAGAACTTTCAAAAGTTGGAGCAGGAACAATCGATCCTCCGACAGTCAGGGAAGATGATGCAGGATGTCCACCATCCTCCACCGGGTAGCCCCCAGAACAAGAAGGGTAAGCGCATTTAGGGTCTTCAGACGGATGATCTAGTAAACCTATTTCATAATTATTAAACCGAAACAGATGGCAGATTTGAAACGCAAAACGCTTTCTCTTTCCAGTGGGAAGCTCCTGAAACTTTACGGCAGCAGCCTCGCTATTTCCAAAAGCCTGGAGATTGGCGAAGGGTATGCACCCAATATTTATTCCTTCACCGAAAGCCAGCCTGGAGGAAAGGAGGCGGGCCAGGTAACCAATCCACACAAGCTTGACCGGGAGGATCTGATGGAATTGGCCGACTTCAACATCCAGCTTTGGATGAATTTGAAAGCGAACCTCCGGAAATATGGTGCGGACAACCCGAAAGTTTTCAACCAGGAAACCAGTAAATGAAGCCGGTAGGATTATCGGAGGCAATGCGACTTTTCCCCGCTTTGCTATTACCGAGAGCAGTAGCGATTTGCAGGGCAGTTTTTAAACCTCCGGTTTAAGGCAAGCGGTGTTGTTGTCGAACAAAAAACGGTTCGACAACAACGCTTGCCCACCGCTCCCGTTGGTCGCAGTGGGGGAACCGGCCTTGATGTCCGGTTTTGGAACAAAAAAATATGTGTTATGGAAACTGTGAATAGGAAAAAAAGAAGGCAGGCAGGCCGGTCAAACAGGTAAAAAAGGAAGTACGGGCCGCTGTCCGTTACAGCCGGGTGGAATACTTTGTTATCAAGGAGAAAGCTGCGCAGGCAGGTATAAGTATATCCAACTATATCCGGGAAATAACCATCAACGGGAGGGTAATGGCCCGGCTAACCGAAGAAGAAGGGCATTTTGTCAGGCAGTTAGTTGGTATGTCGGGCAATATCAACCAGCTTACCAAAGCCTGCCACCAGCAGGGACTTTTACAGGCAATGCTATACTTTGAACATTTCCGTGACCAGTTGGATGTAATACTTAAAAAACTAACGCCATGATCAGTAAACCGGTTCCGGCCCGTTCCTTTTATCATACCTGCAATTACATTGCTAACAAACCCGGTGCTGAAATATTGATCGCCGAAGGCGTAAGGAGCCATGATGTTAAACTGATGGCCGAAGATTTTGAACGGCAACGGCAGCTTCACCCGTCCAAAGAACTGGCCTGCTTTCATGGTATCTTGAGTTTCTACCCCGGTGAAAATCCTTCCGATGAAATCATGACCGAGATTGCCGGGAAGTATTTGCAACGGTTAGGCATTACCAACACACAATACGTAGTGAGCAAACATACCGACAAAGCCCACCTGCATTTGCATATTGTAGCCAACATGGTAAACAATGATGGCGAGGTTATTTCTGATAGCTGGATAGGATTACGGGGTAAAAAGGTAGCGCAGGCATTGACAAAAGAATATAAGCTGATTCCCGCTATAAAGAAGAACCTGCAGCTTACCCACCTGGAAGCCATGAATGAACTGGAGGCCGGTAAATATAAAATTTATACAGCGATTGCAGAAAACTTGCCCCATTGCCAAACCCTGGAAGAACTGGAAACCCGGTTACAGCAGCAGCGTATTGAAACCTTGTACAAGTATAAAGGGCAAACCCAGGAAAAGCAGGGTATTAGTTTTAAAATTGGCGAATATAGTTTTAAGGGTAGCCAGGTTGATCGCAAATTTTCACTGGCGGGTTTGCGAAAATCACTTGCCCTGCAAGAAAAGGAACATCTGCAGGAGCCGCGACCGGTACGGCAGCAACAACAGGTCCAACAACCAGAACAAAAGCTGTCCCTTACCAGGCGGCGGCGTACAGTGCCCAAAGAAGAACAGAAAAATGATCTGTCGGCGCTGACCACTGAACTAATGAAAGGTGCAGCCGGTATCATAGATGACCTGCTGAAACCGGAAGATACCCATGAACAGGTACCTTATGAATTTACTCTGGAAGGTTATCTGCGAGGGCAGCGCAAACAAAACCGGCGGCCCAAACGATAACATCATCGGTTCACTATAAAAAGTTATGAAGATGAATGAACAGGTTAATGACAGCAATGCAGCCTTTATGGAAGCGGCGCTGAAGAAAATAGAAGCCCAGGACAAAAAGATTGCCGATATGGCACAACAGATCGGCAGCATCCCGGATAACAGACAGGACATACAGCAGTTGAAAACCGGCATGAACGAACTAAAGGCAGAGATTAAAAATGTCCGTTTCCCTGTCAGAGAAATGCAGGAGTTTTCAAAACAATTAACCATCGGCGTAAAGTTGCTGAGAGAACCGGCTACTGTTAAAACCCTGCATCATATACCTAAATTGGCTTGGGTAACTGCCGGGCTATTCCTGGCTTTTTGTTTTGCAAGCACCGGTTGGTATATAACAGGTCAGAAGCTGGACGGGTACATAGCCAACGATACCAAATACCGGATGCTACGACTGGACACTGCACACCACTCTTTACAGCTTTCTCTTGACCGGGCAGACAGCTTATACCAGGTAGATCCTGATCTCAGGAAATCTATTTTGGAAACAGAAGAGCAGCGAAGGGTCAATTTTGAGCGACTGCAAAAAGCGGAACGGCTGAAGAATGAGGCTAAAAGGTTGGAAGAGGCGGCGGGTAGGAAGTCAAACTAATTTCTCACTCAGCATATCTTTCCAAATGATAAACCCTTTTTGCTCATCGGAATAATCGTGGAGAATACGGCTGAAATTTTCGGGCGGAGCCGTTAGAAATCTCTGCCGACCCTGCTTCCGGATAATATCCAAATAACTGTCTATTTCTTTTAACCTTAGAGGTAACTCGGAAATTCTCTTGGGGAAATGCCAAAGATAGCTGGCCTCCTCTGTATCGAGCGTTTCTAAAACAATGTGAAACTGTTCCGGCCCTTCCAGAAGAAACACAAAGGAAAATGGCTGTAATATAAACCTCACCTTTACCAAATGTCCTGCATGATTATCGGCTAGAAATCGCAGATGTCTATGGTGTTTGAATTGAGTATGCTTTAGCATATCTTCCAATAGTTCTTCCCCGGATTCATATAGAGGATGTTTTGTTTGAAGCTGAATATTTTCATCGCTTTTGTTATTGGGATTGATCCGCCCAAGCAACGGTTTGGTAACAAACTGAAAGCGAACTCCTTCGATAACCTGCCGGTCAATTTTTTTGATATCCTCCGATGACGCCAATTGTGATACCAATTGTCCATTTTCTACTTCTGCATATATAGACACCTTAATATGCTTCAATTTCAACGCTTTGGCAAAATATGGCTTCAAGACTTCAAATTCAGGCCGAATATCATCATGCTGAATTTCGAATTCTATCTTAAGATTCAATTCGGTGGCCGGGTATTCAAAAACAATACTGCCATATCTGAACTCCAGCGATTCAATAGCCACATTTATTCCCTTGTCAATAGTTACAATTGCTTTTTTAACAGCAGTGGTACTCTTCTCTTCAATAGGATCTTCAAATAAGTTTGACTGTCTTTCCAGTTTTCGATAATAGGTGTTTCTTTTTAGAAATATCTTATTGAGATAGTCAATCTTAATATCCCGGTAATCATATATAATTGGCGTAATTTCTGATCGCTGTACCCTTCCGATATACTGTATCAATTTTCCTTCAAAAGAAAAGGGATATGCCAGAAACAAACACGACGCATTTTGAAGGTCAGTTCCTTCTCCAAAAAATTGCCCTGTGGTGACTAAAGCCTGATAATTACCTGAATTCAATATTTTCCACTTTGTAGTTCTATTGCTTTCCGAGTCTTCACCACTTAATGTAACGACCTCATACGACTGTTTAAGATATTGATGTAGTGAATCAATATGTTCCTTTCGTTCTGTTAGAACAACCACCTTTTTACCGCTGTTCAATTCATTGGTGATGTCATTCAAAATCAGTTTGTTCCTGGAAGAATCATGTACCAGAATCTTGGACAATGTTTCAAACCTGTCTGTTTTTGTATTGAATGGAATATCCAGGCCAGTATTTCTAACAACAATTGAAGCCAGCTTATGCCTGCCGGTTTGCTGTGCTGTAATTTCGGCGATTATTTCCCCCAGGTGAATAAAAATCAGTTTCCCGTCATTGTATTTTCGAAAAGGCGTGGCTGTCAGTCCATACAAATAATGACTATTGAACTGGTGAATTGTTCTTCTATAGCTTTCAGCCGGAATATGATGGCATTCGTCAATCAATATTGTGCCGAATGTATCTTTTAATGCTGCATCTTTTTCTATTTCTTTAGCCAGACTTTGAATAGTAGCCACGGTAATGTGTTTACCAATCTTTGATTTCCCCTTTCCTAACTTCCCTATTTCGTGTTGGGGAATCCCCAAGAAGGCCTCAATTCTTTCTACCCACTGATCCATCAATTGTTTCCGATGAACCACTATTAATGCAGGTTGTTGCTTATCTACAATGATTTTTAACCCGATTACAGTTTTTCCCGATCCTGGTGGCGCAACAATCACACCCATATCCTTCTTGCTTACTGCTTCCAGAGCCGGAACCTGGTAACTCCTCAGTGCTGCCTGAAAGTTTAATGAAGTGGCAGCTTTTTTTTGTCTTTTGTCCTTAAAGGTGTAAGCAATACCGGTATCTTTACAAAATCTCAGTAACTTGCCGGCAAAGCCTCGTGGTAAAACAACTTCGTTCTCTGTTTCCTCTATAAACCTGAAATATCGTCCTGTCCCAAATGTATTTCTCCCAGCTTTCTTTTTGATGATAAATTCTGAATTGGCGAAATTCAATTCTTCTTTAAGAAAGGTGATGAGCGTAAGCGGTATTGCTGAGCGATTTAACCGTAAAGCATTATCTAATGATACCATTAGTTCGCTATTACCTCCGAGGTCATTGATTATTGCTTTACTGCTACCGACACTCCAAATAGAGTTATATATCTCCTCTAGCAGCTTGGTGTTCACCTTTTCAATCGCTGAAAGGAAATTCCATTGATCGGGGAATGGCATCAAATTTTCGGGATCAATAAAACAACTGTTTCCCTCGTCTAAAGCGCGCTTATGTAATGGCAACGCTATGAGGTTGCCAAGTCCTTTCCCGGAAAGTGTATCTTGATTTGGGAATAACCTATCAAAGCTCGAATTCTTATCAAATACCGAAGTCACTCCCGATTCAGTAAGGAGCGATAGGAATATCTTTCTGCTCTTAATGGCTGCATAAGGTTGGCTGAAAAACACCCATACATGCCCCCTTTACCCGAACGTGAACGTTCCAGATATGCAGGTATGTTTCTGGCTTTGCAGCATTTTAGAAATTTTTTGCTGTCGGCTATCCAGTTCTGCTCATCAAAATCCGCAACAATGAACCAGGAGGTATTGTCTTGCAATAGCGGGTATATCCCTATAAGATGCTCACCATTCAAATGTTTCGTAAGCTGGTCGTTCGTAAGCGGTAGATATTCTTTATCAGCGTAAGATTGAAAAGTGCCTCCTTTCATCTTATGAGTCCTGTATCGGTAAGGGTCGTAAAAATAAGCAGGCATATAGCCGCTTTTAGCTTCCCCACCTGGCGAACTGGCGGGTATTTCCCAGCGAATTGCAAATACGTCTTCGCGCCCCCTGAAAAGGGAGCGGAATATCTGCAATTTTTTATCGACGCTTAGTTCTGACAAATCAGTAGTGTATTTTTATTCTACTTTGTATGCTTGTACACTGCTTGTGTACTCCTTTTATAAGTGAATAAATAATCAGATTTTTCAAATAATGGTGTTTAAGTCTGCATCATTTCAATTCAAATTTCTTGTGAACTAGTAACAACATTGAAGTTCACATTCAGAGCTTCAAAGTGCTTACGTCCACATCGTATCTTATCAGCTTCGGAGTTGCGTAGTTTCTCAAAATCTTTAGTCCCCTTAGTTTCTCGAACTAGATAAATTGTCGTGTCTTCATGTTTAACAATAGCCCAATCGGGATTGTATTGACCAATAGGCGTTTCCACTCGGAACCAATTCGGTAATTTCACGAAAAGCTTTATGTCCGTTCGCTTATCAAGCTCTTCCGCAAATTTTCTTTCTATCTCACTATCGTAAACAACCTTATCAAACACGGACTTCTGAACTTCAAGGCATTCTTCGAAATAATCCTTTAATTCGTCATCACGGAATAATTGCATACTCCATTCTGTCTGACCAACGGTGAGTTTTTCGTATTTTATTCCGTCTATCATCAACTTGTACAATTCCCGGTTAATTACCCCGGAAACTTCATCCATAAAGCGTTGCGGGTTCACCAGAAAATCGGAAAGCCGACCGCCCCCTTTGATAATATCAACAATCGTTTTTCTTGTTAATTCCGTTTGCTTTTGCACATAGGCAATAATATCAGGCAATCCCCCCGTAAAAATGACCTTGTGATAATTTGCCCTCACTTCATTAACAACAATGCCCTTAAGTTCTACATCTACTTCTGCTTCCCGATAACTTACGGTGACTGGTTCAATCGCTTCCAGTTTTTTAATAGATTCAATGCAATTTTTTATCAATGTATCAGTGCTGTATTCTACTTGGTAAGTAGTTCTGTGTTTGATTTTACTCCAAAGCGCTTCAAATTCCGGGTCGAGAAATACCTGCTTGTTTATCTTTAAGCGTTTCGGCTCTTCGTCTTTTTTGATATGCCGCTCTAATTGGTAATTTTGCAGAACGGAGATTACTTCCGCCTCTGCCGTAATAAACTTCTCTGGAAGTTTCAGGGTAAAGCCATCTACCGAAGGCTGAAATGTAGATAAAATTTTTCCGCTCTTATCAATAAACCCATTTTCAACCAAACTACTCCAAATCTCTGTTGAATGATCTTTGGTAAAGTTTATTTCTTGCTCACCAAACCATTGAGTTATTCCTTTGAAAGCCACCTTCGGAACTTTCCCAAATGTAACACCACAATCGTCCTCATACTCAGTCTGTAATTGAGAGGCAAATTCATCATAGCTTTCATTGGCTACAATGGTGAGTTTATTGATATTGTCATCAAACACTCTCTCTCCGTTCTGATTAACGGGTAATCTTAATCCCCGGCCTATTTCCTGTCGCTTTTTGGTAGCTGATCGCGTTTCATTGAGCGTACAAATCTGAAAGACATTTGGGTTATCCCAGCCTTCACGCAAAGCCGAGTGAGAAAAAACAAACTTTAAGGGTTCATCAAGCGACAAAAGCTGCTCTTTGTTCCGCATGATTTTGGCATAGGTATCATCATCAGCCTGGGTGGTGCCGGAAGTGTCTTTTAGAATGCCTTTCTTATCTTGAGAAAAATAGCCGTCATGCACCTTTTCAATGGGGTGAAAATCGAGAGGCTTATATTGAGGCAGTTTGATAAGTTCTCTATAACTTTCCTCAAAGAGTTCGGCAAACTTCCCCCGCAGGGCCTTTCCGTCTTCTGCATAAGCACGGTAATTCGCCACCCTATCAATAAAAAACAGGCTTAGAACTTTTATTCCTTTGGCTTTAACCTGTAGCTCTTTTTCAAAATGCTTCTTTATCGTATTGCGTATCTGTACCTTACTCAAATCTTCTTTTATGCCGCCTCTTTCCTGGCCTTTGTAAAGCCTGCCGACTGTAAAATCTATGAATTCATTTCCGGGTTCCGCGTTAATATCCAACACTTCAAAGCCATTTCTATACGCTTCACGTTCATTTGATATTGCAAACAGATCGCTATTTTGAGTTACCCAAAAATCCTTTTCTGCAACTTTAGATTTACCCTGCACCTGAATTCGTACTCTTGCGCGGATACTTTTTTTGTTATCCACCTCAAGCAGTTTTACATAGGCGTCATTCTGGGCATTAGCCCCCGTTACCGACGCCACAACAATTTGCTTTACCAATCCAAGTTTATAGGCTTTAACCGGATCAAGTTTGTAAACAAGATTGTACAGGTTTTTATGTGTAGCAGAAAACCGGAAGATACAAGCAGGATTCAACGACTTTATTGCATCCTGCGCCCGAGGTGTATTATCTACGCTTTGTGGTTCGTCGATAATAACAAACGGATTGGTTGCCTGAATGAACTCGATAGGTTTTCTGCCAGATAATTTATCACTTTCTTTGAAGATAACGTTACTCTTTTTGCCTTCTTCATTATCAGAAAAATCTTTTCTGAACGCATCAATGTTGATGACCATGATCTGTAACTGATTGCTAGTGGCAAACTGTCGAAGTCTGTTTGCCCTTTTGCTGTCATATACAAAATACTCGAACTCCACATTGTTATAGAGTGCGCGGAAATGTTCTCTGGTAATCTCAAGATTTTTCAGCGTCCCTTCACGAATAGCAACACTTGGTACAACGATAATAAATTTTCTGAATCCATACTTTACGTTCAGTTCAAAAATCGTTCTGAGATAAACATAGGTTTTACCCGTTCCAGTCTCCATTTCGATGGAAAAATTCATTCCGTTCTTCTGAAACTCAGCCTTCTCAATCGTATCAAGGTCGTTTTTATCAAGTACCTTGACAAGGTTGTTGTAAATAGTGTCAGGGTTAATAACAATATTATTACCAATACCAAGTTCTGATTGAAAAAGACTGCCCTGTCCCGCTTCAATCGTCGTATTGATCGAAACGGTAAAATCCTCTTTATTTAAGGGCTGCCCATCAAACAAATCGACGATGGAAACAACCGCCTCCTTCTGATATAACTGTTCGCTATCAAATTTTATCTTCATTATTACACGGTTCTAAAACTTACAACATTCTTACTTTTCATTATCTGAACAGCATTTGTCTTGAGCTGGTCATTATTCTGGAATCCCTCATCCAGGCAAATGACCCGTGTGGGTTGTTTTTCAGCGATTGCTTTGATTAAGTCGCGTGTCAGGTTCTTTTCAAGGCAGATCAACAGTTCACCGCTTGCAACACTAAAAACAGTTTTACTTTCAATCTCCAATTTCTCAATGGAAGTGGTTAGGTCAAAACCAGACTTCAATAGAATTTCATACAAAATACTTTCTTGTTGAGCATTTGATGACAAATGGCTGACATGAAGATCAAGCGCAGCCTGAATTGACTCTTCGTTTTTCTGAATTGAAGCATCCCAAATTCTGAAATTCGATTGTTCAAGTTTGAAAACTTTAAATCCTAAGTCAATTTTTCCTGAATCAGGTTTGAATAACGAGTTATCACTCGAAATATTAAGCTTTATTTTTTTTGCAGATTTCTTAATTCGTCTCTTGCAGACATCTGCAATGGTTCGTAAGCCGTTTTGATAATTTTGCGAGGTTTCTTCAATAAGCTCAGGAAGCTGCACGCATATAAATTTCCTTTCTCCTCCATCTTCCATATTTAGTTCATATACAGCCTGTGCAGTCGAGCCTGACCCTGAAAAGAAGTCTAAGACAATACCGCCTTTATCATCGAAATCATTGATGGAAAATGAAAGGAGATATTTTAATAATGAAACAGGTTTAGGAAAAGAGAATGCCTCATATCCAAATAATTCCTTCACTTCTGACGTCCCTTCTTGATTAAAAGGCCCGTTAAATAATGAAATGGGTTTACCGCTTCTTACTTTGCCTTTTTCATCTTTTAGATACTGCTTCGACCTTACACTATATTTGCCGTTGTCTTGTTTGTTAAAAACAACTTCGTCATTTGCAATGGCCTTTAATAATCTTTCTTTTTCCCAAACCCACTGTTTTTCAGGTATAATTTCGTCTCCGTTATGAGTAATAGAATATTGCAAATTTTTTCTATCGCCCATACTGGTAGTCATTAGAGGTTGTGTGATATAGCCTCCTCTAATATTGTATTTATCGTCAATGTTTTTATACGCCTTAATCTGCTCTTCATTAAGCGGTGCTGCGATATTTGAAATTGGACTTTTTGAATAGCATAAAATATACTCATGCACTTCAATAAAGCCCTTTGTTTTTGCTCCAGCGCCATATTTATTTTTCCAAGCCACTTGCTCAACAAAGTTTTCCTCGCCAAATACTTCGTCACAAATTTTCCGAAGGTTCGAAACTTCGTTATTATCAATAGAAATAAAAATTAATCCATTTTCTTGTAGCAAGTTTCTTGCAAAGAATAATCTTGGATACATCATGTTCATCCACTTGCTATGGAAACGCCCATCTGTTTCAGTATTTGTTGAAAATTTCTTCCCTTCGCTGTCTACCTGACCGGTGTATTCCAAATAAGTGCTAAGATTTTCGGCGTAGTTATCAGGATAAATAAAATCATTGCCTGTGTTGTAGGGCGGATCAATGTAAATCATTTTGATCTTGCCCAAATAGCTTTTTTGCAAAAGCTTCAATACTTCAAGGTTGTCACCTTCAATAAAAAGATTCTGCGTATTGTCGAAGTCAATGCTTTCTTCCCTATCCGGCACTAAGGTCGCAATGCTTGGCTGCTGTATGGTCTTAAAGCAATCCGCTTTGCCCGGCCAATTCATGCCAAAGCGTTCTTTACCCGTATCAACATTTTCACCCAAAGTGAGCTTGAGCTTTTCCCAATCAATTTTATTTCCCTCAGTAAATACTTCAGGGAATAGTTCTTTCAGCTTCTCAAGTTGATGATCCTTAATATCCATTGACGTCAATGGCAACTTTTCAATATTCGACATCGTTGTATTCTTTTTTGTCATTATGGTTCTTGGAGTGGGTATAGCCTGATTGATCCGTTTTTCGTTTCCCAATATGAACCGGATTTATTCCGATCCGGGAAATTGCCGGAATCAGGGCATGTTATTAACTCAGATAGCTCCAAAGTTAGTTTGCCGAACTGCTCTACGTCGGCATCGCTCACCATTGACCCATCGTAATTGAAATGCGCCCCGACCCAATTTCGTACTATAGCTAACTGCTTTATGTTATCCAATAATGTTTTCAAGTTCGCTGTTTTGGCTATTGTTGAGCCATCATATTTACCTAATGTGTTTTTACCTAAATGCTCTACTTTCAAGAGGTTCATCAACTTGCTGGATATGGCATCCAGGAGTTCCCGTAGCTGATAGTCGTTTTTGGGTTTTCTTGGCACTCTGCATTGAAACAAAACAGACAAATAATCGAAAATATTTTCCAGTATCACACCCGCAACACTGGTAATCTTCTGCCTGTCAAAATAGTTATTGTCTGCAAGGGCCTGCCGCAATTCATCAATAGCCAGCTTTCCGTTTTGAACCCTGATCCCATTGCCTAATGACCAGGGTCTTAATTCAATGAAGTGAACTTTCTGACTGGGTGCCCGGTTGTATCTATACCGATCTTTCCACGGACGATAATGCGTGGTAATGATTATATGAGCAAAATTATCGGCCTCATCATGCAAAAGCCCTATAAACCTGTCCAAGTGATTTTCGTCCACGGACATAACAACGTCATCCAGTATCAGTATGGAATTGGCTGCCCCGTATTTCTTTGCCAATGCAATAAATACACAAATTCCTAATGTATCAAGATGGGACTCGCTATAAACGGACTGCGGGGTAATACCTGACTTGCTATAAAAGTCGGCACTAAGCTCCAGCGAATTTTTTGTGGTTTGTTTTAATGTAAGGGCAATGCCGCCCAAGCTCTCATTTGGATGAAGTTTTTGATATAGTGCGTCTACGTCCGACGATATAGATACAAGCTCGTTTTGAACAAAATCCTTTCTGGCCTTTTCAACAATTTTTAATGTACCTTCGATGGCAACAAGCAATTTTTGAGTGCTTGCTGATTTTTCACGGGACGTCACTATTGAATTGTATTGGTTCTTAATAAGATTATGCTGACCTATAGCTTTTTTTATGTTTTCCGCTTCCAGCTTCTGCGCTTCCATTTCTTTCTCAATTTCAGGAAAAACTTTACTAAAACCCAGGAGTTTCTGTTCGTTGGTCTCGGTAGATTTTATAAAGAATAATTGCTTTGCAATATCCGGAAATGGTTTAGCGGAAATGGATGAAACAGTCTGTTCAAAAATGGAAATTTTCTGAATAAATGTAGAGACGGTTGATTCCAAAATCTTCTGCTTCCCATCTTCGGCTGATCGTGCATTTTTTACTGCTAAAACGATCTCACTAAATGAGTTCATTGATTCAATTTTTGAACCAATCGACTTTAAGAGATTCTCCTTCTCGATGGTACTTTCACAAACAGGACAATTCTTAACCTCGTCTTTCCCTGATATGAATTTCTGCGCAGACTGTAATAGAGAAAGAAGATCGGTATTTGCGTCTTCATTTCCTTCCTGAGCTTTTTTCATCTTTTCTTCTGCCGCTTCTCTTGCAAACCTCGCTTTTCCAATCTCTGCAACATCATTCGTATGCTTTACTTCTGTCTCTTTTATAGAATTCCACTTAGTAGTGGCATCTTCCAATTGTTTAAGCTTTCCCTCTTCTTTCGCTATGTCCCTGACTGATTCCTTTTTTGCCCAGGTCTCCCAATCCTTTTCAGGCTTTCCTTCATTCGTCCAGGTTTCCTCAAGCGTTGCGATGGCACTGGCTAATGTACTGATAGCAATTTTCTGCGCGTCATCTGTTTCTTTATTCAGCTTCCTTAAAGCATCCTCACTCTTGGAAATATTAGTTACATCTATAAACGATTGCAGTTGTTCGTATCGTTTGTGCGGTTGTTCTTCGATAAATTGCGTGATCTGGCTTCGTCTTAAATGTCTCACAATGGGATGACCCACGGCAGGATTTTTTGCGAAGCTCTTACCTGATAAAGTTGCTTGAAAATCCCCCATATCGGTTTTCAGCTCAATCTTTAGATCAGCGGGTTTGCTTGAAATGGAGGTATAAAATGACTTATCTATTGAAGACTTGTCATCCAACGATCCATGTTCATCTGTACACAGGCAAACTAAAGAATCCGTAATCGTAGATTTCCCGTTTCCGTTTTCACCGAACACCATAGTAACGGTTTTCTCACCGTCAAATTCCAGAACAAGGGGTTTGCTTGCACCCCGGAAGGAATCAATTTTCAGTGTTTTTAGTTTCATCGGAATCCGGTTTAGGTTTATTAATAACTTCTTCTAAAAGGGTCTTCCAGTCAGCTTCTTTATAAGCTCCCTGGCTAATCCCTTTAATGAACTTTTTCTCTGAAGATTTGTCAATCAAACCTTCTTCAAGGAGTTTGCTTGCGATTTGTTCGGCAAGAATGTCGTTAGGATTGTTTTGGCTCATACGCGTTAATTTAATTTCCAACGAATAAGGAATAAAGTGTCTTCCTCTATGTTTTGTTCGAGTTTTTTCTCAATCTGATCCAAAAGTTTGTCCTTCGTTTGGTCTATTTCTTTCGCTGCTCCGTCATACTCTTTCCACGCTTCATCCCTTTTTGCTTCCAAAGTCCTTCTTGCTTTCTCAAGTTTCAATTTCTCCGGAAGATTAGGTGCAAGTCGAGCCTGCTTTTTTAACGCTCTGATTTCTTCGTCCAACTCCTTCAATGTTAGTTTCAGGGAGCTTCTTCTGTCCTCGCCCCATTTATCCAGCTTTTCAATTTCCAAATCAAAATAGTCAGCGTTTTTCACATTAATAATTCCGATGATCTCGGACTTCCTGCCTTCATATATGGATCGAAGGCGACTACCTTCTTCTTCATTTGGATTTACATCAGAGCCGTTTTCATCTGCGTAGACAGAGAAGAGCCTTACACATTGTTCTGTATCTAACTCGTGACCTTCGTCCGTAAAAGCGGAAAGAATTACATGATCTTCTGTATCAAAGGTTGTAACAGTAAGCCTTTTTGCCATCAGCCAACCCGACTTTCCTAACAAGGGGTTCAGGATTGAGATCTTAAGATTTGAATCTGAATAGTTGAACGAGAGTTCTTTTGCTGAAAGGTCAAGTCCCTTACATTTGCCAATAATTCTCTGAGCAAGTGGATGACTGATACGGTAAACATTGGATTCGTCAACATTTTTCCCTATTCGGTAAGGGCCGGGAAAAATCACTTCTCCATCGAAAGGGTTTCGTTTTAACGAAAAGGAGTGTTCATCATCGGCAAATTTAGCGTCATCGCCTAAGTAGTATTTTGTTATTCCCCAAAGCCATGATTCATATTTTGACAAATAGTCTTTACTTTCCTGAAGATTGATCCTTAGTTTTTCATGAACCTCTTCATCAAAATTTTCCAATAAATTCTGGCGTGTTTTGCTAAGACTTTCTGAAATGCTCCCTTCCAGTTCCGCTTGAAGATTATTAAATGCTTCGGAAATTTGATCTGGCGTTCGGCAATTTTGATAAATTGCGGCGATCCGCTTTTCAAAATCAATACCACTTTCAATACTTCCTAAAACTTCATCACTGGCCCCAAAAACGCCACTAAACAGGTTGAATTTTTGTTCAAGTAATTCATAAACCCGTACATCGGCTGCGTTAGCTTTATTCAAGAAGTTTACTACTACAACGTCAAATTTCTGCCCATAACGGTGGCATCTTCCTATTCGCTGTTCAATGCGTTGCGGGTTCCACGGAAGATCATAATTAATGACGAGAGAGCAAAATTGAAGGTTAATCCCTTCCGCGGCCGCCTCCGTTGCAATCATAATGGTTGCCTCATCTCGAAAATAATCCACTAATGCTGCCCGCATATCGGCAGTTCTTGATCCTGTTACTCTATCCGTGCCGATATACCTTTCAATCCAGGCCTTATATATTTCTCTGGATTTTTGATCATTATTCGTCCCATTAAAAAGAACAACCTTTCCAGAATATTCCTTCTCTTCCAGTAAGCGTCTTAGATACTCTTGAGTTCTTGTACTTTCAGTAAAAATAATAGCCTTCCGTGGAGCGCCCAATCTTTGAAGTTCATTAAATCCCTTATCCAGAGCGGTGAATACCTTTTGACCTTTTGAGTTTATTTGAATGGATTTGGCTAGAGCTTCAAATTCCTTAAGAGATGACATCTCTTCTTTAATTTTTAAAATGTCGTGTTCTGAAAAACCTGACGAAGTTTCAATATCATTCTCTTCTTCTGCCCACTCGTCCTTTAATTCGTCAAATGCCTCAAAGTTTTCCGATATTTCCGAATCAGCATCTTTTACCTCTTGGTCTTTAATGAGGTTGTCTAATTTTGCAGCTAAGGATTCAAGGGTGCCGGAAATCGCATAAGTAGACGAAGCCAAAAGCCTTCTCAGAATCAACGTCATCAATTTTCTTTGGCTTGCTGGAAGAGCGAAAAGCGTATCTCTTTGTAGATACTCCGTCACAAGGTCATATAGTCTTTGCTCTTCGTTAGTAGGATAAAACTCTTCGACTAAAGCAATTCTGTTTGTATATCGGATATATTCCAAGACCTGACGGCGAAGCGTTCTTTTGCAGATTGGCTTTAATCGTTCCTTCAACTCATCAAAAGTAGCTTCATCAGTCTGGCCGTTTACTTTGCTGTATTGTGATCTGAAACTTTTCAAATCGCCAAATGTATAATCATCAATTATACTAACTAAGCCGTACAGTTCCAAAAGACTGTTTTGTAAGGGAGTAGCTGTAAGAAGAATCTTCGGCGCTGTTTCTACAGAATCTTTTATTGATTTGGCAATTTTATTCGATTGTTTGTACACATTCCTTAGGCGGTGTGCCTCATCAATAACCACCAAATCCCAATGAATGATTTTCAAGTAAGATTCTTTTGTTCTGGCAAATTGATAAGAGCATATAATTATTTCAGGCCGATCGAAGGGATTTAAGCGACCTTGTTTTATAGAATCGTTGAAGGATTTTGCTTCTAAAATAAAAGAAGGTAGGAAAAATTTATCAAGTAGTTCCTGACTCCATTGCTTCCTTAAATTCGCAGGCGTAATAATTAAAATTCTTCTTTTTCTCTCCGCCCATTTTTGAGAAATCACAAGCCCTGCTTCAATCGTTTTACCCAAACCGACTTCATCTGCAAGAATAGCGCCCTTTGACAGTGGTGAACGAAACGCAAATAATGCTGCCTCCACCTGATGCGGATTCAAATCGACTTGAGCATCTACAAGAGTAGACGCTAACTTCTGCATAGAGTCCGACGCGCTGCGCTTTGTTAATTCATTAGCAATGTACTTTGCATGATACGCTGTTAATTTCATTATTTTATATCGTTCAAAATAGACTTTACTTCTTTTTTATCTTCAAATTCCCATATAGCGCCTCCAGCAGCTCACAAGGAGCTACATCTATGGCAAGAGCTATAAGGTAAAGTTCTTCCGCTCTTAAATGGCTCCGCTCATGTAATGTGAGTTCATTCAACCTGGCTCTGGATAAACCAGTTTTACGGGCTACCTCTGATTTATTTACAGATTTTTGAGCCAGGTATTCTCCCAGAATAGTCATTAATTGTTAGGTTTTTCTATAATAATTGATCGAATGAAAATAAAATATTATGGAATAACAGACTATTTATTTGGAAAATTGTGGGAACATGCATAAATTGTGTTGGTTATTCTATAAATTTTGACTGTTAATACATCATATCTAAATATGAAACTCAACACTTCTTAAAACAAAAAAACTAAATTGCTGCTTTAAAATATTAAGCGCATTTGCTTTATTCTCGCTCCTGAAAACTGCGACCTTTCAAAATCACGAGAAATAAGGTAAATCGCTCATGCTATGGCGTGGGCGTTCTTATTCGTGATTAGGGTGTCGCAGCCCTCAGGAGCGGTAAGGACTAACCCACGTCTCTTTTTATATACCGCCGGTTGGTCTGCTCACAAATTCTTCACTTCTAAATGTTCCCCCATGAAAAAGAATCCAACCGGCAAGCAACATCGGCGAAGGCCTAAGCCGGAACTAAAATGGCAAACCGGCGCTTATGATCGTCACGCTAAAATTAAATTCATTCTCCCTTATCAATTTCTGCTGCTATGCAAGTTAGTGGATAAAACCCCGGAGGAAATTATCCGGGATTTCACTGAAAATTTGTCCTGCGGCAGTTGGAAGCGGGAGGGAAGGGATCAGGCCAAAGAACACCTTATTAATTACTTTATCGCGCACGGCTACGGTCAGCATCATTATAATGAAGAAGACATCCAGCAAATGTTTAAGGAAATGGATGCGCTGGGCTTACTATTTCCTAAAGACGGTAAAATGAAACTAATTGATCTGTATGCGAACTGGCGGGATAAACACCACACCTATTGGTTTAAGAAATGGTTCCGGAAACCCAGGCGCAAACTATCAAAAAAGGAGGTATTATGAAATGAGCTGGCACATCTGATTTCATAACAAACAACCCGCCAGCGAATTCCATCTGACAATTTAAAACATAAAAAGACTACAGATGAAACCGTTCGCCATCTACCACCTTTGCCGGGAGGCTTTCTCCTTTCACCAGCAGCAGTTTGCGGAGGTAATTGTAAAAGCTGCTAATCCGGATATGATTTTCCTGCTGGGCGCTACGCTGCTCCGCAAAAAATGCGAAAGTATATTTAATGAATTGGCCCCCTCTTGTCAGCATATATCAGATTGCACGCTGCTGATACTCCTATCAAACCTTGCCAACAAAGAACTGCACGACTGGCAGGATAAGATTGAAAACCATTGCAGCAACATCATGCCGGTTACTACGCTTGTATTACAAACTTCCACTTTTACTGAGTGGCTGCAAGCGGGTCACCCGTTTGCAGTGGCTGCATGGCAATATGCACCTGTGCTGTACGATGCTGGCAACATTTGCCGGGAAGATATACCGGAGCCGAGGGAAACCACCAATAGCAAAGATGCCACTAAACAGTGGGAAGACGGGCTATCCAAAGCCAAAGAATTCCTGGCAGGAGCGGAACTGTACCGCGTTCGCAAACAGCACAAAATGGCGGCATTTATGCTGCACCAGTCCGCCGAACAGGCTTTGCGAACATTGTTGAAATTGGGAACCGGCTATCATGCCAATACCCACAGCATTGACCGGCTGCTCCGCTATGGCAGCTTGGTGGCTTATCAATTACCACAACTATTTCCCCGGCAGACGGAGCAGGAGAAACACCTGTTTAACCTGTTGCAAAAAGCCTATATAGATACCCGCTATAAAGAAGATTACAAGATCACCGATGAAGAGCTGTTAACCCTTACGGAAAAAATCAGATGCATCCACGAAATACTATCAGAAGCGGGAAAGGCCATTGTGACCGCGCCGCCACCACCTGTTCCTATAACCAGCGAACGGCCGGAGCTGCAGAACGTCCTTGACAAATAAATACACCCTGCATGGAAACTAATCAATCCACCCGGAAACGTTTTAACAAGCCCTGGCACTTTTTCAGCCAAGCCGGCAAGCGGCCATTTCGCGGCCTGCGGGAAGTTTTTCAAAACTACCACCTGGATGATCTAAAACAAGAAATACAGCGCTGGCAGCAGTTAGCGTTATGCAACGATCAAAGCGCCTATGACGAGGGATGCATCCGGGAAGACCTGATGGATTTTATACAGGAACTGCAACGGCTGATGGAAGCGTTTCATATGCTGAATGAAAGAAAGAACAGGCATAGGGAGCGCAAACAACTAAAGGGCTTATCAAAGCAGAGTAGGCAAATGCTGGCACAAATGAACATTCCCGTTCTACTTACCGATGAAGAAATGAAAAGCCCGGAGAATGTCATCAATCAGTTCTGTATAACATTCCGCCGCTCTTACGCTCAAATGGAACTGCTGGATTTATTAGGCGCCGTGATTACTTATGAGGGACATAAAAAAGTATATAAAGGGCAGTTAGTACTATTCTATGAACACCTGTATTTCTTGGTAAGGTTAGCTTATGTAATGCGCCAAAGAGAAGCCTCTACCCATAAAAAACGTAAGGAAGAATTTTAAATGATTGACGTGCCATTTGCATCCCCTTTTGCAGAAATATTGTCCTGCTGCGAGTGTACGAACGTGAGCGCCTCCGAATATAGCCCGTAAGAAAATTGAATAAACTAAACTAAATTTACCCCGTAATCAGCTCTTTGCTTCGCCGCCAAAAATCTTGCTGGCAAATTACTGGCAAATTTAAAAGGGCCGCATATAGCGACCCTCGTAAATGATTGAACTTCAGCTCCCCCTGTTGGACTTGAACCAACGACCCTCTGATTAACAGTCAGATGCTCTAACCAACTGAGCTAAGGAGGAGTGTTTCCCTCGATTGGGATTGCAAAAATAGACAAAATTTTATTTCTGCAAAATCTATTTTCATTTTTTTCTCAAATCTGGTTTTCTGATATCTTTATAGCCGCCAGATACAAATTATGAAGTGGATCCTGTTCAGCATTATTATCCTCTGGAGCCCCGCATCCATCGCGCAATCCGGGAAAGACAGCATTTTACGGCAACTGGACGAAACCATCCGCCTCACCCGCGATTTCGACAACAGTAAATATGCTCAACTCCAGTCGCTCAAACAGCAGCTCGCCGCCGCTCAGTCCCCCGCATCCCAATACGACGCCTGCATCAAACTCTACAACGAATACAAATCTTTCAACTACGATACCGCCTTCTCCTACGCGCTCCAACTCAAAAAAATCGCCGCGATAATGAACGACCCCCAGCGCGCAGGTTACGCCGATATCAAACTCGGTTTCATCCTCCTCTCATCCGGCATGTTCCGCGAGACCGCCGCCGTCCTCGACTCCCTCCACGCCCCCGCACTCCCCGATACCATGCGCGCCGAATACTACGTCCTCATCCGCAGATATTATTACGACCTCGCCGATTACGTCAACGACTGGTATTACTCCCCGCAATACCTCCGCCAGGCAAGTATATATACCGACTCCGCCGCTGCCTGTTGCCCCGAAAACCATTTCGAACGCCTCTCCTGCCTCGGATACAAATATTTTAAGGAGAATCGCCTCGACTCCGCCCTCCATTACCTCCACCGCACCATGGCCCTGCCCAACCTGTCCTGGCACCAGCAAGCCATGATTAAAGCGAACCTCGGCTCCATATATGTCTTCCGGAAACAATACGATTCCGCCATCGCCATGCTCGCCCAATCCGCCATGGCCGACACCCGCGGATCCGTCAAAGAAACCACGGCGGCGTTTAACCTCGCCTCCCTGCTGTTCCAGACCGGCGACATCAAAAACGCCTCCCGGTACATCGAACGCGCCGTGCAAGACGCCACCTTCTACGGCGCCCGCCAACGGAAAGTCCAGGTGAGCGCCATCCTCCCCATGATCGAAGGAGAACGGTACAACGCCGTCGAAAATGAGAAAAACCGCCTGGTGGTCTATTCCGCCATCGCCACCTTCCTCGTCCTGGCCCTCATCCTCCTCACCTTCATCATCTTCAAACAAATCCGCCGCCTCAAAGCCGCCAAAGAAATCATCACCCAGGCCCACCGCCGCCAGCAGGAAATCAACGAAAAACTCATCGAATCCAACCGGATCAAAGAAGAATACATCGGCTATTGCTTCCATATCGCCTCCGCCTACATCGAAAAAATCGAAAAACTCAAACACCAGGTCGAAACCAAACTGGCCGATCACAAACACGGCGATATCCGCTATATCGTCAATAATATAAATATCAAACAGGAACGCGAAGAACTCTTCCACAACTTCGACCGCATCTTCCTCCGCATCTTCCCCAACTTCGTCGCCGAATTCAACTCCTTCTTCCGGGAAGAAGACCAGATCCGCCTCAAAGACAACGAACTCCTCAACACCGACCTCCGGATCTACGCCCTCATCCGCATCGGTATCTCCGAAAACGAAAAAATCGCCCGCATCCTCGAATATTCCGTCAACACCATTTACGCCTATAAAACCCGCATCCGCAACAAATCCATCGTCCCGAACGACGAATTTGAAGACCGGATCCTGCAAATCAAGATATGAATCGGTTAATATTATTGATATTTATATGTTTTGTTAATCAATTGTAAACCATATTGTTAAATTTCAGAAAACCCGTTAATCCACCTTTAATTTCTATACTCGGGCGATAATAGTTTGCCACGAGGAGCGAACCCGCTTACTTTGAATCGTTCAACCAAAATTGGATTTCACGTTCGTTCCCATCCACAGGAAAAAACCATCTCTGTAATTCTTTAAACACTACGTTATGATCAAATTGCGACTGCTCAGCGCGCTACTGATTTGTCCGCTCCTGTTGCTATCCCAGGTAGCGTTAGCCCAGACAAAACCAGTTTCCGGCAAGATTAGCGACGAAAAAGGGGAACCCATTCCCGGGGCCAGCGTCCAGGCCAAAGGCACCAATATCGGTACCGTGTCCGACGCTACGGGCGCCTTTAAGCTGAACGTTCCCGAAAAAACCCAGACCCTGGTCGTGTCCTTCATCGGATTCGCCCCCCAGGACGTCAGCATCGCCAATTCCTCCCAGGTAAATGTTGTCCTCAAACTCGAAAGCTCCACCCTTACCGACGTGGTAGTGGTCGGCTACGGCACCACCCGGAAAAAAGACCTCACCGGCGCCGTTACCTCGCTGAAAGCCAAAGACTTCAATAAAGGCATCGTGGCCGCCCCCGACCAGCTCATCCAGGGCAAGGTGGCCGGCCTGATGATCGTCAACAATTCCGGCGCCCCCGGCGCCGCGGCCACCGTCCGCATCCGCGGCGTATCCTCCGTACGCTCTGGCAACCAACCGCTCTACGTAATCGACGGCGTACCCCTCGACGGCCGCGTGGCCCGCCCGGAAATCAACGCCAACGGCATCGGCCAGACGCCCACCGCCAACCCCCTCAACTTCGTCAACTCCTTCGATATCGCCTCCATGGACGTGCTGAAAGACGCCTCCGCCACCGCCATCTACGGCTCCCGCGGCTCCAACGGCGTCATCATCATCACCACCAAAAAGGACAGGAAGGCCCCGCCAAACTGGACTTCAACTACTCCGCAGGCGTCAGCAACGCCATGAAGAAACTGGAAGTGCTCAGTCCCGACGAATTCCGACAAACCATCAAAAACTACAATTTCGCGGAAGGCGACGGCGGCGGAACTGCCGAAGGACTCAATTCCATCCTCCGCACCGGCGTGACCCACAACTTCAACGTGGGCATCAGCGGTGGCTCCGAAAACGCCCGCTATCGCGCCGCTTTCGGCCTGATGGACCAACAGGGCATCGTCCTCAAATCCGGCCTGAAGAAATACACCGGCAACCTCACCGGCCAATTCAAATTCCTCGAAAGCCGCCGCCTGGGACTCGACTTCTCCCTCATGGCCGCCCAAACCGTGGAAACCATGGCCCCGATCTCCAATAACGCCGGCTTCACCGGCTCGCTCATCGGCCAGGCGCTCCAGTGGAACCCCACCCTCAACATGCGCCAGCCCGACGGCAGCTTCACCATTCTCGGCAACAACAGCGCCGTGAATCCGCTGGCCATGTCCGAAGCCTGGGACGATAAAGCCGACATCAATTACCTGCTCGGGAACATCTCGCCGTATTTTAAGATCACCGACGACCTGGAGTACCGCTTCCTATTCTCGATCAACCGCCAGAATGGTATCCGCCGCACCCAAATACAGTCGTGGATCAATATTAATGGCGTGAAAGACCTCGGACAGGCGTACTACGGCAACGCCGAGCTGCTCACCAAACTGTTCTCCCACACCTTGAATTATAACAAACAGATCACCAACGCCTTCCATCTCGGCGCGGTGGTGGGGTATGAATACCAGGACTTCCAATACCGCACGACCGACCTGGGCGCGCTGGGCTTCAGTACCGACGCCTTGCCGTATACCAGCATCCTGCAGGATCCCATCCAGAGCAACACCTTCATGTCCGCCAACGTGCAGCCGAAATCCGAACTGCAATCCGTGTTTGGACGCGTGACGGCCAACCTGCAGGACAAATACCTCCTCACCGCCACCATGCGCGCCGACGGCTCCAACAAGTTTGGGGAGAACAATCGCTACGGGTATTTCCCTTCGTTTGCGGCCAAATGGAATTTGTCGGAAGAAGATTTCCTGAAAGGCAACGGGTTCATCCAGCAGCTGGCGATCCGCGCGGGCTGGGGCATCACCGGGAACCAGGAATTTCCCGCAGGCGCTGCGCAGGAACAGTTCCTGCTGAGCGGCGGCGGTAGCTCCCGCCAGGTGAACGCGGCCAACCCCGACCTGAAATGGGAAAAATCCGCGCAGCTGAACGCCGGTGTGGACTTCTCCATTCTCCAGAACAGGATTTCCGGCAGCGTGGATTATTTCCATAAGAAAACCTCCGACCTGCTGTTCAACTTCATCGCCACCGGCCCCGGCCCGGCCGCAAACGTTTGGCGCAACATGCCCGGCGAAATCCTCAACAAAGGCGTGGAACTGGCATTGCGCGGCGAAATCATCCGCGGGAAAAATATCCTCTGGAACCTCGGCGTGAACGCCGCCTTCATGAAGAACGAACTGCAGAATTATGAAGGTCCGGATGTGTTGACCGGCGCCATCAGCGGACAGGGCGTAACCGGCGCCACCGTGCAACGCTTCGCCAACGGTTATCCCCTTAACGTGTTTTACCTGAGAAAATGGACAGGATTGAATAAAGACGGCATCAGCGAATACGAAGGCGGCGCCGACAAGATGCACTACAGCGGCGACCCCAATCCCCGCACCCTGCTGGGCATCACCACCGACCTCAACGTGAAGAAATGGTACTTCGCCGTGAACTTCAACGGCGCATTCGGGCATAAACTTTACAACAACACCGCCAATACCGTGCTGCCGGTGAACAACCTTTCGTCGCGCAACATCGCCAAGGAGCTGATGGGCAACAACGAAAGCACGGCAAACCCCATTGCCACCTCCACCCGCTATCTCGAAAACGGCAACTTCCTGAAGCTGACCAACGCCACCGTGAGCTATGCTTTCGGCGACATCGGCAAAAACTTCAAGAACCTGAACCTTTCGCTGACCGGGCAAAACCTGTTCGTGATCACGAAATACACCGGCTTCGATCCGGAAGTGAATACCGACAAAAGCGTGAACGGCGTGAACTCATTCGGTATCGAGTACATCCCGTACCCCACGGCGCGCAGCATCATGCTCAGCGTAGGCGTTTCCTTCTAATCCAGTTCCAGTTCATTAAAACAGATTATCATGCATCTTCATAAAAGAATATCCATACTCGCATTGTCCGGCATCGCCTTAGGCGCGTGCACGAAGCTGGACGAAAAACTGGGCTCCACGCTGGTGCGGTCCGAAGCTGAAAAAGTGATCAAAGTGAATTCGCTGCTGATCAACGCGTACAACGATATGCAGCTGCCTTTCCAGGACCAGTCGAACTTCTGGGCCCTGCAGGAAATGCCTTCCGACGAAGCGGTGGCGCCCACGCGCGGCGGCGACTGGGACGATAACGGCGCCTGGCGCTCCCTCAAGCTCCACACCTGGACGCCCGAGCACGGCACCATCCAGAATACCTTCACGAACCTGCTGCTGCTGCAGTTCTCCGCGACCAACGTCCTGAACTTCCAGCCTTCCAAGCAACAAGCGGCGGAAGCGCGCTTCATCCGCGCACTCAGCATGTTTGCCACGCTCGACGGATGGGGACAGGTGCCTTACCGCGAGCCGAACGAAAATCTCCTGCTGGCGCCCAAAGTGAAAACGGCGGCGGATGCCATCGCCTTCATCATCACCGAACTGAACGCCATCATCCCCGACCTGCCCGAGCGCTCCGGCACCGTAAAAGCCTGGACGGCCAACAAGGACGCGGCCAGAACGCTGCTGATGAAATGCTACCTCAACAAAGGCGCATTCCTCAACCGGCAAAATCCCACTTTCGACGCGGCGGATATGCAACAGGTGATCACACTCGCCAATGAAGTGATCGGCTCCGGCCGCTATTCCCTCGCCAATAATTATTTCGACAACCTCGCGTACAACAACGACGTGATCGGTACCGAGAATATTTTCACCCAACAGAACGGTCCGGGTTTGAGTACGATCCGCGGCGGCAATGCTGCCTTCTGCCACTGGGCGCCCACGTTGCACTACCACCAGATGCCCAGCGGATGGAACGGTTTTGCTACCACCGGCGAATTCTATGACCTCTTCGAAGCCACGGATACCCGCCGTGGTATGGCTTACGACGGCGTGACGGACGTAACCGGCACCCGCGTGGGTTTCCTGATCGGGCAGCAATTCAATAAAGACGGCGTAGCGCTGAAAGACCGTAAAGGCAACAACCTCGCCTTCACCCGCGACCTGAAGCTCCAGGAAGCCGGAACGGACCTCGAGATCAAAGGCATCCGCGTGGTGAAATATCCGCCCGACATGGTGACCGACGGCGGGCACAACAGCAACAACGCCAGCAACGACTGGGTGTTTTTCCGCCTGGCCGATGTGATGCTGATGAAAGCCGAAGCCCAGTTACGCACCAACGCCGCCGGCGCGGGATTGCTGGTGGTGAACCAGCTGCGCGTGAAACGCGGCGCCACACCCCTCGCCGTCCTCACGCTCGATAATCTGCTCGATGAGCGCGGCCGCGAATTGTATTGGGAAGGATGGCGCAGGCAGGATCTTATCCGCTTCGGGAAATTCCTGGAGCCCTGGGATCTGAAGCCCAACGACGATCCCCGGAATCTCCTGTTCCCCATACCCGTGAACGATCTGGCCGTTAACCCCAACCTGAAACAGAATCCGGGATATTAATAATTAAAGTCTGAACAGGATAATATCCAGGCAGAGGGCGGTAACGCCGCTCTCTGCTGGATTCTCTTTGCAAAAAATTCAGCAATATATGATCGGCAGATTCATTGGATGGTGCCTCCTGGTATCTACTACCACGGCGGCGCAGCAGGTAGTTACGCCCGGAAATGTAACCGGGGTGAAGATTAGCGGACAAACGATCCGCATTACCGCCGCCAACGCCCGTGTGGAAATCACGGCGTGGTCGCATAACGTGGTACGCGTGCGGATGGACAGGCAGGAACTGGCGAAAGATTTTTCCTACGCCGTTGTGGCCACGCCGAAAAACTTCGCGCCCAGCATCACGCAAACCGCCGACGAAATACGGCTGGAAACGGATTCGCTGGTGGCGCGCATCGGTAAGAAGCCGTTCTCGGTCACTTTTCTCACGAAAAACGGGGAAGTGCTCCAGTCCGACGAGCCAGGTTTGGGCACCTCGTGGATCGGTGAAGAAGTAACCGCCTACAAAACAATGCAGGATGGCGAACGCTTCATCGGGCTGGGCGAAAAAACCGGTAACCTCGACCGCCGCGGCAGCTCCTACACCAACTGGAACACCGACGCGTTTGGGTACACCGTCAACCAGGACCCTATCTACGCCACTATTCCATTTTACATCGGCGTACATCACGGGAAGAGTTACGGTTTGTTTTTCGACAACAGCTACCGCACGAATTTCAACTTCGGCGCCAGCAACAACCGCTTCGCTTCCTTCTCCGCCAACAGTGGCGAGATGAATTATTATTTCATCCATCACCCGGAAGTTGCAGGAATCATCACCGCTTACACCTGGCTCACCGGCCGCATGCAGCTGCCGCCGATGTGGAGCCTCGGGTATCAGCAGAACCGTTACAGCTATTACCCCGAAGCGGAAGTGATGCGGATTGCGCAGACGATGCGGGAAAAGCAAATCCCGGCCGACGGCATCACGCTCGATATCCACTACATGGATGCCTACAAACTCTTCACCTGGAACCAGCAACGCTTCCCCGACCCCGCCGGCATGAACGCCCGCCTGCGGAAAATGGGCTTCCGTACGACCGTGATCGTAGACCCGGGGATTAAAACCGAAGCAGGCTACCATGCCTACGAAAGCGGGAAGAAGGAAGACATCTTCATCAAATATTCCGACGGGCAATATTACACCGGCCAGGTGTGGCCAGGCTGGTGCCACTTCCCGGATTTTACCGGTCCGAAAGGCCGCAGCTGGTGGAAAGAACAGGTGAAAAGTTTTACAAACGCAGGGGTAGATGGATTGTGGAATGATATGAACGAAATCGCCACCTGGGGGCAGAACATGCCGGATAATGTGCTGTTCGATTTTGAAGGAAGAACGGCCACGCATCGCCAGGCGCATAATGTATACGGGCTCGCCATGGTGCGCGCAAGCTACGAAGGCGCGCGCGAATCCATGCAGGGCCGCCGGCCTTTCCTCCTGACCCGCGCCGGCTATGCCGGCCTGCAACGCTACACCGCCATCTGGACGGGCGACAACCGCGCGGAAGACGATCACATGCTGCTGGGCGTGCGCCTGATGAACAGCCTGGGCCTCAGCGGTGTGGCGTTTTCCGGAATGGATATCGGCGGATTTACGGGCAACGGATCTCCCGCGCTCTACGCCCGCTGGATCCAGCTGGGTTCATTTATGCCCTATTGCCGCAGCCACACGGGCATCAATACCAAATCCGCCGAGCCCTGGGCGTTCGGGGAAGAAGTGCTCGAGATCGCGCGGAACTACATCAACCTGCGGTATCGCCTGTTGCCGTATTTCTACTCCAATTTCTACGAAGCCGCGAAAACGGGCATGCCCCTGATGCGGACCCTCGCCATTAACTGGACGCACGACCCCCTCGTCTACGATCCCCGCTTCCAGAACCAGTTCCTGCTGGGAGACGGCATCATGGTAACGCCCTTCGACAGCAAGCAACCCTACGCACCGGTGTATCTCCCGCCCGGAACCTGGTACAGCCTGTACGACGACGCCACCGAACAAGGCGGCACGGAAAAAATGCTGACGCTGGGGATGCATACTTTACCGGTATTTGTCCGCGAAAGCAGCATCATCCCGATGCAGTCGCTGGTGCAGACCACGGCCGAGAAGCCTTCCGATACGCTGTTCCTCCACGTATATAAAGGTTCCCGGGAAAACCGGTTCGAATATTATGAAGATGACGGCGAAACATTTGCTTATGAAAAAGGCGCGAGCTACCGCCGTGTTGTGGAATACAAACCGGCGGAGGGCAACCTGGTGCTGGAGCAACCTGTCAGCGGAATGCCGTCGCATTTCCGGTATGTTCAGTTAGTGTTGCATGGATTTGGGAAAGATGCGGCGAAAGTAAACGGCGCGGAGCGCAGGCTGACGGCCGGAGAATGGGTGGCGGTGCAGCCGGTGTCGCGGTTCGATCCGCAGGGCGTTGCCAACCCGGTGGTGAAGTGCAAGGTGCAGACGCTGCCGCTGCCGAACGACAATCAGTCCATAACTGTTAACGTGGAATAACGTTTAAGTGTAAGGAAAGCAAACGGCCCGGTACTTATTGCCGGGCCGGTTTATTTGTACCAGATGAAAAGGCGGCCCCGCATGCAGCGAAGCAACGGGAACCGCCAGGGAAATCAGATATAGGATTACTTGTAGTCTCATGTCGTTTCATATCGTCTCATTGTGGCGCCGGGAGGAATCGAACCTCCGCGTCCGGACCATGTCCGGGATACTGCCACTATAGAACAGGCGCCTGGGGTTAACTGAAATGAAAGGCCGTGTTACGGTAGCTCGCCAGGGGGATTCGAACCCTCGACTTCCGGTCCAAAACCGGACGTTTTACCATTAAACTACTGGCGGGTAAAATAGGGTTAACAGGGATGAGCCATTCACAAGTATAGGGTCAACTGTAACTGTCGGGTGCCAGGGGGATCGAACCCTCGTCTTCCGGTCCACAACCGGGCGTTCTGCCACTGAACTACAGGCACCATAAAAAAAGCCCGGCCGCGCAATCTGCACGACCGGGCCGGAGGGCGAAGCAACCGTCGTTTCCCGGTTGCTCCGCTACGTGTGTCGTGCGGATGAAGAGTCATCCCCAAATGTCCATTGTGTATGTCCAATTTTTAAGTATAGCATTGTTTGCCGCAATTAAAAAAGCCCCGCAATTGCTTGCGGGGCTTCAGTTATATTGGATTCGTTTTATCGTTTATCCATGCATGACCTGCTCCGCAATAGGTCTCCCTGCCGCCGCGTAACGCGCTGACGCCTGAGAAATGCTATGTTGGAAATTGAGTGGCATGATGTTGTTTATTTATTTCGTGATGCAAAGATGAAACGAATTCCGCGAAATTAAAAGTCCTGCGCCGCGCTCACCGCAAAATTTCCGTGCGGAGCATGCAACTTCCCGCGCCCCTGCTCGTCTTTAGGACGAATTCATTTGATCATTTCACTCCGAAACCCCGCACATGCAGACCCTCCAAACCGGCTTGATCTTCCAATATTTCGTGGTGGCCGGCCTCATCAATACGGCCGTGGCCGCCGCGCTATTGGTGCGCCGCCGGCGCTCCGCGCCTTTCCTGTTGCTCCTGGCGCTGATGGTGCTGGTGTCTTTCCAGGCGCTCCTCAACGCTTTCGATCACCGCGAATTCTTCCTCGCCTTTCCGCACCTGAACCGTGTTTCCTGGCTGAACCTTAGCCTGGTGGGCCCGTTGGTATATCTGTTCACCCTGAAAATGACCGGCGGTGGCCCCCGGTTCCAACGTTCCGATCTCCTGCATGCGATCCCTTTCGCGGCGGCTTTCGCGGTGCTGTCGCCGTGGTTTTTCCGGTCGGCGGAAATGAAACGGCAGCTGCTCATGGACTTTGAAGGTTTATCGCGGTTGGATTTCGGTTGGGTGAACCAGGCCAATCTCCTGCTGATTACCGCGTACCTGCTGGCGGCCTGGTGGCGGTTACGCAAATGGGGGAAGTCGTTGCCGGAGCAGCCGCCTGCCGTGCAGGGTTTGCGGTGGAAGTGGCTGCGCGCGTTCCTGGGGTGCCTGCTGTTGATTTTAGGGATTTCAGCGCTGGGGTTCTTCGGCCGTAAATGGAACATCCCCGGCATTACGCATTTTTATCATTACAACTACGCCGCCATCGTGGTGCTGGTATATTGGCTGATCTGGAAATGCCAGACCGTGCCGGAACTTTTCACGGAAGAAGAGAAAACCGCAACCCGGAAATACCGCAAATCCGGCCTCGCCACTCCGGAATCCGGTTACGAACGCCTTTGCCGGCTCATGGAAGAACAGCGGCCCTTCCTAGATCCTGATTTGTCGCACGCCGCCCTGGCGGATCTGCTCGGGGTGCAGCGCCATCATCTTTCCCAGATCATCAACGAACATTCCGGCGGCAATTTTTTCGAATTTGTGAACGGCTACCGCGTGGAAGCCGTCAAAAACATGCTGGCCGACCCGCGCATGCAACACCTCAGCATCCTGGGCGTTGCCATGGAATGCGGGTTTCAAAGCAAAGCCACTTTCAACGCCGCTTTCCGGAAAATGACGGGAATTACGCCTTCCGAATGGCAAAAAGCCGGAAAAATGAAGTACGAGCCGATGGGCGCGGTCGACGGAACACGCTATGGTAGCTAGTTTTGAAGAAAAAATGAAAATGACCAGAAATTGGATCCTCGCCGCCTGCCTCCTGGCGGCCACTGTGGCAAAGGCCATCCCCTCCCTCCCCGACAGCGGCCGGAAAACCAGTCCCGCCCCCGTGTACCTGGCAGACGAACTGAAAGAAGACTACCAGGTATTCCGCAACGCCCTCCGCGAAGCACATGCCGGTCTGTACCGTTACACGCCGCAGCCTGAAATGGACATCCTGCTCGAAAAAGGGGAATCCGGCATCCGCAAAGGCATGACCGAGCAGGCGTTTTTCCGGTATCTCTACCCGATACTGGCCCGGGTAAAAGACGGACACACCAAACTCTTCCGGCAGCACAAACCGGATAATTGGTATGCTTTCCACCAAGCCGGGCTTTTCCCTTTGCAGTTGTACTTCCGGGAAGGCAGGGCTTTTGTGTTGCGCGGGAATATCGAAGCGGGCGCGGAAATTCTGAAAATCAACGGCCAGCCCATGGCATCCATCGTGAAGAAATTATCGGGAATCATCCTGGCCGACGGCGGCAGCCAAAGTGCGAAGTACCGGGAGCTGGATCAGTTCTTTCCCGGGTATTTCGCAACGTTTTTCGGGCCGCGGAATGAATTTGAAGTGCAGTATAAGGAAGTGATGGGCAAACGCGTGACCACCACCCTCGCCGCCGCAACGCATGAACTGCTGCCCAAGCCCCCGGCGCCGGATACGCCTGCTTTCAGGCTGCGCTGGCATGATGCGGAAACGGCGGTCCTCCGGATCAGCGGTTTCCACGAAATGCCGGGCTTCCCGCCGGCCGCGTTCGCGGAAATCAGAAATAAAGGCGCCAAACAGCTCATCATCGACCTCCGCGATAACGAAGGCGGCACCGATCGCCTGGGCGTGCAGTTGCTGTCGTACATCGCGCACCGCCCGTTTCATTATTATCAAAAGCTGACGGTGGCGGGCATCGGGCCGTATTCCTTCGCGGAGCACGCCACATTCCCGCCGGAACTGGAGTACCTGAAGCAGTTCATTAAAAAGGTCGGGGATGAATATCTCTTTACCTACAGCGAGGGATTGGGGTTAAAGCAACCCGCCGCGGAAAACGGTTTCCGGGGGAAGGTGTGCATCCTGCAGAACGGGCGCAGCTTTTCGGTGAGCGGGGAATTCGCCGCCGCCGCCCGGAATCTCGGCATAAAAACCGTAGGTGAAGAAAGCGGTGGTGGCCGGCATGGTAATACCAGCGGTGGTTTCGCTATCGTAACGTTGCCAAACACCAAACTTACGCTGGCCGTGCCTTTGCTCGGTTATCACATGCACCCCGGCGGACCGGGTGGCGGTGGCGTGCCTGCCGATGTAACCATCCTGCCCACGGTGCACGACGTGCTGGAGGGGCGGGATGTGGTGCTGCAAAAAGCGCTGGAAGCGTTGTCCGCTCAATAATGATGAGGACTACAAGGCCGGTTTTTAAAGGCCTGTGCAGCTAAAGTGGGTGTTGCCCACGCCGTGGCCCGTTTGAAGCGATACTGCGCTGCGGGAAGTTAATTTAATACCAGGATAGCCCTTTTTACGTCGAAAATGAGCTTTTCGTAACTATTTCACAATCAGCTGGTTGTTCGTTCATCCTTCGTTCATCCTTCGTTCAACCCCCGTTTTATCGAAGGATGAACGAAGGATGAACGAAGGATTGACGGACGATGGTAATAGGCTGAAAATCCCCTGATCGATACGATATTAACAGTATGCAGCTTAACGTAGGCAATTACTCGCCCAGCCAGGCTTTGAATTGCGCTACTTTTTCGCGGCTGATGATGATCTCGGCAGCGGGGTGTTCCGGCCGGAGATCCAGCTTCAGCTTGCCGTTCCACCAAACGTTGATCCGCGTAATGGCCGCGTAACTCACGATCAGTTGGCGTGTAGCGCGGAAGAAAGCGTCCGGGGAGATGCATTTCTCGATTTCGCCGAGCGACATGGACAGGTAATATTCCTTGCCGTCGTGCGTTTTAATGTAACTGATCTTGTCGCGGGAAAAAAAGTAGGCAATGTCCTGCACGGGAACAGAAATGATGGTTTGCCCGCGTTTGATGGCGAAGCGCTCCTTGTAGGCTTGTTTCTTTAAGAGTACTTCAAGCATTTGCGCGATGTCCCGGATGTCGGGGACTGGGGTTTGAAAAGTAAGCATGGGATTCACATTGTTTCTTACAAAGGCAAAGTAAAGGGATATAAAAATCCCGCGTACCCGGTAAACTACTTATTTTTCGTAACTACTTACATATTTTTAGGCGCCGAATTGACGGAATTGACAACCGGGGGCGGTGATTTGACGTACCCAAGCGAAACGCCTGGGTAATTGGGCGAAAAGCCTTCAGTGCAAATTGTTGATATTCACAAAGGGTTGATAATCAATGCTCTTTTTTTGACGACCTCCCGACAATTCAATGATATTAACAACAATACGGATGACGAATATTTCGTATCTTTGTCTCTAATCGACTTGAGAAACCATTTTTTGACAAACCATTAGTGAACGACATTAACATGAGGCGGATGAAAAAAAGTTTTAGCAAAAAAGTTTACGTACTTCCATTTTTAGTCCTTACTTCCTTACTGAGTCTGAAAGTCTCTTCCATCGGAAAAAAGCACACGGGGGTGGTGGCCAACGCAATCGTTCCATCGGAAACGATGACGGCGGCGATGCGCTATGATTCCCTGGGCCTGGCTGACGCGGGGCTTTCGAAAGCTGCTTTTGAGCGCGCCATGTCGGGGTATGACAAACTTGTTTCGGAAGGCAAAATCAAAAGAGAAAACATCATTTCCATTATCGATTTCAGTTTACCATCGACCAGCAAGCGCTTGTTCGTGATCGACCTGGAGCAGGGAAAAGTGTTGTATAATACGCTCGTGTCGCACGGCCGGAATTCCGGTAAAGACATGGCGACTTCATTTTCCAACCGCCCGGAAAGCTTCAAGAGCAGCCTGGGTTTCTATGTGACCGGCGAAACGTACCAGGGCCAGCATGGTTACTCGCTGCGTTTGCAGGGAACGGAACTGGGTATCAATGACAAAGCGATGGAACGCGGGATCGTGATGCACGCCGCCGATTATGTGAACGACAGGCTGGGAAAAGCGCAGGGTTATATCGGCAGAAGCCTGGGATGCCCCGCCGTACCGGTGAACATGCATAAAAAGATCATCGGCAGCATCCGCAACGGTACATGCCTGTTTATTTACAGTCCCGACCGCGGATACCTTGCTTCCAGCCGCATGGTGCACGCGGCGGCGTAACGGCTTTTACCGGCAGGATTGTCTAATATTGAGACAAACGCCGGAATCATGAAGCAGATCATCCTTTCTCTTTTAATTATTCCACAATTATTGATAGCAAGCGGATCGCGCAGCGGAAACACACCGGCGCCATCCGCTTTTTTGTTGCGCTCCGCGCCGCCCGTTGTGCGCATCAATCAAATGGGATATTTGCCTTCCGGGGTGAAGGTCGCGGTTTGGGGCGGGCCGGCTGATGTTGTTGTAAGGGAATTCAAACTGATCGATTCCGCCAGCGGGAAAACCGTATTTACCGGCTTTCCCGCCAGGGCATATGGCGCGTATGGCCCCTTCGGGCAAACGTACCGCCTCAATTTCTCCGCCGTCCGCACACCCGGCACCTATTACATCGAAACCCCCTCCGCCAGGTCCCCCGCTTTCCGCATCGCCCCCGATGTATACAAAGGCGCGGCTGACTTCTGCCTGCGATATCTCCGCCAGCAACGCTGCGGTTTCAACCCCTTCCTCAAAGATTCCTGTCATACTGCCGACGGATACACGCTTTACGGCCCCATGCCCGACAGCACCCGCATCAACGCCATCGGCGGCTGGCACGACGCGAGCGACTACCTGCAATATTCCACCACTTCCGCCAATACCGTTTACCACCTCCTCGCCGCTTACCGCGATTTCCCGAAAGTCTTCGGCGACGCGCATCAGTCCACTGGCCTCCCCGGCGCCAACGGCGCGCCCGACGTGCTCGACGAAGCCCGCTGGGGGCTAGACTGGCTGTTGCGCATGCACCCGCAGGACGATTGGCTGTTCAACCAGATCGCGGACGACCGCGACCACCGTGGGATGCGGCTGCCGAAGCTGGATTCTTTTTACGGGCGTGGGCATGAGCGGCCTGTGTATTTCTGTTCCGGCGAGCCGCAGGTGCAGGGCGTGAAGTATAAAAAGATGAACCGCAGCAACGGCGTGGCTTCCACCGCCGGCAAGTTCGCGAGCGCCTTCGCGCTGGGGCACGCGCTGCTGCGCAAAACGGACGCGGCATATGCGAAAGCACTGCTGGCGAAAGCGCAAAGCGCGTACAAGCTGGGCGTGGAGAAGCCTGGTGTGCAGCAAACGGCGTCGGTGATGTCGCCCTACATTTATGCGGAAGACAACTGGTCCGACGATATGGAACTGGCCGCTGCGGAGCTTTTCGGTTTAACCCGTGATGCCGGCTATTATCGCCAGGGCTGGCAATATGCGGCGATGGAGCCGGTGACGCCCTGGCTCGGGAAAGACACGGCGAACCACTATCAATGGTACCCGTTCATCAACCTGGGGCATTATGAACTGGCGAAACGCGCTAAGGGCAACGATCGCAACCGCCTCACCGGGTTCCTGGCAATGGGCATTGAGCGGGTGAAACCGAAAGCGGAGCAGAATGCTTTCTATCGCGGGGTGCCGTTTATCTGGTGCAGCAATAACCTCACGGCGGCTTTCGCGATCCAGTGTTACTGGTACGGCATGCTCACGGGGCGCGACCATTTCGCGGAACTGGCGCAGGCGAATGTGGACTGGCTTTTTGGCTGCAATCCCTGGGGAACGAGCATGGTGTACGGCTTGCCCGCGCATGGGGATACGCCCGTAGACCCGCATTCCGCGTTTACGCACATCGGGCATTTCCCGTTAGACGGCGGTTTGGTGGACGGGCCGGTATACGGCACGATTTACGGAAGCCTGATCGGGATCAGGCTGGCGGAAGCGGATGAGTACGCGGCTTTCCAGAGCCCGTTGGTCGTTTACCACGACGACTATGGCGATTACAGCACGAACGAACCTACGATGGATGGCACCGCGGCGTTGATCTATTTGTTGGCGTTGAAGGAAAATGAAGGGCTTACCACGGAAGCATCCAGGCGCCGGCCAGCAAGATAGTGCGTTGCAGGCCGCTGCGCAGCATGCGGAGGGCCTTGCGCATGTGTTGTTCTACGGTGTTGACGGAGATGCCGGATCTTTCGGCGATTTCTTTGTTGCTGAGCTCTTCGGCGCGGCTGAGCAGGAACACCTGCCGGCATTTTTCCGGGAGCTGCTGGATGGCGTCTGAGAGCTGGTGGGTCAGTTCTTTGTGGGAAAGATAGGATTCCACGTCGTTGCCTTGCGCGGCGGGGCGCGTTTCCTGGAAAACTTCGTATTTGTGGTGGATGGATTGGCGGTGGAGATAGTTCAATACGCGGTTCCGCAGTGCGGTAAAAACATACGCTTTGAAAGAAGTGTGGATCTCAAGGCGGTCTTTTCTTTCCAGCAATTCCAGGAACACTTCCTGCACAAATTCGCGCGCTGTTTCGCGGTCGCCCGTCTTTTCATATGCTTTCTTCAGCAACATCACCGCGTACCTTTCGTACAACGTCTCAAACGCTGACTGGTCGCCGCTCTTCCAACGGCTCAGGAGTATGGAGTCGGTATGTTGCACAGTGTGTGGAATAGATTCTGGTCGTTGTTCTTAAGATAAATGTAAGTAAAAATAAGCGCTAAATACAAAGTGAAACCCCGGAAAAATATTTTTTTAAAGCGGATAACGGCAGGTGTTTTATTGTTTGTCTTATACGGTAACCGACGCATCAAATCACGACTATGGGTGTGACAGACATCAGGCATTTATTGGAGAAATACGCATCCGGCACCTGTACGCCGGAGGAGCGGGAAGCATTGGAGGCATGGTACGAAAGTTTCCGGCACCCCCATGCGGCGGACGCTTCGTGGGAAGCGGATGCGGTGCTCACGCGTGAGCTGATGCAGGATTTCCGCGAGATGCAGCGTCGCAAGGAACGGCTGTTTCGTGGCGACAAAGGCTGGCGCAACTGGTGGAAGGCCGCGGCCGTGATTGTTCCCGTTGCGGGCATCGGTGCTGTTTTGTGGATGAGCCGCCCGTCTGCCAGTCCGGCTACTTCGGGGCCGGTGTTAACGGAAGTGCCGGCAGCGCCCGGCAGCAAGCGTTTCATCCTGTTGCCCGACAGCAGTACCGTGGTGCTGCGGGAAGGCAGCACGCTCCTGTATCCCGCGACGTTCAGCGGTAGCGAGCGGATCGTAACGCTCACGGGCGAGGGGTATTTCGATGTGCGCGAGCAACCCGGCAAACCGTTCCGGATCCGTTCCGGGAAATTGGTAACCACCGTGCTGGGGACCGCCTTCTCTATCAAAGCCTATCCGGGACAGGAACATGTTACGGTGACGGTCAGCAGCGGGAAAGTGAAGATCGAAGAGCAGGCAGGCAACAAATTGCTGGGCATCCTGGGAGAAGACCAGCAGATCGTATATGAAAACGACGCCGCGGTCGTGGAAACCCGCCCGGTAAAAGCAGAAGAGAATATCGCCTGGCTGAAAAAAGGAATGGACTTCCATTCCGTACCATTCGAAGACATCGCGCAACAAATTGGAGAACAATACCAGGTAAAAATAGCATTCGCCAACGATGCATTGCGCAAATGCAGGATACGCGCCACTTTTGAAGGCACGGAAACACTCGACCAGGTGTTGTTTGTTTTGTGCACGGTGCGCAACGCGACCTATACCCGGCAAGGCGAAACAATCATCATCAGTGGAGAAGGCTGTCCAAACGAAGAGGGCGCCGCTTCAGAATAAATCGGAATTAGATAGCTTATCATCGATCGGTAACCAAAATCACGCAACATGAATCGGATCATGACGAGGCAACCGTGCCTGCGCCATTAACGAAAAACCCCTCCGTACTGTGGCAGGTCGGGAGGGGAAGGTCTAAAACGTAAACAGCCTGTAAGGGCTGATTCTTCATCATTTTAAACTAATGCAAGTTATGCAAAAATCAGCGGTTTTTGCTAATGGTCGGCTGTTGCCGTTACTGTACAAAGCAGTTTATTCCACGCAAATGCGTTTTGTTATGAGATTTAGTCTGTCTCTGTTACTCTTCATGGTTATGGGCCTCCATTTGCTGGTGGCCTCTCCGCTCAAAGGCCAGGCGCTGGATGAGAAGAAGATCACCATGGAGGCTACCAACATCACGCTGGAGAAGGCGCTGGTGCAGCTGGAAAGGCTTTCGGGGTTCAGGGTAGCGTTTGCTACGGAAAAAGTGCTGCGGCACCAGCGGGTATTTATGCCCATGGGTACCCGCAGCGTGAGCGCCACGCTGAACTCGCTGCTCACCCAAACCGGGTTGGAATACAGGTATTCTGAAAATACCATCATGATCGTTCCCCAGCCCGAAGGCGCTCCTGCTCCCCAACCGGCGGCTCCCGCCGTGGCGGACTCGCTGCAGCCCGTCCGCGGGAAGATCGTGGATGAAGCAGGGCTCGCCCTGCCCGGCGTGTCCATCCGCGTGAAAGGAACCACCCGCGGTGTGTACTCCGACGGCAACGGGCAATTCGTACTCCAGGCCGCCAAAGGGGAAATGATCGTTTTCTCCTCCGTAGGATCCGTGCAACAGGAACACATCGTGTCCGGCAACGCCCCGCTGTCGATCATAATGGCGGCGGACAACCGTAAGCTGGAAGACGTTGTGATCGTAGGTTACGGCACCCAGCGGAAAGGGAACCTCACCGGCGCCGTGAGCACCGTTGATGTTAAGCGCACGCTCGAAGCAAGGCCCATCACCGACGTAGGGCGCGGCCTCCAGGGAGCCGTTCCCGGGCTTACCATCACCACGTCCAGCGGCGACCTCGGCCGCAACCCCAACATCCGCCTGCGCGGGATGACCGGCTCCCTTAACAACAACGGCGTTGGTACCCAACCCCTCATCCTCGTCGATAACGTGGAAGTGCCCAGCCTCCAAATGGTGAACCCGCAAGACATCGCCAACATTTCCGTGCTGAAAGACGCCGCGTCGACCGCCATCTACGGCTCCCGCGCTGCGTGGGGCGTGATCCTCATCACCACCAAAAGCGGCAAGAAAGGCGCTCCTTCCAAAATCGATTACAGCAATAACTTCTCCTGGTCCAAACCCCTCTCGCTGCCCGAAGTCATGAACGGCACCGACTGGGTGCAAACGGCAATGGAAACCCGCCGGCGTACCTCCCAGAATCCTGACCTGGTATCTTTCGGCGTGCTGGGCATGACCTACGATACCACGAGCATCCGCAAGATCAGGGAATGGGAACAGCAATACGCAGGCAAAGACCTGGGCGACGAATTGGTGGCGGGCCGCGACTTCGAAGTGCGGGGCGGGGCCTTCTATCCCTACCGTACCTGGAACGCCGCCGACCGCTGGATGAAAAAAGCCTCCTTCCAGCAGAAGCACGACGTCGCATTTTCTGGCGGTGGCGAAAAGACGGTGTACCACCTGAGCCTGGGGTATCTCAATCAAACCGGGCTCCTGAAAGTGAAGAATGACCGCTTCGACCGGTACAATGCCACGCTCAACCTCAACTCCACCGTTACCGACTGGATGGATGTGCGGGGCAAGATGATGTTCTCCCAATCTAACCTGACCACACCGTTCTCTTATTCCGCCGCTACATACGGCCCATGGTACTACCTCTACCGCTGGCCGCCTACTTATCCCTATGGTACGTACAACGGCCAGCCCATGCGGAGCATCATCATGGAAATGGAGCAAAGCCAGATGGATCGCAACCGTTCGAACTTCAACCGGATGCAGATCGGCGCCACGCTCCGCCCAGTCCGGAACCTGACGGTAGATGTGGATTACACCTATTCCACCACCAACACGCGCCTGCACCAGGTAGGCGGCAAACTGCGCGGGATCAACTTCTGGGCAGGTAACCTGAATTATTCGGAAGACTTCCAGGGCGCGAACTTCGATATGGTGCGAGACCGCTCGAGCTATAACACCATGCATTCCGGCCGCGTTTTCGCGACATATACGCTGGATCTCAACGATGTGCATCACCTCAAATTCCTCGCGGGTACCGACATCGACCAGTATACCAGCGGTTTTCATTCTTCGGAAAGAAGAAAGCTCATTGATCCCAATTTCGGGGAGATCGGCCTGGCGCTGGGCGATCAGTTCGTAGGCAGTGATGCGGGGCATTGGGCCACCAACGGTTATTTTGCGCGGGCGAACTACGATTACAAAAACAAATACCTGCTGGAAATCAACGGCCGCTACAACGGCTCGTCCTGGTTCCCGGAGAATGATAAATGGGCGTTTTTCCCCTCCGTTTCGGCGGGATATGTACTGACGGAAGAACCTTTCATGCGTTCGCTCCAGCCCGCGTTGAACTTCTTCAAAGTGAGAGGTTCCTGGGGACAGGTGGGTAACCAGAACCTCGGTGGTTACCGCTTCCTGTCGGTGATGAATTCCGCCAACAGCAACTGGATCATCGGCGCCAACAACATGCTGACCTTCACTTCTCCCGGTCTCGTTTCCAAATCCCTGACCTGGGAAACCGTTACCACCCTCGACTTCGGCGCGGAAGCCCGATTCCTCGACAACCGGTTAGGCGTTACGTTCGATTGGTATAGCCGCGTAACTTCAGACATGATCACCACCACCGTGGGCGTGCCGTCGACATTGGGGACGGGCGCACCGGTGCTGAATTACGGGGAACTGACGACGAAGGGCTGGGAATTGGCGGTGGATTATAACCACCGGTTCGACAATGGGCTGAACATCAACGTGGTGGGCGCCGTAACGGATTTCAGCGAAGTGCTGACCAAATTCGTGAGCGCCACCCGGAACATTTACGGTAACTACGAAGGCCGCAACCTCGGCGAGATCTGGGGTTATGAAACAGATCGCATGTTCCAGGAAGGCGACTTTACGCAAAGCGGCGGCGTGTATGTGCCGAAGTCGGGCATCCCCGACCAAACGGCCCTCACCCGCGGCAGCGGTTGGTTCCGGTACGGCCCCGGCGATATCAAGTACAGAGACCTCAACGGCGACGGAAAAGTGACGTTCGGCAATGAAACCCTCGACGATCACGGCGATCTCCGCATCATCGGCAATTCCACGCCGCGCTATCAGTACAGCCTGCGGCTAGGGGGCGATTGGAAAGGAATCGACCTGAGCGTTTTCTGGCAGGGCGTGGCCAAGCGCGACCTCTGGGCTTCAGGGCCCGTAGCGATTCCTGGCTTCAGGGAAACGGAAGCGTGGTATACCCACCAGATCGATTACTGGTCGCCCAGCAATACGGACGCCTTCTATCCCCGCCCCACTTACCATGACCAGGCGGAGAGCAACAAGAACTTTTACCGGCAAACGAAATACCTGCTGAACATGTCTTACCTACGCCTCAAAAACCTGACGCTCGGGTACACCTTGCCGCAGCACCTCGTGAGCCGCGCGAAATTCAAAAACGCCAGGATTTACGTTGCAGGCGAAAACCTGCTCACCTTCGACCGGTTAAACATTCCTATCGATCCCGAAATTGACTATCTGCCCGAACAATCGGACCGGAACTCCTTTGCCCGCGTATATCCTTACCGCGCAGAATATTCCGTAGGCCTGCAAATCACTTTCTAATCGATCAAATCTGACAGGATATGAAAATCAAGATATTAACACTCGTATTGGCGGCGATCATGGTTGGCGGGTGTGGGAAGGATTTCCTCACCCGGATGCCGCTCGACCAACTCACCGATGAAACTTACTGGAGCTCGGAGGAAAACGTCCGCGCGTTCGCCTACCGGTTTTATCCCGTGTTTTTCACCGGATACGGCTCCGGGTTTTCCTACGGCCCGTATACTTATCTCGGCCAGGGGCTGAATGATGATTTTTCTCCGGAAACCCCGGGTCAGTTCGCCAAACAGATCCCCACCACTTCGTCGAACTGGTCGTTCGTGCGGGTGCGCGACGCGAACCTGATGCTGGCGCGGGTGGAAAAAATGGAAATGTTGCAGCCGGAGGCCAAAAACCATTGGAGAGGCGTAGCCCGGCTTTTCCGCGCCATGGCTTACTATTCCCTGGTGAACGATTATGGCGATGTGCAATGGTATGACCGTCCGCTCGACATCGTCGAGGAATCCGAGCTGTTCAAGCCCCGTGACGCCCGCACCGTGGTGATGGACCATCTGCAGGAAGACCTGGAATTCGCCGCCGCCAACATCCGTGAGCTGGATGGCGCCAAAGGCCTGAACGTGACCAAATGGGTAGCGCTGGCGTATATGTCGCGGATCATGCTGTTTGAAGGCACCTGGCAGAAGTACCACGGCGGAAATGCCGATAAATCTAAAAAATACCTGGAAGCGGCCAAATGGGCGGCGAATGAAGTGATCACCAAAGGCGGATTCAGTTTCTCGCATAACTACCGGGAATCCTTCAACGCGCTGGACCTCGCTTCGAATAAGGAGATCATCATGTACCGCAGTTATGTGACCGGTTTGCTGACGCATTCCACCATGAGTTACGTGAATACCGACCCGCAGGTGGGCCCGTCTAAAGACCTGGTAGAAACCTACCTCTGCAACGACGGGCTGCCCATCGGATTGTCGCCGCTTTACCAGGGCGATACCACGATGGCGGCGGTGCTCACCGACCGTGATCCCCGGCTCCGGCACACCGTGGCGCCCGCTTTGCGCCCTACCGGTTCGAAAGGCCGTTTCAACAATTACGCGCCGTCATCTTCCGGCTATGCCCACCATAAATTCCTCAACGAATCCGTCGCCGCTTTGCCAAGCGGCGGAGGAAGCCTGAACGAAACGGACGCACCGGTGATCAGGCTGGGGGAAGTGATGGTGAATTATGCAGAAGCCTGCGCGGAACTGGGAACACTGTCCCAGCCCGATCTGGATAAATCGATCAATAAACTGCGGTCGCGGCCGGTGGGAAATGAAGAGCCGCTGCCGCCGCTGGAGGTGCTGGGTGGAAACCCAGCGGTAAACGGGGTTGCGTACGACGATCCCGCGCGCGATCCGCAGGTGCCGGCCATGATCTGGGAAATCCGCAGGGAGCGCCGGGTGGAGTTGAGTTTCGAAGGTTTCCGCCTCGACGATCTCCGCCGCTGGAAAAAACTGGCATATGCCGATACCCGCAATCGTCCCAATATCAACCGTGGCGCCTGGATCAGGCGGGCGGATTGGGTGCGGACCGATGGGTCGGGCGGCTCCTGGCTGGTGAACATTCACCTGACCGGCCCGGATGAAGGTTACATCATTCCGTCCAATTCCCCGGCGGCAGACAGGATTTTTGACAACGAGCGCGTATATTTGACTCCGATCCCCGCGGATCAGATCAAAATATTCTCCGACAGAGGGTTCGTGCTCAGTCAGAATCCTCTCTGGCAAAACTAAACGAAACCACATATGATGCTGGCGCTTACGCAAGCCCGGATTTTTACCGGCAAAGACATGATTACAGGCGAGGCCATTCTTTTGGACAACGGGCGAATCCTGGGACTTGTAAGCGAAAACAGCATACCATCAGACTATTATATCATCCATCATCCCGGGATGACGATCGTGCCGGGCTTGCTGGATCTGCAGATCTACGGAGGAGGCGGCGTCTTGTTTTCAGACGCTCCCTCCTCCGCTGCTTTATACCAAATGGCCGCGGGGCTGCTGAAATCGGGCACTACGGGCTTTCTCATCACGCTGGCCACCAACCGGCTGGAAGTGTTCGAGGCGGCGATGGACATCGTGCACGATAACCCGCATCCCGCCGTGCTGGGTCTTCATCTAGAGGGGCCGTACATTAATCCCGTAAAGCGCGGCGCCCACATCCTGGATTGCATCCGCAAACCGGCGCTCAAAGAAGTGGAAGCGCTCCTCAAACGCGCGAAGGGAACGGTGAAGATGATGACGCTGGCCCCGGAACTGGCTTCGCCGGATGTGATACAACTGTTGCTCGACAACGGCGTGGTGATCTCCGCGGGGCACAGCAATGCCACTTTCGCGGAAGGCATGGCCGGATTCAACGCCGGTATCCAGACGGCCACGCATCTATTCAACGCCATGAGCCCTTTCCATCACCGCGATGTGGGCTTGCCGGGTGCCGTTTATCAATCGCATGCCTTCGCCAGCATCATCCCCGATGGCATCCATGTGAGTTATGAAACACTGGCGATCAGTAAAAAAGTAATGGGGGAAAGATTATTCCTCATCACCGACGCGGTAGAGAAAAGCGAAGGCGCCTATCCGCATATCCGGCAGCAGGACCGCTTCGCATTGCCGGACGGCACCCTGTCGGGCTCGGCGATCTCCCTGGTGGAAGGGGTCCGCAATTGCGTGCAGCATGCGGGGTTGACGTTCGAGGAAGCGGTGCGCATGGCCACGGTGTACCCGGCGAAACTCATGGGCTATACCGATATCGGCGCCATCCGCTCCGGGTACCGCGCCAACTTCACCCTGATCGATGCTGACGGAAATGCCGGCGGCGTGTACATCGACGGGCAATTTCACCAATAATGTTTGAAATCAATCACTTACGCCTAACAGCCGTTTTGCAAAACTGCTGACATGCTACTGACATCCTTCAATGATCCTATAAGGGTGTTCAGCAGGGGCTTGGGTTTGAGGGTGTTTGCTTAAAGGATGACTGAAGGATGGTAGAAGGATGGCTGAAGAAAACAGGGAAGGCCGGGCACATGCATGCGCCCGGCCTTCCCTGTTTTAAACAAACTTATTTGCGTGTAACGAGGTAATTGTAGTCGTTGAGCAGGGTTTCGAGGAACTCCAGCGCCGGCAAGTCCGACTCTATATGCAGTACCTCCTTGATTTTGAAGGAAATGCGCTCAGCCATGACGAGGTCTTTGGTTCGATGGGTGCCGTCGATCACGGATTTTATCTTGCCCAGGTCGCGGTCGGAAAGGCGGAGGATCTGCGGGAATTGGGGTTCGTAATTCTCCACCGCGATCTCCCGGAAGATCGTGTCCTCCAGGCTATGCCGCTGGCGCGTGCGCACCAGGATGGTGCCCGCCGCCATATCGCCCAGCCGCTGGTTCAGGGGCGAGCGCAGGACCATGATCACCGGGATCATCCCAATTACCAAGACGATCAGTGCCGTTAAAGGCGAGGTTTCGGAGAGAATCGCGCCGATCAGCAGCATCGTCAGCAAGGGCGATTCGATCAGCCGGAACATCCAGCGGAGTAAAACCTGGCTGATGCTCGGCCCGTTCCCCATCAGGCTCACCACTTTAATATCCATGATCCGCTTGCCCAGGCTTTGCCCTTTCATCACCAGTTCCGAAATCAGGTAGTACAGCGAAACCGGTAATGCCACCACCACCATTTCGATCATGTTCTCGCTATCGAAAGGTACATTCGCCTTTTTGATGAGATACAGCGCCAACAGGATATATGCCCCCCGGATCAGCAGGTCGAGCAGGTAAGCCACGAGCCGCCTGCCCAGGTCCGCCGCTTCGAACTCCAGGTCAATATTGAATACGGTAGGGATTTTAATATTAGGCATGATCAAATTTAAAATTTATTATATTTTCACTTCGTTATTTTTTATCTCCGGTACCGCATGAGAGAATCTTCATTCATTAAACGTAACCTTCGACGGTGGACCACCATCCGGGAAGAACCCACCGAAGACCCGGATGTGATGGCCGAGCGGTTCACCTCCCTCGTCGACGATCTTGCTTACGCCAAAACGTTCTATGCCCACAGCAAAGTGACCGGTTATATCAACGGCATGGCCGCAGGCATCTTTCAACGCATTTACCGCGACCACCAGGGCGACAAGCACCGTTTCCGCAACTTTTTCCGGTACCAGCTGCCGCTGCTCATCCGTAAACATCACCGTATTTTCCTGTTTACTTTCTGCTATTTCCTGCTGTTCTGCATACTCGGGGCCTTTTCCGCCGCCAACGACGATTCCTTCGTGCGCGGCGTGCTGGGCGACGATTATGTGAACATGACGGAGGAAAACATCGCGAAAGGCGATCCTTTCGGCGTTTACAAAGACGAAAACCCCTGGATGATGTGGCTGCGGATCGGGTATAACAATATACGCGTATCGATGTATTGCTTCGTGAGCGGGATCGCTTTCTCGGCAGGCACGCTTTGGGTGCTGTTTAAAAACGGCATTATGCTGGGATCGTTCCAGTATATGTTTTTCGCGAAAGGGCTGGGATTGAAATCGGTGCTGGTGATCTGGATTCACGGCACGCTGGAGATCTCGTCTATCGTGATCGCGGGGAGCGCCGGCGTGATATTGGGCAACAGCCTGTTGTTCCCCGGCACCTTTTCCCGGAAGGAATCGCTGAAGCGCGGCGCGCTCGAAGGTGTGAAGATCATCGCCGCCCTGATCCCCATTTTCATCGTGGCCGCATTCCTCGAAAGCTTCGTGACGCGCCACACCGAAATGCCGATAGTAATCAGCGTTACGATCCTCGCACTGTCTGCGGCATTTATGATCTGGTATTTCATTTGGTACCCCATCCGTGTGGAAAAAATGGGTTATCGCCTCGATATGGACAGCAAACTGATTAAACCCGCCGCCGCATGAAGATGTTGAAGACCGCACTGCTGTTCCTGCTGCTGGCAGCCGGTGTCAACGCTTTCGCCCAGCAGGAGCCCCGGGCGGCGGATACCTCCGGCTTCCGGATGCTCGACTCGGCCGACGCGGATAATATCCCCGTCGAAACCATGGACATGTCCGAATCGGATATCGACACCTCGGCGATGACAATGACAGAAGAGGAACTGGAAGATATGTCGCAGGAAGACCGGATGCGTTACGGCTATATCGAACATTCGCTGTACGACCGGCAGCCGATCGACGGGTTCGACGAAAGCGCGCAGATGCGCCTGACGCCCCGGCACCCGGATTCCGCCGCCATGGCGAAGCTGCGTGGCGCGGAAGAATTCAAATATCCGCCCTACAAGCCTTCCAATTCCAAAACACCGGGATGGATACGGGCGATCGGGGGATGGGCGTCGCAACACCTCTTCGGCATCCGGAACCTCATGTTTATCGCATTTGGTTTATTGTTGATTGTTTCGATCGTATTGTTCATGAATAAGAACGATATCCCTGTTTTCAGGTGGCGCTCGCGGAAAGTGAAGCAGCACATCCAGGCGGAGGAAGCTGTACCGGCATCCGACCTGGAGGCACTGGCGCTCGCCGCGCGCAACGCCGGCCAGCTACGGGAGGCGGTGCGTTTGCGGTATCTGCATACTTTGCAGCTCCTGGAAAAAAGGGGGCTGATCGCCCGGTCGAAAGACAAGACGAATATGGATTACCTCCGCGAACTGGGCCGCACCACTTATCACGCGGCATTTTCCGTGATCACCTTGCAGTACGAATATGTGTGGTATGGAAAGATGCCCCTGAGCGAGGCGCAATTCTGGCGCGTGAACGAATCTTTCGACGATTTTAAAAAATCCTTATCCCAATAACGCAGTGACTAAACGCATTATCATCATAGGCTTGGCCGCGGCGGTTGTGGTACTTTTCCTGTTGTTGCTGATGGGCATCAGCCACAGGGTGGCGCCTGCTTCGCAACAGGGCGTGGATCCGCGTTACCTGCGTACTGCAGTGCATTACGGCAACAAGAACACGTCCCCCTACGGCGGAAAAGCCGCCTTCTCACTGCTGGACAAATATTTCAACGGACGCGCACCGCGCCTCACCACACGGCCTTTCACGCACACCTATCGTAAAACGAAAAGCCTGGAAGGCAGTAATTCGGTGTACATCGCAGTGGCCTCGCGGCTTTACATAACGGAACAGGACGCGGTGGATATGTCGGCATTCGTTGCCGCCGGCAACCAGTTGTTCCTGGCCGTGGAAAGCACCGATTCCCTCCTCGAAAACACTTTCGGTTTTTCCACGACGGAATCCACCTGGGAAATCCTACCCGCATCCGCCGTGCAACGCTTCGTGAACCCCGCCTTTTCGCCGGACACGGTTTTTTCGGGGAAAGGGATTCCCATGAACAGCCACCTCGTGCTGGAAGACAGCGACTCCGCGGTGATCACCGTGCTGGGCAACAACGCGAAGCATCAACCCAACTTTTTCCGCATACAACACGGCGACGGGCAGCTGTTCGTTTTACTCAATCCCATGACCTGGACCAATTCCTGGTTGCTGGAAAACGATAATGTGCAGTCGCTCACGTGGCAGATGGCCTACCTGCGGATGCACGCCGACCACGTGTATTGGGATGAGTTTTACAAGTACCAGAAGGTCCGGCGCACGTCCGACAATTTCTCCGACATGCAGGTGATGCTGAAGCATCCTCCGCTGCGGTGGGCGCTCTGGCTGGCCCTGCTGCTGGTGGCGCTGTATATTTTCAGCGAAAGCAAGCGCAGGCAGCGCATCATCCCGGCCATGCCCGTGCTCCGCAACAATTCCATCGACTTCGCGGAAACCCTCGGGCGGCTGTACTACCTGCATCACAACAACACCAACCTGGCCCAGAAGATGGCCCAGCACCTGCTCGAATACATCCGCCAGCATTATTTCCTCAACACCGCACAGATCAACGCCGAATTTATCAGCGGCCTGGCCCGCAAATCCGGCCACCCCCGGGAGTTTATCGAAGGAATGATGCAAATGGTGGTGGAAGTAAGGCTCGGGGGGGATGTGGATGACGAATATTTGCATACCTTTTACAACAGCATCTATCAATTCTACCAAAAAACGAAATAATGGATATCAACACCTTTGAGCCGCGTACCGACCTGGCGGATCTCCACGAAGCCGTAGGAGCCATCCGTAATGAGATCGCGAAAGTAATCGTAGGGCAGCACCAGATGGTGGACCTGCTGATGACGGGGCTGCTGGCCAACGGGCATATGCTGGTGGAAGGCGTGCCGGGCGTGGCCAAAACCCTCGCGGCCAAACTCCTCGCCGGCACCATCGACGCAAAGTTCTCCCGCATCCAGTTCACCCCGGACCTCATGCCGGCCGACGTGCTGGGAACTTCCATCTTCAACCCGCAAAGCAAAGAATTCGAATACAAGAAAGGCCCGATATTCGGGAATGTTATCCTGATCGACGAAATCAACCGCGCCCCGGCCAAAACGCAGGCGGCGTTGTTTGAAGTGATGGAAGAACGCCAGATCACCAACGACGGCGTTACCCACCTCCTCGACGCGCCTTTCATGGTGATCGCCACACAGAACCCCATCGAGCAGGAAGGCACTTACCGCCTGCCGGAAGCCCAGCTCGACCGTTTCCTGTTCAAAGTGGAAGTGAAGTATCCCTCGCTGGAAGACGAAGTCGCCATCCTGCAGGCCGCCAACGCCCGCGGCGGCGATCATACGGCGGTGGAGCAGGTGCGGCCCGTGGTGAGCGCTTCCACCATCATCCGGTTGCAGCAGAAAGTGCGCACCATCCTCATGGAAGAAAAGCTCCTGCAATACGTGGCCACGCTGGTGAACGAAACGCGCAACAACCCGGGCATATACCTCGGCGCATCGCCGCGCGCGTCGGTAGCGGTGATGAACTGCGCCAAAGCCGTGGCCGTAATGAACCACCGCGATTTCGTGACGCCCGACGATGTGGTGTACATCCTGCCGCACGTGTTGCGCCACCGTATCATCCTCACGCCCGAACGCGAAATGGAAGGCATCACGCCCGACGAAGTGATCGCGGAAATTCTCAAAGCCGTAGAAGTACCCAGATAACATGCTGATCCGTTTTTACCAGTCGCTTTTTTTCGTAACCGCCTGTACATGGCGCTGGGCGTGCTTGTGCTGGTCTTCGTCACCGGTTTTTTCTTCCCGGTTGCATTCACCGCCGGCATTATCGGGTTCATCGTATGGGGCGCGCTGATCCTCCTCGACCTGCTCGTGATGTACCTTCCCGGAAAGGCCATGGAGGCCGAAAGGGTGGTGGCGGAAAGATTCAGCAACGGCGACGAAAACCCCGTGCAATACAACGTGCGCAGCAAGTACGGCTTCCCGGTGCGTTGCGAGGTAATGGACGAGTTGCCCGTGCAATTCCAGCGGCGCGACTTTACCCTGCCGCTCAGGCTGAAAGCCGGGGGGAAGAAAGTGTCCGCTTCACGCTGCGGCCGGTAGAAAGGGGAGAATATGCTTTCGGGAACCTGCATGTGTACGCCTGGAGCCCCTTCGGCCTGGTATGCCGCCGTTTTACGATGCCCGTCGCGCAAACGGTGAAAGTATTCCCTTCTTTCCTGCAACTGCGCAACTACGAACTCTTTTCCATCAAGCATAAACTGAACGAGCTTGGCGTGCACCGCCGCCGCATCATCGGCCACAGCATGGAATTCGATCATATCAAGGAATACATCCGCGGCGACGATGTGCGCACCCTCAACTGGAAAGCCACCGCGCGGAGGGGCAACCTCATGGTCAACAACTACACCGAAGAACGGTCCCAGCTCGTATATTGCGTGATCGACAAAGGCCGCGCCATGAAAATGCCTTTCGGCGGCCTCACCCTGCTCGACTACGCCATCAACGCCACGCTCGTTTTCAGCAACGTGGCCATGCAGAAAGGCGATAAATCCGGGCTCATCACCTTTACCGGCAAACAAACGGAGGTGCTGCCCGCCAGCAACAAGAAAGTCCAGCTCAATAAAATCCTCGACCAGCTCTATGCCCAAACCACCGACTGGATGGAAACCGACTACGAACGCCTCGGCGTCCATCTGCGGTCGTCCCTGTCGCAGCGTTCTTTCCTCATCCTGTTCACCAACTTCGAATCACTTTCCGGTTTGCAACGGCAACTGCCCTACCTGAAGCAAATCGCCAGGTACCACATGCTGCTGGTGGTGTTCTTCGAAAACACGGAACTGCGCGAACTGAACGAAAAGAGAATGGAAGAAACGGAAGATATTTACATGCAGGTGATCGCCCAGAAATTCGCGCACGAGAAAAAGCAGATTGTCCGGGAACTGGCGCAGGCGGGCATCATGAGCCTCCTCACCGCCCCGGAACACCTGACCGTTAACGTCGTAAATAAATACCTGGAGCTCAAATCCAGGATGGTACTATAAAAGAAAGTTTATTTAAAGCAGAAGCGCCGGCCAGTTTGTATGTGCAAACGGACCGGCGCTTCGGTATTTTTATAAAGGTTTACCGGCGGCGATGTTGCTGCCCGCCTTCTTCCTCTTCGGTCCCCAGTTCAAACTCTTTCGGGCCTTTTTTGCCCAGCTTGTTGAACTTGCGGATGTTGTATGTGAGGTTAAGGCTGAGGTAGCGCACGTTGCGGCGGTTATTGGAACGTTGCTCGTAATCTTTCGTGAGCTCGTACGAATTCCGCACACTCGAACCAAAAATGTTTTCAGCGGAGAACGCTACGTTCAGTTTCCGCTGGAAGAGGTTTACCTGTCCTTTCAACCCGCTTCCGAAACGCGCTTCCTGCTTGCCCTGGGCATAGTACCGGGGGCCGTTGTAGCGGAAGTTCACGGAAACGTTGAACACCCGGATACGGTAGCTCGCCCAGGTGTTGAGGTGGCTCGTCCACCCGGAAACATGCGCGAATTTATCACTCACGGCGCCCTGTCCGTCTTCCCCGCCATCGGTTTGGGTATCGTAGTATCGCAGGCCGGCATTGATGTTCAGTTGTATCGCGCCTTTGTTGTTGTTGGTGGCGCGGAAGAAGTGGGACGTCAGCGTGATGTACGCGTTGTTGTCGCGCCTGCTGGCCAGGTTCACGAAGGTGCTGGTATTGATGATGGTAGTATCGTTGATGTATTCCACACGGGTGTACCGGGAAATGATATCATCCGCATCCTGCTTTTCCACCCCCACTTTCAGCGAATGCGATTTCACCTGGATGCTGTACTCCGCGCGGTAGTCTTTCGTGAACGCAGGGCGCAGGTTCGGGTTGCCGGTACGGATATTGAAGCTGTCGGTCGTGTTCACGAAGGGGTTTAGCTGATCGGGCGAAGGCCTGTCCATATTGCGGGAATAGCTGAATGACAGCTGCTGCTGCTTGTAGTCGTAGTTGAAATTCACACCCGGCGCGAAGTTGGTGTATTTGAACGGTACGTGGCTTCGCAGGGAGTCCAGCAGCGCCATCTGGTTGAAGAACTGGATGCCCGGGTTGAAGCGCAGGTTGGCGCGATGGTCTTTCCAGGGACTGTAATTCACGCCGGCGGAGCTGCGCACTTCATACGTTTCGTTGTTGAACTGGTTGCCGGCAAACGTTTCGCGGGATTTTGACCCGGTATACACGAAACGCCCCGTTACGCTGTACCCCAGTTTGGGATTGTTTTTCCCGGTGGTGGCGTTAACGGCGTAGTTCTGGTTGAAAGAAGTGTAATCCGTGCTGAGCCTGGGCGCGGCGAGCAGTTCTTTATCCGCCACATTTTTGCGCTGCGCGATGTTCTCATTGGCCGAGCCGCTGATATTGGCCGAACCGCTGAGGTCGTAATACTTCCCGTCGCCCAGGGGCTGCCGGAAGTGGATGTTGGTACGCATATTATAACTGCCGTTGCGGTTGTCGTTGCGCTGGAGCGAAGTGTCGTCGGTCAACGGATACAGGTAATCATTGTAACCGCTCCCCTTGGCGCCGGCTTTGGTGAAGTTGAACCCTGCCTCCAGTTTTTTATCGCGCTGCTCATATTCTTTGAAGTAGTTCCAGTCGGTAACAGCCCTGTAGCCATTCCTGCGGTTCTCGCTGTCCTGGTTTTTGATCATGGTAGGCTTGTGGGCGCCGTTGCTGTTGATGGAATTGTTTTCGTTGTTGCTGCCGTCGCCGGTCCAGCCGAGGGTAACCGCGCCGCGGAGGTATTCCTTATCGGTGAATTTCCTTTCGTAGCGGGTGTTGAGGTTGTGGTTGAAATTGTAAGACGTGCGGAAATTTTTCTGTTCGAGGAAAGAGCTGTCGCCGCCAACGGTTTTCGGGAAATAGGTACGTTGCAAATAACTCGAATCCGAGTTGTATTGCCCGTTGTTGAAATAGGTGATCTGGAAAGGTGCGAGGTTCATGTTGAACCGCATCTTGGCGTTGAGGTTGCGGCGGCTGTCGACTCCGGCGGTTATTGCGGCGGAATAGCCGCGGAACTGGATCTTCCGGGTAATGATGTTGATGTAACGGATATTGGTCCTGCCTTCCACGAGCGCCTGTTCAGCGTCTACCGCGTCTGGCGGTACTTTCAGCACTTCGATCCTTTCGATCATGAAAGAGGGCAGGTTGTTGAGGTAACTGTTGGCGTCCATGCCGGTGTGGGCAACGGGTTTGTTGTCGACGTAAAACCGCACCTGGTCTTTACCTTCCATCGTGATGTTGTTATTGGCGTCGATGGTAACGCCGGGCACATATTCGAGCAGTTCCATGCCGGTGCCGCCGGGCAGGAAGTTTTCGTCGGGCGTGAAGATGATGGAATCCTTGTTCATGGTGAACATTTTCTTCTGCCCCACCACTTCCACTTCTTTAAGGCTGCGGGCGCCGGTTTCGAGGACCACGGTGCCGAGGTCCCACTGCGGGCGTTCGTTATTGAGCTTTACTTTGAAGAATGACGGAGTGAAACCCATGGTGGCCACGCGCAGGAGGTAGCTTCCATAGGGCACGGGTTTGAGGATGAACGTACCTTTCTCATCGGCGGCAACGCCGTTGATAACGGTGGAGTCATCTTCGTTCAGCAGGGCGATGGTGGCAAAGGGGATCGGTTCTTTGTTGCCGGTCTGCTGCACTTTTCCACTGATGGCGCCGGTTTCCGAATCCTTATTTGATGGGGGCTGCTGTGCGTAGGCTTCCGATTGGACAAACATACATCCTAGCCAGCAAAGGATAGCCACAAAGGCTCCTCTGCCGCTGATTCGCTTGATTCTCATCTAAGTTATTGCGTCTATAGGTTGATGCCGAAAAATACGCATCCCCGCACCGCCCGACGGGTGTTTTACACCTGTGCAGGATTTACGGGATAAATGGTAATGCGCTTTTCCGGCGTGGGAAAACGTAGTTCGTTCTATGTGATAGACGTTTTCCCGGCGCCAAACGTTTAAATAGGATGCCGGATAATGGAGGAGCGGGGAATGGGGGAGATGGGCGGTAAGCATACAAAAAGACAGCCGCAAACCCGCGGCTGTCCTGCACTGTCCTGATAAGTTTATACGGCCAGGTACGCTCCGTCTACCGCGTAGTAGGCGCCGGTAACGAAGGATGCCTTGTCGGAACTCAGCCAGATCACGACTTCGGCTACTTCTTCCGCTTTGCCGAGTCGGCCGATGGGATGTTTGGAAACGAGCATGTCTTTGGTGGCTTTATCCATTTGCTTGAGCAGCGGCGTATCGATGAAACCGGGGCCTACGGCATTTACACGAACGCCCTGGGCCGAGTATTCCGCCGCGGCATTCTGGGTCAGCCCCACCACGCCGTGTTTGGCGGCCACGTATCCGGCCGAATGCGGGAAGCCCACCTGCCCGAGGATCGACGCCATGTTGACGATCGCCCCGCCGCCGCTTTTTAAAATGGCGGGCAGCTGGTATTTCATGCAATAGAATACGCTGGAAAGGTTCACGGCAATCACGGTGTCCCAACCTTTCACGCTCATGTCCCCGACAGGATTAGCTTCCCCGCCGATGCCGGCGTTGTTGCAGGCATAATCCAGGCGGCCATAGTGCCGGAGGGTTTCGTTCACCAGCTGCTCACAAGCTTCCGGCTTGCTGACGTCGCAGGCAACAAACTGCGCGTCGCCACCGCTTTGGCGGATCTTGTCGACCACGCCGTTGCCGTGTTCCTCGTTAATATCCGATACGATTACTTTAGCGCCCTGCGTGGCGTATAAAAGCGCCGTCGCCTCCCCAATGCCGGAGCCTGCGCCGGTTACCAATGCCACTTTTCCGGAAAATAACTGTTCCATCATGTAAAATTTAAAGATGAATAATCAGATAGGGTTACACGTGTATTGCAGTAGGTTTAACGTAAAATGGCCGGGTAATGTTTGTAGGATACAAAGGTACGGTCATGGCATGTTAGGGAAATCTTAAGATTCGGTCAGGATCACACGTTTGTGTCATATCTTCATATGCGGATAATATTTATCATGATTTTCAGTTTATAAGAATCCCATCGTGGTAAAAATGCGATTACCTGCCCTGTTCCACCTTATGACCGGGATGCTGCTGCTTCCCCCGGCTGCCCACGCGCAGAACCTGCTGGCCAACCCCAGTTTCGAGGATGTCAATGTCTGTATCGAATATTACGCGCCCTGCGCGCCGGTAGGCTGGGAAAACGTGTCGCCCGCGCTGAAAATGGCGTATAATTACCATACCTATAAGAATAAAGCAGGGCATCAATATGTAAGTCTTGTGAGCGGGAGCATCCGCGACGAGCGCAACTATGTGCAAACGCGCCTGCTCTGCCCCTTGCAAAAAGGGAAACAGTACCGGATCATGACGATCATCGGCGCCACGCAGCGGCTGGAGCCGGAAGTGGATTTCTACCTGTCGAAGGATTATGTTTTCCGGGAAAATGCACATGTCCTGAATGATCTCAAACCCACCATTACCCTGCGCAAAGCACAAATCGCGAAGCCCCTTGAAAAGAATTTCTACCGCATGGAAGCGGTTTTCACGGCGGAAGACGATTACACGCACCTGTTGGCAGGCCGCATGGAACTGCGGCAGTCCCGGGCCTCGGGCGGGCCGGAGTTCATTTTCCTCGATTACGTGGAGCTGGCGCCGGTGGAACCGGCGGACCTCTGCCCCGAGGCGGCATCCGTCATCGATTCAATCGCCCGCCGCCGGCTGCGCCACACGCTTCCCGGGCACCCCGTCAACCACCAACTGACAAATGCCGGTAATTCCCGGGCTAAAGGCTGCGTGGATGTCGAAATCCCCAACACCGATATCTTCACCGCCGTTGGCCGTTCCCGCTATCCCTTGTCGGCCTCGCGCATCGATTCGCTCGTTCAGCGTTACCAGCCCGGCGGATACGAGCTGCGGATCACCGGTTATTTCTTTGACCCGGCCTCCCAGCGCTTCGATTCCACGCGGTCGGCCAATGAGGCAAACGACGTCCGCGAAGTATTCGTCAAGGATTTTACCTTTAGTCCCCGGGATGTTAAAGTCGTTACCCTGCAATCCGCCACGCCCCGTTACGACGCTGCCTCGCCCGGCGCAAAAGTCAGGAATAACTTTGTGGGGATAGAAGTTTGCCCGGCGGGCATTTCCGTCCCGCCGGAAATGCCGGTGGCAGTTGCTGTGACGCCTCCGCCCCCCGATACCCTTATCATCCCTGACGTGCTTTTCAAATTCGACCGCCACGAACTCAACCCGGCACTCTTCTCCGCGCTGGATACACTGGTCGACAAAATCCCCCGCGCCGAAGGTACTACCCTGGCGCTGATCGGGCATACCGACAATGCCGGGGCCGACGAATACAACCTCGAGCTCTCGCTCCGCCGCGCGGAGTCGCTGGCGGCATATCTCCGGAAGAAAGGCCTGGGCGACCACATCCTTACCGTTTCCGGGGAAGGGGAGAAAAGGCCCGCCCATCAGAACGACACGCCGGAAGGCCGGCGGCGCAACCGGCGGGTGGAGATCATCATTTACAAACAGTAACCCTGGCAAGCAAGCATAAAACAGAAAGCCGGCCAACTGCATGTTGACCGGCTTTTCTTTTGCTTATGATAACGAAGTCGCGCTATTTGGTGATGTAGGACCGGAGCATCCAGGCCATTTTCTCGTGCTGGCGCATGAGGCCGGTCACGAAATCGCTGGTGCCGAGGTCTTTTTGCTTGTCCGAGAATTCCGTGATCAGCTCGCGGAGATTGCGGATGATGGTTTCGTGGTCGTCGAGCAGGTTTTTGATCTGTTGGGACTGCACGTTGGTATATTCCGGTTCGAGGAGGTTGGTGAGCTTGAGGAAATCCACGAGGCGGCCGGAGCTGTAATGGCCGATCATGCGGATACGCTCCGCCACTTCGTCCACGATTTCAGCCAGTTCGTTGTATTGCCCTTCGTAGAAGGCATGCATTTCCGCGAAATTATCGCCTACAACGTTCCAATGGTAATTCCGGGTTTTGGTATAAAGGACTTGTTCATCCGCCAATAATACCTGTAATTTTTCAGCTACTGCCTGCAGGTGGTTTTCTCCGATGCCGATGTTTGCTTTCATGATTAAAAATAATTTAATATGAGTTAATGGTTACATTTCTATCAGGGCGTAGACCTTATCGTTGAGGTAGCGCCCGCCGGGGTTTCTGGCGGTATAATCCATATTTATCCAATATTCGCCGTTCATTTCATGATAATATAACACTTTAACGGGCGGATTGTTGAATAGCAGGATAATTGCCTGTTTCATGGTCTCGAACTCCTCTTTGTTACCGCAGTAGAGCTCCGGGTAGGCATGTCCGCGGATGAGTACGATACGCATCCTGGCCCCGATGGATTCCAGGCAGGAGGCCATGAGGATGCTATGATCGTCGCAATCGCCGCCCATGCCGTTCTGGATGGTTTCCATGGGGGTGGCGAAGTATTCGTCGCGCTGGGAGTCGTTCACGTATTTGAAGTTCTCGCGAATATACCGGTATAGCGAAAGATACCGGACGATGCGACCGTACTTGGGGAAGTATTCGTCATAATATTCCAGTGAATGTTTAACAGAAAAGTTGCGGACGATGGGGTCTTTGTAGTCGGTTTTCTCCCGGATGCCGCGGACGGTTTTATCGACGTAGGTTTCCACCTTGCGGGGGTAGAAGCTGAGGATGTCGAGCTGCTTGCTGTCACGGGTGCCCCAGTTGCCCTGCACCACGCCCTGGTAGTCGTTCAGCACGTTCGTAAAGGAATACCTGCCGGTGAGCTGGTTGAAAATGAGGATACCTGCCACGAGTACGAAGGCCGGGATGATGAGGGGGCGGAAAATCCAAAGGAGGAGCCGGGTGAAGAGGAAGGAGATCAGGATGGATACGAACAGATCCACGTGCCACGGGCCCAACTGGATCACGGGCATGAACCGGTTGATGTAAGGGGCCAGGGGCAGGATGGTCAACAGGCTCAGCAGGTTCAGGAGGAAGTGCTGAATTGTCGTGTATTTGCTCTGATCAATAGGCATTGCCGGATATTACCGCAAAATTATGCCAATTCCGGCAGCTCGACTGTTAATGTTCCACCAATCCGGGCAGGGTTTGTATAAACGTGGTGCTCTGGCGGATCACGATCATTTTTTGTTGTGCGTCTTTTTTCTGTTTGTCCATTTTGAGATGGTGGTAAATCCGGTCCAGGATGCTGTAATTCAACAGGGCAAATATTTTAAAATCCAGTTTATGTGCCATTTCCATCGCGGATTCGGCTGCGCGGATGGCTTTATTGAACTCCTGGTCGTGCAGGTGGATTTGCGCGGCGACGATTTTTTGCAACGTTTCGAGGTGTTTGCCGTTGTAGAATTCGGCAGGATAATGTTTCAGTACACTGTCGACATGGCAGCTGATGCGCCTTGCGGGCTGGATGTCTCCTGTGCTGAGGTGGGCCTGGGCCTTCCAGCAGAGCGTCATGAGGCGGAAAGGGTCGGTGCGGTTGAACAGGATGCTGGGATGTTGCTCGAACAGGCGGCTGGTGAACAGCAACAGCTGGTGGTAATCTCCCAGCAGCAGGAAGATGAAGCATAAGGCGCGGTAAACGGCTTCTTCACCCGTTGTGAATGATTTCTGATGCTTGAAATTCCAGCAGGAGGCGTAGTGGTAGAGCTTTTCACGCATTTCCGCGTTCGTTTGCCCGAATTTCAGGTATTCATATATAAAGAGGAACGCTTCGTAAGGGGTGATCCACATATCCCCCGCGGGTTCGCCCGCGCAGAGCTTGCGGATATTGGTAAGCTCGATCTCGCACTGTTCCGCATCCAGTTGCATCAGCGCCATCACGAAGAGGTTGCACCGGATCTTCAGCTTGTCGTCCGCCGATTCGGCCATATTCAGCAGGGTATTCAACACTTTCCGCTTTTTGAAATGCATGAAATCGTCGGCGATGAACTGGCCGAAGGGGTTTTTGCGGAAATATCCCGGCGGGAAGATCGTGGATAACTGTTCCTGGTGCGTGCCTTCCTGTTGGTAATGCAGCACAACATACTCCAGCAGGTGCGCTTTCTCGCTGGTGGCCAGCGGCAGGCGGAAGAATTCCCGGATACCATCGGCCAGGCTGCGTGTGATGGCGTAGCGCAGTAACCATTTGAACACGGCTATACGGAACGGGCTCTGTGGGAAGCCGGCCAGCACTTGCTCCAGCAAAGGAGCGGAAACGGTTTGGCCGTGGTGGTTCACGTAATGCATGGCCGTAAAGTATTCCAGCAGGAAATTATGCGCGAAGCGCACTTTCACGTTGAACATGATTTCCTGGCTGAGGTTTTCCTCCACTAATATATTATCGGCCAGCAACTCTTTATACGCCGGGAAATAGTCGGCGTTTTGGTTGAGCAGGCTGCTTTTATCGGTATATAAACCAGCTCTCCCCATATCCAGCAATCCCAGCAGCTTTTCGATGAGCTGCATTTTGAAGGAATTGGCGGGGGATTGGAAAACGCGGTGCTGGACGAACCGGGAAATGATTTCGAAAAGGCTGAGGTTTTCGTCCACGAACGCCTGGTCGGGCGTATTGCTCAGCTGGCAGAAGAGCTGGAGGTAATACGGATGGCGGAGGCGTTGGATGAAATGATCGGAGAAGAGGCGGACGGTGGCGGGATCGAATTCGAAATTATAGAGTACGGATTTGACTTCCTGCTCGGTGAGCGCGGGCATATTGACATTGGTCTCTTCATCCATTTCCGGGCCGAGGTACCAGAATTTACGGAACGCGGGGTACTGCTGGGTTTGATGGAAAACTTCGCCCCAGGTGCTGGAGCGGATGGAGAGGATGACTTTCACCCAGGGGTGGAGGTCGTTGGAGTAGATGAAATCTTCCAGTTTATTATACAGGAGTTTCAGTTTGTCGGCGCTCATGGCGATTTCGTCGAATCCGTCAATGATGAGGATGAGCCTTCCGGATCGTTCTTCCGGGTGAGCGGAGAAGTATTCGCGGAAGTTTTCGCCGTTGCCGAGGTTGAGTTGGTTATCGAGCCAGGAGGAGAGGTTGAAGCCTTTGAGGAGGAGGCTGCCTGCGGCGTGGGCGTTGATGAACCAGCAGATATCCTGCGGGGATGCGGGGTTACGGCCGAACCAGTTATGTTCGGCGGCATGGATGAGGGAAATGGATTTGCCCCATCCTGCGGGTGCGATGAGGACGGTGGCGGAATATTTGGATTCGAGGAATTTTTCGATATGATGGAGGCAGTACTGCCGCGGGATGGTTTTTTCGAATGGCATGCCGCAGCGGTTGCGAAGGGTAAGGATGGTGTAGTGGGAGATGGCGCTGGCTTTGCGGCGCACGTCTTCCCATTTCGAATCATCCTGTACGGGTTGGCGGAATTGCTTTTTGTAGTACTGCGCCTGGAAATCATCCCAATCGCGGAAGCGGCAATACTGTGCGAGGGAGTTGAGGGTGTAGCGGGAAAAGCTGTGTTGGGTGACGGCGAAACCGAATACCCTTTTGAGGGTAGTTTCACTGACGAGTTTTCCCGTGTGGTTCATAATGGCCTGCGTGAGCTGCTTGCATTGATTGGGTTGCAGATTCTCGACGCCAAACTGCCGCAAAACTTCCGACTGTAATGTAATAATAAAGTCGTAGGACAGATCGATCATAAGGGCATACAATTAATGGATTAGGACTATGGTATGTTGGGACCCTGATTGAAATGAATAAATACGTAAAGGAATGAACGTTTGGATTTCGGTTTTTAACAAATGAACAAAATGAACAGAAGGAGTCATATAGGATAGTCGTTTAGTAATTATTGATTTTCAGTGTATTAAAAAGGTATAGGATATGCAGGATTTTTTAAAATAATCTGCTTTCCTAACTAATATAATTGAACAGAGTACAGAAGTGGCAAAAAGGATGAACGATAGTTGCAACATTTGTTCATTTTGACGACAGTGTGACGGGATTTCTGAATAGCCCCAGATACAAAATATGATTTGAATTTGTTCATGTATTTTAAAAATGAACAAAATGAACAGAAAAATCAATAATGAACAATGTCATTGTTTTCTGAATGGAATGGATAAGAATGGCCCATCGTTTCCACTCCCCGGCCAGTTAATTTAGCATCTCGATCGCTTCGAGAATCCATGAATAAACCGAAGAATGCATCCTATCAAAAACTGTAAAGCGCGGCTTTGTATCCTGAACCTTTTTGACAGACATTCCTCTTTTTCATAGCCTCTGCAGCCACCGTCGTTTGACCGGGAAACCTGTTTCAACCAAAAAACCATGCAGCGCTTCCCGCACGTGCCAGACAGATCAACACAAGCTTAATAAACCCAAACCATTGTCGTATGAGTTGTAATGTTACTCCGAATTGCTTATTGCGCTTTCTCTTCCTGCTGTCCGCAGCCCTCGTGCTAGGATGGGGCGGAAACGCGCGCGCTGCCTCCCCCGCAGCATATAATCAATATTGGTGGTATCCGGAGAAACCCCCTGCCACTTTGCCCGAAGAATGGTTCGGGCGTTCCCCCATGTTGCATGACGACGCACGCCTTTCATGGCTAAATGCGACGGCTGTACGTAGTTTCTTCGCCGCCGGACCCATCTACTCCCGCGGTGCCACAGCTACCAACATCATCTCCCTTACCTGTATCGGATGCTCCATCTCCGATGCCGGTAACGCCATCGACAATGATCCCAATACCGCTGCCCTTTATAATATGGCAGTAGGCCTTGTCGCGGATATGGGGCAACGCATTGTTTTCCCCGGAACCTACGAACCCGGCGATAGCCTCGTAGTCGAATTCGCACTCACTACCTCCGGGATCGTTGACGCTTCCGTGTTGAATAACGTGCGCGTGAGGACTTACCTCGGCGGCGGCGCTACCGCCCGCCAGGACGTGCGCCTCGGCACCGCCGTCAATGTTCAGCTCCTCGGTATTGGCGCCACCGGAAAAAGAAGGGCGGTGATTCCCATCACCAGCCAGTTCGACCAGGTGGCCATCACATTCGGCGGGCTCGTGAGCCTCGCCTACGACATGCAATTATTCCAGGCCGCCGCCGTGGTGCCTGTTACCATTACACCTGCCGCTAATCCTATTATCAGTCCCGCCGGCGCGCCCGCGACCATGACGGCCGCTCACCGACTCGGTGCGGCGACCTTCCGCTGGTACGACGCTCCCACCGGCGGAACCCTCCTCTCCGCCGGCGCCACCTATGCGCCCGTACTCACCCGCGGCGTGAACAAATACTATGTGGAAGCCACTACCACGGGCGATGGCCTTACCAGTATTCTGCGTACAGGCGTAACCGTTGACGTGGGCGGCGGCGCTGGCCTGCTCTGGTCCTACGGCGATCAGCAGGAAAGCCCCAAACTCGGCGGCATCTGTGCGCTCTGTTCGGTAAACTCCCCGAAAGCGCAGTTGACGCGGACCCGGCCACATTCAGTACCCTTTCCTCGCCCGTGGGCGCGCTTTCGACGGTGGGGCAACTCATCAAATTCCCCGGTATTTACCAACCCGGCGACAGCATCATCCTCGACCTGGAACTGCCAGGCGTATTGTATACCAAATCCCTCCTCACCAATATCAGCCTGCAGCCTTACCTCGGTGCAGCCACTGCCGGTGCGGCGGTGAGCCTTGGCACGGATCTGATCCACGTCCAGGCGCTGGGCCTCGGCCTCGGCGGAACACCCAAATTCCGCGTCAGCATTCCCGCCACCGCCGCATTTGACGGTGTGCAGGTGAACCTCAACGCCTTGCTCGCAGAGCTTGGAACCCTCCGTGTATATGAAGCAGTAGCCATGATTCCCGTGGCCGCGAGCCCCGCGGCCCCGGTTGTTCCCTACGGAACATCGACCAGCCTGAGCGCCACCGTGCGCCCGGCCGGCGCAACCTTTGCCTGGTATACCACGCCCACCGGCGGCTCGCCTGTGAGCACCAGCGCTACTTTCAACACACCCAACCTTACCCGCAGCACCACTTACTATGTAGAAGCGGTTGCCAACGGCATCACCAGCTACACCAGAACCGCAGTGCCCGTAAGGGTTGGCGGCGCCGACGGCCCGCTGTGGACGTATGGCGATACGGAAACGAGCCCCGTACTCAGCGGCGTATGCCTCGGTTGCTCCGTTTCGAACCCTGAACTCGCGGTGGACCAGGATACCACCACCGCGTCTTCCATCAATATTGCCGTCGGCGTATTGTCCAACGCCGGCCAGCTGATCCGCTTCCCCGGCAATTACCACGCGGGAGACAGCATCATTCTCAACCTCGGTATTCCTGCTGGTCAGAATCTTTCGCTGGAGCTGCTCAGCGGCATCCGGATCGAAACGTTCAACGGCAGCACCGCCAATAACGACGCGGCCACCTTCAATACCGCACTCGCCAATGCGCAGGCCCTCGGCATCAACGTAGGCCCCACCGGTAAATTCCGCGTGAGCCTCCCCGTCAACACCGACTTCGACGCGGTACAAATTTCACTGACCCCGTTGATCGGCGGTTTCACCAACCTGCAAGTGTACGAAGCCACCGCCACTATCCCCGTGACGGTGAACCCAGCTACGCAAACCGTTCCTTACAATACTTCCGCCACCATCACCGCGGCCAACCGGCTTTCCACGGCCACTTTCAACTGGTATACCACTCCTACGGGCGGTACCCCGGTATTTACGGGCGCCACTTTCAATACCCCCAACCTCACGGCAAGGGCCCGCTATTATGTGGCTGCCAGCACGCCTGACGGCAAAACGAGCTTTACCCGTACCCTCGCCACCGTGAACCTGGGCGGCGGCGCCGGACCTTTATGGTCTTACGGCTTCGAGGAAGAAAGCCCGAAGCTCGGCGGCATTTGTCTCCTTTGCTCGGTAAACGATCCGCTCAACGCGGTAGACGGCGACCCTGCGACCTTCAGCACCTTGTCGTCGCCCGTGGGTGTTGCCAGCACGGTGGGACAGCTGATCAAATTCCCCGGTATTTATCAGTCGGGCGACAGCATTATACTTGATCTGGAACTGCCCGGCGTATTATACACGAAATCCCTCCTTACCAACATTTCCCTGCAGCCTTACCTGGGTACGGCCGCCGCAGGCGCAGCTTTGAGCCTTGGCACCGACCTCATTCATGTGCAGGCGCTGGGCGTTGGGCTGGGCGGTACACCGAAGTTCCGCGTCAGCGTTCCCGTTTCCAGTTCATTCGACGCGGTGCAGGTGAATCTGAACGCCATTTTAGCCGAATTGGCGACGCTGCGTATTTATGAAGCGGTGGCGATGATCCCGGTATCTGTGACGCCGAACCCTGCGGTGATCCCATATGGTACATCAGCGAGCCTCAGCGCAACGGTTCGTCCTGCCGGCGCCACCTTCAACTGGTATACAGCGCCCACGGGCGGTACCCCGGTTGGCACGGGCGCCACTTTCAATTCACCCAACCTCTCCCGCAGTACCACTTACTATGTGGAAGCAGTGGCCGGCGGCGTAACCAGCTATGTGCGTACTGCCGTGCCGGTAACGGTTGGCGGGGCCGACGGGCCGCTGTGGTCTTACGGCGATACGGAAACCAGTCCTGTCCTGAGTGGCATTTGCCTGGGTTGCACCGTACAAAACCCGGAACTGGCGATCGACGAAGACACGACCACCGCATCTACGATCAATATCCCGTTGGGTGTGCTTTCCAACGCGGGCCAGCTGATCCGCTTCCCGGGCAATTATCATCCGGGCGACAGCATCATCCTCGACCTGGGCATCCCGGCGGGGCAGCTCCTGTCTTTGCAACTGCTCAACAGCATCCGCATCGAATCATTCAGCGGCAGCGCTTCCAACAACGATGCCGCCGCATTTAACACAGCGCTCGCCAATGCGCAGGTGCTGGGTATTCCGGTGGGCGCAACCGGGAAATTCAGGGTGACGCTTCCTGTGGGTGCGGATTTTGACGCGGTGCAGATCTCGCTGGCCCCTGTAGTTGGCGGTCTCAGCAATCTGCAAGTGTACGAAGCCACGGCCATGGTGCCTGTTACGGTAACGCCTCCGGTTCAAACCATACCCCTCAATACATCCGCCACCATTGCCGCGGCAAACCGCCTGGCTCCGGTAACTTTCAACTGGTTTACTTCGCCCACCGGCGGTACATCCGTATTTACGGGGGCTACTTTCAATACGCCGAATCTTTCCCGCCAAACCATTTATTATGTGGAAGCCAGCACGCCCGATGGCAAGAAGAGCTACGTGCGCACCATGGCAACCGTTAACGTGGGTGGCGGCCCCGGTCCGCTCTGGACATATGGCACCACGCAGGACGGCCCCGTGATCGGCGGTGTTTGTGTAGGTTGCAACATTACGGACGCGGCTAACGCAGTGGATGAGGATACCACCACTTCCTCGCTGATCGGTATGCCGCTGGGCGCACTGGGCAGTGTTTCACAGGTCATCCACTTCCCGGGTGTTTACCAATCGGGCGACAGCATCGCGCTGTTCCTGGAACTGCCGGATCAGTTGTTCAGCCTGACCGCTTTGGGCGGATTGACCGCACAAACCTATATCGGCGCCACGCCCAACGGCGACGCCATTGCGTTGAACAGCAACCTCGTAAGGCTGGAGCCCCTGGGCCTCGGTGTGGGCAGCACGGGCAAATTCCGTGTGACCTTCCCGGTGAGTCAGGCTTTCGATGGTGTAAGCATCGGCCTGTCGGCAGCGCTGGCAGGGTTGAATGGCTTGCGTGTGTATGAGGCGGTTGCTTTTATGCCGCTGACCATTACGCCTCCTGCACCGGTGATCGCTTCCGGCGCCACCGCTACCATGACCGCCAGCGTTCGCGCGCCAGGCGCCACTTACGCGTGGTTTGAGGCGATGAAAGGCGGCACGGCCGTTGGAAATGCTGCGGCATTTACGACGCCTGTTCTTACCCGTACCAAAACTTATTTTGCGGAAGCATTCACCCCGTCGGACGGTAAGCGCAGTTTTTCGCGCACTTCGGCCACGGTAACGGCGAATGCGGGCCCTGGTCCCTTGTGGACATATGGCGACGCGCAGCAGAGCCCGCTGGTTGGCGGCGTTTGCCTGGGCTGCAGCGTAGCGAACCCGAGTCTGGCGGTGGACCAGGATACGACGACTGCTTCACAAATCACGATGGCCGTTGGCGCGTTGGGATCGGTGGGACAGCTGGTTAAATTCCCCGGAACCTACCAGGCGGGCGACAGCATCGCGCTGTTCCTGGGTGTACCCAGCCAAACGCTGAGCGCGCAATTGCTTTCCGGCATCCGCGTGGAAACTTATAATGGAAGCACGCCGAATGGCAATCCCATCACGCTCGACGCCGACCTGGTGAATCTCCAGGCGCTGGGGCTGGATGTGACCGGCGCTGTGAGCAAATTCAAAGTAGTAATACCCGCAACGGCCGGATTCGACGGCGTTAGGATTGATCTGAACGGACTGGTAACCGCGTTGGGAAGCCTCAATGTGTATGAAGCAGCCGCGTTTGTACCGGTTACCGTTGTACCTCCTGCCGCCACCGTTCCTTTCGGAAACGATACAACCTTCAATGCATCGATCCGTTTCCCCGGCGCAACGTTCAGCTGGTACGAAACACCGACTGGCGGAGTGCCGGTGGCCACCACGGCTACTTTCAATACGCCGACGCTGCTGAAGGATAAAACTTATTATGTACAGGCGGCAACGCCAGACGGGTTGACGAGCTTTATCCGCACCAGCGTTCCCATTACGGTGACGGTTGGTCCGGGTAGTCCTGATCTGTCTTGCGGCCGGGGCACGGTTTCCACTTCTACCGGTACCCTGGGCCTTTGCCTGTTGTGCGGTGTGGATGATGCAGGGCTTGCGGTGGATGATAATCCTGAAACGGCTTCCTCGCTGCATCTGCCTGTTGGCTTGCTGGGCGGATCTGTTTACCAGCGTATTTCCTTTGCCCAGCCCAGCACGATCGGTGATTCGATCCGTGTGGTGGTGGGTTCGACTACGGGGCTTCTCGATCTTAACCTGCTGGCGGGAACGTCGGTACGTCCGAGAATGGGGACTACGGAGAATGCCGCGGATGTTAGGTTATTGAATAGCGGCCTGTTGAATGTACAATTACTGAACGGCGGTACCCGCAGCGTGGTGTCATTCGTTCCTTCTGCCGCGTACGATAATGTGGAAATCCGCCTGACCGGTGTGGTTTCGGCACTCAATGAAATCAATGTATTCTATGTACAGCAGATAACTGCCCGCCCGGCGATTGCGGCTGATACCGTGAACGTCTGCAGCGGTCAGACTGCCACGCTGAACGCCACTGTGGCGGCGGGTAATTTGGTGCGCTGGTACAGCACGCCAACCGGCGGAACGCCGCTGGCGACGGGCGCATCTTTTGTTACGCCTGCGATAACCGCCAATACGGTATACTATGCCGAAGCGGTATCCGGTACAACCAATTGCCCCAGCGAAACGAGGGTACCGGTAGTGGTGGAAGTGGGGCTGGCAGATGTGACGGTAACGGCTAATTCCGTGACCATCCCGCAAGGCAGCACGGCTACCTTCACGGTAGACAATCCGAATCCTGCGCTTACTTACAGCTGGTACGATGTGCCGGTGGGCGGAACGGCGTTGTTTGCCGGTCCGAGTTTCACTACACCCGCACTGCAATCCACGACCACCTATTATGTGGAAGCCATGAATGCGACGGGTTGCGCGAGCGCCCAACGTGTGGCGGTAGTAGCGAACGTAACGATCACCAACCCGGACGTTCCCTGCGATATTGCCACTACGCAGGTGAGCAATGTAAATGGTATCTGCATCGGATGCTTCGTTGATAACCAGGGCGCAGCGGTGGATGCGAGCACCACTTCAGGGTCTTCGCTGCATGTTGTGGCAGGCCTGTTGGGCGCTTATGCGCAGCAGACGCTCATCTTCCCGTCGTCCAGCGACGCGGGCGACAGCGTACGGTTGCTGATTTCTTTCCCGGCTTCATTGGCTGATGTAGGGTTGCTGGGGGGAACACAGATCGCAACTTATAATGGAACGACTTACAATAATGACCGTACGGCGCTGAACAACAGCCTGATCAGCCTTCGCCTCCTGGCGGGCAACACGCAGGCGATTGTTGCGTTTGCGCCCACAGCGGTGTTCGACCGGGTGGAAGTGCGCCTCAATTCCGGCGTGGCTACACTGATTTCCGCACTGAATGTTCATTACGCGCAGCGGCTTATCGCCGTGCCGGATGTAACGCCGGATACGGTTACGACCTGCGCAGGCGGAACGGCTACTTTCAACGTGGCGCCGAAGCCCAATACGCTCTTCCGCTGGTATACTACTGCCGCAGGCGGTACGCCGGTTGCAACGGGCACATCCTTCACTACCGGACCTGTTTCGGTTGATTCCGTGTTCTATGTGGAAGCGGTAAAAACATCCACGAATTGCGCCAATCCGGTTCGGACGCGAGCGTTCGTGAAGATGGGCGCCGCTCCTGCTGCGCCGACCGTGGAAAGTACGACGGTAACTACCTGCGAGGGTACCACGGCAACGCTGCGCGCTACCGGCCCCGCCGGCGCTACCTTCAACTGGTACACTTCGGCAACGGGTGGCGCTTCGGTATTTACCGGTGCCGCATTCACCACGCCGGTGCTTGATAGTTCGGTGATCTATTATGTGGAAGGCATTTCCGCGGGAGGTTGCGCAAGCGCATCCCGGACGGCGGTACAGGTGAACGTAACCGACCGGCCTGTTACACCGGATGTAACGCCGGCCAGCGCCGCGGTCTGCCTGGGTGGAAGCGCAACGCTCACCGCCACTTCAACTACGCCCGGCGTAGATTTCAGATGGTACAGCGATGCCGGCCTGACAAACCTGGTACACACAGGCGCCGTATTCAATACACCTGCCATTACCGCGAATACGACCTATTATGTTGTAGCCGCCAGCGGCCAATGTGCAAGCACTACTGCGCGCACGGTTAGCGTATTGGTAGAAGCCGCGCCCGCCGCGCCGATCGTGTCCATCAATCCGGCAACGGGCACGGTGGAATACGGTCAGACGGCCACGCTGTCGATCACGACTCCGCAAGCCGGCGCTACCTACAACTGGTACCTGCAGGCTAACGGCGGAAGCCCTGTTCATACGGGTAATTCCTTCACCACGCCGCAACTCACCAATACCATTACCTATTATGCCGAAACCATATCCGCTGGCGGTTGCGCCAGCGCCACACGGACGGCCGTAACGGTAAATGTGAACCGCGACTTCAACCCGGGCTGCGACTTCGCCAACCAGGCTACTTCCAGCATTAATGGCGTTTGCCTGTTGTGCGCGGTGAACAACCCCGACAACGCGGTGGATAACGATACTACCAACTTCACCAATATCTCGATCCCGGTAGGTGTTGCCGGCGATGTGACTTACAACCTGACATTCCAGTCGCTGGCCGCCGCGGGTGATACCGTGAGACTGCGATTCGCCACACCAAGTGGATTGCTGGATGCCACGGCGCTGGGCCGCATCGAGATTACTTCCTTCAATGGTGCAACATCCAACAACGATACCAGGGCGCTGAGTAGCTCGCTCCTGCGCGTCGAGCTCCTGGGCGGCGCCAACCAACAAGTGGTGCTCTTCAGACCGGGTGCCAGCTACAATCGCATCCAACTGCGGGTTCGCAGCCTGGTGGGTGCGTTGATGAATGTCAACGTTTATTATGCGAACAGATTGTTGGCTCCGCCGACAATCACCGCAAGCGACAGCACCATTTGCGCAGGCGGCACCACGATCCTGACGGCCACGGCGTCTGACAGCGCCACGGTTCGCTGGTACACCCAGGCAACGGGCGGTACTCCGGTATTCACCGGCAAGACGTTCACAACGCCTGCTCTCAGTACTACCACTACTTACTATGCCGAAAGCTATCGTGCTTCCACGAATTGCGCAAACCCCGTACGCACGGCATTTACTGTAAACGTGCTGCCGATCCCTGCATCGCCGGCCATCATCGCTGGAGATACAACGATCTGCGCCGGTAACAATGCGATCCTGATTGCACGTCCTTCCGACCCTGCCCTCACGATCCGTTGGTTTGCAGCCGCAACGGGCGGTACGCCGCTGAGCCTCGACAGCGTGTTCACCACGCCGAACCTCACGGCCAATACGACTTATTATGTTGAAGCATTCAACGGCGAATGCGGATCCGCTACCCGCACGTCGGTAATGGTAACCGTGAGCACGGCTCCGCCGGCTCCGGTTCTGGAAGCTGACAGCCTGGGTATTTGCGCGGGCGCCAATGCGACTTTCCGTATCCCTGCGCCGGTTGCCGGTGTCGTGTATCGTTGGTATACTACGCTGACAGGAGGGACGCCTGAATTTGAAGGCACCACCTTCATCACGCCAGCGTTGAACGGAACAACTATTTATTATGTGGAAGCCATCCGCTCCACCGGTGGTTGCCCGAATGCGGGTGGCAGAGTGACCGCGACGGTGACGGTAGGTGCTACGCCTGCTGCTCCGACCGTAGAGAATGCTACGGTTAATACCTGCGCGGGTACAACGGCAACGCTGAGGGCTACCGGTCCTGCGGGCGCTACCTTCCGGTGGTATACGCAGCAGAGTGGTGGAACGCCCGTGTTCACCGGTGCTGATTTCATCACGGCTGCGCTCGACAGTTCCGTATCCTATTACGTGGAGGCGGTTTCTGCGGGCGGATGCGCCAGCGCAACGAGGACGGCGGTGCAGGTAAATGTAAGCGAACGTCCGGAAGTGCCGGATGTAACGCCGGGCAATGCCACGGTCTGCCTCGGGACTTCTGCCGTACTGACGGCTTCGAGCGCAACGCCGGGTGTTACTTTCCTGTGGTACAGCGATGCCGGCCTGACGAACCTGGTGTTTACCGGTCCCGTATTCACGACGCCTGCGCTCGGTGCGAATGCGACCTATTATGTGGTGGCTTCCAGCGGTCAGTGCGTGAGTGCAACGCCCCGTTCGGTAACGATTACGGTGGAAGCACTGCCTGCGTCTCCCGCTGTAACGATCGTTCCGGCGAGCGGTATCGTGGATTACGGCTTGACGGCGACATTGGGCATCACGGCTCCGAATGCGGCCTATACCTATCGTTGGTATACGACGGCATCCGGCGGAACTGCGGTGCATACCGGTACGTCCTTCACCACGCCGCAACTGGCGAATACGACGACGTATTATGTGGAAGCCGTGTCTGCCGGAGGTTGCGCCAGCGCTAACCGGACGGCCGTAACGGTGAATGTGAACCGTGACTTCAACCCAGGTTGCGACTTCGCGAATGCCGCTACTTCGAGCATCAACGGTATTTGCGTTTTGTGCGCAGTGAATAATCCGGACAACGCGGTAGACAATGATACGACCAACTTCGCCAATATCTCCATTCCTGTAGGTGTGGCGGGCGATGTAACCTATAATCTGAACTTCGGCGGCCTTGCCGCGGCGGGCGATACGGTGAAACTCCGTTTCTCCACGCCTGGCGGACTGCTGGATGCCACGGCGCTGGGCCGCATCGAGATTACATCATTCAATGGTGCCGCGTCCAACAACGATACGAGAACGCTTAACAGCTCGTTGCTGCGTGTTGTATTGCTGGGCGGCGCCAACCAGCAAGCGGTGCTCTTTGCGCCGGGAGCGCCGTACACCAGCGTTCAGATCCGTGTCCGCAGCCTGGTGGGTGCGCTGATGAACGTGAATGTGTACTATGCGAACAGGGTGCTTTCGTCACCGGTTATCACAACCAACAACGTGACCATTTGCGCCGGCACCAGCACTACACTGACGGCAACGGCGTCAGACAGTGCAACGGTGCGTTGGTATACGCAGGCTACAGGTGGTACGCCGGTATTTGTGGGCAAGGTGTTCAATACGCCTGTCCTGAATGCCACTGCCGTTTACTACGCCGAAAGCTACCGCGCGTCTACAGATTGCGCAAACCCGATCCGTACGCAAGCCACGGTGAACGTGCTGCCTGTTCCGCCGGCTCCTGCCATCATCGCGGGCGATACCACGATCTGTATCGGTAACAACGCAGTGCTGAAGGCTCGTCCTGCCAACCCGGCCCATACGATCCGCTGGTTTGCTGCTGCTAACGGTGGCGTGCCGCTGAGCCTCGACAGTGTGTTCACCACGCCGAACCTCACGGTCAATACGACTTATTATGTAGAATCATACAACGGTACCTGCGGTACCGCCACCCGTGCGACGGTAACCGTAACGGTAGCTACATTGCCGCCGGATCCGGTACTTGAACTGGACAGCATTTCGATCTGCTCCGGCACAACCGGTACTCTCCGTGTGCAATCACCGGCAGTGGGTGTGGTGTATCGCTGGTACAACGTGGTGAGCGGCGGCACGCCAATCTTCATGGGCAATACTTTCGTGACGCCTGTACTCTCGAACAATACGATTTATTATGTGGAAGCGGTGCGTTCCGCGGGTGGATGTACTAATGCAGGTGGCCGCGTTGCCGCTACAGTGAACGTGAACCAGCCGCCGGCTGTACCGGTGGTAACTAATGCTACCACCACGGTATGTCTGAACCAGACCGCAACCATCAGCGTACGCAACCCGCAGGCAGGTATCACCTACAGATGGTATACGGCACCGACGGGTGGTGTGCCGGTGTTCACTGGTCCGGTGTTTGTAACACCGGCTATAACCGACACGGTTTCTTACTACGTAGATGCCATCGGTACGGGTGCATGTATCAGCTCAGCCAGGGCGAGAGCATTTGTCAGCTACAATAACCTGCCCTCAGTTCCGGCCGTACAGGCCACCAGTGTTGCCGTGTGTAGCGGCGGCCGCGATACGCTCCGCGTACTGACGCCTGGGGCAGGCATTACTTACAATTGGTACGATCAACCGGGCGGAACGCTCCTGTTCACGGGCGCCAACTTCCCGATCGGGCCGGTAAATGCAGCCGACACCTTCTTTGTGCAGGCTGTTAACGCAACAGGATGCGGCAGCGCCTCCCTCACAAGCGTTACCGTTTCTATTGCCGCCAACCCGGTAACGCCGGTAGTAACCGGCACGACATCGATCTGTCCGGGCGATACGATCCGGCTGTCGATCCAGAATCCGGTTGCAGGGATAACCTACAGGTGGTATAATGCACCTACAGGCGGCAGTGTCCTGGGTACCGGTAGTGCCTTCTCAGCTACAGGGCATACATCCAACGTTACTTTCTATGCAGAAGCGCTCAACGCGGGCGGATGTGTGAGCACCAGCAGAACCGCGGTGCTGGTAACGGTGAACCCGGCGCCGCCGGTTGTCACGGTGGATGCAACTTCCAAATCCATCTGCGTTGGCACCACGGCAACGCTGAATGTGCTGAACCCGCAGGCCAACCTGACCTACAGGTGGTTCGACGCCGCCACCGGCGGAGCCCTTGTGGGAACGGGCGCATCCTTCACCACACCGGTGCTGAACGCAAACAGAAACTATTACGTAGAAGCCGTGAACAGCAGCAATTGCGAAAGCGCGACCCGTACCCAGGTGAGCGTAACAGTAACGCCGCGTCCGGCAACGCCGACGGTTACCAACGCCGAAGTAACGGTGTGCGCGGGTAACCGCCCCACGGCGAGCGTAAGCAGCCCGGTGGCAGGCATTACCTATCGCTGGTACGACGCTCCGATCGGCGGTACCCTCCTGTTCACCGGCAACAGTTATACAACTGCCGCTCCGCTTACGATGCGTGATACCATTTACGTGGAAGCAGCCAATGCAGGCGATTGCGCCAGCAGCATCCGCGCCCAGGTGATCCTCGTCGCCACGGCCGCACCGGCACAACCGGTAGTGATCGGCGGTACCACGGTTTGCGCTGGCGACACGGTGCGCCTCAGCATCCAGACGCCGCAGACCGGCATCACCTACAGCTGGTACAGCACCGCAGCTGGCGGAACACCGCTGGCAACGGGCACCACCTTCACGGTGAACGCTATCAGCGCATCCACTTCCTTCTACGTGGAAGCCAATAACGGCACCTGCGCCACTACTGCCAGGACGGTGGTTGCCATCACGGTGAACCCTGTTCCGGGATCCGTAACGGTAGACGCTACCGCGAAAACCGCATGCGCAGGCAGCACGGCGATGATGAACGTAACGAACCCGCAGGCCAACCTTATTTACAGGTGGTACGACGCTGCAACCGGCGGTAACCTGCTCGGAACCGGAACGTCCTTTACTACTCCGGTGCTGACCGCAAACGCAAACTTCTATGTGGAAGCAGTGAACGCCAGCGATTGCGCCAGCAATAACCGCACGCAGGTGACAGTAACGGTAACGCCGGCTCCGGCAACGCCGACGGTCACCAACAGTGAGGTAACGGTATGCGCAGGCAATCGTCCGACCGCAAGCGTGACACCGCAACCTGGTGTGATCTACCGCTGGTACGATGTACCGACAGGCGGCACCCCGATCTTCACGGGCGCAACCTACACTGCAGCCGCTCCGCTGACCATGCGCGACACTGTTTACGTTGAAGCGATGAACACCGGCAATTGTCCGAGTGGCAGCCGCGCCCAGGTGATCTTCATCGCCACCACGGCGCCGGCACAACCGGTAGTGATCGGCGGTACCACGGTTTGCGCGGGCGACACGGTCCGCCTCAGCATCCAGACGCCGCAAACCGGCATCACTTACAACTGGTACAGCACGCTCACCGGCGGTACGCCGCTGGCTACGGGCATCAGCTACACGTTGAACGCCATCAGCGCATCAACCACACTTTATGTTGAATCCAATAACGGCACCTGCGCCAGCACTACCAGAACGGCGGTTGCCATCACGGTAAACCCTGTTCCGGGAACTGTAACGGTGGACGCCACCGCAATAACGGTTTGCGTAGGCAACATGGCTACAATGAACGTAATAAACCCGCAGGCCAGCCTTACTTACAGGTGGTACGACGCCGCCACCGGCGGATCGCTCCTGGCAACGGGCACTTCTTACACCACCCCGGCCATCACCTCCAATGACATTTTCTATGTGGAAGCGGTGAATGCGGGCAACTGCGCCAGCAGCGTTCGAACAGCAGTGAACGTAACAGTAACAGCAGGACCTGCAGTGCCACTGGTTGTTGAAGGTGAAGTAACCGTATGCCGCGGGCTGAGAGCTACCGGCAGAATCAGGAACGCGCGTACCGATTATCAATACCACTGGTACGACGCACCGAGCGGCGGCACCCGCCTCTTCACCGGATCGAGCTACACTACGCCTGCGGGCCTGACGGCGAGAGATACGGTATACGTTGAAGCTACCCTGCTCGGCGGAAGCTGCGCCAGCAATGGTCGCGCCCAGGTGATCCTCATTCCGGCAGACGCTCCGTCTACCCCGGTACTGGCTAACGGCGGCACGGTGAATATCTGCTCCGGCGCTACCGCTACCTTCACGATCCAGAACCCTGTGGCAAACGTGACCTACAACTGGTACGACGCGGCCTCCGGCGGCACCCTCCTGCAGTCCGGCACCATGCCGAGCTACACTACGGGCGCACTGACCAGCAGTTTGAATGTGTATGTAGAAGCGGTAGTGGGCGGCTCCTGCGCCAGCGCGGGCAGAGCCACGGCAAGAGCGGAAGTAGGCGGCATACCGGTAGTTCCGGTGGTGACGGCGGACGCCAACACAATTTGCCCCGACAGCACGGTAGATATCACGGCTACCTCAACGCAGGCGGGCACTATCTTCAACTGGTACACGTCTGCAACGGGCGGTACGCCGATCTTCACGGGTGCGGTGTTCACCACTCCGGCACTCACGGCGGCCACCACCTACTACGTATCGGCCAGCAATGCAAGCGGTTGCATGAGCGCCGCGCGCACGGCGATAACGATCAATGTGTACGCAGTGCTGCCGGCACCGACGATTTCAATTTCCAACAGAACGGCTACCACGGTAACCTTCAGCTGGAATGCGATCGCAGGGGCCCTGGGTTACAGGGTGTCTACCGACGGCGGTATCACCTTCACGCAGCCGAGTTCGGGCCTAACGGGCACTACGCATACGGTAAGCGGTCTCGAACCAAACCAGAACGTCACCATCCAGGTGATGTCGGTAGGGGCCACCGAATGCCAGAACAGCGCATGGTTCCAGGGCGGTGGCAGCACCGATAACCCGGCCGGTAACCTTGTATTCGTTCCGAACGCCTTCACGCCGAACAACGACGGCACCAACGATATCCTCTATGTGTACGGCACCACGATCCGCCAGATGGAATTCAGGGTGTACAACCAATGGGGTCAGCTGGTGTTCGAGTCGAAAGAACGCGCACGCGGATGGGATGGTACGATGAGCGGCAGGAAGCAGCCGGTAGGCGTATACAACTACGTGCTCCGCGCTACCCTCCAGGACGGTACGGTTGTGAATAAACGTGGAACCATCACTATTATCAGGTAATCATCCTGCACATAGGTAAAGCAAAAAAATCATCTGCCGGAACGAAGTGAATGCTTCGTTCCGGCTATCAAAAACGAAAAACACGTTCCTATGAAGAATAAAATTTTAGTGGCATTGCTCGCGGTTTGCGGAAGTTTACAGTCTGCCAGCGCCCAGGTAGACCCGCACTTTTCACAGTATTACGCCTATCCGCTGTTCCTGAATCCGGCGATGGCAGGTGTAATCGACGGAGACTACCGGTTGAGCGGCAACTACCGCAACCAATGGGCGAACTTCGGTGATCCCTTTTCCACCGGCGGTGTTTCGTTTGATGCGCCTACCGCCAAGAACGTGGGCCTGGGTATCACCGCGCTCAACATGCGGGCCGGTTCGGCGGGGTTCAATTACTTCAATGCCATGGCTACTGTTTCGTATAGTGGTGTGAAAATGGGCCGGAACAACACCACCCAGCTGGTGGCGGGCGTTCAGGCAGGCGTGATCAGCCGCAGGGTGGATCAGTCCAAATTCCAGATGGGCAGCCAGTACAACCCGGTAAGCGGCTTCGATCCCAATATTCCCACCGGCGAATCGCTACGGGCTACTTCTTCGACTGTGTTCGACGCCAACGTTGGCCTGCTGCTGTTCGATGGTAACCCCAATCACAAATTCAATCCCTTTATCGGTATAGCAGGTGCGCACCTTACCCAGCCGCAGGATCCATTTGTGGCGGAGAACGACGAAACGAAATCGTTGCCCGTCCGTTATACGGTACACGGCGGTTCGCGTATCCAGGTGAATGAAATGATCGGCCTTACGCCACACGCCCTGTACATGCGCCAGGGAAATGCGGAAGAAACCGTTGCGGGCATCTATTCCCAGATCCGCGTAAACCTCGAATTTGATCTGCTGGTAGGCGCCAACTATCGTTTCAATGACGCCGTGATCCCTTTCGCAGGGTTTCATTATAAGAACTTCACGCTGGGCCTCAGCTACGACGCCAATGCATCCAATCTTCGCAAACTCGCCAGCGGCAGCAACGCTTTTGAAGTGTCGCTTTCGTTCATCGGGCGCAAACGGAGAATCCTCGAACCGGAATATTTCATCTGCCCCAGGTTATAATACCCGGTCAGTCACACCAAATGATGCGCATTATGAAAAAATTTACCTTCATATGTATTTTGACTTTGACAGGATTGCTCACGCACCTGCAGGCACAGTACATCTATGATTACAAACGTACGGCAGATCAGTATTTCGAGCAGAAAGACTATTACTCCGCAGCACAGTACTACAGCAAGGCGCTTGGCACCTTTAGCGTGAAACCCGGGGAATACCGTCCATACCAGGTGGAACGCAGCGGTAAGAAAAAAGAACAGAAACTGAAGGATTATGAGCAGGTAGTATACCGCCTGGCGGAATCTTACCGCATGTACAACGATTTCGGCAGCGCGGAGAAGTATTACGCTGAAGCTGTGACCTTTGATACCTCACTTTTCCCTATGGCGCGGTACTGGTATGGCGTTACCATCCGCGCGAATGCGAAGAAGTCGGAAGATTATGAGCGCGCCCTCGAGCAGTTTACCGCCTTCCGGCAGGGGTACAAGGCGTACGACGATTTTTCGAAAAGAGCCGACCTGGAAATCAGGAATTGCGAATTCGCGATCGAAGAAATGAAATATCCGCCGCGGTACGAAGTCGTGAAAGTTTCAGGGAATATCAATCAGGGCGGCGCCAACTACGCCATCGTGCCGGTTTCAGATAATACGGTGTATTTCACGTCGTCGCGGCCGGATTCGGTATTGATGGCGAAGAAGTCGAACCCTTTTATTAACACGTTGTACATGGCCACGGGCAATAATGCCAGCTATGAAAGCCGGGAGAAGGTTTCCATTCCTACAGACAAAGGCATTGAACAAGGCGCCGCAGCGATCACGCCCGACGGCAATACGCTTTTCCTCACCCGCTGGAACAGTAAAGACGGCGCGAAGAAATCGACTATCTACCGTAGCATCCGCAGCGGAGCGGGGTGGACGGAGCCCCAACCCCTCGATGCCTCCATCAATGTAGCGGGCTACAGCGCCAAAGAACCTTCTATCTCCTCCGACGGTAAATACTTCCTTTTCGTGTCCGACCGCTCCGGCGGCAAAGGAGGATTCGATATCTGGTACGCCTCCATCGGCAATGGCGGCACCCTCAGCGCCCCCCAGAACATCGGCAATACGATCAACTCCGACGGCGACGAAAGCTCGCCCTTCTACGACCCCGGTAAACAAACCCTCATTTTCAGCACCAACGGCCGCGTAGGCTTTGGTGGACAAGACTTCTATTCCTCCAAATCCGCCGGCAACTTCGGCGGGTGGAGCGCCCCCGAAAACCTCGGTTACCCCATCAACTCCGCCAAAGACGATCAATATTACACCGGCCTTTCTCCGGATAAAGCCCTTAACAAAGGCTTTATCAGCTCCGACAGGGAGTCTGTTTGCTGCCTCGAAATCTTCGCCGTGAAAAGAAAAGCCAAAATGGCCGGCGGGATGGTCCTCGACTGCGAAACCAATAAACCCCTCGCAGGCGCTAAAATCACGCTGCTCGACAGCACCCAGCGAAACGTGCTGGAAACGCAAACCACGGGCATGGGCGGCAATTACATGTTCGAAATCGAAATGAACAAGAAGTATAAAGTGCTGATCGAGAAGGAAAACTACTTCTCCAAGAACTTCAATTTCAACTCGGAACAGCTGACCATGGTGGATTCCATGATGAACCCCACCGTTTGCCTGAAACGATTCGAGATTAACAAACCCATCGTACTGAACGATATCTATTACGATTACAACAAAGCCACCCTGCGGCCGGAGTCCAAAGTCATCCTGGATTCCCTCTACTTCCTGCTGCTGGATAACCCGAAAATGGAAATCGAACTGGGCGCGCATACCGACAGCAAAGGCACGGATGCTTACAACCTCAAGTTGTCGAACGCCCGCGCCAAGTCCTGTGTGGATTACCTCCTCAGCAAAGGCATTGAAGAGAAACGCATTGTGAGCAAGGGCTATGGCGAAACGCGCCCCGTTGCGCCGAATACCCTGCCCAACGGCGCCGACAACCCCGACGGCCGGCAAGCCAACCGCCGCACGGAATTTAAGGTGCTACGAAACTGACAACCATACGGTAATAAATCTGTTCTGCATGGGAAATCTTTCCCGCCTGGAACCATATCCTATTCATATACGACCTGGAGCCGGCCTTTTGGCCGGCTTTTCTTTTGGCCAACAGGGGGGAATAAAAAAAGCTGCCCCGCAAAGTGGAACAGCTTACATCCATCTATCAACTAAAAAAGTTATTTGGTGATATTGCTGCCGATGTTGGCGGTAGCGATAGCGGAATCCTGCCCCTGGGAGCCCTGCAGGGAAATCCGTGCAAACGCGTTGACGGCGATGATACTGTCGTAATTGAATTTGCGGGTGGCATTCTCGCCGGCGATCACTTCCTTGATACGCCTGTTCACCAGTACCGGAGTGCCAGTGGTTTGGCTGGTCACGGAACCGAAATTAATGAGGGTATCTGTGGGGGCAGCGGTGATGGCGCCACGGAAAAACGTAAAATTATACTTAACGCCCATCTGCGATTTGTTGATTTGCATGTAGACGTCGAAAGTGGTGTCGGTGATTTCCGCGATGGTCAGGTAGCCGTTTGTGACATTATCTTTATCTACCAGGTTGATGTTCTGAAAGCGGTAGACCTTTTTAGGCGTGTCGTCTTTCGTGCAGGAAGCCAGTGTGGTGCCGATGATCGCCATTGCAGCAATTCCTTTCCAGATATGTTTTACGAACATGTGTTGCATGATTTCCGTCAAAGATATAATAAGTTTGCTTGTTTGTGGGTGAAACGGGCGCCTCCGTCCAAAAGTTACATCCGCGCCAAAATCGCACCTTATTCAAGAGAAATCATCGGTTTTGGCCTGTTTTTAGCGGGCAACAGGGCTTTTCCGGGAATCCCGGATGTTCCGGATATCGCTGGACACGGGGCGTAACCGGGCCATCACGATCGCGGAACGGTCTATGACGTTACAGGTATGATCCTTATCCGGCCGGGGCGGTGGAAGAAAATAAAGGCTGAATAGGGCCGAATGGTTTACATTTGCTCCGTTTTCAAACCTCTAATTCAAGCATCACATGTCTCTTACCGTAGTAGGTACCATGGCGTTCGACGATATCGAAACGCCGTTCGGTAAATCAGATAAAATCGTCGGCGGTTCCGCTTCGTTCATCGCCTGGGCCGCTTCCAACTTCGTTCAGCCTGTTAACCAGGTGTCCGTTATCGGCGGGGATTTCCCGCAGGAAGAACTGGATGCCCTCACTGCCAGAGGCGTTGCCATGGACGGTGTGCAGGTGAAGAAAGACGAAAAATCATTTTACTGGGCCGGCCGTTATCATCTTGATATGAACTCCCGCGATACCCTCGTAACAGACCTGAACGTGCTGGCTGATTTCCAGCCCGTGATCCCCGACAGCTACCAGGGCAGCGAATTCCTCATTCTCGGCAACCTCACCCCGCAGGTGCAGATGAGCGTTATCAACCAGATGAAAACGCGCCCCAAACTCATCGTAATGGATACGATGAACTTCTGGATGGACGTGGCGCTGGAAGATCTCCTCAAAACCATCAAAATGGTGGATGTACTCATGATCAACGATTCTGAGGCTCGCCAGCTCACCGGTGAATATTCCCTCGTGAAAGCCGCGAAGAAAGTCCTCACCATGGGCCCCCGCTTCCTGATCATCAAGAAAGGCGAGCACGGCGCCATGCTGTTCCACGAAAACCACGTGTTCTTCGCACCCGCATTGCCGCTGGAAGATGTATACGACCCCACCGGCGCCGGCGACACCTTCGCAGGAGGTTTCATGGGCCACCTGGCTAAAACGAAAGATATCTCCTTCGAAAACATGAAAACTGCCATCATCGTAGGTTCGGCCATGGCATCGTTCTGCGTGGAGAAATTCGGCGCAGCCCGCCTCCGCGAAATCACCAAAGAAGACATCACCACCCGCCTCGAACAATTCGTGCAACTGGTGAACTTCGATATCGATCTCGTTTAGTACATTTCTTGATATGAAAAAAGCGGTCCTGGTTTTGCCGGGCCGCTTTTTTTATGCCGTTTTTACGGATTTACGCGAAGATTTCGTTGAGGATTTTTGCCAGGCGGACGCCGCCTTTTTGCAACTGGTCGTTGAGGTCTTCCACGAACAGGAAGTTGTAACGATAGCTCAGTTTGTCGCCGGGGCGGGTGCGGTCGTAGATTTTGTCGCTCAGCACATGCGATTCCCACATCCAGTCGGCGATGCTGCCGCTGCGGATCTGTTGGGTATGGGCAGGGGTGAGCACACGGTGGAGGATATGGGCGTATTCGGTATAGCTGTATTGCTGGAAATCGATCAGGTGCTCGTCCCACACGCGGTGGAGGTTGGTGGGGCGGTCGAACCAGGAAACCTGGATCTTGTTGCCGCCAATGTCTTCGTCGCGCCCGACGTGCAGCGGCATATGCATGTCGCCGATCATATGCACAAGGAAGGAGAGCGTGAACTTTTGCTGTCCAGGTGTGGTTTTGGGGTTTTTAAGCTGTGCGATCATCGCCTGCGTTTGGCTGTAGAGATTTTCGCCTTTGGCTTCGGCCATAATACGGTCGAATTCCGCGCGGGAGCAATGGCCGGGAAAGTCGAGGTAATGCCAGGGGGAAGTATGGTTGTACCGGCCGGTGGTGTCTGATTTGATGAAGTCGGGCCAGTTGGCGATCATGGCGAGGGTTTCATTGCCGATGATTTTCCGGATGCCTGCTTTCGCTTTGGCGCTGAGATGGAAGGAGGCGAGCTCCGCTACTACCCGGTGGCCGGTAGGGCCGTAAGCCTGTGCCGGTTGCAGTGGAAGAAGGGCACTCATCAGCAGTAGCATGGTTAAAACCGTTTTCATGTCCGTTTAATTTGTCGAAATTTGAAGGCGAAGTTCGGTCATTCCCCCATAATATCCGAAATTCGTTGACCCGCCAGTTAAAACGGAAAATGTATGCCTTTCAAATTACAAGCACCCTATAAGCCCTCGGGCGATCAGCCCACTGCCATTGCCCAGCTCACCGAAGGGCTGCAAGACGGTGAGCCCGCACAAACTTTGCTGGGCGTTACCGGCTCGGGAAAGACCTTCACCGTTGCCAACGTCATCCAGAACGTGCAGAAGCCCACTTTGGTGCTGACACATAATAAAACCCTCGTAGCCCAGCTCTACGGGGAATTCAAACAGTTCTTCCCCGAAAACGCGGTGGAGTACTTCGTGAGCTATTACGATTATTACCAGCCCGAGGCATATATGCCCGTGAGCGACACCTATATCGAAAAAGACCTCGCCATCAACGAAGAACTGGATAAACTCCGCCTCCGCGCTACGTCGAACCTGCTTTCCGGCCGGCGCGACATCATCGTGGTAGCCTCCGTGTCCTGTATTTACGGTATGGGTAACCCCACCGACTTCGAGAATGGTATCATCCGGATATTTAAAGGCCAGCAAATCGGGCGGAATACGATGCTGCACGGACTGGTAAACGCCCTCTACTCCCGCACCACCGGCGATTTCAACCGGGGGAACTTCCGGGTGCAGGGCGATACGGTGGATATTAACCTGCCGTATGTCGATTACGGCTACCGGATTACCTTCTTCGGCGACGAAATCGAGGAGATTGAGAGTTTCGACGTGCAGAACGGGAAGCGCATCGGCACGATGGACACCGCCGCCATCTTCCCCGCCAACCTGTACATCGCCCCGAAAGACGCCATGGTGCAGATTCTCCACGAGATCCAGGACGAACTGGCCGCACAGTTGGAATATTTCAAGCGGGAAGGGAAGCTCATCGAAGCCCAGCGCCTCGCCGAGCGTGTAAACTACGACGTGGAGATGATACGGGAACTGGGTTATTGCTCCGGCATCGAAAACTACTCCCGCTTCCTGGACCGGCGCGTGCCCGGCACACGCCCCTTCTGCCTGCTCGACTATTTCCCCAAAGACTTCCTCCTGGTGATCGACGAAAGCCATGTAACCATCCCGCAGGTGAGCGGCATGTACGGCGGCGACCGCTCCCGGAAACTGACGCTGGTGGATTACGGCTTCCGCCTGCCCTCCGCGCTCGACAACCGGCCGCTGAATTTCCATGAATTCGAAAGCCTGCTTAACCAGACCATCTACGTGAGCGCCACTCCCGGAGAATACGAGCTGCGGCAAACAGAAGGCGTTGTCGTGGAACAGATCGTGCGCCCCACCGGCCTGCTCGATCCACCGATCGAGGTGCGGCCAAGCAAGAACCAGGTAGACGATCTGCTGGACGAAATCGACAAAACCGTGAAAAAAGGCGACCGTGTGCTGGTGACGACACTCACAAAGCGGATGGCGGAGGAGATGGACAAGTACCTGCACCGTATTAATATTAAGTCGCGGTACATACATAGTGAAGTGGATACGCTGGAGCGGGTGGAGATCCTGCGGGATCTGCGCCTGGGTAATATAGACGTGCTGGTGGGGGTGAACCTGCTCCGGGAAGGCCTCGACTTGCCCGAGGTGTCGCTGGTGGCGATCCTGGATGCGGATAAAGAAGGATTCCTGCGCGACGAGCGCTCCCTGACGCAGACTTCCGGCCGCGCGGCGCGGAATGTGGACGGAAGGGTGATTTTTTACGCCGATAAGATCACGGACAGCATGCAGCGGACGATCGACGAAACCGATCGCAGGCGCGAGAAGCAGCGGAAGCACAACGAAGAGAACGGGATTGTGCCGAAAACCGTGCGGAAGTCGAAGGAGCAGATATTGGGGCAGACATCTGTGTTGGAGATCCGGCATTTCGACGAATCGTCGCCATATGCGGTGCATGATGAGATGGCAGTGGTGGCGGATGAGGGTAAAGTGTTCAATGCCAACACGGTACAAAGCATTCCGCAGATGGAGAAGAGTATTGCTAAGGTGAAGAAGGATATGGAGAAAGCGGCGAAAGACCTGGACTTTATGGAGGCGGCGCGGTTACGTGACCAGATGTTTGCGATGCAGCAGGAGCTGGAGAATATGAAGCGGAATTAGTTGCTAAAACAAATATATCAACATAGAATTAATTATAATATGACTATGGGGGTTGTACGGTTTTTCATCAAACAGTACAATCGCTTTTTATATTTAAAAATATGACCAGTAAAGCTTTGTAGCCTTTTTTTCATTTTTGCAGTAGCACATTCGTACCGGGAAATTAGAATTTCGTCATTGTACGCTAAAAATCTTTGTAATGGTTTGTAATACAGTTTGTTAACACGTGCTTTATCTTCCCTTTTCTCCCTCAAATTATCGAAAAAATAAATATTATATAGTAAAATATTTTAATGTGATTGCGGTGAAGGCCGGATAATCCGAAGATTTTTCAATGTTTTCCATTTTTAGGGCGTTCTATTTGAGGTTTTAAATCACCTGCCTACTTTTATTGAGAATTTTAAAATGAAACGCTATGAAGAAAATTTCATTTCAGGATTATCTGCCCTTTATCGTTTTGGCCGGACTTGCCATAATTGGCATTTTTTTACCGACCCCGACCACTTTTGCTGATGCCAGCAAGTATAATTTCGCAGATGTCGCCTGGATCCTGGTAGCCACCTCCCTGGTATTTTTGATGACCCCCGGTTTGTCCTTCTTCTACGGAGGCATGGTGAACCGAAAGAACGTCATCTCTACCATGATGCAAAGCTTCATCGCCACCGGCCTGATCAGCATTATCTGGGTAGTGGTAGGCTTCAGCCTGGCATTCGGTGAATCCCAGAACGGTATCATCGGAGATCCTTCGACGTTCTTTTTCTTTAAAGGCGTTCCGGACGGGCCGGCCTGGGGAACTATTCCCATGATGCTGTTCGCCCTGTTCCAACTCAAGTTTGCCGTGATCACCCCGGCGCTGGTAGTAGGCGCGGTAGCGGAGCGTATCCGTTTTACCTCCTACGTCCTCTTTATGGTGATGTTCTCCCTCCTGGTGTATGCGCCCATCGCGCACTGGACCTGGCATTCTGAAGGCATCCTCTTTAAACTCGGCGTGCTCGACTTCGCCGGTGGTACCGTAGTACACATTTCCGCGGGTTGCGCGGCCCTCGCAGGCGCCCTGGTGCTCCGCCGCCGGAAAGACCATATCGCCAAGAAAGAACTGACCCCCGCCAACGTACCTTTTGTACTGCTGGGTACCGGTCTGCTCTGGTTCGGTTGGTTCGGCTTCAATGCTGGTTCTTCCCTCGGCGCCAACGCCCTGGCCGTGACCGCTTTCGCCGCTACCAATACCGCTACCGCCGCCGCTGGTCTTTCCTGGATCTTCTTCGATGTGATCCGTGGCCGTAAACCTTCGGTACTCGGATTCTGTATCGGCGCCGTGGTTGGTCTTGTAGCCATCACTCCCGCCGCAGGTTATGTAGGCGTTCCGCAATCGCTGTTCATCGGTTTTGTTGCGGCTATCGTTTCCAACCTTGTCGTACACTTCAAAAACAAATCTTCCATCGACGATACGCTGGACGTATTCCCCTGCCATGGCGTAGGTGGTATGACCGGTATGCTGCTGACAGGCGTTTTCGCCTCCCAGGCCATCAATCCCGCCATCACGGAAAACGGTTGGGCTTACGGCAACTTCAGCCTGTTCTACAAACAAACCCTCGGCCTGTTGCTGGTAGTAGGTTACAGCTTCGCGGTATCCTGGGCCATCTTCAAGTTCATCAACTACGTTCATCCGCTCCGCGTGTCTGACGAAGAAGAAGAACTCGGCCTGGACGTTACCCAGCACAACGAAATGTACCATCCCAACATGATGAGCATTAGCAGCAACGGCACGCTCACAGAAGAAGAAACCGGTATCCAGCACGGATAATTTTATCAACCTTGATCTGATCGATCCCTTCGCAATAGTTAGTTAATATTCTCTTTTTTGAAAAACCGGACGTTGTTCGTCGTCGTGGCCCGCAGGCCATGACGACGGGCGATCCGGGTGAGTTTTGCCCCAGCAGCATCGTGTACCTGAATCAGCACCCAAACAAAGCAGCGGAACCCTTTATCATTTTATTAACCAAAATTTTAAAATTCCAATAATGAGAAAAAGTTTATTCGCGCTCCTGGCTGTCTTTTCGATTGTGCCTGCCCTCGCACAGGATTCTACACGCCTCCTCCCCGTAGGTTTTAAATTGTCCGGCTCTGCCGATGTATATTATAAATACAACTTCAACAAAAACGTTACCGACAATAAGACCAGTTTCACCGGTTCCCACAATTCCTTTGAGCTGAACATGCTTTCGCTTAAACTGGAAAGCACTTTCAAGAACGTAGGCATGGTGGCGGATATCGGCTTCGGAAAGCGTGCGGAAGATTTTTCGTACAACGACGATAAAACAAGACTGGCGATCAAGCAGCTGTTTGTTGCCTTTGCCCCTACCGACTGGCTGAAGTTCTCCATGGGTTCGTACAGCACCCACGTAGGTTACGAGCTGGTAGACGCATACGCGAACCGCAACTACAGCATGTCATATATGTTTTCCTATGGCCCTTTCTTCCACACCGGGGTAAAGGCGGATATGACGTTCGGCTCGCACAGCCTTATGGTGGGCGTGTTCAACCCGACCGACTTTAAATCCGCTACCTGGGGTGGGATCAAGTTCATCGGCGCGCAATATGGATTTGCCCCGGCGGAGGTTCCTTTCAAGTTTTACCTGAACTACATCGGCGGCCGCGATACTTTCCAGACCCGCAACGACCAGCTGGACGCGGTGATAACCTATCAGCTGACGCCCAAGTTCGGCCTGGGGTACAACGGCACCTACAGCATGTACAAAAACGGCGTGAACACCAATTGGTACGGCTCGGCGCTTTACCTGAATTACGACCCCACCGAAAGCCTGGGGCTCACTTTGCGCGGGGAGTATTTCTCCGACAAGGATAATATCAAAGTATACGGCGACAAGACCGAATATCCCGAAGGTGGCAGCATCTTCGCTGTAACGCTGTCTGGCCAGTACAAGGTAGGTGGCTTCACGCTGATCCCGGAGTTCAGGCTGGATCACGGTTCGAAGGATATATTCACCAAGGCGGACGCGCCGAAGGCCAATTCCGCCAATGTGCTGCTGGCGGCGATCTATAAGTTTTAAGGAATCCTAATCACAGGCTCATATAATAAGGTTTAACCGAACCGTTATGCTTAGGGGCCGGTTGTTTCAGCCGGCCCTATTTTATTTTCCGGCCCATTGCGGCGGGAGCGAGAAAATTTCCCCGGGTTTACCGGGGTTTTTTATATCTTTTCTCCCCCAAAAAACGGGCTATCAATTATGCTGCAACGTTCCACATTGAAATTCCTGAAAGACCTCAAGCTCAACAACAATAAGGTTTGGTTCGATGAAAACAGGGCTTCGTACCTCCAGGCGAAGGAGGATTTCGAAAGCCTGGTACAGCAGGTCATCGACGGTTTGGCCCGGATGGACCCGGGGATGGAAGGGCTTACCGTAAAGGAGTGCGTTTTCCGGATATATAAAGATGTCCGTTTCTCGAAAGACAAGACGCCCTATAAAGCGAACATGGGGGCTTCCTTTTCAAAAGGGGGCAAGAAGAGCCCGTTGGCGGGTTTTTATTTCCACCTGGAGCCCGGAGGGCATAGCTTCGCCGGTGGCGGACTTTGGATGCCGGCGCCTCCCGCATTGAAAAAGTTCGTCAGGAAATAGATTACAACTTCGCGGAATTTCAGCGAATCGTTGGCGCGAAAGATTTTATCCGCCTGTTCGGAAAAGTAAATGGCGACTCGTTGAAAACCGCGCCTCAGGGGTATCATGAAGATAATCCCGCTATCGCATATCTGAAACTGAAAAGCTGGGTAGTGACTACTCATGTCAGCGACGAGGCGGCTACCCAACCAACGCTCGTTCGCGATGTGCTCCGCATCTTTTCGGCGATGCAACCATTCATCGGATTTCTGAATGCCGCGCAGGACGAATAACCATCTTTCCCCGCCCTGCTAGTTACCGGAGAAGTCCTTGTGGGGTACAAGCGCTTCCGGCAACTAGGCTGCTGCAACAAAATAGAGACAGTAAATCAATTCTTATGTATCAAAAACTCAAATGGGCGCGATTTACGGTTCTTTAACAAATTTTCCTTGTCTATCCTCGTTTCCGCGAAGCGCTGATTATACACATTCGCCACTTCAATGATCGGAATAATTCCGTCCATTGTATCCTTTTGATCTACAATGTTCATGATGCGGGAAACCTGCGAGGAAAAGTTCGTGCTCCATTCTTCGGTAAACTTATGCATTAACAAAAGTTCACGATTTGCGTTGGTTTTCATAGGACAAAAAGGGTGTTTAATTTGATAGAATAGTTTTCATGGATAATACAGATAATGAATTTATTAGCATAGGATTGTAATGTCAAAGGTGAATTATATCCCCCACAAATCTATACTACTTCCGTGTAGTTTTTAATCCAAAGTGCATTAACAAAAAATGATGAAAGCAGGTACAGTCAACGCATTGCGCGTTTCGTTAATAGAGTCGACAGTATTCGTGTATGCCTCGTCGTAGTGTGACGGGGAAGTGAATTTAAATGAAAAAAATGCAATTTCCAAATGTTCAACCGTGTAATGAGTTGAATATAAGTGACACATGGCAGCGTTATGCGTGTAGATGAATGATAATGAATGAAAATCGGTAAAATATTATTTTTTGTTAATGACTTGAACTGCAAGATGATAGCAGTCCGGGCATAAAAAAGAACGGCGCGGAGTGTGCCGCGCCGTTGTGGATAACTATTGGAAAAGACTTGATTACAACCAGTTCTTACCGCTCAGGTATTCCGCGATTTGTACAGCGTTTGTTGCCGCACCTTTACGCAGGTTGTCTGCCACGATCCAAAGGTTCAATGTATTCGCCTGTGTTTCGTCGCGGCGGATGCGGCCTACAAATACTTCGTCTTTGTCATGTGCATCCTTCGGCATGGGATATTGCGCTTTCGCAGGATCGTCTACCACAATCAAACCCGGCGTTGCAGCAAGGATGCTGCGTACTTCCGAAAGATCGAAATCTTTGTCGAACTCGATGTTCACGCTTTCGCTATGTCCGCCCATTACCGGAATGCGCACGGTAGTAGCCGTAACTTTTACTTTCTCGTCGCCCATGATCTTCACGGTTTCTTTCACCATTTTCATTTCTTCCTTGGTGTAACCGTTTTCGGTAAACACGTCGATCTGCGGAATTACGTTCAGGTCGATGGGATAGGCATATGCCATTTCTCCTTCAATACCCTGGCGCTCGTTCATGAGCTGGGTCACGGCTTTTACGCCGGTGCCGGTTACGGATTGATAAGTGGACACCACTACGCGGTTGATACCATATTTATCGTGGAGCGGTTTCAGTACCAGCACCATTTGAATAGTCGAACAGTTAGGATTCGCGATGATTTTATCTTCCTTCGTGAGCGCGTCTGCATTCACTTCGGGAACCACCAGCTTCTTGGTGGGATCCATGCGCCAGGCGGAAGAGTTGTCGATCACGGTGATGCCTGCTTCCGCGAACCTCGGCGCCCACTCCAGAGAAGTACTGCCGCCGGCGGAGAAGATGGCTACGTTCGGTTTCATGCCAATAGCCGTATCTGCGGTTACCACTTTGTACGGCTTACCCTTATACACTACTTCCTTACCAACAGATTTTTCGGAAGCGACAGGGATCAGTTCCGTCACAGGGAAATTCCTTTCCGCGAGTACTTGCAACATTTTGGAGCCTACCAGTCCGGTGGCGCCTACTACGGCTACTTTCATGATTTTGATTAGGTTTAAAAAACGAGACCCAAAATTAATATATCAAACGACAATTTCGATATATTCCCGCCAGATTGTTGACCCATTAAAAAGTAATCATATGCAAGTCATTGTTTGTGCCTGCGCGCTTTTGTATGCGCCCTGTGGTGATACGACGTATCCTTTGCCGCACGATGTCATTATCCACGAAATCATGACGGACCCCTCGCCGCCGGTTGCCCTGCCGGAATATGAGTTCATCGAGCTGAAGAACACGTCTTCCCGCACCATTGACCTCGCGGGATGGAAGGTGCGCGGCAACGGCGGTTCCGCCACGCTCCCCGCTTTTGCGCTGGCGCCCGGCGGATATGTGGTGGTGGCTCCCCGCAGAGGCGCCGCTTTCTTTCAACCGGTCGTTGACGCGGGCAGCTTCTTCGCGCTGCATAACGACGAAGACCTTCTCTTCCTGGAAGCCCCCTCCGGCCACGTGATCCACGCCGTAGCGGTGGAGATGCGCCGCTTTTCCGGGAGCTTCAAGTCAGCGGGCGGCTGGTCCCTCGAAATGATAGATCCCGCTTTCCCCTGCGCCGGTCCTGAAAACTGGGCCTTCTCCAACGACCCTTCCGGCGGAACGCCTGGCAAGCTCAATTCGGTGGCGGCTCCGTTGCAGGACCCACCGCTCCCCGTGCTCCTCCGCTGCACCTGGCAAGACAGCCTGCACGTCCGCCTGCATTTCTCCGGCCCGGTTTCCCCGTCAGCGGATGTTGCCGCGTTTGCGTCGGAGCGCCCCATCACCAACGCCCACCCCGAGCCGCCGTTATTTAATACCGTATTGCTCCGACTGGCGGAACCCCTGCCTGAAGGCGCCCTGTTCCAACTCAGGACGCTTGCCCTGGAAAGCTGCGACGGCCGCCCTCTGCCGCCCGGCGATTTCATCCCCGCGGGGCGCCCTTCCGGACCGGCGGGCATCGTGGTCAGCGAAATCCTTCCCGACCCGATCACGGGCACCGACGATTTCATCGAGATATATAATAACGGCGCCGCGCCCATCGATCTCCAGGCCCTCCGTTTTTCCACAAAAGCCGACGATAGCAGCTGGCGGTCGCTTTCCCCGGTGATCCGCCGCCCGTATCTGCTTTTCCCCGGCCAGTTCCTCGCCCTGAGCCCCGGCCCGGAAGCCCTCTGCCGCCAATACGCATGCCTCGGCGCAATGGAGTACGTTTCCCTGCCCGCCCTGTCCGCCGAATCCGGCCAGCTGGGCCTGTTTGCGCTGTCGGGCGCGTTGCTGGATGAAGTTACCTGGGACCGGAAGCGCCATTCCCCGGAGTTGTCGGTTACCAAAGGCGTTGCTTTCGAGCGGCTGGACATGGGCATTTCGGGGCTGGAACCGGGTAACTGGCATTCCGCCGCCTCCACCGCCGGCTTCGCGACGCCGGGATACGCGAACTCCCACCGGGTTGGCAGGGATGTTGCGGGGAAATGGTGCAGTGCGGAGCCGGCGGCTTTCAGCCCGGATAACAACGGCGTCGACGACCTACTCTGGATCAGCTGGGGATTTCCTGCGCCGGGGTTTCGGCTCGATATCCGGATATTTGACGCGGCCGGCCGGCAAGTCCGCCACCTGGCCGACCAGGTTTCCGCCGCGGATAAGGGCAAAATCAGCTGGAACGGGTTGGGAGACAGTGGGTTACCGCTTCCCCGCGGAACATATGCCCTCCGGATCGCCGCCTGGAACGCCGATGGGAAGCAGTTGGTGCGCAAACTGGCCGTGGTATTGCTCCGCGACTGATTGGCCGGACCTAAAAGCCCGGGTGAAAATTTGTCAGGGTTATTTCATCTGTTAATTTTTTATATTTGCCGCTCTTTAAAAATGAATTCATGCAGTACAGAGAAATTGTTGCAGTAACCGGATTAGGCGGTTTATTCCAATTGCTGGCCAGCAAACAGGATGGCGCTATTGTAAAATCGCTCGAGGATAAAAGCACCCGCTTCGTATCTTCCCGGATACATAATTTTACCCCCTTGGAAAGCATCGAAGTGTTTACCACGGGCGATAATGTTAACCTGTCGGCTGTATTCAAGGCTATGCAGGAAAACGCGGCTTCGTTCCCCCTGGTGGATGCGAAAGCTGATAACAATACGATCAAAGGTTATTTCAAAAGCGTATTCCCCGAGTTCGATGAGGACCGTGTGTATGTAAGCGATATGAAGAAGATGGTGAAATGGTTCTCCATCCTCGAGAAAAACGACCTCCTGAAATTCGACGAAGCCGCCGCAGAAGAAGGCGCCGAAGCAACCGCTGAAGCTCCCGCCGCAGAAGCCGCTCCTGCCGAAGAAGCGAAGCCCAAGAAGAAAGCGCCCGCCAAGAAAGCGGCTGCCGAAACCGAAGGCGCGGAAGCAGAAGAAAAACCCGCAGCGAAGAAGAAAGCGCCCGCTAAAAAAGCGGCTGCCGACGCTGAAGGTGCCGAAGGCGAAGAGAAAAAGCCCAAAGCTACCCGCAAGAAGAAAACCGAAGAATAAACGGTTTACACATATTTCGCAGCAAACCAGGCTCTTCCCGCAAGCGGCCTGGTTTGCTTTTTTTATACCCCTTCGTCCAGATATCAACCTGCTTAATACCAGGTAAACAGGACGATAGCTAATAGATAAGGCAGGCTATCCCTATGGTTCAGGCATACTTCAGCTACCCTTGAGTTACCCCTTTATAGGGAGTCTCAACGATGGCTGAACCGTATCTCAAGGGTATCTCAAGGGTATCTCAACCTATCTTAAAGCCTGTATCAGCATCACTTTCGTGACAGTCCGGGTAGGGCCTGGCCCCTGGTGACGCCCGTCCTTATGGCAGGTTTGCCCCGCTTAGCCCGTTTTTTGCTATTTTTCCGCAAAATAATTGTACATCATGCCCAATGCTCATATCACAGCGCCCCCCAGGCAATTTCTCCCGCAGGATTTTACGGTAACCACCTGGGACGCGCTGCAGCCATATTTCGAAACCCTCCAGCAACGGCCCGTCAACAGCAAAGAAGAACTCTCCCAATGGCTGGCGGATATCTCCGAGCTGGAAGCCGTGATTAGTGAAGACGCCTGCTGGCGCCAGATCCGCATGACGCGCGACACCGCCAACAAGGAATACGAAGAAGCGTTTACCTACTTCTGCATGGAAATCCAGCCCAAACTGCAACCCTATGCAGACGCGCTCAATCGTAAACTGCTCGACAGCCCCTTCAGCGCCGACCTCGATCCCGCGCAGTATTTCCCCTACCTGCGCAACGTCCGCAAGCAGGTGAAGCTGTTCAACGAAAAGAATATTCCCATCCAGGCAGAACTCAGTGTTATGGCCCAGCAATACGGAGTTATCTCCGGCGCCATGACCATCGAAGTGAACGGACAGGAATTCACCCTGCAGCAAGCTGCCAAGTTCCTCGAAAATCCCGACCGCAAACTGCGCGAAGAAGTTTTCACCAAAACAGGGGAACGCCGCCTGCAGGACCGCGAAAAACTCGACGCGCTCTTCTCCTCGCTCGTTACCAAACGCCACGAAGTAGCGCAAAACGCAGGCTTCGCCAATTACCGCGATTATAAATTCGAAGAGCTCGGCCGTTTCGAATACACCAAGGAAGATTGCTTCCAGTTCCATCAGGCTATCCGCGAGCATATTTTGCCGCTGGTAGGCGGGGCGCTGGAACGCCAGCGGGCCAAACTGGGGCTGGACAAGCTCCGCCCCTGGGACGCGGACGCCGAACCAGAAGGCACCAAACCCCTCGAACCCTTTAAAGACGGGAACGAACTGATCAACAAATCCATCGCCTGCTTCAAAGAACTGCGCCCCTTCTTCGGCGAATGCCTGGAAGTGATGCGCGACATGCAGCGCCTCGACCTCGACAGCCGGAAGAACAAAGCTCCCGGCGGGTATAATTGCCCCCTCGCGGAAACCGGCGTCCCCTTCATTTTCATGAATGCGGCCGGGCAAATGAAGGACCTCACCACCATGGTGCACGAAGGCGGCCACGCCGTGCATTCCTTCCTCAGCCACAACCTCCCGCTCAGCGCTTTCAAGGAATATCCCATGGAGATCGCGGAAGTGGCAAGCATGAGCATGGAATTGTTCACGATGGACCACTGGCACCTCTTCTTCGACAATCCCGAAGAACTGCGCCGCGCCAAACTGCAGCAATTGGAACGCTCCATCGTCATCTTCCCCTGGATTGCAACAATCGATAAATTCCAGCACTGGATCTACGAAAATCCCGCGCACACGCCCGTAGAGCGCACCGCAGCCTGGACGCGCATCCTCGACGAATTCACGCCGGGAAACATAGACTGGACCGGATTCGAACATTTCCGCGCCAGCAACTGGCAGCGCCAATTGCATCTTTTCGAAGTACCTTTCTATTACATTGAATACGGCATTGCGCAGCTGGGCGCCATCGCCATGTGGAAACAATATCGCGAGCAACCCGAAACAGCGCTCGACAACTACATGAAAGCCCTCAGCCTGGGGTACACCAAAACCCTCCCAGAGCTATACGAAGCGGCCGGCATCCGGTTCGACTTCTCCCCGGCTTACGTGAAGGAACTGGCGGATTTCGTGCAACAGGAAATCGATCTGCTGACGAAAAAATAAACCCATTTGGGAAAAACGAAAAAGGGAGCGACCGTTTGGCCGCTCCCTTTTTTTATGCGTTGGAAGTTCCGTTATTGACAGGATTTGCAAACTCCGCTCACCACCACTTCCACGTTGTGCATGGCATAACCCTGCGGGAGGGCGATGGCGGGCACGTCCGTTTCGTCGAGGCATTGGGTGCTGCCGCATTCTTCGCAACGGAAATGAACGTGATGATCGTGATGCTCGTGCTCCCGGCAGTCCGATTTGCAGATGGCATAACGCACGCTGGTATCGGTGGTCGGGATTTTATGTACGATCCCCTTGTCGAGGAAAGTTTGCAGGGTACGGTAAATGGTAACCCGGTCAAAGCTTTTGCCGCTGAGCTTTTCGAAGTCGGCATGTTCGAGTGCGCCATTGCTTTTGAAAAAGAGCTCCAGGATCTTCACACGGGTGTCCGTAACGCTCAGATTGCTGGAACGTAACAAGTGCACGATGATTTCTTTTTGTTTTGCAGGCATTGTTTAAAAATTTACTCATGCATCAGCCGGTCGATGTCGGCTATCAGCTTATCAACGTCTTTCACTTTCGTGCCTTCATACAACCCGCGGATGCGGCCTTCGCCATCGACCAGCGCAAACCATTGCGTGTGGATGAAGTCGTCTTCCCCGGTAAAGGTACCATCGTCCACCAGGTAGCTTTCGCGGGCGAGCTTGTAGAGCTGCCGTTTGTCGCCGGTGAGAAAGTGCCAGTTCTTTGGATCCGCGCCATGCTTTTCAGCGTAAGCTTTCAGCACGGGGATGGAGTCGTAATCCGGGTCGGAAGTATGGGACAGGATGGCAAAATTCGGTTTGTCCTTATATGTTGCATATACTTTTTCCATGTTCTTGTTCATCACCGGGCAAATGTTGGTGCAGGTGGTGAAGAAGTATTCCGACACGTAGATCTTGCCTTTCACATGGTTTTGCGTGACACGGTTGCCGTCCTGGTCCGTAAAACTGAATCCCTGCACGGTGTGGCCCGGGGCCCCCAGAACGGGCAGTTTCTCTTTTCCTATCCAGTTACCCCGGCTTTCCTTGATCATGAACGCATAATAGGCCATGAAGCCTAAGCTCAACAGCACGAAAAACGAGGTATAAAATATTAATTTCTTGGACATAATGAATGATCTTCCTGGTCTGATACGCAAAGGTAGCACAGTTTCCCGAGACGGGCCCTGAGCCAGGTCATTTGCCGGTGATTTCAGCGTTATCAAGATTATAATACAATTCGTAGATATTTTTCTCGTTGAGCCTCAATACACCTTTTACTTTGATGTAGTCATCCGTTTCGAATTCCGGTTTCTTTCCCTTGAAACTTAATGCCATTACCGACTCCGGACCAGACCCGCCGCAGAAAAAGCAGGAGCTGTTGGGGTTGGCGCTGAGCACGTAGACGGAACCTTTCGGGTCTACCGGCACCATGTACCCGCTGATCTCCACGGTTTTACCGTTGAGGGCTTTGATGGTGCGGGAGAAGGAAGGGTACAGCATGGGCAGCTGCATCTTTTCGTCGTATTTACGGGTAAAGATGACGTCTGACAGTTGTTTCCAGGTCACTTTCTGCGGCGCTTCGTCGCGCATTGGTGCGTCTACGGTGGACATGGGCAGGTTTTCGGAATGGCTGCCGGCGGCAAAAGCTTTCTGCAGCCAGGGGGCGGCGGAAAGGTTATGGCGGCAAACCTGCGAAATGTCGGAACAGGAAACAAGGGCGAAGGCGGCGACGCCCAGTAAAATTTTCTCCACTTTAAGCATTGGCAAGCGTTTTAGCGATATTCAGCCGGAAGGCGCGTACGGCAGGCAGCAAAGCAGCCAGCATACAGGCTCCGACGATAGCTGCCGCGGTTATTCCATCGGCAGCGGTAAGCGGCATAGCGCCGGAAAAATTCAAATGATAGCCGGCAAACAGTTCCTGTTGCAGGAGCAGCAGGGCCACCCGGCTCAGCGCGATCCCCGTTGCCACGCCCAGCAGTCCCAGCAGGAAAGCTTCCGCGAAAACGAGGCCCAGCAATTTGCCCCGGGAACCGCCCATGGTCCGTATAAGGGCCAGTTCGTAGCGGCGCTCGTGCGTGCCCTGCACCAGCGTTACAAAGATACTGCATGCAGCCAGCCCGGCCAACAGCCAGCCCAGGGCGCGGAGCACTTTCGCCCCCGTTCCCAGCAAAGCCTGCAACCGGTTGATCTCGATAGCGGGCACCGCGGCCTGCATATTCGTGTATTCATTGATCATCCGCGGAAACTGCAATTGCCCCATGGGGCCGCGGAACTTGATCAGCACCGCCGTCACCTGCTGCTGCGGGTCATGCACGGGGTCCGCGGTTTCTCCCGCTTCTCCATGGTCATGGTCCTTCCCGTCACCGTGGTCATGATCGTGCGCTTCCCCTTCGGCGTGGGCGTGCGCCGTTTCCCTGCTCTTTGCGTCGTCATGATCATGATCGTGCGCTTCTCCTTCGGCATGGTCATGGTCGTGATCGTCCGCATCATGATGCGGCGCATGGATATCCCAAACGCTTTGCAGCGGCGTGAGCAGCAGCTGGTCGATCGCGAGCCCTGTGGCGGGAAGGATCCCGGTCACGGTATATTCCTCCCCTTCGTGGACATGACCCGTTTTACCCAGCCCATGCGTTCCCGCGAAGCGGCTGCCAACTTTCAGGCCGGCCTTGCGCGCAGCTTCCGCTCCTGCCACCACTTCCATGGATTTGATGAATACTTTGCCCTGCGCGGGCTTTGCGTTGTATTTATCAAGATAGGCGGTGGTAGTGCCGATAATGCGGAATCCGTGATACGAGTCCCCCAGCGAAATGGGCACCGCCGACTCCACCAGCGGATGCTGCATGAAACGGCTCGCTTCAGATAAGGGAATATTGCCGGTAGGATTGTCGAGGTGGTACACACTGCTGAGAATCAGTTGCAAGGGGCTTCCCTTGGCGCCCAGCACGAGGTCGATGCCGTCGATCTGCTGTTCGAGCTGCTGGCGCGCCTGCCGGTTGAGGGCCCACAGCACGAGGAGTACCGAAGTGCTGCACGCGAGCAGCAGCCAGCAGAGCACGGTGTAAAGCGGTTTGTGTAAAAGGTTGCGTATGGCGATGCGAAAGATCATGTCAGTTGAATGTGTTGTGGGTAAAGGGAAGTCAGCCGGTTATCGTGCGTAACGATGAGCAGGGCCGCGTTGTGCCGCGCCGCCTGTTCAGACAGCAGGCGGGCCACGGATTCGCAGTTATGGTCGTCGAGGCTGGCGGTGGGTTCGTCGGCCAGGATCACGTCGGGCGATTGCAGCACCGCCCGCGCGATGGAGGCCCGTTGCTGCTCGCCCTGGCTCAGGCGGGCAGGGAGCTTGTCCAGCAGATGGCCGATGCGGAGATCGCCGGCCACGGCTGCCAGGCGGGTACGGTCTACCGGTGCGCCCGTCAGCTGCAATGGCAAGGTAAGGTTGTCGGACACGGACAATGCGTCGATAAAATGCGACCGCTGGAAGATGATCCCGATGTGTTTGCCCCGGAAGATGTCCATTTTGCGGGTGCCCAGCGTGCTGAGCGGGGTGCCCGCCACTTGCACGCTGCCCTCGTTGGGGCGGATAAGCCCGGCGAGCAAATGGAGCAGGGTGGTTTTACCGGAACCCGAAGGCCCCGTGATCAGGAGGGTTTCGCCGGCACGGCAGGCCAGGTCGGGGAAACGGATCACCCGTCCGCCCGGGTAGGTATATGCCAGTGCATTCGTCTGGATCATCATGTCTGTCATCACTTTTGTTTTGGCAACAAGGTTGCAAAAGGTATGTTGAATTCGGCTAATATAGCGTTCCGCAGATACAAATTTCATTAATTTTTCGTTCAATTGCAACGTAGTTGCAAAATATCCCTTAGCTTTGTTGCCCACAAACCAACTGATTATGGCTTTCTCTCGACTATTCAACAAGATGAACCTGGACGCTATCGGTATTGGAGCCTCGCTGGCCTGCGCGGTGCACTGTGTGGCCCTCCCGCTCATTGCGGCGGTGCTGCCGCTGGCGGGTGCCGCCGTTCATTACGAGCCGCTCGAATATGTATTGCTCGGGGCCACGCCGGTGGTAGGATTGGCGGCTTTGTACCGGGGGTATCGCTACCAGCACCGCCGGATCCGCCCTTCTTTATTGTTCGTGATCGGGTTTGCCTTGTTAATAGCGGGCCACTTCTGGTTCCCGCATTCCCTGGAACTGACGGCCATCGCGCTGGGCGCGGGCTTGCTCGTGGCGGCGCATGTGGATAATATCCGTTTTTGCCGCAAATGCCAGGTGAAGGCCGAACCGGCCGCTGAAGTGCAGCACTAAGCAGGCCCGGGGCCGAATGTTACGCCAACCGAGTAACCATTAAACCTGACGATATGCCCGGCTCTTCTGTTTTTTCCCTGACGGCGGACCACCTCCGCCCGGTTCCCCGTAAACTACCGGTGACTGTTTTAAGCGGTTTCCTCGGCGCGGGTAAAACCACCCTGTTACAACACATTCTCCACAACCGCGAAGGTTTGCGCGTGGCGGTGATCGTCAACGATATGGCGGAAGTTAATATCGACGCGCGCCTGGTCCGCGATTCGGCGGCGCTCCACCAAACGGAGGAGAAGCTGGTGGAAATGTCGAACGGGTGCATTTGCTGCACGCTCCGGGAAGACCTCCTTGCCGAAGTGAAGCGCCTGGCCGGGGAGCGCCGCTTCGATTACCTGCTCATCGAATCCACCGGTATCTCCGAACCCTTGCCCGTGGCGCAGACTTAATAATGTTTAGGTAATTAGTTCCTGCAAAACCCCAATGCCGCCGCCCCGCTGTGTCCTCGATTAATTTCACGGGCGGCGGCTTCCTTTCTAAGCAGTATTATTTAGGTTAGCCTAAAAAATAATTTAGACAAATGTTAATTCTGTTTTTAAATTTGTCTCATTAAAATGACCTAACACGCATGTCTGGAATACTACGATCCATTTATACGATATTTTTTATTGTGGCGTCGCTGGCAGCCAGCGCCCAGGGCCGGTTGAAAGGAACCGTGACCGCCGGGGAAGCACCTGTCCCTTTCGCTACCGTCGGATTTAAAGATCTCAAAACCGGCGTGGTGACCGATGAAGCCGGTCAATTCATCATTCCGAATGTACCCGCCGGGAAACATGAGCTGATGGTGAGCGCAGTTGGCTATCTGACCGCTACCCAAAACGTTGCTATCAAATCTTCCGGCACCACTACCGTACTGATAAGGCTGGAACCTTCCGCTTCCAATCTCGGTGAAGTGGTGGTGAGCGGCACCCTGCGGCCGGTGACCAAAATGGAAAGCCCGGTGCCCGTGGAAGTCTATTCCCCCGTCTTTTTCCGTAAAAACCCCACGCCCAGCATTTTCGACGCGCTGCAGAACGTCAACGGCGTTCGTCCGCAGTTGAACTGCAACGTCTGCAACACGGGCGACATCCATATCAACGGGCTCGAAGGCCCGTACACCATGGTGATGATCGACGGAATGCCCATCGTGAGCGCCTTGTCGACCGTGTATGGCCTTTCCGGCATCCCCAACTCCCTCGTGGAGCGGGTGGAAGTAGTGAAAGGGCCGGCTTCCACGCTCTACGGTTCCGAAGCGGTGGCGGGCCTGATCAATATCATCACCAAATCGCCTGTGACTGCCCCGGTTTTTTCTGCAGACGTGATGGCGACTTCCTGGCAGGAATATAACGCGGACCTGGGCTGGCGCTTCAAAGCGGGGACGAGGGCGCAGTCGCTGCTGGGGGTGAATTATTACAATTACCAGGACCCCGCGGACCGTAACGGCGACGGTTTCACCGACGTAACCCAACAGCACCGGATCAGCGTATTTAATAAATGGTCGTTTAACCGGAAGAACGACCGCGTCGCTTCCCTGGCGGCGCGATATTTCTACGAAGACCGCTGGGGCGGGCAAACGCAATGGGAAAAGAAGTTCCGCGGGACAGACAGTGTTTACGGCGAAAGCATTTACACCAGTCGTGTGGAGGTGCTGGGGCAATACCAACTGCCGACCCGGCCGCATCTGATGTTGCAGGGCTCGTTCAATTACCATAACCAGAATTCGGTGTACGGCACCACCTGGTTCCTGGCGAAGCAGTCGATCGCCTTCGCGCAGCTGACGTATGACAAGGAAATCGGGAAGCATACGCTGCTGGCGGGGTTGCCGTTCCGGTATACTTTCTACGACGATAATACGGTGGTGACGGCAGAGAAGGATGTGAACAAGCCGCAGCGGACCTTTTTGCCGGGGATTTTCGTGCAGGACGAGATCAAGCTGGCCACGGCGCATAACCTTTTACTGGGGATGCGGTACGATTACAACTCCCTGCACGGCAATATATTCACGCCGCGGCTGGCGTACAAGTGGTCGCCCAACTATAAGAACGTGCTGCGGCTGAATGCGGGCACGGGGTACAGGGTGGTGTCGATTTTCACGGAAGACCATGCGGCGCTGAGCGGTGCGCGGGAGGTGGTGATTGAATCGGAGTTGAAGCCGGAGCGCAGCTGGAACGTCAATTTGAATTATACCAAGAAGATACCGTTGGGAAGCGCCTTTTTGGGGCTGGATGCGACAGCGTTCTATACGCACTTCTCGAACCGTATCATGCCGGATTATTCGCGGCCCGACTCCATATTGTACGACAATCTCGACGGGTATGCCGTATCGAAGGGTTTCAGCCTGAATGCCGATTTGGCGTTTGCCTTTCCCTTGAAAATCATGGCGGGGGCCACGATGATGGAGGTTTTCCAGAAGGAGAACGGGGTGCGGGCGCGGCCCATGCTGACAGAGCGGTTCACCGGTACCTGGTCGGTAAGCTATGCTTTCCGGCGGGCGGGGCTTACGGTGGATTATACCGGTAATATATATGGACCGATGTTGCTGCCGGTGCAGCCGAACGACCCGCGGCCCGATAAATCGCCGGTGTGGAGTATCCAGAACGTACAGTTAACGAAGAAGCTGGGGAAGGAATGGGAGATTTATGGCGGAGTGAAGAACATCCTGAATTTCCTGCCGCCGAAAAACAGCATCGCGCATGCGCATGACCCGTTCGACAAGCGGCCGGGTTTCAATGCGGACGGCTCGGTAGATCCTTACAACCTGACGTTCGATCCCACCTATGTGTTCGCGCCGAACCAGGGTATCCGCGGATTCCTGGGGCTGCGGTTTACGCGGCAGTAATTATTTTCAGAGCCCGAGCCCTACTTTGAGTCCGAGGTGGAGGCTGGGAAGGAACTTGGTGGCTTCGTCGGTGTGTTGCTCGATGGCGTCTGCCGGTCCTACCCGGAAGTTGTTGGCGGTGTACGTTTTGGCGCGGAACCCGACGCCCAGGTAGGGGTCGAGGATAAACCGGCCGCGGTGCATCTGCCTGCCGAGGAGGAACTGGAGGCCGTACACATTTTTATCTCCGGAATTTTCGTAGGTCGCGCCATTGAGCGTGACCTTTTCATTTGGGTAGAAGACTTTTTTGAAGAACAGGAGGGGTTCGAAGTAGGTGCCGCCGGCGCGGATGGCGGTGTTTTGGCGGACGAGGTACCATTTGAGGCCTGCTCTTACGCCGATGCCGCGGCCTTCCACGAATTGTTCGGTAGAGATGCCGGGATTTTCTTTACCGATGTTGATTCTTTTAAAGAATACGTAGTCGGGGTAATCGGTGTAGATGCCGGAGATGCCGATTTCGAGGCTGAGGGTTTCGGAAAGGTCCTGCTCGAGGTAGAGGTCGAGCTCGTTGATGATGGTGGTCGGATTGACTTTGATGTAGGTTTTTTTGCGGAATGGTTCTTCCTGCGCGAGGGCGGAATGTGCTGCTGTTGCGAGGAGAAGAATGGTAAAGATTCTTTTCATACGTCTTGCCGGGTTAGGTGTGGGGGCGGCGGGTGTAGGTCGCCCGCCTGCCGTAATCAGGTCAATAATCGTTCCACAATAACGGGGAACCATTGGTGTTCGAGAGCCTGCACCTTTTTTGCGAGGGTGTCCGGCGTATCGTCGGGGGTGATGGCGCATTTTTCCTGGAGGATGGTGGCGCCGTCATCGTATTTTTCGTTGACGAAGTGGATGGTAATGCCGCTTTCGGGGTCTTTGGCGGCGATGACGGCTTCGTGGACGAAGTGGCCGTACATGCCTTTGCCGCCGTATTTGGGCAGGAGGGCGGGGTGGATGTTAATGATTTTGTCGGGGAAGGCCTGGACGAGGTTGTCGGGCACTTTCCAGAGGAAACCGGCGAGGACGATGAGGTCGATGCGGAGGTCCTTCATCAGTTTAACATAATTATCTCCCCGGAAGAAGTTTTCTTTATCTATAATATAGGAGGGTATGTTTTCGTCGGCAGCGATTTTGAGGACGCCGGCGTCGGGTTTGTTGGAAACGATGGCGGCCACCTGGATGGTGGGGTTGCCTTTGAGGTGATCGATGATCTTTTTGGCGTTTGAGCCGGCGCCGGAGGCGAAAATGGCGATGTTTTTCACGCTTGTATATAAATTAAGGTGCAAAAATAGGCAGATAACCATTTCCGGTAACAGTAAATTTCCATAATTTTAAGGACAAGCCCGGGTCATGGGGTGAAAATGACGAGCTTCACACGGTGAGAATGCGCAAAATCATGGCCATACAACCTTCTTTATACGTATCTTGTTGTACGATGAGGCATTACTTTACCCGGTAAGGAACCAAAAAGCGAGGCACTATCCGATAGTCTGGTTGAAAACTCCATGCAAAAATAGTATTACAGTCAACAGCGTTTATCCTTCGTGAGGGAATATGATTTTTGTCAGGAATTGCGTTGGGCGTATAGCCGGCGAGGCGAGGTAAAACGGTTGAAACTAGCTACAGGAAATAATTTCGGCGGAAGGGTGTTTCGCGGATGTTATATAAAAACTGCTTTCAAAACAAGGACAATTTTTTTTCGATTGTTGGTAAATTGTCAACATTCTGTCTTATTTTTGCTGGCACTTTTAAGAAACCTTAGGTCAAATCTAAACTAAATAGGCTGTGTATCGTCGTGTTTCCATTCGTTTGCGTAAGCAATTTGTGAGTGTTCTTATCCTATGCGCAGGGTTGGTTAGTTCCATCTCCGTCGCGCAGGCAGCAGATCCTGGTGCAGGTAAGACGCTATTTCAGCAGAATTGTGCTTCATGTCACAATGTGCACAAAAAACTGACAGGTCCTGCGCTGGCAGGTGTTGAAGACAGATGGGCTGATAAGGCGCTGCTTCACAAGTGGATCCGCAACTCCGCTTCCGTAATTGCCTCCGGCGACAAGTATGCTGTTGACCTGTTCAACGCGTATAATAAACTGCCGATGACCGCTTTCCCCGCGCTGACTGATGCCGACATCGACAACATGCTGGCATACATCAAGCAGGAAGAGACTAAAGCCGCGACACCCAAGGCTGATGCCGGTGCCGCAGCAGGAGCGGCCGCAGGTAAAGATTCAGGTAACAACAGTCTGCTTTTCGGCATCATCACCCTGATCCTCGCGATCGTTGCGGTGATCCTCATGCAGATCAACAGCAACCTGAACAAGCTGGCTTCCGAGAAAGAAGGCCATGCCACCCAGGAGCCGGTTCCTTTCTACAAAAACAAAGTTTACATCGCCCTTTGCATTCTGGTGCTCTTTATCGTTGGCGGTTACTACACCATCCAGGGTGCTATCAACCTGGGCCGTCAGGATGGCTACATGCCGGAGCAACCGATCTTCTACTCCCACAAAGTGCACGCGGGCATCAATCAGATCAACTGTCTTTACTGCCACTCTTCCGCTGAAAAGAGCAAGCACGCCATGATCCCTTCGGAGAACGTGTGTATGAACTGCCACAAGGCTGTTACCGAGTATACCGGTCCGGACCTGTACACGGCTGAAGGCAAGAAAGTGAACGGTACCGCTGAGATCCAGAAACTGTTCGATCATGTAGGCTGGGATAAGGACGCCGGTCGTTACACCAAGCCGGGCCAGCCGATCGAATGGAAGAAAATCCACAGCCTGCCCGACCACGTTTACTTCAACCACTCCCAACACGTGAGCGCAGGCAAGGTACAGTGCCAGACCTGCCACGGCGATATCCAGGACATGGATGAGGTAAAACAGTTCGCCGACCTGTCTATGGGCTGGTGCGTAAACTGCCACCGTACCACGAAAGTGCAGTTTGCCGAGAATAACTACTACAGCATCTTCGAAAAGCTGCATAACGACGTGAAAGAAGGCAAAGTAGACAGCGTGACTGTAGAAATGCTGGGCGGCACCGAGTGTCAGAAATGCCACTACTAATCAACAGATCAGACAATCAGATCAGACAAATTTTTCAAATCGTAACGCGATATAAATAATCACATGGAGCAAAAAAAGTATTGGAAAGGCTTGGAGGAGTTGCACAATACCACTTCGCATCAGGAGACTGTGAAAAACGAATTCAGGGAAGATTTGCCCTTCGAAGAGAGTGAAAGTTTCCTGGGTGCATCCACCCCTCGCCGGGACTTCCTGAAATACCTCGGGTTCACCACTGCCGCGGCTACCATTGCGGCCAGCTGCGATATCCCGGTTAAAAAGGCTATCCCCTACGTAAACAAACCGGAAGACATTACCCCCGGTGTTCCCAACTATTATGCTTCCGCTTATACAGTAGACGGTGAGTACGTACCCCTGGTGGTGAAAACCCGTGAGGGCCGCCCTATCAAGGTAGAAGGCAACGAGATGTCGGCCATCACCAAAGGCTCCACCACTGCCCGCGTACAAGCTTCCGTTCTTTCTTTATATGACGTGGCCCGTCTCCGTTTCCCCGGTATCAACAACAAGAACAAGGAAACAGAACTGGCCAAGCGCATCCAGGAACTGCAATATGCCGAGCTGGACAAGCAGATCGCGGCCGCCATTTCCGGCAAATCCGTGGCACTGCTCACCTCGACCATCATCAGCCCCTCTACCAAAAAACTGATCGGCGAATTCCTGGCGAAATATCCCGGCAGCCGTCACGTAACATACGATGCCGTTTCTTACTCCGGTATGCTCCTCGCCAACGAGGCATCCTACGGTAAGCGCGCCATCCCCTCTTACCATTTCGAAAATGCGAAAGTAGTGGTGAGCCTCGGCGCCGACTTCCTCGGTACCTGGCTGAACCCTTCCGAATTCTCGGTGCAGTACGGTGAAGGTCGCAAGATCAACCCGAAGAACCCCGAGATGAGCAAGCACATCCATTTCGAGAGCATGATGAGCCTCACCGGCGCCAATGCCGACGAGCGCTTCACCCACCGCCCCTCTGAAGCAGGTGTGGTAGCCCAGGCCCTGCTGGCCGCTCTCGGCGGTGCAGTTTCCGCCCCGGCTATCGCTAACACCCGTTTGAAAGAAGGTATCGCGAAAGCCGCCAAAGCCATCCAGGCCAACCCCGGCAAATCGCTCGTGGTATCCGGCTCCAACGACGTGAACGTACAGATCCTGGTAAACGCCATCAACAACCTGGCGGGCTCCAACGGTTCTACCATCGACTGGGCTTCCACCGTTAACTACAAGCAAGGTATCGACGCCGACATGCAGCAGCTGGTATCCGATCTGAACGCAGGTTCAATCGGCGCCCTGATCGTTTACGGCGTGAACCCCGCATATGATTATTTCGACGCAGAGAAATTCAAAGCCGGTGTAGCGAAAGCTGGCGTATCGATCTCTTTCAACGACCGTTACGACGAAACCACCGAGCTCTGCAAATACATTCTGCCCGACCACCACTACCTCGAAAGCTGGGGTGATGCGGAACCGAAGAGCGGTTACTACGGCTTTATCCAGCCCACCATCGCCCCCCTGTTCAAAACCCGCGCCTTCCAGGACGCCCTGCTGACCTGGAGCGGCAACACCACCGCATGGGTAGACTACCTGAAGAACGAATGGATCACGCGCCTGGGTTCCCAGGCGGCCTGGGACAAAGCGCTCCAGGATGGTATCATCGAGCCCGCCACAGCTCCCGCTATCGGCGGTGCATCCTTCGCGGCCGACGTTGCCGCCGCTGCTTCGAAGATCGGCGCTCCCAAAGCTTCCGGCCTCGAACTGGTAGTATATGAGAAAGTGGCCATCGGTAACGGTAAGGAAGCCAATAACCCCTGGCTCCAGGAAATGCCCGACCCGATCACGCGCTCAACGTGGGACAACTACGCCTGCGTATCCAACAAGCTTGCCAAGACTTTCAATATGGAACTGGGCGACGATTACGAAATCAACGCCGAGAAAAAAGTACTGAAAATCACCGCCAAAGGCAAAACCGTTGAACTGCCCCTGCTGATCGTTCCCGGTATCCAGGAAGATACGATCGCCATCGCAGTAGGTTACGGCCGCGGCAAAAAAGAATTCATCGGCAAGGCTGCCGGCGAAGTAGGTGCAAACGCTTATCCGTTCGTATCCTTCAACGGCCAGACTTTCGACTACTTCGTTTCTGAAGCGAAAGCAGAAGCCACCGGCGCCAAATATGCTGTAGGTCTGACCCAGACGCACAACAGCTACGAAGGCCGTCCGATCATCAAAGAAACCACCCTCGAAGAGTTCATCAAGAACCCGAAAGAGGTAAACCACGACCGTCAGCACCTGTTCGAAGCCTATACCAAGGAAGGCAACATGAGCGGTGACTTCCGTAACGACGCTACCCTCTACACGGGCGGCACCAAGTTCGAATATCCCGGCATCAAGTGGGGCATGTCCATCGACCTGAACTCCTGCTTCGGTTGCGGCGCCTGCGTGGTGGCTTGTACGGCTGAAAACAACGTGTCTGTAGTAGGTAAAGAGCAAGTGGTACTGGCGCACGAAATGCACTGGCTGCGTATCGACCGCTACTTCGCCGGCGACGAGAACAACCCTGAGGTGGTGTTCCAGCCGATGCTCTGCCAGCACTGCGACAACGCGCCCTGCGAGAACGTTTGTCCGGTAGCCGCTACCAACCACTCTTCCGAAGGTATCAACCAGATGGCATACAACCGTTGCATCGGTACCCGTTACTGTGCCAACAACTGTCCGTATAAAGTTCGTCGCTTCAACTGGAGAGACTGGAACGGTGCCGACAGCTTCGAAGGCAACCTGCACGACACGGCGGATATGAACGACGCGCTGACACGTATGGTGCTGAACCCGGATGTTGTTGTTCGTTCCCGTGGTACGATGGAGAAATGCTCCTTCTGCGTGCAGCGCCTGCAGGATGCGAAACTCCATGCGAAGAAAGAAGGCCGCCCGATGCGTGACGGCGAAGCCAAAACGGCTTGTCAGCAGGCATGTTCTACCGGTGCTATCGTATTCGGTAACGTGAATGACAAGGACAGCCGCATCTCCAAGGTTCGTAACGAAGAGCAGACAGACCGCCTGTACTACGTACTCGAAGAAACGCATGTACTGCCCTCCATCAACTACCTGGCGAAGATCCGTAACAAGGATGCAGCCCCGGTAGCGGCAGGCCACGGTGCGAAAGCTGAAGAGAAAGCTCATCACTAATGATAGCGTTCCCGCCCGAAAGGGGAAGGAACAAGAAGAATAGAACTAGTTAAGAATCTGTTTTAAGTTTTGAAACATCATAGCCCCGGAGCAATCCGGGGCGAGCAAAGCTCGAAATACTATGCATTTGAAGTACGAATCCACACTGAGAGAACCTTTAGTAGATGGGGTTAAGGATTATCACCAGGTAACGGAGGACATTATCAGTCCTATTGAAGCGAAGCCTGGTAAACTGTGGTATATAGGCTTATTCATCTCCATTGCCCTGCTGCTGTTCGGTGTATTCTCCGTATTCTGGGAGGTTTACTTCGGTACAGGTGTGTGGAACCTGAACAAAACCATCGGTTGGGGTTGGGACATTACCAACTTCGTATGGTGGGTAGGTATCGGCCACGCCGGTACCCTGATCTCCGCCATTCTTCTCCTGTTCCGCCAGGGTTGGCGTACAGGCGTGAACCGTGCGGCGGAAGCGATGACCATCTTTGCGGTAATGTGCGCGGGACAGTTCCCGATCTGGCACATGGGCCGTGTATGGATGGCTTTCTTTGTACTTCCTTATCCGAACACCCGTGGCCCGCTGTGGGTGAACTTTAACTCGCCCCTGTTGTGGGACGTGTTCGCGATCTCCACTTACTTTACCGTTTCATTGCTGTTCTGGTACTCCGGCCTGCTCCCCGATTTCGCAACGGTGCGAGACCGCGCCAAAACCAAGCTCCGCAAAATGCTGTATGGTGTGGCTTCCTTCGGCTGGACCGGTTCCACCAAGCACTGGCAGCGCCACGAGTCGCTCTCCCTGGTACTCGCCGGTTTGAGCACACCGCTGGTACTTTCGGTACACACCATCGTATCTTTCGACTTTGCTACCTCCGTGATCCCTGGCTGGCACACCACGATCTTCCCGCCCTACTTCGTTGCGGGTGCGATCTTCTCCGGCTTCGCGATGGTACAAACACTGCTGATCATCACCCGTAAAATACTCGGTCTTGAAGATTACATCACCCTGGGCCACATCGAAGCGATGAACAAGGTGATCGTACTGACCGGTTCCATCGTAGGCGTCGCCTACCTGACCGAGCTCTTCATGGCATGGTACTCCGGCGTTCAATACGAATTCGACACCTTCTACAAGTTCCGCGCCGCAGGCCCGCTCGGTTGGTCTTACTGGATCATGATGACCTGCAACGTAATCTCCCCGCAGGTGTTCTGGTTCCGTAAGATGAGAAGGAACATCATGGTAACGTTTATCATGTCCATCATCGTGAACATCGGTATGTGGTTCGAACGTTTCGTGATCATCTGTACTTCGCTGTACCGCGACTACCTGCCTTCGAGCTGGAGCTACTACCGTCCGTCCTGGCCTGAAGTTGGCTTCTACCTGGGTACGTTCGGCCTGTTCTTCACTTGCTACTTCCTGTTTGCGAAATACTTCCCGGTAATTGCGGTTGCGGAGATCAAATCGATCCTGAAAACTTCGGGTAAGAACTTCAAAGACAAGATGGACGTGTACGAGGAGCAGAGTGTTGAGAAATTTGCGCACGATAACACGGCGCACCACTAAGAATTGAATCAAGATTAACGGAATACAGAATAATTATCCATATGGCTGTTAAGAAATTTGTAGTAGGCAGTTTTGATGATGAGGCGGTGTTGTTTCCGGCGGTAAAGAAAGTACGCCAGGCCGGTTACAAAATACATGATGTGTACACCCCGTTCCCGGTGCATGGTCTGGATCATGCGATGGGCCTGAGAGAGACGAGCCTGCACACGGCCGGCTTCATTTATGCCATTACCGGTACGACGACCGCGCTCTCTTTTATGAGCTGGGTATTTACGACCGACTGGCCGATGAACATCGGTGGTAAGCCGCACTTTCCTTTACCGGCATTCATTCCCATCACTTTCGAGTTGACGGTACTGTTTTCGGCGGTAGGGATGGTGATGACATTCATGTACCTGTGCCAGATGGCTCCTTTCGTGAAGAAGCACATCTTCCACCCCCGTCAGACCGATGACCTGTTCGTAATGGCGATCGAGGTGAGCGAGAAGACGAATGCGGAGGAGGTGAAAGGCTTCCTGAGCAGCGTGGGAGCGAAGGAGATCAACGAGCAGACGGCTGAAGCCGGCTGGTGGCTGGGTCGCTTCGACAGGGAAGACAAGGTTTTCGCGAAATAATTATTACCGCGAAAGGAATAGATAGATCAGTTATTGACATTATAAAGGAGGACGGAGCCGGAAGGTATCTGTCGGACAACTGAAAAGACAATAAATATCGGATGAAAAGGACTTCCAACATACTGATTGTAGCAGCCTTAGCAGGGGGCGCCTTCCTGGCATCCTGCGGGAACAAGGGGCCGCACCATAGAAATCCCGGCAAGATTTATGCGCCCGATATGTACGAATCCCGTGCATACGAGTTCTACAGCGCCCGCCTTGCGAGCATGAAGCCGGTGGAAGGTACGGTGAAGCGCGGCGCGATGCTGCCGTATCACCTCAAAGCGGAAGACACTGCGCAGGCGAACCTGGTGGCTAACCCCCTGGTGCTGGACAAAGCCGGTCTGGAAGAAGGGAAGCGCCTGTATGATATTTACTGCGGCGTTTGCCACGGCACCAAGCTGGACGGTAACGGTCCGCTGTACAAAGGCGGCGACGGGCCGTATCCTGCTGCCCCTCCGGCATTCCTGACCGGCAAGGTACTGGGATACACTGAGGGCCGTATGTTCCACGTTGCTACTTTCGGGTTCAACGTGATGGGCAGCTACGCCAGCCAGCTGGACATTGAACAGCGTTGGAAAGTGGTAGGCTATATCAAGAATATGCAGAACGGCGGCAAGGCGCCTGCGGAGGCAGCTCCGGCAGCGGCGCCTGCAGCGGATTCGGCAACAGCGGCGGCACCTGCGGTAGCAGCGGCCCATTAATAAGATTAAATCGCATTTCAACTTCGTATTTTAATATACAACAGTAATGAAGGACCAATTTGTAGTACCAGCAAGATTAAAAACGACCAGCTTCGTGCTTTTGGGCATTGGCTTGCTGACTTTGTTGATCGGAATTTTTGCACTCAACGGCGAACACGGACCCACCCGATTCTGGGCAGGGCTGTTGCAGAACAGCACCTTCTTCCTGATGGTGGCGCTGGCCAGCACCTTTTTCATCTGTGTGACCACCCTGGCGCACGGTGGCTGGCAGATGGCTTTCCGCCGGGTGCCTGAAGCCATCTCCATGACCGTGCCTGTGCTGAGCGTGATCGTGCTGGTAGTACTGGGCTTCCTCATCTTCGGTAACAAAGGGCACATTTACCACTGGCTCCACCCCGAAGGCGACCGTATACTGGAGTTCAAGTCTCCGTTCCTGAACGCAGGCTTCGTATCCACCATGACCGTTATCACCCTCGCCCTCTGGAGCATTCTCACGATCAAACTGCGGAGAATGTCCCTGGCGGAAGATACCATGCTGCTGGACCAGGATGGCCGCAAGGCGCTGATCTGGAAAGGTACGGTATGGTGCGGCCTCTTCGCTGTGGTATACGCACTGAGCATGGGTTCCACCACACCGTGGATCTGGCTCATGAGCATCGACGCACACTGGTTCTCCACCATGTATAGCTGGTACACATTCGCCAGCACCTGGGTTTCCGGCCTGTCGCTCATCGCACTGTTCGTCGTTTACCTGAAAAGCAAAGGCTACCTTGAAATGGTGAACGAAGAGCACCTGCATGACCTCGGCAAATTCATGTTCGCATTCAGCGTATTCTGGACGTACCTCTGGTTCTCCCAGTACATGCTGATCTGGTACGCCAACATGCCCGAAGAAACCGTTTACTTCCAGCCGCGCGTTTGGGGCGAGTTCAGACCCGTGTTCTTCCTGAACCTGGTTATCAACTTCCTCTGCCCGCTGCTGATCCTGATGAAACGTAGTTCCAAACGTAACTATACGCTGGTAGCTTTCATGGGCGGACTGATCATCTTCGGTCACTGGCTCGATTTCTTCCAGATGGTAATGCCGGCAACTGTGAAGCACCTGCACTTCCCCTGGTTTGAACTGGGTATCGGTCTGGGCTTCGTAGGGCTGATCATTTACCTGACGGCACAACAACTGGCAAAAGCGCCGCTGACGCCGAAGAACCATCCGTACCTGAAAGAAAGCATCGTACACCACACCTGATGCGTGGCGTAATGGTAATACAAACAACGTTTAGCATTAGATAACTTAATTATTATTCAATAGCAATGTCAGGATATTTAGCAGTTATAGTAGTTGTTCTCATATTCGTCGTGATCTTCCAGATCGCGAAAGCAAGCGAATATGTGTCCATTCTGAAAGGTGAAAAGAAATCGCGCGAGCAGTCCAACCGTATCAACGGTTTCCTGATGATCGTATTCCTGGTGCTGGGACTGATCGGCGTTTGGTGGTGCCATGATTTGCTGAAGGACCGCATGCTGGGTGATCCCGCGTCGGACCACGGTGTAGGCGTAGACAGCCTGATCAAGGTTACCTTCATCATCACCATGATCGTTTTCGTACTGACCCAGATCGGTCTGTTCGTTTTCGCCTGGAGATACCAGGAGAAGGACGGTCGTAAAGCCTTCTATTTCCCGCACAACAACAAACTGGAAGTAATCTGGACGGTAATCCCGGCCATCGTGCTGACGGTTCTCGTAGCTTTCGGTATCCGCCACTGGCTGCGCATGACTTCCGAAGCTCCCAAAGAGTCTATGGTAGTAGAAGTGACAGGCAAGCAGTTCAACTGGATCGTTCGTTACCCCGGTAAAGACGGGCAGCTGGGCCGCCGCAACTTCAAACTCACCAATGATTCCAACAACCCTGTAGGTCAGGATTGGGCGGACCCCCTGAACCATGACGATATTATCGCGCCGGAGCTCCACGTAGTGGTAGGCAAACCGGTGAAACTGATCATCGGTTCCCGCGACGTAGTGCATGACGTAGGTCTGCCTCACTTCCGCCTGAAAATGGACGCGGTTCCGGGTATCCCGACCACGCTGTGGTTCACGCCGACCATTACTACTGCCGAGTATCGTAAGAAGACCGGTAATCCCGAGTTCGTGTATGAGCTGGCTTGCGACCAGATGTGCGGCAGCGGCCACTATTCCATGAAGGCGAACATCGTCGTGGAAACACAGGCTGAATACGACGCATGGCTGGCCAAACAGGTAACGCAATTTTCCCAGGTTGAACCTGCGAAAGAAGCGGCGCCTGCAGCACCTGCTGTACCTGCTGATTCCACCAAAGCCGTAGCGGCGGTTACGAAGTAAAACATCGTAGAGCAAGAGAAATTAGGAGCGTAAAAAATTAAAGGAAATAGCCGGCAAGCCTGCCCCGTTTACCGGCTGATCATAAACAGAACTTATTATGAGTAACGAAGCAACTTTGCACAGTCAGGATTTTCTCCATCACGGCCACGAAGCGGACCATGGGCATGGTAATGGCCATGACGGTCACGGTCATGACCACCATCATGAAGAGACCTTCATCTCGAAGTACATTTTCAGCATGGACCACAAGATGATCGCGAAGCAATTCCTGATCACGGGCATTATCTGGGCCATCATTGGTGCGTTCTTTTCCGTTTTGTTCCGTCTGCAACTGGGTTATCCGGATGCTACCTTCCCCTGGCTGGAATCCATTCTGGGCCACTGGGCTGAAGGCGGCCGTATCACCGCCGAGGCATATTATGCTTTGGTGACGATGCACGGTACCATCTTGGTGTTCTTCGTATTGACTGCCGGCCTTTCGGGCACCTTCTCCAACCTGCTCATTCCCCTGCAGATTGGCGCCCGCGACATGGCTTCTCCTTTCATGAACATGCTGAGCTACTGGTTCTTCTTTATCTCCAGCATTGTAATGATGTCTTCCCTGTTCGTTCAGACAGGCCCTGCTTCCGGCGGCTGGACTTCCTATCCTCCCCTGAGCGCCCTGGGCGATGCCTCTATCGGTTCTAAAATCGGTATGGACCTCTGGCTGATCAGCATGGCATTGTTCGTAGTGTCCTCCCTGCTAGGGAGCCTCAACTATATCTCCACGATCCTGAACATGCGTACCAAAGGTATGAGCATGACGAAGATGCCCCTTACTGTATGGAGCTTCCTCTTCACCGCTATCCTGGGTGTGCTTTCATTCCCGGTTCTGCTGTCCGGTTTCGTGCTGCTGCTGTTCGACCGTCACGGTGGCACCAGCTTCTACCTGAGCGAGCTGTTTGTTGCAGGCAAGGTGCTGCCTAACGAAGGTGGTTCCGCGATCCTTTACCAGCACTTGTTCTGGTTCCTGGGTCACCCTGAAGTATATATCATCATCCTTCCCGCGATGGGTATGGTATCTGAAGTGCTGGCGGTGAATTCCCGCAAGCCGATCTTCGGTTACCTCGCGATGGTGGGTTCCATGTTCGCGATCACGCTGCTGGCGTTCCTGGTATGGGCGCACCACATGTTCGTGACTGGCCTGAACCCCTTCCTCGGCGCGTTCTTCGTACTGTTGACGCTGCTGATTGCGGTACCCTCGGCCATTAAAGTATTTAACTGGATCACGACGATCTGGCGAGGTAATATCCGCTTCACGCCGGCGTCCCTGTTCTCCATCGGTTTCGTGAGCACATTCATCTCCGGTGGTCTGACAGGTATCTGGTTGGGTAACTCCGCCATCGACATCCACCTGCACGATACTTATTTCGTAATCGCCCACTTCCACATCGTAATGGGGGTATCCGCATTCTTCGGTATGTTCGCAGGTATTTACCACTGGTTCCCGAAAATGTACGGCCGTTATATGAACCAAACCATCGGCTTTATCCACTTCTGGATTACACTGATCGGTGCTTACCTCATCTTCTGGCCGATGCACTACGAAGGTATGGCCGGTATGCCGCGTCGTTACTTCGACTACAGCAACTGGGCGTCTTTCAACCAGTTCGCTGAACTGAACACTTTCATCAGCTTTGTGGTGATCATCGTGTTCGCAACGCAGCTGCTGTTTGTATTCAACTTCTTCTACAGTATCTTCAAGGGCCGCAAGCTGACCACGCCTAACCCGTGGAACGCGACCACCCTGGAGTGGACTACACCGATCAATCCCGGTCACGGCAACTGGCCTGGTGAGATTCCGGAAGTTCACCGCTGGGCTTACGATTACAGCAAAGACGGAAAAGATTTCATTCCGCAGACGGTTCCGGTTTCGCCCGACGAGTCCGGCCACTAAGCTGCCGGCAGGGTATACCCGCCGTAACAGGATGATGGAACAGAAATAGTGTAGTTTAATATGTTGCAAGAAAATTCCATAAAGTTGTCTTTATCATACGCCATTGCAAGCAGGGTGAAAGATTACTTCATGATGATGAAGTTCACGCTCACCTTTATGGTAGTGTTCTCCTGCGTGGTCGCCTATTTGTTGGTGCCTGGTGTGGAATTTGGCCTGATTAAAGTTCTTTTATTATTTGCCGGCGGCATCCTGGTATCCGGATCCGCCAATATCATCAACCAGATCCTGGAGCGGGAGACGGACAAACTGATGGCGCGCACGGCTGTAAGGCCGCTGCCCGGCGGCAGGGTGTCTGTTCCGGAAGCCTGGGTGCTTTGCGCGCTGACCGGCGTGGGAGGCATCGCTATCATGGGCTTCGCTTTCAACTGGCTGTCGGCGGGGTTAAGCCTCTTGTCGCTGGTGCTGTACGGATTCGTATACACCCCTTGGAAGAAGTGGAACTCGCTGGCTGTACTGGTGGGCGCGGTGCCGGGGGCTTTCCCGGTGCTGATCGGTTGGGCTGCCGGAGAAAATGCGTTGTCCATCGGTGGTTGGTCGCTTTTCGCGATCCAGTTCCTCTGGCAGTTCCCGCACTTCTGGGCGATCGCCTGGGTGGCGCATAAGGATTACACGCGTGCAGGGTTCCGCCTGATGCCTACTGAGGCAGGGCCGGGAAAAATGATTGCCCTGCAGGCCGCGATGTACACCCTGTTGCTGATCCCTGCCGGCGTAGCGCCTTACCTGCTGGGACTCACGGGTTATATTTCCGCGATCGCGGCCATCATTATCGGCGCCTGGTACCTTTCCAAAGCGGTGCAGCTGTACCGTAAGGAAGACGTAGCCTCGGCCCGGAAACTGATGTTCGGTTCGTATATTTACCTGGCAGTGATATTGCTGGCACTGTTGTTCGATAAAGTAAAACTGTGAGGAGATGATTACAATGAACGCACCTAAAAATAAGATACACCCGCATAAGTACTCTATGTGGATCGCGATGGCGAGCATCACCATGATGTTCATCGGGTTCACGAGCGCCTATGTGGTGAAACGCTCGCAGGCCAACTGGCTCAGCTTCGACCTGCCGGCTATCTTTTATGTGTCAACCGTACTGATCCTGCTAAGCAGCGGCACCATTTACCTGGCCGGCCGCCAGTTCAAGGCGCGCAACATGGGCGCTTACAAGCAGCTGATCACTCTGACAGCCTTGCTGGGCATCGCCTTCACGGTATGCCAGTTCATCGGCTTCGCGGATATGAAGAACCACGGCCTCGCGCTCGACAGCACGGTGTCGGCCTCCTTCATCTACGCGATCGTAGGCGCACACGTCCTGCACGTCCTCGGCGGCGTTGCGGTGCTCCTGGTAATGTTCTTCCGGGCATTCCGCACCCGCGTACGCACGTACAGCTCCGTGCCCATCGAAGTAGCATCCACCTATTGGCATTTCGTGGACGGGCTCTGGATTTACCTGCTGATATTTTTCAGCCTGGCCCGATAATAGAAGAAGAATAGAAAAAGATACTGTTTAGAACCAATAAAATTCACAAATCGTACAATGGATAACGCAGTAACAGCGAACAAAAAATGGTGGAGCGGAGGGTCTTCTCCCTTCAACGTGAGCTATGGCAAACTGATGATGTGGTACTTCCTCATTTCCGATGCCTTCACATTCGGCGCATTGCTGATCGCTTACGGCACGCAACGTTTCATGGCCGAAGCATGGCCTGATCCCAACGTCGTATTCCACTCCTTCCCGTTCATGGGCCATGCAGACCTCCCGCTGGTATTCGTGAGCTTGATGACATTCATCCTGATCATGTCTTCCGTTACCATGGTACTGGCTGTGAATGCTGGTAAATACATGGACAAACAGTCCGTTGTGAAATGGCTGTCCTGGACCATCTTAGGCGGTATCATGTTCTTAGGCTGCCAGGCCTGGGAATGGATGCACCTGCACGAAGTAGGCGCCTGGTGGGGACAAAATCCCTTCCCGAACGCTGACGGAACGGCTGCCATCTCCACGAACTTCACCGACTTCTTCTTCACCATCACCGGCTTCCACGGCCTCCACGTAACCTCCGGCGTGATCCTGAACATTATCGTTCTCGTAAACGTCCTGAAAGGTACCTACCAGCGCCGCGGCCACTATGAAATGGTGGAAAAAGTGGGCCTCTACTGGCACTTTGTAGACCTGGTGTGGGTATTCGTATTCACCTGCTTCTATCTCCTCTAATCCGGGACAAGATTTTTGACTGAACGCATTTTTATAAAGAGAAAAGATTTTTAAGATCATGGCGCATACTCATAACGCATCCGACAGGCAGGCATCCATCAAGAGCATCTGGAGAACATTCTGGATCCTCCTGATCGTTACCATGGTGGAAGTAGGGCTCGCATTCCTGCACCTGTATACCGGCTTCCCCGGCAAACTGTTGCTGAACTCCGTATTCATCGGCCTGACCATCGTAAAGGCTTTCTATATCGTTGCTGAATTCATGCACCTTGGCCATGAAATCAAAAACCTTATCTGGACGATCCTGATGCCGCTGCTGCTGTTCATCTGGTTCATCATCGCCTTCCTCGCGGATGGCGACAGCTGGAAGCACATGCGCAGGAATTCTCCCAGCGCGCCGCTGCCTGCTGAAAAAGTAGCACCCGCGCACGGTGGTGGCAACCATCACTAACCACTGGTCGTAACTCGATACTCGAAAATGTAAAAGTGATGCCGTCATACAGCAACGCTTTTACATTTTCGCTTTTATATCACGTCTAAAATTTACGGTTATCAACAGGAAAGCAATACTCGGCGTAGCACTGGCCATCCTCGTACCCCTCACGGGTTACCTGATCGTGGACCATTACGGCAAAAATGTCGTGGAAGTGCCGCCGTTTCTCATCGCGGAAAGAGTGGACACCATTGTGAAGGACGGAAAAACCACCTACGATACCATCTACCACCAGGTACAGGATTTCACCCTCACCAACCAGCTCGGCGAACAGGTCAGCCTCCGCCAGCTCGACGGCAAGATCCTCGTCGTGAATTTCTTCTTTACGAGCTGTCCCACCATATGCCCCACCCTCATCAAAAACCTGAAGCGGGTGCAGGACTCTTACATCAACGCCAAGAACGACACCCTCATTCAGATACTCTCCCTCTCGGTAGATCCTGTGCGCGACTCCGTGCCCGTGCTCAAGCATTATGCCGACACGCGGAACATCGACCCCCGCAACTGGTGGCTCCTTACCGGTGAGAAGAAAACCATCTACGACCTGGCCCGGTACGAATTCTTCGTCAACGCCCTGGAAGGAGACGGCGGCCCGGATGATTTCATCCACACCGAGAAATTTGTAGTGATCGACAAAAACCGATTTATCCGCGGTTACTATAACGGCATGGATACCAGCGACGTTCGCCGCATGGTGAACGATATCGCCATCCTGCATATCGCCAAAGACAAAAAGAAGCCCGGCCTGCTCAAGCGCCTGTTTTCTTCCGCCCACTAACAAATACCCGTGCACATGAATCTGAAGCAAAAGAACCTGAACGTATTCATCACCATCGTATCCATCGCTATCCCCGTAGTGGTGGCGGTGCTGTTCGTTATCCCGAAGCCCAATGTGGACGCGGGTTTCGACGTGAAGGTGATGCCTTTCTTCCACGCTTGCCTCAACTCCGCCACGGCGGTGCTCCTGCTGGCGAGCCTTTATTTTATCAAGAACGGGCGCCGAAACGCGCATAAATGGGCGAACCTCAGCGCCGTGGGGCTTTCGGTGCTGTTCCTCCTGTCGTATGTAACCTACCACTTCCTCACCGATTCCACCAAATTCGGGGATATAGATCACAATGGCGTGGTAGACGCCGCGGAGATCGCGGCTGTAGGCAGCATCCGGTACATGTATTTCTTTTTGCTGCTCACGCATATCCTTCTGGCCATCGTGATCGTACCGCTGGTATTATTCACCCTGCTGCGGGGCTTCCAGTCCGACTGGCCGAAGCACCGCCGCATTGCGCGGATCACCTGGCCGATCTGGTTCTACGTAGCCGTCACCGGCGTGATCGTGTATATCATGATTTCACCTTACTACGCCTGAGCCTGATATAAATCAGGTGCGGGCGCATGAAAAATTCCTAATTTCGGATTGTGAAAAAGATATTCTTCCTGTTGATGACCGCAGCGCTCCTGCTGCCCGGAAGCCAGATGATGGCGCAATGCTCCCTTTGCACCAAAACTGCGCAGCAGCTGGGCGAAGGTCCGGCCAAAGGCCTTAATAATGGTATCCTGATGCTGGCCGCCGCGCCGCTGGCGCTGGGCCTGTTTTTGGGCTTCCGCTGGTGGAGAAGCCAGCGGGCGCAATAAGCGCGCGCTCCAATCAAATGGCTGGTTTCCTGAATTCGGGGCACTCTACCCGCAATTCCGCCGCTTTGAGAATGGCGTTCACGAGGTGACAATAATGTAATTTCCCTTTCTTTTCATAAAATCTGCAGTTGTAGCACATCCGCTGCGGCGTGATGATCAGGTTCTTGTTCAGATCCTGGATAAGGCCCAGCAATTGCTCCAGCATGCCCGCCTGCTTTTCCGCAGGCATGTCCTGCACGGATTCCTGCATCGGCTCTGCAAAACGCTCCACCCGCCGGGCAACCGTTTTTCCCTCGCGGGTCAGGTGCAGGGTATGGCTGCGGCTGTCTTCTTTGTCATCTTTCCTTCTTACAAATCCCTTGGATTCAATCGTCTTGATCGCATCGCTGATCGTCGCTTTCGTCATGTTGAAATGCGCGGCAAGATGCGTAACTGTTTTTAGTTTTTCCGGATAATGAAGGAGGTAAGTCAGGATCTGCACCTGAATGGGGCTGATCCCGTATTGTTTCGCTTCCTGCCAAAGCAACACGCGGAAAGCTTCTGAAAGTCTTTCCAGTGCGGCCACCACTTTACTGGCGGTATTGGTAGCCTGATGCTCCGGGTTGAAGGTGGATTCCTTTCGCATGGTATTGATTGTATCGCAGTAGTTTTACCTTTTACTAAATTGTTTCATCTGGCGGGTTTTCACGGGGGGCGTAATGTACGAAAGATTTATACCTCAGCTATCACACTTTCATGGTGATTCACAAGTATTTTGAGGTTAATTTTGATATGCCCTGGACGCTTTGCCTGTCAGTCAACTTGCATCTCTATATTTTGATATATCTATTCGGTTGAAATGAAACTTCTGTAATTGGCTGCTACATGTTCTGCGCCGGAGCCCTGCAGCTGATCACTCCTTTTTCCCGGCCACCGGTGTTGCTGGTGTGGGATGATGCCTGCTAATTTACAACGTATCCGCAACCTTTCCATCAGAAAACGCTCCCTGGCTGAAATAAAAAAAGAGGCCCCGAGGCCTCTTTGCTAATGCGCTTCAGAAACGAATTTCAGCCCGATGATGGACCCGATCAGCATGACCAGGAACAACAGCCGCATGGCCGTTGCCGGCTCTTTGAAAATAAGCATGCCCGCGATGGCGGTACCTGCCGCGCCGATGCCCGTCCATACCGCGTATGCGGTGCCTATCGGCAACCCGTTGTTGATCGCTTTGTTGAGCAAAAAGAAGCTCAGTGAAATGCAAACTGCGAACGATACCGAAGGCCAGAGCTTCGTGAAATTCTCGGAATACTTCAGCGAAATGGTAAAGCCGATCTCGAAAAGACCGCCCAGCACCAGGAATAACCAAGCCATAACAATGCTTTGATTTAGATGATGAGAAAAATATTACAGAAATGTGGATGTGAAAAGGAGCGTGCGCAGCATCATCCGCCGTAATTGAACACGGCGTAAGTGAAGAAAAGACGGAATACTCTGGTACGGGTAAACATGTCTGCGCTTACGTTGTTTGGCGCAAAGATAACCTTTTTTCAGCTATAGCGGTGAATGATCCGGTAGAGGTTGAACCCGGGATCGTCCATATGGCGGCGGATCTCCGCCAGCAGGCCCTGCCGGTCTACCTGCCGCATCTTTTTGTACTGGATAAGTTGCCAGGCCTTTTCGGCCAACAGCAAGGATTTGCGCCCGCGGTTCTCGTGGATGTGATCGCGGTGGTTATCCAGCGCCGCTATCAGCTCTTCGATCCCGTCGCCCCGGAAAGCCACGGTTTTGATCACGGGCGTTTCCCATCCTTCCGTCCGCCGCGAATGCGCCAGCAGGCGCAGGTTGCGCACAAACTCATCGGCCTTCGGGCGATCCGATTTGTTGACGGCGAAGATCGCGGCGATTTCCATAAGCCCGGCTTTCATGGTCTGGATTTCATCGCCTGCTTCCGGCACCACCACCACCACGGTCGTATCCGCGATGCCGGCGATCTCCACTTCACTCTGGCCCACACCCACCGTTTCGATGAACAGGTAATCGTATCCCGCGGCCTTGATGAGATCGGCCGTTTCAAGGATCTTGGGGCACAGCCCGCCCAATGCCCCGCGGCTCGCCATGGAACGGATGAAGACGTTGGGATCGGAGAAGTGCGACGACATGCGGATGCGGTCGCCCAGCAGCGCGCCGAAATTAAAGGGCGACGAAGGGTCTACCGCGATAACGGCTACACGTTGCTGCCTTTGGAGCAGTGCGGTGATGAGGGCGTTGACCAGCGTGCTTTTTCCCGCGCCGGGCGGGCCGGTAATACCCACCACGCGGGTGCCTGCGCGCGCCGGAAGCGATTCCAGCAACTGCTCATATCCGGGAGCCTCGTTCTCCACCAGGGAAATGCTCCGGGCCAGGGCTCTGGCGTCTCCCGAAAGGAGCCGGTCAAGTAATGCAGACATGCAACAAATGTATAGATGATTTTTCACTTCCGGAAAACAGCCATCGCCCGGCAACGCACCATCTTTTTTCACCGGAAAATCGTAACTTAAAACAGGTGAAAGAACTGAAACCTTACTATGACGAACTTTATTCCGATATTTCCCCTTGGCATCGTTGTTTACCCGGGCGAGATGCTCAACCTGCATATATTCGAACCGCGGTACAAGCAAATGGTCGATGAATGCATCCGCGAAGGCAAGCCTTTCGGTATCCCCGCTGTGATCAAAAAGAAAGTCAATGAATACGGCACGCTCGTGGAAATCGCACAGGTCGAGAAAACATACGACAACGGAGAGATCGATGTGCGGACGCGCGGGCTTAAAGTGTTCCGCATCCTCGAAGTTATCCGCGATGTGCCGGATAAGCTCTATGCCGGCGCCATCGTCAATTACCCCGACAATCACGACCGCACCAGCGACAAATTGCGCGAACAGGTGCTTATGGCGGTGCGTGAGCTGCATCATATTTTACAGGTCTCCAAGCAATTCCCCGTGGAGGACGATCGCCTGCGCGCCTACGATATTGCGCATCATGCGGGGCTGTCGCTGGAGGAAGAATATGAAATGCTCCGTCTTTTCCAGGAATTGCAGCGCCTGGAGTACCTCAAACGCCACCTGAGCAAGGTGATTGCCCTCATGACCGAGATGGAGCGGTTGAAGGACCGTGTGAAACTGAACGGTCACTTCCGGAATTTATCCGTGGATAATTTTTAACTTGGCGCCATGATCGGCCCGATTTTATGTTTCGACCTGGGCAATACCCGGTTGAAGTGCGGCATTATGCAAGACGGAGCGCTGTTGGAAGAGCGGTTTTTCAGCGAGGCGGCGTTATTGGCGGAAGTGGACACGTTGCTGGCGGAATATCGCCCGCAAGCCGCCGTGCTTTCTTCGGTAATTGAGCACCCGCCGGCGCTGGAGGCGTTGCTTTCCCGGGAAACGGAATTCATCCGTTTGCGGTACGATACGCCGTTGCCGGTGAAGATCGTGTACGAAAAACCTGAAACCCTGGGCGTCGACAGGATCGCGCTGGCCGCTGGGGCGGCGGATATGTTCCCCGGTTCCCACAGTCTCATTATCGGCGCGGGATCGGCCATTACCTACAATTTCGTGAACAAGAAAGGTGAATTTATGGGAGGCGGCATCAGCCCGGGTATCGAAATGCGGTTCCGGGCCCTGCACGCTTTTACCGATAAATTACCGCTCGTGCCACAGGAAGCACATTATAGTTTTGTGGGATATAATACGCGGCAAAGTATCCTCAGCGGTGTGCTGGAAGGCGCGCTGGCGGAGGTTGACGGCATGATCGGTTCCTATGCCGCGAGGTACCGGAACTTTAACGTGCTTTTAACAGGGGGGATTTGGTTTTTTTGCTTCCCGCCTTAAAAATAAGATATTTGCAAGCCCGTATTTAATGTATAAAGGTTTAAATTCAATCGCTGCACTCAATGTATTGGACAAAAGCTAGCTTTTTTTGCCTGGCAGGCGCTGCTTTGCTATCTGCAAATCGCGCATCTGCTCAGGATAACTCACCGTACTCCCGCTTCGGCTTAGGCGAAGTTTCCCGTTCGGAAAACGCCGTAAACCTTGGAATGGGAGGCGTGGCTCAGGCATATGGCGATGCCCAGTCCATCAACTTCGTCAATCCCGCCAGCTATTCCCGGCTTCAGTTAGTGACTTTCGATGTAGGCGTCCATGGCGGCTCCCGCAAGCTCACTTCCCGGGATGCCAGTTCCAGCGCCGGGTTCGGAACCCTGAGCTACCTCCAGCTGGGCATGCCGCTCAGCCCCAAGTGGGGACTCAACATCGGTATCCGCCCCCTCACCCGCGTGAATTACAACATCGCCGTTCCCGAGGAAAGAACTTTCTTCGATACCCTCAAGGTAAACACCGTTAACCAGTTCGAAGGTTCCGGCGGTATTTACCAGGCTTATGTAGGCTCCGGTATCGGATTCGGCGGATTCAGCGTGGGCGTTAACGTCGGGTACATCTTCGGCAACGTGACCAATACCACCCGCATCGTATTCCCCACGGCCGAACCGCTGGATGCCATCACCCCCTCCAGCGACATGAAGCGCACCAGCTACGGTTCCTTCTTCTACACCGTGGGCCTCCAGCAGATCGTGAAACTCGGCAACGACCTGAACCTCCAGTTCGGCGTTACCGGCAGCATGGAGCAAAAACTCTCCGCAAAACGCGAACGCCTGCAATCCACCCTCAACTACGACGCATCCTCCGACGAATTCTATACCCGCGACACCGTGAAGTACACCTCCGGCGACCGCGGCGATCTCATCTACCCCCAATCCCTGGGCGGTGGCATCATGATCACCAAAACGGATAAATTCGCCTTCGGCGCCGATTATAATACCTCCAAATGGAGCAAATTCCGCAACTTCGGCGCGGTAGACTCCACGCAGGACTCCTGGCGCATGAGCGTGGGCGGACAATTCGTCCCCAACGCGCAAGCCTTCTCCGGCTACTGGAACAAAGTCACCTATCGCCTCGGCGGTTATTTCGGTAAGGATTATATCAAACTCGACGGCCGCGAAATGAATACCCTCGGATTCTCCGTGGGCGCCGGCTTCCCCGTAAGAAGGATCATGCCCGCCATGAACCAGTTTACGATGATCAATGCCGCCTTCGAAGTAGGCTCCCGCGGAAACGTGGAGCAACTCCGCGAAACTTATTACCGCCTCACGCTGGGCTTCACCCTCAGCGACCGCTGGTTCCTCAAGGCCAAATACGACTAACCGCTTGAAACGAATCCTCGCATACGGCACCCTCGCATGCCTGGCCCTGGCCGGGTGTGAAAACGATATGAACGCCGTTGCCGCTTTCGATACCAAGAAACTGGGCGTGGAACAGGCCTTCGATGTGGAAACCATCGTCAGCCAGTCGGCCACCGTGAAGGGCGTGCTCACTTCTCCCTATATGGAAAGACATGTGACGCACCCCCCGCATACCGACTTCCCGAAAACCCTGCAGGTGATCTTCTACGACAGCGCCGCGCGCAAGGAAAGTATCCTTACCGCCAACTTCGGCCGCCTCGACGAAGGCAATAACGATATCTACCTCCGGGATTCCGTCGTATTTATCAGCCTCACTACCGCCCAGCGCCTCGACTGCAAAGACCTCCGCTGGGATTCCAAGTCGGCCCAGTTCATCACTGACCGTTTCTGCCGCCTCGCCACGCCCACGGATACACTCTACGGCCAGGGCTTCAGGGCTAACCAGGACTTCAGCCGGACCGAGTTCGTTCATGTTTACGGCACTTTCGCACCGCCGGACAGCACTTTCTCCCTCGAATAACAGATATTTCAGAAGTTACCATAGCAAAAGAACCCGGTCATGTGACCGGGTTCTTTTGCTTTAACCTAATTGTTTGTACGATCTGGAAAGATCTAACGCTATTTTTTAACCTAAAATTTCCTGCGCCTATAGTTCCAACAACCATGCCAAAGTGTTATTTTACTCCCGTCACGAAAAACCGAAAAATCATAGCTCATGGAATACAGAAGATTAGGCAAATCCGGCCTGCAGATCAGCACCCTGTCGTATGGGAGCTGGGTTACTTTCCATTCCCAGATCGACGACTCCCTGGGCGACCGCCTCATGGGGCTGGCCTACGATAACGGCATCAATTTCTTCGACAACGCGGAAATCTACGCCCTTGGCGAATCGGAGAAAATGATGGGGCGCGTGCTGAAAAACAAGAAATGGGACCGGACTTCCTATATTGTTTCCAGCAAAGCCTACTTCGGCTGGCGCGGAACGGAAAATAAACCCAACCAGACGGGCCTGAGCCGCAAGCACCTGGTAGAAGCCTGCCATGAGGCCCTTCAGCGGATGCAGCTCGACTACCTGGATCTTTATTATTGCCACCGCCCCGACCGGAATGTGCCGATCGAGGAAGTGGTGTGGACGATGACCCACCTCATCCAGCAGGGAAAAATCCTGTATTGGGGCACATCGGAGTGGACGGCCGCCGAAATTATGGAAGCGCATATGGTGGCCCGGCAATACAACCTGATCGGGCCGGTGGTGGAGCAACCGGAGTACAACCTGTTCCGCCGGGAGAAAATCGAGCTGGAATACCTGCCGGTGTTTAACAGCGTTGGGCTGGGTACCACGATTTTCAGTCCGCTGGCGTCGGGGATACTCACCGGGAAATATAACAATGGTGTGCCTGAAGGCTCCCGTCTCAGCCTGGAGGGTTATGAATGGCTCCGCAACCGTAACCTGCTGGATGCCAACATCGCCAAGGTAAAACAGCTGGAAAAGGTGGCGAAAGACCTGGGTACCACGCTGGCGGTGCTGGCCGTGGCCTGGACGATCCGCAACCCGAATGTATCCAGCACGATCCTGGGGGCTACGAAAGAAGCGCAGTTGACGGAAACGCTCAAAGCGCTGGAGGTATATCCGCAGCTTACCCCGGAAATCATGAAAGAAATCGATACCATTATGGGCAACGCACCGACGGCGATCAGGCATTAATGGGTGATCCGAACTACGTTAAATTCGTGTTAATAGACTTTATTTCTATGCGTTCACGAGGCAAAATCTTGCGTTTACGAAATGCCAGATCCTATAATGGAAGACACAAGTATATTTGTATTGGTTTTTCATAGGATATGGTTAAAAATATTGTGGGCGGTATTCTTACCGCCCAATTTTTTTCCTCTCGCCCAAAGCAATTATCTTCCGCTTTTAGTCTCTAACCCATCTTTCCCAAATCCATACAATATGGGCACAATTACCTGGCATGACTTTGAAAAGGTGCAGATGCATGTAGGCACCATCCTTTCCGCGACCGTTTTCGAGAAGGCGCGCAATCCCGCTTACCAGCTGGAAATCGACTTTGGCCCGGAGATCGGTATCCGGAAATCATCCGCGCAAATCACGCAATTATACACAACTGCTGAACTTCCCGGCAAACAAGTAGTAGCCGTCGTGAATTTTCCTGTCAAACAAATCGCTAATTTCTTCTCAGAATGCCTTGTACTGGGCGTTGTCGGGGACGGAAAGGATATTGTATTACTGCAACCCGACCGCCCTGTGAAAAACGGCCATAGGATTGCATAGTAATAAAAATATTAATATGATAAAAAACTTAATGTAATAAGAAAAAGACGGTTTTCCGCGCTTCACGAACTAAAACCATGCGTTCACGGAAATGCACTTGCGAAGGAAAATTCCCGCCTTATCTTTGACTTAGGTTTTTCATAGGATATGGTTAAAATTATTACAAGGGCGGTATTCTTACCGCCTTTTTTCTTTTATCAGCCTGCCTTTCACGGGAATTTTCCCGTTACAACATCATATATAATTTTTCACTACTGATTATTGCGCCGGTTCCGGCATTGCATTTTCCCGCTCACTGCTTCCATCGTTCAGGGGAGTTTTCTATACGTTTACTGGAAAAAATATAGCGTTCGCTAGTTTGCAGATGCGAGATGTTTCTAAATTATGGAAATTTGTAACAGGTTTTTCAATAAAGATATGGTTAAAATTTTTCGGGGCTGTATTCTTGCAGCCCTGTTTTTTTGCCCCAAACTGAAGAAACCGCTCTCACCCCACACAGTTTTCCCTGCTTTATTTCCAACAATATTTCCATTTCATCTTCCTGTAACCGGCAAGTCATGCCCGTTGGGCCGTAGGCTTACCTGTAGCCTGCCGTAATGCTAATGCCCATTTACTGTAAAGATATCCTACCCATGTCTTACCGATGTCCTACCCATATCCCACCCATAACTTACCCCATATAAGGAGGTAAGACATAGGTAAGACATGGGTGGGATGTGGGTGGGACATCCCTGCTGCATACACGCGGCTACCCGCCTTCGAACCTTGCAATGCCCCCGCATTTTACTGCCGTACCCATAAAAAAGGCCGTCTCATTGTGGTGAGACGGCCTTTTTTTGCCTGGCGGTACGGTTCCGCCAATTAGTTTGTGCCTTTGAAAAGCGCCGGCAGCGGCTTTTGCAACAGGTTTTGATAGTAGAAGCGATAATTCTCGTTGCGGGAATGGGTGGATTTCGGTCCGCCCCAGCCATGGCGCTCGCCAGGATACACCATAAACTCAAAATGCTTCCCGAGATCTTCCAGTTTATCCACCAGCTGGATGGAATTCTGCATATGCACGTTGTCGTCCATCGTGCCGTGCACGATCCGGAGGAGGCCCTTCAGCTTGTTGGCGTGCGTCATCACGGAAGTTATCTTGTAGCCTTCGGCATTGTCTTTCGGAAGGTCCATGTACCGTTCAGTGTAATGGCTGTCATACAGCGCCCAGTCGGTAACGCTGAAATTCGCGATGCCGTGGGTGAACACATCCGCGCCATAGGTCAGCGCCATGGCCGACATATACCCGCCGAAGCTGCCGCCGGTGATGCCCATCCGGGAAGCGTCCACGCCGGGTTGGGTAGCCAGCCAGCGGGCGGCGTCCATGTAATCCTCGATTTCATATTTGCCGAGCTGGCGATGGATATAGTTCATGCCCGCCTTGCCCAGGTGCCCCGCCGCGCGGTTGTCTATCACCACCTGGATGAGCCCTTCCTGCGCGAACCATTGCGCCGGCATGTTGGGTCTCCAGGTGTCATAGATCGTTCCGGCATCCGGACCGCCATAAATGGAAATCAGCACCGGGTATTTTTTCCCGGCTTCCATATCGAAGGGCCAGATGATCGTGATCGGCAGCACCAAACCGTCGCGGGTAGTGTAGGTTTTCATTTCGGTGGGGGCCAGGCGGTAGCTGTCGTAAGCCGTTCCGCGGGCATTGCCCAGCTCGCGGGCCACTTTCCCTTTGTCTGACACCAGGGCCATGCGCGGGGGCGTGTTGATGTTGCTGTAGGTGGTGATGAACCAATCGCCTTCAGGCGCGAGGATCACGTTATGGCTGAATTCACCGAAGGTGAGGCGCTGCGGCGCGCCGCCTTTCAGATCGGCTTTATAAAGGTCGTAACGGGTTGTCGCTTCCTTGCGGGCCGTGAAATAGATCGCGCCTTTCTTTTCGTTGATCTGCAGCAGTTCTTTTACGCGCCAGTTGCCGGAAGTCAGCTGCCTGTTGAGGCTGCCGTCCATGTTGTGATGATACAGATGGTCCCAGCCGGAACGGTCGCTTTTTACGATAAATCCTTTGTTGTTGGACAGGAAGTAGATATCGGTGAACCAGTCGATCCAGGTTTTCTGTTCTTCCTGGTACACCACCTTCTTGGCCCCGGTTTGGGTGTCGATGGCGTAGAGGAAGAGCTGGTTCTGGTCGCGGGGCATCCATTGGGCCCAGAGGGCGCTGCCGTCGGGCGTCCAGAAGGGTTGGCCGAAATACTGGTCGTCTTTTTCATTGAAATCGGCCCAGGTGATGTTTCCGCCGGTTACGGGCACGATGGCCAGGCGTACTTCCGGATTGGGGTCACCGGCTTTCGGATAGCGGGTGTTTTCCAGGTAACCGTGCTGGCCTTTTTCGCTGTAGATGGGGAACACGGGAACACGGGTATCGTCGAACCGCATGAAAGCGATCTTGCGGCTGTCGGGGCTCCACCAGAATGCGCGGTAGCGCGAGGGGCGGCCCAGGATTTCTTCGAAATACACCCAGGAAGCCCAGCCGTTGTAAATAACGTCCGAGCCGTCTGTCGTATACTGGATTTCTTTCTGCGTGGCCACTTCGATGGCGAACAGGTTATTGTTGCGCGTGAAAGCGACATATTTTTCGTCGGGCGAAAGCGTGGGGTTCTTTTCCTCGGCCTCCGTGGCGGTCAGGCGGATGGGCGCGCTGCCGTCGGGGCGCTGGAGATAGATGTCATTATCCTTGACGCTCACCGAATTACCGGTTGCCGGAGGAGGCGTATAGGGCGTAGCGTTGCCGGATTTTACATCTACCTGCACCTGTTTGCCGCTCCGCATTTCGATGTAATGTGTTTTGTCGGCCCAGGCTCTTACGCCAGGCAGCGGTTCAGTGATGGAAACGGGTTTGGTAAAGATCTGGTCGAAGGTGAGTGTTTTCTTCTCCTGGGCGAAAGTTGGCAAAGCGGCCAGAATACAGAGGCCGGTGGTCCATGCCGGAATGGACTTATGCATATTTCTCATAATTTTTGACAGGTTGAAAGCCGGATTTCCGGTCCGGAGCGAAAATAAAGATCAATTATCAATTATGACAATCAATTATACCGGCGGTTTACAGAAAACTACCGGATATACTGCCGGAGCGCTCGTCCGTGAAATGGAATAGCTGTACGGCAGGTGTGTCGCGTAACTTACCGCATGGTTTTTCATAGGATATGGTCCGTCAGGCAACGGGCCGGTAGTGTGTCTACAGCTGGCCCAGTTGCCTGATATGATTCCTGATGTTGCCGATGATGATGGCGGCGGCCATGAAGCCCACGTCCTTGAGGATATTGATGGGAGCGGAGAAGTCGCCCCGGATGAGCCCCGGCGCATGGATGACCACGATGAAAACGAAGAGCATGAGTGCCAGGAGGTAGCAGGCGGGCTTTGCCCATTTGTTGAGGATGATGGCGAGACCGGCCAGGAACATGGCCGCGCCGGTGAAATAGACCCAGAATACGCCCCCGGGGATCCCGGCTACCACGGGCCTGAGCGCGTCGGCGTTCACCAGGTGGGCAATACCGAAAAACATCCATACGAGCGAAAATAGAACGACGGCAGCGAATGTTGGTATGTGAATACGCATGAGCAAAAGGGTTTACATGTTAACGACGCCGCCCGGCTTTTGTTCAACGGAATCGAACCTGCTTGTAATACTGTCCCTTTTTTGGATAACCCCGAAAAAAAGCCCGGCACTGCCAGTGCCGGGCTTGCTATTGAAAATCATTCCGTTATTCTGCCGCCTGTTGCTTTTCAGGCCGCATTTGCGGGAAAAACAGCACGTCCTGGATAGAAGGCTGGTTGGTCATGAGCATGGTCAGCCGGTCGATCCCGATCCCGATCCCGGAGGTGGGGGGCATGCCATATTCCAGGGCGCGGAGGAAGTCGTAATCGATGTACATCGCCTCGTCGTCGCCGCGTTCCATGAGCGCCACCTGGTCTTCGAAGCGCTGGCGCTGGTCGATGGGGTCGTTGAGCTCGGAGTAAGCGTTGGCGATTTCCTTGCCATTGCATATCAGCTCGAAACGTTCCACCACGCCGGGTTTGCTGCGGTGCTTCTTGGTGAGGGGGCTCATCTCTACGGGATAGTCGGTGATAAAAGTGGGTTGCACGTAGTGGTGCTCGCACTTCTCGCCGAAAATCTCGTCGATCAGCTTGCCTTTGCCATGATTCGGCTCGGCGTGTATGCCGAGTTGCCTGCACACTTCGCGGATGCCGGCTTCGTCCATTTCAGACACATCGAACCCGGTGTGTTCCTTGATGGCGTCGTAGATGGGCACGCGGGGGTAGGGCGCCTTGAAGTCGATCTCCCTTTCACCCACGGTTACTTTCGTATTTCCGTTCACGTTAATGGCCACTTTTTCGAGCAGGCGCTCGGTGGTGTCCATCATCCAGTGATAATCTTTGTACGCGGCGTACATTTCCATCACGGTGAATTCGGGGTTGTGGGTACGGTCCATCCCCTCGTTACGGAAATCTTTCGCGAATTCGTACACGCCTTCGAAGCCGCCGACGATGAGCCTTTTCAGGTACAGTTCGTTGGCGATGCGCAGGTACAGCGGCATATCAAGCGCGTTGTGGTGCGTGATGAAGGGGCGCGCGGCGGCTCCGCCGGGGATCGCTTGCAGGATGGGCGTTTCCACCTCCAGGTATCCCATTTCGTTGTAGAAATCACGGATCGTCTGCATCAAACGGGTGCGCTTGATGAAAACCTCTTTCACCGACGGATTAATCACCAGGTCTACATACCGCTGGCGGTATTTGAATTCCGGATCGGTCACCTCGTCAAACATCTCCCCGTCTTTTTCCCGTACAACGGGCAGCGGCCGGAGCGCTTTAGCCAATATGGTAAGCTCCCGCACGTGGATGGAGGTTTCGCCGGTTTTGGTGACGAAAGCGTAGCCTTTCACGCCGATAAAGTCGCCAAGGTCGGTCAGTTTCTTCCATACGTTGTCGTACAGCGATTTATCTTCCCCGGGGCAGATATCGTCCCGCTTTATATACAATTGAATGCTTCCCTTACTGTCTTGCAGGAGGGCGAAGTTGGCCTTGCCCATGTCGCGGGTTCTCATGATACGGCCGGCCAGGCACACGTCCTGGTACTGGTCTTTCGTTGCTTCCGAATAACCAGCCTTGATGTCTGTGGAATACGCGTTAACCGGGTATTCTGCGGCGGGATACGGATCGATCCCCAGGTTCTGCAGCTCTTTCAGCTTGCCGCGGCGGATAATTTCCTGTTCTGACAGCTGTTGTTGGGTAGTTACGCTCATTGTCGTGAATAATACTGTTTTGAGGGGGAATGGATCTCCCCCGGCATTACGAGACCGCAAAAATAATCGATTTCGGCCGCATTTGGGGAATGTTGTCCGCGAGGCCCCGCATGGTGTGTTTTTTTAATTTATTTATGATTTCGGATCAGGCATTGGTGTGGTTATTGCGTAACTTTAAGGCGGATAAAAACAGACCCGGCATGAAAACCATCATCGTTCCAACGGATTTTTCTGAAACGGCTTACAACGCGGCCCGTTATGCCATCGGGCTTGCCCAGCAGGCAGGCGCTACCCGCATCGTGCTGTATCACGCATATGAGCTGATCGTTCCCATCCCCGACCTCCCCACGGCCGTGCCCATCGTTAATATGGACGACCTCCGGGAATCAAGCATGGAAGGCCTCCGCAATATGCAGGCCCAGCTCAGGCCCATGATGCCCGCGCACATCACCCTTGATATCCGCGCTGACAACCACCTGCTGGCGGCCAATATCGACCAGGTATGCCGGGAAGAACTGGCCGATGTGGTGGTGATGGGCATCACCGGCGGCAGCCAGCTCGAAGAAATCCTCGTCGGGTCCAATACGGTAGACGTGGTGAAATCCTCCGCCTACCCCGTGATCGTGGTGCCCACGCAGGCATCCTTCAAGCCGATCCGGAAAATCCTCTTCGCCTGCGACCTCCGCAAAGTGGCTAAAACCACCCGTAAAGCGCCGCTCATGAAATTCCTGGAACTTTTCAAACCCGAATTGCATGTCGTGAACATCCAGAAAGAAGGGCGCGAACACATCCGCCCGGAAGAAAATCAGGAGCTAGACAACATGTTGCACGACTTCAACCCGCAATACCATTTCATCGACCGGCCCAATATCCCGGAAGCGGTAACGGAATTCGCACAATCCGAAAAAGCAGACCTGCTCCTCATCATTCCGAAAAAGCACGGTCTTTTCGACAGCATATTCAAACGCAGCAATACTTCGCGGATCGCGTTCCATACGCACGTTCCGCTGTTATCCATCCATGAATGATATCCCTGTACAAACAATCAGCATCATGTTAAAACGAACCATCCTTATCGCGGCAGGCGCACTCGTGCTCCATACCACCGCCAATGCCCAGATCCTGAAGAAAGTGGGCAACGTACTCAATTCCGGCAGCACCTCCACCACCGGCGCCAACGTCACCGAAGGCGAAGCCGCCGGCGGCATCAAGGAAGCCCTGGAGAAAGGTGTCCTCAAAGGCATCGGCCTGCTTAACAAGCAAGACGGTTTCTTCGGCAATGAACTGTACAAAGTACTCCTCCCGCCGGATGCGCTGAAAGCAGAAAAGGCGCTCCGCAGCATCGGCATGGGCAGCCTGGTCGATAAAGCCATCCTCCAGATCAACCGCTCGGCCGAAAACGCCGTAGGATTTGCCGCGCCGATCTTCGTGAACGCCATCAAGCAAATGACCATCACCGACGCGATGAAACTGCTGACGGGCGGACAAAACTCCGCCACCAACTTCTTCAAAGAGAAAACTACCGCCAGCCTCGTGGCCGCCTTCTCTCCCGTAATCGACTCGGCGCTTAACCAAACCGCCGCTACCAAATACTACGGCGAAATCGTGACTAAATACAACAGCCTGCCTACTTCCTTTACCAAACTCGACCCGGACCTGAAAGGCTACGTGACCAACAAAGCCGTTGGCGCCCTGTTCGACCAGATAGGGAAGGAAGAAGCCGCCATCCGCAACAATCCCGCAGCCCGTACTTCGGAACTGCTGAAAAAAGTATTCGGCGGAAAGTCCTGATTACATGCTGTAACGCATAAACGAAAAGCGGTCCGGGTAATACCTGGACCGCTTTTCTATTTTCGGGGAAAGTCTCGTCAGTGGAGGTTTCCGGCCAGCAATACCTGCCAGGCCTCGTTCACTTTGTGGGAATCGAGGAGCTGTTTTGCGTAGCGGTGCAGTTCTTTTTCCATTTCTTCGGGATTGATGGAAAAGTACTGGATGATGTTGGTGAGGTGCTCGTCGGTAAACGCGGGGTCCACGGGCGGGAGGGCTTCCACGTTGCCCAGCTGGCCGAGGTTGTTGCCGGTGAGGATGTGACTGTTGCGGATTGTGGCCGGCAGCGCATCCACGCCGATGCCCAGTTGCGTATTGGGCTTGGCCACTTCGAAGACCGCCGTACCGGAGGCCCGGCAGTAAAAATCGCCGCCCATCCGCGCCACGAGATCTATTTTCTGCGGGTCGATCCGGCCGTTGATGTCGAGGATGTTTTCGTTGACATGCAGGAGCACGGGCTCGCAGATCACGAGGTTACCCGCGCCGCCGCCGGTGCCGGTTTCGATGATGTCCCTTACTTTGCATTCCATTTGCACGGGGCTTTCGGCCACGCGGAAAGGCTTTACTTTTTCCGAAGGCAGCGGGGTGAAACCCGCCTTCACGAACTCATCCGTGCCGCGTGGATATTCGCAGCTGGAAAGGGAGGTCTGCTGCACCATGGCGTAGCTTACGACGTTGATCACGACTTCTTTGGTGGCGTAGATATTTTCCAGCGTGTGCTTGACGGTATTGTCGCGCACGCGGCGTGATGGGGAAAATACCAGCGTGGGCGGGTTGGAGCCGAATACGTTGAAGAAGCTGAAGGGGCTCAGGTTCGGTCGCCCGTCTGCGTCCACCGTACTGGCGAAGCAAATGGGGCGCGGCGCCACCGCACCCAGGAGGTACGCGTGGAGCGCGGAGGTTTTTACTTCCGAGGGATCTACTCTCATGCCTTCCGGTTATATGTTTTTCTTGTTGGCAAGAATGGAGAAATCAGTTTCTTCCGCTACGATGGTGTTCGTCAATTTGCCCAGTCCGTCGATTTCCATTTCCACCACGTCGCCGGCCTTCAACCATTGCTCGGGGTAGTTGGGATCGTTCAGTTTGCCGGTTCCGTTCAGCTCCAGGAAGCATCCGGTGCCTACGGTGCCGGAGCCGATAACGTCGCCGGGCAGGATGTCGGCACCATATGCGCAACGTTCCACGATCTCTGCGAACGTCCAGTCCATATCCCCCATATTCCCTTCGCTCACCTGCACGCCATTGACCCAGCATTTCATTTTCAGGTTATAATTGTTGCCGGTGTGGCCTTCTTTCGCCGGGATGCGGAATGGTTCCAGTTCGTCGGCCGTTACCAGCATGGGACCGATAACGGTACTGAAATCCTTACCCTTGGCGGGGCCGAGGTTCAGTTTCATTTCTTCCATCTGGAGCGTGCGGGCGCTCATGTCGTTCATGATCATGTATCCCCCGATATATTCGTCGGCCTCCGCGGCGGTGATATTCCTGCCGCGCTTGCAGATCACGACAGCGGCTTCCAGTTCAAAGTCGAGTTTATCGAAATGGTCGGGCATGCAGAAGATATCGCCGGGGCCCTGGATGGCGTTGTGGTTGGTGAAATAGAAGATGGGATACTGATCGAATTCGGGGATCATGTCCACTTTCCGGTTTCTCCGCGCCGCCGCTACGTGCTGGCGGAAGGCGTATCCATCACGGCAGCTGGTGGGGAAAGGCACCGGCGCCAGGAGCTGCACTTCATCAAAGGGCACGCCATGCACGTTGGAACGCGGGGTGTGGCCTTCTTTCAACCTTGCATCTATCGCCTTCGCCAGATCGATCACTTCTTCCCACATCTGCAAAAACATATGCATGGTGGTAGGAAGCTCGGGATGGAGATCCTGGAGGTTATAGAGTTGTCCGTTCACGAGCATGGCCAGCTGGTCCACGTCTTCCCGGATGTAAGTAACGAGTTTCATTGGTTGGGTTTTGGTGTTCTGGCGCCAAATATATCGGATTTTTATAGCTTTAAGATATGTACAGACGGTTCCTTTTCTGCCTTTTGGTGCTGTATTCCGGCATTGCGGCCGCGCAGGCCCGTACAGACGCGCCTTTGCGGGAGCTGCTTTTCCGGAAAGCTACCCCGGCACTGCGGCATGTGCTCAGTCACCCGGATTCCTTCCAGGTCCAGCTCATCTTCACCACCATCAACCGCGACGCGAAAGGGAAGCCTTCGTTCCGAGACTGGCATTTCCAGACCGACCGGAACAAATATTTCAACCCCGCCTCCACCGTCAAAATGCCGCTGGCGTTCCTGGCGCTGGAGAAGCTCCGGCAAATGAAAATCTGGAAATGGACGCCGATGCTGACCGACAGTGCGTGGATCGGTCAAACCGCTGTGTCCGCAGATACTTCGGCGGCGAACGGGCTGCCGTCCGTAGCGCAGTACATCAAAAAGATCTTCCTTGTTTCCGATAACGATGCTTACAACCGGTTGTATGAATTTTTGGGGCAGGGGTATATCCATGACCAGCTGCGCGCCAAGGGATACAACGATGTGAAGATCGTCCGCCGCTTCGTGGCCATGAACGAAGAGCAGAACCGCCATACCAATCCCGTTCGCTTCGTGCAGAATGGGGAAACGCTGTACAGCCAGCCTGCGGCGTATAATACGGCGCCTTTCGATTACAGCAAAACCTGGCTGGTTGGCCATTCGCATTGGGACCGGAACGACAGCCTCATCCGTTCGCCCATGGATTTCACGAAGCATAATTACTATCCGCTGGAGGACCTTCACCGGTTGCTGCGCAGCGTGATTTTCCCGGAATCGGTGCCGGAGCGGGAACGGTTTGGGCTGGAAGAAGAGGATTACCGGTTTTTATACCGCTGGATGGCCGCGTTGCCTTCGGAAAGCGATCACCCGCGGTATGATACGAGCGAATTCTTCGACAGCTACACCAAATTTTTCCGGTTTAAGGATGGGCGCCGCAAGATCCCTGCAAATATTCGCGTGTTCAATAAAACGGGCTGGTCGTACGGGTATCTTACCGATATCGCGTATTTCGCGGACTTTGAAAATGAGGTGGAGTTCATGGTGTCGGGAAATATTTATGTGAACCGCGACGGCGTGCTGAACGACGGCAAATATGAATACGAAGAGATCGGATATCCGTTCTTCCGTGAGGTGGGTGATTTGTTGTATGCATACGCGTTGGAGCATGCGCCAAAGCGACGTGCGGACTTGTCGAAGTTCCGGGAGGCGGTGGAGGGTTTGGGTGAAAAGCCGGTGGTGGTAACGCGTGGCGATACGGCGCGGAAGCGGTTGGCGCTCGTATTTACGGGGCATGAATTTGCCGATGGCGGGGTGTATATCGCGGATGTGCTGAAGCGCCTGGGTGTGAAGGCGTCCTTCTTCCTGACGGGCGATTTCTATGAAAATCCGGCATTTAGGGGGCTAATCCACCGGTTGCAGCTGGAAGGGCATTACCTGGGGCCGCATTCCGGGAAGCACCTGCTTTACTGCGATTGGAAAAAGCGGGACAGCCTACTCGTTTCCCGCGGGGAATTTGAATCCGATTTGGATATGAACCTCCGCGCCATGAACCGGCTGGGCCTTCCGGAGCCGCATTATTTCCTGCCTCCGTACGAGTGGTATAACGACACGATATTGCAATGGACACACGATCTGGGGATGCAACTCATCAATTTTACCCCCGGCACGCGTTCCAACGCCGATTATACCTATCCGGAAATGATGAATTCTTATGTATCCGGCGACAGGATTTACCAGTCTGTTATTCAATACGAAAACCGCCACCCTGCCGGGTTGAATGGCTTTTTACTGCTTCTGCACATCGGTACCGACCCCAGGCGGGAGGATAAATTTTATTTTCAATTGAACAAATTGATACGATATTTGCTGCAGAAAGAATACGAATTGGTGATTGTACCCCGGTTACTGTCCAGACGGTAACCTACCCAAAACATTTAGTTCCCTACTCCTGTTACTGATTAACAAATGGTTTAATTAAAATTTGGGAGTCATGAAGTTTGAGAAGATCAAGAATAAAGGACAGGCAAGATTGTTTGAAAGCCGGTATCTGGAAATGCTGACCAAAACGCATCCACTTGTGATCTGGGGCATGTATCTGCCGTTGATTGGATATTCGCTGTATTACAGTCACAGCGCGCTGGGTTTTAGCATAGGCCGTATTGCGCTGGTATTTTTCGGCGCCATGTTTTTCTGGTCATTTTTCGAGTATATCATGCACCGTTTCATTTTCCATATGATAACGGAAAGCCCGCGGATGACGCGTTTCATCTATGTGCTGCATGGTAACCATCACGAATACCCGCGCGACAAACAGCGGCTCTTCATGCCGCCCGTGCCCAGCCTTATCCTCGCCTCGGCCATTTTCGGAGCGCAGTACATTTTCCTCGGAAAGTTCACGTTCATGTTCTTCCCTGGTTTCCTGCTTGGTTACCTTATGTACGGAAGCATGCACTACGCCATCCACGCCTGGAACCCGCCGTTCCGGTTTATGAAACCGCTCTGGCGGAACCATCACCTGCATCACTACAAAAGTGAAGACAAAGGCTTCGGCGTCAGTTCCGCTTTCTGGGACCGCGTTTTCGGCACCTTCTTCGATCTGGAGAAAGAGAAGGAAGACAAAGACAAAGTGAAATCGCTGATGTTCGACAAGTAAAAAAGACGATCCATAACAAAAGGGCCGCCAGATTTACTGGCGGCCCTTTTGTTATATGTTTTACCATTTATCCGCGTCGCCGGCGAGGTCTTCAGGCGGCTGGCGGTACTTTTCACGGGAGATGATTTTTTCCGTTTGTCTTTCGATGATCAGCCGGGCGATGGAGCGGTACACGTCCGGGTAGTTTTGCCCGGCGAGGATTTCCTTTACTTTCTTTTCCGAAACGTCCACCTGGTAGAGGAGCAAAACGAACTGCTGGAAATTTCTTTCTACGAGCATTTCAATTTGTTCCGCCAGCGTTTTCTCCAGGTCTTCCAGTGAGAAGTGCGACGGGAGGCGGATGCCCGCGTTTTCCTGCAGCCAGGTACCGGTTTCTTCCAGGTGGCGGCTTTCCATTACTTTACCTGCTTGATTTTGTAGGAAGCGTTGGTCACGATTTTTACCGGTACCGTCAGATCCTTTTTCAGTTGCTTTTTACGGTTGGCGAGGTATACGTATTTACCGTTCATTTCCGTGTTCTGCACGGCGATGCTGGGAAAACCACTTTCGCGGAGGATGAGATAATTGGTGATGAGCTTGCCTTCGATGGCGGCCGTGGCCTGGATACCATCTTCAATCGTGAAGGTTTCAACCCTGTCGGTCTTGATATTGCCTTCGGCGTTGACCTTGGCCGTTTGGCCGTCCCAGTGCTGGAGGTTCCAGTAGAGGTCTACCCGGCCTTTGAGCCCCCGCGCAGCGGAACGCTTTCTTCCCACTGGGTGCCGTTCTTGATGCCATGCACAGGGTAAATGATGAGGAGTTGCTCCAGCCATCCGCGGAATGCGTCGGTACCGAACTGGTCTTTCAGGAGTTTCTTATACGCGTCGCGCTCGTCGGATTTCAGCTTGGCGAAAGCTTCGGAGGCTTTTTCCATGAGCTGGTCGAGCCCTTCCACCTTGGTGATATTGCCCGTGCCCTGTATTTCAACGGAAAAGGGCTGGTTGAGCATGAGCTTGAGCGCGCCTTGCAGGGGCTCGTCCGGGTGGTCGGTTTTGGCGTCTACGTAAATATTCTGGTTTTTGGCGTTGAAGTTGAATTTGATGTCGGTATAGGACCACTGCATGGTGAATCTTCCGGGGGCGGCATCGGTAACTTTGATGGACATTTTGTTATTGTAATCGCGGGTTGTCCGTTGCACCACTTCCTGCACCGTCATGTAGGTTTCGCTGCGGCTTTCCTGGCTCAGGGTAAATTCACTTCCAGTCTTCAGATTGTAATTCAGCTCCACATAGTCCTGCGCGGAGAGGGATAAAGCGAGGCAGCACATCGCTACCAGTCCGGTGATTTTCTTCATTATCTCATATTTGATCAAACGTATTTCTCGATGACCCCCAGCCCGAAAAGCGCAAAATCGTATTTCACGGGATCGGCGGGATCCATCAGTCGCAGCTGGCTGGTGAGCTCGACGGCGGTTTTCCAGTTGGCGTCTGCGCTCTGGATAAGGCCGAGCCTGGCGGCCACGCGGCTGACGTGTATATCGACCGGGCAAACGAGCTGCGCGGGCGCAATTTGCCTCCATAGTCCAAAATCCACGCCATTTTTATCGGGCCTTACCATCCACCGCAGGTACATATTGAGCCTTTTGCAGGCGCTGTTGCGCACGGGTGTGGATATGTGCTTGCGGGTGCGGTCGGGGTGTTCCATGGCAAAAACCATTTTCTGGAACCCGATGAGCGCGTTTTCCACGTTAACGTCTTCCGGCTGGAGGTATCCGCTGAAGGCGAATTCCAGGGACGTCATGTTGGAATAATAGTGCTGGAGGAACTCCACGAAATAGAGGAGGTCCAGCCCGTTGAAGGTCCGGTGCCTGAAGTTCATGAGCTTCATCCGGTCTCGCGGGTCGTGGTTCACGACGAAATCATAGGGCGCGTTGTCGAAGAGCGCCATTAGCTCGGTGCACTTGTTGATGATGGTGGTACGGTTCCCCCAGGCCAGGATGGCGGCGAAAAGGCCGGCGATCTCAATGTCCTGGAGCTTCGTAAACCGGTGCGGAACGCTGATCGGGTCGCCTGCGATGAAAGCCGGCTGGTCGTAGTGCTCCGCCTTGGCATCCAAAAATTCTTTCAGTTGCTGGAACTTCATAGTGGTCATAGCATATGGAAAAAATGCCCCCGGCCTCTTGCAAGAACGGAAGGCATGTAGGTGTAATGTGCTAAAAGTAAGCAGATTGATGGAAGAATCCAATCAGCCGATGGCTTTTTTCAGGTCTTCGATCAGATCCGACACATCTTCAATACCTACACTCAACCGGATCAGGGAGTCCGTCAGCCCGTTTTTCAGCCTTTCTTCGCGGGGAATGGAGGCATGTGTCATCGACGCCGGATGGCCGATGAGGCTTTCCACGCCGCCCAGGGATTCCGCCAGGGAAAAGAGATGCGTACCGCTGAGGACCTTCAGGGCTGCGTCCATACTGTCGTCTTTCAAGGTAAAAGAGATCATGCCGCCGAAACCGCGCATCTGCTTTTTGGCGATATCGTGGTTGGGATGGTCTTCAAATCCGCACCAATATACTTTTTCCACTTTGGGATGATCGCGGAGGAAGCGGGCCACGGCCTCGCCGTTTTCGCAATGGCGCTGCATGCGTACGTGCAGGGTTTTGATACCCCGAAGCACCAGGAAGCAATCCTGCGGCCCGGGAACGGCGCCGCAGCTGTTCTGGATAAAGGCCAGTTGCTGGGCCAGCGCCTCGTCTTTCACGATCACGGCGCCATGCACCACATCGCTGTGCCCGCCGAGGTATTTGGTGGCGGAATGCACGACGATATCGGCACCCAGGTCCAGCGGGTTCTGCAGATAAGGCGAGGCAAAGGTATTGTCGACCGCCAGCAGGATGCCCTTTTCCTTCGCAATGGCCGAGCAGGCCGCGATATCAATGATATTGAGCATGGGATTGGTGGGCGTTTCCAGCCAGATGAGCTTCGTGGCCGCATTGAGGTGGCCGCGGAGCCGGGACGCGTCCTGCAGGTCGGCGAAATGGAATTTGATACCATATTTGGCGAAAACTTTAGTGAATATCCGGAAGGTACCGCCGTATAAGTCGCTGGAAGCCACTACTTCATCGCCGGGCGACAGCAGTTTTATAATAGCGTCAGTAGCCGCGAGGCCGCTGCCGAAGCAGATGCCGTGTTTTCCGTTCTCAATGGCGGCCAGGGCGTTCTGCAGCGCGTGGCGCGTAGGGTTCTGCGTCCGGGCGTATTCGTAGCCTTTATGGTCGCCCGGAGCGGCCTGTACGTAGGTGGAGGTCTGGAATATCGGCGTCATGATGGCCCCGGTGGAAGGGTCCGGTTCTACGCCCGCATGGATCAGCTTGGTACCTAACTTCATGGATTGCTAGATTTTATGGGAATTCCAAAGTTAACGAATTATCCCGCCCGGCGGCCTGGCCCGAAATATTAGGGGCAAATGACACGTATGTGCTATGCCGTTGCCCCTGAAATCGCTTCGCAGTGGGGATTTGGGGGTTTCAACCACACTTATCGGCAGTAGCCCGCCCATTTCCGCCGGTTACGAGAAAAAAAACAACGTTCACCAGAATGCCCCGGAAAGTATGGGTTATTCCTCTAATTTTGACTCAGGTTTTTCATAGGATATGGTTAAAAATTTCTGAAGGCGGTATTCTTACCGCTTTTTTCTTTTGCCCCATGTTTCAAACTGTAATCATAAAAAAAAGGCAGCGGATCCGCTGCCTTTTCGCATATCGTTGATTCCCGGAGGGTTATTTCGCTTTGGATTTCGATCCCGCGGAAGCTACAGCCTTGCTGTCGGCCCAGCGGATGGGCAGCGCTACCTGGGTTTTGTCCCAGCCCATGAGCAGGTTCGCCCCGCCGGCGGCTTTTTCGAATACCATGCTGAAGGCTTCTATTTCTTCCGGAGCGGCGTTCACGGGCACTTCGGTACGCACCACGTCGAGCTGGGGCTCGTATTTATAAGCGCCCCAAATGTCGGTTTGTTTGTTGAGGATCACCGTCCATTTGGTTTCGCTGGGGATGGCGTAGAGGGTATAGCGGCCTTTCGGGATGGTTTTACCGCCTACGGTCACGGGCCGGAAGAACTCCAGCTCGGTGGCTTCGTTCGCGCCCAGGCGCCAGATCTTGCCGTATTCCACAAGGTTGCCGAAGATGGGGCGGCCTTTTTTCTGCGGGCGGCTGAAGATGGCCCTGGCCACGAGGGCGCCGGGCTCGCCTTTCACCTTGCACACGTAAGGGAACATGACGGGGTAGTAGGCCATGTCCATGGGACTGGGGTCTACGGGCGGCATTTTCTTGTCCTGCGCAAAAGAGGCGAGGCTGCACACGGCCAGGCCGGCTATAACGATGAGTGATTTGAGCGTATTCATAATTCGTTGGATGATGTGTTTGAAATCGGACCCAAACCTACGTGTTTTTCAGAAATCTAGGAAAGCTCCTTTGTCAGAGTTTTCATAAAGTTTTCGGCGTCGCGGATGAAGGCGTTGTAGCAGTCCCGGAAATCCGTGTACCGGGCCGTAAAAACGCTGTAAGGGACGGTGGCTGGCTGCTGGAAATATTTGGACCGGCGCACGATGCCGCCGAAGCTGCGCAAGATGGCGTCGCGCTCATGATAATGGTAAAGCCAGTTCTGGCTTTGCATGAAAGCGAACATCTGCCGGAACGCGGCCGGGAGGAGGGGCAGCCGTTCGTCTACCGCGGCGTAGACTTCCTGCGCGAAGCGTTCGAGCGCCGGGCGGGTGAAGCGGGCGGGGTCGTTGGCCAGGAAGTGGTCGTAGACCACGTCGAGGAACACGCCGCCGTAAAGCCCGGAGCTGGGGCGGAAGATGTCGCGGGCGGTTTTGGAGGCGGGATGCTGATCGGTATATGCGTCGAGCGCCCGGTGGAGGAGGATCCCTTTGCGGAGGGGGGCGGGGTAATCATCCACTTTTTTCCCTTTAACGAAATCGGCGATCAGCTGCCCGGCAGTTACATCCGGATCATGAAAAGATAAATATGCGTGCGCGAGATAATTCATAGTCAGACAGGCGGCGATTCCCGGCGATGAACGGCAAAAGCACGACAACCGGGCGTTTCCGCGTTCCCTAAGATAGGTATTATTCCCCGACCCGTCCGCTTCCGGTACATGTTGTCCGTTTTCGGAAATGCTTTTCCAGCGCCTACCGCACGTCACCGCCGGATCACTTTAACAAAGTCTTAACCCGGCCGCGTGCAACATTTCTTCTTTTCGCTCAACCCCGCATCCGGCGCGGGTTCCGTACTGCGGGGATAATGCGTTTTACGTATACGTTATAACATGCATAACATTAGCTTCATACTGGCGTGCCAATCATAACTATTCCCTTGTCAACCGTTTACCGGCGGACTAATTTTACATCATCAAATCACACACCGCATTCTAAAACAAATTAAAAAACCTGATTAAAATTTTTCCGCCATGAAAAAGATGATCGCCATTCTGACCCTGGTAACCGCATTCGTCACCAGCGCATTCGCTCTCGACGAAACCATTAACAACAAAAAAGTGCTGGACGCATTTAAGGAAGAATTCGCCAAAGCGAAAGACGTATCGTGGTATACTACTACCGACAAGTACGTGGCCAAATTCACCCTGAACGCCCGGAAAGTGACGGCGCATTATGACAGGGAAGGCGTGCTGCTGGCCACCAGCCGTTATATCGACGATGCCGAACTGCCCCTGAATGTGATTACCCGCCTGATGAAGAAGTACCCTGACCAGAAGATCAACAACATCGTAGAGTATGAAGCCGACGGCCTCACCACTTACGTTGTAACCCTGGAAAGCGAGACCCACTGGACCGTGCTCAAGGCCGAATCCAACGGGAACATCACCCGCCTGAAGAAATTGCAAAAAGCATAACCGCGTTTTAGTTTTAGTTTCAGTCAGTATGCCGTCCTGGATTCGCCGGGACGGTTTTTTTATGCATGCTGGTTTCGATGGGCCTTTTGCCCATTGAAAATTGTACCTTTGCGGCTTGTACACACAAGTAAAACATGTACTGTAATGACTAAAGGACCTGTTTCACAATTTATCCAGCATCATTACCGCCACTTCAATGCGGCGGCACTGGTAGATGCAGCGAAAGGATATGAGACGCATTTGCTGGAAGGCGGCAAGATGATGGTAACCCTGGCGGGTGCGATGAGCACGGCTGAACTGGGGATTTCGTTCGCGGAAATGATCCGTGCCGGAAAGGTCGATATCATTTCCTGTACGGGCGCCAACCTCGAGGAAGATATCATGAACCTCGTGGCCCATACGCACTACAAGCGCGTTCCGAACTACCGCGACCTCAGCCCCCAGGAAGAATGGGACCTGCTGGAGCAGGGCTTCAACCGGGTAACGGATACCTGTATCCCGGAAGAAGAAGCTTTCCGCCGCATCCAACAACACATCCATAAAATCTGGAAAGACGCGGAAGCCGCCGGTGAGCGCTATTTCCCGCACGAATACATGTACAAGCTGCTGTTGAGCGGCGTGATGAAAGAGCACTACGAGATCGATCCGAAAAACAGCTGGATGCTCGCCGCGGCCGAAAAGAATATTCCCATCATCGTTCCGGGTTGGGAAGACAGCACCATGGGCAACATCTTCGCTTCCTACGTGATCAAGGGTGAGCTGAAAGCCTCCACCATGAAGAGTGGTATTGAATACATGGTGTGGCTCAGCGAATGGTACCGCAACAACTCCGCCGGCAAAGGCGTTGGCTTCTTCCAGATCGGCGGCGGCATCGCGGGTGACTTCCCCATCTGCGTGGTGCCCATGATGTACCAGGATCTCGAGTGGACCGACGTTCCGTTCTGGAGCTACTTCTGCCAGATTTCCGATTCCACCACTTCTTACGGTTCCTATTCCGGCGCTGTTCCCAACGAGAAAATCACCTGGGGCAAGCTGGATATCAATACACCGAAATTCATCGTTGAGTCGGATGCTACCATCGTGGCACCGCTCATCTTCGCCTACCTGCTCGGCTGGTAAGCATATATTTTTTACGGAGGCCGCGAATGATCAGGCGGCCTCCTTTTTAACCCTTTTACCCTTCGCCCCACGCTTCAAATTGCCTGTTACCGCTGTTTTAACAAAATCTTTCATGATACATATGTGGAATATTAAATATTTCTTTATGTTTGCGGTGCAATTGGATTACATATTGTATTTTTTATAGTTCTTACTAAATCAGGTATAAATTTTTTTTGCAGGTTCTAAAAAGTTCCTACATTTGACCCGCAAAGTCAAATAGTCAAACGCGATTTTGCATAGTCACCAAATGGCCGAACAGGATCAAAAGAGGGAAGCGATACTGGAGGCGGCGCTGAAGCGGTTCAAACGCTTTGGCCTGGCCAAAACGACTATGGACGAAATCGCGAAAGACTTGGAGATCAGCAAAGGATCTTTGTACTACTACTTTTCCGATAAGGACAGGATTTATGTAGCGGTGGTGGAGCGGATCGTGAACGGTTGCTTCATCGACATCAGCACTTTCCTGGAAACGGCCGGCTCCATGCAGGAAGTAATGGACCGGTACCTGTCGGTAAAAGAATGGATGTTATTGGAATATCATCTCCTGTTCGGCACCAACATGTGGGTGAGCGACAAACCGAGCAGCCTCATGCGGCAAATCGGCGAGATGGTCCATCAGTCCGAAATCCGGTTTATTTCTTCCTGGCTGAAAAAAGGAATCGGGCTGGGAGAATTATCGGAACAACATGATCCTGCCGTAACGGCCGACCTGCTGGTGCAAGTGATGTTTGGATTCTGGATCAACTGGTGCAAATGGCAGACCGCGGATTTTGACCTTCAAGACGCCAACAATATAAAAGAGTTCATGAACCGGGAGAGAAAGATGTTAACTATTTTCTTCAACGGTTTAAAATAAACCCGGAAAACTATATCCGAAAACCATTTTTATCGACCGAAGCCTGCGTCCCTCCAATTGCTTCCATGTATGTAGAAACATGAATTAAGCGATTCAATCATTGACATATTAAACTCAAAATTGTACGACAGATGAAAAAGATGATCGTTATGGCCGCGCTGGCCCTGTTCGGTTCCCAATTCGCTAAAGCCCAGGTGCAGAAAGGTAACTTCCTGGTTGGCGGTACCCTCGGTTTTAACTCCTACACCGAGAAAACAGACGGCGTGGACGGCAAGTATTCTGAAAGCAAAATCACCATCAGCCCTAAAGCAGGCTACGCCCTGTCCGACAAATGGATGGTTGGTGTATTCGTTGACGGCGGTTTCGGTACCAAGAAAACCGAAGCAGGCGAAGTTAGCACTAAAGACAAATCCTCGATGATCGCTCCTGGCGTTTTCGTTCGTAACTATTGCCAGATTGCTGACTCCAAAGTGTACTTCACCAGCGAAGCAAATGTTGCCTACGGTTTCGGCAGCAACGAAGTAGCGGATGTGAAAGTGAGCAAAACCAACGAAATCCGCGCTAACATCATGCCCGGTATCTCTTACCTGGTAGGTAAGCGCCTGATGCTGGAAGGTAACCTCGGTGGCCTGTCTTACAGCAACATGACTGTTAAACCTGAAAACGGTGGTGCTGAGAAAAAGTACAGCAACTTTGATTTCAACTTCATCAGAAGCTTTAACGTAGGTGCTTCCTTCCTGTTCTAATGCTGAAACATTAGCGTTTTTTATAAAGGCATTGTCCCTGACGGACAATGCCTTTTTCTTTTCCGTTGCTTGTTGATGATTTTGGCTTGCATCTTGCATTACAGGGTGTAATTAACGTAACCAACTATGAGATTTAACCGGATACACCTGCTGTTTGCATTGGCAGGAACATTGATGTTTGGAAGTTGTGTGGTGGAAAGGCATCATCACCACGGACATGGCAAACCCATGCCGCCGGGTCAGGCGAAGAAGTATTACGGCACCAAATCTGCCAAGCCCTTCGCACCCGGCCAGCAGAAAAAACACAGGCATTAAAAACTCAGGATATGAAAAGGAATTGGAGATCAGGAGGAGTGATTGCACTGGCTACGATTTTATTTGCGGCATCGTGCGCAGTGCCCCGGCCCCCACGGCCGCCGAAGCCTCCACGCCCGCATCACGGCCAACGCCCGCCCGAACCGCCAAGACCGCCGGCGCCGCCGGGAGGCCCTATGGCCGTACAATCGGCACAGGAGCCGCATACGGACCTTATCATAGCATACCCACATCGATAATCGGAAATCAGTTTACAGAAAAAGCAAGAGGCTGCCACTGGCAGTCTCTTCTTTTTAGTGCATGCTGTTAAACGAAAAAGGCAGCCTCTTCTCACTTATGCCCATGTTGTAAAACGGAAAATCACCTCTATTTACGACTTTCGTATAAAGCAAAACGCCACCGCAATAGCAGTGGCGTTTTTAATATCGTTGAAACCGGTGATTAGCGGTTCATCGTTACCAGGAATTCCTCGTTGCTGCGGGTGCCGCGCATGTGCTGGAGCATGAAGTTCATGGATTCTTCCGTGTTCATGTCGGCCAGGTGGTTGCGGAGGATGTATACTTTTTGGAGCACGTCCTTTTCCAGCAGCAGATCGTCGCGGCGGGTAGACGATGCGGTAACATCGATCGCGGGGAAGATGCGGCGGTTGGCCAGGCGGCGGTCCAGCGCGAGTTCCATGTTGCCGGTACCTTTGAATTCTTCGAAGATCACCTCATCCATTTTGGAGCCGGTGTCGATCAGCGCGGTGGCCAGGATGGTGAGGGAACCGCCGTTTTCAATTTTGCGGGCGGCGCCGAAGAACTGTTTAGGTTTCTGCATGGCATTCGCTTCCACACCGCCGGAGAGCACTTTGCCGGACGCGGGGGCCACAGTGTTGTGGGCGCGGGCGAGGCGGGTGAGGGAGTCGAGCAGGATCACCACATCGTGGCCGCATTCTACCAGTCGTTTTGCTTTCTGCAGTGCGATGGCGGATACTTTCACGTGTTTTTCGGCGGGCTCGTCGAACGTGGAGGCGATCACTTCCGCTTTTACGGAGCGCTCCATGTCGGTCACCTCCTCGGGGCGTTCATCGATCAGCACAACCATGAGATAAATCTCGGGGTGGTTGGTGGCGATGGCGTTGGCCACTTCTTTCAGCAGCATCGTTTTACCTACTTTCGGTTGCGCCACGATGAGGCCGCGCTGGCCTTTACCGATGGGCGTGAAGAGGTCGATGATACGGGTGGAGTAGTTGTTGGCGGTGGTGGTGAGGTGCAGTTTCTCGAAGGGGAACAGCGGCGTGAGGTAATCGAAGGGAACGCGGTCGCGCACTTCTTCGGGTGTTTTGCCGTTGATGGTTTCCACTTTCAGCAGGGCGAAATATTTTTCGCCTTCTTTCGGCGGGCGAACGGAGCCGCGAACGGTGTCACCGGTTTTGAGGCCGAAGAGTTTGATCTGGCTGGGAGAAACGTAAATATCGTCGGGCGAACTGAGGTAGTTATAATCGGAGGAGCGGAGGAAACCGTAGCCATCGGGCATCATTTCCAGGACGCCTTCGCTGAGGATAACGCCATCGAATTCGATATTGAATACAGGTTCTTTTTTCGGGTATTTATGTTGCTGCTGCTGCTGATTGTTGGCGGCAGGCTGCTGTTTAACGGGGGCCACGGGCTCCGTTACGGTCACGAAGTCGTCTTCCGCTTCTTCTTCCGGGATGACGGCCGCTTCTTCTTCCTCTTCGGTGAGCGCGGGCAGCACGATATCGTCGTCGTCATCGAACGTCAGCGACGGGATATCCAGATCGATATCGATCTTCCGTTTGGCCGGAGGAGCTTTGATTTCTTCTTCGTCTTCTGATTTGGAAACTTTTGTGGTGGCGGCTTTTCGGCTTTTCTTGGCGGCGGGTTTTTCTTCTTCTTCTTCGGGGCGGGGAGCTGATTTCTGTGGGGTGGAGGCCGGTGCGGGTTCGTCTTTCTTCGTTCCTACCGGCTTCCGTTTCCTCACTTTCTTTTCATCTCCGTTTCCAGGCTTATCTTCTGATGCTATCACAGCTTGTTTATCGAGTATTTTATAAATAAGTGATTGCTTGTCCAGTTTTTTTGCATTGGGAATTTCCAGCTTCTCGGCGATGTCAAGTAGTTCAGGAACGAGCATGTCGTTCAATTGTAAGATGTCGTACATCATCTGTTTTTGTCAAATTTTAGAAGTGTCATAAAGGTGGGTACCACTGCATACCAACATACACCAATTAACAAATAATTGTTTTGCGTCAATAATAAAGTCTTGATCATTAAATTGATAGGGATCACCTGTGGTGGGTGACTGCTGATGAAGATGGCAAAAAAGGAACTTAATCAGACAGATTGAGGATACAAGATTATGACTAATTTTACGATTCTCCAAAAAAATATTGAACATAGCGGCCTAACGCATAGCGATTTACCGTCATGCACCGCAGCCCCTGTAATCCCCGCCCCTTGCTAAAAAGCGGATTTTCGTCATCCGAATTTGTCTATTTTTGCAACTCAATTCAAAACACATATTGATATGAGCCAAAGAGTAAAAATCAGGCAGGTCCTCCAGGACGAAAGGACAAACTATGAAGTAACGGTTAAAGGATGGGTGCGCACCTTCCGCAATAACCAGTTTATAGCGCTGAACGATGGCTCAACCAATAATAATCTGCAGGTAGTGGTACAGGAAGCGGAAATGGACCCCGCCACCTTTAAGCGCATCACCCGCGGGGCCGCCATCAGCGTCACCGGCGAAATCATCCCCTCGCTCGGCAAAGGCCAGCGCGTGGAACTGAAAACCGCCAGCCTGGAGATCCTCGGTGACTGCGACGCCGAAGCCTACCCCATCCAGCCCCAAAAACAAAGCCTGGAATTCATGCGCGAAATCGCCCACCTGCGCTTCCGCACCAACACCTTCGGCGCCGTTTTCCGGACCCGCCACTCCCTGGCGTTCGCCGTCCACCAGTTCTTCCACCAGAAAGGTTTCGTATACCTCCACACGCCCATCATCACTGCCTCCGACGCGGAAGGCGCCGGCGAAATGTTCCGGGTTACCACCCTCGACATGAAGAACCCGCCCCGCAACGAAGCCGGTGAAATCGATTATAAAGAAGACTTCTTCGGAAAATCCACCAACCTCACCGTGTCCGGCCAGCTCGAAGGAGAACTTGGCGCCATGGCCTTCGGCGATATCTACACCTTCGGCCCCACCTTCCGCGCCGAAAACTCCAATACCGCCCGCCACCTCGCCGAATTCTGGATGATCGAACCGGAAATGGCTTTCTATGAACTGAAAGACAATATGGACCTCGCTGAAGAATTCATTAAATATGTCATCAAATTCGCGCTCGACAACAACCGCGAAGACCTCGAATTCCTCGCCCAGCGCCTGGCCGACGAAGAAAAACAAAAACCGCAGGCGGAACGCAGCGATATGGGGCTGATCGAAAAGCTCGAATTCGTCCTCAACAACGAATTCGAACGCATCACCTACACCGAAGCGATCGAAATCCTCCGCAACAGCAAACCCAATAAAAATAAGAAGTTCACCTACCCGGTAGACGCCTGGGGCACGGATCTCCAGTCCGAGCACGAACGCTACCTCGTGGAAAAACACTTCAAAAAACCCGTGATCCTCACCGATTACCCCGCCGCCATCAAATCGTTCTACATGAAACAAAACGAAGACGGCAAAACGGTTCGCGCCATGGACATCCTGTTCCCCGGCATCGGCGAGATCGTAGGCGGCTCCCAGCGCGAAGAAAGCTACGACAAGCTGGTGGCGCGCATGAACGAGCTGGGCATCCCCGTGGAAGAACTTTACTGGTACCTGGATACCCGCCGCTTCGGCACCGCTCCCCACAGCGGTTTCGGGCTCGGCTTCGAACGCCTCGTGCTGTTCGTGACCGGTATGACCAACATCCGTGACGTGATCCCCTTTCCCCGCACGCCCAAGAGCGCAGAATTCTAAAGATCACCCATCATGCACATACGAAAGCAGGCGCCACCCGCGCCTGCTTTTTTTTATGGAATTACCCGCCGCCTGCATCCTACAGTCAATTGAGCAAAACAATACAGTGTGTGTAATCACGGCGGCGGGTTTCGATCCTGCCGCCGGAATTTCTTCACCTTCAAACCCATCCCCCCTATGGCAGAAATTACCTCCTCCCCCGACAACAACCGCAAAGGCCGCCGTCGCGCTTCCAAACGCTCGACCCGGGTAGACATGACGCCCATGGTGGACCTCGGCTTCCTCCTTATCACCTTCTTCATGCTCACCACAACCATGGCCGAGCCCAAAGCCCTCCCGCTCATCATGCCGGCCGACGGGCCGCACACTGCCGTGCCCGAAAGCAAATCCATGACCCTCATCGTAAGGGCCAACAGCACCATTTCGTGGTACGAAGGCCAGGGCGAAGATCCCGCGAAGCCGCCCACGATCCATCACAGCAGCTTTTCCGCCAGCAGCGGCATCGGCGACGTGATCCGCGCCAGGCAACGCGCCGTAGCCGCGAAGTATGGAAAAGCGGATGAACTGATCGTGCTGATCAAGGCGGAAAACGGCGCCAGCTACGGCAATGTGGTAGATGCGCTCGACGAGATGAAGATCAACCAGGTGGCGCGCTACGCGCTGGCGGACATAACACCGCAGGAAGAGAAATTGTTGCAGCCCTGAGCCGTTCGGCGGCAGGGTTTTTCCCTTACCTTTAGTGTTCCAAAACACTATCGATATGGCAACCGTTCATTCCATCCCCTCCGTTGACCTGGCGGAATTCCGATCCGGTGATCCCGCAAAGAAGGCAGCCTTCGTGAAAGCGCTGGGTAAAGCATATGAAGAAGTCGGGTTCGTGGCCGTTAAAAACCATGGTATCTCCGACCAGCTCATCGCACAGTTGTATGATAACGTCAGAGCCTTCTTCCAGCTGCCCTCCAGCACCAAAAGCAAGTACGAAATACCGGAGCTGGCCGGCCAGCGCGGATATACCTCCTTCGGGAAAGAACACGCCAAAGGTTTCGATGCCCCCGACCTGAAGGAATTTTTCCAGTTCGGTCAGTCGGTGGAAGATGAAGACCCGGTGAAAGACGCCTATCCGAACAACGTGACCGTGAAAGAAGTGCCCGAATTCACACCCACACTCTATCGTGCATTCCGCGGGTTCGAAGACAGCGGCGCCGCCCTCCTACAGGCCATTGCGATCTACCTGGGACTCGATGAACATTTCTTCGACGGAAAGGTGCACAACGGCAATTCCATCCTCCGCGCCATCCACTACCCGCCTATCACCCAGGAGCCCGCTTCGGCCATCCGAGCGGAACAACACGAGGATATCAACCTCATTACCCTGCTCGTGGGCGCTTCGGCCGACGGATTGCAAATTCTTGACAAACAGGGGGATTGGGTGCCTGTTACTTCCCTGCCCGATCAGATTGTGGTGAACGTGGGCGACATGCTCCAGCGCCTCACCAACAATCGCTTGAAATCCACCACGCACCGCGTCGTTAATCCGCCGCGCGAACTGTGGAATACCTCCCGTTTTTCCATCCCGTTTTTCCTGCATCCCAAGTCAGACATGGATCTTACCTGCTTGCCGCAATGTGTGGACGCGACGCATCCCGCCGAATATCCTCCCATTACCGCCGGTGCGTACCTCGACGAGCGCCTGCGCGAAATCGGGCTCAAGAAATAAAATAGCTTTGTGTGCCCGGAGCCCCCGCTCCGGGTATTTTTTGCCTTGTAATGAACAGCCTGCGCAGCGGAATTAAAGAATGAACAAAATGAACGGAAACCGGAAGGCAAGGTGATCTGTTAGTAGCGGCATGCATACCCAACAATTCAACCCGCTGGCGATTGAAGACATGAGGCTCATCACCGGCGGTAATCAAACCGAAAGAGCGGGCGAACTGCCTACGCTCCCTCCCGTAAGAATATCGGGTACATCCGAGGCAGACGCTTTACGCACCGACGCCGCTCCCGGACCGCAGGTACAGGCGCCCGGCCTGGCCATCGCTGAAATGATGCGGAACCGTTAGTTGGAAACCGTAGCCGCGGGGGCGCTCGCCTGAAGCGCCGTCAGCTCCCCTGCGGTTACTCCCTGCCCGTTGAACAGCCTCCCGAAATAAGCCACCATGGCCGGGTTGAGCCGGTACTCGTTGTAGGGGAAATTCATGAAATAGCTATGCTGCCAGCGCGCCACTTCCAGGAAGTTGACATAATGCGCATTGGCCGCCCGCTGCCGGCGGGTTACCTTCTCGCCCAGCTGGCGCTTCATAGTAAGCAGGTGCGCACCTTTGAGCTGGAGGTCACGTTTATTGTAGTGGATATAAATGTGCTTCGCGAAATGGATCTTTTCCACCCAACGGGCATGCCGCTTCATCGGCACGCAGGCGGCGTTGATGATGAGATTGTCGACGTACGGCTTCCCATCCGCCGCAAACTCGTTTGCCACATCCCCTTTCATCATTTGTTCGAGGATGATATTGCCCATACTGTGGTAGAACGTGGAAATGGAAACGCCCTCGGTCCAGGGTTCGCCCGCCTCCCGGGCGGCTTTTATCATCCCCAGCAACTGCCGGTATTGCCCCGCTGATAATTTCGCGTTCTGCCGGGCGAATTTGAAATTCTTCGACGGCTTATAAGTGCTGTTGATGCTCGCATAATCGAACATCACCACGTTCACGCCGTATTGCGCACGCATCAGCTGGGCCCGCTCCACGTTGTTGGTGAAGATCTTGCCCATCCCTTCGGCATACACCACGATATCCCGGTGGTGCGGCAGGTGCTGCATGGCCTCCCGGAGCGTGGGCTCCTGGAACACCTTCCAGGTGCCATTTTGCTTTTCGAGGAAAAAGAATTTGAGTGAAGACGTGTCGATGAACTCGTCGACGAACCGGAGACTATCCGGGTGGATGAACCGGTTGGAGACGAAAACGAGGGAGGTATCGCCACGGGCGGGCGTTGCATGGTCCGATTGAAGGGAGAACCGCTGCCAGTTGGCCTGGCTGTTGTAGTTCGACCGTTGTGCCTGGACGGAACATGCCAGCGCAAGGAGAAAGCCAGTCAGAAGACGTTTCATGTAGACAGTTGTTATTGCTTTAACGCCTAAACGATTTCAAAAGTTTCACGGAATTATCAGTACAACTATTATGCCTTGCTAACCGACGGATTATCAGGTACATTCCTCCGCAGGATTTGAATATCTCATTATTTTACTGGAAATTGGGGGGCGAACTGATATCCGAACGTGTTTTTACGTCACATCTCATTCTTAAAAGCAGTATTGTTGCACAGCTTCACGGCATTCGGGGGCCCGCAGGGCCACCTGGCTATGATGATGAAAACCTTTGTGCAGCAACGCCGGGACGTGACGGAGAAGGAGCTGATGGAATACAACGCCTTCTGCCAGCTGTTGCCAGGAGCCTCTTCCTCGCAGACGCTGACGCTCATCGGGTACAAGCGCGGCGGGGTTCCCCTGGCCGTTGCCACCCTCGCCATCTGGATCACGCCGGCCTGCCTGCTCATGGGCTCCCTGAGTTTCCTGCTGCAATACATGGACAAGCGGGCGCTGAACGTGGATATCTTCAAGTACGTGCAACCGATGGCCGTGGGATTCCTCGCTTTCGGCGGCATCCGGGCCTACCAGATCAGCATCCGCAATACGGCCACCTTCTTTATCATGGGCGTAGCCCTGGCGGCGGCGTTCTTCTTCAAATCTCCCTGGACCTTCCCCGCCCTGATTATCCTGGGCGGCACGATTTCCAACTTCAGCGATAAGCGCATCCCCGATATCAATGAGCCCCGCAAGAAAATTCAGTGGGGGAACCTCTGGCTTTTTGCGTTGATATTCCTGCTGGCGGGCTTTATGTCCGAGCTGGCGCGTACCAACGATTGGATCACCCGCCGTCCCTTCAACCTTTTCGAAAACTTTTACCGTTTCGGTAGCCTCGTATTTGGCGGCGGCGATATCCTCATCGCGATGATGCTGGAGCAGTATGTGTTCCGTTCCAAGAGCCAGTTCATGTCGGCCGAAGAGTTGCTGACGGGTGCGGGGATCATGCGGGCGATGCCGGGTCCTACCTTCTCCGTGTCTGCCTATGTGGGTGGGATGGTGATGCGCAGCCTGGGGCCGGGGTACCAGTTCCTTGGCTGCATCCTCGCGCCGGTGGCCATCTTCCTGCCAAGCATGCTCCTGGTGCTCTTTTTCTTTCCCATCTGGAATAACCTGAAAAAACATGTGGTGATCTACCGCGCCCTCGAAGGCATCAATGCCGTGGTGGTGGGTGTGATGTGGGCGGCTACTATCTTCCTCTTCATCTCCATCCCCGTAACCTGGTACAACATCCTGATCATGGCGGTTACGCTGGGATTGCTTTGCCTGACCAAATTACCTTCTCCCGTTATCGTTATCGCCTGCATCCTGGCAGGATGGTTGATGTAGCGGTTACAATTGTTTCCATGCCGCGGTGAGTTCCCGCTTCCTGCGCTCGGTGATATCGAGCACGGATTTATTGTGCAAATGCAATTGCAGCTTATCGTGATCGATGTGCCGGATATGCGGCAGCTGCACCATCTGGTGATTGTTGATCTGGTAGAAGCGCATGCCGGCGAAAAGCTCGGTATAATACCGGAAAGGCCGCCTCGACTGGAGGAGGTCGCCGTTGGAAAGACTGAAAAGCGTGCGGTCGGTGCTGCCTTCGACGTAAGCGATGTTTTCGATGGAAGCGATGTATTCGCCGCCTTCAGCCAGTGGGATCACGATCTGGCGCACGTCTTTGGCGGATTTGCCGAAGTTGTGCAGCAATACGTCGTACCGTTCCTGTTTGCCGGGATGGTCAAGCCTTTGGCGAACAGCCTGCACGGCTTGCTGGAGGCTTTCGCGGTCGATAGGTTTGAGGATCAGCTCCACCTCGCTGAGGCGGATGGTATGGAGGTAGCGCTTCTCGAACGCGGTGACGAATACGGTTTCGAAAGTGGCGTCGTAGGCGCCGGTGAGAACGTCGAACCCAGTGCCATCGGGCATTTCGAGGTCGAGGAATACGAGTTGCGGGCGGTGCTCGCGGATGCGCGCGATGCCTTCACGGCAATTGGCTGCCTGCGCCACGGCTTCGATGTCGGGGCAATAGCGTTGCAGCATCAGGGCGATAATATCCCTGCTGTTCCGCTCGTCGTCAATAATTACTGCACGGATCATGGGTCTTCCAATTTGGTCTCCCGTTTACAACTGGGGTATGAGCACCTTCACAATGGTGCCGCTTTCCTGTGTCCCGCGGGTGGATTTGTCTATGATTTCGATCTGGATGCCGGTATTGTACATTTTGTTCAAAAGCTCTGCCCGGTTGAAGCTGATTTCCATGCCGGAAGACTGGTGATGGCCCGGAAGGGTCCGCAGCTGCCGCGAACGCGTGATGCCGAGGCCGTTGTCTTCCACGATGCATTCCAGCATATCGTGGGCGATCATGGTAAAGCGAATGGTCAATAGTCCTGTTGTGTGCTCTTCGTTCGTCATCCCATACTTGACGGCATTTTCCACATACGGCTGGAGCAGCATGGCAGGCACCTCCAGTTCGACCGTATTGAGGGTGGGGTCCATCAGAATCTCGAAACTCATCTTTTGTTCAAACCGCATCTTCTCCAGACCAAGATAAGTATTTAAATAGGTTATTTCGTCGGCCAGGGAAATAAAATTGCGGCGCGAGAAGTCCAGCGTCTTGCGGATCAGGTACGAGAAATCAGATAAATATTTCTGCGCGTGCTCGTAATCGCGCTGCATAACGAACAGCTGGATCGAGTTGAGGCAGTTGAAGATGAAGTGAGGGTTGATCTGGGCGCGGATGGCTTTCAGTTCAATTTCCGCGAATTTCTTGCTGTATTCCGCTTCCATCTGCAGTTTCCGCTGTTCTTCCAGTTCTGTTTTGCGGCGTACGATCTCGGTGGTCTGCTCCCGCACCAGCTCTTCCAGCTGCTCGTTGAGCTTGCGCTGCAGTTCCTTGTTTTTGTTCAGCTGTTTGATCAGCAGCTCCTGTGTACGGGTTTTTTCCTGGTGTACGAGCTTGTTCCGGTAACTGAGGCCCGCGGCGTAACTGAGGGATTGCACAAGCACGCCCACCACCAGCAGCGAATACGGGGTGATCAGTTCGGGCAACGGCGTGAAGGGCACCGGTTCCGTATTGCGGAAGAACGACCAGATCGCCAGCAGGTACAGCCCCAGGGAGCCGTACAGGAAAAAACGGATGAGGGGGTGATGGCGCATTCTCCGCCCCAGGGCCACGAAAGAAATCCCGAAAGGTATCAGCGAGAGGAACGTAGCCCAGGTAAAGATCTGCCCCGGCAGCGTGTAATCGCCCATCCACATCAAAACGATGCAGGCCGCGATGCAGGCGCCGTAGAAGATATTGCTGTAGAAATAATATTTGTCCATCAGCGGGAACCGCTCCCGCAGGTTCAGGAACGCCCTGCCGAAGAGCATCGACATGAAATAGAAGCAGGAGATCAGCGCCGGCACGTCCCAGTAATATTTCAGCATGGGCATGCTGTGGAAGAACGACAGCTGGTAGGGCTTCGTTTCCAGCCGCAGGCAGAAGAACAGGATCAGCCCCAGCAGATAGGCCGAAAAGTACATGCTCGGCTTGTCGGGCAGCTGGATGTAATTGATGATCGTAATGCTCAGGAGCACCAGTAGCATGCCGATGACGATCTGGATCACCAGTGCCTCTCCTTTGAACCGGTCTGCCTGCCGGTGCCGGAAATGCGCGTAATGGATGGCGTCGTAGAGCACGGGCATCAGCTCGTTTTCGCGGTAGTAAGGATTTTCGAGGTGGAGATAGAAGGTGCGCGCCTGCCCGGCGGCCACATGGAGCGGGAAGGCGTAACTATCCCAGCGGTCGGCCCCCTGCTGGTGCAGCATCATGCCCGCGGAAGTTTCGTGGCGAAGGGCGCCGGACGCGTCTTCCGAATAAAAAAATAAACGTTCCTGCCAGCCGGCAAAAAGATATAGCACGGAATCGACAGGTCCGGTATTGCGGATGGTAAGCCGGAACCAGGCGTCGTTTTCCTGGAAAAGCAGTTTTTTATGGCGGTGGAAAATGGACGTGTCATGCCGGTAATCCAGCCCCTGCGCCTGCGACGCGGTAGCGTTACCGGTATAAACCGAAAGATAATGGCGGATATCGAGCCCGTCCACGGGCCGGGAGAAGTCTGCCGACAAAGTATCCCGGTCGCCGGCGCGGACCGTCCCCGTAAGGGCGGCGCAAAGCAGGAGGCATATCAGGGATAGGCGGTACACTGTCAGTTTCAGGAATTTGGGATGAATTGATCGATAATACGGGCGAGGGCGCGGTCTTTTTCGGTAACCTTATTGCCTGCGCTATGGGTGCTCAGCCAGATTTCCACCTTGTTCCAGGTGTTGGTCCAGGTGGGGTGATGATCCATTTTTTCCGCGGCCAGCGCCACTTTGGTCATAAAGGCGAAAGCTTCGCGAAAGTCGGGGAAGGTGAAGGCGCGGTACAGGTGCCGCTCGGTTTCCTGCCACATAGTGCGTGATTTAAACGGTTGATGGGGAATATCGGTATCAGAATATCAGGTTAATCCGGTTGCGGATGTCGCGCAGGTCGAGCAGCGACGCCATTTGCACCAGTTCGGCCTTCCTGCATTGTTCTATCAGCGCTTTCACGTCGGGCTGCTGGTAATAGTTGCCTTTGATCAGCCAGAGGTAATCCACATGTTTCAGTTCGGGGAGCAGAAACTCCGCCTTGCAATGATTATTGTAGAAATAATGTCCGGCGGACTTTGTCAGCTCCTGGTGTTCGTACACAGTGAAGAAGAAGGACCGGCGGTTTTTGGCAAGATTGATTTCCAGGGAGTTGTTTACCCGGAAATCGAACCCCAGCTGTTTATTGAGCTGCCAGATAAGCTGGTAGTCTTTGGCCTGGGAAATGATCCCCGCCAGCCAGGCGTCTTCGAAAAAATCTTCCACCAGGGCGTCCTGGTCCAACTTCAGTTTGAGTACAGACATGCGGTAAAGTTATTGAAAAAGGGCCTGCACCTATTTTTTCTTTTTGGGCAACGCTGTGTTCTTTTTGGTCAACGGCGGGTTCCAGAACTTATCCGTAAAGCCGACCACCTGGTTATTGCGTATTTCTATGCCTTCCTGTTCCAATAATTCCTGCATTAAGGTGGGGGTGGCGAAGTGGATGGCGCCGGTCAGGAGGCCTTTGCTGTTCACCACCCGGTGCGCGGGAACGGGGGGATGCGCTTTCCCGGCCTGGTGCATGGCCCAGCCCACCATGCGGGCGGTAAGCCGGATGCCGGCCCTTTCGGCGATGGCGCCATAGCTCGTCACCCGCCCGCGGGGAATCTGGCGGGTGATATCGAAAACCCGGTCAATGAAGTCAGGCTCCGTCTTTCTGGCGGCGGGCTTCGAGGAGGCGGTTTCTTTTTTCGTCGGGGACTTTTTCATAATCAAACGGGCAATGCAGGCATCCGTTACCGCAGCAAAATCCCCTTTCACGGTGGAATTTTTCGGTCAACACCACATATCCCTGCTCGTTATAGTAAAAATCAATATTTTCCTGCAGCTGCTTCTTCATCCGTTGCGAGGTTCGCGGTTTTCCAGTCGATGGGCTGGTCCGGCAATGCAAATTTAAGGAACCGGATGGTACGGCCGTCGGCCAGGTGCATCCCTTCATAATACGTCTGGATCTGCAGCAGCTCCGGGATGGGCGAAAGGGCGTATACATCGGGTACGTCCGTGATAAGCCGGCACCCTACCCGGGCGATCACCATTTTGGTGAAGGCGTAGAGCTCCGGGGAATCGGTTTTCAGGTTGATGGTGCCGCCATCGGCCAGGAACTGCTGGTAGAGGGCCAGGAACCGGGGATGGGTGAGGCGTTTTTTGGATTTGGACTGCCGGAGAAAGGGGTCCGGGAAGGTGATCCAGATATCTTTTACGTCGCCCGGCGCGAAATATTCGGTAATTTGCTCGATCTGGGTACGCAAAAATGCTACATTCGCAATTTGCTCGTCGATGGCGGTTTTAGCGCCTTTCCAGATGCGGTTGCCTTTCAGATCGACCCCCATGAAGTTTTCTTCGGGGTATTTCCGGGCGAGGCCGAGGGTGTAATCACCTTTACCGCAAGCCAGTTCGAGGGTAAGAGGATGGCTGTTGCCGAAATGGCGGCTCCAGTTCCCCGGCATGTCTTTCGGATAGATGAGCACGTTGGGGAATGTCTCAATTTCCGCGAATCGCTGTAGTTTCTTGTGTCCCATGAGGGCGCAAAAGTACGAAAAGCACCGAAAACCGTACTTGCGGAAGAGAATATGGATAAAAGGGGCCGGTAATGGTACTTAACTATAGGGTAAAAGAGGGGTTACTGTATATCAAATGTATATAAAAGCAGGGTAAGCCCGCTACAGTAAAGGCTTGGATAGGCTTTTATACGGGTACATATACATTACGGCAGGTATACAGTATCCCTGGGATAACCCTGGATTAGGGAGGGGGAAGGTGCGAAGAAGATGGGAAATGGGATAAAACGGCAAACGCACCGGCGTTTACCGATGCGTTTGATGGCTGTAGGGGTAGGAGTCGAACCTACACGAGGCAGTTAGCCATAGCACAAATAAGATTAGTGGTCAACCCATTACGCTACGTTTATCCCGTGATCCTCACCCCCGAGACGAGAGGGCATGTCTGCCAATTTCATCACCCCACAAAGTTGGATAATTTCCCTGGCGGGTAAGCGTTGTTTTCAACGATTATGATGCAAATCTAAAGAGAGGGGGTATTTTTTGCAAATATTTTAATAGAAATTTTGGAAATTTCGATATTTTTTAAATATTTGCATGTAAGTTTAAAACATTCAAAAACACTTTGTCAAAATGAGCCACAATTTGAATATTGACAAACTGGACCTGCAGATCATCAGCGAGATGATGTCTAACGCTGAAATCTCCTATGCTGACCTGGGGAAGAAGCTGTTCGTATCAGGCGGTACGATCCACGTTCGGATGAAGAAATTGCAAGAACTGGGTATAGTTAAAGGTACGAGATTACATGTAGATTTAAAAATGATCGGCTATGACGTGATCGCGTTTATCGGCATTTTCCTCGAGAAAAGCTCCCTTTACGATTCAGTGGCCAAGGAATTGCGCAAAATGCCGGAAATCGTTCGCCTGAACTACACCACCGGCAGCTACAGCATGTTCGCAGAAATCATTTGTAAAGATATCACCTCCCTTCGCCGGGTGCTGCACGACGAGCTCCAGAAAATCAAAGGGATCGAACGCACCGAAACATTCATTTCGCTGGAAGAAAGCTTTACGCGCACCATCAACGTAGTTGAGTAAGGGCGCAGGTTTCACGTTATGAGCAAAGGCAAAAAGGGAGACGGTCACCGTCGCCCTTTTTGCCGTTTTGGGCGTCCTCAACGGAACCCCAGTCTCCTCCCCATCGCCTGGCTCAGTGCCGGCAGCTTCCTTCTTTCAATCAGGAAACTCGTTAACCGCGCAATGTCGGCGAAGATGTAATGCTTGTCCAGCGCGCCTTTCAGGTAATCCCTGCCCGTGCTGCCGCCCGTTCCGATGCGCGTGCCGATCACCCGCTGCACCATGCTCATGTGCCGGTAACGCCAGGTGCTCAGCTGCTCGTCGATCTCCAGCAGGCTGTTCAGTAACTGGAATGGCAGCTGCAGCAAGGGATAGCCGCGGTACAACATAATGAACAACGCCGCACGGCTCGCCCTCGGTGATAAATGCCCTGCGCCTTCGCCTTCGCCGAATACCTTGTCGAAATAAGCGCGGTTCGCCTGCTCGGCGTCTGCCAGGCCGGACATGTAAATATTCCGGTAATCGTTGAACCAGAGCGATCCTCCATCCGTGGCGGCATTGGTGGAAGGCTGGTAGTCAGACCAGTTGTCCGGCTCTTCGAAGAAGGGCATGCGCTCCAGCCAGTCGTTGAGGAGCTTCAACACGGAGGGCTCCCTTTCCGCGCGACGGATAATCTCGATTTTGTCGGGCGTGAGCTGGGAGATGTAGTATTCCTGTCCGAAACGGTTTTCGTATTGCAGGCCCAGCCTGGCTTCGAGGGTTTTGAACTGCCAGCTCTGGAAGCCGGACGCGGGGCGCAGCATGTCGCGGAAGTCGAGGAAGTCCATCGGCGTCATCGTTTCCATGATATCGATCTGCTGCACCAGCAATTTGAGAATGGTGACGCTGCGGTTCAGGCGGTGCACGACCGTCTGCAATTCGGGGGAATTATCGTTCACGGCGGGTTTGCTCATGATATCGGCTACGGATTCCACTTCGAAAAGCAGTTGTTTGAACCAGAGCTCGTAAGCCTGGTGGATGACGATGAAGAGCATTTCGTCGTGGGCGGGCATCCCGTGCTTGTCGGATTCGGGATGCTGTGCGTTCAATATAGCGTCGAGCTGCAGGTACGGGCCGTACTGCACATTGGTTTGTTGCATGTTGGTGGGTGTGGTGTGAAATGAAGGAATGGGCCGCGCCGGCGGCCGTACAGGTAAATAACGGGTCGGGAGCGGATCAGGTTGGACTTTTGATGATGTTTTTCCAGATATTCATCGGTGCGGATTTAAAGCGAGGGGGTTTTGCCGCCATCCACGGGCAAATTGATGCCGGTGATGTACGAGGCGGCGGGGGAAGCCAGGAAGGCTACTGCGGCGCCGAATTCGGAAGGGTCGCCGAAACGCTGCATGGGGATTTCGGCAAGCCATTCTTCGGACACGGTGTTTTCCGGAACGCCACGGCTTTCCGCATTGGCGCGGAAGAGGCTGCGGAGGCGGTCGGTAGACATGGAGCCGGGCAGTACGTTGTTGACGGTGATGCCAAAGGGTGCGAGCTCGCCGGCGAGGGTCTTGGCCCAGTTGGCGACGGCGGCGCGGATGGTATTGGATACCCCGAGATTGCGGAGCGGTGTTTTGACGGAGGTGGAAATGATCTGGATGATGCGGCCGTACCCGTCGGCTTTCATGCCGGGAACAACGGCCTGCGCCAGGAGCTGGTTGCAGACGAGGTGCATCTGGAACGCCTGGAGGAAGGCTCCGCCTTCGGCGGCGAGGATCGGTCCGCCCGAGGGGCCGCCGGTATTATTGACCAGGATGTGTACGATGTGCTGGTCGGTGATGGCGCTGATGACGGACTGTAATTTGTCGGGCTGGTTGAAATCCGCGGTATGCCAGCTATGTTGCTGCCCCTGCGAGGTGTCGAGGGACGCGGCGGCGGCCTTTAGGGGCGCTTCGCTCCTGGCGATGAGGATGCAATTGGCGCCCAGGAGGGCGATTTCCCTGGCGGAAGCGAGCCCCAGGCCCTGGGAGCCTCCGCATATAACGGCGTTCTTACCGGTCAACGACAAGTTCATGGGGTAAAAGTAAGGAATCGGGGCCGCTTCCCGCGCGGCGTATGATTTTTTTTCATTAGGTTTGCATATAACGCAATACTGCACTTGAGGCCGTTCCATAAAAAAGGAATATTTTTTGTTACTTCACGGTAGAACGGCTGCATTTCAAGATTTTTTACGGAATTACAATTAAGATTAATGGAATATAACACCGCACGCAACCACCTCATCATGAAGGAGTACGGCCGGAACGTACAGCGGATGATCGAATACATCATGACGTTGAAAGACCGCGAGCACCGCCAACAGCAGGTTGCCGCCGTGATAGAGCTGATGGGCATCCTGCAGCCGCACCTCCGTAACGTGGAGGATTTCCGGCATAAGCTGTGGGATCACCTTTTCCTGGTGTCCGACTTCAAGCTGGATGTGGATTCCCCATACCCCATTCCCACGAAGGAAACCCTGCGCGCCAAACCGGACCGCCTGCCTTATCCTAAAAAGCATCCCCGCCACCGCCACTTCGGGAAAAACCTCGAAAGGGTGATCGATAAAGCCCTTGAAACCGAAAACCCCGAAATGAGGGAAGGTTTCGTACAGGTTATCGGTAACTACATGAAGCTTGCCTACGGCAACTGGCACAAGGAAAACGTCCACGACGAGGCGATCCGCTCCGAGCTTTCGGGCATCACCCAGGGCAAACTGCAGTACTATCCCACTTCCGGCAACGCCAACCCGGCGCCCGTGATCAGCCTGGAACCCCAGTTCCGCGCGCCCGGCAACACAACGGCCCCGACGGCCAGCGCCAAGCGCAAACAGTTCCAGCAGAACAAGTACAAGCAGAACAATAACAACAACAAGAACAAACACAACAAATACAAAAACAGGAACAAGTGATCAACGCGTTCGAAGTACGAGGCGGCAACCGTCTGAAAGGAGAAATTATACCGCAGGGAGCCAAAAACGAAGCATTACAGATTATCAGCGCGGTACTGTTAACACCCGGAAAAGTCACCATCAGCAATATCCCGGATATCGTGGATGTTAACCTGCTGATCGAGCTGCTGGCCGACGTGGGCGTGAAAGTGAACCGTGTATCCCGCGCCGTATGCGAGTTTCAGGCCGATGCCGTGAATATCGACTACCTGGAAAGCCCTGAATTCAAAAAGAAATCCGGCCGCCTGCGCGGCTCCGTGATGATGGCCGGCCCCCTGCTGGCGCGTTTCGGTAAAGCATATATTCCCAAACCCGGTGGCGACAAGATCGGCCGGCGCAGGCTCGATACACACGTGATCGGGTTTGAACGCCTGGGCGCTTCTTTCGTGTACGACACCGGTGACAACTACTTCCGCCTTGAGTCGCCCAAAGGCGGCCTTAAAGGCACATACATGCTGCTCGATGAGCCCAGCGTAACCGGCACCGCGAACATCGTAATGGCCGCCGTGCTGGCCAATGGCACCACCACCATTTACAACGCCGCCTGCGAGCCTTACCTGCAGCAACTCTGCAAAATGCTCAACAGCATGGGCGCGAAAATCAAGGGCGTGGGTTCCAACCTCCTCGAAATCGAAGGCGTATCGTCGCTCACCGGCTGCGAGCACGCCATGCTGCCGGATATGATCGAGATCGGCTCCTTCATCGGCCTCGCCGCCATGACGCAGAGCGAAATCACCATCAAGAACGCCAGCATCAAAAACCTTGGCATCATTCCCGAAAAATTCGGTCTGCTCGGTATCAAAATGGAATACCGCGGCGACGATATCCATATCCCGGCGCAGGACAGCTATGAGATCCAGAATTTTCTGGACGGCTCCATCCTCACCATTTCCGACCATCCCTGGCCGGGCTTTACGCCCGACCTGCTGAGCATCGTGCTCGTGGTAGCCACCCAGGCCCGCGGCAGCGTGCTCATCCACCAGAAAATGTTCGAAAGCCGCCTGTTTTTTGTGGACAAGCTCATCGATATGGGCGCGCAGATCATCCTCTGCGACCCGCACCGTGCCACGGTGATCGGCCTGGGCCGTCACCATCCGCTGCGGGGCATCACCATGAGCAGTCCGGATATCCGCGCAGGCGTTTCCCTGCTCATTGCGGCGCTCAGCGCCGAGGGCAAAAGCACCATCCATAACATCGACCAGATCGACCGCGGCTACCAGTATATCGACGAGCGCCTGCGGAATCTGGGAGCAGATATCAAGCGCGTTTAGAGAATCATGGCATCCAACAAAATCATCATTATCACCGCACCGTCCGGAGCGGGTAAAACCACCATCGTTCGCAAGCTGCTGGCTGAAATGCCCCAGCTCGCCTTCTCCATTTCCGCCGCCACCCGATCGCCCCGCGAAACGGAAACGCACGGGAAGGATTACTATTTCATGTCGCCCGAAACCTTCCAGGAGCATATCGAAAAGAACGATTTCGCGGAGTATGAAATGGTATACGCCGGTAAATATTACGGCACCCTCAAGAGCGAACTGCAACGCATCTGGACGAACGGGCAAACGCCGATGGTGGACATCGACGTGAAAGGCGCGCTGAGCATCAAAGAGAAATACCACGCCTCTGCCATGACCATCTTCATCCAACCGCCGTCGCTCGACGCACTGCGGGTACGCCTGAGCGAACGGGGCACCGAATCGCAGGCGAGCCTGGAGGAAAGGTTGGGGAAAGCGCGGTACGAGCTGTCTTTTGCCAAAGAATTTGACTATATTGTTGTAAATGAAGTATTGGAAACGGCCTATGCGGAAGTGAGGAAACTGGTGGAGAACTTTTTGGCCCGTTAATCGTTATTGATTGGCGCGGCTGAAGTCGGAGGCCCCATTAAAACATATATCTGGATGGATATTTACACGATCGTTTTACTGGTTTTAGTGATACTGCTGGCGGGATTCTTCGCCGGGATGGAAACGGCGTTCGCGAATGTGAACCGGCTGAGCATCGAACTGAAGAAAAAGCAAGGGCGCGTGGCCGGGAAGATCCTGGCCGGGTTCAGTGAACATCCCGCCAAGATCCTGGCTACAAGCCTAATCGGTTTAACGATCAGCATCGTGATATACAGCATGCTGGTAGCGGGCTGGCTCGATCAGCTGTGGCTGGCGATCTGGAAATCGGAAGAGCAGGTGGCGAAGTTTGTGGCGCTGACGTTGTTCATCGAGATCTGCGCTGCTACTTTACTGGTGTTGTTCTTCGGGTTTTTCATCCCGCGGAGCATTTTCCGCAGCCGTCCGGAGGCTTTGCTGAGTTTTTTCGCCTGGCCCATTTCTTTCCTGTCGAAACCTTTTTACGTGATCGGCGCCATGCTGGAGTCGATTTCGGAGTGGATACTGAAGTACCTGTTCAACGTGCGCATCATCGAGAACAAGAGCTCGTTTTCGCGGGTGGACGTGGAATTTTTCACGCGGCAAAGCCAGCAGCACATGGGCGAGAGCCAGGAGCTGAACACGGAATTGTTCGAAAACGCCCTGAGCCTGGTGCATGTGAAGATCCGGGGCTGCCTGATCCCGCGGAAAGAGATCGAAGCGTTGGAGATTACGGCTTCGATTGAAGACTGCCGGAAGAAATTTATCGAAACGAAGCTGTCTAAAGTCATCATCTACGAGCAAAATATTGACAATATTCTCGGATACGTGCACCAGCTGGACATGTTCAAGAACCCGAAAGACATCAGTACGGTAATCCATCCGATCCTGGCGGTGCCGGAAACGATGAGCGCGATCGACCTGTTGGGGAAATTCAACAAAGAGCGGAGAAGTATCGCCTGGGTGGTGGACGAGTTCGGCGGAACGGCCGGTATTGTTACGATCGAGGACGTGCTGGAGGAAATTTTCGGGGATATCAAAGACGAGCATGACGTGGAGGAGTTCGTGGAGCAGCAGATTGCGGAGAAGGAATATATTTTCTCCGGCCGCCTGGAGCTGGATTACCTGAACGAGCGTTATGGATTTGATTTCCCGGAAGACGAGAGCGAGACGCTGTCGGGTTATATTATTTCGCATTATGAGACGATCCCGCGGTTGAAGGAGCGGATTATCATTGACAATTACGAGTTCGACGTACTGAACGTAACCGATACGCGGATCGAGATGGTGAAAATGAAGATCCTGGATTAAGGGGAAACCGGCCTGATTGTTGCTGTAAATTAGACAAATTGCTGGTTTCGCCGGCTGCCGGGGTGAGCGCGTGAAACTTTACATCCGGGTTAAGGAGCATCAGGTTTGATTGATAGTAAAGGTGTTGAAGAACGATTTCAGTAGAGTTTAATTTTATATATAATATCATCTTTGCAAAATCGTTTTTTACAAGAGTGGTAGAAAATTAACACGGGCGGGAGTGTGATAGGTGCTGTTACGTAACACAATAATTTGATTTTTGTTAAAAGGTTGTAAAAAACTTTGTTGTAACATTGATAATACGATATTTCTTTCTATTTTTGTTTTAGAAAATTGAATGCTTTAGTAACGGTTGCGACTTACATCTGAATAGCTTGCCATGAAAGGATGCAAGTTTCAATCTAACAGAAGCGAATAAAGACATTCTCGAATTCAACTTTTTTGGGGTTAACAAACAATGGATGAAAGGCCGGCTCTTGATTCTTCTCGGGCTGGCTCTTTTTTTTGCCCTAAATCCTCCTCCTCGTACTTTCTCGTATTTTTCTTATTACCTTAGCCCACATTTTTTATCACATTCAACTCTTCGGGGCATGTTATATTTGTGCTCCTGATTCTGATACCGCATGCTAAAGAAGTTATTTTCACAGAACGAGGACAAGGCAGAGATGTCGTTTTTCGACCACCTGGAAGAACTCCGGTGGCACCTGGTCCGCTCCGCCGCAGCGATTGTTATCGTGAGCATCCTTGGCTTCGTATTTACCGACTGGATCCTTACAAAAGTGATATTCGGCCCCACGCAGGCCGGGTTCCCCACCTACCGCTTGCTTTGCTCCGTCAGCCATGCACTGGACCTGGGCGACAAATTGTGCATCATGCCGCCGGAAATCGTTTTCCAGAACACGAAAATGGCCGGCCAGATCATGCTCCAATTCAAGCTGGCGATGATCATCGGTATTATCGGCGCATTCCCTTACATATGCTGGGAGTTGTGGCGCTTTATCCGTCCGGCCCTGAAGGATAATGAAGCCAAAGGTTCGAAAGGGGTTATCTTCTGGGTGAGCCTGCAGTTCCTCATGGGTATCGCCTTCAGCTATTTCCTCATCGCTCCGTTCATGATCAACTTCCTCGCCAGCTACACCGTGTCTGACGTGATCAAGAACGACTTCTTCATCGACGATTATTTCGGGCTGATGTCGCAGATCATCCTCGGGATGGGCGCGTTGTTCGAAATGCCGATACTTGTGTACTTCCTCACCAAGCTGGGCATCCTCACGCCTACCTTCATGCGGAACTACCGCCGCCACGCCATCGTGGTGATCCTCATCCTGGCGGCCATCATCACCCCGCCCGACGTACTGGACCAATTACTCGTTTTCGTACCTTTATACCTGCTGTATGAAGTGAGCATCCTCATCTCGGCCAGAACATACGCGAAGAAAGAGAAGGAAGAAGTGGAAGAGTGGTCGTAAGATAAAATAGCAACGCAATACACCAACACCAAAATAAACCCATAGGGTATGGAACAGACGACATTTGATCTTGCCTTGCCGATCGCCATCGGATCGGACCACGCAGGGTTCGAGTACAAGGAAGAAGTGATTTCCTATCTCGAAGGAAAAGGGATCACGGTAAAAGATTTCGGTACGCATTCGGCGGACTCCGTGGATTATCCGGATTTCGCGCATCCCGTTTCCAGCGCCGTGGAAGACGGAACGCATGCCTTCGGCATCCTCATCTGCGGCAGCGCCAACGGTGTAGCCATCACGGCCAACAAGCACCAGGGCATCCGCGCGGCGATCTGCTGGGGCGACGAACTGGCGCGCCTGGCCAGGAGCCATAACGATGCGAATGTGATCTGCATCCCGGCGCGCTTTGTGAGCGTGCCCACCGCCACCGAAATGGTGGATATATTTGCGGCAACGCCTTTCGAAGGCGGCCGTCACGAAAACCGTGTTAAGAAAATCGCCTGCATGTAATTCGCAGACCGGCGTTTTTTCGAAATATCTGTAAGAAAGAGGCTGTGCAAGCAGCCTCTTTTTATTTGAGTGGTAGCGGTGGCTACTGCCGTAAACCTTAATTTTAGCGCATAAAAACCTGCCAATGAAGAAACAATCCATGCTGGCCTGTCTCCTGGCCGTAGGGACCGCCGCTTGCGCACAGAAAGCCGCCACGCCGCTGAAGCGCTCCGCTGCTACGTCCTACGCCGAGACCATTACGCCCGCCAAGCTCAAGAAACACCTGTTTATCGTAGCCGGCGACGAAATGGAAGGCCGCGAAACCGGCAAAGCCGGCCAGTATAAAGCCGCCAAATATATCATCGAGCAGTTCAAGGCAGCGGGGCTCCAGCCCGGCGCCGGCAACGGGGAATGGGAACAGCCGTTCACGTTGTTGCAGGATACCCTCAACCAAAGCTCCATCCAGGCCGGCGGTAAAACCTTCACATTCGGCCAGGAATATTACGGCTCCGTGAAAGAGCTCACCAACCAGCAATTAGGCGCCACACCCGCCTTCTTCGCCGGTTTCGGCGTTGTCAACGACGCGATGGACCCCTACAAAGGCGCCGGTTCTTCTGAGAAAATCGTTGTGATCGCGGATACAGAAGGGAAGGGAACGCCCCTCACCGACCGGCTCCGCACCGCCGCCAACCACGGCGCCGTAGCCGTGTTTGTAGTGAGCGAACGTGCCAACCTGGGCGGCCGCGGTGGCTCCCGCATGCGTCGCACCGGCCTGTACTGGCCCATGATGAAAAACATGGAGTACATCCCGAACAGCTATTTCGTGTCGCCCGAGGTGGCGTCGGCTATTTTCGGCAAGCAATGGCCCGAACTGCTGGCAGCCGCCAAAGCCGGCAACACCACGCCCGCAACCGGGCAGGTATCGGCGCTTGCATTCAGCAAAGGCACCGAAGAAATCAAATCCAGCAACGTGCTCGGCATCCTGCCCGGTACCGACCTGAAAGACGAATACGTTTTCCTCACCGCGCACTACGACCACATCGGCGTGATCGACGGGAAGATCCATAACGGGGCGGACGACGATGGCTCCGGCACGGTGGCCATTATCGCTATGGCGGACGCTTTCATGAAAGCGAAGAAAGCCGGGAAAGGCCCCCGCCGGACGGTTGTGTTCATGACCGTTTCGGGCGAGGAAAAGGGGCTCCTGGGCTCGCAATACTACACCGATCATCCCATCTATCCCCTCGCGCAAACCGTTACCGACCTGAACATCGATATGATCGGGCGGATCGACGACGAGCACAGGCAGGATACCAACTATGTGTACATCATCGGCGACGACAAACTCAGTTCCGACCTCCGCCCCATCAGCGAAGCGGCCAACGCGCACACCGGGCTGAAGCTCGATTACAAGTACAACGATCCCAATGATCCGAACCGTTTCTACTACCGTTCCGACCACTACATGTTCGCGCAGCACAAAATTCCCATCATCTTCTACTTCAACGGGGTGCATGAGGATTACCACCGCGCGGGCGACAAACCGGAGAAAATCCATTACAACCTGCTCGCGAAACGCGCCAAACTGGTGTTTTACACCGCCTGGGAGGTAGCCAACCGGCAAGATCGCCTGAAGGTGGACAGGAATGAAAAATAATCACGAAGAACGGCCTCCGGGCCGTTTTTTTATGCCCTGAAACGGGCCAGAGTTATCCACTTATTTCGTGATCCGGCCGTCAATCCGTACTTTTACGCTCTGCAAATTTTTTCAGTGATGAGTGCAAACTATTTAGACGGCCTGAACGAACGGCAACGGGAAGCGGTGATCACCTTACAGGGTCCCGTGATGATCATTGCCGGCGCCGGATCGGGCAAAACCAAAGTACTGACGACGCGGATCGCCCACCTGATGCGTAACGGGGTGGACGCTTTCAATATACTTTCCCTGACGTTTACCAACAAAGCCGCCAAGGAGATGAAGGAGCGCGTGGAGAAGATCCTGGGCAGCAACGAGGCCCGCAATCTCTATATCGGCACCTTCCACTCCGTGTTTGCCCGCCTCCTGCGTTCGGATGCGCCGAAAATGGGATATCCCAGCGATTTCACCATTTACGATGCCGACGACGCCAAAAGCGTGGTGAAAACCATCATCAACGAGCTGAACCTCGACGACAAGCATTACAAACCCAATCTCGTATACAACCGCATTTCCGCGGCGAAGAACAGCCTCATCGGGCCGGAAGCGTACCAGGTGGACTACTACCTCCAGCAGGAGGACCAGCGCGCCAGCCGTCCGCTTACCGGAAAGATCTACGACTTGTACGTGAAACGCTGTTACAAGAACGGCGCCATGGACTTCGACGACCTGCTGTTCAAGATGTACCAGCTGCTGAAGGGCTTCCCCGACGTGCTCGCGAAGTACCAGCACAAGTTCAAGTACATCATGATCGATGAGTACCAGGATACCAACCCCGCCCAGTATGAGATCGTGAAACTGCTGGGTGCGGTGCATGAAAATATTTGCGTGGTGGGAGATGATGCGCAATCCATCTATTCCTTCCGCGGCGCCACCATTCAAAACATCCTCCAGTTCGAAAAGGATTATGACGATGTGAAAGTGGTGAAGCTGGAGCAGAATTACCGTTCCACCAAATCCATCCTCGGCGTCGCCAACGAAGTGATCGCGAAAAATAAGGGGCAGATCGAAAAGAACCTTTGGACCGACAATGTGGAAGGCGACAAAATCAAACTGGTAAGGACCAATACCGATAACGAGGAAGGTAAATCCGTAGCGGATACCATCGCCGAACTGAAGCTGCGCAACCACTTCGCCAACCGCGACTTCTGCATCCTCTACCGTACCAACGCCCAGAGCCGTTCTTTCGAGGAAAGCCTCCGCAGGCAGGCGATCCCTTACCGGATCTTCGGCGGCCTTTCGTTTTACCAGCGTAAAGAGATCAAGGACTTCATCGCTTACCTGCGGATCATTTCCAACTCCCGCGACGAAGAAGCCCTCAAGCGCATCATCAATTATCCTGTACGCGGTATCGGTAAAACCACGCTTGAGAAAGTCGCAATTATAGCCAACGACCAGAATATCACTTTCTGGGAAGTGCTGGAAAGGGCGAGCGAGTTTGGTTTCAAAGGCGGCACCCTCGAAGCCATCGCCAACTTTGTGATCATGATCCAGAGCTTCCGCGTGATGCTCGACAAACACAACGCCTACGAAGTGGCGGTGCAGGTGGGTAAGAGCACGGGAATTGTGAAGGAGCTTTTCAACGATAAAACCACTGAAGGCCTTGCGCGTTACGAGAACGTGCAGGAACTGTTGAACTCCATCAAAGAATTCACCGAAACGCCCACCGAAGACGGTGAGCTGCTCGACGATAAATCCCTCGGCATATACCTCCAGCAAATCACCCTGCTCACGGACGCCGATAATACCAACGATGAAAACAGCGACGTGGTGAAGCTGATGACGATCCACGCCTCCAAAGGGCTGGAATTCCCGGTGGTTTTTAACGTGGGGCTGGAAGAAGGATTGTTCCCGAGCGGGCTTTCCATCAATTCCCGCGAGGAACTGGAAGAAGAGCGCCGCCTGTTCTACGTGGCCGTGACCCGCGCCAAGAGCCGTCTTTTCATCACCTACGCCAACAGCCGCTACCGTTTCGGGCAGCTGCAGCAGAACGAACCGAGCCGTTTCCTGGAAGAAATTCCTGAAAAATACCTTGACCGCAGCTATGCCGGCGGCGGCCTCCGCAACAGCGGCGCCATGGGCGGCGGCGCTTCCTGGGGCAATATGTTCGACAAGCGCAAGGCGCCCGGCGCAGCTGCCGGTCCTTCCCGCCCTGCGCAGCAGGAGCCCCGGCCCCGGGTGATTTCTTCTCCCACAGCGGCCAACCACACGCCTTCCGCCAACTTCACGGCCGATGATCCGGCAACCATGGAAGTGGGCATGGATGTGGAGCACCAGAAATTCGGCTTCGGCAAGATCATTGGCCTGGAAGGCGCGCCCAACAACCGTATTGCCACGGTGATGTTCCCTAAGGCGGGCGGCGAAAAGAAAATCATGCTCAATTACGCCAAATTGATGATCGTCCGGCAGTAATTTCGCGGATACAATATTCACCAGGCCGGCCCGATAAACGGCCGGCCTTTTTTTGCATACCATGAGCAGCAGCGATATAGAAAAGTTGCGCCACTACTGCGCTTACCAGGAACGGTGCCACTCTGAAGTAAAGGAGAAATGCCGCGACCTGGGGCTTTACGGCGACGCCGCCGACGAAGCCATCGCGCAGCTGGTGCAGGATAATTTTTTGAATGAAGAACGATTCGCCCGCGCCTACGCCGGCGGGAAGTTCCGGATGCGGCAATGGGGCCGCAAGAAGATCAGCCTTATGCTGAAACAGAAGCAGGTGTCAGATTACTGTATCCGCAAGGGTTTGACGGAAATCGACCCGGAAGAATACGACAAGGTGCTGCGCCACCTGGCGGAGCGGAAATATGCCAGCCTGAAGGGAGAACAGCCGATGAAACGCACCTGGAAAACGTTGCAGTATCTCCTGCAAAGGGGCTTCGAGCAGGATTTGTCGCGGGAGGCTATTGAAGAAATTTCAAAAAAAGCCGAATAACGCTGCATCATTTCAAAACTTTCTAAGTTAATGCGGCGTAAATTTGAGGTCGAATTCCTGGAATCCATAATTGTATGTCAGATTTAACCGTTTCGCTCGTTCAGGCGAATTTGCATTGGGAAGATATCGCGGCCAACCTGGCCATGTTCGATGAAAAGATCGACGCGATCAAAGAAAGGACGGAAGTGATCATCCTACCGGAAATGTTTTCCACCGGTTTCAGCATGCAGCCCGAGAAGCTGGCGCAAACCATGGATGGCAGCGCCGTTCAATGGATGAAGCAGAAAGCGAAACAGAAAAACGCCATCATCACCGGGAGCCTCATCATCGAAGAAGAAGGCCAGTACTACAACCGCCTTATCTGGATGCTCCCCAACGGGCAATTCGGACAATACGACAAGCGTCACCGTTTCGGTTTCGCCGGAGAAGATAACCACTACGAAGCGGGCGGCAAACGTCTCATTGCCTCGGTGAAAGGCTGGAAAATCTGCCTGACCGTGTGCTACGACTTGCGCTTCCCCGTTTGGAGCCGCAATACCATCAAAGAAGACGGCCAGCCGGAATACGACGTGCTTGTGAACGTAGCTAACTGGCCCGAGCGCCGCAACGTTCCCTGGAAAGCCCTCCTGCAGGCGCGCGCCATCGAAAACCAGTGCTACATGATCGGCGTGAACCGCGTGGGCAACGATGGCAACGACATCTACCACAGCGGCGACACCAGCCTCATTGACCCCGTCGGCGAAATCATCTACCAGCGGGCGCACGAAGAAGACGTATTTACGTACACCCTTTCCCGTCAGCACCTCGATGAGCTGCGCGGCAAATTCCCCTTCATGAAAGACGCCGACCGGTTCATGATCCTTTAAGAAATAGCGGGGGATTTGGCTAACTTCGCCCCACTATGATCCGCTTTTTTACGAAGAACCAGTACAAAAACACGGTGCTGGCTATCTGGGCACTGCTTGCGATCGTCCAGGCTTGTTTTACCGAGCTGATGGACGATGAAGCGTATTATTGGGTATATTCGCGCCATCTCGACTGGGGCTATTTCGACCACCCGCCCATGATCGCGCTGCTGATCAAAGCCGGCTACGCGTTGTTCCATAACGAACTGGGCGTGCGGCTGGGGATGGTTGTGCTGAATGTAGGTACGCTCGTGTTGACCGACAAGCTGCTGTCCGAAAAGAACAATACCGTTTTTTACCTGCTGCTGGCGTGTTTGGGAGCGATGCAGCTCGGGGGGATCCTTGCCGTCCCGGATATTCCGCTGATCTTTTTCGCCGCTTTATATTTTTATCTCTACCGCAACTTCCTCGCCGCTCAAAACTGGAAAAACACGCTGCTGTTGGGTTTGAGCATGGCGCTGATGTTTTACAGCAAATACCACGGGGTGCTGCTGGTGTTTTTTACCGTGTTGTCGAACCTGCACCTGCTGAAACTGCCGCGATTCTGGGCAGCGGTGCTTATTACTACCGCATTGTTCTTCCCGCACCTGTACTGGCAATATGCGCACGACTTCCCCTCCGTCCAATACCATCTTTTCGAAAGGAACGCCAAAGCTTATCATTACAGTTTTACGCTGGATTATCTGGCGGGGCAGTTGCTGCTGTTCGGGCCGCTGGTAGGTTGGCTGGTGTTGTATTATGCTTTCCGGGTGCCGGTGAAGGATAGTTTCGAGCGGGCGATGAAGTTTTCGCTCGTGGGGGTGCTGGCGTTTTTCCTGTTGAGCACCTTTAAAGGGCGCGTGGAGGCCAACTGGACGGTGATGGTATTTACGCCGGCGATGGTGCTCGCGCACCAGGGGATTGTTCGGCAGGGGTATTCGCTGAAGGTATTCAAAGCGCTCTGGATCCCGACGTTGGTTTTGGTGGCGGTGGTAAGGCTGTATATGATGTGGGACTTCCTCCCGGGAGTGCGCATCCGCCCCGAAATCCACCACAACCGCGAATGGACGGCCGTAGTGAAGGAGCAGGCGGGCCAAAGGCCGGTTGTATTCCTCAACAGTTACCAAAAACCGTCGAAATACATGTTTTACCAGGGCGAATCCGCTTATAGCCTCAATACCATCAAAAACCGCCGGAGCCAGTACAATTTCTGGCCGATGGAGGAAGGTTTATGGGGGAAAACGGTTTGGTTGTCGACAGATAACGGAGATTATTTCCGGGAGAGCCAGGGGATTAAGACCTCGCAGGGAGCTTTCTTCGGGCGGGAAATACAAGATTATCATTCTTACAGCCTGCTACAGCTGGTGCCGGCGCAAAGGGAGTTCCACCGTACGGAAGCACAGCGCGGGCAACCGGTGAAATACCGGTTTGCAGTGAAGAATTACTATGGCAAGGCGGTACCGGTGGTGGGAGATGGTCCCAGGTTGCGGTATTTGATTTCGGAAGAAGGGATGCCGCCGGTGGTGTGGGATACGGATGTGTACCTGAAGGATTTGGTGGGGAGGGATTCCGTAGATATCGAGATTCCCGGTTCTAAGATGGCGGGCCGGTACAAGATTAAATTGGGATTGGATGCGGTGGAGGGACAGGACCCCACGCACAACAGTCCAGTTTTTAAAATAGTAGATTTTTAGACTAAAAAAGCCCGGTTCTCACTTCGAACCGGGCTTTTTTATATTTATAGCGATTTTACACTATTTGAAAGCGTTCCATCCCTGGGCGGTGATTTCATGTTTGTTTCCCCCTCGGGTAATGATATGCGCGCCTTCTTCCGGGCCGGTGATGTACCCGATCACGGCGATTTCTTCATTTAGTACGATTTTATCATAATCTGCCTGTTTCATAGTGAACAGGAGCTCATAATCTTCGCCGCCGCTGAGGGCGCAGGCGGTGGGATCGAGGCCGAATTGCATGGCCATCTGGCGGGCATCGTCGTGCACGGGGATTTTATCTTCGTACAGTACGCAACCAACTTCGCTCTGGCGGCAGATGTGGAGGATTTCGGAGCTGAGGCCGTCGCTCACATCCATCATCGAAGTCGGGATGATCTCTTTTTCGGCGAGGAAGGCGACTATATCCTGGCGGGCTTCCGGTTTCAGCTGCCGGCCGATGATATAAGTTTGATTTTCAAGGTCTGGCTGCACTTTCGGGTTCTCCAGGAAGATCTGTTTTTCACGTTCCAGGAGGGTAAGGCCGAGGTATGCGGCGCCGAGGTTGCCGGAAACGCAAAGGAGGTCGCCTTTTTGGGCGGTGGAGCGTTTTACGAATTGCCCGGGCGCTACTTCACCGATCGCCGTGACGCTGATAATGAATCCTTTCTGGGAGGAAGTGGTATCTCCGCCGATGAGGTCTACGTTGTAGCGTTCGCAGGCCGCGTAAACGCCATCGTAGAATTCGTCGAGCGCTTCGAGAGAGAAGCGGTTGGAGAAGGCGATGCTCATCGTGACCTGGGTGGGCACGGCGTTCATCGCGTAAATATCGGAGAGGTTGACAATCACAGATTTATACCCCAAATGTTTCAGGGGGGTATACATCAGGTCGAAATGGATGCCTTCCACGAGCATATCGGTGGAAACGACGGTTTGTTTGCCGAAGTGATCGATCACGGCGCCATCGTCGCCCACGCCGAGGATGGTGCCGGCGTTGCGGATTTCGAAATTGCGGGTGAGGCGGTCGATCAGGCCGAATTCGCCAAGGTCGTTTATTTCAGTTCTTTCTTCCATGATTATTGAATATTGTTGATCGCTTCCAGCATGCCTTCGTGAATGTGGCCGTTAGTGGCGAGGATATGCGGTTGGTAGGGGGAATAGGCGTTTCCTTTGAAATCGGTCACTTTTCCTCCCGCTTCCTGGACAATGAGATACCCGGCCGCGGAGTCCCATGGGTTGAGATGGTGTTCCCAGAAACCGTCGAACCTTCCGCAGGCAACCCAGCACAGGTCGATGGCGGCGGAGCCGAGCCGGCGGACGGGGAGGCCTTGCTGCACGAACGACTGGAGGGTGGCGAGGGGATTGGTATCTGAATTTTCGAATTTATAGGGAAAACCGGTTACGAGGCAGGCGTTGGCGAGGTGGGGTTTGGAGGAAACGGAGATTTTCTTGTCGTTGAGCGTGGCGCCGAACCCTTTCTGGGCGAAGAAAAGCTCGTTCATGATCGGGTTGTACACGGCTCCGAGGATCATTTCACCGTCCTGTTCCACGCCGATGCTTACACAGCAAAGGGGGATGCCATGCGCGAAATTGACGGTACCATCGATGGGATCGATGATCCATTTAATGGTGGACGCGGTTTCGAGGGAACCGGCTTCTTCGCTGAGGATGAAATGGTCGGGGTAATCGCCCCGGATAACATCGATGATGGCGGCTTCGGCCTTTTTGTCGGCTTCGGTCACCAGGTCGTTGACCGTACTTTTGTGAGAAATCGTGAAAGTACCGTTAAAATATTCCTGCAAAACTTTTGCCCCGGCTTCAGTAGCTTTGAGTAACGTAGTTTTCAACATGGCGCAAATGTACGAAGCTTAGCCAACTTCCCCCGAATTACAACGAATTAACTATTTTTGCTTTTCAAACTTAGAATCCGCAATTAATGGCCATTATTGGTAACCTGATATCCAGATCCCTACGAATAAGGAAACAGTTCACTTTTAAGCTGGGGACGCCGCGACAATACCAGATGCAGGTATTGCGCAGGTTGATGGAAAAAGCGAAGCATACGCAGTTCGGCGAGCACTACCATTTTGAGGACATGTTACATGCCCCCAATTGGGTAGCGCGCTTCCGGCAGACGGTTCCCGTGCATAACTACAACAAGATGCACGCGGAGTGGTGGCATAAGTGCCTGGAGGGCGTGGCGAATGTAAGCTGGCCTGAGAAGATCAAGTATTTCGCTTTGAGCTCGGGTACCTCCGAGTCTGCCAGCAAGCACATTCCCGTTACGCGCGACATGCTGCGTACCGTGAAGAAGGTGGGTGTGAAGCAGTTGTATTCCATGGCTAACTTCAACGTACCGCCGAAGTCGTTCACCAAGGGGATTCTCATGTTGGGGGGCACTACTTCCCTTTTCGAGAAGGGGGATTACTACGAGGGCGACATGAGCGGTATCCAGGCTAAAAATATTCCGAAATGGTTCCGCCGGTTTTACAAGCCCGGCAGCCAGATTTCCCGCAAGCCGAACTGGGAACAGCGTATCAAGCTGATCGTACGGAAGGCGCCGCAGTGGGATGTAGGAACGGTTTGCGGGGTACCTGCCTGGGTGCAGATTGTGCTGGAGGAGATCATCAAGTACCATAACGTCAAGCATATCCACGAAATCTGGCCGAACCTGGCCATTTATATCCACGGTGGCGTGAGCTTCGAGCCTTACCGCGAGAGTTTCCAGCGGCTGTTGGGCAAACCCATCACTTTTATCGAGACGTACATGGCCTCGGAAGGGTCTTTCGGCTTCCAGGCGCGGCCGGGGGTGAAGGGGATAAAACTGGTGTTGAACACGGGAATTTTCTACGAGTTCATCCCTTTTAATGAGGAAAATTTCGATGCGGACGGCGAAGTGAAGCCGAATCCCAAATCATATATGATCCACGAAGTGGTGGAAGACCAGGAATATGCCGTGATGCTGTCGACCTGCTCCGGCGCCTGGCGTTACCTCATCGGCGACGTGGTGAAGTTTACTTCCGTGAAGGAGCATGAGATCGTGATCGTGGGCCGTACCAAGCAGTTTTTGAGCCTGGCGGGTGAGCACATGAGCATCGATAACATGAACAAGGCGATCGACACCGTGCAGCGTAAACTGGGGATTACGATCCGTGAGTTTACGGTGGCGGGTTTCCAATATGAGAATCTTTTTGCGCACCGGTGGTATATCGGTACGGACGCCACGAATGTGGACGCCGCGAAAGTGCGGGAGATCATCGACCAAACGCTGAGTGAGGTGAACGACGACTACGCCGTTGAACGGACTTCCGCGTTGAAAGAAATTTTTGTAGAGATCATGCCTAACCAGGTTTTCCTTGATTACCTGCGTTGCAAGGGCAAAGAAGGAGCCATGAACAAGTTCCCGCGGGTGCTGAAAGGCGAAAAGCTGAAGGACTGGGAACAATTCCTCATCACCAAAGCGGGCGTGAAAGCCTAGTGTATTTTAGGGAATGACTGCCGCCATTATCGCAGGATTAGGTTTAGGCGTGTTTTTATCGGTTTCTGTAGGGCCGGTGATTTTCGCCATTATCAAGTATAGCATCAGCAACGGCTGGCGTGCTGGGATTAGTTTTGCCCTGGGCGTATCCGTGAGTGATATTATGTTTGTGTTGCTGGGGAACCTGGCTTCTTCGTTTATTGGGAGCCTGGGAGCGCATACCCGGATTATTGGAATTTGTGGGGGTATCTTATTGATCTGCATGGGTGTGTACGGGTTATTTTTCAAGAAGGTGCGGATCGTGACGGGGGATGAGCGTCCGGAGATGTTCAGGACGCGTGATTATGCGAAGATCTGGTTGGGGGGCTTTTTGATGAATACCTTGAATCCGGGGGTGATATTATTCTGGTTGGGGGTTTGTGTGGCGAATGCGCCGTTGGATGTGAGTTACCGGTTTACGATGTACACGGTTTGCTTGTTGTTTGTATTGTCTGCAGATATCCTGAAAGTTTTCGTTTCCGATAAAATCCGTCATAAGCTGACGCTCACGAATGTACTCTGGTTGAACAGGGTGGCGGGCGTTTGCATGATCATCTTCGGGCTCGCCCTGCTGTACCAGGTGCTCCTGGGCGGGGGGATTTCTCGCATTGACGGGTTAATGGCTGCGAATAATAATATCCACCCTGTTTCGAATACCTTCCAATTTTTAATGGCATCCTCGCATTAATGGCTGCGAATAATAATATCCACCCTGTTTCGAATACCTTCCAATTTTTAATGGCATCCTCGCATAAATGGGTTAATCGTGTGAATAATAAGTTCTCCTCAGTTTTGAAAATATTCAAATCTTAATGATTACTGGGCTCCAATGCAAATGAGGCATAAGTTTAACGGGGCTTTGAGAATGCCCGAGATGATGAATGCCTGTCAGTAATCGTGATATCCTGGAATTTTAGCCCGCTCCAATGCCGCCTCCAACTTGCGTTTGAAGAATGGATGATTGCTGGCATCCGGGAAGTAAGACCTGGGCTTAATCGTAATTTTGGCATTTGCACCCCATTTGTATATATCAAACGGAACCTCAGATGTTGTTGTTGTTGTTCTCTTTTTCATCATGCATATTTTTTGTGTTCGATAAAAAAAGCTGAGTAAATCATCGCTGTATTAATTACTTCCCACGCATTGCCATTGTGCCCTTTTATGATGTAGTGCTCATTGATTTTCTGCAAATTTTGGAGGATTTTCATTTGGTATAATCGAGTTCTCGATGCCGTGCTTCCTGTCATCTCTATCCTTGCCGAAGGTGACGCCGTCAGGAACAAATCCACAACCATGGCGACGGTCGACAGCACTTTCTCAAGATCTTTATTATTGCTTCTTATCGTATCATCTAATCGCTGATCCTCTTCCTTCCAATCTCCGAAAGCAAGATTGTAACAACCCGGTTTAGTATGTTGGAATTCGATCCGCTTCAATATCTTCCCATTCGGCCCATCACTCATAAATAAATGTGTTAACAAATCATCGGATGATTCAACCGGATACGTATCCAGGTTCATGCGTTCAACGTTTAATAGTGGTAATTGGATTAACTTCTCAAATGTCGCGCTTACGAAGTAATGCACCTAAAAATGCATCTCCGGTTTTCGGAGGCCGGTATCTCTTTCGAGTGGAGGAAGTGGATGGAAAGCTAAGGTGGGGCTGCGTTTGGAGAGGGTCGGAAATCCGGATATAAAAAAAGGCCGCAATGTGTGCGGCCTTGTAAAATGCGTTGATATGATACTATGCGATCGTCCAGGTTTCGTTGCCGGCCAGGAGTTTGTCCAGGCTGCCGGGGCCGCGCTTCGCATTCGCTTCTTCCAGCTGCGCCAACATGATTTCCTCGTAGGTAGGACGGAAAATCTGGTAGAATACGCCGAACGGACGCGGCAAATGCCCTTCGATCCGTGCGTCGTCGAACATGCGGGTGAGGATCTGCGCCTTGCCGAAATCCTGCTCGTCGTGAATCCACAGGTCCGACGCGCTGAACTGACCGTCGTTCAGGTCCACCACCACCGGTTTGTGACCATCCAGCCGAACCCCCAGGTTCTTCTGCGCACCAAACACCAACGGCTGCCCCTGCTCTACGAACAGCGTATTGTCTGCCTTGCTGGACTTCTCGGTGAACACCTCGAAAGCGCCGTCGTTGAAGATGTTGCAGTTCTGGTAAATCTCCAGGAACGACGCTCCTTTATGCGCGTGGCTCCGCTTCAGCATCTCCTGGAGGTGCTTCGGGTCACGGTCCATGCTCCGGGCAATGAAAGTCGCATCCGCGCCCATTGCCAGCGCCATCGGGTTGAACGGATGGTCGATACTGCCGTAGGGCGTGCTCTTCGTTACTTTATTGGTTTCGGAAGTGGGAGAATATTGTCCTTTCGTTAAACCGTAAATCTGGTTGTTGAACAACATGATGTTCACATCGAAATTACGGCGCAGCAGGTGAATGGTATGATTCCCCCCGATGGACAGCCCGTCGCCGTCGCCCGTCACGATCCATACGCTCAGCTCAGGCCGCGTGGCCTTCAGGCCGGAAGCGATGGCCGTGGCACGCCCGTGGATCGAGTGCATGCCGTACGTATTCATGTAATACGGGAAACGCGAAGAACACCCGATACCGGATACGATCACGATGTTTTCGCGGGGAACGCCCAGTCCGGGCATAATGGTTTGCACCTGTTTCAATATGGAATAATCCCCGCAACCCGGGCACCAGCGTACTTCCTGGTCGGTTGCAAAATCTTTGGCCGTTAATGGCTGCGGAGAAGCGGTAACTGTTGACATTGATTTGTATATATAAAGTTTGGAATGTAAAGTTACGAATTGATCAGTTCTTCCCAATACTCGGCTGCCCGGCGGGTGTGCGGAATCACGATCGTGCCGCCCACAATGTTGGCCACTGCAAAAACTTCATACAGTTCCTGCGTGGTCACGCCCTGCTCATGACATTTCCCGAGGTGATATTTGATGCAATCGTCGCAACGAAGCACCATCGAAGCCACCAGGCCCAGCAATTCCTTCGTTTTCACGGACAGCGCGCCTTCCGCATAGGTATTGGTATCCAGATTGAACAGCCGGTTGAGCACCAGGTTCTGTTTTCCAAGGATCACTTCATTCATCTTGCTCCGGTATGCGTCAAACTCTTCTACCAGTTGGCTCATAAGTTTATATTTATCAACGGATAACGTTAAAGATACGAAATATCCCTCAGCCGCCGTCCGCCAAAGATAATCATTAATCTACTAATATAGTAGGGTAATTATTTCCGGTAAAAATACTCACTTGTGGGTATTGGCCGCCTGCGGTCAAATGGACACCTTTGCACTATGGCGCCGGAGACAGTCCGGGCCCGGAAAAGGCCCCAGTTTCCCGGTTCCAAAATTAAAGAAGACTGAATAGACATGAGAATATAACCGCCTTAAGGCGGGGATGCATACGTGCTGGCTTCATCACCTGCTACCTCCGCTAAAGATTCGTTCTGGATATGGAAATACCTTCACCGGTATTACATGGCTCCCTCTGCGGGGGCCATTTCTATTCCATCCCCGCCTCATTCCGCTTTGGCATAGCCCTCCGCTACAAAATCCTTTATCCCGTCCACGATCTTCCCCGCCATCTCCCGCCGGAAGCCCGGATCGAGGATCCGCATTTCATCCTCGGGATGGCTCAGGAATAGGGTCTCTACCAGCACATTAGGGTATTCGGTAGGGCTGTTCAGCGCAAAATTGAAACTGCCCACATTTCCGAATTCCTTCAGGCCCAGTTCCAGCAGCCGTTTGTAAATATGCTGGCTCAGCGGCCGGAAACCGATATGCTTGTAATAAGTGCTGGTACCTTGTATCCGCACGGGGTCGGAGGAAGCGTTAAGATGGATGCTGACCAGCAGATCCGGGTCTTTATCGCGGTACGAAACCACGCGGTAACTATTATCGATGTACGAATCGTTTACGCGGGTCATGACTACGCGGGCGCCCTCGCGCTGGAGCGCCTGTTGCAGCGCCACGGCCACCGCCAGCGCCATTTCCTTCTCATATACGCCCGTAGGCCCCTGGGCGCCAAGGTTCCTGCCGCCGTGGCCCGCGTCTACCGCGATGGTGAGGTCGCCCAGGCCGGGTTTCGAAGGTGGGCGTTTCACTTTTACAGTCAGGATATTGCCGTTGTAGTATACCGAATGCCCCCAGTGCTGGGTGTGCTTCAGTTCTATCACCACGCGCAGGATATCGTCTTCCACCTGTTCGTAATACACATTTTTGATCTCCTTCGCATTTTCCAGCTGCGTGATCCAGTTGGTGTTGGCCGTGGCGCCGAAAATATCGATCACGATCCGGGAGGGATCGTTTTGCTGGGTGGTGCGGTAGGGAAGTTTCGACGTCAGGGCAACAGAGAGGTAGTCCGCCTTTTCATCGCCCCATGCGCGCCACGAACCGGTGAGGGATGTTGGCGGAAAAGTGCCCGCGGGCTGAAGTTTCACGAATTCCTGGGGGATCCAGGCGCTGAGGGTTTTGGACAGCTGTACGCGGTAATCGCCATCCGCCTTGCCCGTAATGTTGAGCACTATGCCCGTATCCAGGCTGCCCATGCGTGCGCCGCCGAGACGGTCGCCGCCGAGGCCGTATTTCAGGATGGGATCGTCGCCGCTGGTTTTGCCCACGAGCGGTTGCGCCTGCGGGTCGCGGAGGGTGAAGATATTCGGAGTGAAGCGCTTGACCTGGGTGCCTTCAAAATCCAGTGTAATGGGTAATTGCCGGCCCTGGATCAGGGGATCGGCGCATTGCACGGTATAAGAACCCTGGTAGATGCCGGGCATTTGCTGGGAACCGCCGACGGGTAGCTCCTGCAGCGTAAGCGCATCACCAAGTTTTACGGTGCCGCCGGGAATGGCTTTCACGCGAACCCGGATCACGTCGCCGGGTGCAACGGTCAGGTTGCCTTCCGGGAAAGTCTGGATCGTGGCGATGTTGATGGAAGATACCGGCTGCGGCGCCTGCGGGGCGTTATACGTAAACCAAACCGACCGCAGGATCGAATCGCCGCCGGGCCCTACGGATTTCACGAGGAATTCGTTGCCGCCTTCCCCCAGCGTTACTTCGATGGCGAATGCCCCGGTCGGATACACTTTCTGCGGTTCGGCGTTCACATACACCTGGCACGATTTGCAGGTGGAGCCAACAAGGAACTGGCGGGCGGTACTGACACTGTTGTTCTGTTTGCCGGGCTGGGTGAGGCGCAGAAAACTTTTCTCCTGGGCCATAGCGGGCGCGGCGATGCACACTGCCACCAGCAGGCTCCCGATTTTCCTTTCTAACATAGCGCATGGTTATTGTCCAAAAAAACAAGGAACAAGCATTGGCCTGTTCCTTGTAAAGTTATCTATTTCAATTGTTAATGATCAGCCGCTCCTCAAAAAGTGTATTTGCCGTCGCTGATGAGTTTGTCGGCGATGCGGCGGCGTGCGTCCTTGGTATTGAACGGCGCCGTTTTGGTGAAGCGTTTCAGGCCGAGGAGCATCATGCGTTGTTCATCGCCTTCTGCGAAGCCGTTGATTGCATCCCTGCCGGATTTATGTACGCGGTCGGCCGCGTCGTTGAGGTAGGTGCGCACCATATCGGCCTGGAGGCTCGTGGCGGATTCTCCTTTTTGTTCGGTGAGTTTGATGAGGCGGAGCAGCGCGCTTTCGCTCACGAAGGTTTCGATGGCCATATCGGCGATGTTCATGAGGATTTCCTGTTCGGATTCCAGCTTCATCATGAGTTTTTGCGCGGCGGCGCCAGCGGTGAGGAGGATGGCCTTTTTCATGTTGGCGATCAATTTCTTTTCCGCGGCGAAGGCGCTTTCGTCGTCGTTCCCGAAATCAGGGATGCTCATCAGTTCCTTCTGCACGCTCATGGCGGGCGTCATGAGGTCGATCTTCCCTTTCATGGCGCGTTTGAGGGTCATGTCGAGCGTGAGGAGGCGATTGATTTCGTTGGTGCCTTCGAAGATGCGGTTGATGCGCGAATCGCGATAGGCTTTGGAGATGACGTATTCATCGCTGAAGCCGTTGCCGCCGTGGATCTGCACGCCTTCGTCCACCACGAAATCGAGCACTTCGGAGCCGTTAACCTTGAGCATGGCACATTCTACGGCATATTCCTCTGCCGCGCCGAGCAGGGCTTCGTTGAAGGCTTTGCCGGCGGCGAGCAACTCGTGTTCCTGCTGGTCGATCAGCTGGGAAGTGCGGTAGAGGGCCGTTTCGCAGGCCCATATGCGGATGGCCATTTCGGCCAGTTTATGTTTGATGGCGCCGAAATTGGCGATGGGTTGTTTGAATTGTTCGCGCGTTTTCGCGTAGCTGATGGTGATATCCAGGCTGCCTTTGGCGCCTCCCAGCGCGGCGGCGCACAATTTGAGGCGGCCGATGTTGAGGATGTTGAAGGCGATGAGGTGGCCTTTGCCGATCTGCCCGAGTACGTTTTCTGCGGGGATCTCCGCATCCTGGAAATAGATCTGCCGGGTGGAGGAGCCTTTGATCCCCATTTTATGTTCTTCGGGCCCGAGTGTGAAGCCGGGCGTGCCTTTTTCCACGATAAAAGCGGTGAACTGCTCGCCGTCCACTTTCGCGAAAACGGTGAATACATCGGCGAAACCGGAGTTGGTGATCCAGATCTTCTGGCCGTTGAGGATATAATGTTTGCCGTCGGCCGACAGTTTAGCCGTGGTTTTGGCGCTGAGGGCATCCGAGCCGGAGTTGGGCTCGGTGAGGGCGTAAGCGCCTTTCATCTCGCCGGAGGCCAGCTTCGGAATATATTTCTGTTTTTGCGCCTCGGTGCCGAAATAAAGGATGGGCAGCGAACCAATCCCGGTGTGGGCGGCCATCGCTACAGAAAAGGAGTGCCCTGCGCCGAGGGCTTCGTTGATCAGGGTTGCGGTAATAAAATCCTTGCCAAGCCCTCCCAGCTCTTCCGGGAATGCCGCACCGAGCAATCCCTGCTCGCCGGCCTTGTCCAGCAGCGAAGGCATGAGACCTTCCTCCAGCTTGTCGAGCCGGTCCAGCACGGGCGTCACTTCACGGGCGATGAATGTTTCGGCCATTTCTTTGATCATCAGCTGTTCTTCCGAAAAATCTTCAGGGATGAAAACATCTGCAGGGGATGCGTCTTTCACCAGGAACTCCGCCCCTTTCAGGGCTGCTTTGCTATTAACCGCGGTATCCATTTTGCATGATTTTTTTAGTCTACTCGTAATTTACCGAGATTATGTCAATTGACAAATTATGATTGCGCGGCATAATGTTATAAATTCGCCTTCCCGGAAACGCCCCATGGAATTCAATCTCACATATCTCGACAGTACCTTCTCCGGTCTAAAAACCGGTGAGGGGCCGGATTTGCTGATCTGTTTTCATGGATTCGGCGAAAGTGCATCGCACTTTCGTTGTATGGAAGCGGGATTGGGCAATATATTTACTATCGTGGCGTTAGATATGCCCTTTCATGGGAAGACGGTCTGGAACGAAGGCCGGCCTATGGAAAAACAGGACCTCGCGGCTTTAACGGAGAAAATATTGGAAAGAACTGGCAAACAAACCTTCTCGCTCCTGGGTTATAGTATGGGCGGGAGGTTAAGCCTATGCATCGTTGAGCAAATGGCGGACAGGGTCAGGCACCTCATCCTGGCGGCGCCCGACGGGTTGAAGAACAACCCCTGGCATATGTTTGCCACCAGGACCATATTGGGAAACCGGATCTTTTCGTACAATACCCGTAACCCTGCTCTTTTTTTCCGTCTCCTGACTTTCTGGCGGCGAAGCGGCCTTTTGAACGAAAGCGTCTACAAATTCGCGCTCCACCGGATGGACCGCCTGGAAAAACGGCAGCTGGTTTACAATGTCTGGACTATCATGCGGCGGATGCTGCCCCGCAAGAAGCTGTGCAAACGCCGGATGGCGCAGGCGGGGATCGATACGCTGCTGATCTTCGGCAAATACGACCGCGTTATCCCTCCGGTTATCGGCGAAAATTTCGCCGACGGCTCCTTTCCCTGCAGGCTGCTGGTACTCGATAAGGGCCACCAGCTCATCACGGAACAACTAGGTTTTATCATCAGAAATAATATTTCGATTTCATAGGAATGACTGCTTTATTGATCATTACGCTCGGACTTGCTTTACTTTACGGTATTTTGATGCTGTCGTATCTCTATGGCTGGAGCCGCCTGAAGCGATTCGACCCCTCAGCCCACGCCTATACGTTCAACACCCGTGTGTCGGTCATCATCCCGGCCCGGAACGAGGAGCGCAACCTGCCGGTATTGCTGGAAGCCCTCCAGCAGCAGAGCTACCCTGCCAACCTGTTCGAAGTGATCGTGGTAGATGATTTCTCCACCGATCAAACCGCCGATGCCGTCCGCTACTTCCCCGCCACCAACGTCCGCCTCATCCGCATGGCCGACCACCTCAGCCCGGAAGAGCGCCTCAACGCGTACAAGAAAAAAGCCATCGAAACGGCCATAACCGCCGCTACCGGCGACCTCATTGTGACCACCGACGCCGACTGCGTGATGGGCTCCAAGTGGCTGGAGACGATCGTCAAATGTTATGAAACTCACCGGCCCAAGCTGATCGCGGCCCCGGTGGCGTACCATAAAGAGGACAACTTCTTCAAGAAACTCCAGTCCCTCGACTTCATGACCATGCAAGGTATCACCGGCGCCGTGGCGTACCTGGAATCGGGCACCATGTGCAACGGGGCCAACCTGGCCTACGAGAAAACGGCGTTCGAGGAAGTAGGCGGGTTCACCGGGATCGACATGATCGCATCGGGAGACGATATGCTGCTCATGTACAAGATCTACCACGCCTATCCCGGCAGCGTCCAATATCTGAAATCACCCGACGCGATCGTTCGCACCCTGCCGGTAGACACGGTGAAAGGTTTCATGAACCAGCGCATCCGCTGGTCGTCGAAGGCGGATAAGTACGAAGACAAGCGGATCACCCGCGTGCTGGTGATCGTTTATCTCTGGAACGTGATGCTCCTGCTCATGGGGATCGTGGCGATTTTTACACCGGCCCTGCGCATGTGGCTGCTCTGGCTGGCGGTGTACAAAGTGGTGCTGGAGCTGTGTTTCCTTATCCCCGTGGCCAGTTTTTTCGGCAAAGGCTCCCTGCTCCCGTGGTTCATTCCCGGGCAGCCGTTCCATATTATTTATGTTGTGCTCGCCGGATGGCTGGGCAAATTCGGATCTTACGAATGGAAAGGGCGGCAGGTTCACTAGCCGCCCTTTCTTTTTCGTTGCATCATATCCGTGAGATGAGCCAGTTGCCGCTGGCGGTTTCGCGGATGTGCATGCGGTAGCGCGCCGTATCGCCGAAGCTCCAGTCGAGGTTGGCGCGCATCCACGCTTTGAGGACGCCGATGTAGCGCTGCAGCTCGTCGTTCACTTCTTCCCCGAAATTCGGGACGTTCTCGCTCAGCGCGATGAAGCGGCGCACTTCTTCGTCGTGCATGCGCGCGGCCTCCGCCACGGCGGCTTCCAGCGTGAGGGACCGCTCTTCCTTCAATACCACTACCAGGTTATGCACATCGCCCTGGCGGCGTTCCTTGTCGAACGAAAAGAGGTCGTTAGCCCAGCAAACCACGTTGTTGCAGGCAAGCGACAGCTGTTGCACGGTTTCGTGATGGCGCACTTCGTCGGGCAGGTAAATGCTTTCGAGGATCTCGATCAGCTCGATGTCGGCATAGAGCGCGCCGGTGTAGGGGCGTTTTTCAATGTAGTCGGCTACGGACGGCGCTTTGTGAGCCACCCTGTTTTGCACTTCCCAGAGGCAGGCGTCGAGGTAATCGGTCATGCTTTTCACAAAGCGCTGCTGCCAGGCGGGGCTGCCGATGCGGCGCATGCGTTTCCAGAGGTCGGCGAAGCTTTCGGCCAGCGCCATCCCTTCTTCCGGCGCCACTACCGTGCTGTTGCGGAGGATCTGGCTAACGAACGAGTGGACCATCTGCAGGTAATCGACTTTCCCGAACATGGATTCGTCGTTTTTGTCGTCCAGCAAAAACAGCCAGGTATTGAATTCCGCGGCGATACAAAGCTCGAAACGCCCGGCTGTCGGGAACGCCCGTGACGATAGCATGGCGAATTTGGCGCGGTTAAAGCGTTCGCGCGCTTTTTCGGATTTTACCAGGCCGAACCGCGCTACCCATTCGGCGGTGTGTTTTTCAGCTTCCTTGGCGAATGGGTTGAGCATAGTGGGGAAAGGGCAGAAAATCTGCGGCAATTGGAGTGTTTCCATAAACTGTGTCGTTTAATGTTGAGTGAAAAATTGGTTACTATTGGGATGATTGATTAATTGTGTCCTGCTTCGGGCATAGATTCCTGATGGGTTTAATGTTTTGTCTCAAGCAATAAAATTCACTGTGCTGGTTCTTGTCTTAACGGATATTTTCTGTGTCTCGTCTTAAGCAATACATTGGCATCTGTGTATCAGAAATTACGAAATTTGAAAGCCTTGTTATTGTACGGATTGATGTCTGTTTGTTGATTTTCGTGTGATATAGGTTCGCTGATGGCGCCGATGTCCTTATATATGGACGATCGTCATAAATGAAAAAAAACGCGCAGGCAATTCTTCCGAAAAGTCTCGTATTTACGCTATTTTGGTAACCGCATGGATGCATTTACCCAACAGGCATGGAAGCGCTTGCGGCGCAACAAGGGCGCGGTGGCCGGACTGGCCGTCATTTTACTGGCGTTGGTGGTGGCGGTGTTTGCATATTTCCTGGCGCCCGACGGCACTTCGCATGCCAACCGGATGGTGTTGGAAATCGGTGGGCAGCGGCCCGGGTTCTCCGTGCAGATGCTCTCCCTGCGGCAAGCGCATGCGCCGCAGGACGAAGGTTTTTTCCACCGCCTTATTTACGGTGAAACACCAGCAAACGTGCTGTTACCCGTTACCGCCTGGCGTTTTTCCCATGATTCCGTCCTCGTAGAAAAATATGCCGACGAAACCTCCACCATTCCGGCAGCGTATTCGCTGGCGCAGGTATTGTACGGTAAGGATTCGGCGCTTACTGATTTGGCCGGGGCGCGGGCGATGGTGGAAAAAGAGCATCTGGAACGTAAAACCTACCGCCTGGGGACTGATAAATTCGGCCGCGACATCCTGAGCCGTTTGCTCGTGGGCACGCGGGTGAGCCTGAGTGTGGGGTGCATCGCGGTGCTGATTTCGCTGACGATCGGGATCCTGCTGGGTTCCGTGGCGGGCTATTTCCGCGGGGCGGTAGACGAAGGGGTGATGTGGCTCATCAATGTGATATGGAGCATGCCAACGCTGCTGCTGGTGTTTGCCATCACGTTGGCGTTGGGGAAAGGATTCTGGCAGGTCTTCATCGCCGTGGGGCTCACCATGTGGGTGAGCGTGGCGCGCATCATACGGGGGCAGGTGCTGGGGCTGCGGGAGCTGCAGTTCGTGGAAGCCACGCGGGCGCTGGGGTACGGGCACACCCGCACCATCGTCCGACACATCCTCCCGAACATCATGGGGCCCGTGATGGTAGTAGCCGCGGGCAACTTCGCCACCGCCATAGTGGTAGAAGCGGGTTTGAGTTTTCTGGGCGTGGGGGTGCAACCGCCGCAGCCTTCCTGGGGGCTCATGATCAAGGAAAACTACAACTTCATCATCACCCATAATCCCCTGCTGGCCCTCGCTCCCGGACTGGCGATAATGCTTTTGGTATTGGCTTTCAATCTTCTCGGCAACGGCCTCCGTGATGCGATGGACGTCCGTGGAAAAATTTGACGGGCATTATATTTATTTTTAATTTTAAGTATTTTAATAAGATTACCATGTCTCTGACGAGAACCCTTTGTATGCTTCTTTGCGCAGTCGCCCTCGTGGCTTCGGGCTGTAAAAAGAAAAAAGCGGCGATCCCGTTCCCCGTCCGGGTGAAGAATCGGAACTGCTGGCCGAAATTCCGGGTATCCACCTCAACCGCGACGATAACGCCGCCACCGGGGCTACATTGCAGGTTTCGATCAAGCTGACATCCAAGCCCCTCCCGCCCGACGGCGTCACCATCACCGTTACGGCCACCGCGCCCAACGGCGATCCGATCCCGCAGAACGCGGCCGTGATCAGCAAGGAGGGTGAAATCACCATCACGCTCATCAATCTCCCCCAACGGCAGGTTGCTGATATCGTGGTGACGGTCACATCGAATAACAAGCCCGGGAACACGAAAACCTACCGCTTCGGGGTGATGAACAAAACCGTTTAAAAACTGCTGCCATAAAGTAAAAGGGCGATTCCCGGCCGGGAACACCCTTTTTTTATTTAGGTTTGTGCACTGATTTAATAGATTTTCATGCGAATAGCCGTGAATGCGCTGCCCCTGATGCAGGATACGCCTGCCGATACAGGGAATGTGCCAACTGAAATGCTGGTCCGGATCGCCCGGCTGCACCCAGATGTGGAATTTGTGCTCATTGCCGCCGGGCCCTGGTTGCCCGCGGAGCCCCTGCCCCTGAACGTTCAGGTGGCGGTGTGCAAGCCCCTGTTCAAAGGGAAAGCAGGCCAATTTATCTGGCGGCGGTACCAGTGGCCGAAGATGGTGAAAAAGGTGCAGGCCGATCGCGTGCTGTACTTCAACGATGTGCTGCCGATTCCCTTCGATGTGGACGCTTTTCTCGTCATGACCCGCACGGGGATCCTCCCTTTCGGGGCTACCACCGACGAGAATATCCGTCGTTTCAAAGCGGTGGGGGTATTTTCCGAGTTTACGAAAGAGCAGCTCACCAACCGCTTCCCCCGCGTGAGCGACCGCATCCGCATGCTGACGCCCGGTGTGAGCGAAGTGTTTGTGGCGCTGAACTGGGAAGAAAGGGAAGAAGTGAAAAGGGAATACGCCGACGGGATGGAATATTACCTGGCCGTGGGCAGCATCGATCCTTCCAATAATATTATTCCTTTACTGAAAGCCTTTTCCATGCTGAAAAAGCGCCTCCGGTCCAGCATTAAGCTGATACTGGCCGGGCAGGCTACGGCGGAAGGGGAAGATATCGTGCAGGCTTTGCAGACGTATAAATTCCGGCAAGACGTAATCTGGATCAAAGACGCCGACGCTGAAACCCTTGCGCGCCTCATGGGCGGGGCGTACGCCATCGTGCATACCGCCGGGGCCGACGGGCTGGCGGTGCCCATCCTCGCCGGGCAGAAGTGCAAAGTGCCAGCCGTGGCGCTGTATGCCGGCGCTTCGCCCGAAGCCGGGCAGGACGCGGCGCTCAATTCCGTGCCGGACGACGTTACCGACCTTTCCGAGAAGATGAGCGCCCTGTATAAAGACGAAATGCTTCGAAGCCGGTTGCTCAACCACATCGGCCACGTTCCCAGCTGGGACGACGCGGCGGAAACCCTCGGGCAGATCGTTACCGCCTGACTTTGCCCGGTAATTGCTTATTTTTGCGACTCAAACAGAAAAAATACATGACGAAAAAATCTACCATCCAGATACAGGTTGCGCTCGACGAGCAGAAAGTGCCCGAATCCATTGAGTGGACCGCTACAGACAGTACGGCCGACCGCATGAACAAAGCCAAGGCCATGATGGTGGCATTCTGGGATGGCACCGACCGTACCGCCCTTCGTATCGATTTGTGGACCAAGGAAATGATGGTGGACGAAATGGCTGATTTCTTTTACCAGACCATGATGACCATGGCCGATACCTATCAGCGCGCCACGCCCTGGGCGGATCAGGCGAACGATATCCGTGCATTTGCCGCCGATTTCTACAAGAAATTCGAAGAGAAACTCAAAAATCAAAACCAGTAACAAACCCGGAATATGTCTTTAGAGTTAACGATCAACGCAGCTATAAAAACCGCCATGCTGGCCAAAGCGGAAGCCGAACTGCGCGCCCTGCGCGCCATCAAGGCCGCCGTGCTGGTGGCTAAGACCGCCGAAGGCGCTTCAGGAGAACTGACGGAGGCCGACGAGCAGAAACTGTTACAGAAGCTTGCCAAGCAGCGTAAAGACTCCATCGAGATCTTCCGCCAGCAGAACCGTGCGGACCTGGCCGTGAAAGAGGAAGAGGAGCTGGCGATTATCGAGCGTTACCTGCCGAAGCAGCTGACCGAAGAAGAGCTCCGCGCTGAAGTGTCGGGGATCATCGCGGCGGTGGGCGCCAGCGGCCCTGCCGATATGGGTAAAGTGATGGGAGCCGCTACCAAGCAGCTGGCCGGAAAGGCCGACGGTAAGGCGATTTCCGCCCTGGTGAAGGAATTACTGACCAAATAACCTGCCTTTGGCCATCGACGTAGTTTTCGCCATTCTCATGGCGTACGCGCTGTACCGGGGATTCGTGCGGGGATTTATCGCCGCCGTTTTCTCGCTGGTGGCGTGCGTGATCGGGTTAGCCGCCGCCCTGAAGCTGTCTGCTGTACTGGCGGCATGGCTGGGGCAGTCGGGTATGGACGGGCGGTGGTGGCCGGTAGTTTGTTTTTTTGTTATATTTCTGGCGGTAGTGGTGCTGATCCGCCTCGGCGCGGCCGCCCTGCAGAAAGTAGTGGAATGGTCGATGCTGGGATGGCTTAACCGGCTGGGTGGCATCCTTTTATACGCCACCCTGTTCACGATCGTATACAGCGTGTTGCTGTGGATGGCCAATCAACTGTACCTGCTGAATCCGGAGACCAAGCTCCAATCCGTTGTATATCCCTATATCGAGCCTGTTGGGCCCTGGGTGATGGACCGCCTGGGGACGATAATTCCCTTGTTCAGGGATGTTTTTGCCGAACTGGAGGCCTTTTTTGAAGGCGCCGCCGGGAAGATACCGGTACAAACTCCCTGATAACGGAGGTTATTTGAATTAAGAAAAAGAATTATTTTAGCGCAAAATTGACTTCAAGCAACGGTAATGAATTACGAAATCAAAACACAGGGCAAATTCAAGTTCATCGAAGAAGGAGAAGGAGAACCGATTATACTTTTGCACGGACTGTTCGGTGCCCTGAGTAATTTCAGCGGTACCATCGAATATTTCAAGCAATTCAATAAAGTGGTAATCCCCATGCTGCCCTTGTTTGACCTGAATATCCTGGAAACCTCCGTAGGCGGCCTGGCCAAATACGTGCATAAATTTATTGAAGCCCGCGACTACAACAACTTCCACCTCATGGGTAACTCCCTGGGCGGGCATGTGGCGCTCGTTTATATCCTGAAACATCCTGAAAGGGTGAAATCCCTCATCCTCACCGGCAGCTCCGGGCTGTTCGAAAACGGGATGGGCGAAACGTACCCCAAGCGCGGCGATTATGAATATATCCGGAACAAAACCGCGCTCACTTTCTATGATCCCGCGATGGCCACAAAGGAACTGGTCGACGAAGTATTCGAAATTACCAGCAACCGCCTCAAAGTCATTAAGATCATTACCCTCGCCAAATCCGCCATCCGCCACAATCTTGGCGAAGAGCTGACCACCATCACCACGCCAACCCTCCTGATCTGGGGGCTCAACGATACGGTGACGCCGCCTATGGTAGGTGAGGAGTTCAAGAAGCTGATCCCCAATTCGGAACTGCATTTCGTCGACAAATGCGGCCACGCGCCCATGATGGAAGTGCCCGACGAATTCAACCGGATTATGCACGACTATCTCCAACGTCTCAACAACAAGGCCGTAGCCGGGGCCTGACAACCGCCCGTCACCGCTGCCGCGCCATTGCTCCGCGATTCCGTAATTTAAATAGCGCACGCGCTGGCTATTGGAATATTCTTTGCTATTATTGTAAAAGAAACACGATCTCTATGTTGGTGCAGGAACTTATATCGACCGTTGTGCCCGTGCTGCTGCCGCAGGACACGGGTGCCAAAGCGCTTCGGCTCATGAATGAATTTCATCTGACGCATTTGCCGCTGGTGGTGGATAATAAGTATGCCTACCTCGTGGAGGAAGACCAGGTGCTGGACTGGGAAGACCCCGACCAGCTCCTCCAATCCTCCACCCCAGGTACCCTGAAACCCGCCGTGCCCGAAGGCGCGCACTTCTTCGAAGCGCTGAAAGTCTTCTACGACACAAAAATTTCCGCCCTCCCCGTCATCTCGCGCGAGGGTGAATATCTCGGCGTGATCACCCGCGAAAACCTGCTGGCCGCGTTCGCCCAATACAACGGCGTGAAAGAACCAGGCGGCGTGGTGGTGCTGGAAATGGAGCCGCGCGACTACAGCCTCAGCGAAATCGCGCGCATCGCCGAAAGTAACGAAGTCACTCTCCTGAGCGTAAATACCCTCACCAATCCCTCAACCGCCCGGCTGGAAGTGGTGCTCAAAACCAACCGCCAGGAAATGCATGGCCTCATCGCCACTTTCGAAAGATTCAATTATACCATCAAATACATGTTCAGTGAAGAGTTGGAAGAAGATCTCCTCAAAAAGAACTATGACCTCCTCATGAACTACATCAGCATGTAGTCTTCGAAAATGCAACTGTTTGCGCACTGTTTTTAACATATCCGGCCTGTTGCTCTGCCTGCTCGCCGCCCTGCCCGGCCGTGCCCAGGTCAGCGACTCCGCCTCCCGGCCCGCGCCGGAACAGCTCGCGATCCTGCAAGATACTTCGTACATCGTAGTGCGGGATATCGTTGTGACCGGCAACAAACGCACACGCCGGTCTATCATCCTCCGCGAAATCGGCATCAAACCCGGAGATACCCTCCGCCTCCGGAACCTCCAGGTCATCCTCGAAACCAATCGTAAACAACTCCTCAACACTTCGCTGTTCCTCAACGTGCTGACCAATGTTAAAGACTGGAACGGCAACGAAGCCAACATTGTATTCGACGTGTGGGAAAGATGGTACCTCCTCGCGTTCCCCGTTTTCAAACTGGCCGACCGGAACTTCAACCAATGGTGGGTGGAACAGAAAAAAGCCTCCGCCGCGTGAACGTGGGCGTCAAAGCCTGGCAGGATAACCTGACGGGGCGGAACGATGAGCTGTATACCGATGTTTCGTTTGGTTACACCCAGAAGTTCGTGCTCGGGTACACGCTCCCGTACATCGACCGCAAGCTGCGGCACGGGATCGGGTTTTCGGCGTCTTTCAGCCGGAACCGCGAAATCAATTATATTTCTGAAGAGAATAAGCAGCAATTCTTCCGGCAGGACGATTTTCTGCGCCGGCAGATGGCTTTCGGGGTGAGCTATACTTACCGCAAAGCCATTTCCACGCGCCATCAGGCTTTTTTGACGTATCACAGCGAGAATGTAGCCGACACGGTAGCCAGGCTGAATCCCAATTACCTGGGCGAAGGGCGGACAGCCGTTCATTATGCGGAACTCGTGTACCGGCTGGATTACATCCAGGCCGACAGCTGGCAATATCCGCTGGTGGGGCAATCGTTCCGAGGTGAGGTATCGAAAGCAGGGCTGGGGCCGTTGAACGACATCGATTTTGTGAAAATCCGGCTGAAAGGCGCCAAATACTGGCAATATGCTCCCAAAACTTACGGGGCGGTGAGCCTTCTCGGACAGGTGAAGTTCCCGAATGACCTGCCTTACGCGGCGTCGCGGGCGTTGGGATATGGCGACGATTACCTGCGCGGCCTGGAATATTATGTGGTGGACGGAACGGCGTTCTTCATCCTGAAAAACACCCTGCGGCGGGAATTGCTTAATTTCAAAGTGAGGTTGCCGATCGTGCCGAAGAAATTCAGCAACCTGCCGATCCGCGTACTGGCGAAGGCTTACGGGGATATGGGGTATGGATATTCGAAGCTCGGGCTGCGCGGCGATCTCAGCAACCGGATGCTGTATACCGCCGGACTGGGGCTGGATGTTGTGTCTTTTTACGATACCTGTATCCGGTTCGAATACAGTATCAACCAATTGGGAGAAAAAGGACTATTTTTACACGCTAAACTGGATATGTAAATGCATGTAGCCCTTTACAGCCGCGGCTTTGTTAAAGAAGACCTGGAAGATATACAACTGTTGCTGAATGAACTGGCCCGGCAGGAAATAGTGCCTGTCGTGTATGAGCCCGTTTATAAGGAGCTCTGCGCGCACATCCAGTTTTCACCGGATACCAATACTTTTTCCCGGGCCGAAGACCTCGACGGCCGCATCGAATTCCTGGTAAGTCTGGGCGGCGACGGTACCCTGCTCGACACAGTGAGTTTTATCCGCGACAAGAACATTCCCGTAATGGGCGTGAATTTCGGGCGGCTGGGCTTTTTGGCGGGCATCGGGCGGAATGCGGTGCACGAAGTGGTGGACTCCCTCGTGAGCCGGAGCTATGTGGTCGATAAGCGGACATTACTCCACCTCGACGCGAGCACCCCGCTTTTCGGGGATGTGCCTTACGCGCTCAACGAGTTCACGATCCACAAAAAAGATACTTCCGCCATGGTGAAGATCCATACTTACCTGAACGGCGAATTTTTGAATACTTATTGGGCAGACGGGCTCATCGTGGCCACGCCAACCGGTTCAACAGGGTATTCCCTGAGCTGCGGCGGACCGATCGTGTTCCCCGAAGCGGCAAGCTTCGTGATCACGCCGGTGGCGCCCCACAACCTGAACGTCCGGCCCATCGTGGTGCCCGACGATAACGTGATCTCCTTTGAAGTGGAGGGCCGATCCGACCAGTTCATCTGCACCCTGGATTCGCGGATGGAGGTGATCGACAACCGCGTGCAGCTGGCGGTGAAGAAGGAGGATTTCACGATTCAACTCTTGCGCCTGAACGAAAGTAATTTCTTACATACGTTGAGAGACAAGCTGTTGTGGGGGATCGATACGCGGAATGCAAGGGGTAAATAATGGCGTGGCATGTATTTGTCATACCAAAAAGCCCTAAATTACGTTTTACACATATTTATGCTGATCACGCGATTTTTAAGTAAAACAACCGGGATAGCGGTCCTCCTTTGCGCCGGATGGCTCCAAAAGGCCGCGGCGCAGCAGGAGCTGAGCTATGTGGGGGAACTGGGCTTTACGGCCGGGGCATCCCATTATTTCGGGGATCTTAACACCCATGGCGGTTTGAAGTCGCCCAAGCCGGCGGTCGGCATTTTTTACAGGAAATATTTCAATGACTATATCGGCGCCCGGGCCCATTTCCGTTACATGAACGTGGGATATTCGGACGTATACAGCGAGAACGACTTCCAGCGGAAACGCAACCTCAGCTTCAACTCAAACATATTTGAGTTGGCATTGCAAGGGGATTTTAACTTTTTCCGGTTTGAGCCAGGGAGCGACGACTACCGATTCTCGCCTTACCTGACGGTGGGCGCGTCGGCGTTTCATTTTAACCCTTACGCGTACTATAACGACCAGAAATTCTACCTGCAGCCTTTGGGGACGGAGGGGCAGCGTTCGGCGGCCTATCCCGACAGGAAGCCATATTCCCTCTTTAATTTCGCGTTTTTGATGGGCGGCGGGGTGAAATACAGCTTAAACCGCCGTTTGAACCTGGGACTGGAGGTGCTTTTCCGTTTTGCACAGACGGATTACCTGGACGACGTGAGCACCACTTACGCCGGGATCGGGAATTTTGTCACCAAGCCCGATGGTAGCGCCACGATGGCCGCCATTCTCCAGGACCGGTCCACCGTTACCAGCAATCCGCCCATCGGGGTGGCGGGCCGGCAGCGGGGCAACAGCCGCGACAAAGACCAATTTGCCACTATAGAGCTCACCCTGGGCATCCTTTTCACCTCCTACCACTGTAAATTTTAACCCCTAACCCTCTGCGGACGGCACTTCCCGTTAAAACTACGTTAAAACGGCCCGCCCCCTTTGCAGGAAAGGCCATAAAGTTATTTTTGTATCTTTGCACACTTTTAGTAAATCTGTATTAATACGCCTGATTTAGTCATGAGTTTGAAGGATCAATTAGACCTGCAACGACTGCCCCGACACATCGCCATTATCATGGACGGTAACGGCCGATGGGCCAAGGAGCGGGGTCAGGACCGGCTGTACGGGCATCATCAGGGAGTGGAAAGTGTGCGTGATATCGTGGAGGGTTGTGCCGAACTGGGCATCGAATACCTGACACTATACGCATTTTCTACCGAAAACTGGGACCGCCCGGTTTACGAAGTCAACGGCATTATGGAGCTGTTGGTGACCACCATCCGCAAGGAAGTGGACACCCTCAACCGCAATAATATCCGGCTGCATGTGATTGGCGACATGAACATGCTGCCCCCCATTGCCAGCGCGAACTGGAGGAAGCACGCGAAATCACGGCCCCGAACGCGGGCCTTAATCTCGTGATGGCCCTCAGCTACAGTTCCCGTTGGGAAATATTGGAAGCCGTGCGCGCAATCGCACGGGATGCGAAAGAAGGAAAAATCAATCCGGAAGATATCAACCACGAAAGCTGGTCCAAATATCTCAGCACCTCCCAACTTCCCGATCCCGAGCTGATGATCAGGACCTCAGGGGAACACCGTATCAGCAATTTCCTTTTGTACCAGATCGCCTATGCGGAACTGTATTTCACCAATACCCGCTGGCCCGACTTCCGCAAGGAAAATCTTTACGAAGCCATCCTCAATTATCAAAACAGAGAACGTAGATTCGGCAAAACAAGCGAACAAATACAGCAGAATGAAGAAATTGTTTCCTAAAAGCCTACTGGCCGTAGTTTTATGTTGCAGCGCGGGGTTAACTGTGCGTGCCCAACAAAGGGATACGGTACCGCTGCCGAGCCAACCGGCAGACATCAGCCCCTGGTCCCTGGGCAACCCACAACAGTACGAGATTGCCGATATCGCCGTTTCCGGCACCGAATTTCTCGACAAATCCCTCCTCCTGTCCCTCTCCGGCCTCAATGTGGGCGACAAGGTAGTGCTGCCCGGCGACCACTTCGCCAAGGCCATCCAGGCGCTCTGGGGACAACGACTTTTTTCCAACATCGCGATTTACATCACCAAAATTGAAGGAGAAAAAATCTGGCTGGAAATTTCCCTCGTGGAAAAACCGCGCATGTCGAACTTCTACTGGAAAGGAATCAAAAAATCCGATGGTGACGAGCTGACCACCAAAGCCGCCATCCGCAAAGGCTCCGTGGTAACCGAAGCCATGCAGCAGAACACCTACAATGTTATCCGTAAATATTACGCCGACAAGGGCTACCGCAACGTTTCCATGAAAATGGATATCCGCAAGGATCCCCCGCCGGCCATCAACTCCGCTACCGTATACTTCATCGTGGACAAAGGCCACAAGGTGAAGGTGAACGACATCAACATCGTACACAACTATAACGTAGCCGATAACACGATCAAAAAGAAAATGAAGGGTACCAAGGAGCTGAGCCGCTTCACCCTTTATCCGGACAACGCTGCCGCCTGGGTCGACAGCATGGCCACCACCGATAACTACTGGAAGGAAATGGGTTACCTTTCCGCCACCCGCACCCTCCAGAAGCTTGATCCTTACTTCCGCTTCCACCTCTTCTCTTCTGCCAAGTTCAACGACACCAAATACGAGGAAGACAAGGAAAAGATCATCGCCTACTACAACTCCAAAGGCCACCGCGATTTCCAGATCGTGGACGATACGCTGTATAATAACGCCAAAGGAAACCTGAACATCGAAATGAAGGTGGACGAAGGCAAGAAATATTACTTCGGCACCATCACCTGGCGGGGCAACTCCGTGTACAGCGACACCATCTTGTCGCGCGCGATGGGCATCCGCAAAGGCGACGTGTACAACCTGGAACTGCTGAACAAACGCCTGGGAACGCCTCCCGGCCCCGAAGGCGGCGACATCAGCTCGCTGTACATGGACGATGGTTACCTCTTCTTCCAGGTAGACCCTGTGGAGATCGGCATCCGGGGCGATACCATCGACTTTGAGATCCGTATGCAGGAAGGGCCCCAGGCCACCATTAAAGACATCCGCATCGCGGGTAACGAAAAAACCAACGAGCACGTGATCCGCCGCGAACTGCGGACCATGCCCGGCGATAAATTCAGCCGTCAGAACCTCATCCGTTCCCAACGTGAAATTTCCCAGCTCGGCTTCTTCAACCCCGAAACCATCGGCATCAACCCCGTTCCCAACGTGCAGGAAGGAACGGTAGACATCGACTATAAAGTGGAAGAAAGAGCGAACGACCAGCTGGAGCTTTCCGCAGGCTGGGGCGGGTACATCGGTCTGACCGGTACCCTCGGCGTAACGTTCAACAACTTCTCGCTGCGCAACATCTTCAGAAAAGAAACCTGGGACCCGCTGCCCTCCGGCGACGGCCAGAAGCTGAGCGTGCGTATCTCCTCCAACGGTAAGGCTTACCGCTCCTACAACTTCTCGTTCACCGAGCCCTGGCTCGGCGGAAAGAAGCGTAACCCCTTCTCCGTGAGCTTCTACAGCACTTACCAGAACCCGAACGCCTTCGCGGAATATTATAATATGCCCGTGGCCAACAAAGGCGCTTACTTCCGGGTACTCGGCGGTTCCGTTTCCATCGGTAAGCAGCTGAAATGGCCCGACGACTTCTTCTCCCTCATGTACTCCCTGAACTATCAGCGCTACCAGCTGAAAGATTTCAACTACTTCGGGATGGAAGGCTTCGACAACGGTACGGCCAATAACCTTTCGCTCCGCCTGACCCTGGCACGTTCTTCGGTTGACCAGCAGATCTTCCCCCGCAGCGGTTCCAGCTTCATGCTGTTCGGCCAGTTCACACCGCCTTACTCGGTGCTGAACCCCGACAAGGATTACAAATCCCTGCCGATCGCGGAACAGTTCAAATTCATCGAATACCAGAAATACCGCCTGAACGCCGAATGGTACGTTCCCCTTTCCCGCCCGCGCGGTACCGACAACAAGTCGCTGGTACTGAAAGTGGCTGCCAAGTTCGGTTACGTAGGCGCGTATAATAACCGCACCACGCTTTCGCCCTTCGGCCGCTTCGAGCTGGGTGGCGACGGTCTGAGCAACTTCGCGGTGTATGACCGTGATATCATCTCGCAGCGCGGTTACCCGGTGTATTACACTTCCAATCCGAAGCTCAATCCGGAAAGCGGTGCGCCGCCGGCAGGATATTCCGGCTTCTCGATGTTTAATAAATATGTCGTGGAACTGCGTTATCCCTTCAGCCTCAACCCAAGCTCCACGATCTTCGGCCTGATGTTCCTCGAAGCCGCCAACGGTTACCAGGATATCAAGGAATATGATCCGTTCCGTCTTCGCCGGTCAGTTGGTCTGGGTGCGCGGTTCTATCTCCCCATGTTCGGTCTGCTCGGCTTCGACTATGGCATAGGTTTGGATAGATTAAGGCCTGGAGGCGGTATGAAAGACGCAGCTAAATTTACGTTCATGCTGGGCTTTGAGCCGGAATAAGAAAATTATTATATATTGCGAAGCCTGTTTTTCGCTTAAAACATTACGACCGATGAAAAGAATCTTAATTACCATGATTTTAGTGCTGGGTGCCTTCGGAGGCGCTTTTGCACAGCGGTATTGTGTAATAGATACGAAATACATCCTGGAAAGCATCCCCGACTACAAAGACGCGCAGAAGAAGCTCGACGCGGTAGCGGAACAGTGGCAGAAGGAAATCGACGCCCAGTTCCAGGAAGTGGACAAGATGTATAAATCCTACCAGGCCGAATCGGTGATGCTGACCGACGATCTCAAAAGGAAGCGGGAAGATGAGATCATCGCCCGTGAGAAGGAAGCCAAAGACCTGCAGAAGAAAAGATTCGGATACGAAGGCGACCTGTTCAAGAAACGTGAAGAGCTCGTGAAGCCCATCCAGGACAAGATTTACAATGCCGTTCAGAAGCTGGCTACCAGCAGGATGTACGACTTTGTGCTTGATAAGTCCGGCGGCATCACGGTGATTTTCGCTGATCCGAAACTGGACAAGAGCGAAGAGATTCTGAAAGCGTTGGGTGTCAACAAATGATCCCTTGAGACAACAGACCTATAAAAATTAAACATTCTACATTCTTTTAAACAACTAGACAACATCATGAAGAAGTATGTAATCATCGCTATTGTTGCGTTCACCGGGTTTTTCAGCGTGAAGGCCAATGCACAGACCAAAATCGCGCACATTAACACCCAGGCCCTGATCGAAGCGATGCCGGAGTATAAAAAAGCGCAGACTGATATTGAAACTTTCGCTGGTACCCTCGAAAAAGAAAGCGGTTCACTGGTGGCTGAATACAATAAAAAAATGAAGGATTTCGAAAATTCTCCCAAAGAAGAGAGCGAAACGATGAAGGAAGTGAAGATCAAAGAAATCCAGGAACTGCAGAAAAGAATCCAGCTGTACGAAGAATCCGCCCGTGAAAAAATCGGCCAGAAACAAAACGAACTGCTGAAACCCGTTTACGATAAAGCCCGCAAAGCGATCGAAGACGTTGCCAAAGAAAAAGGCTACGCTTATGTTATCGACAACTCCGGTGGATCCCTCCTGGTTTCTCCCGCTGCCGACGACATCCTGGCGCCTGTTAAAGCCAAGCTGGGCGTACCTGCTACCGCAGCTCCCGCTGCCGCTAAATAGTGCTGAAAATCATTAAGATAGGGGCCCTGGTCAAAAGCAGGGCCCTTTTTTTATACTGAAAATCATGGGCTTAGAAAGAAAATCTTTTCAAAGTTTGAATTTTCTATCCCCTGCTTTTCATTTTTAAATTTATTTAACCTACCTTTGCCTTCCGTTTTAAACGGGGCTGATCACAGTCTGCCCGCCCGAAAAACGGATGGGTAAACAAGTTTTTAAGTACAAGTAGAAAATATTAAAAAACGATGAAACGTACTTTTCAACCGCACAACAGACGCAGAAAGAGCGTACACGGTTTCAGAAAGAGAATGGAAACTGCCAACGGACGTAAAGTATTGGCATCCCGCAGAGCTAAAGGTCGTAAAAAACTGACCGTATCTGACGAGCGCAAGCTGAAATAATTTCGTCATCAACTCATATTGCCATAAAAACTTATTCTTTTAATAAAGAAGAGAAGTTAAAGAGCAGGAAAATGATTGAAACGCTTTTTCGTGAAGGAAAAGCGTTTTCTATTTTCCCTTATCGCGTCATCTTCATGCCCGCCAGCCTCACAACGGACAAATACCCCGTTCAGGCCGGCTTCAGCGTATCGGCCCGCAAGTTCCCCCATGCGGTGGACCGTAACCGTATCAAACGCCTGGGCCGCGAAACCTATCGCCTCCAGAAACAAGTCCTGTACGACGCCCTCGCCGCCAACTCCCGCCAGATGGCCGTGTTTTTTATCTACCTCGACAAAAAAATCCCCGATTTCGCTACCCTCCAGCCTAAATTTTCGGTAATTTTAGATAAACTCGCCAGGGAAGCCGGTAGAAAAGAACAGCCATGAAGCGATTGATGCAAATTTTGAGTATCCCGTTCATTTTAATAATTAAGATCTATCAGTGGTGCATCAGCCCGCTGCTGGGCGCCAACAAGTGCAGGTACACCCCCACTTGCTCCCAGTACGGCCTCGAAGCCCTCAGGAAACACGGCCTCTTCAAAGGAGGATGGCTCGCAGCCAAAAGAATCCTCAGCTGCAACCCCTGGGGAGGTCACGGATACGACCCGGTCCCCTGAATTTTCTCATCCCGAAACACTGTTACGCATGCGGAAATCCCGTAAAATCATGTTGTTCGCGCTGATCGGCATCGCCGGTCTGGCCCTCGCCTTCCGCAACAGCGACAAATACTTCCTCATCGCCAAAAACCTCGACATCTTCGCCGCGTTTTACCGCGAGCTCAATACCTATTACGTCGAAGACCTCCCGCCCGATAAACTCATGCAGACCGGCATCGAAGCCATGCTCGAAGAAACTGATCCCTACACCGACTTCGTTCCCGAAGAAGAACTTGACGAGCTCCGCTTCATGGCCACCGGCAAATACGGCGGCGTAGGCGCCTCCATTTACACCGAAGGCGAATGGACCTCCATCACCGACGTGTACGAAGGCAGCCCCATGGACAAAGCCGGCATCAAAGCAGGCGACGTCATCGTTTCCCTCGACGGCAAGAGCGCCAAAAACATGGAGCAGGAAGAAGTGAGCAAATACCTCAAAGGCACCGCCGGCACCGCGCTCATCATCGTGCTCCGCCATCCCCTCAACAATACCGAAAAAACATACCGCATCCTGCGCGACGATATCAACGTGAAGCCCGTGAGCTATTCCGGCATCATCCGTAAAAACGTCGGGTATATCAAAATGACGCAGTTCACCGAAGGCAGCGCCGAACAGGTGCAGCTCGCTTTCGAAGCCCTCCGTAAACAACACCCCGCACTCGGCGGCGTGGTGCTCGATCTCCGGGGCAATCCCGGCGGGTTGCTGGAAGAAGCCGTGTCGCTATCCAATATTTTTATCGACAAAGGGAAGCTGATCGTCAGCACCCGCGGCAAAGTGAAAAGCTGGGACCGCGAGTACAAGACCAGCCTCCTGCCGATCGACAATCACATTCCCCTCGTGGTGCTCACCAGCCGCTCTTCCGCCTCCGCATCGGAGATTGTGGCCGGCGCGGTGCAGGACCTGGACCGGGGGCTTGTGGTGGGGCAACGCTCTTACGGCAAAGGCCTGGTGCAAACCACGCGCCCGCTTCCCTATAACGCCAAGCTGAAAGTGACGACCGCACGGTATTACACGCCCAGCGGCCGTTGCATCCAGGCGATCGATTATTCGCAGCGCAACGACGAAGGTGAAGCCGATTACGTGCCCGATTCCCTCCGCAAATCGTTTACCACCGCGGCTGGCAGGCCCGTGAAAGATGGCGGCGGCATAGAACCGGATGCGCGCGTGGAAAGCACCATCCTCAGCCAGGTAGCCATCACACTGCTGCGCAAACAATTCATCTTCGACTATGCCACCCGGTATTATTATGCCCATCCCGAAACACCCGCCACCAGCACGGCTTTTGTGACGGATGAAGTGTTCGAGGAATTCCTGAAGTTCCTGGACGGGAAGGATTACAGCTATAAAACCCGCAGCGAGGAAGCACTCGACATTTTCCGGTCGACCGCCACCCGCGAGAAATATTACGACGGCCTGCAAAAAGAATTCGACGCCCTGCAGGCGAAAATGAAACACGACAAAAAGCAGGACCTGCTCCGCAACAAAGCGGAAATCCGCCAGCTGCTGGAAGAAGAAATCGCCAACCGCTACTTCCCGCAGGCCGGGCGCATCGAGCGCTCCCTCAGCTGGGACCGCGATGTGGAAGAAGCGGTAACGCTCCTGCAAAGCCCGCAGAAATACCAGCAGCTGCTCACACGGAAAAACTGATCCAGGCCGCTTATCATGAAATTTGTTTAGCCATGCACGAATTGTTGCATGGCTAAATTGTTTTTTGTTCTTTTATAGTTTAGCAATTTGAAACGTCTACATATGAATAACCATCGCTGTTTCGCAGCATTTTTCGCATTGATTTCCCTTTCGGCCTGCACCGCCGGGAACCGGTCCGCAACCGTTACATCGCCACAGGTAAGTGTGTTAAGTTATAACATCCATCACGCCAATCCGCCGTCTGTGGAAGGTAAGATTGATATGGACGCCATCGCGAAGGTGATCGCCCAAGCGAAGCCCGACCTGGTGGCGTTGCAGGAAGTAGACGTTAACAATACGCGGTCGGGTACCACGCTGCACCAGGCGGAAGACCTGGCGAAGCGTTTGGGGATGAAAGCTTTCTTCGCGAAAGGAATTGATTATGGCGGCGGAGAATACGGCATCGCTGTGCTGTCGAAATTCCCGGTGCTGGAAACGAAGCGGTATGCGCTGACCACATTGCCCGGCACCCATGGTGAGCCGCGCGCGCTGGCGACCATGCTGGTGGAATTACCCGGAGGGAAGAAGGTGTTGATGGCCAGCACCCACCTCGACGCGCAGCGTAGCGACAGCAACCGGATCGTGCAGATGCGTGAGGTGACGAAGATTTTATCGGAACAACCTTACCCGGTGATCGTGGCGGGAGATATGAACGCCTCCGCCGGAGGGCCCGTCATCAACCAGCTGGACGCCCATTTCACCCGCACCTGCAGCGATTGCGCGCCAACGATCCCAGTGGTGAACCCGCGCCGTTGCATCGATTTTATCGCCTATACGAAAGGGAAATTCACGGTGGTAAGCCATGAAGTCATTCCAGAAACCTACGCTTCTGACCATCTTCCCGTCAAATCCATCCTGCAACCGGCCTTTTAGTTGCAATTGCAATTTTTAAAATATTTTATTAATATTGAGACTTCACTAACCGCACGTCACGTAAAATCCATAAATGCAAAGCCATGACTGACAAGAACAAAAACAATTCCCGCCGGGGCTTTATCAATAAGCTGGCAAAAGGAGTTGTGGGAGCATCACTGATCCCGAATATCATCACCGCCGCCGACCGTCAGAGAAGCCTCCAGCAATTGGCGCGTCAGAAAGACCACTACAGTGCCAACGACCATATCCAGATCGCCCTCATCGGAGCCGGCGGCATGGGTACCGAAGACACCAACACCGCCATCAAGGTGCCTGGCGTGAAGCTCGTGGCTGCCTGCGACCTCTACGACGGCCGCCTGGCGGATGCCAAGAAGAAATGGGGCAACGACATTTACACGACCCGCGACTATAAAGAAATCCTGCAACGTAAAGATATCGACGCGGTAATCATCGCCACGCCGGACTCCTGGCATAAAGACATCTCCGTTGCCGCCATGAACGCCGGCAAGAGCGTGTACTGCGAAAAACCAATGGTGCATGACGTGAGCGAAGGCGCCGCCGTGGTGGATGCGCAGAACCGTAACAAAGGCGTGGTGTACCAGGTCGGCAGCCAGGGCGTTAGCTCCCTCGGTAACGAAAAAGCCCGCGAGCTGCTGAAAGACGGCGCCATCGGCGAACTCAACTACGCGGAAGGCTTCTGGGCACGCATGTCCGCCTTCGGCGCATGGCAATATCCCATCCCGGCCGACGCTTCGCCGTCTACCGTAGGTTGGGACGCCTTCCTGTCCAATAACAAAAAACGTGACTTCGATCCCCTGCGCTTCTTCCGTTGGAGGAACTACCGCGACTATGGTACCGGCGTTTCCGGCGACCTGTTCGTGCACCTGTTCTCCAGCCTTCACCTGGTGACCGGTTCCATCGGGCCCGAGAAGATCATGGCTACCGGCGGGCTCCGTTATTGGAAAGACGGCCGCGAAGTGCCTGACGTGATGCTCGGCATGTTCGACTATCCGCAGACCGACGTGCATCCCGCCTTCAACCTTTCGCTCCGCGTAAACTTCGTGGACGGTACCGGCGGCACCAACTACCTCCGCATGGTGGGTAGCGAAGGCTCCATGACCGTTGAATGGGACCGCGTAACGGTATACCGCAATAAAAACGCATCCGATGCATCCGATCCGCTGACCGCCGGCAAACAGGCCCGCGACAACGGCAAGCAGTTCGTATATGAAAGAAAGCACATGATGAATCCGGACAAGTTGATCTACGAAGCGGAAGAAGGCTACAAAGGTGCGCATTTCGACCACTTCTACAACCTGTTCAACGCTATGCGTACCAAAGGTAAAGTAGCGGAAGACGCCCTTTTCGGTTTCCGTGCCGCTGCGCCTGCGCTGCTTTGCAACGACAGTTATTTCTCCAACAAGATCATGCATTGGGATCCGAAGCATCTCAAAGTCGTAAACAAATAATTCGTTTTGTATGAAGCAGCTGATGCTACCCGCTTTTGCGGCAGCCGCGCTGGGGATTGCCTCCTGCGGCGGCGCGTCCACCGGGGAACAAAAGGATCCCGTGACCGCAGGCACTGAAAACGTAGCCGCGGCGCCCGTTACGGAGAACGTTTTGTCTGAAGCCGAAAAGGCTGCGGGATGGAAATTGCTCTTCAACGGCCAGAACCTCGACGGATGGCGCGTTTACAAAGGAAAAGACGGTAAAACATGGAGCGCCCTTGAAGGAACGCTTCATTGCACCGGCAGCGCTACCGATAAAAGCGATATGCGCGGCGACCTCATCACAACGGACCAATACGAAAACTTCGAGCTGGAGGCAGACTGGAAGCTGGCGCCCCAGGGCAACAGCGGTATCCTTTACCTGGTGACCGAAGAATTTGAGGCGCCTTATATGAGCGGCCCCGAGTACCAGATCATCGACGACAACAACTTCCCCGAGAAGCTGGAAGACTGGCAAAAGTCCGGCGCCAATTACGCCATGAATCCGCCGTCGAAACTGGCTGCGAAGCCTATCGGCGAGTGGAACCACACCCGCATCGTGGTGAACAAGGGGCATGTGGAGCATTGGCTGAACGGCGAAAAGGTGGTGGACACGCAGATGTGGACACCGGCCTGGGAAGAAGCGAAAGCTACCGGTAAATGGAAGGAGTACAAAGGATATGGTTCCGCTCAAAAGGGCCATATCTGCCTGCAGGACCACGGCAGTGAGATCTGGTTCAAAAATTTGAAGATCAAGCCGCTGTAAGGATGGCTAACAGTCATAAAAAAGCCGGTTGTCTTAACGACGACCGGCTTTTTTTATGCGGAGGGTTCGCTTATTTGAAGCGTTTGCTCACTGCGTCCCAGTTTATTACGTTCCAGAAAGCAGCGAGGTACTCTGCGCGGCGGTTCTGGTATTTGAGGTAGTAAGCGTGTTCCCACACGTCAACGCCGAGGATGGGAGTGCCTTTCACTTCAGCCACGTCCATCAGGGGATTGTCCTGGTTGGGGGTGGAGGAAATTTCCAGCTTGCCGTCTTTCTGGGTGAGCCAGGCCCAACCGGAACCGAAGCGGGAAACGCCGGCAGCGTTGAATTTTTCTTTGAACGCGTCGAAGGAGCCGAAGGCGCTGTTGATGGCATCAGCCAGGGCGCCGGAGGGAGCACCGCCTGCGTTGGGTGCCAGTGATTCCCAGAAAAAGGAGTGGTTCCAGTGGCCGCCGCCGTTGTTGCGGACTGCGGGGGAGATGGCGCCGGCTTTGGCTACCAGCTCTTCGAGGGATTTATTTTCGTTTTCGGTACCGGCGATAGCCTTGTTCAGATTGTCTACATAAGCCTGGTGGTGCTTACCGTGATGGATTTCCATCGTCATTTTATCGAAGTGCGGTTCCAGCGCATCGGATGCATACGGTAATGCAGGAAGGGTAAAAGCCATAATCCAATTTTTATGGGTGAGAAAATTGAGTTTGAATCGAACACCAAATTTACGGCCGGATAATGGAATTGTCAAACCCTTTATCGCTCTTGTTGTTATACCCTGATTGACCATGTAGCGCAGGATTTGGATATATGGCTTTTTCTTTTATATTTACATAAAGGTGTTATAACATTTGCGTAGCGAATTTTTATATTCGTATAGTATTCATCGTTAGTTTTTCACTATTGTTTGTTTAAAACATATGTCAATGCAGGACATGGGCACAGAAAGCCGCGATTCTCATGATGCACTGTTATCGGAGAATGCGCAATTGAGGAGCCGGCTGGAACATCTGGAAGCCATCATCGAAAAGGTTCCGGCCATGCTGTATACGTCCAACAACTCCAAAAAGGCAGTTAACTGGTGCAACGTTAGGCTGACCGACACGCTGGGATACAGCCGCGAGGAGGTTTTAACGTTGGGGACGGAATTTTTTCGTCAGGTTACCCACCCTGACGATATGAACATACTGGCCATTTCTCAGCAGAAGTTTTCTGAGAGTAAGGGTATGTTCGGCGGCGTAATGCGCGTGCGGCGTAAAGACGACCAGGAGTGGTTCTGGGTGGTAGGGTTAGGACTGCCATTCACTTTTGATGCACACGGGAATGTGGTGGATGTAATCTGCGTATTTCTCGATTTTTCGAACGCGCTGGACACGGGCAATCAGATCACGGAGGCGCTGCGCGTCGTGTTGCGCAGGCGCAACGAAGATGTGCTCAACAAGCTCACTGCCAGGGAGAAAGACATCTTCATGCTGGCTGCGCGGGGCTTCAACAACAAGGAAATCGCGGAAAGGCTCAACCTCAGCCGGTATACTGTAGAAACCCACCGGAAAAATATCCGGTTAAAATTAAAAGTGAGGAATACTCCCGAACTCGTAGCCCTGGCCAGGCAGATCGGCGTGCAGTAACGGATAACCCATACATGATTATCAACTTACATGCGTTTGTTTTGTAATTTATAAAATGGCTACAACGCAAGTGTGATCCGGGGTTCAGCGGACAAAAATACCCAAGCTTGGGTATTTTCCGGCGTTTCAAACTCCACTAATTTAGTAGCCTGAAAAGAGAGAAACAGTAGATACAGATTCCGGAGTTCATTTAGATAGTTTTTTGAGAGGTAATACTTATCGCTATGATAACCGAAGAGAAGGCGTATGATATCCTGGCCCTGGACAATACCGCCACCCCCGAGGAAATAGTCGCCAGATATCAGACATTAAAGGACCAGTACAAAAAAATCAAAGAAGAGACCGCCGACCTGAAAACCCAGTTGGCGTACCAGCTTAAGCAGATTGAACTGGATGACGTGTTCATATATTTCCGTAACGTTCAAAAAATATAAACTCTTTATACATACCTGCATCGCTGAATAGCCGGTTATGCAGGAGCATTCATTGTTTGTTAGCTTCTGAAAGCCCTTGTGCCCGGTCTTGCATCCGATCGTTTGGAAACCCAGCTTATGCCCCAGGATGATGTTCCGGTAAAAGAATTTGTTTACCTTCAGGTCCTCAATTTCTTTATACTATGGATAACATTATTTTGTATGTAATTATCGCCCTCGTGGTCCTGATCGTACTGTCAGCTTTCGTGACGGTGCAGCAAGGCACGGTGGGCGTAACTACGATTTTCGGTAAATATAACCGTATCCTCACCCCGGGTCTTAATTTCAAGATCCCCATCATCGAAAAAGTCTTCAAACGGATTTCGATCCAGAACAGATCCGTGGAGCTGGAATTCCAGGCGATTACGATTGACCAGGCCAATGTGTACTTCAAGGCCATGCTCCTGTATTCGGTGTACAACCAGGAAGAAGAAACCATCAAGAACGTAGCCTTCAAATTCATGGACGAGCGCTCCTTCATGCAGGCCCTCGTACGCACGATCGAAGGTTCCATCCGCGGATTCGTTGCCACCAAACGCCAGTCTGAAGTGCTCGGCCTTCGCAGGGATATCACCGAACACGTAAAAGAACAAATCGACCTCACCCTCGAACAGTGGGGCTTCCACCTGCTGGACCTCCAGATGAACGATATCACCTTCGACGAGGCCATCATGCGCTCCATGGCGCAAGTAGTTGCCTCCAACAACCTGAAAGCCGCCGCCGAAAACGAAGGCCAGGCCCTCCTCATCACCAAAACCAAAGCCGCCGAAGCCGATGGTAACGCCATCAAAATCGCCGCGGAAGCCGAACGCCAGGCCGCGCAACTTCGCGGTAAGGGTGTGGCACTCTTCCGGGAAGAAGTGGCCAAAGGTATGAGCCTTGCCGCCCGCGAAATGCAACAAGCCAACATGGACACCTCCGTTATCCTCTTCTCCATGTGGGTGGAAGGCATCAAAAACTTCGCGGAAAACGGTAAAGGAAACGTCATCTTCCTCGACGGCTCCTCCGAAGGCATGGAAAAAACCATGAAACAACTCATGGGCCTCAACCAAATGATGGGCCCCGATAATATGCAGTTCAAGAAATAATTCGTCTTGCCATACAAGCGAAAGCGGCCTCACAAGGGCCGCTTTCGCTTTTTCATTCCATCCCCCCGCCGCCGCACTCCATTTCACCATTCCTCTGCTTCACCATTTTCCCTTTGGCGGCCTCCGTTTGCAGCGATAATTTGCCCGCAACAGGCGGTGATGACTGTTACATACCCTGTACGGAAAGGCAAGTTCCGTACAAAACTTACGTGCGGCGGTATTTTATGCTTCCGCACCTTGATGATGAACAACGGCGGCCCGAAAGGCCGCCGTTACTTTTCTGTCATTATTTCCTTCGCCGCTGGAAGAACGCTTTCACCATCCCCAGGCTCTCTTCTCCCAACAATCCGTATTCCACTTTCGTTTTCGGATGAAATGGCGATTTGCCTTCCGTCACCCGGCGGTAGCCGTTTTTTTCGTCCGCCGCCGCATATACGATCCGCCCGATCTTGCTCCAGTATAAAGCGCCGGCGCACATTACGCAAGGTTCCAGTGTTACATACAGCGTGGCTTCCATGAGGTATTTGGCGCCGAGGTAATTGAAGGCGGACGTCAGCGCGATCATTTCGGCATGCGCCGTACAGTCGTTCAACATCTCCACCTGGTTATGCCCCCGGCCGATGATCTGATCGTTCATCACCACTACCGCCCCGATGGGCACTTCTCCCTTTTCTTCCGCCAGGCGCGCTTCCCGCAGGGCCTGGCGCATGAAATGCTCATCCGTCATTATTCCAGCATTTTGATGAATTCGTCTTCCGTCAGAATTTTAACGGTATTGATTTTTTTCGCTTTCTCCAGTTTGCTGCCGGCGTCGTCGCCCACGATCAGGTAGTTGAGCTTGCTGCTCACCCCGCTGAGGATCTTGCCGCCCTGCGCTTCCACCAGCGCCTCGGCGTCGCTTCTTTTCAATTTATGGAGCGTACCGGTAAACAGGAAGGTTTGCCCGCTGAGGGTACCTTCTTCCGACCGCGACCCGCGGCTGCTTTGCAGGTTCAGGCCCAGCGATTCGAGCTTTCGCAGCATATGGATGTTATCCTCGTTCAGGAAAAACTGCCGGACGCTGCCCGCTACTTTCGGACCGATGTCTTCCAGCGCCAGGAGCTGCTCTTCCGTATAATCCTTCAGGTCGAGCAGGTGCGACACCGCGTTGGCCAGGGTTTTGGCCGTGGTTTCTCCCACATACCGGATTCCCAGCCCAAAGATCAGCCGGTGCAACGGCTGCGCCCGCGACGCCTCGATGGCCGTTCGGAGGTTGGATACCGACTTCGGCCCGAAGCCTTCCAGCTTGCCCACCGCTTCGAAATCGAGCGTGTAGATGCCCGGCACGTCGCGCAGCAATTGAAGGCCCCAGAACTTGCGGACATTGCTTTCGCCCAGGCTGCGGATGTCCATCGCGTCTTTACTCACGAAATGGATCATCCTTTCCACCACCTGCGCCTCGCAGTTGATGTTCACGCAACGCCAGACGCTTTCGCCTTCCGGCTTGAACAAAGGATCTTTGCAGACGGGGCATTCCTTCGGAAAAACAATATCTTTCTCCGTGCCGTCGCGGAGGTCGGCTACGGATTTTACAATGTAAGGGATCACATCGCCCGCTCTTTCCACCAGCACCCGGTCGCCGATTTTTAAGTCCTTTTCCCGGATCACGTCTTCATTGAACAAACTCACGGACGCTACGGTTACGCCGCCAATGGGCACCGGATCGATCTTGGCCACAGGGGTAATAGAACCCGTTCTGCCCACCTGGAATTCCACGTCGCGGAGAATGCTGGTAGCCTGGCGCGCCTTGAACTTGAAGGCCATCGCCCAGCGCGGGTGGTGCGTCGTCATGCCGAGCTTGTCCTGCAACTGGTAATCGTTCACTTTGATCACCATGCCGTCGATCTCGTAAGGAAGATCGTCGCGGTGGGCTTCGAACTGCTCACAGTAAGCGATCACGGCGTCGATGCCCTTTACGGCTTTCATTTCCTTCGCGGGACTGCGGAACCCGAGTTGCCAGAGCATATCCAGCGTATTGCTGTGCGTCCGGATCGCAGGCGGTTCTTCCATCCCGTCGTTCATCGTATGGAAGCTCATATGATAGAGGAACGCTTCCAGGCCGCGTTTCGCCACTTCCGCGGGGTCCACGATGCGCAGTGAGCCGGAAGCGGCGTTGCGCGGGTTGGCCAGCGGCGGGAGGTTTTCGGCGGCGCGTTGTTCGTTCAGCCGTGCGAAAGTTTTTTTATTGATGAGCACTTCGCCCCGCAGCTCGATCTGCTGGATGCCGAACCGGGCAAAGTTGGCCGACAGCGGGATGGAACGGATCTGCCGGATGTTAACCGTGATCTCATCGCCCTGCACGCCATCACCACGCGTGGCGCCTCGCACCAGCAGATCATTTTCATAAATCAGCGAAATGCTGGCCCCGTCAAACTTAGGTTCCACGCAATATTCGATCTCGCTCAGCCCGGAAGCCTCGCGGTTCTTGCGGTCCCAATCGCGAAGGTCGTCGGCGTTGTAAGAGTTCTCGAGGCTCAGCATGGGAACGAGGTGCTGCACCGTGGGGAAGTTTTTCGTAAGCCCCGCCGCCACGCGCTGCGTAGGGGAATCAGGGGCTTGCAGCTCCGGGTGCTCCATTTCCAGCCGCTTCAGCTGTGCAAACAGCGCGTCATACTCCTGGTCGCTCAGCACGGGGTCGTCCTGCACGTAATACCGCCAGTCGCTATGGCGGATCACCTGCCGCAACGCATCGGCCAGTTCCTGCGGAGTGCCCGTTTTACCGGACAGAAGCGCTTTCGCCTCTTGGGCGAGCGAAATTTCAATGTCTTTGGCGTACATGATGTATCTGGATAAATCAAAAGTCTGGCGTAAATTTAAACTTTAGTTACCACGCGCGTATAAATTTGTACCATGAAACACAGCTGGCTTGCCGCCTTTCTCCTCATCCTTTTTGCCTGCAAAGAAAAACGACCGGCGGACCTCCTCGTCCGTAACGCCGTTATCTATACGGTGGATACCGGTTTCCGCGTGATGGAGGCGATGGCCATTACCGATGGTAAAATCGTGGCTACGGGTACGGATAAGGAATTGACGGAAGCTTTCGCCGCAAAGGAAGATTACGACGCGCAGGGCGCTACCATCGTTCCCGGGTTCAACGACGCACACGCCCATTTCCTGGGCTATGCCGCCGCATTGCGGACGGTGGACCTGACCGGCGCCAAAAGCTGGGACGAGGCCCTGGCGCGGGTGCGCGACTTCGCCGCCAAAAATCCCCAGGGCTGGATCGTCGGCCGGGGATGGGATCAGAATGACTGGCCCACCAAAGCCTATCCGGATAAATCCGCCCTGGACCGGATGTTTCCCGATCGCCCGGTATTCCTGGAAAGGATCGACGGGCATGCCGCGATCGTCAACCAGGCCGCCATTAAACTGTCGGGTATCACGCCCGCGTCTACCGACGGCGGCGGATCGGTGGAAACACGGAATGGCGTAATGACGGGGATTTTGATCGACAATGCCATGTCCGGCGTTACGAAGGTGATCCCGGATGCGGATACGGCAACGGTAATCGCATCGCTGGTGAAGGCGGAACAGCACTGCCTGGCCGCGGGGCTTACGAGCCTGACGGACTGCGGGATGTCGCTCGCAGAAATGCGCCTGTTGGAACGGCTCGTGATGACGAACCGGTTGCAGTTGAAGATGAACGTGATGTTGAGCGATTCGGAGGAAAATATAGACTGGATTTTGAAGAACGGTCCGTACGAAAAGAAGAACCTGCTCGTGCGCAGCGTGAAGTTTTTTGGAGACGGGGCGCTGGGTTCCCGGGGGCTTGCCTGAAGCATGATTACGCCGACCGGGCGGGATGGAAGGGCTTCCTGCGGAAGGACTCCGTTTATTTCGCGGCGATGGCCGGGCTGCTGGCGGGGTCGGATATCCAGATGTGTACCCATGCGATCGGAGATTCTGCCAATAAAGTGATTTTACGGATTTATGCGAACGTGCTGAAGGGGCGCAACGACCGGCGTTGGCGGATCGAGCACGCACAGGTGGTGGATTCGGTGGACCGGCGCTGGTTTGGGGATTACAGTATTATCCCTTCCGTTCAGCCGACGCATGCCACTTCGGATATGTACTGGGCCGAGGCGCGTTTGGGCGCGAAGCGGGTGAAGAATGCTTATGCGTTCAAGGAATTGTTGGGCCAGGTGGGTTGGATGCCGCTGGGGACGGACTTCCCGGTGGAGCATATCGATCCGTTGCGGACGTTTTATGCGGCGGTAGCCAGGAAGGATACGGCGGGATATCCGGCCGGGGGATTCCAGGCGGAGAATGCGCTTACCCGGCAGGAAGCGCTCAAGGGAATGACGCTCTGGGCGGCGAAGGGCTCGTTTGAAGAAGAGCGGAAGGGAACTCTGGCGCCGGGGAAAGACGCAGACTTCGTTATCCTCAACCAGGATATTATGAAAACATCGGAAGACAAGATTCTCGCTACAAGGATTTTAGCTACTTTTATCAATGGTAAGCCACGTTATCAGGCGCCGCGTTGAGCGCCAAGCCGCAATTTTTGACTATTCCACGATTATGTAGTATGCACACCAAAAACATCAACACCCACCGCATCGAGATCAGGGATTACTTTATGGCCGCGATATCCGTCGATTGCGTCATCTTCGGTTTCGACGAAAACGAGCTGAAAGTATTGCTGATTGAATCAGATCTGAAAGAGTACAAAGGCCAGCCTTCCCTGCTGGGCGATATCGTACATCCCGACGAAGACCTGGAAACGGCCGCGTATCGCGTGTTGCGGGAGCGTACCGGGCTGGAAGATGTATTTATGGAACAGGTGCAGGCTTTCGGCGGTATCAACCGGCACCCTGCCGGCCGCGTGGTGACGATCGCTTTTTACTCGCTCGTCAACATCCAACATGCCAAGCTCAAGACACAGGACAACGAATTGCACTGGCATGCCGTGAAAGACATTACCGACATGGCATTCGACCACCGCAACATCCTCGATACCTGTTACCAGCGCCTCCAGGCCAAGGTGATCGATCAGCCGGTTGGCTTCAACCTGCTACCCCGGAAATTCTCCCTGCGCGACCTTCAGAACCTCTACGAAGCCATCCTGGACGTGAAACTGGACCGCAGGAACTTCCGGAAAAAGTTCTTCGCAATGGATTACCTGGTAGACCTGAACGAGGAGGAGAAAGACGTGCGCCACCGCCCGGCGAGGCTTTACAAGTTCAATCACGACAAGTACAATCTGCAGCACAAGAAAAGCCTCGGCTTTTGATAGGATTTTAACCTTTTTTATTATTTTTTTCAGGCAGCTCAAATCCTTTGCTATAAAGGGTTTGAAGATGGGCTTCCTTTGCCAGTAAGGGCCGCAGGAATGTATATAATTTTCAGAATTCGGTCGAAAAAATTGTTTTTTAACAAAGTTTTAATTAAGATTGTGTACGATATACACACTGTAAAAACAGGGGGTATGCATCGTAGCCAGAAACCAAATCTAGTCCAGTCGATTTAATCAACAGACGATATTTCAGGAGAACCCGAAGCGAAAGCCATATATGCCATTGATCGTCCTTCACGGGCGTTTTTATCATCTCTTTTATATTGCATTTTATCAAATTCCACGTTGTGATGCAGGACAAATATGTCTTTCATTAATACAGGCTGTTCCATCCCGGACAGCCTGTTTCCTTTGACGTCGGAAAGCCTGCCGGCACTAGCGCTTAATTTAGTATTACCCTAAGGTTGCTATATATCAAAAGAAGGTATACTGCAGGCATATAAAAGGGATAAAACGCAGTACAGATATGGCGCTATATACCTTTAATATACTTTTGATATGCTTTAAACCTTCCTTTACCCTTTAGTTCATATACAGTAATGCACCTCGGGATAATACAATATTACCCGTTTCCGGCCGGGTCGAAGATGCGTTGAAGACATGCGGCGCCCCTTCCCGGTTTCGCTGCGGGATTTCGGCGGCGGCTATCATTTTCAGGAAAATTTTCATCGGCAAGCGGTTGCAGTTGAATAATTTTTAATGAATGGATGATCTGCTGCGCAATGTTCCAAATTCCTTCTGCGCCGCAGCCTCAACGGCTATTTTCGTAACTTGCATGTTTCCTCCGGAACGATGGTGTGCCGGGCACAAGAAGCATTGTCAAACATGACTTATACACCGAACAACAAAATCAGGATTGTTACCGCGGCGGCGCTTTTCGACGGGCACGACGCGGCCATCAACATTATGCGCCGCATCATGCAAAGCACCGGCGCCGAAGTGATCCACCTCGGGCATAACCGATCCGCAGCCGAAATCGTAGACTGCGCCATCCAGGAAGATGCGCAGGGCATCGCGGTGACCTCCTACCAGGGCGGGCACATCGAGTTTTTCAAGTACATGTACGACCTGCTGAAGGAAAAAGGCTGCGGCCATATCCGCATTTTCGGCGGCGGCGGCGGAACCATCCTCCCGTCCGAAATCGAAGAGCTCCATGCTTACGGCATCGCCAGGATTTATAGTCCCGACGACGGCCGGAAGTTCGGCCTCACCGGTATGATCGAAGACGTGATCCGGCAATGTGATTATGAAACGGTGAAAAACGGCGAATGGAAGCTGGACGGTGCGAAACTCACGCAGTACGATGCTCCCGAAATTGCAAAAGCCATTACCTACGCGGAAAACTTCGCGCTGAACGGCCAGCAGGAAGACCTGAAGATCCTGGCTTCCCGCAAAGCCCCCGTGCTCGGGATCACCGGTACAGGCGGCGCGGGCAAATCCAGCGTAACGGACGAACTGGTGCGCCGCTTCCTGCGGACCTACACCGACAAAACCATTGCCGTCATCTCCGTAGACCCCTCCAAAAAGAAAACCGGCGGCGCGCTTCTGGGCGACCGCATCCGGATGAACTCCATCCAGCACCCCCGCGCTTACATGCGCTCGCTCGCCACGCGCGAAAGCGACAAAGCCATCAGCCTGCATATCCAGGAAGCGATCGATATCTGCAAAGCCGCGGCTTTCGATTTCATCATCCTCGAAACCTCCGGCATCGGCCAGAGCGATACCGCCATCGTGGATTACTGTGATGTGGCCCTCTACGTGATGACGCCCGAATATGGCGCGGCTTCCCAGCTGGAGAAAATCAACATGCTGGATTACGCCGATCTCATCGCCATCAACAAATTCGATAAAGCCGGCGCGCTCGATGCCCTGCACGACGTGCGCAAGCAATATAAACGCAACAACAACCTCTGGGACGCGAAAGACGATGACCTGCCCGTGGTAGGCACCATTGCTTCGCAATTCAACGACCCCGGCGTGAACCAGCTGTTCGGCCGCCTCATGCACCGCATCGCGGAAAAAACCGACACGCATTTCGGGGACGACCGGCCAGACAAGCCCGTTACCGCCACTTCTACCAAATCCCTCATCATCCCGCCCGCCCGCGTCCGCTACCTGTCGGAAATCGCAACGGCCAACGGCGAATACAACCAGTGGGTGCAGGAACAATGCGCGCTCGCCACGCAGTGGTACCAGCTCAGCGGCGTCCTCCAAACACCCGGACTTAAGCATGCCGCCGAACTGGAAGAAATCAGCGAGCAGGTACAGGAGAAGATCGCGCCGGAATGCAAAGCGCTGATCGACGGTTGGTCTGCGCTGGTGGCGAAATTCAAAGCCGATTACTATGAATTCCAGGTGCGGGATAAAATCATCAAACTGCCTTTGTTCAGCGAAAGCCTTTCCCACACCCGCGTGCCGAAAGTGTCGCTGCCGAATTACAAAGACTGGGGCGATATCCTCCGCTGGCAACTCACCGAAAATCTCCCCGGTGAATTCCCATATGCCGCGGGCGTATTCCCGCTCAAGCGCGAAGGCGAAGATCCCACGCGGATGTTTGCCGGAGAAGGCGGTCCGGAGCGCACCAACAAAAGGTTTCACTACGTTTCCGTGGACCAGCCGGCCAAACGTTTGTCCACCGCGTTCGACAGTGTTACCTTATATGGCGAAGATCCGGCTTACCGTCCGGACATATATGGAAAGATCGGCAACAGTGGCGTGAGCATCGCTACGGTCGACGATGCCAAGAAACTCTATTCCGGTTTCGATCTCTGCGATCCGAAAACATCGGTGTCGATGACGATCAATGGTCCGGCCCCGATCCTGCTGGCATTTTTCATGAACGCCGCCATTGACCAGGAATGCGAGAAATACATTGCGAAGGAAGGGCTGGAAAGCAAGGTGGAAGCCATCATCAAAAAGAAATTCAAAGACCATCCGCTGCCGCAGTACAATGGCGGTCTGCCGCACGGCAATAACGGCCTGGGATTGCGGTTACTGGGGCTTTCCGGGAGCGACGTGCTGGAGCCGGAAGTATATGCGAAGATCAGGGCGTATGCGCTTAGTACGGTACGCGGTACCGTGCAGGCCGATATCCTGAAAGAAGACCAGGCGCAGAACACCTGCATCTTCTCTACCGAATTCGCGCTGAAGCTCATGGGCGACGTGCAGGAGTATTTCATCCGGGAGAAGGTCCGCAACTTCTATTCGGTGAGCATTTCCGGGTACCATATCGCGGAAGCCGGCGCCAACCCGATCACGCAGCTCGCATTCACGCTCGCGAACGGTTTCACGTATGTGGAATATTACCTGAGCCGGGGCATGAACATCGACGATTTCGCGCCCAACCTTTCCTTCTTCTTCAGCAACGGCATGGATCCCGAATACGCCGTGATCGGCCGTGTAGCCCGCCGCATCTGGGCGAAAGCTATTAAATACAAGTATAAAGGAAACGACCGTTCGCAGAAACTGAAATATCACATCCAAACGTCGGGGCGCAGCCTCCACGCACAGGAGATCGACTTCAACGACATCCGCACCACGCTGCAGGCGCTGTACGCGATTTATGACAACTGCAACTCCCTTCATACCAACGCCTACGACGAAGCTATCACCACGCCCACCGAAGAAAGCGTGCGCCGTGCGATGGCCATCCAGCTGATCATCAACCGCGAACTGGGAACGGCGAAGAATGAAAACCCCAACCAGGGCAGTTTCTTTGTGGAAGAGCTGACAGACCTCGTGGAAGAGGCCGTGCTGGCGGAATTTAACCGCATTACCGAACGTGGCGGCGTACTCGGCGCGATGGAAAGGATGTACCAGCGGAATAAGATTCAGGAAGAAAGCCTGTACTACGAATCGCTGAAACATTCCGGAGAGTTCCCCATCATCGGCGTAAATACTTTCCTCAATAAAAACGGTTCGCCGACGATCGTCCCCGCGGAAGTGATCCGGTCTACCACGGAAGAAAAAGAATACCAGATCACCGCGCTCAACGCGTTCCAGGAAAGGCATGCGGCCGACAGTGAAGCGCAGTTGAAGAAGCTGCAGGAAGTAGCGGTGCAGAACGGTAATCTTTTCGGGCAGCTCATGGAAACGGTGAAATACTGCTCCCTCGGGCAGATCACGCATGCGCTGTACGAAGTGGGCGGACAATACCGCAGGAATATGTAATCTGAACATTTCATACCGGATATTAACCGGACGGTCGTTTGCCGTCCGGTTTTTTTATGCAGAATGATTAATTTCAGGCCATGCAAACCGCGCAAACTTATCAACAACGCATCGACGGATTCCGCCGCTTACTGGATGCCACCGAGGGGAGGCTGAAGCGCCTCGGCCTGGTGCGCTTATTATGTTTCCTGGCGATCGCTTTCTTTGGCTATCAATATTTTTCCACTGCTTTCGCTATTGTGTGGCTGTTGGCGATGGGGGGTATGGTAGCGGGGTTCGTGGCTTCACTGGTACAATACCAGCGGGCTAAGGACAAACAGGCGCTGTACCGCGCGCTGCTGTCACTGAACGAAAAAGAATGGAAACTGGCGACTGGGAAGGGCGCGGATTTCGAAGACGGGGAGGATTTTATCGACGACCAGCACGATTTCTCGGGCGACCTGGATGTGTTTGGGCCTTCTTCGTTGTACCAGCACATCAACCGGACCGGGACGTTGACGGGCAGGAGCCGGCTGGCAGCCTGGTTGAAGGCGCCGTTGCAGTCGGATGCGGCGATCCGGGAGATGCAGGGAGCGGTGCGGGAATTGAGTCAGCGGATAGAATTCCGGCAGAATTTTGCGGCGCATGCGCAGCTGGCGAACGAGACGGCGCACGACATGCATGAGATCCGGTTGTGGAAATCGGCTCCCATGGAGTTTTTGCACAAGAAGGGATTATTGATCGCCGCGTACGTGATGCCGGCGCTGGTGCTGGCGGGCATTGTTTATTACGCGGTAACGGGTGTGTTCGTCTGGATGATGCTGATGCTGTTCGTGAACTGGGGGATCCTGTTGTTGAACGTGAAAAAGGTGAATGGCCAGCATGTGCTGTTGTCGAATAAAGAAAAGGTGTTGGGGAAATTCGCGGTGTTGCTGCGGATGATCGGTGCGGAGGACTGGAAAGGGGTGCCCTGGCTGGAAGCGCGGAAGCGCACGGCTGCGGAAGCGGACCGTTCGTTGCATGCCCTCGCGCGGGTCAGCAACCTGCTGGATCAGCGGATGAACCTGCTGGTGGGGATCGTGTTGAATTCGCTCATGCTCTACGATATCCATTGCATTTTTAAGCTGGAGCGCTGGAAAGAGAAGCACCGCGGGGATATGGACGAGTGGCTGGAGGCGATAGCGCTGATGGAAACGGCCAACAGCTTGTCGACGTTCGCGTTCAATCATCCGGAATACATCTACCCGGAAGTAGGTGGGGGGATGAGTGGCACCGGCGGCAGGCGGATCGGGCATCCGCTGATTCCGGAAAGTGAATGTGTAAAGAACGACTGGAAGATAGACGCGCAGGAACAATGCCATATTATCACCGGTTCGAACATGAGCGGCAAGAGTACGTTTTTGCGGAGCGTGGGCGTGAACTGGTTGCTGGCGATGACGGGCGCTCCCGTTTGCGCGGAACAGTTCCGTTGCCACCCCGTGCGGATTATGACATCGATGCGGATCAAGGATTCCATCGCGCGGCATACGTCGTATTTCCAGGCGGAATTGCAGCGTTTGCAGCGGATTATTGAGGTGTTGAAAGGCGGAGAGGAGGTGTTCATCATTCTCGACGAAATATTAAAAGGCACGAATTCGGAAGATAAGCTGACGGGATCGCGGGAGCTGGTAAAGCATTTCCTGCAATACGGTTGCGCCGGGATGATTGCAACGCATGACCTGGAGCTGGGCGCGCTGGAAGCAGAGTGCCCTGGGCGGGTGCGAAATTATTGTTTCGAGAGCAGCCTGGAAAACGGGGCATTGCATTTTGATTACACGATGCGCGCGGGTATTGCGCGCAACAAGAATGCGACGTTCCTCATGCGGCAAATGGGCATCATATAAATTTTGTAATACTAATAAAATTAGTATATTTACTAAAATTATTAGTGTATATGACGCTCCCGTTCAGTGATACACCCGCTTCATTCCCATACTATAAAGGCCGCGGCGCGCAGGTGAACCCGAAAAACAAGTACCTGGCCGAGGAGTACGCCCAGGAGCATCCCGAAGGCATCGATGAATGGTGGCAGGCGGATGTTCCGACACAAATTTTTGAAGAGAACGCGAAAACCCTCGTGAATAAGGTCGACAGTCCGGATGTAGGGATGTGGTACTCCATGAATCCTTACCAGGGCTGCGAACATGGATGTATTTATTGCTACGCCCGTAATTCCCACCAGTTCTGGGGCTTCAGCGCCGGATTGGATTTCGAGCGGAAGATCGTGGCCAAAACGAATGCGCCGGAATTGCTGCGCAAGTTTCTCAACAACAAAAACTGGGTGCCCAAACCCTTGTCTCTTTCGGGGAATACGGATTGCTACCAGCCGCTGGAGCGTAAAATGTGGCTAACGCGGCAGTGCCTGGAAGTGGCCTGGGAGTATCGCCAGCCGGTGGGGATCATCACAAAGAACGCGCTGGTGTTGCGGGATAAGTACATCCTGCAGAAGATGGCGGAGCATAACCTCATATGCGTGTATGTGAGCCTGACCACGTTGCAGGAGGACCTGCGGCAGAAGATGGAACCACGGACGGCCACCGGTATACAGCGCCTGAAGGTGATCCGGGAGCTGTCGGAGCTGGGGGTTCCGGTGGGGGTGATGACGGCGCCTGTTATCCCCGGCCTGAATGATCATGAGATCCCGCGGCTGCTGGAGCAGGCAGCGGAGAACGGGGCGAAGTATGCAGGGTACACGGTGGTTCGCCTGAACGATGCCGTGAAGGTCATTTTCCAGGATTGGCTGCAAAAGAATTTCCCCGACCGGCACGACAAAGTATGGCATATGATCGAAAGCCTGCATGGCGGTGAGGTGAACGACAGTCAGTTCGGCCGCCGCATGCGTGGCGATGGCAATGTGGCGGACATCATCCGTCAGCAGTTCCGGGTGCAAACGAAGCGCCTGGGGATGAACCAGGAGAAATTCGAGTTCAATACCAGTTTATTTGCAAGGCCTACAAATCAGTTGAAGTTGTTTTGATGGAATTGATGGTCATTTTATTTTCCAGTTGCCAATAATGGCGGCTCAGGTCGCTTGAAAAGATATTCATCCTTGTATTTTTAACATGCAATGTTAAAATTGCAAGGATGTGAGGCTTTTCGAGGCACTTACCTTGTAATTTTAAAGTCTTTGAAATGGGTGTAGCCTGAATAATGCCTCTTGATGGCTGGAAATTGGGGGACTTACCTTGTAATTTTAAAGTCTTTGAAACGGGTGTAGCCTGAATAGCGTCTCTTGATGGTTTGAAATTGGAAAGAAACGATGCATTTAAATACGCGATAGAAGTCAAGAAGTCCATGGCGCCGGTGGTTTCCAAAGGGTTTCACCATGGATGTGAAGACATCGGCGCTACGAAGCGTTTTGTGGTATATCCTGGCGATGATCGCTTTCCCGGACCCGGCAATACGGAAATCCTATCCCTGCAATCCATGATGGAGGAAGTGAAATTAATGATGAGATAACCCATTGGGAAATGCAGGTGAAGGGGTAATATATAGATATTTTCGCTATCTTTAATCCCCTTTATACCTGTTGTAAGCTATGCGAACCGCGCTTAATTCCCTGTGCCTCAGTACTATATTATGCTGCCTGGTGCCCCGGCCCGCCCATGCCCTGGAGCACATGGCCGCTCATCCGGTCGTGGAACATGAACCATCCAATGTAATCATCCTGGAGAAAAAAGAACGCTTCGAGTTTGTCCGCGGGGATAAGCAAAACCCCGTCTGGGTCAGGGAAAAAACCGCCACCACTTATCGCTGCAACGAATTTCGCGAGTCCATTCCTGTCGTCACCTTTTACAACGACTACAGCCGCGTCGAAGAAGTGAAAGCCTGGGTCAACGGCGACCGCATCAAAGTAAAACCCGAACACCGCTACTATTCCATCGAAGATATCTTTTATGCCGACGCAAGGATCTGTGGATTCATGCTCCCCTTCAAAAAGAAAGACACCGAAAGCCGCACCGAAATCGAGAAAATAACCCTCGACCCCCGTTACTTCACCTCTATTTATTTCCAGGAAGAATATTTTACAGCCTCGAAAGAAATCTCTGTTGTAGTGCCCCGCTGGATGAAAGCGGAAGTCCGGGAGATGCATTTCGCCGGAGCAGGGATTCAAAGCGCCAAATCCTACGACTCCCGTCAGGATGCCGACGTGTACACTTATACCGCGCAACAGCTCAAGCCCTTCAAAAGCGAATCCGGCGCCCCGGGCCCGAGCTATCTCTATCCGCACCTGCTGGTTTCCAGCCATAGCGCAAATTCCCCGGCCGGACAAGCCACCTATTTCGGCAACCTTCAAAACCTTTACGCCTGGTACCACCGCCTCGCCAGCGAAGTCGAAAACGACCGCGACGCCGTGAAAGCCACCGCTGCCGCCATCGTCAAAGATAATATTACCGACCTCGATAAAATCAAAGCCATCTACACCTGGATGCAGGAGAACATCCGGTACATCGCTTTTGAAGACGGGATCGCAGGCTTCAAGCCCGCCAAAGCCCAGGATGTGCTTTCCAAAAAGTATGGCGATTGCAAAGGAATGGCCAACCTAACCCGTGAAATGCTCGCTTCGCTCGGCTTCGACGCCCGGCTTTGCTGGATCGGTACGCGACATATTGCTTACGATTATTCGTTGCCTACACTGGCGGTCGACAATCACATGATCTGTGCGGTATACCTCGATGGCAAAACCTGGTTCCTCGATGCTACCGAAACCTACATCGGCTTCGATCAATACGCCGAACGCATCCAGGGCCGGCAGGTGCTCATCGAGAATGGCGATCAATACCATCTTTCCCGCATACCTGAACGTACTTTCGAGCAAAACCGCCAAACGGAAAAGCGATCTCTCCGCATCGAAGGCGCCCGCCTCGCCGGAAGCGTCAGCCACCGGATGACGGGCGAGTGCACAGCATCCCTCCTGTCCAACGTCCACCAGATCCGGAAAACCAAGCTGGACGAGGCGCTGGAACAATACCTCTCGCGGGAGAACGGCCAATACCGCATCGCCAATATGCGCACCTCCGACCTCCACGACTGGAATACCGACCTGCTGATCAATTACGAGCTCACGCATAACGACGCGGTAAGCGCCTTCGGCGACGAACTGTATGTGGAAATGGATTTTCGCAAAGAGATGGAAGACGCCGTGATCGATACCGTCAATCGGCAGCACGATTTCTGGCTCCCGTATAAAAGGCAGCTCGCGCAGGAAACGGTGCTCACCCTGCCGGAGGGCTTCCAGGTAAAATCACTGCCGCCCGCACTCCTGATCGATCAACCGAAATACGCCTTCAAAGCGGAATACGAACACAAAAACGGCCAGGTCATCTACAAAAAGGAAATCATCATCCGCGATACCCGTATCCTGCGCTCCGACTTCGCCACCTGGAACGCCGACATTAAAAAACTTCGCCAATCCTATCTCGAACAAATCTCCCTTACCAAAAAATAACCACTGATGAGGACGACCATTGCCATTTTTATTTGCCTGCTGCTGCTCATCACAGGCATGATGGCCCAGGAGAAAAAAAGCTACGCCTGGGATGTGAAGGCGGAAAGGAAATATATAGAAAGACAAGAGGAGGTGAAGGAAGAAGTCTGGTCCATCAAACAGGCTGGTTTCCGCACCCGGACCGTACCGCCGGAATATGCGAATGAATCCGCCGTGGTATTGGCGCGACATATCGATATCGTAACCCCGCAGAAGGCGGTGAAACTGCATCGTACGGAAAGGAACCTGGTAGCGATCAACGATAAAGCCGCGCTGGAAAGGTATTCGGAGTTCGAGTTCAGACAATATGAGAATTACGACCAAAACGCATTGCTCGAGCCTTTCGATAAACTCACAAAAGTCGTTTTCATCGGGGTGCGCATCTATAAGAAAGACGGAACGATGAAAGAGATTTACGGCGACGAATCCGTGGTGACCGACATCGCTGTAACGCGCCATAAATCCCGCAAGCTCGCGATCCCCGATCTGCAGGTGGGCGACCTGGTGGATTATTTCATCCGGGAGGAGTCGTTCGTAATTTACGCCAACCATTTCACGCGGGAGCTTTTTGTGTTTGGAGAGGAGGAACCGGTGCTGGAATATTCGATCCACATCGGGGCGTTCAATGAGTGGTTTGCGCTGGAATACCGTTCGATGAACGGGGCGCCCAACTTCAAGGAACGGTACGAAGACCATATGATCCACCTGGACATGCTCGTGAGAAATATCCCGGCGCAGCCCGTCAGCCTCTGGATGAACGCATTCCGACAATTGCCGATGGTGCGGACGCATATGCGCCCGGGCGCCCGGACCGAAAAAGGCGGCCGCCGGAAGGAAGGGATGATTTACGCCAACCCCAGCTCCACGAAGATCCGCGACGAGGCGGTAGCTTCAATCGTAGGGCGCCGGAATACGCAATCCCCCAACATTTTGCCATCCTATGGCCTGGTCATGAACCGGGTGAAGCAGTTTAAGAAGGATAATCCAAATGCCACACAGTCCGAGCTGGCGGAATTCATTTACTATACGGTGCGGTTTGGCGTGGTGTACCACATCTCCCCCACCGATCCCATCATCGTTGACCAGCGCCGCAATTTCAATGCACTCCGGGAGGAAAACTTCCTATTGTACGTTTACTTGGTGCTGGGCAAGTTTGATGTACCGGCGGAGTTCGTTTTTACGACACCGAAGAATGGTCCGGCCATGACGGAAGTGTTTGACGCTGGAGATTTCAGCCTGATGTTGCGGATTCCGGGGAAAAAGGCGCTGTATGTGAGTGTGGACGGGCTTTTCCCGACAACGGACCATATCCCTTCCGAGTTTGAGGGCCAGAAGGCCTCTGTACTGCCGGCGCAAAGCGGGCATACGACGGATCAGTGGGATATCCCGGAAAGCGTGGCGGCGAGTAACCGGCAGGCGGAACGGATGGAGATCGGGTTTGCGAGAGATAACCTCCAGCAGTTGCAAATAAACCGGGAAACGACGGTGACGGGGCATTTCAAGAAACGCACGCAGCAGCAGCTTTTCCTTTTTGAAGATTATTATAACGCCGAAAGGGCTTTGCTGGGGATGGAAAAGTCTTTTATGGAGGATTTCCAGGGGAACCGGCACACCCGCGCGCTGCACGACGAATACCGGAATGCCTTCGACCGGGCACGGCGGGATGTGAAGGATTACTTCCTGCGGGATGTGCAGGCGCAATTCGAGGAAATGACGGTGACGCTGGACACGTTCGGGATCAGGGAGATGGGCATCCGGTCGGATAAGCCGGCATTGGTGTACCATACCCGGTTTTCGTTGGATGGATTGGTGAAGAAGGCCGGCCCCAACTACATCCTGGACGCGGGCAAGATCATCGGCGGGCAGATTTCGGTAAAGCCTTCGCAGCGGGCGCGGACGGCGGATGTATATATGTCATTCGCCCGTTCGTTTGCATATGAGATCGAGGTGGAGATTCCGGAAGGGTATGTGGCCGAGGGGGTGGAGAAGCTGGCGCGGCAGGTGGATAACGAATGCGGGAGCTTCATAGTAAAAGCGGAACAGAAAGAAGGGAAGCTGCAGTTGCAGATCACCAAGTCGTATAAAGTTGCACACGCGCAGGCCGCCAAATGGCCGCAGTTGCTGGAGATGATCGATGCGGCGGAGGCTTTCAGGGATCAGAAAATCCTGTTGAAGAAAGCGGGTTAACAAAAAATAAACACAGCGGAAACAATTTTTTAATAAAATTATTGCGAAAGAAAAAAATAATTTTCTATCTTTGTTGACGTAAACAAACTGCTAATAGACGATGTCACGCAATTATACATATAAGATGAAGGTCGCAAAACGCATGCAAAAGCAGGCGATTCGATCCTATGCGGGCAGGTTATAGCAGGTAACAAAAAAGAAAGTTATCCGAAAGATATAACAGAGGGTCCCGCAGAAAATGCGGGACCTTTTTTTATGGTGCTGATGGACATACAACTGAACAAGATAATCGCGCAAGTACGCATGGCAAAGGCGCCGGGGGAGTGCATTTCATGGCACAGCCCTGGTGGAACCGGTATGTATTGATGTGAACGTAATTTTACGAACGCTATATATAGCCCGGTCCGCCGCCCACAGCCGACCGGGCTTTTTATTTAAAGCCCCCGGAAACGGAAACATGAACATATATATAACCAGGTAAAGTGCTTTTTTGAAAAAGTGATTTGCCCCAAAAACAGACCCAATGAGAAACGTTGTACAATTCGTAAGAGAGGCCCTGATCAACAATTTCCGGGAGCTGGACCAATGGTTCCAGGAAGACGCCGTGCTACTGCACTTCAAACCCGAACGCGGGCAGTGGAATGCACGGGAAGTGCTTGAGCATATTTGCCTGACGAACTATTTCCTGTTGCTGACCATCAATAAAAGTACCCGCCGCGCGCTGGAACGTAAGATGGACGGACTCTATATAATGCCCGGTGCCGATTATGAGGCTAAATTCCGCCAGATCGAAATCGTGAGCAGCAAATCCTTCGGATGGGTGAACCCGGCGCACCTGGAGCCCTCCGGCACAAGGGACCTCGACGAGATCCGCACCCTCCTCAAGCAACAATTCGCGCAATGCATGTATAATCTCAGCATGCTCAAAAACGGGGAAGGCAGGCTCGTAAGAACAGAAATGACCGTGAATAACCTGGGGAAACTGGATATCTATCAGTATATCTTCTTCCTCACAAAACATATCGAAAGGCACATCGCGCAACTGCATGAACTGCGCGATCAGTACGAAGAAAGCGCCATTATGATATAAACTTTTTTTTATACGCAAAAGAAAAGAGTCAACCCGGCTCCCGTCTTTGGCGGGAGCTTTTTTTAACGCCAAAAATGCCAACAATGAAAAAGAATTATAAGTCCACATACAAACCCCAGTTACCGGACCGTGTAGCGGTCCTATCCGTAAACTACAACATCAGGTATGATGGACAATACGACGACGGCGGAGGAAAGCTGCTCCTTGCTCTCCTTCCGCATACGGTGCCCACGCTCCAGAAAACGCGCCGCGCGGGTAAAACGGAGAAATCCGAAGGATAATCCTGATAAATTTTAATCCCTGGTTTGGCCGGACCCCTCCGCTGGCATGAAAGATGCTGCGGTATGGCTAAACTGCCCGTGAAAGACGGGCTTACAATTCATCTATATGTCAAAGCTCAAACTTCGCGGCAAAGACCTCCGGGCCATCGGTTACCCCGAGGCGCCGGTGATCAGCGTCGCGATCGGTGTCATGGAGAAACATTATAAACATCACTCCCAGGACGCCGCACTGGCCCTGCTGACGCAGGTGCTGCAAGACCCCGCCGCTTTTTCGGCCGACGAACATCTTGGAAAAATCGCTGAAAAGCTGATCGTGGAAGAATCCGTAGAAATTCCCCTCCTGCCGGAAGCGCTGCCTTACCAGATTTTCGGGAAGGAATTCATCGAAGAAGGCGCACTCCGGCAAATGAACGGCGCCATGCGCCTGCCAGTTACGGCCGCCGGCGCCCTCATGCCCGACGCCCACCAGGGCTATGGCCTGCCTATCGGAGGCGTGCTCGCCGTCCGCAATGCCGTTATCCCTTACGCAGTTGGGGTGGATATCGGTTGCCGGATGTGCCTGTCTATCCTGGATATCCCGGCTGTAAACCTGGAAAAAAATGCCGCACAGTTCAAACGGGAACTGATCGCGCAAACGGCCTTCGGGGCAGGGATGTCCTGGAAAAAACCGGAAGACGATGCCGTGCTCGACAACCCGGCCTTCCAGGAAATCGGGCTGCTGAAACACCTGCAGGCCAAAGCCGCCGCGCAGTTGAGCACCTCCGGCTCCGGCAACCACTTCGTGGAATGGGGACTGGTAGAAATCACCGATCCCGCCAACGAATGGAACCTCGCGCCCGGCGTGTACCTTGGCCTGTTGTCGCACTCCGGCTCACGGGGCCTGGGTGCCCAGATCGCCGCGCACTACACCAAAGTGGCGCAGGAAGTCTGCCAGCTCCCCCGCGAAGTGCAACACCTCGCCTGGCTGGATATGGATTCCGATAACGGCCGGGAATACTGGACGGCGATGAACCTCGCGGGCGATTACGCTTCCGCGAACCATCACCACATCCACCGCCGGCTGATTAAAGCCATGGGCGCCACGCTGCTGGCCCGGGTCGAAAACCACCACAACTTCGCGTGGAAAGAAACCCATAACGGAGAAAACCTGATCGTTCACCGGAAAGGCGCCACGCCCGCCGGTAAAGGTGCGCTCGGCGTTATTCCCGGATCCATGACCGAACCCGGTTTTATCGTGCGGGGCCGCGGATTCGAAGGGGCGCTGGATTCCGCATCGCATGGCGCCGGCCGGCAAATGAGCCGGTCCAAAGCCACGCAAACCTTCACCGGTCACGAGCTGAACCGCATCCTGATAGAGAAAGGCGTAACACTCGTAGGCGGCGGCCTGGACGAAGCGCCCGGCGCTTACAAAGATATCCGCGCCGTGATGGCCGCGCAAAAGCCGCTGGTCGACGTCATCGGGACATTCCTGCCTAAGATCGTCCGCATGGCGGATGGCGGGCCATCGGAAGATTAAAGCCTATTCACCGGTATAAAAGACGGGGGCGACAGATTAACTGTCGCCCCCGTCGTATTTTCGGCAGGTCCGTTTTGTCAGACCTGCAGGAATTTTTCTTCATACACCTGCCGGATGCCCTGTTCCAGGGGAATCGCGGCTTTCCAGCCGAGGCTGTGGAGGCGGGAAACGTCCATCAGTTTGCGGGGCGTACCGTCGGGTTTGGTGGTGTCGAAAACGAGTTTTCCTTCATACCCCACAATTTTTTGTACGAGGCGCGCCAGGTCGGCGATGCTCAGGTCTTCCCCCACACCGATATTGATCGGCCCGGGCTCGTCATAATTTTGCATGAGGAAGAAACAGGCGTCGGCCATATCATCGGCATGCAGGAATTCGCGGAGCGGCGTTCCCGTTCCCCAGATTACCACTTCTTCCACTTTATTGGCTTTCGCGTCATGGAATTTGCGGAGCAGGGCGGGCAGCACGTGCGAGTTCTGCAGGTCGTAGTTGTCGTTGGGCCCGTAGAGATTGGTCGGCATTACGGAAATGAACTGCGCACCATACTGGCTGCGGTAAGCGTCGCACAGTTTGATACCGGCGATCTTGGCGATGGCGTACGGTTCGTTGGTAGGTTCCAGCGTGCCGGTGAGCAGGTATTCTTCCTTCAGCGGCTGCGGCGCCAGCTTGGGATAGATGCAGGACGATCCGAGGAACATGAGTTTTTTCACGCCGTTGAGATGGGCATGATGGATCACGTTGTTCTGGATCATGAGGTTGTCGTACAGGAATTCCGCGCGGTAGGTGTTGTTGGCCACGATGCCGCCTACTTTGGCTGCGGCGAGGAATACGTAATCCGGCTTTTCTTCCTGGAAGAAAGCCGCCACGGCCGCCTGGTCGCGGAGGTCGAGTGTGTCGGAGGTGCGGGTGACGAAATTGGTAAAACCTGCCTGTTGGAGCCTCCGGGTGATGGCGGAGCCCACCATGCCGCGGTGCCCTGCGATATATATTTTGCTGTTGGGTTGCATTGGTTATTCGAATTGATTGAGGACTTTGTACCCTGCGTCTTTCAGAAGCTTTTCGCGGCGGAAAAGCTCGATATCGGCGGCCATCATGTCTTTCACGAGGCTATAAAGGTCGTGCTCGGGCTTCCAGCCCAGTTGTGTTTTGGATTTGGTGGAGTCGCCGATGAGGAGGTCCACTTCGGTTGGGCGGAAATACCGCGGGTCCACGGCTACAACTTCGGTGCCGGGTGTCAGCCGGAAGTCGGGATTTGAAGCGGATTTCACATATCCTTTTTCGTCGGCGCCTTCTCCTTTGAACTCCAGTTCCACGCCGATTTCGGCGAAGCTGAGGCGGATGAAGTCGCGCACGGTATTGGTTTCGCCGGTGGCGATCACGTAATCTTCGGGTTGATCCTGCTGAAGGATGAGCCACATCGCTTTCACGTAATCTTTCGCATGGCCCCAGTCGCGCTTGGCGTCGAGGTTGCCCATGAAGAGCTTGTCCTGCATGCCGAGGCCGATTTTGGCTACGCCGCGGGTGATTTTGCGGGTCACGAAGGTTTCGCCGCGCAGGGGGGATTCGTGGTTGAAGAGGATACCGTTGCAGGCGTACATTTTATAGGCTTCGCGGTAGTTCACCGTGATCCAGTAGGCGTACATTTTCGCTACGGCGTAAGGAGAACGGGGATAGAACGGTGTTTTTTCGGACTGGGGGATTTCCTGCACCAGGCCATACAATTCCGAAGTGGAAGCCTGGTAGATGCGGGTTTTTTCCGTAAGCCCCAGCAGCCGCACGGCTTCCAGGATCCGGAGGGTACCCACGCCGTCCACGTCGGCGGTATATTCCGGCGTTTCGAAGCTCACCTGCACGTGGCTCATGGCGCCCAGGTTGTAAATCTCGTCGGGCTGTACTTCCTGGATAATACGGATGATGTTGGTCGAGTCCGTCAGGTCGCCGTAATGCAGTTTCAGGTGAACGTTCGGTTCGTGCGGGTCTTGATAAAGATGGTCAATTCGATCGGTATTGAACAGGGACGTGCGGCGTTTGATGCCATGCACTTCATAGCCTTTCTGGAGCAGCAGCTCGGTCAGATAGGCGCCATCCTGGCCGGTGATCCCTGTAATTAACGCTTTTTTCATCGGTGTGGGCAGATTTAATCCCGGCAAAAATAGCATTATCTCGGGTTCCGCAGGGGGAAAAATAAAACCGCCCGGGCAATTCTGGCCGGGCGGTTCGTTATCGCAAATTTATACGCGGACGTAGATCTTCTTTCTGTCCATCCACCAACCCACGAGCCATAACAGCAGCACGTGGAACAGTGCGAAGGCCAGCGAGCCGGGATAGTCGCCAAATACGGGCTGGAAGATGTGGTTGTACATCCAGCTGTAGAGCCCTTCGTGGTTGGGGCCGAGGCGGAAATATGAGTAAGTGTCCACCAGCATGCCCGAAAGCACGTAAATGAAGAGCGGGTTTTTACCGAAGACCTCGAAGAAATAGGTTCCTTTCCCTTGCCAGCCTTTCATTTCGATGAGGTAGATCATCACAGAAAGCAGCAGGGTAGCGAGGCCTACGGTATAGAGCACGTATGAGCTGGTCCAGATTTTTTTGTTGATGGGGAATACGGAGCTCCAGAGGAGGGCCACGGCGATGGCGAAGGAGCCGGCGATCACCAGTTTCAGGAGCATGCCGCGGGCGTGGCGGTTCTTTTGCACGTACGCGCCTACGAGGTAGCCGAATACGACGTTGCCAACGGCGGGCAGGGTGCTGAGGAGGCCCTCCGGTTCAAACGCTACGCCTTCGCCATGGTACATGTGCGATTCGCCGAGGATGGCGAGGTCGATGGCCTGGCCGGCGTGGCCCGTCATGCTATAGGGATCGCCAGGGGCGCCAAAGAAGTACATCACGGCCCAATACCCGAGCAGGAGCAGGCAGGTTACGATGGCGGTGCCGCGGGGTTTGAGGTAATGGATGAGGAGCGCCGCGATGCAGTAGCAAAGTGCGATGCGCTGCAATACACCGAGTATGCGGAGGTTGCTGAGGTCGATGAAATTAAAGTGGCCTTCCGCATCGTAGCGCCCGAACGGATACATGTTCAGGAACAGGCCGATGAAGAAGATGAGGAGCGTCCGCTTGAAGATCTTGCCCAGCACCTGCGCGTTGCTCAGGGTGTTGAATTTCTTCATGGCGAAGCTCATGGCGTTGCCGACGGCGAACAGGAAAAACGGGAACACCAGGTCGGTCGGCGTACAGCCGTCCCATTTGGCGTGGCCCAGCGGTGCGTACACGTATTGCCAGCTGCCCGGGGTATTTACGAGGATCATGCAGGCAACGGTGAGCCCGCGAAAAACATCGAGGGACAGGAAGCGTTGATTTTGGTTCATTGGCACGGGTTTATCCGCTAAAGCTAATAAAATTATCCCGCCATTTCACTTAGTTCCAGCCAGCGCATGCCTTTATCGTCGAGCAGTTGGATAACCTCGCCGATGCGCCGGGCGGCGCTTTCGAGCTGGTCGTACGGCAGCGATCCGGAAGCCATCTGGTCGTCGAGGGTTTTCTTTTCCTGTTCGAGGTCGGCGATTTCCTTTTCAAGCAGTTCCAGTTCCCGCTTTTCCTTGAACGACATCTTCTTTGCCTTCTGTTCGGCGGGCGTGGCGGCGGCAACGGTAGGCGTGGCGGTTGTCTCAACGGGCTTGGGCGCCTCTTTGAGCTTTTCCTGATCTTTTTCCCATTCGCGGTACTGGGTGTAATTGCCGGGGAAGTCTCTTACCACGCCTTCTCCTTCAAACACAAACAGGTGATCCACCAGTTTATCCATGAAGTAACGGTCGTGGCTCACGATGATGATACAGCCCTGGTAGGACATGAGGAAATCTTCCAGGATGCTGAGGGTGGGCAGGTCGAGGTCGTTGGTGGGCTCGTCGAGCACCAGGAAGTTAGGGTTGCGGAAGAGGATGGAGAGGAGGTGGAGCCTTCTTTTTTCCCCGCCGCTGAGCCGGGAAATGTAAGTGTATTGTTTTTCCGGGGGGAATAGGAAAAGCTGGAGGAACTGGGCGGCGGATACCTTGGTGCCGTCGGCCAGGGGGAAGTTTTCGGCAATATTCTTCACGAATTCGATGACGCGCATGTCTTCCTTGACGATGAGCCCTTGTTGGGAGTAATTCCCGAAAACAACCGTATCGCCCACGTTGATTTTACCGGAATCCGGTTGTTCGGAACCGAGGAGCATGTGCAGGAAGGTGGATTTGCCGACGCCGTTTTTGCCGACTACGCCGATGCGCTCGCCTTTTTTGAAGGTGTAATCGAAGCCTTTGAGGATCTGGAGCTTGCCGTATGCTTTATATACTTTCTTGAGTTCCAATATCTTACCACCAAGCCGGGTCATTTTGACGTTGAGTTCCAGCTGGGCTTGTTCGAGGCGTTTGCTGGCGCGTTCTTTTACTTCGTAGAAGGCGTCTTGCCGGGATTTGGACTTGGTGGTGCGGGCTTTGGGTTGCTTGCGCATCCATTCCAGTTCTTTCCGGTAGAGGTTGCGGGCCTTTTCGGTGCTGGACCGGTCGGATTCTTCGCGGGCGGCTTTTTTCTCAAGGTAGTTTTCGTAATTGCCTTTATATATGTAGAGCTCGCCGTTGTCGATTTCCATGATCTCGTTGCAGACGGAGTCGAGGAAGTAACGGTCGTGGGTAACGAGGAGGAGGGTAACGTTTTCCTGGTCGAGGTAGTGTTCCAGCCATTCGATCATGGATACGTCGAGGTGGTTGGTGGGCTCGTCGAGGATGAGCAGGGTGTGTTTATGTTCGAACCCGATATCGATGAGTACTTTGGCGAGGGCCACGCGTTTCTGCTGGCCGCCGGAGAGGGTGTCTACGCGCTGGTCGAGGTGATGGATATTGAGTTTGCCGAGGATTTGTTTGACTTTGGAGTCGAAGTGCCAGGCGCCGAGTTCGTCCATTTTGGCGACGGCGGCGGAGAGGATGGCGGCGTCGGGCTCGGGGCCGTCCGGGTCGGTGAGGGCTTCGTATTCCTTGATGGCGTTGAGGATGGGATGGTCGTGGTCGAAGATGTTTTCGAGCACGGTTTCGCCGGGCTCGTGGCGGCTCGACTGTTCGAGCATAACAACTGTAACGTCTTTATGGATCCAGACTTTTCCTTCGTCGGGGTGTTCGGTGCCGGTAAGGATTTTGAGGAGTGTGGATTTGCCGGATCCGTTGAGGGCTACGAGGGCGATTTTATCGCCTTCTTCGATATGGAATGAGATATTTTCGAAAAGGGGCTTCTCGCCGTATGATTTGGAGAGGCCTTCCACCGTTACGTAATGCATGGTGCGAAGTTAAATCCTTTTCAGAGAATTGGTTTTTTCAATATTTTTTTCGTATATTCATAAAGGGAATAACAGATGGGATTTTATGTAATGGGAACCTTATTATAGCCATCCAGTAACACTTTAAGAATCAACCTTCACGACGGTATTCCTTATATGCTTCCGGTGAAAATGATATAACTGGGGAGCTCAGGCAGAAGCACCTCATCCATCGCTTGCCCCAGGCACGGCCTTTTTCCATTTTTTTGTGGTATCTTTTGTTTGTCTCCCCTGGTTGAAGGAGAATAAAAAATCCTGCCTGTTTGGGTGGGATTTTTTGATTTTTGCGCAATCCGGGGCAATGGGGAGAATCTTCATGTTTCGGGAAAAGGAAAAGCCTCCCGCGGGGGAGGCTAATTTTGTTTGCTACAGAAATTAATGTTAGGTAGGGACTATTTGGCTTTTTCAACCTTTTTCATTACCCAGGCCAGGGAGAACAGGCCGAGGAAAACGATCCCTCCGGAGAGAAAATTCAGGAACAGGCTAGTCATGTCAATTAGATTAAAGTATTGTTCCTAAGTTAAGCAATAAAGGAGGTATGTTATAACACCATTTTAGTGTTATTTTTCGGCTAAAAAGAAAGCCCCTCCGCGCGGAGGGGCTTTCGAATATAAATATTTATCAATTCTTAAAAATCGTAATAGAACTGCCGGAAGGTGCTGCGGAATCCAATCTGATAAATCAATTCACGTGTTGTTATGAAATTGTTTTTCTCTTGCCTGCCGGCGACAGATAGCTCAACGCGCAGGTTGTACTTACGATTCAACAGGTACGCAACACTACCTTGAAGATATAGGAGATTGGTCTTGATGCCTTGCCGCAACTTGTTACCGAATTCGCGGCTCCGGCTTTCATATGATTTGAAAATATCTTTGCCGAAATTGCTGTTGGCAGAATCTAGTCCGTAAGAGGCATACTGCGCCTGTCCTCTAAAGAACCATCTTTTATATTGATAATCTGCAATATTAACCCATTCCACAAAATTAGCTCCCAAAGGATGCGCCAGGGACTGGTTGTAATGCCCGTAATTGAGCATAGGAGTACGTTGTGCGTAAGTAAACGGGCGTGCTGCGTTAATTTCCGTCAGGAAATTGAGTCTTGGCACATTAAGAAAATCCTTTGACCGGTAGCCCAGTTGACCGCCGAATTTATTACCCCACCACCCGTTTCCATTGGTCATTTCCTTAAATTTGAATTCGTCCAGGATAAACTGGCCATAAACCGTATTGGTGGGTGTAAAAGCATATTTGATATTCAGTCCCATCAATGCATTGTCTGGTGAGCCTACGGAAAATTCAACCGGGCGTAGGAATATTACGGGAGCCAGATAGCTTACGTCAAATCCTCTTTTTCCAGTCGAATCCGCATCCTGCCAAATAACGCTCTCGAATAATCCGATGGACAGCTTATCAGTTGCATTCCAGTCGAGATAATGGAATACCCCCATTTTTTTGGATAACCGTTATCGTGGGAGAATGGTGTTGTTTTCAAATCGATCATTTGCGCCCACATCACCATATATTTGAGGCGGCCTGCACCGGCAGTCATTTTGAGAAAGGGGTAATTGAAGTGATTGTCGGACAGCAACATGGACCGGTATCCATCTCCGATGAAGTTCCTGTCATATCCCAGTTGGACATTCAGGAATTTGCTAGGCGTGTAAGACAGCAGTGCAGACGCGTAGTTGTAATCTATGCCATTTGAACCATAAGGGCGAATGGTGCCTTGTTGCGGAACAATTTTCTGGGCTTTACCAAATTCTGTCAGGTAGTTGGGCAGTTTAGCTTGGTTTTCGAAGAAAGAAGTCTGAAATGTAAAGTTCTTACCGAGTTTACCTCCGGCAATGAAGCCGCGTGTATTGACCCAGTTTGTGCCGTTTATGGAGCTGCGCCCGCCAATGAAGTCGGGAAGAAAGCTGACGTACAGCGAGTAATCTGGATGATTATACTGTAGGAGGTGTTCATTAAAAAGTTTACGGCTGAACCATGTCCTCTTCCGGGAAGTGTCATAAGGTAGCGCGAATTCAGGCTGTATGCTGTAATCGCGGAAGGAAGTATGATAATTGGTGGTGTCGCCAGAAGGTCTTGCCTGGTAAAATCCCAGGGAGAATTGCTGGCCGGCATTCTGAGCAAGGCAGTCGGCCGGAGCGATAGCCAGGCAAAGCATGATGGCAGCAAATATTTTTTGGATGGTATTTTTCATGGATGTTATATGGCAATTAAGGTTAACCTGTTACGGTAATATTCCTTTTTTTAGCAAGAATCATGCGCGGAATTACGTTCAGGGATTTGAAAATGCGTGTAAACCGCCATGGTTCCTTGTAAAGGCGGTAAGCCCACTCTGCTCCGATCGCGATCAACAGCCTGGGAGCCCTGTTCTTTATACCCGCATATATGTCGAAGCTCCCGCCGATACATATGTACAGGGCAGGGTTCAATGCCATGAGCTCTTCTGCAAGCTTTTCCTGCCGAGGCTGGCCCAGCGCGATGAGGACGATGTCGGGTCGGAGGTCTGTGATTTCTTCGCGGAGCTGTGCCATGTCTTCGGCTGATGGGAAGAAGCCGTTCCTGTATCCGAGCAGGGGATTAGGGAAATCCCTTTTGAATTTATCAGCCACGGTGCAGATGACCTGCTCGGTGGCGCCGATCATGAAAACTTTCTTGTTGGGGAACGACCGAATAACTTCTTGCCACAACTCAACGCCGGGTATTTTCTGAAGGCTTACATGGCCTTTCAACCGAAGCGGCAGCAACAGGCCTACACCGTCAATATAACCAATATGCTGGTTTATGATCCGCGTGAATTCAGGATCTTTACTTGCCATCGCTTCTACGTTCAGAGAAATAAGAATGCCGCGATCGTTTGTGGCCAGGTATTCCGTCACGTGTTTTTTATTGCGGAACAGAAAGATCGTTTTGTTTAACAGACTAATTTTTTTAACCTCCATTACAATGTAAACTTTTCAGATGGTTGACAATGATTTTGCACGCCGTGCCGTCGCCATAAGGGTTGGTTCTGGCGCTGAATTTCTGGTAGTACTGTTCGTCACACAACAGTGCATGCGCTTCGTTGTAGATCAGCGACTGATTAGTGCCTACCAGTTTAACCGTACCGGCTTCCACCGCTTCAGGTCTTTCTGTAGTGTCCCGCATAACGAGTACCGGTTTCCCCAGGCTGGGCGCTTCTTCCTGGATGCCGCCACTGTCGGTTATGATTAATTTTGACTGGTTCATCAGCCAGAGGAAGTCGCCGTAGTTAAGGGGCGAAATCAGTAAGATATTATTAAACCCGGAAAGGCTTTCATATACAGGTTGCTGGATATTCGGATTAAGGTGAACGGGATAAATTATCAGTGTATTATCGATCTCTGCCGTTTTTTTCAGGGCTTCGCATATTTCAATAATTCCTTTCCCGTGATTTTCACGGCGATGCCCTGTGACCAGGACTACATCTTTCTGGGCAATGAGATCCCGGATACTTTCCAGTTCGGGGCTTAGCGTATGATTTTCCAAATGTTCTATCCCCCAGAACAGCGCGTCGATAACAGTGTTGCCCGTTACCACAATATCGTTTGGCCGGATGTTTTCCTGTAGGAGGTTTTCGCGGGCTTTAGCCGTGGGCGCGAAGTGAATGCCTGCGATGCGGGATGTTAGCTGCCGGTTGATCTCTTCAGGGAATGGGGATAGTTTGTTATGTGTCCGGAGGCCTGCTTCTACGTGGCAAACCACGGCTCCTGCGTAAAATGATGCGATGCTGGCAGCCATCGTGGTAGTAGTGTCTCCATGGACAAAGACATAGTCTGGCTGGAAGTCGAGCAATACTGGCTTCAGGGCAGTGATGATGGCGGCGGTGAGGTCGTACAGGCTTTGATTGCCGGTCATCACGTCGAGGCTATAATCGGCCTGGATGCCGAAGAACTGCATTACAGGTGTCAGCATTTCTTTGTGTTGTCCTGTCAGGCAGACTTTTGTATCGAAGCAGATACTTTCGTCCTGGAGTGCTTTCACCAGCGGAGCCATCTTGATGGCTTCAGGTCGTGTTCCGAAAATGAGAAGTACTTTCTTCTGGGAGCCTTGTTGCGTCATATCTTTCGAGTATTAAACCAATGTTTGAGTTGTTGAATCAGTTCGGTGCGGGCTTTGGTAGCGTCGAACTGCAGGGCTGTTGCCCGCGCATTGACCGACAAACGTTGCTTTTCCGCAGGGGATAGTTGAATAAATTGGATCAGGATATTTGTTAAAACGGCATGATCTCCTTTTTCAAAGAAATAACCGTTTTCATGGTCTTTGATAAAGTCCTGCAGCCCACCAATTCGTGTGCCGGCAACGGGTACGCCGCAGGCCATTGCTTCAAGCCCCACGAGCCCCAGGCTTTCTTCGTATTCAGTAGGGAAGACAAAAATATCCATCTGCCGGTATAAATCGGCGAGCGCCTGTTGGTTGAGCCCGCCGGCGTACAAAACGTGCTTCTCGAGGCCGAGTTCCTGCAGCATGTGTTCAAATTCGGCTACCTGCGTGCCTTTTCCCGCCACCAGCCCACGTACGGGAAAACCATTCATGGCCAACGCTTTCATTGTTTTGAGATAAGTTTCCCATCCTTTCTTTGCATCCAGGCGGGAAACAAAACCAATACAATAATCCTCACGCGCTACGCGATCTTCAGCAGGAGTAAAAAACCGTGTATCGACACCGCCGGACGGATAAATCGCTACATCTTCCTTCTTTTTGCGAAACTGCCGAATGATAATATCCCTGAAAAAACCGGAAGGGGCCACGATGTTGGCTTTGCGGATCAATGGCTTGGCCAGCTTCAGTAAAAGCGCTGTTGTCTTGCTGTTGGTAAGGATATCTTCCCCATGCGGATTGAGCACAATGTCTTTTCTTGTGAAAAGCCGGACGGCCAGCAAGGGCAGTGCGGTATGCGATACATTGTGCACATAGATGATATCGTATTTCCCGAAAAGCCCTTTGCGGAGAATATCCGCGTAAAAACGAATGTATTTGACCAGTTTCTCCATCCGCGACTTGCCCCGTCCGCGGATGAGGCTGAAACCGGTGAAAGCGATTTCGTTGCTCTGCCCGAGAGATGTAATGAAGTTCTTAACGAATACCCCGTAGTAGTCATTCGCTTCTTCCTTGGGGTACAAGTTGGAAATCAGATAAATCCTGAGTGGAGACATTTGTTTTGATTAGTTATTGTAATAAAGCCTGTGCGATTTTGTCAGACGCATCGCCCTTCCCGTAGAGATTATCATCGCTGGTAATCTGTTTATCCCGCATTTGTTGGAAAGCCTCCAATATTTTCCTGCTGTCTGCTCCTGTCAGGATATTGTATCCATGGGTAACCAGCTCCGTCCATTCCGTTTCGTTGCGGGTAGTGATACAGGGCTTGCCGAAGAAATAAGCTTCTTTCTGCAGGCCACCACTGTCGGTTATAACCAACATGGAGTTGCGAATCAGCTGCAACATATCAAAATATCCCACGGGATCAATGAGGGTGACGCCTGTAGTCGGGATATTATGCGATTGAATAAGTTTCCTCGTCCGGGGATGTAAAGGGAGCACAACTGGGCATTCGCGAGCCAGGTCTGCAAAAGCATTAAAAATTGCGGAGAGATTTTGCGCATCGTCTGTATTTTCCGCGCGGTGGATGGTAGCCAGGATAAATGGCCGGTCTTTCAATGCGAGGGTGTCAAGGATCTTAGATGTTTCCTCGCTTTTCTGCGTATAATACAGCGCTGCATCGAACATCACGTCGCCGGTGAATACGATTTTTCCTCCGAAATTATCATACCCCTCGCGCTTCAGGTTATCAATTGCCTGCGAAGTGGGACAAAACAAGAATGATGAAAGCCTGTCGGCCAGAATTCTGTTCACTTCTTCCGGCATGCGCAAATTGAAACTGCGTAATCCAGATTCCACGTGCGCGATCGGTATATGGATCTTGGACGCGGTAATAGCGCCGGCCAGCGTTGAGTTCGTATCTCCGTAAATCAGAATATAATCCGGCTTTTCCTTCAGCATGATTTCCTCGAGCCCCTCCATCATCCGGCCTGTCATCGCGCCATGGCTGCCGCTATGGATTTGCAGATTGTAATCAGGACGCGGAATGTCCATCTCCTGGAAGAAGACATCGCTCATATTATTATCGAAATGCTGGCCGGTGTGGACGATGATTTCCTTGATTTTTTCATTTTTGAGTAAAGCCCTGCTGACAGCAGCTGCTTTAACAAACTGGGGCCTTGCTCCCACTACGGTTAAAATTCGCATAATGCTTTATGGTTTGAAAGACATTCAAATGAGGACACAATATCCGTATTTAGGCAGGTTTGCTAAAATCTGAAACTGCTTCGATATGGCTAAACTCTATTGCTTGTTGTTCTTCAATAGTTTTTACAGAATTATTTTCCATAATTTGTTTTCTGAAGCCATCATAATAAGCAGGTTCTGAATACATTCGGCTAATTTCCTCAGCCAGCCTGCGGTCGAAATTCGCATCCAGATCCAGCAGGATACCGTCCTTTGAGGATTCAATGAATCCATCCAGTGAGCCATCGTTGGTCGCAATTACCGGAACTTTGTAATAAATCGCTTCCAACACGGGATTCCCAAGATTGCTTAGCTCATTGGTCATGAGTACAACATGACTGCCACGGATAAGGATATTGCTTTCCTTGTGATTAGCCCTTTCAATGAAGATGACTTGGGAAGTGAGGCCGAGATCCGCGGTGTAGGATTTCAGCATTTCCAGATCATCTGCATGATAAGTTGTAATGACCATGATATGTTGCCGGATATGAGCCGGAATATGTGTCAGGAAACGTATGCAACGGTCTGCCCTCTTCCAGTTACTGCCGCTTGCGTTGTTGAAAACGATGAATTTATCTTCGGGCACGCCCAGTCTGCTCAGGGTTGTCGTCATTTCCTCCTCGCTGAATGCATAATCCGCCACATTGATGCCATGCGGCCGGAAGAGGATGTTGGTACAACCGCGTTGCCGCGCATAATACTCACCGTCCGTACCATCATTGACCATCAGGCAAAGATCCGCCTTGTTGATTCCGAAATAAAAGAGCGGATAGTATTTACGGCACACGGATATGTCACGCTCGGATGCTTTGATGATTACCCCCTGGAATTTGTTAATGTATGGCTTGGAGAAAATTCGGGCAAGGGCTTTTGCGGCAAAGGTGTAATTCACTTCGTACCCGACAATAAGGCCTGCTTTCGCGAATTTACTGCGATGGAAAATGAGAAAGTATGGTATCAACAGCAAGTTATCCAATCTTACGAAAAGGAAATGCAGCCATTTATTGATCCTGTTAACGGAATTATGAAGGCCGAACGGAGGGATCTTGTCTTCGGATTTAATAATTGAAAAATAGTTGGCCGTAGGCGCAGCATTCCCGGTTCTCTGACGGGACTTTAAACGGTCAAAGCTCTTCCGGATGAAATGATAAATTTTTTCGCCAGGGAGCCAACCCATTTTCTGGAGCGTAAATCCGGAGTTTTCGTTGGCATTTTCTCCCCGGCTGTCCTTCCCGCTGGTAAACAGTGTCAGGCTGATGCCGTTTTTCAGGAACATGTTCGTGAACCGGATCATACTCTGATTGCCTTGTTTCCTGAAAGGAAGGGACGTAATGATTATTGCATTCTTCATTGAAGGTTAATTCTCGATTCTTAATTGTTTGTGTTGGATGGCCGGTATCGTAAAAAATCCCAGATAGAATCCAAGCATGGCGGAATAAATGATATGGCCGCTGATGAAACTGTTGACAAATAGGAGCATAAACCCCAGAAATGCCGGCGTGGAAAATTCGTTGCCGCCTTTATGCAAGAAAGCCCGGGCAAGTTTGACCAGGACGACGAACCAAAAGAGGTAGATGGCCAGCAATCCCAGAAGCCCGTTAGAGGTCAGGATATCGAGATAGTCCACTTCCGTAGTTCCCCATCCCAGTTTTTGCGTGGCAACTACCGTTTGCGGATGTTCCCAACCTGTCCCGATTATTTTCTCCGTTACCGAATAATCTTCCAAGTAAAGTTCTTTTGCATGGTCGAAGCGGTCGTTCCTGCCGCTCAGCAAAAAGCTCGATAGTTCTCCGGCTTTGGCGAAATTGTAAGCCATCCGGTCAATATTGGCCTGTACCCTTTCATAAAACACGGTGTACAATATTGACATGGTAAGAACAGGCAACAAGACGAATATGGTAAGAAATTTTTTATCATACCGGGTATAGGAAAGCATGGAACGGCTTTCCCGGTATTTTAGCAGGAACGGAGTGGCCAGCGTTATCGCCAGATACGAAATCATGGCGGTTTTGGTAACGATGAGCCCTGCCACGATCAGGCCTGCAACAAGTCCCAATATCAACAGGAAGAAATTGGACACCTTTTTGTACATGTAGTAGCAGAAAAAGGCATACACCAGGATGTAAAGCGAGCTCAGCTCATTCCCGGCAATGAAATACCCTTTATACCCGTAAGACATTCCGCCTTCCTCCACTTCTCCGTAGTTGCTGTTCCCGAAACCCAATACGGCCAGGATAAGGGCGCCCAGCAAAGTGTAAAACAGGATTTTTGTGACACTGAGAATGGTCTGGTTCAGCATATCCGGTTTTTGTCGTGCAACGGCCGTAAACAAGAGGTAGGAAAGCGGGAAAGTAATAACTTTTGAAATGAATACGATGTCTTCGTATAAGTACTTCATCCTGTCCTGATGAAAAAATACATTTACAAATACAGGAAGAAACAGCAGCAGGCTCAGGACGAAAAATATCATAAAGTTGGTTCTGCTGAAGCGATAAAGCAGCACCATCATGATGAACGTATATCCTGATTTGACAAGTTGGCTGAGCGAGAGCGTTATACCCAATTCACTTGTCATAAAGCCATTCAGCTGATCTACGAATACTGGCAGAATCAGCACGAAAATAAAAAAGCTTTTATATTTGACAACGTACTTCATGGATTATTTGAGCAGGAATCTGTATATCGATTCGCCGTATGGAATTTTTAATATCAGATGCCGGTAGGCCTGGATATTCAGCAACTTTTTCTGAATTAATACATAATAGGTCAGCAGAAAATAGGCAGCTATCAATAATAATGTCCACCAGCTATTGCCAAAAAGGATTGATAGTGATTTTACGGCGGAGCAGATTGCAACGGAATAGAGCGAGATGAGGCCAATTTTCTTAAAATCGATCAGTTGGGTGAATCGTACACCCAGATATCTGGCAGTGCTGTTTAATAGTACATATGCAAGAATATAGATGCAAATAACAGATGCAACGGCTGCGCCGATGAGTCCGAAAAGTTTTATAAAAACAAACACCAACAATGAATTTGAGGCGAAATACAGGATATATGACCGCAAGATTACAACTGATTTACCGGACCCAGTGAGCACATCTTCCCAGGAGCAGACTCTGATGAAAAGAATGAGCGTATACAGGAAGAAAATGGGGGTACTTTCTACATACTTTTCAGAGAGGTACAGCACAACCAGGTCTTTTGCAAAAAAAGAATTACAAAGATAATCGGATAGGAGATCGCAGCAACCTCTGATATGCTCAGCGTTTTCAACCTGGCAACTTCTTCCCTTTTACCTTCCGCAAGTAAATTGGCGAATTGAGGCGTTAGGATGCTGGCTACCGACGTGGCGATAATGCCGAGGAACGGAATTTCAAAGGAGCCGTTTCTGTAGATTGCAAAATCTTCCGTATTGAACATATTGCTAACAAAAAAGCCGGCAAGATATGTATAAGATGCAGCCAGGACACCCGTTACTCCCAAGGGCAGACCTATTTTTATGATAAATTTATATATGTGTTTTCTTAGGGTGCCTTCGAAAAATTCGCGCAACGGAATGCTGAAAAGGTACATTATCGTTTGAGCCAACGGAGCAATCGTTCCAATTATCCAGAAGATAAATGTAAAAGATCTCCAAATTTGAATAGACAGCAGGAGTAACCCTAGCTTCAATATATTGGAGGCGATGATAATCGTCATATCCCTGCGTATAAGTCCCTTATGAATCAGGGTGAGCTCCAGCAAGAGATTTAGTGAGTTTAAAAGGAAAAACGGTGCGTAAATAGTAAGCGGAAGCTGAATGTAGGGGTTTTTTAATAGAATTGCCCATAACGGGGAGGAAAAGAAAGACGCGATCGAACCTGCCAGGCCGAGGATAAATGCCATAAACATGATTGTTTTGAAGGCATCTTTCTTTTCAAACTCCCTTTTTTCTATAACAAGATAAAATATTCGGGAAAGACCCAATGAGAATATTGCTACAATTAAGGTTGACAATAACTGCACCTGGGAAAACGTGCCGAATTCATGTTTGGACAGTGAACGGGAAAGGTAAGGCGTCAGCAGGAACAGGAGCAGCAAATTGAACATTTGCCCCATGAACACGATTATTATTTTGCTGACCTTGTCACTTGCCATCAGATTATTGATATTTACTACTTGTTACAATAGATTCGTTCGATAATCTCTACCACTTTCAATCCTTCCAGGGCATTGGTTGTAATAGCGGCACGGCCTTTCAATACATCTATTACGTTTTCGATCACAAAATTGTGGTTTTGCGCGGAGCCTTTGTATGCGCCATAGTCGTTGCCGGGGTTGGTAGGAGCCAGTTCCGGCATGGAATAATCCCTGATATTGCAGATTTCCACTTCGTTCATGTATTGTCCGCCGATTTTCACCGAGCCGTTTTCAGCGATGATGGTCATGCTGCTTTCCAGGTTCTGGTTCCAGACAGAAGTGGAAAAGTTGATGCAGCCCATGCCGCCGTTCACGAAATCGAAGGTGACGAAGCCAGAGTCTTCGAATTCGGTCAGGTGTTGGTGATTAAAACTGTTAAGACGCGTTTGGATGTTTTCGATATCGCCAAACAGCCAGTACATGATATCAATGAAGTGGGAGAACTGGGTGAAAAGGGTACCGCCGTCGAGGTCTTTTTTCCATGCCAGCTGTCTGGCTTGTAATAGCGGTTGTCGCGGTTCCAATAGCAATTGAGCTGAACCATGAAGATTCTCCCCAGTTTTCCAGATTCAATAAGGTCTTTAATCCATTGTGAGGGGGAGAATAACGGTTTTGCATAACGGCGAACACATGTTTATGAACATGTAACGCCTTATAAATTACTTTTTCAGCGTCAAGCTTGGTCAATGCCATGGGTTTTTCCACTACGATGTGCTTGCGCGCATCCAGGGCCGCGAGGGCATGCTCGGCGTGGAATCCGTTGGGAGTGGCGATATTCACTACATCAATCTGGATGTCGGAGGAAAGTAAATCTTCAATGGACGAAAAAAGGGGGACTTCGAAGCTGTCGATGCCGAGTGCCGATTTTTCCTTTACGTCTACCATTGCAACGAGCTCGGATTCAGGATTCCTTTTGATCATTTCAGCATGTCGTTTCCCGATGTGTCCGCAACCCACTACTGCAAACTTTACTTTTTCAGCAGGCGTTATCATATGTTTTTCTTTATTACGGTTTGGTTGTCTATTAATTCGTATTGTTCGTTGCTTTCAGGGCAGGTTGCTACTTTATCGGCTCCGAAATGCAGCCTGTGGCCATATTCGCTCATCCAACCGATCTGTTTCGCCGGATTGCCTACCAACAATGCATATGCCGGCACATTTTTCGTGACTACCGCCCCGGCTCCGATAAATGCAAAATCCCCGATATCATGACCGCAAACGATGGTCGCGTTAGCCCCTATCGATGCGCCGCGGCCAACGTGCGTTTTGGCATATTGCCCGCGCCTGTTAACGGCACTCCTCGGGTTGGTGACATTGGTAAATACGCAGGATGGGCCGAGGAATACATCATCTGCACATGTTACGCCTGTATAGATCGATACGTTGTTCTGGACTTTCACATTGTTCCCAAGTATGACGTCGGGCGAAACGACAACGTTTTGTCCAAGGTTGCAATTGTTGCCGATCGTGCATCCCGACATGACATGGGAAAAATGCCAGATTTTGGTGCCGTCTCCGATCGTACAGTTGTCGTCAACAATTGCGGACGGATGTACAAAATATCCCATTAGCTGTTTTTTAAGAAATCGATGATATGACCGATGATGAAATCCTGTTCCTGCGCTTCTAGCTCTGTATGCATCGGAAGCGATAATACGCTTTGGCAAAGCGCGCGCGTAGTATCGAGGCTGCCGGCGATTTTGCCGATTTTGCTAAATGCTTCCTGCTCGTTCAGCGGAATGGGATAGTAAATCATGGCAGGTACGCCTTGGGCTTCCAGGTGTTTTTTGAGGGCGTCTCTTTTCCCATTTTCAACTATCAGGGTGTATTGGTGGAAAACGTGGGTGCTTTGTGCTGAGCGGACCGGAATTCTGACACCGTCCACGTTTTTCAATGCGGCATCATAATAATCGGCCGCGGCGCCCCTGGAAGCAGAATAAGCTTCGAGGTGAGGCAGTTTTACGCCGAGAATGGCTGCCTGGATAGAATCCAGCCGTGAATTGACGCCGATGTACTTGTGGATATATTTTTGTACCTGCCCGTGATTGGCCAGCATGGACAACTTATGCCCCAATGTATCGTCGTTCGTATATATCGCCCCACCATCACCATAGCATCCGAGATTTTTGGAAGGGAAGAAAGAGGTGCAACCGATGTGCCCGATCGTACCGGCTTTCAGCTGGCGGCCGTCTGCGGTGGTATAGGTAGCACCGATAGCCTGTGCGGTATCTTCGATAACGAAAAGGTTATGCTTGGTGGCAAGCTCCATAATGGCTTCCATGTCGGTGCATTGGCCAAACAGGTGTACTGGAACGATCGCTTTCGTTTTGGGACCGATGGCAGGCTCGATGAGGGCAGCCGTAATATTAAAAGTATGGGGATCCACATCTACCATTACAGGAACTAGGCCGAGCAGGCCCAATACTTCGGCGGTAGCCACATAGGTGAATGCGGGAACAATCACTTCGTCGCCCGGCTGGAGATCCAGCGCCATCATGGCAATCTGGAGCGCATCTGTTCCATTGGCACAGGGAATCACGTGTTTTACCTGGAGGTAGGAGGCCAGTGCCGCGCTGAAGTTCTTTACTTCCGGCCCGTTGATGAAAGCAGCGGAGCGGATACAATTCAATACCGCGGCATCGATTTCCTCTTGTATTTTGGCGTATTGACCTTTAAGGTCCACCATTTCAATCTTTTGAGATATCATAAACGAGCGTCAACTATGTTTCTGTCAATAAATGATTTGGTATCGAATAAAACCGTGTTATGTCCGTTGGCCAGTTTCTTGAAGTCGATATCCAGGAATTCGTTGTGGGCAACGGCCAGGATGATCGCATCATAGGCGTGTGAGATTTCGTCGATCAGGTCAACCCCATACTCATGTTTTACTTCAGTTTTGGAAGCATGGGGGTCATATACCTCCACATTGGTGCCAAATTGCTGTAACTCCTGGTAGATGTCAATAACACGGGAGTTACGGATGTCCGGACAGTTTTCTTTGAAGGTAATGCCCAGGATCAGCACGCGGGCGCCATCCACCTTGTGACCCTTCCTTATCATGAGTTTTACTACTTTGTTGGCCACGAACATGCCCATGTTGTCGTTGACCCTTCTGCCGGAAAGGATAACCTGGGGGTGGTACCCGAGGGCCTGAGCTTTATGGGCCAGATAATAAGGATCTACCCCGATACAATGCCCGCCAACCAAGCCGGGTTTGTATTTTAGGAAGTTCCATTTCGTACCTGCCGCTTCGATTACGTCAGTGGTATCGATACCGATGCGGTCGAAAATCAGGGCCAATTCGTTGACAAAACTGATATTGACGTCGCGTTGTGCGTTTTCGATAGCTTTTGAGGCTTCTGCTACTTTTATGCTAGGCGCTTTGTGGGTGCCGGCGGTAATAATACTTTTATACAGATTGTCCACCGTTTCCGCAACTTCAGGGGTGGAGCCGGAGGTCACTTTTTTGATTTTGGTGAGGGTATTCACCTTGTCTCCCGGATTGATCCGTTCCGGAGAGTATCCGCAAAAGAAATCGACATTGTAAGTGAGGCCGGAAAACTGTTCGAGCACCGGAGCGCAATCTTCTTCGGTACATCCCGGGTATACCGTTGATTCATAAATGACAATGTCGCCTTTCTTCAATACTTTACCCAACATGCGCGATGCGGAGATGAGCGGTCGCAGGTCCGGGGATTTAAACTGATCTATCGGGGTGGGAACGGTAACGATAAAGACGTTATACGCCTTCAGGTCGTCCTGGTTCGCCGAGAACCACAATCCTTTTTCATTGTCCCGTTCTTTGGTTACCTGTAACAGGCCTTCGGTATCTGCTTCTTTTGTATGGTCTTCTCCTTTTCTTAGTTCGTCGATCCTTTTCTCATTTATATCAAATCCGAGTACATCGTATTTTTTTCCGAATTCAATGGCTAAAGGCAAACCAACATAGCCAAGACCGATAATAGCAATTTTTGGAGGCATCAAAAATGAAATTTAGTTATTCATGATTACTTGATAAATACGTCTGAATAAAAGCGCTAAAACGGCGAGGAAAGCGAACAATATGCCTCCCAATACCGCGCCTTTAACAATTCCCGTTTTCTCTTTTATTAATGGTAATATGGGGGAATCTACAATTTGAATGATGGGCGTTTCCTGTGCCATGGCCATCCTACTTAGCTCAAGATTTTTAATGACTTCGCCGTACATGGTCTGTAATACGATCTTGTCCCTGGCCATCAATTCCGTCCGCACGCCAGCAATGTTGCGGGCGGGGTTGAGGTTCAGGTCCTGGGATTCCGCTACGGAATACGTTTTCCTGTTCAGCAGGTTTTCCAGGGAGTCGGCTTTGAACTGCAATTTATCGACCGTAGTTTTCGAACGTTGCAGCTTGGTCTGGATATAGAAATCCGTCGCTTCTTTTACAAGGCGTTCGGTAAACAATTTGGCAAACTGCTCATCAGTGGATTTACATTCCACCCAGATGAAGCTCAGTTTTTTGTCGGGTTTCGATACGGTGAGCTGGTTATCCTTGATGTGCTTATAGATTACGTAAAGGATACTGTCCTGCTGCAATGAGAAGCCCTGTCGCGATGAGTTGATTGGAAAGCGTAGTTGTTGCAGCGCCGGGTTTTTAACCCATTGTTCCCTTTGACCGGAAACGTCGAGATAATAATCCGCCAGGCTGCGGGGTTTTTCGCCCAGCAACACCGGAGTGAGCAATGCTTTTTCCACCATCAGCCGGGATTGCAAGAATTCTACGATGTTGTCGCCGCTGAATACACCACTACCCATGCTCGAGCCAAGATCTATCCCGAATTGGCTGGCCAGGCCTGCATAAGCTCCCAGGGTATTGGGTTTGCTTTCTTCTACCACAAAAGAGAGTTCTGCCTTGTATTTAATCTTCGACGTCAGGGAATAAAAAACGCCCAGACCAGCACCGACAATGGCGAACAATAGGATGATTTTCCATTTTCCCAGCAGGTAGCGGTACCATCCCTTGATTTTCAGGACGATTTCCCTGAAAGAAATCTCACCATCCTGGTACCGGGCATTGTTATTTGATGTTTCCATGAAACGATTTACAGTTTTTGACAGACTTCATCTGTTTAGTTGTTCCGGTTAAGAATGGTAAAGATGATCAGCGCAATAGAAGCCACGCCGGTGGTCAGGCCGACTGCTTCCTGCGTACTGAATCCTTTACGTGGGCCCCTTGCCGGAACATAAATCTCAGTGCCGGGCTTGATCTTCGGAAAACTGTTGAAAAAGAGCACTTTGCGGGTGCTTTTCACTTCCCCGTTGGGATATACTACATAGCTGCCTTTTTTCATGGCTTTGCTGGTAAAACCGCCTGCGCTGCGGATATATTCCCGGAAATTGGAGGCGGATGCGAACCGTACTTTCTTGGGAAAAAAGACCTCGCCGAACAATTGAACCGTTTGCAGTTGCTTCGGAATCTTGATGATATCGCCTTCTTCGAGGAACAGATCGTACCGTGACCCCGGCGCCTTGATAATCTGGTTCAGATTGATGCCCAGCAATTGCTGACGGCGAGTGGCCTCCGTTCTAACGGAAGCTTCTTCGATACCGGTGTCTACCTTATTGTAATAGATCTGCATTTTTTCATTCAGCAGGGCGCTGTCGGAGGCATTGTTGAATGTTCTGCGCATGAGATAGGCGCCTTCGGGATAAGCTTCGGTCCGCAGTCCGCCTGCCCGGCGGAGTAGGTCCGAAATTTTTTCCCGGGAAGACTGGATCGTATAATTACCCGGATAAACGACTTCACCTTCGATGCTCACGTTCGCCTGGGTTTCGTAAGACGGGGAGCGCCGTACCGATACCTCATCGAATGGTTCAAGGAAATAGCCAGACATCGCCGCCAGGTCGGAAGTGACGTCAAACTGGGCAACGATGGTAACCGCTGAGTCGCCCGGCGCATAATCCTTGCTGCGGATCCGGCGGGAGACTTCCACTCTTTTGAAGGATGCCGCGTCACGGAAGCCACCGGCCATCAGAATAAGGTCTTCCACGTGTAGCGAGTCTGAATACTTGAAAAAACCTGGATTGTTCACTTCGCCCGACACTTTCACCTGGTATTCTTCGCGTAAACTACTTTTGGAATATATCACCACGCTGTCTTCCCGGCGGAGGCTGATCACTTCTTTTCCGGAAACCACGTCTTCCAGTTTGAAGCTGCTGCTACTCGGCGTAAGGTCTTCCTGCAACCTGAAAACAATGGCCCTGTTCAGGGAGGCGTCTTCTTTCAGCCCGGCCGCTTTCTGGATCAGGTCTTTGATGGACATATTCTGCTCGAGCGCGTATTCTCCCGGATGCCGAACGGCACCGGAGATCATTACCCTGTTGGAAAAGCGGTTCAGTACGGCGTCGATGAAGAATTTGTCGCCGGAGCGGAGGGTGAAAGCAGGCACCTCGGCCGCGGTGATCGTCACGATTTCACGTTCTTTATTGTTGAGCCGGTAGGCACGGATAACGTCTTTATAAGAAATATCGGTGTAACCGCCAGCCATATCGATCACGTCTTTCAAAGTTTCGCCTTGTTTCACTTCGAAGATGGCAGGGCGTTTTATCTCGCCGGAGAGCTCGACACGGGATTGGTATGGATTTACTTTGACGATATCCTGGTCCTGGAGAACAATATTGTTTTGGAGGTCTCCTGAGCGGAGAAAGTCGTAGAGGTCAAAAGTAACAATGGGGCTGCCGTTACGGATCACCTGGATGTCGCGGAATGAGCCGTTTTCTCCGGGGCCGCCGGAAACGTATAATGCGTTGGCGATGGTGGATAGGGAAGTCAGGGTGTAGGAACCGGGACGAACCACTTCGCCTATCAGCAGCACCCGGATGCTGCGGATATTGCCGAGGGAAACCTGCACGAAAGTGTTGCCGGATTTTATACCTCCATAAATGGTGGCCAGCTGCTTGCTGATCCTGTTACGGGCTTCTTCCATGGTAAGGCCGCTGATGTAGACGGGCCCAAGGTTGGGGATACGGATATATCCTTCAGGGGTCACTTTAAGGGCGTGCTGTACCTCGGAATAACCATAGACATCGATCACTACTTCATCGCCCGCAGCCAGTTTGTAGTTAGGAGGCGTGGGTACGCGGAGGTTAGGTTCGAAAGTGAGGTTTTTATTGTTGAAGAGTTCTGCACCGTAGATCCTGGAGCGGAGACGCTCGGCTTCGGTCATGGGTTGGATGTCGCGGGCAGAGACGGTCGTACCATCATTCAGGGACCGGTCCGCAGCTACCTGAGAGGTGGGGGCTGTCTGCACCAGTTCCTTGTCCAGATTCAACGACTTGATGCGGTCTTTCAGTTTGATCACTTCTCCCGAGGGAATGCCTTTTGCAGCGGCAAATTGGTCCATTTGGTCCAGTTGTACCTTGTTTTTCTTCATTTCCTCCACTATCTGGCGTACTTGCTCGTCAGTCAGGTTTTCTACCTTCATTTGCTGGGCCTGGGCCGGCGAGGGGACTTGCGCCACTGCAACAAAGGAGCAAAAACACAGGAAAATGTGAACCAATAAGATCTTCTTCATGTAGTTTTCAGTAAAGCTTTCTCGAATTTTTGGGCATTTCTGCAAACTCCCTGCCAATAAAGGGTTTACAAAAAATGATCGGCAAATTTATTAAAAATAACATATAAATGTTAGCCGGCTGGGAATCAGGGGGCAAAATAGGCTGTAAATTTTTTTACGAAATTACAAACCATCTGGCATAGTTATGCGTATATACTTAAGCAGTGTGTGGACTTTTTGTGTTATATTTTAATTTATAAATATTTGTTTTAAACCTGACCCTTCCTTCTTTAAACAGTTGTTCCTCCCGTTAGCCATTTAAAGACGTAAATGTAATCTTCCTGTGCTTTACTAAATGCTGATTATTAAATTGTTAATGACGTGGTTTTTGTAGTCTCAACGAAAAAAAATCGCGGAAATTGTTTGGAGTAACGTCTTATTTTGTTTAAATTAGTCTAACAAAAATTAAACAATATGTCATCCGCTGAATTTAACACCCTATTGCTCAGCAATGCTGACTTCCTAAAGCCCTTCGCCATAACGTTGACCAAGGACGCCGAATCCGCCAAAGACCTTTATCAGGAAACTATGTTCAGAGCGCTTTCAAACCAGGAGAAATACCTGGCAGGCACGAACATCCGCGCGTGGCTCTACACCATCATGCGCAACATCTTTATTAATAATTACCGCCGGAAATCGAAACAACACGTTTGCTTCGACAATTCCACCAACGATTTTTTGTTGAACACCCAGCAGGTTATCATCGGCAACCAGGCCGAATCCGGTTTGAGAATCAAAGACATTCAAACCTCCGTACATAACCTGCCCGTCATTTTTAAGAAACCCTTCATTTTGTACCTCGACGGTTTTAAGTATTTCGAGATTGCTGACATTCTGGAAGAACCTTTAGGAACCATTAAAAGCCGTATCCACTTCGCCCGTAAAATGTTGAAAGCCCAGGTAGCCCGCTATTAATTTGTCTGATTTCTTCTACGATATCCGCCTGAGCCCCGGATATTATCCATCTGAACCACAATCCCTTTTATACCTCTGATATCTTTCGCCCGAAACACGGGCCAGGGAATCATTTGCCTGGACGGACAAATTCCGCCTTCGGTCCGCACATTTCCAGGCACCCGTCCCCCCAGGCGCAAATCCCCGCGTGCCCAAATCGTTTCCCCGCTGCCAAAACACCGCAGCAGGGCCAACGCATGCTACCGCTCTCCGAAAATGATGGCAAAATTCCGGGAACTTAGCCTACATTTATGGCTGAACCATTTCGCGACACAAAAATGCCTTTGCCCCCTGTCATCCTCGTCAACGAAAATGATGAACCCGTTGGCACTATGGAAAAAATGGAAGCCCACCAGAAAGGGCTCCTCCATCGCGCATTCTCCGTTTTTATCGTCAACGACAACGGCCTGATGCTCCTGCAGCAACGCGCGGCAGATAAATACCACTCCGCGGGATTATGGACCAACACCTGCTGCAGCCACCAGCTTCCCGGAGAAGACACGTACACCGCAGCCCACCGCCGCCTGTCCGAAGAAATGGGATTCGATTGCGCACTCGAAGAAATATTCAGCTTCACCTACCGCGCCGAATTTGATAACGGACTCACCGAAAATGAATTCGATCACGTGCTGCTCGGCACTTACAACGGCCCCGTTGTCCCGGACGCCACAGAAGTACAGGCGCACCGCTTCCTCTCACTCGCTGATATCCGCGCCGAGCTCGCCAGTCAACCGGGATTATACACCCATTGGTTCCATATCGCATTCCCGAAAATCGCCGCTTTTATCGAAACGCGCCGGGCCGGGGGAGCCCCCGCCTGAAACTGTCACAGGCCTGGCGGATATAAAGAATGAAATCATAATCCGGCGCCTCCAGCGCAAATTTGTACGTGGGCGGAAAACTTTTCATGAACAGGGATAGGCTGTCGGCCGGAAGTCCCGTGTGCCGCGCTACCAAAGAATCCGTAAACCGCCCGCTGGTATACTGTGCCTGCTCATATTCAATGAGCCGCCGCCGGAACGTGCTCTTCGCACGGTTGGAGGAGAAAGACAATGCCCTGTAGAGTTTATGGATATTCACGCCCACACCCACCGGCGTCACCATCACCACTTCCCGGAACCGCGGCCGGCGGAAATTGAACGCCGACCTGAATTGCTCCCGGGTTTCCAGGGAATCCTGCCGGCGGCTGCGCTGCCGGATTTCAACACCCGACAGCTGCTCCACCCGCGGACGGAGATAAACGACCAGCGGCGCCATTCCCACCACCACCACCGAAGCCGGCAAGTGTCCCAGCGCTTGCACCAAAAGCGTATCTCCCGGAACCGCCTGCAGCGAAAACCGGCCCAGGTCGTCGGTAAGCGTAGTGCTCCGGGTTCGGACATTGGCAACCGCCGTTCCCGGCAGCGCCAGTGAATCGTGGCCCAACACCGTTCCCTGCGCCAACTGGGCAAGCGCGGCGCCTGCCGGCGCCAATGAAAGTAACATCCACAGGAATAGCGATTGCTTCATCTCCTGTAAGATATTTCAGCCGGTTCTAAGAAAAAGTTAAAAACGAAGCTAGGTTAACTGCCGCGCTCCGCCTTCAGCGAACGGATCATTTCGCCGTACCCCATGCGCCGCTCCAGGGCGTTGAGCGAAGCGGCAATGCGGCGGGCGCGCGTTTCTTCGGTTTTGGCGTCGTCGATCCATTTGGAGAAATAGCGGCGGTGACTCGGCGCGAGGGATTCGAAGAACGCCTGCGCCGCAGGCAGGTCGGCCAGGCAGTCTATGAAATCAGCGTTCATGGCGAAAGCCTGCATGTCTTCTTCGAGCTCCACCTGCACGGAGGCGCCCTGCTTCTTGCCGATGCCTTTGCGCATGCCGGCGTTGACCGGCAGGATGAATACGCCGTCGCCATGCGGGAGTAAAGCGGTCTGTTGGATTGGATGCTTGTCGAGATGGCCTTTCACCCGGAAAGATTGTTTCATGCCCGGCTTGATCTTCGCCGCGATTTCAGCGGGGATTTCCAGGTATGTCCAGCCGGTTTTGTCGCCGGCGTCGGCAAATTTCTTCAGTACGGCGGTGAATCGGGTCATGCGCCAAATTACATCTTTTCCATCAGTAACCATACCGCAGCCGGCGGTATTGGCCAGCCGTATCCGGACGATACGTGTATTGTATATGCCCGCCTTTCACTTTTTTGTCGAACTGACGGTATTCTATGATACTTGAATCTTTTTTCGTGAAAATGATCCTGCCCGTAAGATCGACGCCAACAGTGGTTTCCCTGTCAATATGGGGTGTATACACCGGGTAATGCGCAAAATCGATCACCATCGAATCCAGATACTGATAGGAAATGAACAGGTAATGGAAACCGGCATCGCGCATGGATTGCATGCCTGTCCGTGTATACTCGCTATGGTATTCGAACGATTGCAGATCGAACGGGAAATGCCCTTTTTCCTTCGTATACCGTTTGACGGCGCTGGAGAAAGCGTACGTGGGATGGATTTTCCGTTTCTTTTTCTTTTGTCCCACCGGCAGATCGGCGAATGGCTTGGATGAATCGAAAGTGTGCGTGGAGCCGCAGGAAGAGAGCAGGATGCAGCAGATCGTCAGGCAGAGTAAACTTGTTCTCATGAATTGGGATTGATGCTGCAATAATACTCCTTCAACTGTTAAGCAAAATCCAAAATGGTCATTGCATATGTGCGAGATGACAAGGATCGGCGCCGAAATGTCGGATAAAGGCGCTGCGCAGTGCGGCCGTTGTTTCGAACCCGCACCGGATGGCGGTGATGATCATGGATTTGCCGTGGCGGTGCAGTAGATGGAAGGCGTGGTGCATCACCAGCATTTGCTGGTAATCTTTGGGGGATATGCCGAATTCCTGGAGAAATCCGTTCAGGAATTTATACCGGCTGATGTGGAAGTTGTCGGTCAGTAAGTGCGGGTCAGCGAGCAGGCCGACGTCGTGCCTCGCCTGGGTGAAAATTTCCTGCAGCGCAAGTTTATCGGTGGGAGTGAGTCGTATGCGCCGTTTGCTGGCGTTTATGTTGCTTTGAACTGCGGCCGTCAGCAGGAGGTCGAGGCAAATACGTCGTAAAAAACATTCCGCCACGTCGCCGATGTAAGTGCAATGCAGCACCTGGGATAAAAGCATATTTACCAGCTCGTTGGCACGGAGGGGGATGGCGGGTTGAACGCCATGCAGCCAGGCGGCTGCTTTGCCGGCGAGCGGGGAAAGCTGTGGCCAGGTGGCGGAAAGGCGGACGAGGTCTTCCGGGCCAACGTCCAACCGGAACGCGCAATAATACACCTCAGCCGGCAGCAGATGAAATTGCCCGAAAGCGTCTGATTCCTGCCGGGATCCGCATCCGAAGAAGGCCAGTTTTTCGGATGATTCACCGGGCTTTACGCGTTGCAGCACCTGCAGCGAGCAGCAGGCTTCCTGCGATGGAACGGGCGCCAGCTGCAGGGGCGCGCGGGTGACGACGTCGTGGATGCGGATGGTGAACGGAGCTACGTGGATAACCTGGCTGATGCGGTCGTGGGTGTTGTCGCGGAAAAAATGTTTCGCGGCGCAGGGGATTTGCAACGGCCAGTAATCCTGGGGGATGTGGCGGATATCTTCCGCATCGGTGTGGACCAGTTCCGGGAGGCGCTTTGTTCCGGGCGGCGGTGGCGGTGGCGCCACGGTTTTGCGGTGTGGGCGTGTTTCCAGGAGGAAGTACCGGTAGATATTCCGCATGTTGAGCCTGAAATGTTGCGCGCGGTAATGGCGGGCCTCCAGCAAGTACATCATGCTGTAGCGCTCGTGGTGGAAGAAGAGGTCTTTTAGCCGGAGGAACTCCGCGAGCGAATAACGGGGCACGGGGTCGGTGTCTCTTTCGGCGATGTAGTCCAGGAGGAAGGAGGGGGACTCTTCCAGGTATACGTATCCTGGCGGAAAAACGGGTGGCAGGTGGTGGAAGAGGAGGTCATGGATGAGAAGGGTGATGTATTGTTTGACGGGTTTGCGTTTGCGGCGGTATTTGCGGGAGCGGGGATGGCGGATCCAGCTCCAGAATTTCAGGCAGCGAAGGGTGTTGAGCCAGGCGGCGTGGTAATGTTCGCGATATTGGAGGGCCATACTTTCGAGCCAGCGCTGTTCGAATTCGGGGAGTGATCCGGTGGGGATGTAGGTGTGAAGGCTGCTCAGGCCCAGGCCCAGCGAGGTGAGCAGCGCGCTCCCTTCGACCGTGATGCGCAGGAGCCCGGCGGTTTCCTGCGCTAAATAATGCCGTTCCAATTGCATTAACACCATCAACGCTGCATCGGCGCCGAGTGCGCTCCCGGCCAGGGCTTCTTCCCGGGTGCACATGCCGCTGCGTTCCAGCCAGGTCAGTAACCGGATGTGCTCTTTAGACAACACTCCGGTGTAGCGCCCGGCGGAAGGGCTACCCAGCGATGGCATATCGGTTTTTCAGATGGTGAAAACCTGGATGCATACTTCAATTACAGGGATTGGCTGGTGAATAATTTCGGTTGATCTCTATTAATAGATGCGTCCGGCCCGTTTTCGGGGTAAAGAAGCCGGTTTTTTTATGCACTATTCACCTTCGATCGTCGCCGTTTTCAGCCGCAGCTTTTCCTCCTCCAGGTCCAGCAATCCCTGGTATTTGCGGATCACGCCGTCATCTGTACTGAACGAACCCGCCTCCAGCGCCTGCAGGTGCCGGCGCTGCGCTTCCAGCACGGCCAGCGCCGCCTTCCGGTACAGCACATGGTCCCCTCCTTCCACATCTCCCCCGCTTCCGCCTCGGCCACATAGCGGGATCGCAATTGCTGCAAGGGCGCGTTGGCCGGTAATTCCTGCCCATAATGGTTATCGATATGCCGGATCGCCACCTCCGCCAGTTGCGCCCGAACGGCATGGTCCTGCTGTTCCGGCGGCGCCGGATGATCCGCGTCTTCCATGTCCAGCCGGTTTACCAGCCACGGCAACGTCAGCCCCTGCACCACGAGCGTCAGCAGAATCACGGTGAAAGTGATAAAGAGAATCAGGTTGCGCTGCGGAAAATGCAAAGGGATCGACAAAGCCGCGGCCAGTGACACCACGCCGCGCATCCCCGCCCAGCCGAAAATGAGCGGCCCTTTCCAGCCCGGGCTCGGATCCGCCGTGGTGATAAACCGGCTGATAAAAACCGTAAACACCGACGCGAAGTACGTACACGCCAGCCGCGTCACGATCAGCACCGCCGTGATCAGTACGCCGTACCCGATCGCGCTCATGATCGAAACCGCTCCCAGCTCCCTGACGATCACCGGCATCTCGAGCCCTATCAGCAGAAATACCAGCCCGTTCAGTACGAAGGCCAGCGCGCTCCAGACCGTTGATCCCCGCAACCGGCTCGTGGCCGACAGGAACTGGTGGCGGCGGTGAGAGAGGAACAGTCCGCCGCTGACCACCGCGAGCACGCCCGAAAAGTGGAACATCTCCGCCGTCAAGTACATCACATAAGGCGCGGTGAGCGTGAGCACGATGTCCATATTCGCTGAAGTAGGCAGTTTTTTATGCAGGAAATAATAAATCACGGCCACGGCCAGACCGATCGTGATCCCCATCACGATCACCACCGCGAAGCTGATGGCGGCTTCCTGGAACACGAAGCGGCCACTGTCGACCGCAATCAGGGCAAACCGGAAAACGATGAGGCTCGACGCGTCGTTCAGCAGGCTTTCGCCTTCGATGATGGCAGACAGCCGCTTGGGGACTTTCACGTATTTCAGCACCGAGGTAGCGCTCACCGCATCCGGCGGCGACACGATGCCGCCCAGCAGGAAACCCAGCGCCATGGTGAATCCGGGGAGGAACGAACTGCTGACCCAGGCAACCACCAGCGAGGTCACGATCACCATGAGGAAGGCGAACGTGCCGATGATGCGGCGCCAGCGCCAGAGGTCTTTCCATGAAGTATACCACGCCGCTTCATACAATAATGGCGGCAGGAAAATAACGAAGATGTAGTCCGGCTCGATGGCGATGGCGGGAACGCCCGGCACGGTGCAAAGCGCCAGGCCGCCCAGCAGCAGCACGATGGGATAGGCTACGCGGATCTTTTGAGAAAGCATGACGAGCCCCTGGATGAAGATGACCAGCAGGATAAAGAGAAAAAACTGATGCTCCATAGACGATTAAAGATTTTCGGGCCTGAACTTTTCAGGCATGGCGATGTTGCGGCCCGATTCCATGAACACGCCGTTGCCGCGATAATGCACGGTGCGGGGGAACCTGGGCCAAACGGCCGCCTGTGCGCTCAGGACTTCCAAAATAAAGAAATTATATTTCGCCAGCATTTTCCTGTCGGCAACCCGGCACTCGAAATGTGCGTAACATTCTTCGATGCGGGGCGCGGAAATGGTATTTGATTCGCCGGGGGTGAGGTTGAATTTTTTGAATTTGTTGATGCGCCGACCGGAAGTGTTGCCGATGCCTATAATGGTATCGATCATGTCGGCGGTGGGAATGTTGATGACGCATTCCCCGCTTTTGTCGATCATGGTGAAGCTGTGGTTATCGGCGGTGATCATGCAACCGATGAGGGAGGGGGAGAATTCCAGGACGCAGTGCCATCCCATCGTCATGATGTTGTTCCGGTTTTGCCAGCGGGAGCTTACCAGCACGATGGGGCCGGGTTCCAGCAGGCGGCGGATGTCTGCTGCAGGCATATCCGCTTTGCGGTAGGTGCGTTTCATGAGAAAGGGTTTTGCTTAGAAAACAATACAGGCATACTCAGGGTTGGATATGGAAACTTTTTTTCCGGCGGGATGGTACTCTTTGCGCGTTGCGCCGTCGTCTTTGGTTGGGGCGGGTTTTTCCTGCATTCCACGTTTGTCACTTAACAGTTTAATCTTTAAAAATCTAACAGAAGAATTTACGTCAGTGCTTGGATTTGATTAAAAGATCATGTACTTTTAACATATACCAATATCATTTAAACGAGAAATATTCCACCGTTACTGGAAACGCATGTAAAGACATGCATTAACCCTCCGCCATTCTATCATCCCAGCAACGTGCCGGAATCAGAACAATTGTCAGGTTAGAAAATGTCCATCACTAAAAATCAGGTTATGGGAACCGGCTCAACAAGTTAGAAAACCAAAATTCGAATCGATATTATTGAACCACGTTCGTTCAATCCAAATTTTAATTGTCCATTCTAAAAACCGACGACAGGCTCGTATCTGCAGACGTATGCCTGTTTGAACCGGATGTAGACGGTTATGCCGTGTACGCGGCATTTTATTCACCTTTAAAATCCCATGTTATGACAAATAAATAGGTTTACCAAAACAAACCGGCAATATGGGAGTATTGCCGGCAGGCTAAGCTGGGAGAAGCTTTGCCGAGATACAGTTCAAAAATCTTCGCTGAACTATAACGCATCAAAAATATGAAAAAAAGAGGAATATTGCTTTTTTGACAAAAGCGATTAGCGGAACCTTTTTCCTAATTTCCACCCTTTCCGGTCCCATTTATGTTCATGCAACGGTAGCCTCCGGCCTGTATTTTCAACAGGTGCAAACGGTGAAAGGCAAAGTTATCAGTGAACAAGACCAGCAGCCTGTTCCCGGTGCTGCAGTTCAGATCAAAGGCACGACAAAAGGTACCGTTACAAACGAAAACGGTGAGTTTTCGCTGCAGGCCAATGCAGGCGATGTTATTGTGATATCCAGCATCGGTTTCACCGCCCAGGAAATCACTGTGGAAGCGGGCAAAACATATAACATTTCGCTGGCCTTTTCCAACACTTCGCTCGACGAAGTAGTGGTAACGGGTTACGGCACGCAACGGGTAAAAGACCTCACCGGGGCCGTGGCCGTGGTGAACGTTAACCAGATGAAGCAACAGCCCGTGGCCAGCCCGGTGGAGTCGCTCCAGGGTAAAGCCACCGGTGTGCAGATCATCAGCGATGGCGCCCCCGGCGCTACGCCCCAGATCCGCATTCGCGGTTTCTCCACCATCAACAACAACGATCCGCTCTTCGTTATCGACGGTGTGCCTTACGAAGGCAAGCTATCCTGGCTCGACCAGAACGATATCGAAACCATGCAGGTGCTGAAGGATGCGTCGTCTGCATCCATCTACGGTGCGCGCGCCAACAACGGCGTTGTGATCATCACGACCCGCCAGGGCGTGAAAGGGCCGCCGAGGATCAACCTGAGCTCTTATTTTGGTACGCAGGTTCCCAACAAGAACCAGTTCCCCAAAATGATGAACCCTCAACAATACGCCGAGTACGTGTATGAGGCATTCAGGAACTCGGGGCAGAACCCCGGCGAGGAGGGCACCACCGGCACCAACTATGGCACCGGCGCCACGCCCACCCTGCCGGAATACCTGGTAGCCGGTAAAGTAACGGGCCAGAAAGTAACTGCCGCCGACGCTGATCCTTCCAAATACAACTACAGCAGGTCGCTATCTAACTTCTACCAGATCACGAAAGCCAACCAGCAAGGTACCAACTGGTTTGACGAGATTACCGACAATGCCCCCATCCGCAACGTGCAGCTGGGTGTCAACGGCGGCGGCGAAAACGCCACCTACGCCATTGGAGCAGGTTACCTCGGCCAGGAAGGGACCATCAAACATACCGGCTATAAGCGGTATAACGCCCGCGCCAACACGCGGTTCAACGCCTTCAATAACCGTTTCCGCTTCGGCGAAAACATGCAGTACAGCTACGAGGAGTTTGTGGGCGTCGGCGTAAACCCCAACGTTTCCGGCGACTACCAGGGCGAAGGCAGCGCTTTGGGCTTCGCTTACCGTATCCCCGTAATTATTCCCGTGTACGACATTATGGGCAACTTCGCAGGTAGCCGCGGCGACAAGCTCGGCAACGCGCAGAATCCCCTCGCCATGCTCTATCGCGCAAAAGACAACATCCAGAAACGCAACTTCTTCTTCGGAAACGTTTTCGGAGAAGTGGACATCATCAAAGGTCTGGTCGCCAAAACTTCATTCGGTATCCGTTACGAAAACTATAGCGGCGTTTCCTACAACTATCCTAACCTCGAATTCGCCGAAGGCAGCGAGGCGAACGGTATGTCGGAAAACCAGGGCTTCAATACCGAATGGACCTGGACCAACACCCTCACCTACAAATGGGAAGTAGCAAATGTGCACGCCCTGACAGTGATGGGTGGTACAGAGGCGTTCCAGTCGCGCAACAGGTTCCTGTCTGCCGGCCGTAACGATTACTTCCTGCTGGGCCTGCCGGATTACTACTATCTGCCCGCGGGTTCTTCCAACATCAATAACAATTCCAGCGGCGGCGTAGGTTCGCTGTTTTCCATCTTCGGCCGCGCCGATTATGCATACCGCGACCGCTACCTGGTGAGCCTCACGGTGCGCCGCGACGGTTCCTCCAACTTCAGCAAGAACAACCGCTACGGTACCTTCCCAGCGGGTAGCGTTGCCTGGCGTTTGTCTGAAGAGGACTTCATGAAAGGGAGCAAAGTGTTCACTGACCTGAAGCTGCGTGCAGGTTATGGTGTGACCGGTAACCAGCGCATACCGGGTTTCCAGTACATCGACCGCTACGAAAGCCTTATCGCCAATGCTTTCTATCCTTACAACGGGAAAAATGTGACATCCGGGGTTTGGCAAAAAGCGTATAAAAACACCGAGATCAAATGGGAGGAGTTGAAATCGTTCAACATTGGTCTCGACTTCACCCTGCTGGATGGCGAGTTCGACGGTGCCATCGACTGGTATAGCCGTAAAACCACAGACATGTTGTATCCTGTTCCGCTGCCCGCCGCAGCCATCGGTCAAGGTGCGGCTCCGTTCGTGAACATTGGCGACATGAAGAACTCCGGTATCGAAGTAGGGGTGGGTTACCACTATGGCCAGCGTGAAAACAAACCTTTTAAGCTGGATGTAAACGTAAACGTTTCCCGCAACGTGAACCAGGTAGTTTCATTGGCGCCTTCCGTGAAAGAGCAAATTTATGGGAATTTCCGAAGCTTGCAGACGACGCTCCTCCGGCCGGGTGAGCCCTTCGGTTCTTTCTTCGGCTACAAATGGGATGGTGTTTATTCCAGTGCGGAAGACCTCGCCAAGAGCCCGAAATATGACGGCGCCCGCGTTGGCGGTCCGAAATACTTGGACGTAACCGGCGATGGCCAGATCACTCCCGACGACCGTACTGTTATCGGCAATCCGCACCCCGACTTCCTGTACAGCTTCGGCATCAACGCCAAGTACAAGAACTGGGACCTGTCGATGTTCTTCAACGGTTCGCAGGGCAATGACCTGTTTGAAGCCACCCGTTACTTTACGGATTTCAGCTCATTTGACGGTACCGCCAGCGTGCGGATGCTGGATCGCTGGTCGCCCACCAACACTGGTTCCCGGATCCACACGCCTAATAGGAAAGCCTCTAATAATGAGCTGGCGTCTTCCGGTTATTATGTACAGGACGGTAGTTATTTCCGCATGAAGAATCTCCAAATCGGTTACAACTTCAAAGTAGATAACTGGTTCAAAGGTAACATGCGTACACTCCGTGTATATGGTGGTGCTTCTAATCTGTTTACGCTGACTAAATACACTGGCCTCGATCCTGAAGTAAGCCAGACCAACTCCACCTTCTCGGCTTTGGGGGTTGACTTCGGCGTGTACCCGGTAGCCCGGCAGTTTATCATTGGTTTCAGTGCAGGTTTCTAATCTAAAAGAATTTTGAACATGAAAAGGATTCACAGCATCATATTAGTGGCATGCGCTACCGTATTGGGCTCCTGCGGCGCGGACTTTCTGGAGAAGAACCCGCAGGGCGAATTGACCCAGGACCAGATCACCTCCGCCAGGGGTGTTGAAGGGATGCTCACGGGCGCATATGGCCTTGTCAACGGAAATGTTAGCGGCACATGGGGCAACTATTCCTCCGCTCCCAGCCAGTGGTTATTTGGGGAGGTGGGCGCCGATAACGCGCACAAAGGTTCTAACGCCGGTGACCAGCCAAACATGAACGAGGTAGAACTACATACCGTGTCGAACGCGAATGATAATACCGACATCATGTGGAACCGGTATTATGAAGGGATCGCACGTTGCAACAATACCCTTAAGCTTCTGAAAGTGGTGCAGGGCGGTTCTGGAGATAAACTCTCCGATACACGCGCGAAAGAAGTGGAAGCGGAAGCCCGTTTCCTCCGCGCGCACTACTACTTTTTCCTCCGCAGGGTTTTCGCGAAAATACCTTACGTTGACGAGTCCATGACCCCTGAATCGGCACTCCTGGTACCCAACGATAAAGAGGTTTGGCCGATGATCCAGGCGGACCTTCAGTTTGCCATCGACAACTTGCCTCCGGCCTGGGTTAACGAATCGGACCTCGGCCGCGCCAGCAAAGTGGCTGCCCAGGCATATATGGGGAAAGTATTGTTGTATCAAAACAAACACGCCGAAGCATTGCCTTTCTTCACGACGGTGATCGCAGCCAGGGGAGCATTAGAGAACATGCCGTTTACGGACAACTTTGATGTGAACAGGGAAAACGGTCCCGAGACCATTTTCGCTGCGCAGCATGCCATCAACCCGGATGGAAGCGGCGATAACGCGAATGTGGGAGATATGCTTGGCGGATTTTATGGTAATGCCCCTGTTTCCTGCTGTGGGTTCTACCAACCCACTTTCGACCTGGTGAACTCTTTCAAGGTAACACCCGCAGGCTTGCCTATGCTCGACGGTTCGTACCGGACCGATCCGTATTTGTCGGATTACGGACTTAACGGAGCCCCAAAAACTAGATACCGCGTTGATACCATGTTGGCATTTGATCCGCGCCTTGACTACACCGTAGGCCGCAGAGGTGTTATGTACCGGGATTGGGACACCATGCCGGGTGACAGCTGGATCCGTGACCCGGCATATGCCGGTCCTTTTGTAGGCGTGAAACACATGGTAGACGCATCTGCCCGCGGAACGCAAACCGTTGCCGGTGCGCCGTACATCACCAGCCTGAACGTAAATATCATCCGTCTGGCCGACGTATACCTGATGGCTGCGGAATGCTATGTTGAAGCCAATGACCTGGACGCTGCTTTGGCGCTTGTGAACCACGTGCGCCGGCGGGCCGCCAAACTGGATGGGCGTGAAATGAGAATCCGGGAGTCCCCGACGGCTGATCCGAAAAATGATATAATCGCGAGGGCCGCTCAGTACAATGTTCAACCTTACGCTTCGTTTGCCAACCAGGATGTTGCGCGAAATGCGGTCCGGTTCGAGCGGCGGCTGGAGTTAGCGCTGGAAGGGCACCGATTCTATGACCTTGTGCGGTGGGGCATAGCCAAGCAAACGATCGAAAGCTACTCCGCTTTCGAAGGCGGTATCCTTTCATCTTTTGCAGGTATCACTTTCGAAGCAAAGGACGCCATTCTGCCGATCCCGCAGCAGCAAATCGACCGCTCCCAGGGAGCGCTCAAACAGAACTAAGCCTATATTTTCCTTTGTCATAACCCGACGGCGCCTGTTGCAGAGCAGGCGCCGTTTTTCTTTTATGTCTGCCACCAGCGAACGGCAGCGATACACGAAAAAGGGACTCCCCGGATGGCAGGGAGTTCCTTTTTTACGCCGTGGGCCAGACGGGAATATGGTGGGGAAAAGATCCTGCGGTCTGACTGGGCAAGACGCCAATTCGACTGCATCCGGAAGATCCCCTAAAATCTGACCACGAAAGTGACCACCGCTTAAAAAGAAAAACCCGCAAACGCTGGTAAAAGCTTGTTTGCGGGTATCTGGTGGTAGCCTCGACAGGAATCGAACCTGTATCTGGAGCTTCGGAAACTCTTATACTATCCATTGTACTACGAGGCCAGTACTTTTGAAGGAATGCAAATGTAATGGAAAAATGAATATTTAGGAAGAATTTTATAAAGTGCCGATGTTGCTCTTGAAAATGCGCACCGCAATAGCCAACAGGATCACGCCGAAGAACTTGCGCAGCACCATCAGCCCGGCTTTCCCTAAAATCCGCTCGATGTAGCTCAGCGACCGCAGCACCACGTAGATGATGATCAGGTTCACCACGATGCCCGCCAGGATGTTGTAATCGCCGAAGTCGGCTTTCAGTGACATGATGGTAGTGAGCGTCCCCGACCCCGCGATCAACGGAAACGCAATGGGGACGAGGCTCCCGGTCTTGGTGTCCTGGTCGCTGCTCTTGAAAAATTCAATCCCCAGGATCATTTCCAGGCCGATAATGAAAATCACGATAGAACCTGCCACCGCAAAGGATTGCAGGTCCACGCTCATCAGGTTCAGGAACGCCTTGCCGCCTAGCAGGAACGCCACCATTAATATGCCCGAAGCCAATGTGGCCTTCACCGCATTGATCTCGCCGATTTTCTCCTTCAACGACAACAAAACCGGGATAGACCCCAGGATGTCGATCACAGCAAAAAGGGTAAAGCTGACGGTAACGATTTGGTCGATACTGAACATATGATGAAATTTTGGCAAAAGTAAGGTTTTCTATCACGGGATATTGCCTTAAAATAGCTAATTTGGCGGGAATAACGCGCTAAATCAGCGAAATTCATCCAGGTAAAAAGTCAGGGTATGCAGGAAGATATCATCATTCAGATCAGCAATAAAATCAAGGAGAAGCGGAAATCAAAAGGCATCACGGTGCAGGAACTGGCCGACAAGGCCGACGTGAGCAAGGGCCTCATCTCCCAGATCGAAAACAACCGTACGGTACCTTCCCTGCTCGTGCTTGTCAACATCATCCGCGCCCTCAACCTGGATATGAACGAGTTCTTCAACGATATCAACCAGAACAAACAAGCCGCCAAAGTGCTTATAATTAAGAAAGATCAATACCAGGGTTTCGAAAAGGAGAACGCCAAGGGATTTTTCTATAAGAGAGTCCTTACCCGCAACATCAAAGGCGGCCCCACCGATATCGTCCTGCTTGAACTGAAACCCGGCGCCCGGCGCAACCAAATCGTCAAAACCGATGCGTATGAATATAAATACGTGATCCAGGGAACAGTGGAATACCTCATCAATAACGAAAAATACATCCTCGAATCCGGCGATTCCATCTTTTTCGATGGCCGCCTCGGCCACAAACCCTCCAATATCGGCGACGATACCGCCCTGCTCCTCGTAGTCTACTTCTTCCAGGAAAACGAAAAATAATCCCCCGTTGACTTTAAAATTTTCTTTAAAAATTAACAAATGACTTTGTGAAAAATGTTTACTTTTACTACTCAAAAGTTAGCATTTATAAACTCAGTCATATGTCAATCTCTACCCGCTCCTTCACCGTAAACGGCAAAACCTACACACCTCCCGCCCAGCCGGTTGTTGTTATCTGCCTCGACGGCTCGGCCGACGAATACCTGGATATTACCCTTGCGCACGACCGCATGCCGAACCTCAAAAAAATGACTTTGTCTGGTTACCGGGGCATGGTCCGCGGGGCGCTGCCGTCCTTCACCAACGTGAATAACTCCTCCATCGTAACCGGTGTTACGCCGGCCGTGCATGGCATCTGCGGGAACTTCTTTTTCGATACCGACCGACAGGCGGAAGTGATGATGAATTCCGCCGAATACCTCCGGTCGGAAACCATCCTCGCCGCCGCAGCCAACGCAGGCCGCAAAGTGGCCGTAGTGACGGCCAAAGAGAAGCTGCGCGACATCCTCAGCCATAAAATGACCGGCATCGCCTTTTCGGCTGAAAAAGCCAACCAGGCCCAGGAAGCCACCCACGGCATCGGCAATGTCGAAACCGTGCTCGGCCTCCCCACCCCCGCGATCTACAGCGCAGACGCCAGCCTTTTCGTGCTGCGCGCCGGCGTAGCCCTTATCGAAAAGGGAATGGCCGACTTCCTCTACCTTTCGCTCACCGACTATATGCAACATACGTTCGCCCCGGAAGACGGTCCATCGCTGGCCTTCTACGAAGCCATCGACCATGAGCTAGGCAGGCTCCTGGCGGCAGGCGCTGTAATTGGCGCAACAGCCGACCATGGCATGAATGCCAAGCAAAAGGCCGACGGCACGCCCAACGTGCTGTATGTGGAAACGATGCTCACAAAGCAATTCGGCGAAGGCTTCCGTGTAATCTGCCCCATCACCGACCCGTATGTGAAACACCACGGCGCCCTCGGTTCCTACGTGGCCGTCCACCTTCCGGAAAACGTCAGTGAAACGGAAGTGGCGGCGTGGCTCCAGGCGCAACCCGGCATCACGGAAGTGCATAACCGCGAGATGGCCGTTCGCCTGCTGGAACAACCGGCAGACCGTATCGCCGACCTCGTGGTGCTCTCTGCCCGCGACGTAGTGGTGGGCCGTACCCCCGCGCACCACGATCTTTCCGCCCTCGATTCCGGACTTCGCTCGCACGGCGGCCGTTACGAAGAAATGGTGCCGCTGCTCATCTCTCACCCTCTCACCCCCGCCTACCGCAGCAAAGCCGGTGGCGACCCCCGCAATTTCGACGTATTCGATTTTACCGTTAACGGTACAACGCTCAACTGATATTATATGTCAAATACCATCGCCCCAGAGGCTACCCTTTCACTAACCGGATACATCGCCGGGCAGCCCGTTCATGCTGCGCAGGTGCTGGAAGTCCGTAGTCCGTACGACGGCCGGCTGGCCGGCACCGTGGCGCTCGCGTCGCGCCGGGATACTGACGCAGCCATTGCGGCGGGGCTTTCGGCCGGGGTGCGGCAGACCCGTTACGAGCGCTTTGCGGTGCTCGATAAAGCGCGGCAATTGCTGGAAGAAAGGAAAGAGGAATTTGCGCGGCTGATCACTTCCGAGTCTGGGCTTGCCATCCGCGAAGCGCGTTACGAAGTAGGCCGCGCGCGCGACGTGCTGCATTTTGCGGCGCTGGAATCGCTGAAAGACGACGGCCAGATCTTTTCCTGCGACATTTCCCCGCAGGGCAAGGCCCGCAAGATCTTCACCACCCGCGAGCCGCTGACGCTCGCCGTGGCGATAACGCCATTCAACCACCCGCTGAACCAGGTGGCGCACAAGATCGCGCCGGCCATCGCTACCGGAACGCCCGTTATCCTGAAACCTTCGGAAAAAACGCCGCTCACCGCCATCCGGTTGGTAGAGTTGTTGTATGAAGCGGGATTGCCGCCGGCCATGCTGAGCGTACTGCTAGGCCCCACGGCCGAAGTGGCGGAAGTGTTGGTGACGGACCCGCGCGTGGAACTGGTGTCGTTTACAGGCAGCGTGGCGGTGGGTAAACATATTGCAAAACAGGCCGGGTACAAGAAAGTGATCCTTGAGCTGGGTGGCAACGATCCGCTGATCGTGCTGGAAGATGCGGACATGGACCTGGCGGTAACATTGGCGGCCGAAGGGTCGTATCGCAATTCCGGGCAGCGTTGCACGGCGGTGAAGCGCATCCTCGTGCAGGAAAGCATCCATAACCAGTTCGTGGAAAAACTGATCGAGAAAACGAAAGAATACCTGGCCGGAGATCCCCATCTGCCGGAAACCCGCGTAGGCACGGTAATCGACGAGCCAGCGGCAAAATATCTAGAAGACGTCGTGGCGAAAGCCGTAGCCCAGGGCGCGAAAGTGCGCATCGGCGGCCGCCGCAATGGTGCTTTGCTGGAGCCGACCGTTATCACCGACGTTCCCCGCAACGCGCAAATGGTGGTGCAGGAATCCTTCGGCCCCCTGGCGCCCGTGATAAAGGTCAGGGACCTGGAAGACGCGGTGCAACTGGCGAACAGCACGGCCTACGGTCTTTCCTCCGGTATCGTTACAAAAGACATGGAGAAGGCACTCTACGCAGTGAAAAACCTGCGGATGGGAACGGTCAACATCAACGAAGTGCCGGGTTACCGGATCGAAAGCTCGCCCTTCGGCGGCATCAAAGATTCAGGGTTGGGCATCAAAGAAGGTGTGATCGAAGCCATGAAGTGCTTCACCTATGTGAAAACATTTTCCCTGCCCTGGTAGGGGCGCTCTTTAGACGTTTGTATGCAGCGGCCGCGGATTTCCGTGGCCGCTTTTTTTAAAGGAAACGGCGCAAAGAAAGCGCACCGTTTTACGGGTGCGCCGGTGTAGTTGTGTTATTGGAAAGGCATCAGGCGTGAGCAGTTTGCTTTTGCATGATCTCGCTGATCGCTTGCACGAGCGCCGCCACGTCGGCGGGGAAGATCTGACCGATGTTGCCGATACGGAAAGCGTTGGTTTTGCTCAGTTTGCCGGGATAGATCACGAAGTTGCGGTCGCTGAGTTGCTGGTAGAATTGTTCGAAATGGAAGGAGGGATCGTTGGGGTAGAGGAACGACGTAATGATGTGCCCCTGTATCTCTGGCCGCAGGTATTGTTTGAATCCGAGGGCTTCCATGCCCTTGTCCAGCGTTGCTTTGTTTTTGCGGTAGCGAGCCTCGCGGGCGGGGATGCCACCTTCTTCCCGGAGCTCCTGCAGCGCCTGGCGAAACGCCATGATGCTGAGCGTGGGCGGTGTGAAACGAAATTGCCCGTTGGCTTCGAGGCCCTGCCATTGCTCGTACAAATCGAGGCTGAGGCTGCGCGCCTGACCTTTTGTTGTCAGCAACGCCTGCTTCTCCGCGATAATGAACGCGAATCCGGGAATGCCTTCAATGCACTTGTTGGAAGAAGAAACGAGATATTGGATATGCGCCTTGCGGATGTCGAGCGCAACGCCGCCGAAGCTGCTCATGGCATCCACGATGAATGTTTTGCCAAGCTCCGCGCAGATCGCGCCGATGGCTTCGATAGGATTGAAAAGTCCAGTGGTAGTTTCGCTGTGGATGCAGGCTACATGCGTGATGTGGGGCTGTTGCTCCAGTAAATGGCGCACGGCCGCGGGGTCTGTTATTTCATCTTCCTCGAAACGTAATATGGTGTGAGGGAGCTTGTGGATGGAACACATTTTGACGATGCGCTCGCCATACGCTCCGTTGCTTAATACCAAAAGATGGTCATTTTCGCCAATAACACTGCTGATCACGCTTTCTACGCCGAATGTGCCGGAACCCTGCATCAGCACGGTTTCATATCCTTCTTCTTTTGACACTTGCCCCAACGTGAGCAGTTCTTCGCGGATCTGTTTCACCGCATCAACGAAAAGCGCGTCTCGCGAGCCTATATCTTCCATGGCGGCGGCTTTTACGGTTTGCGAAGTAGAGAGCGGTCCGGGCGTGAATAACAGTTTCTTCATAAATGTATTGTAAAGTTGTGCAGTTTGGGCGCCGAAGGCTCAGGTTTTTCCCACAGCTTGCGGATGCCATGTTTGCGGTTGAAGTATACGAAAGCAGTAATGAGCAAGGCAAGACAGGCGAAGCAGAGCAGGTAACTGAATTGCATCAGCACGCGGCTCCAGCGGAGATCTTTCATGAAAAATTCGCGGTATAATAAAAGCCCCACGCTCCCCAGGTATCCGATGGCATCGCAGCCGTACACGAAAAACCCCGCATTGGCTTTCATTTTAAACAAAGCGATCAGCCTTTCGAACAGCGCCACCTGGATAGGAATATAGGCGAGGAAAAGCCCTGTGCCCAGGCTCAGCATCCAGCTGTAAGAACTGATGGCGTGGCGGTGGAAAAGCACCGTGCTGGCACCTGTCATAACGATGCCGACCGCGATCAGCCCCTTCGTAGCCCAAAGCCCGCGGATATTGTTGCGGATGAGCGACAGCGACGAAACGCATGCCACCACGATCACTGTGCTGATAAGCTCCGTTTGCGCGAGGATGCCGCTGTTCCAGTGATTGCCGCCGATCTCGTTCCAGATTTCCACGCTGAAATTGTCGCGGAAATCGCGAAGCGTTGTGAGCAGGCAGTATATCAGCAGGATGCAAAGCAGCCCCGGCCAGAAGTTCCGTATGATGGCGTTTTTGTCCGCCGGCGTCATGGGCGCGCGTTCCGCCCGGAGGAGCTTGTCGGTTTCGCCGGGCGCGGGTATGACGGACAGCATCCAGATAAAAAGGCAGGTCAGCGGCAGGAAGAGGACCCCTATGACGAAGGGCATCCAGAATTCAGAGATTGCCGGGAAAAGGGTGTGGATCTCCAGGTAAATGGTTTTAAGAATACCGGATGCCGCTATGATGGAAATGCTGAGCCCCATCGCCAGGATTTCCGTAAAGCGCCGCCCTTCCAGAAAACTGAATATCACGCCCCAAACCATTCCCAGCGGCAGGCCGTTCAGGAATAGAAAAATGAAATTGTATGGATAGGGAACCAGCGCGAACCCTAGCAATGAAGCTAGCGCAAACAGGATGAGCCCCGCCACCAGCCGGATGCGCTGGCCGGGCCGCAGTTCCGAAATAATCTTGATGCCCGCGAATTTGGAAACCATGTACCCCAGCACCTGTGCGATGATGAGCACGGTTTTGTATCCCAGGCCAAAAAGGCTCAGACCCTCGTAAAGCCCGGTGTTGAAGGGCTTGCGGAAAGCGTACATGCAAAAATAAGTGCCGAAGGAGGCCAGCAGGCACCAGGCAATGAAGAGAAGTCCCGAGGGCTGTTGCAGTCTTTTGGTGATCATAAACGAATGTTTAGTATAGCCAACCTGTCATCTTCTTTGTGTTTAATATTTGTAAATTATAAAAATTCTTTAAATTCGGTAAAGTTTCTGCCAAAGTTTTTTATAATTCTACCAAAATCAAGTATGATAGGCTATTGTATTGCTATTCAACAAAGGTCGCTCCTTTGGAATTTACCCCGGAGTGTAAGATGTTAAGGAATTATTATTTTAATATAACTATACTATTAAATTTAGTAATACTTAACATTTCGTTTATAAGCTCATCTCATTTTTGTCTTGAAAACCGCTTAATCCTTTCCTTATGCAACACGTTTTACAAACTCTCCTCCGGGTGGCGCTACTGGCGCTTGCCCTCGCGCTGCCATGCTCCCGCGCATGGGCGCAACAACAAGTCTCCGGGCTCGTTTCCGCCGAAGACCAGCAACCCGTACCAGGCGTCACCGTTAAAGTCAAAGGCGCCAACACCGGTACCGTCACCAACGGCGAAGGAAAATTCTCCATCCGCTGCGCCCCAGACGCCGTGCTCCAGTTCACATCCCTGGGGTTCGTAACGCAGGAAGTCCCCGTAAATGGACAATCATCCATCAATGTAACCCTTCTTACCGACAAAAAATCGCTTGAGGAGGTCGTGGTAACCGCCCTCGGTATCAAGAAAGAAAAGAAAGCCGTCGGTTTTTCCGTCCAGGAAGTGAAAGGCTCCGACCTGGTGAAAGCCCGTGAGCCCAATGCCATCAATTCTCTGTCAGGAAAAGTGTCGGGCCTCCTCATCGCGTCCAGTTCCAACCTGTTCGGCAACCCCGAAATCCGCCTCCGTGGCGTAAAACCACTTATTGTAGTGGATGGTGTTCCCATCAGCTCCGATTCCTGGAACCTCAGTCCGGACGACATCGAATCGTATTCCGTGCTCAAAGGCCCCACCGCATCGGCGCTGTACGGCTCCCGCGGTGTGAACGGCGCGATCCAGATCACGACGAAGCGCGGCACTGTGGGTACGCGCGTGGAATTCAATACCAGTCACCAGCTCCAGGCTGGTTACAACGCCATCCCCGAAACCCAGAACGATTATGGCCCCGGCGACTACGGCGAATACGCGTTCGGCGACGGCAAGGGCGGTGGCATCAATGACGTGGATTACAACCAATGGGGCCCAAAATTCAATGTCAAAGACCCTTCCACGGCCAGCGGCTGGAAAGAGCTTCCCCAGTTCGACAGTCCCATCGATCCCACTACCGGCGAACCCATCCCCACGCCCTGGCTCCGCCGCGGGCCCAACAACCTGAAAAACTTCCTGCGCAACGGTTTCCTGTCTACCGCCAACGTCGCATTGTCGTCGCGCAATGAAAAAACGGATATCCGCCTTTCCGCTTCGCACACTTACCAACGCGGCATGGTACCCAATACGCAGGTGAATATCACGAACGTAAACGTAGCCGGCGGCGTCAATTTAACCGACAGACTTCGTGTAGACGTTTCCGTCAATTACAACAAACAATACACGCCCAACTTTCCCAACCTGGCCTACGGTCCCAACAGTTTCATTTACTACCTCACGATCTGGGGCGGTGCCGACTTTGATGTGCGTGACCTCCGCAATTACTGGCAGCCGGGCAAGGAAGGCAGCCAGCAGTACAATTTTGAATATTTCCGGTACAATAACCCCTGGTTCATCGCCAACGAGTGGCTGCGCGGATATTACAAAGACGACGTGTATGGCTACGTTTCGGCGAATTACAAAATCGCCAGGAACTTCAATGCCATGTTGCGCACGCACATCAACGCCACCAATCTTTACGAAAACAATAAACTGCCCTATTCCGCCGGCGCCTACGAGGCCAACCTCAAAGGAAAATACCGCGAATGGTGGACGTATAACTTCGAGAACAATACAGACTTCCTGCTGACCTGGGATAAAGATTTCGGGCAGCATTTCGAGCTGTCGGCCCACGCCGGCGCCAACCTCCGTACCCTCAATAACCGAAATATCTACGGCGAAACAGCGGATTTGCTCATCCCGATGTGGTATAACTTCGAGAATACGAGCGAGCAGCGCAAGCCCACCAATTACACCGCCACCAAGCAGGTGGGGAGCGCCTATGCCGCGGTGGACCTGGCTTACAGGAATTACTTGTTCCTCGGCCTCACCGGGCGCATGGACCGTTCTTCCACGCTGCCTATCAGTAACAACACCTATTTCTATCCATCAGTTTCGCTGAGCGGCGTGGTGTCCGACATGGTGAAGCTGCCGAAAGCCATCAGCTTCTGGAAAGTCCGCGGATCCTGGGCGCGCGTGGGCGGCGATCTCGATATCTATTCCAACATCGCCAACTACACCCTCGGAACGCGCTGGAGCAATATGCCTTCCGCGTATTACGCCGACAAAATCTTCAACCAGCAGATCGAGCCGGCTTTCAGCTCGTCGGTGGAAGTGGGTATGGATATGCGTTTCCTGAAAAATCGCGTTGGGTTTGACGTGAGTTTCTACCGCAGCATAGACGGTCCGCAGGTGTTCGATAACCCGGTGTCGGAAGCATCCGGTTATACGGCCAAGAAATTGAACGGCCTGCAATACGAGCGCCGTGGCGTGGAAGTATCGGTGAGCGGAACGCCCGTTGCTTCCGGGAACTTCAAGTGGGATGTGATGGCTAACTGGTCGACATACAAACCTATCCTGAAGGAGATTTACGGCAGTCAGCAGAAGCTGGGGAACATTAAAGTCGGCGAGCGATCCGATGCATATTATACGACCGATTTCTACAGGTCGCCGGACGGGCAGGTGGTATATGGCACCAACGGTCTGCCTGTGCGCGACCCGCTGCCGAAGAAAGTGGGGTATTTCACGCCGGATTGGTTTGGCGGTCTTACCAATACATTCACCTATGGCGACTGGCGTTTCACTTTCCTGCTTGATGGCCGTGTGGGTGGAAAGACGTTGAACTATGTGAACAAGAAGCTCTGGGAAGGCGGACGCCATCCGGATGCAGGGCCTGCCGAGCGGGAGAAGGACGCGCTCCGCGATCCCAATACCGGAAAGCCCATCCCGCACTGGACGGGCCAGGGCGTGGTGGTAACGAAAGGGGAGCTAAAGCGCGACGGCGACGGCAATGTGATCTCCGATACCCGCGAATTTGCGCCCAATACCAATAAAACCACTTTCCAGGACTGGGCTTACAATCTCATGGGAGCGGATATCTCCAACATCATCGATCAAACTTTCGTGAAACTCCGTGATGTATCGCTGACGTACACCCTGCCCGCAAGCAAACTCTCGCGCACACCGTTCAAATCCGCGAACGTGTCGTTGGTGGCGCGTAACCTGCTTTATCTCACGAAACACAAGAGCATTGATCTCGACCAGTTCATCGAAGGCAACTACGGGCTGCAATCACCGTCTGTAAAAAGCTATGGCATTAACCTGAATTTCTCCTTCTGATCCCGTTAAAATCAACGAATATGAAACACATCACTCACCTCCTTATATGTGCGGGACTAGCGCTTGGCGCGACATCCTGCAAGAAGTTCGATGGCCTGCAAGACAATCCGAACAAGCCCACCGTATCGCCTCCGGCGCTTTTGCTCACGGGCGTGCTCATCGATCTGAAAGAAAACCCCTGGGATCAGGCGCAACGCGAAAACCAGTTCTGGGTCTCGAATTTCGACTATTACGCCAGCCAGGGCTACAACTGGAGTTCCACGAGCATGCGCTACAATGTGCTGCGGAATATCCAGAAGATGGAAGAAGAAGCCTCCCGCCTCGGGGGCGACGAAAACAAGCCGTATCTCATCATCGCGCAATTCCTCAAAGCCTGGTGCTACCTGGATATGACGATGAAGTTCGGTGATGTGCCCATGAGTGAAGCCATGCAATCCGCGTCCGAAAACTTCACGCCGAAATATGATCCGCAGAAAGAAGTATTCCGCCAGGTGCTCGCTTTGCTGGAATCGTCGGCCTCAGAAATGAAAGCCTTCCTCAATGCGGCCAAGCGCAACAAGATCAACGGTGACTTCATGTTCGACGGTGATCTGGATAAATGGCACAAGCTGATCAATAGCACCCGCCTTCGTGTGCTCATTAACCTAAGCAAGCATGCTGACGATGCTGATCTGAAGGTCAAAACCCAGTTCGCCGCGATCCTCGCATCTCCTGCCAACTTTCCTGTCATGGCCGGCAACGGGGATAATTACCAGGTGGTGTTCAACGGCAACATCCAGGATAACCGCTACCCGCTGGGGCCTTACAACCGCGGCTTCGACCGTGGCCGGAACAACATGGGCGCCACTTACCTCGACTCGCTCGTAGCGTATAAAGATCCGCGCACTTTTGAAATCGCAGAACCGGTGGATACGGCCAAATCCAGCAACGTCCCCGGTTATGCCGCGCGCTTTTCTTCCTACAAAGGCGGCCGCACGGGCGATGTATTAAGTGACTTGTCGTCGCAAAATGCGAACGGGTATTTGTCTTACGGCAACGAGCGCCGTTACTGGCAAACGGGCAGCGGCGAGCCTTGCATCCAGCTGGGCTATCCTGAAACCTGTTTTACTATTGCCGAGGCGATCCAGCGGGGCTGGGCGCCGGGTAGCGCGGAGGATTGGTACAAGAAGGGGATCATCGCGTCGTTCGCGTTTTACGGGTTAGGCGAAGATGTGTTCAATACATGGTACGCCGCCACGCCGAAGGCGCAGTACAAGGGCAATAATGCGGAAGGTTTAAAACAAATCCTCCTGCAAAAATACCTTGCCTTTTTCATGAACTCCGGCCGCCAGGCGTATTACCAATACCGCCGCACGGGCATTCCTCAATTCGATATCGGGCCGGCCAATGCCAATGACGGCAAAATCCCGAAGCGCTGGCTCTACCCCCAACGCGAATACCAGACCAATAACGACCAGGTGAAAGCCGCGCTGCAACGCCAGTTTGGCGGAACGGACGATATCAACGGCGATATGTGGCTGATTAAATAAGCAGTGATTTTGGATTGTAATATGCGGGATCGCCGAAAGGGTAGTCCCGGTTTTAAAAAGGGCCTCCCGCGCTGAAGTGCTCCCAAAAGTGTCCAACTTTTTGGGAGCAGTACAGAATGGAAGGCCCTTTTTTTATGCGGTTACCACCCCGGTATCGATGGAACGGAATTTATGTTTCAGGTGTTGCGGCGGAGAGAAAATCTGGGGGTGGAAAAGATGGGCGAGCACCTCCACGCCGTCGGTCAGCGTGCTGGCGCTGGGCTGCGTGAAGAGATCGTAATCCGCCAGGTGTACCTCGTTATTGCGGACGGCCTGCAGGTTGTTCCAGCCGGGAACTTTGGTCACGAGGTCCAGCTCGTCGAGCGAGCGGCTGGTGAGGAACCCGCAGGGCGCAATCACGAGCACTTCCGGGTCGTAGCGGAGGATTTTTTCCCAGGTGGTAACGATGGAGTCGCCCGCGGGGTTCGACAGCATATCTACGCCCCCGGCGTATGCCACCTGGTAAGGGATCCAGTGGCCGCAGTTGTATACCGGCGACATCCATTCCATGATCATCACGCGGCGCAGGGGGAGCGGTGTTGGCGGAGGCGGTCCACCACGGCGTCGAGCCTTTGCTGGAGGGCGGTTACGTAGCGGAACGCGGCGGCTTCTTCGCCCAGGGCGCGGCCGATGGTGATGGCGCACTGGAATACGTCGTCGAGGTTATTGGGACTGAGGCTCACCAGTTCAGGTTGCTTCTCCAGTTTGTGCACAGCTTGTTGGGTACAGTGCGTGTCAATCTGGCAAACTTCGCATACGTCCTGTGTGAAGATAACGTCGGGCGCGATGTCGGCCAGGATCGGTTCGTCTACATAATACAGGCTTTTGCCCTGGGCTTTGGATGCGGAAAATATGCGGTCGATTTCCTCGCTGCTGTATTGCTTGCCTTCAAGGACGCAGCGCACAACTTTCCGTTTTTCATCCAGCGCTTGCGGCGGGCATTCGAACGTGATGCCGTCAAGCAGATGCTGGAGGCCCATGTCGTAAATCATTTGCGTGGCGGCGGGGAGGAAGGAGGAAGCGGTCATGGTAAATACGGTTACGGGTGGAAGAAAAAAGGCCGGTTTGCAGCCGGCCTTTTCGAAGATTTATCGGGCGGAAAGCGCCGGGATCCTGTTTTCCAGCCAGCTGAACAGGCCAAAGAAGATGCCGCAATACACGACATTGGAAATCAGGGTGTTTTTGATAAAGGGAAGGCCCAGTGCGTAGCATTTCACCAGTCCGGAGAAGTCGCGGGAAAACGGCAGGCCGGTAGTGATGTCGATGCTGGTCGGGCGCATCCAGGTGCCGAAATCCACGATCAGCCAGTATAACACGGCAGACAGTACGGCACCGCCCAGTACGGGGATCACTTTCACGTCGCGGATGACCAGTTGCCCGATGAGCACCATCGCGGCGAAGCCGATATAATTCCAGTACCAGCCTTCGAACAGGAAGCCGTCCGCATATGCAGCGTACACCGTTTTCATCATGATCACATCACTGAGGAAAAGCGCCAGCAACGGAAACAGATAGCTTTTCCATTTGTCGGCGAACATGGCGCCGCCGAAGAGGGCCATGGCTCCGAGCGGGGAGAAGTTGGAGAACGGCGTGAGGTTGCCCGCGGCAGTTACGCGCAGGATGCCCCCGGCTACGATAAACAGCAGCAATACGATGAAACGCGGCTGGATTTGTTTGATGGACATGCGTCAGTTTTTAAATCAGAATGAAAAAGATACCCCGCTCTGCATGTTGAACCCAAGCACGGAGTAGCCGTAAATTTCCCAATATTTTTTGTTATTGGTGATATTATTTGCATGCAGGAAAATTTTAGCTTTCCCGAAGTTGTATTCCGCGTAGGCGTTCCAGATAGTATAGGCCTCCAGCTGGATGTTTTCCGCCGACCAGGCGTTGGGCGCGTAGTACAAATCGCCACGGGTGCCCGTGTGGCGCACGCTGGTGCCTACAAATAACCCTTTCGTAGCCTGGAAACTGATGTCGATCTGGCCGGTGTGATTGGGGCGGCGCACCAGGTTGGAATAGGTGGTGTCTTTGCCGGAGGGCGCCTGCGTCGTCACCTGCCCGTCTACATACGCATAAGACGCCTTCACGCTCAGCTTTTCAATGGGTCGCGCGCTCACTTCCACTTCCACGCCCTTGTCGCGCTGCTGGTTGAAGTTGATGTATTTATAGTTGATGTAGGAAATCTGATCCTTGATATTACGTTTAAAGCCCACCACGCGCAGGTCCAGCTTGTTCTGCAACAGGTACGTCTGGATACCGGCCTCGTAGCTGTCGGCATGTTCGGCCTTCAGGTCGGGGTTGCCGTACTGGCTGTACAGCGAAGTCAGCGTCGGCGCCTTGAAGCCGGAAGCCACCGTGGCAAAAACCTTCAGCTTATCGGAAAAAACATAGGAAGGGTTGATGGTGTAGGTGAACTTGTTGCCGTACTTGTTATGGATGGTGTAACGCCCGCCCAGCTCCAGGTTGAAGCCGTGGAAGTTCTTCAGGAACAGCGAAACGTAAGGGCTCACGGTGTTCTGGCTGTGTTTGTCCCAGGAATTGTCTTCGTCGGGTTCGGCGTTGATCATTTCCGCCTGGCGGTATTCCACGCCGGCGAGCGCCTGGAGCCAGTTGGTGATGTCGTAGTGGCTGTACACTTCTCCGAAATAGGAGCGGCCGTCGAGGTGGGTGGTGTCCCAGCCGGTTTCGTCGAAGCGGTTCACGCGCTGATAGGCGAAGTTACCGTGGATATTACCTTTGTTGCCGAGTGCGTATTGAGTGCGCACGCCGGAATGCAGGAAGTCGGATTCGTTTTTGTTGATGCGGGAATCGGCGAAGGATCCTGCATCGAAGCGGCTTTTATAGTCGCTGTAGAATAGGAACGGCTGGATACGGAAATTTTCCGTGGCCTGGATGCCCACGGTGGCGTTGAGGCCATTCTGGCGGTAGCCGTCGCGGTCGAAAACGTCTTTCACCGTATCGGGCCGCGCGGCTTCGGAGATACCGTCGGTGGTGAAATGGGTGAAGGCGATATTGTAATCGATATTGTCCTGTTTGCCGCGGAGGCCCAGGGAGCCTTTCATGGTGCGGTTGGAGCCGAACATGAGGTCGCCGAAAACGTTGACGGGTTTGTTGCCGCCTTTCTTCATGATGATGTTGATCACGCCGGCGATGGCGTCCGCGCCGTAGAGCGTGGTTTGGGTGCCGCGTAGGATCTCGATCCTTTCCACCTGGTCGATGGGCAGGAAGCGGAGGTCGATGGCGTTTCCGGTGAGGCCGGTGGCGTCGGCAACGGGGATGCCATCCATGAGGATGGTGGTGTACTGGGAGGTGGCGCCGCGGAAGTAGACTTCGCGGTTTTTGCCGGGATTGGAATAGACGCCGCCGATCACGATGCCGGTGGATTCGTTGAGCACGTCGGCCACGGAGCGGCCGAGGTTCTGCTCGATCTGGCGGTTGCCGATGATGGTAAGGACTTTCCCGGTTTCGCTGAGTTTCTTGGCGAATTTGGTGGCGGTAACGGTGTAAGTGCTGAGCTCGGAGACGCGGGTGGAATCCTGCGCCGATGCGATCTGGCTGGCGGCGAGGAAGCCGGCGGTCAGGATCAGGTGTGTTTTTTTCATGTAGGCCATAGATTGTAAATAATCAGTGGCGCCTGGGGAAATTGAAAAGTACGTATGTTGGCTATGCCGCATATGTCCTCCGCTTTTCACCCGAAAGCGCGGATAAATCAAAAAGGTATGCGGCAGGTCTTCTGGCTTCGTCCGCTTTCCAGGAGGCCTTCCCGTTCCGTTGTACCGGAATAGTGGCTGGGGATCCTGAAAATCTTGTATGCGGGCTTACAGCTACGGGGATAGCTCCGGATTTGCACCGGATTCCCTATTAATGCCAGCCCCGGGTAGGGGCAAGGCAACCGTTTACCGGCCGCAAACCTACGGATATTTTGGTAAATAAGGCGTTAATCGGTTATCTTGTACAACATGAGCATCAAACCGAAACTCGGGCCTTTCGACCTCACCATGATCGTGGTGGGGCTGGTGATCGGGATGGGAATCTTCCGGACGCCGGTGAGCGTAGCCCGGGAAACCGGTACGCCGGCGCTGTTCTATATGGTATGGGTGCTGGGAGGGCTCGTCACCTTGTGTGGGGCGCTGACCTACGCCGAGATCGGCTCGCGCTTTCCCGTCGCGGGCGGGTTTTACAAAGTGCTGTCGCACGGCTTCCACCCCGCTTATTCCTTCATGATCAACTGGACCCTCGTCATCTCCAACGCCGCTTCCATAGCGGCGGTTTGCATTGTGGGAGCGGAGTACATCGGCCCGGTGATCCTCCCAGGCTCCATGCAGCACGAGGGCGGGCGAAAGGCGATCGCCATTTCGGCGGTGCTTGTGCTCTATATCGTAAATATGCTCGGCATCCGGATGAGCGCCAGCTGGCAAAACGTGCTCACCGTATTCAAAATCACCCTGGTGCTCCTCCTCTGCCTGGCCGCCTTCAGCAGCCATGTAGCGCCCGCCGCTGAGGTAGCGGCATCCGCCACGAGCCATAGCTGGGCATATATCTTCGGCGCCGCCCTCGTCCCGGTTTTCTTCACCTATGGCGGCTACCAGCAAACGATCAATTTCGGGTCCGACGTGCGCGATCCCGTCAAAAACATGCCCCGCGCCATCGTCATGGGCATCCTCATCATCCTCGCCCTCTATCTGACTGTCAACTACGCCTACGTGAAAGTGATCGGTTTCGAACAGCTAAAAAATACTGACGCCCTCGCGGCGCGCATGGCGGAAGTGTTTTTCGGGGAATATGGCTTCAAGATAACCTCGGTATTGCTGTTTTTGTCGGTGCTGGGATACGCGAACGTCAATCTCATGTCGAATCCCCGGATGTATTACGCCATGGCGGAAGACGGTGTGCTGCCGTCCGTGTTCAGACGCATCAACGCGCGCACGCAGGTGCAGGAAGTGGCGCTTTCCGTATTCACCGCGCTCATCATCGGTATGCTGTATTTCCTCAGCAACTTCGACAATATTATCCAATATGTCATGCTTTTTGACTCAATTGGCCTTGCTTCGGCTGCAGCAACGATATTTGTGCTGCGGAAGAAAACGGCGCACCTCGACGGGCAGATCTATAAAGTTCGGTTTTATCCCCTGGTGCCGGCGTTTTTCATCACCGTGTATTTATTTGTAACTGTCAATATTTTTATCAAAGATCTGAACCAGGCACTGGGCGGTATGTTTTGGTTTGTAGCCGGACTACCCATTTATTTCATTATGCGTTACGTCGTGAACAGGCGTACCGGGAGCAATCAGTAATTATGGACCTTTCATTTATAATCAACCAGCTAGGAGAAGACAGGGAGCAGTATTTCAACGCCATTGCCCCGCCCATCATGCAAAGCAGCAATTTTGCGTTCAAAACGGTCGGCGAGATGCGGGAATTGTTGCAGGACGAATACAAGGGTTTCCTCTACACGCGGGGCAACAACCCCACTATCGAGATCCTGCGGAAGAAGCTGGCCGCGCTCGACGGGGCCGAGGATGCCCTGATCTTCGGCAGCGGCGCGGCAGCGATCTTTGCGTCGGTGCTGTCGCAGGTGCAGCAGGGTGATCATATCGTATCGGTCCGCGACCCCTACAACTGGGCGCGCCAGCTGTTCATGAACATCCTCCCGCGGTTTGGAGTGGAAACAACGTTTGTGGACGGGACAGACATCGCGCATTTCCGGAACGCCATCCGGCCCAATACCCGCCTCATCTACCTCGAATCGCCCAATTCCTTCACATTTGAATTGCAGGATATCGCTGCGGTGGCGGCGCTGGCCAAGAAGCAGGGGATTGTAACGATTATCGACAATAGTTACTGCACGCCGATTTACCAGCGCCCGCACGACCTGGGGATTGATCTCTGCCTGCAATCCGCCACCAAGTTCATCAGCGGGCATAGCGATACCATGGCCGGGGTGTTGACGGGTCGGCAGGAAATGATCCGGCGGATATTCACGTCGGAGTTGCTGAACATCGGCAGCGGCATTGCGCCGTTCAATGCGTGGTTATTGCTGCGCGGGCTGCGGACGCTGGAGATCCGGCTGGAGCGGAGCGCGCGGAGCACGGAGAAAATCTGCCGGTGGTTGAAGGAACAGCCGGGGGTGGAGAAGGTTATTTTTCCGATGGATCCTGATTTTCCGCAATACGAATTGGCCAGAAAGCAAATGACCGGCGCGGCCGGCTTGCTGACGATCCAGCTAAGGGCTACTGGCCGCGCACAGGTGGAAGCATTCTGCAACGGGTTGCAACGATTCCTGATGGCGGTTTCCTGGGGCGGGCATGAGTCGCTGGCTTTTCCGGCTTGTGCGTCGATGCACGAAAGCGACTTCGATCCTGCGGTGGAGAAGCACCGGATGGTAAGGCTGTACATTGGCCTGGAGGATCCCGAAATGCTCATCGAAGACCTTTCTCAGTCGCTCAAATCCATCGCCTGATTTTGTAACCCTTTACTATATCGATTTTGCAAGGAATGATCGAAATTATAAAAAAAGCCGGACGGGTAAATCGTCCGGCTTTTTCTGCATAAAATATGTTCGGGATCAACCGGGCATGCGGCTGATATATTTGTCCATTTCTTTGATCTGGCTAACGATCTGATCGGTCGTTGGCTTCTGCGCTTTGGCGCGGCGGAAGTAATCTTTCGCGGTTTTGAAGTCGCGGCGGCTCATGGCGATGGAGCAGAGCATCAGCAGGGCGCCGGCGGTGTTTTCTTTATCGGGAAGGCCCAGGCGAACCGCTTTTTTCAGGTTGGCGTCGGCCGATTTGATATCGTTTTTCTGGTAAGCGATGGTACCCAGCTGGAAGAACTGCATCCCTTCGTATTCCTTCATCGGGCTGCCGGATTTGATACTGGCTTTCACCGCGGCTTCGGCTTTGTCGAGATCCTGGTTTTGCATTGCCAGGTTGGACTGCATGAAGTAATAAACAGAACGAATCGGTTTGATGAGCAGTTTCGGGAACTTAACCATGTTCATGTACCGCATGGCGCCATCCACATCACCATTTTCCACCGCTTCCTGCACCAGGCGCATAGGGCCGAAAAGAAAATGGGTCACAATGCAAATCAGGGCCAGTACCAGCACGATCGAGGATTCCCACCAGCCCACGGAAACGCCCAGGGCGATACCGCCAATCAGAAGTACCAGTCCAAGCGGCAGGCGGTATTTGATAAATAAGTTAAATGCTTTCATATTTTCTAGAAACGAAGGGCAAAGATACAATAACTAAAAAGGAAAAAGCGGAGCAAATTTTGCCCCGCTTTTTCCCGTCGCTTCTCGAACAGTCAATAGATTATTGCCTGCTGAATGAATATACTACGTAAGCAGTTTTACCTTCATATGTTACCGGCGCCCTCCAGACCATGCTCGCCTGGTCGGCCTGTGCCAACTCCACGCGATAGCCGTCCAGGATGTTTTTCGCTTTCACCCCGCTCATCATTTCCTTGAACTGCAGCATGATTACGCCGTTCTGGTTAATAGTGCTCCAAACGATATCCTGCGTACCCGTCGTACAACCGGCGGCGGAACTGTTGATGGTGAAAGATCCGTTGCTGTTGGACGGTAACACCCAGCTGCTGCCCTGCAGGCAATCAGGAGGAATATTGGAAAATACGGTGGAAATCTTAGCGGTGGAAGGCAAGCCTTCGTAATTGACGCTGTTGAGCGTCCATTTGCCGGTAGCGGCCTTGCGCATGCCGCCGGCGGTTACCGCGGTACTGCCTTTCTGCGAAGCACAGGCGCTCATCAGCAGGGAGGCTGCTCCCAATACCGTAAAAAGGCGGGTCAATTGCTTTGTCATTGTTCGGATGTTTTTGTTGCTATGCTAACAAATTTCCGGCCAAAAGTGTTGAAAAGAAGGAGCACACCGGTGGTGCGCTCCTTGGGGAACAATGGGATGTTGAGGGGGAAAATCTTCCGGTGCTACCGGTTATAAGCGTATGTAACTGTCGATCTGGATATTATATGCCCGCCGGTGTTCCGCGCCGTCATCTCCAACGGCGTAAAAATGGAAAACATTCCCCCGACCCACAACCACATATCGATGTGATTCCTTGCGGGCAAGGGAATGACGGCCGGTTGGTTTACCCCGGCGAATGGAAGCTTCTGAAAGTTTTTTACACGAGTTTGTCCCGGAAAGCTTTTGCCACGGCTTCGGACTTGGAATTGACGTGCAGTTTTTCGTAGATTTTCTTGATGTGCGACCGCACCGTATCGATGGAAATGAAAATCTCTGATGCGATCATTTTGTAACTGTATCCGTTCACGAGGAGCTGCAGCACTTCCTTCTCGCGCTCGGAAAGATTGTACATCTCGTTACGGTCGGATGGCTGGCGGGCAAATAAGTGCAGCACCTGCCGCGCGATGCCCGAAGTCATGGGGGCGCCGCCTTCATACACGTCCTGGATGTATTCCAGGAGCTTGTCGGGCGGGGTTTTCTTCAGCAGGTAGCCGTCGGCGCCTGCCCTGATGGCTTCGAAAACATGCTGGTTGTCGTCGAAAACGGTGAGCATGAGGATGGGGAGCTGGGGGTAACGGGAACGTACGATGCGCAGGCCATCAATGCCGTTGGTGCCTGGCATGTCGATATCCATTAACAATACATCGGGAAGCAGTTCGTCCGTTTGCCGGAGGATGTTGTCACAATTCCGGAATGCGCCGCATACTACAAAATTTTGTGCTCCGTCGATCAGTAAAGTAAGGTTCTCTCGCAGTTTGGTGTTATCCTCGTATAACACGATACGGATCATATCCTGGGTTTGGTAGTTGATAACTGATGTAAAGGTAACGAACGCCGCGATGCACACCAATCACATGCTTATGTGGTTGGGAACATGAGGGTGACCACCGTTCCTTTTCCTATCTGGCTCTGAATGCTGAACTGCCCGTTCATGCGGTACGCCCGCCGCTGCATGTTCATGAGCCCGTCGCCGTCGCCGGCACACTTCACATCGAATCCCGCGCCATTGTCCTGCACGCGCAGCACCAGCTGGCCTTTGCGCAGCTGGATCCGGATATCGGCGAAGGTGCATTGCGCGTATTTGGCGATGTTGGTGATGGATTCCTTGTAGATCATGAAGAAATCGTGGCGGTTGTCGAGCTGCAGTTTACGATGGTAAATTTTCTCGTCGATATTGAACGCGAACCCTATGCCCCTGGCCTCCAGCATGCCGGTGGTGAACTCGCGCATGCGGGCGATGACGCGCGGTGTGCTGTCGTTCAGGGGGTTGATGCTCCATACGATGTCGTCCATGCTTTCCATCATGCGGGTAGTGCTTTCGCCGATTTTTCCGAGGAATTCCCGGGTTTTGTCATGATCGCCGCGGGCGGCGCTTTTCTGCGCCATGGTGCTCATGATGTTGATGGAGGTGAGGGTGCTGCCCATATCGTCGTGCAGGTCGCGGGCGATGCGGCTCCTGACTTTCTCGGTGGCGAGGATGTGGTTGATCCGAAGGCGGTGGATGGTATAGACGATGGCCGCCAGCAACAGCACCGCCGCAGCGTAAAACCATCCTTTCTGCCAGGCCGGTTGCTGGAACAGCCTTTTAATCTGCACGGCCGGCCGGGGGCCGGATTGCGTGAGTTGGGAGAAAAAGGGAGCGTTGGTATCGGAAATCTTGTGGATCCGGTGCGGATGGGTTTGGGGGGGAACGTCGGTTGGCGGCGTTGGCTCGTCGTGCGGCCGGTGAAATTCCGGCGCGGAGAGGCAGATGAATGCTGGCATCAGGATGGCCAGCAGGAGTTGGTGGAGCTGGGGCATGGGGGAAAACGGCTGAACGGGACAAAAATAACCGGTTTACACCATCAATATAACGTTCTGTCCGCCGAAACCGCCATTTCACATGTTTATGTGGTGGAGTTTAATGTTAAGCGGTTTACCTTTACTTCCACGAGAAACGATGCAAAGCATAACCCCAATGTACTGACTCCAAACCTGTGATTCTTCAGGTACATCGCGGATGCCCCCGGCTGCCATTTGGCCGCATGGTGGGCTGTTATGCAAACCGTCGATTTTACAACAACGCCTTATAGGAATATGCTGCTAATATAACGGGCGCGAGCTTCTGCTTGTGCCTTTTTTTTATGGCTCCCTCGCCGCCCCGTCACCGCCGCCACTGTCTCCCCCGCCGCTGTCCCTCGCCGCCCCGTCACCGCCGCCACTGTCTCCCCCGCCGCTGTAGAAAAGGCCGTCGTTCCCGGTATACCGGTGTATTCATAGGGGTTGGAGCGGGGAATGATGGTCGCCGCCGGGTGGGCGTTTATGGTTGTTCCAGGTGCCGTAGATGATGTAGCCGGAAAATAAGGGTGATGCAGATGTAGATGACCATGGATGGGAGCAGGGTATCTGGTGAAGGATTGTCATAAGTATAGGTGTTCCTTCCAAAAGTATTGAGTTTTTGGATGTGTGGCGGTATCCGGGTAAAAGGAAAAGGATAGGGGGAAGATGGCGGCGTCCATATCGAAAGGGCTGCTTCTGAAGGCAGCCCTTTAAAAATAGGGGTGTCACAGGGTGGACAATGGTTGGTTATATATTTTCTGCGATTGAAATACGGTGGGTGACATCGGGTTCTTCCATCCTGCTTTGGAGGAGGAGGGACTCGAGGGCTTCTGTACGAAGGATATTACTTGTTTGGGTAGTGCAATGGGTAGCTGTGGTATGACGGAGCATCACGCCCTCGCCGGTGAGCAGCCAGCGGATGCTCAGGTCCGGGAACCGGGCGGCGATGTCGGCTATGATATCCACGCTGGGCTTAGCACTGTCCGAGCGGAACAGCCGCGCGATCTTTTCGCAGCTTTTGTATTCCAGTAACCTGGTAAAATCAGAAGTGCCCAGCTTTTTATACTGCAGGAATTTTTTCAGTCTGCTTGCGATTGCTTCCATAAGATAAATGAGTTACGAGGTTTAGACATGTATTTTTATCTAAAGGGTGAAAATTCAAAACGAAATATTTTTTTTCGACGCTTCACCCCTCGCCCCCCAGAATTCACTCTATTAATTTATAACTGCTGTGGTCAATCGCCGGTAACCCAATAGCCGGATTTCCGGCCTGATTCACGGCAAGCCGATTCGCCGGCCTTTCAACGTCCATGTCCCCAAGTGCCAAAGCTGCGCCTCCGCGCGCCCCGGCTGCGGGTTACAGGAAAATGAAACCTCCCGGCCGCGGACAGACAAAAATAACGGTCCCGTTGTCCGTATCGGCCTCAAATAAGTCTCATGTCTAATGTATGCATATACCGGAGGGTGAATTCTTTCACCCTTCTTTTTTTGCCGTTTGTAAACTCAACTTGCAGATTGTAGCGCGTTTTTGTAGATTGGGTACGAAGTACACTTAATATAAAGGATTTTAGCAAGGATTTGTATGATATTAGCAGAAGCCCAGGTAAAACCAGGGTTCCCGCGTTATAAATTTGCGTCTACACGTCACATTCGTTCATCAAAAAAATGTTTCCACGGCCATTCATCATGACAATGACCATTCGCTCCAGACGCTGGATTCCCGCCGGCCTGGCCCTTATCCCCTTCGTCGCCGCCTGGCTCGGAGGGTGCGGCTCCGGTAAAAAGGTGGATTTCAGTACCGAAGTAAAGCCTATTCTTAACAAGCATTGCATCAGCTGCCACGGCGGTGTGAAGCAAAGCGGAGGTTTCAGCGTGCTATTCCGCGAAGAAGCCCTCGGCATCACCAAAAGCGGCAAACCCGCCATCATCCCCGGCGACGCCAGTGCTTCCGAATTCATCCGCCGCCTCCACACCAACGATCCCAAGGAGCGCATGCCCCTCAAGGCCAACAAGCTCTCCGGTGAAGAAATCGATATCCTCACCCGCTGGGTCGAACAAGGTGCCGAATGGGGCGAACACTGGGCCTACGTTGCCCCCAAAGCCCCCGCCGCCAATGCCTCCGTTGACCAGTTCATCAACGAAAAACTCGAAGCCGAAAATCTTACGCCCGCCCCGCAGGCAGATCCCCAAACCCTCCTGCGCAGGCTCTCCCTCGATATCACCGGCATCCCGCCCTCAGAAGCCCGCGCCGCCGCCTTCTCCGCCAACTTCAGCGAAGCCACCTACGCCCGGATGGTGGATTCCCTCCTCGCTTCCCCGCAATTCGGCGAAAAATGGGCCTCCATGTGGCTCGACCTCGCCCGCTACGCAGACAGCAAAGGCTATGAGAAGGATACCCGCCGCGATTTCTGGCGGTACCGCGACTGGGTCATCAAAGCCTTTAACGCCGACATGCCCTTCGATACTTTCACCATCGAACAGCTCGCCGGAGACCTCCTCCCTTCACCCACCGACGATCAACTCATCGCCACCGCCTTCCACCGCAACACCATGAGCAACGACGAAGGCGGCACGCAAGACGAGGAATTCCGCACCGCCGCCGTCATCGACCGTGTTAACACCACCATGGAAGTTTGGCAGGGCACTACCATCGCCTGCGTGCAATGCCACAGCCACCCATACGACCCCTTCCGCTTCGAGGACTACTATAAATTCATGGCCTTCCTCAACAATACCCGGGACGAAGACACCCAGGGCGAACATCCCAAACTGCGGTTCTACGACTCCCTGCAGCGCAAGGAAATAGACGCTGTTGCCCATTGGGTGAAACAATTCGGCAACGACGCCGAACTGCAGGGCACGAAGGATTTCCTCCGCTACCTCGAGCCGAAAGTCCATGCCCACGACGCCGATCAATACATCAACGGGGAACTCGCTGATACCAAGTGGATGAGCATCCGCCACGGCGGCAGTGCCCGCATGAAAAATGTTCCGCTCAATGGCGCCGACTACCTGTTCCTCCGCTACTGGGGCGGGCCGGGCGGCAGCCTGGAAATCCGGGCCGACAGCCTGAAAGGCCCTGCTATCGCCAACGTTGCGCTCAAAGAGGGGAATATCGTTTTGCCCGTCACGTTACGCCCGCTCGAAGGCCGGCACGACCTGTACTTCATCTTCCGCAACCCTTCGCTGAAGCCGACGCAATCCGTCGCCAACGTGGAATGGATGGCGTTCCGGCATAGCCTGCCGGGTAAAGGACAGGCCGGTTACCGGGAGATGCAGCAGCGATTCCATGACCTGGTGGCCGCTTACCCGCCGGATATGCCGGTGATGGTGGAAAACCATCCCGACCTGCACCGCCCGACCTGGATTTTCGAGCGGGGCAACTGGCTGGTGCATGGCGACCGGGTGCAGCCGGGCACACCCGCTTCCCTGAACGCTTTCCCGAAAGGCGCGCCAGCCAACAGGCTGGGTCTCGCGCAATGGCTCATGGCGCCGGAGAACCCGCTCACCGGCCGTGTGATGGTCAACCGGTTATGGGAGCAGCTCTTTGGTATAGGGCTCGTGGAAACGCTGGAGGATTTCGGGACGCAGGGTTTTGCCCCATCACATCCTGAGCTGCTGGATTACCTTGCTTATCAGTTCGTACATAAACATAAATGGAGTGTGAAGGCGATGCTGCGCGAAATCGTACTGTCGGCCGCGTACCGCCGCGATTCGAAGAGCACGCCGGAGTTACAGGAAAAAGATCCGGCCAACCGCCTGCTGGCGCACGGGCCCCGTTTCCGGCTGTCGGCGGAACAGGTGCGCGACCAGGCGCTCGCTGTCAGCGGGCTGCTCAACCTGAATATGGGCGGCGCGGCAGTGATGCCCTTGCAGCCGGATGGCGTGTGGATGACCGTGTATTCCGGCGACGTATGGAAAACGTCTGAGAATGGCGACCAGCACCGTCGCGGTGTTTATACGTTCCTGAAACGGACGAGCCCTTATCCTTCATCCATTACTTTCGACGGCAGCAGCCGGGAGGTGTGCCTCCAGCGCCGCATCCGTACCAATACGCCATTGCAGGCGCTGGTAACGCTCAACGACCCCGTGTACCTCGAAGCGGCGCGCACGCTGGCGCAGCAGATGCAGAAAGACGGGGGCAAGGATGCGAAAGCCTGCATCAAACGGGGTTACAAACTAGCCATGAGCAAGGATATCACCGACGCTAAAACCGCGGTGCTTGAAAAGCTCTACAATCAGGCCCTGCAACAATACAAAAAAGACCCCGCCGCCGCCGACGCTTTCAATATGCGCGCGGTACCGGACGCCGAAAAAGCACACCTGGCCGCACTCACCGTAGTCGCCAATGCATTAATGAACCTGGACGAGTTCCTGACCAAATCCTGATGATCATGGCAGAAAAAATAATTCAAGAAGCCAACGACCGGGCCGCCCGGTTTTTCTCCCGCCGCCACTTTCTCAACGACTGCGTGACGGGCCTCGGCGCCACGGCGCTGGGTTCCCTACTCGGCGGTTGCAACCTGTTTTCCGGGTCGTCCACCGCGCCGGTGCAAAGCCTCAACCCGCTGGAGCCCCGAGCGCCGCACTTCCCCGCCAGGGCTAAGAGCGTGATTTACCTGCATATGGCCGGCGCGCCCTCGCAACTGGAAATGTTCGACTATAAACCGGAACTGGAGAAACTGCATAACCAGCTCTGCCCGCAATCCATCCTCGAAGGCAAGAAGTTCGCCTTCATCCGCGGCGTGCCGCGCATGCTGGGTCCGCAGGCGGTGTTCAAGCAACACGGCGAAAGCCGCGCCTGGGTGTCGGATTATATGCCGCACTTCGCCGAGCGGGTCGATGATGTAAGCTTCCTGAAAGCGGTGCAAACCGATCAGTTCAACCACGGTCCCGCACAATTATTCATGCACACCGGCAGCGCGCGTCTCGGGCGGCCGAGCATCGGATCGTGGGTAACGTGGGGGCTGGGATCCGAGAACAGCAACCTGCCCGGCTTCGTAGTGCTGACGTCTGGCGGGAAAACGCCGGATGCGGGCAAGAGCGTCTGGGGGAGCGGGTTTCTGCCTTCTGTATACCAGGGCGTGCAATGCCGGTCGAAAGGCGAGCCTGTCCTCTATCTCAGCGATCCCGAAGGCTTGAACCGTGACCTGCGGTACCAGGGCATCCAGGCGATCAACGAAGTGAACCGGCTGGAATATGAAGCTTTCCAAGACCCTGAGATCCTGTCGCGCATATCGCAATACGAACTGGCGTACAAGATGCAGATATCCGTGCCGGGCGTGATGGATATTAATAATGAACCGCAATACATCCACGAATTATACGGCACCGAGCCGGGCAAGGAATCATTCGCTAACAATTGCCTGCTGGCCCGGAAGCTCGTGGAAAAAGGCGTCCGTTTTGTGCAGCTGTTCGACTGGGGATGGGATGCGCACGGTACCGACGAAGCCACGGCGGTAAACTACGGCATGCGCAATAAATGCCGCGAGATCGACAAGCCGATCAGCGCGCTGTTGCTCGATCTGAAGCAACGCGGGCTGCTCGATGAAACGCTCGTGGTGTGGGGCGGCGAATTCGGCCGTACGCCCATGCAGGAAAACCGCGACGGCAAAGACATGCCTTACATGGGCCGCGACCACCACGTGGACGCGTTTACCATGTGGATGGCCGGCGCTGGCGTAAAGCGCGGCGGCAGCTGGGGCGAAACCGACGAAATCGGGTTCAGCGCCGTAAAAGGACAGGTTGCCGTACACGATGTGCACGCCACCATTTTGCAACAATTGGGATTCGATCACGAAAAAATGACCTACCAGTTCCAGGGGCGGCCGTTCCGGCTGACCGATGTACATGGTCATGTTATTCAGGAAATTTTAGGATAGTTCATGCAACAAACGATCAACCGGAGGAATTTTCTCCAGCGCACCGCCGCCCTGGGCGCGGGTACTTTATTGTCGCAACTCCCGGCGGTGGCGAATATGCCGGCCGCGCAGGCAGGTTTTAAACTGGTAGTGCTGGCTACCGACTGGGGCTTCCCCGGCAACCGCGACGCTCTCTGCAAAGAAGCCAAAGAAGCAGGCTACGACGGTATTGAAGTGTGGTGGCCCGGATCACCCGAAGCGCAAAAGGAAATCTTCGACGCGGTGGAAAAGTACGGGCTGGAAGTAGGGTTCCTGGCATCCGGGGGCAGCAACGAGTTCTCCGAACATGCAAAATCATTCGAAGCCACGCTGCTGGCCGCCACAGGCAACCGGCGGAAGAAGCCCCTGTATGTGAATTGCCATTCCGGCAGGGATTATTATACCGAATTGCAGAATAACCTGCTGATCGATATCACCACGCGCATCGCGAGGTCGTCGGGCGTACCAGTATACCACGAAACCCACCGCGCGCGCATGATGTTCGCCGCGCATATCACCCGGAAATTCATCGAAGCCAAACCGGATTTGCGGCTAACGCTGGACATCTCGCACTGGTGCAACGTGCATGAATCCTTCCTGGCAGACCAAAAGGAAACCGTTACCCTCGCGCTCCAGCGCACCGGCCACATCCATGCCAGGATCGGCCACCCCGAAGGACCGCAGGTCAACGATCCCCGCGCGCCGGAATGGGACCACGCCGTGAAAGCGCACTTCGCCTGGTGGGATGAAGTGGCGAAAATGAAACGCGCCAAAGGTGAAGTGATGACCGTGCTCACCGAATTCGGGCCGGCGGATTACATGCCAACATTACCTTATACCCGGCAACCCCTGGCCGACCAATGGGCCATCAATGTACATATGAAAGATCTTTTAAAAGCACGTTACGGCGCATGATGATTTTGTTGCAAGGCGGATGGGGACTGTTTATCGGCCGGTTCCATCCCTTACTCGTTCACCTGCCGATCGGTATTCTGATCATCGCATTCGTCCTCGAATGGCTGAGCCGCTTCCGGCAGCTCGCCGTACTGGGCGCGGCGGTATTACCTACCTTGCTATTCGGCGCGATCTCCGCCGTGGCGGCTTGCGTGGCGGGATACCTGCTGTCGCTGTCGGGCGGTTACGACGAAGCCGCTTTGAACCTGCATATGTGGATGGGCATTGCCGTGGCGGTGCTTTCCATCCTGTTGTGTGTTTTCCGTAAATACAACCTGTTCCGCAAATCCTGGTTGCCGGTGTCCGCCCTCATGATCCTGGCGCTTTCGGTAGCGGGACATTACGGCGGCAACCTCACCCACGGCGAAGATTACCTGACGGCAGCCTGGCCATTTGGGAAGAATCAGGCCCCCGCCGCCGCGGCCTACAAAAACATCGACGACGCCAAAGTATATGAACACCTCGTTCAGCCCATCCTCGAGCAAAAATGTTATTCCTGCCATAACGAGCAAAAACTGAAAGGCGGCCTCCGCCTCGACGGCATGGCGCATATCCGCGAAGGGGGAGAAAACGGGCCAGTGCTGAAAGACAGCATCCCCGAAATGAGCGAACTTTACAAACGCCTTATCCTTCCTGAATCCGACGATCACCGCATGCCGCCCAAAGGCAAACCGCAACTCACCCCGCTCGACCTGGAAATCCTCTATTGGTGGATCCAGCAGGGCGCCCCGGATTCCGCGACCGTCCGCGAATTGACGAAATCCCCGCGCATACAGCTGGCTTTCGAAGGCATGAAACCCTCCGGCGACGGTACCCATCCATACATGCCGCTTACGGAAACCGCCGATCCTTCCACCGAAGCCGTCAACGCACTCGTGAGAACAGGCATGAAAGTGATGCCCGTGGCCGCCAACAGCGGATTTGTGATGGTCAGCGCCGTAAATGCTTCCGGCTTCGGCAACGCGGATGCGCCACTGCTGCAGCCGCTGGGCAAACATATCGTCTGGCTCAACCTCGCCGGCTCCGCCATGAGCGACAGCGGATTACAGGTTGTCGCGACACTTCCCGCCCTCACAAGACTCCAGCTCGAATACACGGGCGTTACCGACCAGGGCCTGCAATATCTTTCCAACGCCAAACAACTAAAATACCTCAACCTCACCGGCACCAAAATCACCGATAAAGGGCTGGGTTATCTCCGCAATCAAGCGGCCTTGCAGGAAGTTTTCCTGTACGGCACGGGCGTTACCGCCGCGGGCGTGGAGCAACTCCGCAAAGCCCTGCCGGACGCGAACATAGATACAGGTGGCTACCGCATGCCGGTACTGGCCACGGATACCGCCGTGTTCAGGAAAAATCCGTCCTGACCATCAGGCGGTACGGAAAGTGCGGGGAGTCAGCTGCGTTTTTTTCTTGAAGAAATTATTGAAGTGGGCGGGTTCCTGGAACCCAAGACTGTAGCCTATTTCGGAAACATTCCAATTGGTGTGCTTCAGCAGGGCCTTGGCTTCCTGGAGCACCCGGTCGGCAATGTGGTCCGAAGTGGATTTGCCCGTCGCGTCTTTCAACGCTTTGTTGAGGTGGTTGACGTGGATGGACAGCTGCGCCGCGAAATCGAAAGCCGTGCGCAGGTTCACCTGTTGCCGCGGCGATTCGATGGGGAATTGCCGCTCCAGGAGATCGGAAAACAGCGAAGAGATCCGTGTGGCCGCGTTGGTGGGTAAATGGGGTGCGGCGGAAGGCTGCAGCTTCATGCCCAGGTGGATCAGTTCCATCGCGTAGTTGCGCAGCAGATCGCTTTTATACGCGTAATCGGAATGCAGCTCGGCGATCATTTTCTGGAAAAGGTCGATAACCGGCTGCACCTGCGCTTCGGGAAGGCAGATCAAGGGCGTGCCGCCGGGGCGGAAAAGAGGAAAATCGCTCAGTTTCAGGGACGAATGCCCGTGGAAGAACGCCTCCGTGAAAATACAGAAAAAGCCCGCCTGCCGCTCGTCGAGGTGCTCGCATTGGTACGGCACCTGCGGGTTGGCGAAGAAGAGGCCGAACCGGTCCACATCCATCGTTTTGTCGGCGAAGAAATAACGGTTGCGGCCGCTCACGAACGCGACTTTATAAAAATCCTTACGGCTGTAAGGCATCGGAACGTCTTTGCCGATGTAGTCGGAGGAGTTGAAAACGTTGAAATGTCCCAGCTCCCGGTTCATGCCTTCCGGAAGGGGAATCTGCTTCGCATGGTAGAATTCTTCGAGGGACTGTATCCTTTCCATACTATAAAGCTACAGCATCTTTCGTTTCCGCGATCACCGGTGGTGTTGGATGAATTGCCAGGCGCGTTTTTCGGACCAGTAATATTTTTCCGAAAAAGTGACGAAACCCACGTGGCCGCCGTTTCCGGGCGTTTCCAGATGAAAGTTCGGGTTGGCTGACGCCGCGTCGAAGGGATAGCAGCCTTTCCCGAGGAAGGGATCGTCGAGGGCATTGATGAGCAGCGTGGGGATGGAAATGCCTTGCAGGTAGAACGCGGAACTGGATTGCCGCCAGTAGTCTTCCGCATCCCGGAAACCGTGCAGGGGCGCGGTGTAGCGGTCGTCGAATTCCCGGAAGGTACGGATGGCGGAGAAACCGTCCAGGGAAATATCGTTGGGATAGGCTTTGGATTTCTCGGTTAATTTTTCGCCGAGGGAGCGGATGAAGCGCATGCGGTACAGGCTGTTGTGGCGCTTTTCCAGTTCGGTGGAGCTATCAAGCAGGTCTACCGGTACGGAGATCGCGACGGCGGATTTGATGTTTTTGGGGATGGAGGGGCCCTTCTCGCCGACATATTTCAACATCACATTCCCACCCAGCGAAAAACCAATCAGGTGGATGTGGTCGTAATAAGGGGAGATGTGGTTGATGACGGTTTGGAGGTCGCCCGTTTCGCCGCTGTGGTAAAAACGGAGGGCTTTATTGCTTTCCCCGCTGCAGCCCCTGAAGTTCATAGAAACGGTATCGAAGCCGCTGTCGTTGAAAATATGCACCATCCCGGTTACATATACGCGGGTGGAATTGCCTTCCAGCCCGTGGAGGATAATCACGGCGCTGCGGCTGCCGGTACGGCTGAAATCCAGGTCGAGGAAGTCGTTATCGGGCGTGGAAATCCGTTCGCGCTGGTACAGCGCGGGGGCAATGCGGCGGAACAGTGTCGGAAATACCGTGTTCAGATGCCGGTTGCTCAGCAGGAAAGGGGCAGCGTAATCTGTAGCGGTCAATACCGGCATATTCATCATTATTTAATACGGCAAAGGTAAGATTTAACGGACAAACGGCTATTGATGGGTTGGTGGGGGGATGATCATGTGTTATTTTTGAAGATATGATCAGATCAATTCTATTGTGCGCGCTCTTCATCCAAAGCGCCTCCGTAATGGCACAAAGCCAATTCAGCGGCTGGTTTGCCAATTTTTCCACTTTCCGCATACCGGACAGCAAGTTCAGCGTCCATTTCGACGGGCAGCTGCGCAGCTCCGACAACTGGGAATCGCTGCAAACGTACATCGTGCGGCCCGGCATTAACTTTCACGCCCGGAAGAACATCATTCTCACGGCGGGTTACGCCAACGTCGGCAACCGTACCTTTGGGAGCATGTTCTCCGAGCACCGTATCTGGGAGCAGCTCATCGTGACCCACAACATCGGGAAGTTCATGCCGTTCCAGCACCGCGTTCGCGTGGAGCAGCGGTTCATTCCCGTAGTGCAAGCCCTGAACGGCTACGAACCGGAGAAAGTGGAAAGCAATGTATCGCACCGCGTGCGGTATTTCGTCCGAGGACTGCTCCCTTTCAGCGGGGAAGCCGGCTTTAAGCAAGGGTTCTTCGGCGCGGTGCAAAACGAAATCTTCATCAATTTCGCCAACACCGAGTATGCGAACAGCCACGCTTTCGACCAGAACCGCGCTTATGGCGCCATTGGTTACCGCTTCAGCTCCAAATTCGACCTGGAAGCGGGATACCTTCACCATTACACGATGCGCTTCAACGGTCAAAACACTTTCCGGGTTACCAACAACGTGATCCAGCTGGCCACGTATGTAAGGTTATAAACCGCTTTAACATTTCGTTAAAAAAGGATGGCCGCGGGCCGTCCTTTTTTGTGTATGAACTGTCGGTTTTGGCCGGCCGGGGTAGCGAAAGGCGGCTTAATTTCGGAATATGAAACGCATGCTTATACTCCTCGCCGTACTCCTGCAATCGGGAGTAATGATGGCCCAGGTCGACATCCGCGGATGGTACACCCACTTTTCCACTTTCCGTATCCCGAAAACCAAATTCAGCGTCTATGCGGAACTCCAGTACCGGTTCGGGCAGCGCCACAGCCCGAACCAGACGATCGTACTCCGTCCAGGCATCAATTACCACATCAACGAAAGCATGACCGTTTCGGCTGGCTACGCCCATATCGATTACACCGACAAATGGGCGCACGAGGAACGCCGCACCTGGCAGCAGTTCGCCTTCTCGCACCCGGTTAAAATGCTGCTGCTGGAACACCGCGCCCGGCTGGAACAGCGCTTCTTACATGAAACCGTGTATCATCCGGCTGATGAGATGGAAGTAAAACATTTCACAGGCCACCGGTTCCGTTACCAGCTCAGGGGTATGCTGCCTTTCAACGGGCAGCAAAATTTCACCAAAGGAATATACGCCGCCGTACAAAATGAGCTGTTCATCGACATCAACAACAATTCTTACTACAGCAAAGCCGGGCTCAACGAAAACCGTATGTTCGTCGGCCCCGGTTACCGTTTCAGCCGCAAGTTTGATGTGGAGCTCGGATACATGCACCATTACAAGAAACGGTACGGGTATTCAGAAAACCAGCACGCGATCCAACTGACTTCCTACCTGCGGTTGTAAAAATTATACGCCATTGCAAAAACAAAAAAGGATGACCATGACGGTCATCCTTTTTTGTTAACGGGCAACGGACGTTTATTTCTTGCGGCTGCCTTCGATGTTGGGAAGGAAACCAGTGAGCAGCCCGATCAGCGGAAGGTAAGCGCACACTTCGTACACATAGTAAATACTGGTGCGGTCGGCCAGTTCGCCCAGCAGCGCGGAGCCTACGCCCGCCATGCCGAATGCGAAACCGAAGAACAGTCCCGCGATCATGCCCACTTTGCCCGGCATCAGTTCCTGCGCATAAACCAGGATGGCGGAGAAGGCGGACGAAAGGATCACGCCGATAAAGACGCTGAGGATCACGGTCCAGAAGAGGTTGGCATGCGGCATCAGCAACGCGAACGGCGCCACGCCGAGGATCGAGATCCAGATCACGTATTTGCGGCCGATTCGGTCGCCCACAGGCCCGCCGATGAAGGTGCCCGCCGCAATGGCGAAGAGAAACACGAAGAGATACACCTGCGCAGCCTGTACCGATACATTGAACTTACCGATGAGGTAGAACGTGTAATAGCTGGTGAGGCTCGCCATGTAGAAATATTTGGAGAAGATCAGCAGCAGCAGGATCCCCAGCGCGAAGGCTACTTTCCCTTTCGACAGCTGTAAGGCGGCATGGTGGCCGGCCGCTTTTTTCGGTTTGATGCGATGGGTATTGCCCAGGTACCATTTGCTGATGCGCAGCATCACGAATATGGCCAGCATGGCGATCAGCGAAAACCAGGCGATGCTCGACTGCCCGAAAGGCACGATGATGGCCGCGGCGAGCAAGGGGCCCAGGGAGCTGCCCGTATTGCCGCCCACCTGGAAGAGCGATTGCGCCATGCCATGGCGCCCACCGGAAGCCATGTATGCCAGCCGCGATGCTTCGGGATGGAAGACCGCCGAGCCCATGCCCACGAGCGCCACCGAAATCAATACGATCACAAAGGAGTGGGCCATGGCGAGACAGAGCAGCCCCACCAGCGTGAAACCCATGCCGATGGCGAGGGAGTAAGGCTGCGGGCGCTTGTCGGTGTACAGCCCCACCAGCGGCTGCAGGATAGATGCTGAAAGCTGGAAAGTAAGTGTGATAAGGCCGATCTGCGAAAAACTAAGGTGAAGGGAATCCTTCAGCTGCGGATAAATCGCGGGGATAAGCGACTGAATAGTGTCGTTCAGCAGGTGCGTAAAGCTCAGGGCGATAAGCACCGAAAAGGCGGTCTTCTCCGCCAGTTGCCTGGCCTGTACCTGTGGGTCGTCCGTTTCAAGCGTAGTGTCCATTGTTGTCAGATCATCTGATGTTTATAGTGTAAAGAATGGTTTCAACGGTTATGGGTGCTGATGCGCGTGGCCCAGAGCAATGCGGCGGCGGGGTCCTGGTCGGCGATGGCGTCGAGGAGGGCTTTGTGCATCGACTGGGTGATGGCGAAATCGCTGGTGTCTTTATGGCGGTCTTTGAACGACTGCAGCATATGCGTGGCGATGGTTTGGTACAGCTCGAGCATGATGCTGTTCTTGGAAGCCACGGCGATGCTCGTGTGAAAGTGGACATCAGCCTGCATGGTAGCGTCCACATTGCCGGATCTGGCGAATTTTTCGCGGGCGCGGAGGTGGGCCTTCATGCGCGCGAGATCGTCGCGGGTGCGGTGGAGCGCTGCTTTTTCGGCGATTTTCACTTCGAGGAGGAGGCGGACTTCGTTGAGCTCCTGGTAATCCGCGCCGTGGAGCTTTTTGCCGAGGGGCCCGGTGAGCGGTTGGCGCGACGTTACGAAAGTGCCCTGGCCCTGTTGCACTCTTAGCATCCCGGCGTTGACGAGCAGCCGCACGGCTTCCCGCACGGTGCTGCGGCCCACGCCGAACTGCGCCATCAGCTCCGGTTCGGCGGGCAGGCGGTCGCCCACGGCATAGGTTTCGCCGGTGATCTGCGCCTGCAGGCCGGCAGCCACTTCGTCTGCCAGGCTGTTGCGCCGCAATATGGTTCCTTTGTTCATCATATCATCAGATGTTTGCAAAGGTAATATGGATTTCCGGGAAAAGAAAGATGAATATTTTTTGCAGTGCGGCTACAAACAGCATACCGGATTTAGATGTTTTTCATACCGGTTAAATCCATATTTTTGTGTTCACTGGTTTGTAACTAAAATGATTATCCAATGGCACTACCGAAGTTCATGATTGCAGATGATCCCGTAACGGACCCGGACAACGAGTATATTTTTCATACCGAGAAACCCCGGTTCTTTGCGAAGCGCGTGGAAGAAGACGAAGAAATGGCTTACATCGATATCGTGGAAGAGATCGATAACGTGGAAGATTATTTCCATGGCGAGCCGGAAAAAAAGCAGCAACTGCTGGATGAGCTGGAAGACTGGTACTATGCTTACCTGGAATGGCTCGAAGAGGAAGAAGACGAAGATGACTGATCGTGCCGCACGAATGCTGCCCGCTCAGGTATTGTATCCGCAGGGGCTGCCCCGGGCGGCAGTAATTTTGCAGTGCAATCGCCCAAAGGTTAATTGACAATGGAAGACAGGCAGCTGAAACCCTGGCAGGTACGCCTGCAAAAGATCATCTACGAATCGGATACGCCCGCCGGCAAGGCGTTCGATATCGCACTGCTGGGTTGTATCCTGACCAGTATACTCGTTGTCATGCTCGACAGCGTCGAAAGCCTGCACGTCCGCTACGGCGGCCTTTTTTTGCCCTTGAATGGCTCTTCACCATTCTATTTACCATCGAATACATCCTCCGGCTCAGTTGCATCCATAAGCCGCAACGGTTCGTTTTCAGCCTTTTCGGGATCATCGATCTCCTGGCCCTCATTCCTTCTTACCTCAGCTTCTTATTCGCCGGCGCGCAATCCCTGCTGGTACTCCGCGCCCTGCGCCTCCTCCGCATCTTCCGGATCTTCCGGCTCGTACACTTCATCTCCGAAATGCGCTTCCTGACGGTTGCGATGGGCCGCAGCATGCGCAAGATCAGCATCTTCATACTGTTCGTACTCACCTGCGTCATCATCCTCGGATCGGTAATCTACCTGGTGGAAAAAGATAATCCCGGCTTCTCCAGCATTCCCCAGTCCATTTACTGGGCTATCGTGACCATCACCACCGTAGGCTATGGAGACGTGGCGCCGGCTACCCCGCTGGGCAAGTTCATCGCCAGCTTCATCATGCTCCTCGGCTACGGTATCATCGCAGTGCCCACCGGCATCGTGACCACCGAAATGGCACATGCCTACCGCGAAAAAGGGCACTCCGCCAATGCATGCCCCGGTTGCGGGCGCGAAGGACATAATACCGACGCCAGATGCTGCAAATACTGCGGTACCAAACTCTAAACCCTAGCCGCAGTGCCCCAGCGCCCAGTAAATAATAATGAAAATCAGGATGGTGCTCAAACATCCGCCGCCCAGTTTCTTGGCGCCGTAACCCGCGATAAGTGCTCTCCAGAATTTATTCATAAAGCGATGATTTAGGGTACCCCGGCCAACAAGTGTGCCGTTCTTCCGTATTTACACTATTTCAAACAACACCGCTTCGCCGTGGAAGAAAATCCACAGCGCGGGGAATCGCTCCTGCCCCTGCAACCTGCCCCCCGCCCGGCGCCCACTCTGGCATCATTCTTCCGCTACTGAAAGAAAAACTAATATCATGTCTTCAGGTTTAATTGCATTCATCGTACTCGTAGGCGCCATCCTGTTGTATGTCATCATCCAGCAGAACCGCAAAACGCGCGACAAAGGACAGGATAAACTTATTAACCGGAACGTTCCGCCTTATAACCCCGACAACCAGAAGCCGGGCGGCTACGACGAATAAATCTCCACGCCATGCCATCCACCGTTATCCGGCATATGCGCTACAATCCCGAAACGGAGGTGCTCGTCATCACTTTCGTTTCCGGTAAAGTATATGCCTACCAGCCCGTGCCACCGGATATGTATGCCCGCATGCTGCAATCGGGCTCGAAAGGCCAGTTCTTCAACCGGTTTATCCGCCACCAGTTCGATTATCGCCAGCTTGATAACTAGGCTGGCCCGATTTCCCCTGTAAATTGTCGCTTCCTGCCGTCATCCGTTTCGCGGAATGGGCGTACCATTGCAATACCCATTTAACCTGCATGCATGAAACCGTTTTACGCAATATTGATCAATTCCATCGTTGCCGGCATTACCAACACTTTCGTATGGTTTGCCGTCACCTTTTGGGTGTACCTCGAAACCAAATCCGTTCTCACCACCTCCTGGATGGCGGGTATCTACATCGGTACGGTCGCCGTTTCCGGGTTTTACCTCGGTTCCATTGTGGACCATTACAAGAAAAAGCGCGTCATGATGCTGTCGAGCGTGGCTTCGTTGGTGTTTTTCGCACTGGCGGCCCTCGTGTATGCCATCACCCCGGCGGCGACTTTCAAAAACCCGGAAAGCGCGGTGCTATGGGTTTTTATTGTGCTCTCGCTCCTGGGCGCCCTCGCGGGCAACCTGCGCTACATCACGCTGCCTACGGTCGTAACGATCCTCGTGCCGGAAGATACCCGCGATAAAGCCAACGGGCTCGTGGGCACCGCCAACGGCACCGCTTTCCTCGTGGCCTCTGTGTTCAGCGGACTGGCCATCGGCCTGCTGGGCATCTTCTGGACGATGGCCGCGGCGGTAGCCGGTACTATGCTCTGTATCTTCCACCTCTCGTTCGTGAAAATGGAAGAAACGCTCGTGCGGGAAGCGCATAACGAAAAGCCGCGGCTCGATGTGCGGGGTACCATCCAGATCGTGCGGCAGATCCCCGGTTTGTTCGGGCTGATTTTTTTCAACACGTTCAACAACTTCCTGGGCGGGGTTTTTATGGCGCTGATGGATCCCTACGGCTTGTCGCTCGTGTCGGTGGAAGTATGGGGCGTGCTCTGGGGCGTGCTGAGCCTGGGTTTCATCGTGGGCGGCATCGCCGTATCGCGCACAGGGCTGGGCAGGCAACCCATCCGGACGCTGTTCATGTGCAATATCGTGATGTGGACCATCTGCATCTTCTTCGCGCTGCAGGCTTCCATCGTATTGCTGGCGGTTGGGATGTTCGTGTACCTCTGCCTTATCCCCGTTGTGGAAGCGGCGGAGCAGACCATCATCCAGAAAGTGATCCCGCTGGAACGGCAGGGCCGCGTGTTCGGGTTTGCGCAAAGCATCGAACAGGCGGCGTCGCCGCTAACGGCGATCATGATTGGCCCGCTGGCGCATTTCTTCTTCATTCCGTTTATGACCGACGGGGAAGGGGCCAGGCTGATCGGCCCGTGGTTCGGTACAGGGCTGGACCGCGGCATCGCACTCGTTTTCACCCTCACGGGCATACTGGGGCTCGCGGTAACGCTCATCGCGAAGCGGACCCGCGCTTATACCCATTTGTTGAAAATCGCTTAAAACCACAAACCATGAATACACAAGAAGTGGCGCAAGCAGGCAAAGTGGCGGCATGGCTGCTGCTGTACGACGGGCATACGCCCATGTTCCATTTCGTGCTGGAAGGGCTCACCGAAGCAGATGCCCGCAAACGGCTCGATACCCCGGCCAACCATCCCATCTGGCTGGCAGGAAGTTTGGTGCAGGAACGGTTTGAAATGGCCAATGTTTTGGGATTGCAGGAAAAACAACAAGCCCACGAATTGTTCGACAACCACAAAGGCATCCAGCCCGACGCGGAATATCCTTCCCTGGATACGCTTCGTGCCGATTGGGAACGCATCACACCGATGCTCCGCGAAGCCTTCGCCAAAGCCACCAGCGATCAGTTGAACGGTCCCAACCCCTGGCCCATGCCGGGTATGGATGAGATCAACCTGCTGGATATGTTGTTATATTGCATCGACCGGGAATCCTATTGCATCGGTCAGCTGGGGCTCTGGCGCCGGCTGCTCAATTACCCGCCGATGCGTTACCAGTAAAAATCAGATATGCGTAAACTTTTTGTTTCCAACCTTGCATCGCTCGACGGCTATATCGCCGGGCCCAACCGCGAAATTGACTGGCACAATGTGGACGGCGAATATGAATCCTACGGCGTAAAAATGATGAATTCATCGGGCGCCATTCTTTTCGGCCGGATCACTTATGACCTGATGGCGGGCTACTGGCCCGGGGCCACGGATAATAACCCGGAAGTAACGCGAAAGATGAACGAACTGCCCAAATACGTGTTCTCCAACAGCCTCCAATCTGTTAGCTGGAACAACGCGCACCTGGTAAAGGAGCCGATGGAAAGCTTTGTAAGAAAGCTGAAGGAAGAAGACGGCAACGATATCGTGCTCCTGGGCAGCGGTACCATCGTTGCGCAGCTGACGGCGCTCCGCCTGATCGACGAATACCGCATATTTACGGTACCCGTTCTGCTGGGCGGCGGAATTCCCGCATTCCCGCCCGGATTCGGCCGCACGGGGCTGGAACTGGTGTCTTCCCGCGAATTCAGTGAAGGGAATGTCCTGAACACCTATTGGGTGAAGTAACATTGCCGTGAAAAGAGGTTTTTGGGGCCGGCGGTTTCCTTGGGAAGCCACCGGCCTTTTACGTTTTCTCCGGAGCGAAGGCAGGGTTACTGTAGCGGTAAGGAAGGGGTACTGTATGTATATCTTATACAGGTACAATACATACTTCCCCTTTACTGTAGCGGGTTTATATGCCTTTAATATACTGTAGATACACTTTAAACCCTTAGTTACCCCTTAGTAAACCCTCTTTAAGGCAGCATTAACGCAATTTTTCTTGTGTAAGCGTGAGATCATAACCTTCAACAGGCCAACAACTTCCTCCCTTGCATTCCAATTCATTTTGCGTTCGCGCACGGGGCGTATATCGTAATGCCCCGGCTTTCCGCGGGAAGACGTTGAATGTTTAAACATCCATTGGCAAAAAACGCCCTTGTTTAACAAAATAAGACATTAGGGTTACGAAAGGGACAATCGCGGCTGTACGCATTAACTGATTGACTTATAAAACATCCGGCTAATAAGTGTAACTTTTATGCAGTTATCCATCCGGGTAACGGTAGCCATAGGACACAGAAAAGATGCACTTTCTATCGTGACACTTTTCTTTCATCAGACAGCGAACACATCGGGGATGACGTGAGACGGACAGGCGGAGGGCCTGTGACCGTGCCATCCTCCATTATCCAATTTGAGTCAGACGATTACACATTTATATTTCTTTATTTAAAAAGCACTTTACCATGAAAGAGATCCTTAATGCCAATGCACTGCAGTATTCCTTCACTCACAAACTCAACGAGAATGCCGCAGCCATGGAAGCCGTTCTCCGTACCTGGATCGAGACGGACTATAACTGGCTGCCAGATAAAATGAAGTTCAAATACGGCAAAACGGGGATGGGGCATTGCGGCGGCTGTATCTTTCCACATGCATCGATGGAGCAACTGACGGCGATCTGCCGTTTTTTTATTTGGGCTTTTACGGTGGATGATATTCATGAACGTTCCGACCCTGCCGAAATCGATCGTATCCGCAAAATTTCGCTGGACGGTTTGCGGTACGGGCGTTTCGCTTCCGAAGAGGAAATTTTTAATTCGCTTCCGAAGATGCGTGAAGAGTTGCTGTCGATCGCTTCTCCAAAATGGCTGGATCGTTTTTGCAATAGCCTCGACCGTTATTTCGACGGTTTGCAGGAGGAAGTTGCATATCGCGTTCCGCAGGTCTTTCCCGATTTCGAAACCTTCGTGAACATCCGCATGAAAGCGGTGAACGTGTATTCGATGATCCATCTCTGCGAAGCCATCACAGGTACCACGCTCCCCGATGCTGTGGTGCAGCATCCCGTTATCGACCGGCTGGAACAGTTGTCGTGCAGCATCCAGGCGTGGTCGAACGATTACTTCTCCGCTCACCTAGAGAAGGGGAACGACGTGATGAACCTGGTGTTGATCATTGAAAACGAAAGGGGTTGCTCTTTAAGCGAAGCATACCTCGAAGCATTGGCCATTCATGACGCGGACGCAGTGGAATTTGTAGCCCTTACGCAGCAGCTACCGGATTTCGGCAGATGGAACGGAGCGGTGCGGCAATACGCGGAAAACCTTCAGCTAATGATCGCCGGCAATCTTTTCTGGACATTGAACCTGACGGAACGTTACAAAAAAGGCGGTCATCCTTCTGAAGACCTGGCCAAAGTCAAGGAGCTTGCGGCTTAAATCCCTATTTGTAGAAGTCTTTAAGCCAGTGTCTGCGATTGCAGGTGCTGGCTTAATTGCTGTAAGAGGGTAAATCTGTCATAAGGTTTGCGGATAACGCCTCGCGCGCCGAGTTCCGTCCAATGCTCGGTTGGGCCGCCTTTGCCGGTGATCATGATCACGGGGATGTGTTTGAAACGCACGTCGGACTTGAGGGCGCGCAGCGTTTCGGGTCCGCTCAGGGCGTGCATGTTATCGTCAAGAATGATGCAGTCGGGCAGGGTAGGGTTGCTTTCGAGCTTTTCGAGCAGCTGGCGCCCGTCGATGCTCGACGTAATGGCGCAGCCGAAAGATTGCAGCAGGGAGGAAAGCAATTTGTTTTGCATGAGATCGTCTTCCGCGAAGCTTAGGTTCAGGCCTGCCAATTGGTGGATGGCTTGTTGTGGCGCAGCGGTTTCGGGAGACTGGCCGGCAACGAGCGGGAAGGAAATGGTGAAGGTGGTAAGGCCGTTCTGGCTCGTTACGTGGTAAGTTCCTTCGAATTGGTCCATGATGCTGCGAACGATATACAATCCGAGCCCGGAGCCTTCGATCCGTTTGTTATGTTTCGCGGTCATGAATTTATTGAACAGCAGTTTGATTTTTTCCTGCGGGATGTCAGGGCATTGGTTGGCGACGGAAATTTCCAGCGAACGGTTGTTGTTGATGCCCGAGAGGCGCACCAGGACGGGAGTTTCTTCCCGGCCGTATTTAACGGCGTTGGAGATGAGGTTGGTGATGGCGATGTTGAGCTGGAGGGGATCGCTTTCGATGTAGACGGGTAGGGCTTCGTCGTATGCCAGTTGAATGTCCAGTTTACGGGATTCCGCTTTGATCTGCTGGATTTTGATGATGCCGTCAATAAATGCGCGCAGCTCGAACGTTTCCGGGTGTATCCCGGAGGCGCTGCCATTTTCGATCTCGCCCATGTTCAGCACATTAGTGACGATATTACGCATGCCGGAATTGATGGTGGAAAGTTGTTCCACATAATGCTTCAGTTTTTCATACTCCGGGTTGTCCTTGATTTCGGCATTGAGGAGATCTATGAGGATAGAGTTGGACGCTAGGTTGTTCCGCATTTCGTGGGAGGTTTTGAAGATGAGCATGGAAACCTGGTTCAGGAGGATTTTATTTTCCCGGATATCCTGCACGAAATATCCCAGCACGAGCGCGTCAAAGAGCAGGAAACAGGGCAAAGCCACCCAGCGAAGGAGATATTGAAATTCTTCCGCCAATTGTAAAGGCGGTACGATATTGTAATAGTAATTGACTTCCAGCGCGATCAGTGTCAGGATTGCCGCGGTAATGCCCGTAATTCGCTGCCAGCGCTTCCGGTACACCAGGAAGCTGATGCCGAAGATGAAAACCAATATGAGGGAAATATTAATGATCTTCCCGAGAATAGCTGCAAAATACAAGGCGCACAGGCAATGCGCGAGCATCACTCCCAGGCTGGCAGCCTCATACTTTTTGTTCTTGTTCAGGACGATAATTCCCAAAAACAAGGCCCCTTCAAAAATAGCAGGAATCAGAATGCCGTTTTCTCCCGAATACAGGTAGAAGAAGTATCCGATGGACACGGCTAGCAATGCCGTAATCAGGCAGATACTATTAACCGTCCGTATTTTGTGCGCCTTCTCTTCGGGCAAACCCTTAGAACCTGCGGAAATAATTTGATTCACCCATCCGGCAAAGGTTGTCAGTATGTAGGCGGGGTAGCGCATAAGTGGGTTTTTGGATCGTTCAGAGCGTGGTTTTTCCAATAATTCGAGTCGGGTTTCTGGACCCAATATACCGAATAAATCTGCTGAAATTGTTAATTGTTTGCAAATAGAAAAGCCACTGTGGTTTTCGCCGCAGTCCTCCCAAAAGCCGCTGCTCCCTCCCACTGGACCAGCCCCAGCCGGCACTTTCCTGTCGGCGCCGATCCTCTATTTCGCTGCCTTGGTTCATAACATTCAGGTTTACAGCTGATTTTGTTATTGATATGTGAATAAAAATAAACAAGTGTGTAAGGTACGGATTGCGGGCAGCGCCTGCTATCCCTAACTTTTCCCGAAACCCATTTTAGAAGTTTTGCTACAACGTGCGATTTTCAATTTCCTTTCGCCGCGCTTTAAAAATTGCACAACTCTCGCTTTCAAAATATTACGGGGAATTTCAAAATGTTAACATTATCGTAAAGTTTAGTTAGTGTTCCCGTAACACACCCGCTGTTCCTTTGCGCCCTGAAACCACGATCTACAGATCACCTAATCGATCACCATATGAAGAAAAAATTACTACAGTTACTCGCCTGCATCTTTTGCTGCGCGGGATTGTTTTTGCCGGGCCAGCTTTATGCACAAGCCGAAATGCCGGTAAAAGGCACGGTTCGGACGGCGGACAACGGCTCCCTCATGCCCGGGGTCACCATCCTTGCCAACGGCAAACTGGTAGGGATGACCGACGAGAACGGTTCCTTTTCCATCAACATTACCGAAAAAGGCACCCCGCTCGTTTTCTCCATGATCGGTTATGAAAAACTTACCTACATCGTTAACGATATCCAGCCCCAGCTGAAACTCACCATGAAATCCTCGTCCAGCAGCCTGAACGAAGTAGTGGTGACCGCACTGGGCATCAAACGTGCCGAAAAGGCGCTCGGCTACGCCCAGCAAACCGTTGGATCAGAAGCCCTCACCGACGCGCGCCCCAACAACTGGTCGGAAGCCCTGCGCGGTAAAGTTGCCGGCCTCAACATCGCCGGCCTCGGCGGCCCCCTGAACTCCCAGGAAATCCGCCTCCGCGGCGAAAGCTCCCTTACTACCAACGGTAACGCTGCCCTGGTAGTGGTCGACGGTATCCCCGTTAACGGTGGCCTCACCACTTCCGGCGCCTCCAACATGTACATGGGTGGCGACGCTTCCATCGACGTACCCGTGGATTTCGGCAACGGTATCGCCGATATCAACCCCGACGATATCGAAAGCATCTCCGTGCTGAAAGGTCCCGGCGCTACCGCGCTGTACGGCAGCCGCGCGGCCAACGGAGCGGTGCTGATTACCACCAAATCCGGTAAAACCCGCAAAGGACTGGGTATCTCCCTCAACTCCAATAACAGCTGGGACGTTATCACCCGCTGGCCCGATTATCAATACGAGTACGGCCAGGGCGATGGTAAAACAAACTATAACGCCGACGGTGAAATGTTTTATTCCTACGGTGTATCCGCCGACGGCCGCAACACCGGCGGCAGCTCCAGCGCTTTCGGTCCCAAATTCAATGGACAGATGTACTACCAGTACGATCCCACCCGTTTCGGACAAGGTGCGGAAAGAACGCCCTGGGTACCTTACAAAGACAACCGCAAATCCTACTGGCAAACAGGACGTACCTCCACCAATAGTATCACCCTCGATAATTCGGGCGACCTGGGAACGGTACGCGCTTCGCTCACCCATACCGACAACAAATGGATCATGCCTTCCATGGGTTTCAAGCGGACCACCGCTTCCGTGAATGCAGGGTATAAAATTTCCAGCAAGATCAAGGTGAGCTCCGTGGTGAATTACACCAACAAAACTTCCGATAACCTGCCGGGCCTGGGTTACAATAACCACTCCATCGCTTATTTCATGATCTTCCAGAACCCGAACGTAGACCTGAACTGGTACCGTCCGCTCTGGCGCCCCGGCTTCGAGGGTATCGACATGATCCGCCCGTACAGCTCGTTCATCGACAACCCGTTTGCCATGACCGATGAGATCAAGAACGGCCTTCGCAGCAACCAGCTCACCGGTAACCTGAAAGTAGACGCGCAGATCACACCGAAGATCAGCCTGATGCTGCGCTCCGGCATCAACACTAACCAGCAGGCCCGCGACCAGCGCCGCCCCTGGGATATCAACCGCTACGGACAAGGCTTCTACCAGACGCAGCAGGTGTACAGCCAGGAGATCAACAGCGACTTCCTTTTGTCTTACCGCGACGCATTCAACAATGGCAATTTCACCCTGAACGCTTCCGTGGGCGCCAATTCCATGACCAGCCAGTACAAGCGTAACGATAATACGCTGATCGGACTGGTGGTACCGGGTGTGTATAAAATGACGAATGGTATCGGCAACCCGCTCGTGGCGACCTACGATGCCGATAAGAAAGTAAACAGCGTGTACGGGTTGATCAACATGGGATACCGTGAAAGGATCTTCCTCGATCTGACCGGCCGTAACGACTGGTCGAGCACGCTGCCGCAGGAAAACTGGTCGTTCTTCTATCCTTCCGCCAACCTCAGCGTGATCCTGAGCGAGATGATCCAGATGCCGGAAGCGGTCAGCTTTGCGAAATACCGTTTGTCTGCCGCACAGGTAGGTAACGACACCGATCCTTACAGAACGAACAAATATTACAACCGCAGCGACTTCCCCAGCTCCGCTGAAGCGCCTACGCAGTTGTACAACCTGCACTTCAAACCTGAAATCGCGACCAGCATCGAAACCGGACTTGACCTGGGTTTCTTCAAGAACAGGCTGCGTGTGGATGCATCCGTGTATCAGACCAATACCAAAAACCAGATCCTGTCTGTTCCCCTGGAACACTCATCCGGCTTTAGCTCCGCTATCCTGAATTCCGGCGAGATCCGCAACCGCGGCGTGGAACTGATCGTGACCGCCACACCGGTTAAAACCAAGCATTTCAGCTGGAATGTGATCGCTACCTGGGCCACTACCCGCAGCAAGGTGATCAGCCTTGATCCGAGATTAGGCGGCAAGCTGTCGATCATGGGCTCTTCCAGCGCCACGCTCACCGCCGTTGAAGGCGAGATTGCTTCCGCGCTGTATGGCCTGAAGTTCGAGCGCGCTCCGGATGGCCAGATCGTGTACAGCAACGGTTTGCCCGTTGTGACCCAAACTACCGAATACATCGGCGATACCAACCCCGACTGGAGAGCCGGTCTCGTGAACAACCTGACTTACAAAAACTTCCGCCTGAGCGCTACGTTCGACGGCCAGTACGGCGGCATCCTTTATTCGCACTCCCACCACAAAATGACCGAGCAGGGTAAACTGAAACATACCCTGAAAGGCCGTGAAGAAGGCTGGATCGTGGGTGAAGGCGTGGAAAAGAAGGCGGATGGTTCTTATGCACCGAATACGACGAGGGTTCGTCCTGCCGACTACTACGCGCAATATTACCGCCTGAACAACACGGAAGCAAACTCATTCAACGCTTCCTGGCTGAAGTTCCGTGAAGTGTCCGTGGAGTACTCGCTGCCGGCGAAGCTCGTGGGTAATTCCTTCCTGAAAGGCGCGAGCGTGGCGGTATATGGCCGTAACCTGGCGGTGTGGTCCGACTTCCCGATTTATGATCCTGAAGTGGCGACTCAGGCAGGCGGTACCGGTATCCTGACCGGTGTGGAAGTTGGGCAGATGCCGAACCCTGCCACCTTTGGCTTCAACCTGAAAGTAAAACTGTAATCAACCTGAAAAACAGCAACAAATGACATTCTCCCGCATAGGTAAAAATATCCGTTCCATCAGTCTGATTTCCGCGGCTGCCGCTACCCTGGCGCTTGGCGGTTGCACCAAGGACTTCATGGAAACCAACTCCGACCCGAACCGTCTTGAAAGCATTACGCCGGGCACGCTACTCAATCCTACCATCTACGGCGCAGCGACTTATGGCATGAGCCGCAGCCGGTCCTTCACTTTCGATCTGATGCAAGTGGCAGGACCTTTCCCCAACGAAAATGTGGACGACCAGATATTCCTGTATGATTTCCGGGAAGACGTAGGCAATGGTATATGGACTACAGGTTACAAATGGCTGGCCAATGCCCGCGAGATCGAATTGAGCGCCGCGAAATTGGGCAATAGCAACTATCTGGCTATCGCGCTAACCCTCAAAGCCTGGATGTATTCGGTTCTGACTGACTGCTTTGGCGACGTACCCATGAGCAACGCGCTCAGTGGTGAAGACGGCAAGTTCTTCCCGACGTTCGACAAGCAGGAAGATGTGTATAAAACCTTGCTGGCCGACCTGGAAAGAGCCGATACTATTTACGGCAAGGGTTCTACCGCAACTTATGCGGCAGACATCCTGTATGCCAACGACTTTACCAAATGGAGGAAGTTCACCAACTCCCTTCGCCTTCGCCTGCTGCTGCGTTCCGCCGGTAAAATGCCGGAGAACTATGGTAAAATGGCCGAGATCATCAATAATGCAGCCGCGCATCCTATCTTTACGGCCAACGCTGATGCCGCGGTGCTCAATATTACTGGTTCCGTGCCGAATATTTCACCGTGGAGCCGTCCGCAGGACTTCAGTACCGGCCGCGTATGGTTCGATTTCTTCATGAAAAATCTGAACGACGTGAATGATCCGCGACTTAAACTTTTCGCCAGCGTAGCCCGCGGGAAGGATAATGCCAATCTCGGATACAAAGGATTGCCCGTCAGCTATATGGAGCCGCAGACGGTGATGGACTATACACCTTCCGGCCTCCTGCAGCGCCTGGTAATCGCGCCGATGATCGTGCCGATCATGAGCTTTGCAGAAGTGGAATTTATTAAAGCCGAACTGGCGCAGAAAGGTCATATCACCACATCGGCGGAAGATCATTACAAAAGCGGTGTGAAAGCGGCGATTGAAATGTGGGGAGGTGTGATGCCGACCAATTATTTCGACGCACCCGCGGCGCAATATGATGGAACACTTTCCCGTATTATGTTACAGAAGTATTATGCGCTGTTTTTCACCGATTACCAGCAATGGTTCGAACACCGCCGCACTGGTTTCCCGGTGTTGCCGAAAACGTCGTTCATGTTCAATAACGGCAATATGCCGGCGCGCATGTACTATCCTACCACTGTCAGAATCTATAATACCGAGAACTATCTGAAAGCAGTGCAGCAGATTGGTGGCGACAGGCTGGATGTAAAAGTTTGGTGGCAACAATAAAATCAATCAGCATGAAAAGGAAATTTTTTACGGCATTCGCCGCACTCACCCTGATCGCCGCGATGGCGCAGGCACAGGTGAAAGGCAGGGTTTATGAAGATCTGAATGGAAATGGGAAGCTGGACAAGAAAGAGAAAGGTCTTTCCGGCGTGTATGTCAGCAACGGTACTGAAGTGGCCGGTACCGACGCGCAGGGGAATTATGAACTGCCGGAGCGCCCGGGCACGGTAGTTTTCGTGATCAAGCCCGCAGGCTACCAATTTGCCCTGGATGCGAATAACCTGCCGCAAAGTTATTATATCCATAAGCCGGAGGGCTCGCCCGCCGATTTCAAGTTCAAAGGTTCCACGCCTACCGGTACGCTGCCTGCGCAACTGAACTTCGGCCTGCGCAAACAGGAGGAAAACAGCAATTTCCGGGTGCTCGTATTCGGCGACCCGCAACCTTACACCCTGCAGGAAATCGAGCATTTCAGCAACGGCGTTGTAAAGGAAGTGGAAGGCGTGAAGAATGTTGCCTTCGGCCTCAGCCTTGGGGACCTTGTGGGCGATAACCTCAGCCTGCACGGCCCGTACATCCAGGCCGTGAAGAAAGTAGGCCTGCCCTGGTACAACGTAATCGGCAACCACGACATGAATTACGACGCGAAAGACGACCTCTTCGCCGACGAAACCTTCGAAGCCAACTTCGGCCCCGCCAATTACGCCTTCAACTACGGCAACGCGCACTTCATCGTACTTGACGATATCATCTACCCCGATCCCCGCGACGGAAAAGGCTACTGGGGCGGCTTGCGTGCAGACCAGCTGCAGTTCATCGAGAACGATCTCAAAACCGTTCCGAAAGATAAACTGGTGGTACTCGCGTTCCACATCCCGCTGCTGAACGAAGGCGGCGTATCATTCCGGACCGAAGACAGGAACCGCTTGTTCGAATTGCTGAAAGATTTCCCGAACACGCTGTCCATGTCAGCCCACACCCACCTGCAACGCCAGAATTTCTACGGAAAGGCAGACGGATGGATGCAGGAAAAGCCGCACCACGAATACAACGCAGGCACTACTTCCGGCGACTGGTACTCCGGCGAGATCAACGCCCAGGGCGTTCCCGCTTCCACCATGCGCGACGGCACTCCGAAAGGCTACGCTTTCCTGAACATCCACGGCAATCAATACAGCATCGATTATAAAGTGGCGGGTAAATCCGACGGTTACCAGATTGAGCTGTCGATTCCGAAGGTGATTGAGAAAGACCGGAACAGCTCGGCGGGCATTTACGCCAACTTCTTCATGGGCGCCAAAGGCGACAAGGTGGAATATTCCATCGACGGCGGCGAATGGAAGCCCATGGAATACATGGAAGCCGCGGATCCCGCGTACCTGGATGTACTCCACAAGTTCGATCACACCGAGAAACTGTTGAACGGGAAACGTCCTTCGCATGCGGTGCAGAGCACGCACCTCTGGTGGGTGAAGATTCCGTTTAAGCTGCCGGCAGGCGAACACCAGGTGAAGGTGAGAGCAACCGACCGTTACGGGAAGAATTATGAAGCACAAGGCGCTTATACCATTTTGCAATAGACTGAAACACAATCATACAAGGCCGTACGCTTTATCGCGTGCGGCTTTTTTGTTTTCAGGCGTTATGTACAGGGGCATTGTGGCCAGGATAATGGCTCAAAAAGCCCCCCAGGCGGAAGTGCAATTGTCGTAAATTCCGGGAGTTAAAAATTTCAATGCCATGTATACAAAGGGAGCATTCATCTTCGCCGACCTCACCGTGCCTGGCGCCACGGCGCTACGCGATTTTTACCAGGAAGTGATCGGTTGGGAATCGGACGGTATACCGATGAAAGACGGCGGTGAATCGTACGAGGATTACATGATGAAAGACGATGCCGGAAAGCCGGTGGGCGGCGTTTGCCATGCCAGGGGCGGGAACCTGGGCGTTCCGCAGGCGTGGATGCTGTATGTGCACGTTGATGAACCGGAGAAATGTGTGGAAGCGTGCGAGCGACTGGGTGGGGAAGTGGTGAAAATCGCGAAAAACAAGGAAGGGCGCATCCATTACGCCATGCTCCGTGATCCGTTGGGGAATGCTTTCGGCCTGGGAGATTTCAACCTGGGGAAACAGCCGGAACCGGGGCCTGCGGCCAAAGCTGCGATCCAGATCGGCAAGCCTGTGGCGGAAGTGTTTGAAGCGATCGTGAATCCGGAGATCATGCGCCACTATTTCATTTCGCAATCCACCGGCAGGATGGCTACCGGCGCTACCCTCACCTGGCGCTTCCCGGAATTCGACGGCGACGTTCCGGTGCGGGTGAAAAAAGTGGAATCGCCCTCGCTGGTGCGCTTCGGCTGGGACGTGAACGGCCATGAGCTGGAATGCGCCATCCGCCTGGAGCCTTTCGCGGAGGGTAAGGCCACCATTGTGAAAATCGAGGAATCTTCGCCTGAAGGGTATGATCCGGGGCAGGAATGGCTGGTGGGCAATACGGAAGGCTGGGCCAATTTCTGCGCATGTATGAAGGCCTGGCTGGAATATGGGGTGCACCTGCGCACGGGGGCTTTCGATTTCCGCTTCGTGAAATAGCACTGTGGCGGAAAACGGGCAATTCCAGCTGGCATAGTTTCTGCCGCATGACTGGCAGAAATGGCAAGGAAAGCTTCACATACCGCCATAGAGGAACGAGCTCCGACGCCCGGCGCGCTGGCCGGCGCCGCGGACCTTCGCAAGCAGCCCGCCGCTGCCCGGAAGAAGGCTGTCAAACCGCCGGGGAAACTCCCCGCGAAGGTGGCCGCCTTGCTGAAAAAGGCGGTCAAACGGCCGATGGACCCCAATATCCGGCCCATGCTGGCCACGCTGGTGAACGAGCCGCCCGGTTCGGACGAATGGATCTTCGAGATCAAGTGGGACGGCTACCGGTCGCTCGCCTTCATGGATAAAAAGGCGACGGACCTTCGGTCCCGCAACAACAAATCCTTTTCCCAGAAGTTCTATCCCATCCAGGAAGCGCTGCAGGCCTGGGGGATCCGCGCCGTGGTAGACGGTGAGATCGTTGCCGTGAGCGACAACGGTGCGGCGAACTTCGGCGCGCTGCAGCAATGGCGCAGCGAGGCCGACGGCGAGCTGCGGTATTATGTTTTCGATATCCTGTGGTACGACGGCCACGACCTCCGCGATCTTCCCCTTACCGACCGCAAAACCATCCTGGAAGCCCTGATCCCGGCAACCGGCGCGATACTCAGTAGCCCGGGGTACGCCACGTCCGGGAAAGAGTTCATGCAGGCGGTGAAGGAGCTCGGACTGGAGGGGATCATGGCCAAGGAGAAAAACAGCACTTACCGCTCCGGCGACCGGGCGCGCGACTGGCTGAAGATTAAATCCGGGCGCCGGCAGGAAGCCGTTATCGGCGGGTATACGAAGAATGAAGGCAGTAAAAAGCCCTTCTCGGCGTTGCTGGTAGGATTTATGGAGAACGGGAAACTGGTGTATTCCGGGAAGGTAGGGACGGGGTTTACAGTGCGGCAGCAACAGGAGATTATGGAGAAATTCAAGCCCTTGCTGCGCAAGCGGCAGCCATTCACGCAGGAACCTGACGTCAACAAGCCCAGCCGTTTCCGCCCCAATCCTCCGAAAGCGGAGGCTTTCTGGTTGAAACCGGAGCTGGTGTGCGAGGTGAACTATACGGAGATAACCTCCGACGGGGTAATGCGGCACCCGTCATTCGAAGGGCTGCGCGACGATAAGCCTGCCGGTGAAGTAAAAGCGGAAAAGGAAACAGCCGTGTCCGAAGTAACAGAAGAAAAACCTCGCAGGAAAGTAAAGATGCCGCTGACGCCCGCGGGGGCCAAATCCCGTAAAACGTTGCTGAACCCTTCGGCGGATTCGCAGGTGCGGCAAGTGAGCGGGCATGAACTGAAATTTTCCAACCTGGATAAAATCTACTGGCCGAAGGAAAGGATCACCAAGCGCGACATGCTGAACTACTACTATCAGGTGGCGCCCTTCATCCTTCCCTACCTCGCCGGCAGGCCGCAATCCATGAACCGCTACCCGAATGGCATCGCCGGGAAAAGTTTTTATCAGAAAGACGTCACCGCTACCGCTCCCGACTGGATGCGGCAATATCCGTATACAACGAGCGAAGGGGAAGACAAAAATTTTCTCGTTCCCGAAGACGCCGCCGCGATCCTCTGGATGGCAAACAGCGGTTCCATCGAGATGAATCCCTGGAACAGCACCATTCAAACGCCTGATCATCCCGACTGGTGTTGCCTCGACCTCGATCCTTCGGAGAAAAACACCTTCCGGCAGGTGATTGAAACCGCGCTGGCGGTAAAGGAAGTGATCGACGGGTTGGGCGTGAAGGGATATCCGAAGACTTCCGGCAGCACAGGCATTCACATCTACATCCCGCTGAACGCAAAATATACTTACGACGAATGCCAATTGTTCGGGAAGATCATCGCCACGAAAGTGCACGAAATGCTGCCGGGGTATACCAGTATCGAGCGGATGACACGCAACCGGAAAGGGAAATTATACATCGATTATCTCCAAAACCGTCCGAAAGCCACGCTGGCGGCGCCCTATTCTCTCCGTCCCAAGCCCGGCGCCCCGGTATCCATGCCCCTGCATTGGGAAGAAGTAAAGCCAGGCCTGAAAATCACCGATTTCAACATCCACAACGCCCTGGACCGGATCAAAAGCGAAGGCGATCTGTTCAAGCCGGTTTTGGGTAAAGGAGCGGATCTGCAGAAAATGCTCCGGCGGCTGGAGCGCGACAGCAAGAAGGCCTGAAAAACCTTATATTAGCTGTTCACTGATTCGTATATGAAACAATTCTTACTGATTATGATGGCCGTTATCGCTTTTGGTGCGGCATCGGCGCAACATAAAAGCCTCGATAGTATTTACAATCCTTCGGCAGACGCGCGTGCGGATTTGAAAGCCGCGCTGCAAAAAGCTTCGCTGGAAAAAAAGCACGTGCTGTTGCAGGTCGGCGGCAACTGGTGCATTTGGTGCAAGCGGTTGTATAAATTCGTGAACGATCACCCCGAGCTCGCCCAGGCGCAGGAAAACAACTACGTCGTGTATCACCTCAATTACAGCAAGGAGAATAAGAACCTTGATATCCTCAAAGAGCTTGGCTTTCCGCAGCGCTTCGGCTTCCCGGTGCTTGTGATCCTCGATGCCAAAGGCAACCGCCTGCATACGCAGAACACGGGCATCCTCGAATCCGCCGATTCCTATGATGAGAAGAAGATCCTCGACATGCTGCGCCAGTGGGCGCCTTCCGCCTTAAATCCCGCCCTTTACACCAAGTGACCGGCGACCCGCGGCACCGTGGAAGGCCTGATGGCTGAAAAGTATACCCATCCGATAAATACGAGCTGCAAAGGCAGGCGAAACCAGAGGTACGCTGGTCCGTTTCCGTCGTAACTGGCCGTTTCCAGGTTTACGTGGTGCAGGGCCGCGTAGATATTGGCCGGTGTGATGCAGACGAAGAACGCGATGAGCCACCATCCCGTGCGCGCCGCAAATTTCGGAATGAGCAGTCCTGTCCCGGCTGCGATTTCCAGTATGCCGGTGAAATAAACGATGCCCATTTTAAATGGGATGGCATCCGGCAGCATCATCGCCATGCCTTTCGCAAATCCGAAATGGGCGCCACCCGTAACAAAGAGCATGGCGGCCATTCCAATGCGGGCGGCTTGTGCAAACCTGAATTCCTTGTGTTTCCATTTCAGCAGCAGCAGTGCGATCAGGGAAACGGCGAGTAATGTGATTTCGGGGACCATCTTTTTTTACTGCAAATTTCCAAACCTTACACGTTGAAATCAATGAACCCAGGTTAAGAAATGCCTGCAATGCGTTTGCGGATCCTGCTGAGCGCCTGCGGCGTGATGCCGATATAAGAGGCGATGTATTTGAGCGGGATTTCGCGAATGAGCTTGGGCTGATCCGTCAGCAGCTTGACGTACCGTTGTTCCGCCGTTTCGTGGAGAAGGGAGATCTCGCGGCGCAGCAGCGTGAGATAGAGGCCTTCCCCGGCATGCCGGCCAATGATATTACCCGCGGCGGTGTTTTGGTAAATATCCTGGAGATCGGTGTAAGACACGCGCAGCAGCACAGTGTCGGTCAACGTTTCAACGTGGTAGGTGGAAGGTTGGCGGGTGAGGAATGAATCGTAGGCGGATACGAAGTCTCCGGCAAAGGAGAAGCTGAATGTGACGTCGTTTTCTTCATCGCCGGGAATGAAGAAACGCACGAGCCCTTCCGCGATAAATGAAAGGTAATTTTCGGTTTGTCCGGCGCACAGGACGAGGGATTTCTTCGGGAAGGATTCAGGTATCAGCCGCGAGGAAAAGTAAAGCCAGTCCGCATCCGACAGCGGCGTGAATTGATGGAAGTATTGTCGGATCTGTTCCATGGGAGCTAAATTCCTTCAAAAGTAAGATTAACAACTGATTTTTAATTAAATTGGAAGAATGGGCATGGATAAGGAAGCCCGCTGTTAATTTCCCCGTTATGAATAAACGCCAGATTTTGTTTATGCTATGCATCGCTGTTGCGGTGGGGCTTTTGTCGCGGTGCTCCAACCGGAGTGCTGCCGCTGCTGACCCACGGGGCAATGCGTTTGCGGATGCGGCATCGTGTGCGCAATGCCACAAGGCAGTTTATGATAGTTATGCTTCCACGGCGCATGCGCATTCGTCCGCGGTGGCGGGAGGGGGTACGGTAAAGGGGAATTTTAATGCGCCGGGCAATGTGTTTCACTTTGCGGGCAGGGCGGATGTGGTGATGGAGAAGCAGGGGGAGGAATTATTTCAGAAGGTGATGGTGGATGGGAAAGAAGCGGCGCGGTACCCGTTTGACGTGGTGTTCGGCTCTGGGCGGAAGGCGCAGACTTTTTTATACTGGCGGAATGAACAATATTTCCAGTTGCCAATATCCTGGTTCGTGCCGGCGGATGGCTGGGCGAACAGTCCGGGTTTCCCGGCGGACCATCCTAAGTTCGACCGGGTGATTCCCAGCACCTGTTTCGGTTGTCATAGTTCGATGGTGAAGGTGCGGGAAGAAGTGAAAGGAGTAACCATCACCGAGAAGTTCGCGAAGCGTGAGATGATCGCGGGGATCGATTGCCAGCGGTGTCACGGTCCCGCAGCGGCGCACGTCGATTTTCATACGGAAAACCCTGCTGCAAAGGAGCCTCATCACATCACCCTGATGGATACGCTCAGCCGTATTCAGCGCCTGGATGCCTGCGCGCTTTGCCATTCCGGCCTGAAGCCTTTATACAAACCTGCTTTCACATTCAAGCCCGGGGATAAGCTGTCCGACTTCATCATCCCGACGGTTCCTTTTCCGCAGAAGCCCACCCAGCTGGACGTTCACGGTAACCAGATGCAGTTGCTGGCCGCCAGCCAGTGTTTCCTGCAAAGCAAAACGATGAATTGCTCATCCTGCCACAACCCCCACGTGACGGAGCGCACCAATATGCAGACGTTCTCGCAGCGCTGCATGACCTGCCACGAGCCTGAATCTCCGCAATTCTGCAAGCATACGGGCAAGCCATCGGCGGTCCTGCAACAGAATTGTATCGATTGTCACATGCCTGCATTGCCATCGGGTTCCATCACGCTGCTGGCCAACAGGAAGGAAAGCCCTACCCCGGATTCGGTGCGGACGCATTTGATTGCGGTGTATGAGGAATTGGTGAAGAAGATGGATTGATTAAATATCGAAAACAATGAAACCAGGTATTTCAGTTCTTACCATTTGCGTCAGCGACCTCGAGCGGTCGTTTAGGTTTTATCATGAAGGTTTGGGGTTGCCGTCGGCGGGGATGATAGGTCAGGAGTTCGAGCATGGCGCAGTGGCGTTTTTCGATCTGCAGGGAGGTTTGAAGCTGGCGATCTGGCCCAGGAAGAGTTTGTCGGAGGATTGCGGTTTGCCGGAGCAGGCGCCATCTTCCATGGAGTTCACGATCGGGCATAATGTTAACTCACGTGAGGAGGTGGATAAAGTGATACAGCAAGCGGAGGCCGCGGGCGCGAGGGTGGTTAAGCCGGCGCAGGAAACGTTCTGGGGTGGTTATTCCGGCTACTTCATGGATTTGGATGGGCACCTGTGGGAGGTGGTGTATAATCCGGGGTTGCTGCCGGGGGAGTGATATGCGAGGCGGTGATATAGCATATTTCGAAGACTTCTAACTTTGATTATGGTTCCATTAGAGATGCTTCAATAGCAAGGCCGTCAGCATTTGCGTATTCGCAACAAGCCGTGAAGGGGCATTAGAAATGGTGCAATGCCCCGCCAGATCGGGTCGCTCTGGCTTGAGTATATTCCATAACACAAAATCTGCAATCCTGAATTCTTTGATCACTTTTATCGGCAGGTTGGGCAATGTAATTGCCTACACCCGGAACGGCAGGCATTATCTGCGCACTTGTCCGAAGCGGGTCCGGCAGACGGCGGGTAGCCGTCGTGCCGCGCAATGGTTTGGTGCGGCGAGCCGCAAAGGAGCGCTTATCCGCAGCGCCGTCACTCCCGATCTCGACAACGATTGCGACGGCAGCCTGGTAAACCGGCTGAACAGTGCTATCGTGCATGCGGGGCAGAACAACCACTCCGGATTAACGGGTTTTCGCTTCAATCCCTGCACTGATAACGGGATGTTCTTTTCCCGGCCGCCCGGGTGCTTGTTGAGGTTACAGGCAAAGGCACGCTGGTGATAACCCTGCAGGTCAGGCTATTTGTGGGGGACAAGGTGCTGCTGAACCGGCGGTGTAAGGCTGCGGATATTGTGGCAGTCGAAGAACGTAGCGCCTAAAGTGCAGGTTGCCGTACAACATGCCCGCCCGTTATGCGTGGTTCCCTGTGCAATGGTGCCTGTTCTCGCAGATCAAGTTACCGTTCAGCGGGAGTAAGGTAGTGCCGTAACGGGTAGATTCTGTAGTGAGGATTTCATTTTCAAATTATTTCATAACCCCTAATTCTCCTGCGAGCTTGCCTCCGGGGGGATTTTTATGGGCTGTAGGCGCCCTTAACTCATTTTATTACACCCTGCCTGTTGTTTTGCAATCCCTCTTCATTTCCGCATTACATCCGCATCAAGTCCACCTTCCGTCCGGCTCCGCAGTCTTTGTCACGCAGCGTCAGGGTGGTTGTTATGTAGTGATTCGGCCCTCGAAAGGAGTTTTAACTTTATGAATCCACTTGATGTGATCGCTGTTTTCGACGATAGCCAGTCCATATTGAATAGATCGTTCTAACGGGTTCCTTCCGCGTTCACTTTAATATGCCTAAGCACCCTGCCATGAATCTCATGGATGATAAAATTGCTCCAGGGCCTCCAGTATGTTGCAGGTCGTATGTTGTGATAATACCAGGTAGTACCTTCCAGTAGGGTACGTCCGTTGGGGACGTGCGGTCAATTTGAATTGCCCGCATTTGGAGATGAAGTAATCATGCAAATGCGGAGCGTCGAGATCCCAGAAGCTGATTTCCTTCATGGGGGCAGGTTGCGCCAGCACATCGGACTTCAGCAAACGTGGCGCGTCCCAGACCGTGATGGGTTCAACAAACTTCCCGTGTTGAAATTGCAATATCGGATGGCGCCGACACCCGAGCCCTGAATGTTCGCATTACCGGATACGCGATGCCTGCTTTAATTATATATTCTGTGGGTGCCTGCAACGCCGGAAACTCCACCACATTTTTCCAGACTGTCTCCGGTGTGGCATTGATTTCGATCGAAGTAACCACTGCAGTCAATTCGGGCTGGATATCCTTTTCTGCAAATGAAACGAAAGTTGGTCGGCATACCGCCAGCTGCCTGATATTTTTACCCGACTGTTCATCAAATCGGAACTATTGCAACTTAGGCAAGCGGCCTTAGTCTGCCTTTTATTGCTGCCTTTTAGTTCTTTAGCGGTGTGTAAACTTCTTAAAAAGTTAATGCCTTTAATTTTATTATGGTTTTTACTTTTTTCGTTTGTAATGCAATTGTGTCAATCCTGTTTCATACGTTTTGACTTCTACAAAGTCAAGTGTTTGTTCTGGTCTGCTGTCTTTAAAAAGTCTGGTTCCATTACCCAATAAAACGGGGATTATCGAAATGATAAAATTGTCTATCAAATCGTACTTCAATAATTCATTTATTACTTCCGCTCCTCCGTCACAATATATATTTTTACCTTTTTCGGATTTCAGCCGTCTAACTAATTCAAGCAAGCTCCCTGTATAAAAAGTTGTTCTACCTGCTTGTGGTCTTTCCGTTCTTGTAATGACATAAACATCCCGTTTTCCATTGTCGTAATGAGATAAACCGACGTTTTTAAGTACGTAATCGTAGGTTTTTCTACCAACAATCAATACGTCAATTGTATCTGTAAATTCTTCATAACCATAGTCTTCTCCTGCTTTTTCAACGAGTTTCAAGAACGAAAGGTCGTCATTAGGTTTTGCAATATAACCGTCCAGGCTCATTGCAATGAAAAGTGATATTTCTCGCATTTTCATAAAAAAGTTTCGGCAAAGTTAGCTTTAGACAAAGTTTGTATTTTTGGAAAAATGCGACAATTTTAGAATTGTGATGGCGATAGTCCTGTGTTTCGTCTGATTTCATTGGTAAGATGCGAATGGTCATAGTAGCCACATTCAAAAGCAATATCAATTAAACTCCGATTTTCATCTGAATTTTTAATTGTGGCCAAAGCATTTTGAAAGCGAATAATATTTGAATATTCCTTTGGGGATAGTCCAATGAACTTTTTAAAATTGCGCTCTAACTGTCTTACGGTCGTGAAATGGCGTTTTGCCAACTCTTGAATGTTTATCTGTCCGTTTGTAGCATGTATATCGTTAATTACGGATTGCAATGGAATATTCTTTGCTTTCAATCTGTCGAAAAAAATTGGTTAAGATAGTCAAACGGGCTGTCAAAGATTTTATCGATATTGAATGAATTGGATTTTTCAAACTCAATTGTATCGTTTGTCAATTCATTTTGCGAGGCATAAGCATAAAAATTTGCAAAAGTTGCAGGTTTTAAACATACTCCCAATAGATGCGTATCATCATTGATAAAGCTGTCTTTAAATGAATTCATCGCACCCACCACATAAGTTTTCCCGAAATCCAAAGAAAATGAACCGTTGTCGGTCACGCAGGTATTTCCTAAATTTATTAATACGCCTGCGCAACCGTCCGGAAAAACTCGTTCCCACTGTCTTTCAACTTTATTTCCTTTTAATTCCCAATAGAAATGGATGAATGGATTTAAGTCATTGTGAGGCTTTTTCTTTATGTATTCCATTATATTTTGACGGTTCTACATGAATGCTAATGTGTGCTAGACATAGTAAATTTCCAGCGTATTTCCTGCCGATCAATGTGTTCCAGACGTTACGCGGACAACAGGTACCGAACCTCCCGTATGTACACAATTGTAAACTATATATTTCAAATAATAAATGGATCACCCAAAACAAAAACAGGAGAAGTGATTGTTTTAATCATTTCTCCTGTGTAGTAGCCCGGACAAGAATCGAACTTGTATCTAAAGTTTAGGAAACTTCTATTCTATCCATTGAACTACCGGGCCAGCCTGGCTTTTCAGCCAGCGGGAGGGCAAAAATAAACGATTTTGGCAAATTTCCTTAAAAAAATCAGGCGTAGAGCCGTTCTATTGAATCCCGGTACTTTTCCTGGATGACGCGGCGCTTCAGTTTCAGGGTGGGTGTCATCTCGCCGCCGTCGATCGTCCATTCGCGGGGCATCAGCTCAAATTTCTTGATCTGCTCTATGTGATTGAAATACTGGTTGTAACGGTTCACGGCCTCCCGGTACAGGGCCTTCACCTTCGGGTCTTTCAGTCCCGTTTCATTGGAAGGGTAATCCACCCCTTGGTCTCTCGCCCATGCGCGCAAATTTTCAAAATTGGGGACAATCAATGCGCTGGTGTACTTCCTGTCGGCCCCCACCACCATGATCTGCTCTATGAAGGGTGATTCCCGGAACTTGTTCTCAATGGGTTGCGGCGCCACGAATTTGCCGCCCGAGGTCTTGAATAACTCCTTTTTGCGGTCGGTGATCTTCAGGTATTTTTGGAACAGCATCACGCCGATGTCGCCTGTGTGGAACCATCCGTCCCGGAATGCCTCTGCGGTGAGGTCGGGCCGTTTGTAATAGCCGGATGTTACGCTCGGCCCCCGGACGAGGATTTCCCCATCATCCGCCAGCTTCACTTCCACGTTGGCAATCACCGGCCCCACGGTCCCGAACATCCTGTCGCGTGGCGCTTTGCCGTTAACGCTGATCACGGGCGAGGTTTCCGTTAACCCATACCCTTCCAGCACCGGGAGCCCCGCGGCGGTGAAGAGCTTCAGTAACCGGATCTGGCAGGCGGCCGCGCCAGTCACGATACAGCGGATCTTCCCGCCCAGCGCTTCGCGCCATTTATTAAAAACAAGCCGGTTGGCCAGCGTCAGCTCCAGCCGGTACCAGGGCGATAGCGGTTTGTTAATCTCGTATTGTGAACCCACCCGCAATGCCCAAAAGAAGATCGCCCGCTGGAAACCGGAGAGCGCGTGCCCCCGCGCCATTATTTTCTCGAACAGCTTTTCCAAAACCCGCGGCACGGTAGTGAAAATACCCGGCTGCACCTCGCGGAGATTATCTGCGATGGTTTCCAGGCTTTCGGCGTAGTAAACGGATACCCCCGCCGTGAAATACACATACGTCACCATCCGCTCGAAAATATGGTTGAGCGGCAGAAAGCTCAGCGCCCGGCTGTGCTCATCCACCGGTAATATCGGCAGACAGCCCTCTACGTTGCTCATGATGTTGCCATGCGTGAGCATCACGCCCTTGGGCGTGCCCGTAGTACCGGATGTGTAAATAATCGTGGCCAGCGTATCGGGGGTAATGGTGCCGCGGACGTCGGTGAGCCGTGTTTCCGATGCGGGCGTGGCAGCGGCTGGAACGTCCATCCAGTGGCGGACGCCCGGGATGCGGTCGAAGGAGAATATTTCGGAAAGAAGGGGAACTTCGTGGCGGAGGACCTTCACCTTATCATACATCTCCGCATCGTCCACAAACAGGAGCCGCGCGCCGGAATCATTGAGGATGAATGTGAGCTCCGCCGCGCTGATGGTGGGATAGATAGGAACAAGCACGGCGCCCGCCTGCTGGCAGGCCAGATCGGTAAAAATCCACTCCGGCCGGTTGGCGCTGATGATGGCGATCTTGTGTTGCTCCTCCAGACCCGGCGGCTCGCCGCCAACGCCCATCTCCAGGAATCCCGCGGCAAACCGCGCCGTAAGCGCAGCTACCTCAGCCGTAGCGTATGTTTTCCATACGCCTTCCTCCCGCGCGGCCAGCATGTCTGGCTTGGGAAAATGTTCCAGCTGGTGCGCAAGCACATCGAAAAGGCGAATGGGTTGGTGCATGATGGAATTTTAGATCAGAGACCGCGCTGCTGCTTCTCCTGCTGCAGTTTGTCGTACTCACGCATCGTGTCGCGGAAAGGATCGGATTCAAATGCAAAGTAGTAATTGAATGCCAGGGCAAGACCCCAGCCCAACATCGGCCAGACAGGCCACGGCGTATCGTTCCCCTTGTCGGAAGTCAGGTACCAGATGGCCCATAGGAACCCGTTGACAATAAGGTATGCCGATAAATGGGTGCGGAAGGCTGCGCGGGCTTTGGCGATGCGCCAGAGACGATTGTCCCGTTGTTGCTGATTTTCCATAGAGAAAACTTTTGAGGTACTTCCAATTTACCGAAAAATCCGCGTAATAGAAAGGCCCGGAATTCACCGGGCCTTCTTATCATCGGGTAATCAATTCAAACTGAATGTTGACGACGGAATTAATCAACTTGTCCTGCAACGACTTATCGGCCCGGTAGGTCATGCCCCATTGCGTGCGGTCAATGTTGAAATTGGCCGCGGCCCTCACTTTCCCGTTCTCCATCACAATTTTGGCGGGGAAAGTGATGTTCTTCGTAGCGTTTTTCATAGTCAGATTGCCCCGGATCATGTGGGTCGCGTCTTTCAGCAATACCGAATTGTCCGTAGCCGCGGGATGATAGGGCGTCACTTCCGTTACTTCGAACTTCGCCGTGGGATATTGCCCCGCGTCGAAGAAGTTGCCGCCTTTAAGCTCGTCTTCCAGCTGCCGTTTCATATCCGGCTGGGCATGGAGGTCTAGGTTGCGGAGGCTGGTGATGTTGATGGTAAAATTGCCGCCGGTAACGGTACTGTCATTCACGAATATCTCCCCGCCCTGAAACTGGAAAGATCCTTTATGCTCGCCGGTAGGTTTGGTGCCGATCCAAATCAGCGTGCAGGCGGCCGTGTCGAGCCGGAGCGTATGCCCGTCAGAGGGTGTCATAACCGCCTGTGGCTCCGAAACGGCGGCTTTGTCCGCTTTCGGCGCCTGCTGGCAGGCCGCGGCGGCAAGGGGCAGGAGTAGCCATATCCGTGATGTCATCCGCATATTTTTTGGTTTTAAGATACGTAGGTTCTGTTCCCCACCCATACGAAACGCTTGTCCACGAACTCGGGTGTCGTGAAGCTGGCGTTGCCGGCCGGGTTGCCGCCGGTAACATGGAAATCGGAAAACGCGGCGTGCTGGTTCACCCAGATGAATCCCGTAAAATTGAAAGACACCGGCGTGAAAACGCTGTTCATGGCGTCGGCGATCTTGTCCATCACCGATTCGTCGGTCGCATATGCGCCGCAGGTGATGGCGCCGTGGCTGGAAGCCATTTGCCGGGCCAGGCGGATGGAGTCGTCGGTGTTTTTGGTTTTAACGAGCAGCACCACCGGCCCGAAAAGTTCCTGCTGGAAAATGTGGGAATCTTCCGCCGAAACTACCACTACCACCGGGCTCCACGTCCGCGCCCCGGCGAATTCCTCGCTGGTCACGGGTGCGCCTTCAAGCAATATTTTTCCACCCAGCTGTTTCGCCTCACGGGCGCGTTGCAGGGTGGTTTCGTTTTGTACGGCGCCAAGGGTCCCCGCGCCCATTTTCGGGTTGTTGACGAGCGCGGTAATGGCGTCCGTGAACTTTTGGGCGACTTCGTCGAACGAAAGCATGCCACCGGGTGTTTTAACGCCGGTTTCGGGGATGAAGAAATTCTGTGGTGCGGTACACATCTGCCCGCTGTACAGGCTCACGGAAAACGCCAGGTTCTGCATCACGGCATCGATGTCCTGCACGGAATCAATTATTACGGAGTTGACGCCGGACTTTTCAGTGAAAACGGTTTTCCCCTGCGAGGCGAGCGATTCCACGTAATTGCCAAAGGCGCTGCCGCCGGTATAGTCGATCAGGTGAACGTCCGGGTGTTCGCAAAGAGCTTTGGTGATGGGCTGCCGGGTGGAGTCCGCCGCCAGCTGGCAGGTGTAGGGATCCTGACCATTTTCTTCCAGTACCTGCTGGATAACAGCCACCACGATGGCGATGGGCAGCACGGCTTTGGCATGCGGTTTCACGATCACGGGGTTCCCCGTGATGAGGTCCGCATAAATCCCCGGCAGCGAATTCCAGACAGGGAAAGTGGAGCACCCGATCACGAGGCCTAAACCTTTGGGTACGGGCCGGAAAGATTTTTGCAGCTTCACGCTGATTTTGCCCATCGGCTTTTCCCAGGTTTGCGCGCCGGGGAAATGCTGGAGCTGCTGGTAACCCATCGCAATGGCTTCAAGGGCGCGGTCGTTCGCATGCGGACCGCTCGCCTGGAAGCTCATCATGAAGCTCTGGCCGGTGGTATGCATGGTGGCATGCGCGATCTCGAAGAAATGGTGTTGGATTTTTTCCAGGGTTTCGGTGAGGATGCCGGCGCGGTCGGCGACCGACAGCTGCGCCCAGCGCTGGCCGGCTCTTTTGCCCGCCTTAACGAGTTCTTCCGTGGAAATGACAGGGTACGAAATGCCGAGGGGCTCCAGGGTGTAGGGGGAAACTTCTTCCCCATACCAGTTTTCCACCACTTTTTGTTTCAAACGGGGAAAGGGCTGGTTGAGCAGGCTCTTGTAAGCGACTTCTCCCTGCGCGGGAGCAGCTTCGCCATAAGCCTTCGGGTGTTCGGGGTACTGCGAATAAAAGGTTCTTTCGTGGTTGGCCTTTACCGCGTTGTCGATGATGTTTTGGTGTTTTGCGATCAGCATAGCGCTATGGTTTAGATATGAGTTGTACACAGAGGTTGCTGACGGCACCGGTCGCCTTACTTGATCGAGGCGATCTTTCCGGTGTTGTAAAACTCGTCGTCCCGGAGTTTCAACGGATGGTTGCGCTGCCAGGCCGTGAACTCGTCGTAGGCCGTTTTGTTCAGCGCCGTCCAGGATTTGTATTCGGCCTGGTTGGCGGCGGGGCCAAAGAGCCATACGTTGTAAGCTTCAAACATACCGTCTCTCAGGAGCTTCCGCTGGAAATCGAACAGGGCGTAAGGATATTTCACGCCGTAGAATTTATACCAGTCGAGCACAAACCGCGTCCGCAACATTATGAGCGATTCCGGCTCGATGCCCGTGGCGATCACGCTCACCTGCTTGGCCATCACGCCTTTGAAAGCGTCGATGAAAGGGTTGGCCGCGTCGCCTTTTTTGCCTTTGGTGGTTTGACCGGGCACGCTGTTGAAAATGGCCGGGTCATCGAACAGTTTCTTATAACTTTCCAGGACCACATCGCGGATCTCGGCGGTGCGGGTGGTATAGCTTTCGAGGTTGATGAAGGTTTCGCCGTAGAGGATGGCCCAGATGGGTTCATGCGTCCACATATAACTGCGGGCGGCATGGTAATAGTTGCCCGGGAAATTCGGGTCTACTTCAATCCCTTTCACCCAATAACGCAGGGCGGCGTCGAAATTCTTCATGTTCTGCAGGAGGTCGCCGTAGTCGCAATGCAGCTCGCCGCTTTGCGGGAACTTGCGGAGCCCACGTTGGTAAACCTTCTCTGCTCCCTTCCAGTCCTGCTTGCCCTGGTAAATGTTGCCGGCGATCTGGAACAGGTGAACGTCGGCGTCTTTCTTGTCAATGAGCGGCGAAACCACGGTGTAAGCGCGGTTGTAATCACCTTTGAGATAATAGGCAAAGGCCAGGTCTTTCTTCAGCTGGATGTCGTCAGGAGCGGAGGTGATGGCCTGGTTGAGCACCAGGATCGCATTCGCATAATCCCCCGAACGCAGGAAGTTCCGCGCCGTCTGTTGCAGCTCGGCATTATCCTGGGCAAGTGCCCACTGGAAGGAAAGTACGCCCGTCAGCACCAGTGTCCATTTTTTTGCAGCCTTTTGCCATTCCATTGTTCTCTTCGTTTTCTGTAAATGTAAGAAAAAACCGTTGACCCCGGCTCAAAGCGGGGCCAACGGCGGATTTGTAGGAATTCAGATCGTATGGGTCAGCAGCCCGTCGCGCAGTTTGGGCTCAAACCAGGTCGACTTCGGAGGCATTACGTTGCCACTGTCCGCAATATCGAAAAGTTGCTGGATTGTAACGGGATAAAGGGCGAAGGCTACGGCCATCTCGCCGCTGTCCACGCGTTTCACCAGTTCTCCCAGTCCGCGGATCCCGCCCACGAAATCGATGCGCTTGTCGGTCCGGGGATCCTGGATGCCCAGGTGCTTGTCCAGCACGTTGTTCTGGAGGATGGTCACGTCCAGGATGCCGATGGGATCGGTGGTGTAGGTACCTTCGCGGGCTACCAGGCGGTACCAGGTATGGTCGAGGTACATGGAAAATTCATGGAGCATAGAGGGCTTCTGCTCGTGATGGCCGATGGCTTCCACGATGAAGTCGTATTCCAGGCGGGAAATGAAATCCGCCTTGCTGTGGCCGTTCAGGTCTTTCACGACGCGGTTGTAGTCGAGAATGGCAAGCTGGCTGGCCGGGAAGATGGTGGTGAGGAAGAAGTTGATGGGCTTATCGGCGGTTACGTCTTCCCCGCTGGCTTTCTGTACCAGGGCGGCGGAAGCGGCGCGGTGATGCCCGTCGGCGATGTAGGTGGCGGGCACCTGGGTGGCGAAGCGATGCGTGATTTCCTCCACGGCGGCGGCTTCGGCCACTACCCAGATGGTGTGGGAAATGCCGTCGTTGGCCACGAAGTCGTACACCGGCGCGTTATGCTCCTGCCAGTGGGAGATGAGGGAGTTGAGCTCGGGCACGTCGTTGTAGGCGAGGAACACATTACCGGTTTGCGCTTTGGTGGCGGTGATGTGGTTGATGCGGTCCTGTTCCTTTTCCGGACGGGTGAACTCGTGTTTCTTGATAATGCCCTTATTGTAGTCGTCGATGCTGGAGGCGCAAACGAGCCCTGTCTGGGAGCGGCCGTCCATGACGAGTTTGTAGATGTAGTAAGCGGGGGAAGCTTCGGCGAAAAGGGTCCCTTCGGCCAGCAGTCGCTGCAGGTTTTCTGCGGCTTTGGCATACACGGGGGCGGAATGGATGTCCGTCCCTTCCGGCAGATCGATCTCCGATTTGCTGACGTGGTAGAAAGAATACGGGTTGCCGGCGGCTTCTTCGGCGGCTTCTTTCGAATTGAGCACATCGTAGGGCCTGGCGGCTACCTCTTTGGCCAGCGCGGGTTGCGGACGCAGCGCCCGGAACGGTTTGATAATTGCCATGATTGTATGTTTACTGTTAGAAGGGGTAAAAATAAGAAAACAGGGTAGGAATTAAAAAAGACCGCCGCTTTATCTGCGACGGTCTTCGTATTTAAATATTTTCAATACTTCGGTAAGGGAGAAAATTATGCTTTCTTCAGGGAGAAGAACTTCATGGCTTCCACCATCACTTCCACGCTTTCGAGCGGGAGGGCGTTGTACAAGGAAGCGCGGAAGCCGCCGGACAACCGGTGCCCTTTGATCCCTACGATATCTTCTTTCTTGCAGAATTTGAGGAATTCCTCTTCCAGCTCGGGCTTGTCGATGGTGAAGGTGACGTTCATTTTGCTGCGGTCTTCCTTCGCTACGTTCCCGCGGAACAGCGGGTTGTGGTCGATTTCATCGTACAGCAGCGCCGCTTTTTTGTTATTGATCTGCTCGATGGCGGCCACACCGCCCTGGCCTTTGAGCCAGCGGAGCGTGAGCATGGTGATGTATACGGCGAAAACGGGCGGCGTGTTGAGCATGGAGCCGTTTTCGATATGATTTTTATAGTTCAGGATGGAAGGGATCTGGCGGGAAACCTTTCCGAGCATGCTCTTGCGAACGGCCACCATGGTGGCTCCTGCAGCGCCCATATTCTTCTGCACCCCGGCATAGATCAGCGCGAAGCGGTTGAAGTCCATCTCGCGGCTGAGGATATCGCTGCTCATATCGGCCACGATGGGCACCTCCGTTTCGGGAATGGAATTCCATTGCGTCCCGTAAATGGTGTTGTTGGTGGTGATATGCAGGTATTTGGATTGGGTAGCGATCGTGTATTGTTTGGGAATATGATTGTAGTTCGCCTCTTTGGAGCTGGCGGACACGTCTACAAAACCGAAGAGTTTCGCTTCCTTGATGGCTTTGTTGGACCATACGCCCGTGTCGATGTAAGACGCCGTTTCGCCGCTGTCCAGCAGGTTCATGGGCACCTGCATGAATTGCATGGTGGCCCCGCCCTGCAGGAAGAGCACTTCGAAATCATCGTCGAGCTGCATGAGCTCGCGGGTAAGGTTGCGGGCCTCCTCCATTACTGCCATAAAAGGTTCCGTTCTGTGCCCGATCTCCAGGATGGACATTCCTGATCCTTCAAAATCGATCAGCGCCTTGCTGGCTTTGTACAGCACCTCGTTGGGCAATACAGAAGGACCTGCATTAAAGTTGTGCACCTTCATGTTGCGGTCTAAATTGTATACGTTTTCTTGTTCCACTTTATATGGTTTTTCGAAGGAAAAGGTAAAAAATCTCGGTAAATGAACCGGAAGATTGGCTAGTGTAGGAGTGGTTAAAAATATCAGATGGAGAACCAAAGATAATCTTTCTTTTCAGAAAATGTATGCGCTTCCTTCAAATATTTTAACTGTCCCGCACGGGGCGGAGCTTCCGTCAGGAGCGGCTTTCGTTGCGATAACCAGATGGTTTCCAGCGGGCTGCGGGCTTCAGTGTTCCCGGCCCATGATCCTCCCGGCGGCGGCTATGCTGTCCACCCTCCGGTCTTCTTCCATTTCGAGCTCCGGGAAGGTAAGCGCCGCCAGGTGCGCCAAAGGCGGCTGTCCCGCATCGGCCCAGGCCGTATACCAGCATGCCGCCACCGCGGCAATCGCCCCACGCATCCTGCGTTCCACCATATTGCCCATACGGTCCTGGTACGCTCCGGCATATGCCTTACTGTACTGCCGCACCAGCTTCCCGTTGCGCAGCTCCCAGGCATAACGCCTGTCTGCCGGGAACTCCCGTGCCAGCTGCTTTTCCGTGGCCAGCACCACCCAGGATGCCTCGGCGCTTTCGAGCACCGTTTTCCAGAAAAAGGCCCTGCAATCCGGGAGGTACGCCGCCCGCCCCGTCCAGTAATCATACCGGTCGTCGGCGAAAAGCTCGGGAATGCGCGACTCCCACAGCCCATGGATGCCATGCTGCCCCGTTTGCTGCCCGTTGTGGTTGGAGCTGGCGTGCAACGGCACATAGGCGTCTCCTATATAATGCCCCAGCTCCGCCGCCGTGCGCAGCGCCTGCAAACCGTTGCCCAGCCGGAAAGCTTCCGTGAGCCGGTATTGCATGCGCTCGAGGTGCCAGGGCAGCACGCCGTGCTTTGCCAGCGTATCCGCTCCGTACCGCGCCACCGCCTCCCGCCAGCCGCGTGGTAAGTCCGCAAAAGGCGGAGTCCCGTACCGGTCGAGGTCGATATAATGCCTGGGCCCCTCGTCCGCCACCAGGTATCGCCGCTTATCGGGCGTGGTGGCGTGTTTTACAAGGTAGGAAAGGTGCGGTTTGAAGAAGACCAGCATCTCCGGCGGCAACGAAAACACGGCCAGCCGGTTGATCCGCTCATGGCCGAAGAACCCCAGCCCCGCGCGCTCCCGGAAACCAGGCAGCCCGCCAGCAACATCGAAATGAAAATCCTGGAATACATCGTCGGTTTTTGTTTCCTGCAATGTAATCCGCTCCATTATGTAAAGAACTTTTTTACGGTGAGACTTTCTCGCTCCCGGTGAGAATATCTCCGGTTTAGCGAGATTCGCCCGATTCTGATGGTGCAATTGGCGCGGAAGGCAGTTCCGTGATGGTCGTCACACCCCCGGAAACCGCGAACTTCATCGCCTCGCCGGCAGATACGTTCGTCAATGGCCGCACCTTCTCGCGCTTCACCATGAACACCTTGCCCGTTATCGCATAGGCGTGCGGCACATACACCGCCAGGTAACCTTCCAGCCCCAGGGCCCGCACATCTTCCTGCGTGATAAATCCCATCTCCCACACATCCACCCCGTACACATTCACCAGCACCGGATGGTCGAACTTCTTCTTCTCCCCCACAAACGCATCAAACACATCCTTCACCGACGAATAGATATACTTAATAAATGGCGTCCGCTCCAGGATATGGTCGAACATATCAATCAACCTTCCAATAATAAAAGAAGAACTCAAATACCCCACAAATACTATGATTATCAATACGATGGCGAATCCTACCCCCTTGTAGCGGAGGAAGTTCATGGGGTGGTCCTCCGGGATCAGGTCCCGCGGCAACAGGTTATCGATGGTAATAAATCCCCAGTACAGCGTAAATGCCGTGATGCCGATCGGCGCCAGGATCAGCAAACCCTGGAAAAAATAGCGCAGCAGGCGCGACAACAGCACCCGGAATTTCAGCTTTGGAGACATGTTTCTGGTTTGAAAGGGCAAAGTTACGCCATTCCCACCGCTTACCATCCCCCATAAAGCCGCTAAATCCTTTGATAAAACGCGTTCGTCATATTATGCGCAAATAATTAGATGGAAACTTTGGCGGTTTAAATAGTTTCCATAGTTTTGTCCGTGTAAATTATTTCGCCCCCTATTATCGAAAATCAATGGAAGTTCAAGAACGAATCCTGGACACGGCGTTCAACATGTTCCGGCAATACGGCACCCGTTCCATCACCATGGACGATATCGCCAACCGCATGGGCATCTCCAAAAAAACGCTGTACGCCCACTTCGCCGACAAGAGCGACCTGGTGCTCAACGTTATGAGCCGCCACCTCGCCCTCATCGAAGAGCAGTGCATCGCCAGCCGGAACGACAGCGCCGACGCCATCGGGGAATTGTTCCTGGTCATTAAGATGCTGGAAGACAAATTCCGGAACATGAACCCGGTTGTGATGATGGACCTCCAGAAATTCCATTCCAAAGCGTTCCAGCTGTTCGAACAGCATAAGAACGTTTTTATGGTCAGCACCATCCGCGAAAACCTGGAAAGGGGCATCCGGGAAGGATTGTACCGGCCCGACCTCGATGTGGAGATTCTAAGTGCTTTCCGCGCCGCTTCCTCGCTGTTTTGCTTCCAGCCGGAATTATTCCCCATGAATGGTTATGATATGACGAAGGTGCAACGCGTGCTGCTGGAACATTTCCTTTATGGCGTAGCCACCCTGAAAGGGTACAAGCAGATCGAACAGTACAAAACAAAAGATAACCAGTAATAAATCAATGATCTATGCACTTTAAATGGAAACTCGTTGCTCTCGCGGGCACGATGTTGCATGCCCTCACCTGCGCCCACGCACAGCAGCAACCGGCCGTTTCGTCGGAACCGCTGCGGTTTTCCGCGCAGGACGCCATATCTTATGCGCTTACCCATCAGTACGACATCCGTAATGCAAAGCTGGACGAGCTGAACCAGCTGGCCGTGAACCGCGAAGTGAGCGGCCTGGCCCTCCCGCAGGTCAGCGCAACCGGACTGTTCCAGCACAACCCCATCATCCAGAAACAACTGGTCGACATCAGCAACTTCGACCCCAGCGCCCCCAAAGGCACAACGGTCCCCATTGCATTCGGACTGGCCTACAATGCCCTGGGGCAGGTGGATGTGAACCAGACGCTCTTCGATCCCAGCGTGCTCGTTGCGCTCCAGGCCCGTAAAACCCTGGAAGACCTCGCCCGCAAAGGCGTGGAAAGGTCCGAAGTGGAAATTAAAGCCGCGGTGTATAAAGCCTATTTCAACGTACTGGCCGCCGATAAGGCGCTCGGCATCCTCGATTCCAACCGCGTGCGCCTGAACACCATGCTTGCCGAAACCCGCGAGATATATAAAAACGGCCTCGTCGAGAAACTCGACGTCGACCGCCTGGTGGTACAGGTAAACAACCTCGAATCACAGCTCACCCGTCTGAAACAAGTGCGCGAAACCGGGATCGCAGCCCTCAAGTTCCAGATCGGCATGCCCGTCAAGCAACCCCTGATTTTAACCGATACGCTGGGGAATAACGCCCTGAAAGCGGATATCCAGGAGCAGGACGCATTTACCTATCAGAACCGTATCGAATACCAGCTCCTCGAAACCCAACGTCAGGCGTTGGAATACGATCTGAAAAGGTACCGCCTCCAGGGATTGCCTTCGCTCTACCTCTTCGGGCAGGGCGGCGCCTCCCGCGCAACGGGCAAATTTGACTACTTCTCTTCCCAAAGCTGGTACGGTTACGTTTCCTACGGCCTCAACCTGAAAGTGCCCATCTTCACCGGCTTCCAGCGCCTCCGGAAAGTAGACCAGGCCCTGATCAAGGTGAGACAGGCCGACATTGACATGGAACAACTCCGCGGAGCGATAGACCTGGAACAAGTCAATTCCGCCACCACGCTCCGCAACAACATTTCCACCCTGGAAAATGAGGAAGAGAATATCGGGCTGGCTGAAGAAGTATGGAAAACGACCATGATCAAATACCGCGAAGGCGTGGGGTCCAGCGTAGAAGTCATCAATGCGGAAACCGCCCTCCTCATGGCCCAGAACAACTACTTCACCGCGCTGTTCAACGTGATCGTTGCCCGCGTAGATTATCTCAAAGCATACGGAAAACTGTAACCTTCAACCTTTTCAGCTATAAATTACCTTCCAATGAATAAAAGATATTTCGTTCTTCCGCTGATCTCCCTGATGATTGCCTGCGGCGGCGGAGAAGAAAAGAAAGCCGATAAACTCGCCCGTCTCAAACAGGAGAAATCCAAACTGGACGCCGAAATCAAAACCCTGGAGAAAGAACTGAAAGCCGGTGATTCCACCGCCGTAAAGACGAAGAATGTGACTATCGCCGACGTGCAAACCAGCACCTTCGAACACTTTATCGACCTGCAAGGTAACGTAGACGCCCGCGAAAACGTGGACGTGTCCGCCCAGTCGCCCGGCATCATCAAAGCCATCCTGGTGCGCGAAGGCCAGGCTGTCAGCAAAGGCCAGACGCTCGCGCAGGTCGACGACCAGGTGATGCGCGCCAACCTCGCCCAGCTGCAAACACAGCTCGACCTGGCCACCGCGCTTTTCAACAAGCAAGCAAATCTCTGGAACCAGAAAATCGGTTCCGAAGTGCAATACCTGACCGCTAAATCCCAGAAAGAAACGCTGGAAAAAAACATCGCGGCCATGAAAGAGCAGATCAACCTCACCCGCATCATTTCCCCGATCAACGGCACGGTAGACGCAGTGATCGCCAAGATCGGCGGCGCCGCTTCGCCCGGGACGCCGGCCTTCCGCGTGGTAAACAGCAAGGACCTCCGCGTGGTGGCCAACGTGGCCGAATCGTTTGCCGGGAAAGTATCGACCGGAGACGAAGTGGAAGTAACACTTCCGGATATCCAGAAAACATTCCGCACCAAAATCGGTTTTGCCTCCCGCGTAATCGATCCCCTCAGCCGAACGATCCGCGTGGAAATCCCGGTTACCGGCGATAAAGACCTGCATCCCAATATGATCGCGCTGCTCCGCATCGTGGATTACCGCGCCAAAGACGTTGTGGTGATCCCCGTGAACGTGATCCAGTATTCCCTGGGCAAACCTTATGTGATGACGGTGAAAGGCGCCGGCGACAAACTGCAGGCCGTACGCTCCCACATCGAACTGGGCCGTACCTATAACGATAAAGCCGAAGTCAAATCCGGCCTCAATCCCGGCGAAAGGATCATCACCACCGGCTTCCAGGGCCTGAACGACAACGACTTTATCAAGCTGTAACCGGCCAATCTTTAAAAAATTAACCGATGAAGGACTTAGAAAAAGAATTCCGGCCGACCAGTTGGGCGATCGACAATAAGGTGAGCATTTATGTGGTCACCCTGATCATCGCCATTGCCGGTATCATCACTTATCAGAATCTTCCCAAGGAGCAGTTTCCCGAGGTAGTTTTCCCGCAATATTATATTTCCACCATCAACGCCGGCACATCGCCGGAAGATATGGAAACCCTCGTGACCAAGCCCATCGAGAAAAAACTGAAATCCATCTCGGGCGTGCGGAAGATCACGAGCACCTCCATCCAGGACTTCTCCGCCATCATCATCGAATTCAAACCCGAAGAAGACCTGCTCGAAGCGGGGATCCAGGTGAGGGAAAAAGTGGATGCGGCCAAGAAGGACCTTCCCAACAACCTTACCGAAGATCCCATGATCACCAAAATGGAGATCTCGGAAGTGCCCATCATGAACGTGAACATGTCCGGCGACTTCGATCTGCAAACCCTGAAAAAGTATGCCGACGAAATGCAGGACCGCATTGAAAGCCTGACCGAGATTACCCGTGTAGACATCGTGGGCGCCCTGGAGCGTGAAATCCAGATCAACCTCGATAAATACAAAATGGACGCGGCCAAAATCAGTTTCGATGACGTGATGATGGCCGTGGCAAATGAAAACAGGACCATCTCCGGTGGTCTCGTGCGTGTCGACGGTATGAAGCGTTCCCTCGCGGTGAAAGGGGAATATAAAGATCCCAACCTGATCCGCGACATCGTGGTGCGCGGCGCTTCCGGCGCGGTGGTATACCTCCGCGATATCGCCGAAGTGGTGGACTCGCATAAGGAACAGGAAAGTTATGCCCGCCTCGACGGCAAGTCGGTAGTTACCCTTAACGTCATCAAGCGCAGCGGCGAAAACCTCATCAACGCCTCCGATAAAATCATGGCGTTGGTGGAAGATGCGAAAGCGAACCTCCTGCCCAAGGGCCTCGAAGTGACCATTACGGCCGACCAGAGCGATGCCACCCGCATCACCCTGCACGACCTCATCAATACCATCATCATCGGCTTCATCCTCGTAACCGTGGTGCTGATGTTCTTTATGGGCGCCGTGAACGCCTTGTTCGTGGCCGCTTCCGTGCCCATCTCCATGTTCATCGCATTCCTTTTCATGCCGGCCCTGGGCTTCACCCTCAACATGATGGTGCTGTTCTCCTTCCTGCTGGCGTTGGGGATCGTGGTGGATGATGCCATCGTGGTGATCGAGAACGTGCACCGGATTTTCTACGAACGGAAAGACCTGGGCATCGTCAAAGCCGCCAAGATCGCGGCGGGCGAGGTGTTTTTGCCGGTATTCTCCGGAACGATGACCGTACTCGCACCGTTCTTCCCGCTGCTGTTCTGGCCCGGGATCATCGGTAAATTCATGTACTTCCTGCCGATGACGCTGATCGTGACCCTGCTGGCGTCGCTGTTCGTGGCGTATATCATCAACCCCGTGTTCGCGGTGGACTTCATGGATCGTCACGAAGGCGAAGATCATCCCAAACCGACCTGGAACCGCAAGTATACCATCCTGACCATCGTGTTCGCCGTGGCGGCGCTGATCGGTTACGGCGGAAGCATGGGCGCGGGGAACCTGGTCGTGTTCATATGGCTGCTCATCACCATCGAGCGATTCTGGCTCGGCGGTGTGGCGCGGAAATTCCAATCCAACATCTGGCCGCGCGTGCAAAACCGTTACCGCAGCATCCTGGAGTGGTTCCTGGTGGGCTGGAGACCGGTATGGGCGCTCGTAGGCACCTTCGGCCTCCTCGTGTTCAGCATTGTGATCACCGGTATCCGCAGCCCGAAAGTCGTATTCTTCCCGACCGCCGATCCCAACTTCATCTACGCATATCTCGAACTGCCGAACGGTACCGACCAGGTAACGACGGATTCGATCACCAATATCATCGAGCAGCGCATCACGAAAGTGGTGGGCAAGAATAACCCGCTCGTGAAATCCATCATCTCCAACGTGGCCATCGGCGCAACCGATCCCTCGCAAATGGACCAGGGCAACTATCCCCACAAAGGCAAGGTGACCGTCGCTTTCGTGGAGTTCTCCAAACGTAACGGCCAATCCACCCTCGAATACCTCGATAAAGTGCGCGAAGCCGTGAAAGGCATTCCCGGCGCGGATATTACCGTGGAACAGGAACAGGGCGGCCCTCCCACGGGCAAACCCATCAACATCGAAATCTCCGGCGATGAATTCGAACAGCTGGCGATGACTTCCGAGAAATTGAAACGTTACCTCGACAGCCTGCAGATCGGTGGCGTGGAAGAGCTGAAAAGCGATTTCCAGAGCAACAAGCCCGAGATCGTCGTGAATATCGACCGGGAGCGCGCCAACCGGGAAGGCATTTCCACCGGTCAGATCGGTACGGCATTGCGCATCGCGCTCGCCGGCGTGGAAGCCTCCAAATTCCGCGATCCGGACGATGAATATGATATTACCGTTCGCCTGAAGGAAGACCAGCGCAACAATATCAATACGCTCATGAACCTGAACCTGACCTACCGGGATATGAACATGGGCGGCCAGATCCGCCAGGTGCCCCTGAGCGCGGTGGCTGATATCCGTTACAGCAATACCTACGCAGGTATCAAGCATAAAGACGAAAAACGGGTGGTAACGTTGTATTCCAACGTACTGACAGGTTACAACGCGAACGAAGTGGTGGCCGAAATCACCAGCGCCGTTTCAGACTTCAATCCGCCCGACGGCATCACCGTGAAAATGACAGGTGAACAGGAAGACCAGGCCGAAACGATGAACTTCCTCCTGCTGGCCATGGTAGGAGCGGTTGGCCTCATCTTCCTCATCATGGTAACGCAGTTTAACTCCGTTGGCCGCGCCCTCGTCATTTTCCTGGAGATCCTCTTCTCCATTATCGGCGTGTTCCTTGGCTTCGCCATCTTCGGGATGGACATCTCCATCGTAATGACCGGCGTGGGTATCATGGCCCTCGCGGGGATCGTGGCCAGGAACGGTATCGTACTCGTGGAATTCACCGACTTGCTGGTGCAGCAGAACGTGCCGTACAACGAAGCCGTGGTGGAAGGCGGCCGCACCCGTATGACGCCGGTAATCCTCACCGCTATCGCAGCCATCCTCGGCCTCGTTCCGCTGGCGGTGGGCCTGAATATCGACTTCTGGAAACTGTTCGACGAATTCAATCCGCACCTGTTCTTCGGTGGCGACAACGTGGCCTTCTGGGGCCCGCTCGCCTGGACGATGGTGTTCGGCCTGATCTTCGCCACCTTCCTGACGCTGATCCTGGTGCCCGTGATGTATGCGATGAACAAGCGCTGCATCGACGTGCTCGACCTTTACAACCTCCCCCGCGGACTGAAATATGTTCCCTTCCTCGTGCTCATCCTCAAACTGTTCATGAAAAAGGACACCGTGAGAAAACTGCACGACCCGAACTATGTTTCACCGCGCCCATATCATTTCTTCAACCACCCCGAAGACGCGCCGCATGACGAACACGCGAAGCATCCGGACAGGGTGTCGATGAATTAAGAAACTGTTTTTATCAGAGCAAACAGTGTAACAGTTGTAGGTTAACTAGTACCGTCCCGATTCTTCGGGACGGTTTTTTTTATGCCCGGAGCTTCCACTCCTGCGCGCTTCTTCTTATTTTTCGAAATGATGAAAAACTGGATACTTACCCTGCTGATGGCAGGAAGCAGCTGGACCGTGGCCTTAGGCCAGGACAATGCCCGTTATACCGACGCGCGCCAATTCCAGATCGTAGGCAAAGGCCTGCCCACCAGCCCCGTTTACCAGCGGCTGGATTCCACGCAGGACCGGGCGCTGACGCCTGCGGTGAAGAATCTTTCGAAGCATAGCTCAGGCATCGCGGTGCTTTTTGAGACGAACAGTACGTATATCAGTGCGAAATGGACCCTCCGCAGGGGGCTCTATCACGCCAACATTCCGCCGATCTGCCATAGCGGGCTGGATCTCTACGCCTGGAACAACGGCAAATGGCAATGGGTAGGCGTCGGCCGCCCCGGCGATAAAGACACGGTGAACGCCAATACGCTGATCAGCAATATGGACGGGCAGCTGCGGCAATACATGCTGTATCTCCCCACCTACAACGAAATCACCTCTTTACAGATCGGCGTGGCGCCGGAAGCGGAACTTAGAAGAACGGCCAGTCCGAAGATCGATACCACGCACCGCATGGTGATTTATGGCTCCAGCATATTGCAGGGCGCTTCGGCCAGCAGAGCGGGGATGTCGTACTCCTCCATCCTCCAGCGGCGGACAGGCTGGGATGTGGTGAACCTGGGCTTTAGCGGGAATGGCAAGATGGAATTCCCGGTGGCGGAGCTGCTCGCGGAAATGCCCGCATCTTTATTTGTGTTGGATTGCATTCCGAATCCTACGGTAGAGGAAGTGAAAGCCCGGGCATACCCGTTTATCAAGCATTTGCTGGACAAGCGGCCGGAGGTGCCGGTGCTGCTCGTGGAAACGGTGAAGCGGGAGAACGGATATTTCGACCAGAAGATCGGGCAGGTGACGGTGGATAAGAACCGGGCTATCAGGGAAGCATATACGAAATTGAAAACGGAAGGGTATAAACAGCTGTATTATTTGTCTGCCGATAACCTCATCGGGCAGGACCATGAGGCTACGATCGACGGGGTGCACCTGACGGACCTGGGCTTTATGCGGCAGGTGGAAGCGATGCTGCCGCAGTTGCTGAAGCTGATGAAAAAATCCAAAGCGATAAGGTAAAATGCATGTAATTTTGGGCAAGACAAAAAACGCCAACAACCTATGCTGAACAGTCACGAGATAGACTATAAAATACACGGGGAGGAGATGCAGATCGTGGAGATCGAGCTGGACCCCAACGAGAGCGCCGTTGCCGAGGCCGGCAGTTTTATGATGATGGACCAGGCAATCAAGATGGAAACCCTTTTCGGGGATGGCTCCGGCGGAAAGCAGGGCATCTTCGGGAAGATCATGTCTGCCGGCAAGCGGCTGATTACGGGGGAGAGCCTGTTTATTACCTGTTTCACGAATGTGGGGCATGGCAAGCAGCGGGTGAGTTTTGCCTCGCCATATCCCGGGAAGATTATCCCGATGGATTTGCGGTTACTGGGCGGCAAGATCATTTGCCAGAAAGACGCGTTTCTTTGTGCGGCGCGCGGGGTGAATGTCGGGATAGAGTTTCAGCGGAAGTTGGGAACGGGGATCTTCGGCGGTGAGGGTTTCATTATGCAGAAGCTGGAGGGCGATGGCCTGGCGTTCGTGCATGCGGGCGGATATGTGATCGAGAAGGAGCTGGCGCCGGGCGAAGTGTTGAAAGTGGATACCGGATGCGTGGTGGCTTACACCCAGCAGGTGGATTTCGACATTGAGTTTGTACGCGGGGTGAAGAACATGGTATTTGGGGGTGAAGGGCTCTTTTTTGCGGTGATGCGCGGGCCGGGGAAAGTGTGGCTGCAGAGCCTGCCGATCAGCCGCCTGGCGAGCAGGGTACTGGCTTACGGTACCGGGGCGCGGAAGGAAGAAGGCGGGATCCTGGGCGGAATCGGCAACTTGCTCGATGGTGATTGATAATCAATGTTTTGATATGGGCGTCTGCTGGCATGGGGGCAACCCGGGGTGGGCAGGCGCCAACTTAATTGCGCATTTCGATGCGAAAATCCTTCCGTTTATACCATTTTTGCAAAAAATTAACGATTGGATTGGTAGTATTGTGCTAATATTGCCCGGAGGCTTGACCGGATACACCGGATTTTTTTGTATATTACATGGGAACAGCGCTTGGCACTGTGTGGGTGCCAAAATCAGTGAATGTTCACTGGCGCGGTGAAAACAATTTATCCTGGTGCTATGAATAAGATTTGAAAAACTTACTCAAACAAATGATTCAGGTGTATCTCAAGGCAAAAATATTTTACCAGGTCTTATAACGGTAGCCCTATAAGCGCGGTTTGGATGTTATCCAGTTAACCATTTGCCAGAACTACCTTTAAATATTCCTGTCGAGCTGGAGGTGAGGATTAATTAGAAAATTTCCGCGAAAAAATTGTCACGCAATGCGGCGCTAAATTATCTTTGCGATTCCATTAAAAAAGTAGAGAAAGTTAAATAGCATTAAACGGAAGCCGGTCTATATTGAACATAATCAATCATCCTGACGTTATGCAGGTTACGCGCCGGCGGATGAGACATAAAATTTTAATCATTTTAGTTTAAACAAGTAGGTGAATTTCATTTTCATGAAATCATTGAAAAATTGCTTCAACAACGCTTTAATCAAGTAAGATGAATTTTGAGAGAAACGAACGCCCCCGAAAGTATTCTCCTGGCTACAGAGATCCGCAAGAACCCAACCAAGACCAGGACGGCGGTTATTCCAAGAAACCCGAATTTGGCAAAGACGGAGAACCTCCTTACAACAACCCACGACCCGAAGGCGGCTATCGCCCGCGTAGCGAAGGCGGCGGCTATACTCCCCGTGGCGAAGGCGGTGGTTACACACCCCGCAATGAAGGTGGAAATTTCAACCGTGAAGGAACATTTAACCGCGAGGGCGGCGGATACACCCCGCGCAACGAAGGCGGCGGCGGATACCGCGACTTCAACCGTGGCGACCGCGACTTCAACCGCGACCGCGGAGAAGGCGGCGGTGGTTACAATCGCGACCGTGGCGGCTATGGCGGCGGCGGTGGTTACGACCGCGGCGGCGGATACGGCGGCGGCAATCGTGGCGGCGGCGGTGGATATGACCGCGGCGGCGGTGGCGGTGGCTACGACCGTGGCGGCGGATACGATCGCGGCGGTGGTGGCGGCGGCTATGACCGTGGCGGTGGAGGCGGAGGCTTCAACCGTGGCGGTGGCGGCGGCGGATATGACCGCGGCGGCGGTGGCGGCGGCTTTAATCGCGGTGGCGGCGGTGGATTCAACCGTGGCGGCGGCGGATACGGCGGCGGCAGGCCCCAGGGCGGCGGCGGAAGACCCCAGGGCGGCTTCAGAGGCGGTCCCCGTGCTCCCAAACCCGATAACAAGATCTACTTTATCGCCTTGCTCCCTACTGCTGAAGTAGGCAAGGAGATCATCAAAATAAAACAGGAATTTGCCGAGCAATACGGCCCGATGTACGCACTGAAAGTACTCCCGCACATTACTCTGCAGGTACCCTTCACCGCCGACCCGAGCCTCGAAAGAGCCTTCTGCGAAGAACTTACAGAGTTCGCCAAAACGCAGGCGCCCTTTGAAGTTGGCCTCAACGGCTTCGGCACCTTCCCCAACAAACAAAACCGCGTCCTCTTCATTAACGTGGAGAAATCCGAATCTATGAGCGCCATGCATCGCCAGCTGATCAATTTCCTCCGGAAAGAATTCGGCTTCAGCACCATGCTCGCCCGCACCGGTTTCACGCCCCACGTTACCGTGGCTTTCAAAGACCTCGACGACGCTACTTTCGAGAAAGCATGGCCCGAGTACGAAAACAAAGAGTACCAGGCTTCCTTTAAAGTAAACAACCTGTACTTCCTCCGCCATAACGGCAAATCCTGGGAAGTACTCCAGAAATGCAAACTCGGCGGCGCCTGATCCCTCAGCGACCCCCGTCAATAAAAAGAATCCGGTTCCGAAAGGCACCGGATTTTTTTGTCCCGTACTTCCCACAAATCCGCCATCACGCCGGGGATCTTGCTTTCGCCGTAGCTTCGGAGTGGAAAGCGCTTCTTGTTTACTGGCCGCCACCACTCCTTATCGAAAGCCAGCCCGCAATGGCCCTCGCTTTCACCATATCTTTCGCACGGGAAAGCGCCAGTCGCTTCCTGGCCGCGGCCTTCTGTCGAAAGCAAGTCCGCTTTGGGCTGTAGCGCGTCATCCGCTTTTGACCGGGCATAAAAAATCCGGACCCCACGGGCCCGGATTCCATCTTTCTTCAGTTGTGTCTTAGTATAGCGGCAAGCCTATTTGCTGACTTTATACACGCCCTTGCTTTCTTCCACAATCTTCACTTCCGTGGATGCGGCGATCACTTTCATCATGGAATCGAGATTGGGATCGCTGAATGTGCCCATATACTCCATCCCGGCGATGGCGCTGTCTTCGATGTGGATCGTGATGCCGAAATACTCTTCCATGGCGGAGAACGTAGCGGCAAGACTGGCGTGGTTGAAAACCAGCTTATTGTCTTTCCAGGAAGTGAAATTAGGATCGGTGTCTGTTACTGCCTGGGGATCCTTCCCGGCCCGCACTTCCGCGGCATGGCCCGCCGTGAGTACGAGAGCGTCCGATTTGCGGGTGGCATTGGAGAAGGCGACTTTCCCCGTCACCACATTCAACCGTACAGGCTGCTCGCCATATGCCTTGATTCCGAACGAGGTTCCCAGGACTTCCGTTTGCGATGCCCCGGCATGTACGATAAACGGATGGGCGGCATTGGGCGCCACATCAAAGAAGGCTTCTCCTTCCAGGGTGATGTTGCGGTTATTTTCGGCGAAGCGCTCGTCGTATTGCAGGGTGGAATTACGGTTGAGGTACACCTTGCTGCCGTCAGGGAGGGTGAAGAGCTGCTTCTCCGCGGTGGCCGCGAGCGTGATGGTTTTGTCGGACTGGGTGAGGAAGAACGCGATTCCTGTGGCGAGGATGGCCGCTACGCCTGCGGCGGCGAGCCATCTTCCCCGCCCGCGGTGGGCCACTTGTAAAGGGGCCGGTTCTGGTACGGCGATCTTTTGGGAAAAACGCTCCCAGTTGGCGGCCGTGTCGGGCTCGGGCACCTCGGTCCAGGCGTCCGCCGCCAGGTCCCAGGTATCTTTCAGGGCCTCGTAGTAGGCCTGGTTGGCAGGGTCTTCCTGCAGCCAGTCCGCCAGTTCCCGCTGCTCGGCCCCGGAGATGGTGCCCTCGATATCGCGGGCGATGAGTGTATCCATATATTCGTTGCTCAACATGCTAGTTTTTTTCTGATAGGAAATACTTTCTTGACAATGGCGTGGATGGTGTAGGGAAGCATCGTCATTCCAGGTATTCCCTGAGCGAATGTCGCAGCTTTTTCAAGGCCGTGATCATCTGGTTTTCTACCGTTTTGATGGAAATCTGCATCGTTTGCGCGATTTCCTTATAACTCAATTCCTCGTACCGGCTCAGCATAAATACTTCCCGGCATTTTTCAGGCAGCGCGTCTACCGCCTGGCGGATGCGGGTCTGCGTGTCTGCGAGGTGAACCACCGGCGCCGTGGCCTGCTGTTCTTCCGCCGCCGGCCCTATCTCCTGGGGAGGGCCGCCCCGCCGCTTGTGCTTGTCGATATGATCGAGGGCCATGTTGACCCCGGCGCGGTGAAGATAGGCTTTGAAGTAAACTTCTCCCAGCTGGTCGCGCCGGTTCCAGACCTTGATAAATACCTCTTGCGCCAGGTCTTCGGCCGTAGCCATATCCGGCACAAGGCGGTAAATCGACTTGCACACAAGGGCAAAGTAAGCCTGGAAGAGCGCTTTCATAAACTGGTGCTCATCTTCCCGTAAGAGTTGCAATAACCGGTCGTTTTCTGACATATTGCAAAAATAACCGGTTTGGGCTTTCGCAATATGCATATCAGGACGAATGGCGGATGACAGTACAGCGGTTGCTTTCATTTGGGTCCGATCGGTAGATGCTATTGCTTGATGACTTTTCCGGATCCGGAAATATTCACGTTTACGGTGGCCGGATTGCCGTAGTAGCGCACGTTGCCGCTACCAGTGATCCTCGCGTCCAGCTTTTCGCTCACGGAGATGGACTGGTTGCCCGAACCGGTGATCTTGACGTTGGCATTCACGGTTTTTACCGCATCCGCGTGGATGTTACCGCTGCCTTCGATGTTGGCGAGGTAGTCGCGGGATTTCCCTTCCGCACGGATGTTCCCCGAGCCGGAGAGGTACAGGCGCACTTCATTGGCGTCTACTTTCAGGCGGGCGTTGCCGGAGCCGTTGAGATCCGCCGTGAATTGGGTGCTCCGGATCGTGTCCGGCGTGGTTACCTCGCCCGAGCCGGAGAACACCACTTTGCGGTAGTCTTCGCTCTGGATATGAACAATGATTTGTTTGTGCCTCCGGAGATTCAGCCCGTCGCGCATCCGGATGCGGAGCGTGGTGCCGCTGATGTAGGTTTCCACGAAGCGCATCACGTTGTCTTCCGCTTCGATGGTGAGTGGGATGGCGGGCCCTTGTTTGATGATAACATCCATCGAGCCGTCGATGGTCACTTCATCGAAGCGGCCTACAGTCCGTTCTTCGGTGATCATGCGGCCGGAGCCGATAACGTTTTCACGGCTGCAGCCGGTGAGGATGAAGCCAAAGATGGCGACCATGCAGAGGAGGAGCCAGGTGCTGAGGCCGCTGATGGCCAGGATCGATTCGTTTTTTGCCGTCATTTTCATTTTCTGAGTGATTTTAGGGGTAATCCGCAATGGCGGATAACATAATGACGGCAGATGGGGAGCCTACCCCCAGATAGGCGGGGAAAAAATAAGCCGGCCGCCTGATTCAGGCGGACCGGCTTGATTAACCCCTATGAAAACCAACTATTTACTTATTGTGCAAGTTTGATTTCGCCAAGGTCGGTTGCTTTACCGTCCTCTACTTTTACGTCGGTGATGGTAGCGTCCTTAAAGGGTTCCTTGGCGTCAACAATCACGGTGTAAGTGCCGGCTGCTGCTTCTGCGAAGGAGAAGGCGCCGTCAGCAATGGGGGCTTTCAGCGTGTCGGTGCCGGAAACTGCCCATGCTTCTGTTGCTCCGTCGGCCGGAACTACTTTACCGGAGATGGAACCGCCTGCGATACCTTTGAAGGCGAATGCGCCGAATGCAACGGCCGCAACTGCTAACAAACTTAATTTTGCTCTTTTCATAGCATACAATTTTAAAAGGTTTAATAATAAAGAATGGTTCAAGTAAATGTATTCGATAAGCAAACTAATTTGTGTTGAAATGCTTGTCGCTGTTGAGAATTTTGCAAACACCATGCCACTTGATCAAATTCCGCCGCTTTAACAAATCTTTACAAATCCTTTAACAGTATGGGTTTGCGGCGAATCGAAAAACTACTTATTTACGTAGTATCGTTGACGTTAGTTTATCACTTTCCTTGTCCGTAAAGGGTTTCAAAGGAGTGATACAGTTGTTTCACGTCAATTTCTCACGGGTCAGAAAATAACAAATACCTTGCCGGAAAAACAACTGTACGGGTTTTGGAATGGGGCATTCCATTTAGTTATGAGTAAAGTCTACTGGTTTTGTATACTTTTGGCCGATGGAAAAGGACGGTATTTTAACGCTGATTCTGTAATTTTACAGCATTCGCTGTGAAGCCTGTGAAATCCGGAAGGACTCCTGGGGCATCAGCCAACATATTTGTCCATTATATATATTATCATAAAGCAAACATCAATGTCCGATAGAACGATTCAACAGATAGAGGATGTAGTGATAAAATTTGCGGGGGACAGCGGCGACGGTATGCAGCTGACCGGTACGCAATTCTCCAATAACACGGCGCTCATCGGCAACGACCTAAGCACCTTCCCCGACTTTCCAGCGGAGATCCGCGCGCCCCAGGGCACCATCCCCGGCGTGAGCGGTTTCCAGTTGCACTTCTCTTCCAACCGCATCTTCACCCCCGGCGATGCCTGCGACGTCCTCGTTGCCATGAACGCCGCGGCCCTGAAAGCCAACCTGAAAGGACTGAAAAAAGGCGGTATCATCATCGCCAATACCGACGGCTTCGACGCCAAAAATCTCCGCCTGGCCAACTATCCCGACGGCGTGAACCCGCTGGAAGACGGCTCCCTCGTCAATTACCAGCTCCACACCATGGACGTGACCAAAATGACCCGGGAAGCCCTCAAGGAAAGCTCCCTTGGCATGAAGGAGAAAGACCGCGCCAAGAACATGTTCGTGCTCGGGTTCCTGTACTGGCTTTACGACCGCGACATGGAAAGCACCCTGAACTTCCTCAACGCCAAGTTCAGCAAGAAGCCCGAAATCCTCGAAAGCAACGTCAAAGTCCTCCACGCAGGATACCACTTCGCGGAAACCGTGGAAGCCTTCGCCTCGCGGTTCAGGGTGGAAAAGGCCCGCATGGAGCCTGGCACCTACCGCAGCATTACGGGCAATACTGCTTTGTCTTTCGGCCTCGTGGCCGCCGGCCAGCAATCGGGCCTGCCTATTTTCCTAGGCACCTATCCCATCACGCCCGCGTCAGACATCCTGCATGAGCTGAGCAAGTATAAAAACTTTGGTATCCGCACCTTCCAGGCCGAGGATGAAATAGCCGGTATCACCTCCGCCATCGGCGCGTCCTATGGCGGGCATATGGGTATCACCACCACCTCCGGCCCCGGCGTAGCCCTCAAGGGCGAGGCCATGGGCCTGGCCGTGATGCTGGAAATCCCCCTCCTGATCGTGGATATCCAACGCGGGGGCCTTCCACCGGCCTTCCCACCAAAACGGAACAATCCGACCTCCTGCAGGCATATTACGGCCGTAACGGGGAATGCCCGATGCCCGTAGTCGCCGCAGCCACGCCGTCCGACTGCTTCCAGATGGCTTTCGAAGCCTTTCGCCTCGCGGTGCAGCACATGACGCCGGTGATCCTCCTCAGCGACGGATACATCGCCAACGGCGCAGAGCCCTGGCGTTTCCCGAAACAGGCGGATCTGCCCAAAATCGACGTGAAATTCAAGAAAGGGTTGGCCGAAGACGAAGATGCCTTCCTGCCCTACCAACGCGACGAGAACCTGGTGCGCCCCTGGGCCGTGCCCGGCACGCCCGGACTGGAGCACCGCATCGGCGGCCTGGAAAAGCAGAACATCACCGGCAACGTGAGCTACGACCCGGAAAACCACCAGCTGATGGTGAAGATCCGCCAGGAAAAAGTTGACAAGATCGCCGATCATATTCCCTTGCAGGACATCGAGGTAGGCCCCGAGAAAGGCAAAGTGCTCGTGCTGGGCTGGGGTTCCACCTTCGGCGCCATCAAGAGCGCGGTGCTGGAGCTGCTGGCCGAAGGGCATGAAGTGGCCCACGCCCATATCCGCTACCTGCGCCCCTTCCCCCGCAACCTGGATGAGATACTGCACAGTTATGACCACGTGCTGATCCCCGAGATCAATAACGGCCAGCTTATCAAGATCATCCGCGAACAATTCCTCATCCCCGCCAAAGGCTATAATAAAGTAATGGGCGTGCCCATCACCAAAGGCGAACTGGTGGAAAAGATCCGCGAGCTCCTGTAATAAGCGCTTCAAGATAAAAAGGGCGGTTGCTGCGAAAAGCGGTAACCGCCTTTTTCGTATATTGTTTTACGTAACCCTTTCCGCCCATGAACCTGATGCGTCCATTCAACATCCTCCCGGGAATCGTGCTGGCCCTGGTTTTCTTCGGGACCACGGCCTTCCAGGAACCACATGTCTTCATTTATGACATCTACCTCGGCGGTAACAACCCCGTCGGTACCGTCACCGTCAGGCAGGTAAAAACTGCTGAAGGACGGAAGATTTCCATGCAAAGCCGGGTACAGTCCAAGTTGATGTCGAGGATGGAGGTGGATATCACGGCGGAATACCGGCACCACGTGCTCCAGGAGGCAATGGCGGTGCGCAGGGGCGGGGAGCCGCTCACGTCGGTGAGGAAGGGTGGCAAAGGCTATACGGTGGTTCATAAGGGGGAAACCAGGCAGCTCGCTTCCGACGGAATCCGTTTTTGCGTGGGCGATCTCTATTTCTCCGAGCCGGAAGCCGTGCACCAGGTTTTCAGCGAAACCCTCGGCAAGGCGCTTCCGCTCCGCCACCTCGGCAATCACAACTACGAACTGCAGCTCCCCGAAGGGAAGCGCAACATCTACCATTACGAAAAAGGAAAATGCACCGAAGTGGAAGTCAACCATGCCCTCGGGAAAGCCCGGTTTGTTTTACGCTGATTATCAATGTTTTTTTTGGTGTTAATGCTATGTAAAGTAAGGGTAACTGAAGGGTTAAAGAGGGGTAACAGTATATATAACGTATATCAAAGAGTCATAGATCCCCTACAGTAAAGGGTTTGAAGCCTTTTTATACACTACAGGTATATATACATCAGCTATAACGTTACTACACATTAAAAAAGCCATCCTGGCGATACCGGGATGGCTTTTCGTTGATATGCAGGCGGATCAGAGCGTTTTTTCGATGATCTGGCCGGTTTTTTTGTCTTTCAGGATGAGCTTCTGCGTGCCAAAGTGCGTCATTTCTTCTTTGATGAGGTAGAACTGCTCATTGTAGCTGGTGAGCGCTTTTTCTTTCTGCACCCCTTCCTGGCCGCGCCAAACAGGCAGCTGCACGGGTTCCCATTGCTTGGAAGCGGCGGAGCGGTAGGCGGCGTCGAGGATGGCATTTACCACGTACCCGTCGTAGAACGTTTCCTGCGGGGCCTTGCCGGCTTCCACGGCGTTGAACATATCGGCGAACATATGGTTGTAACCCAGTTCGTTCAGTTCGTCACCCACGGGGAAGAGCCAGCCGGAGTTGCTTTCCGCTTTCTCGGCCACATAATCCGCGCCTTTGCCGGTGGTGAACATGTCGAAGCCAGTACGGAGGAAACTGTTGAGCCAGATGGTGCCTTCGGAGCCCATCACCTCATCGCGGAGGTCGAGGCCGCCGCGGAAGGTCCAGCTCACTTCGAACTGGCCGATGGCACCGTTTTCGTATTTCACGAGGCCGATAGCGTGGTCTTCAGCGTCGATGGGTTTCACCTGGGTATCTGCCCAGCACATTACTTCGATGGGTTTAATGTCTTTGCCGATGAAGCTGCGGGCGATTTCCACGCAGTGGCAACCGAGGTCGAGCATGCAACCGCCGCCAGCCTGTTCTTTATCCCAGAACCATTCGGAGTGGGGGCCGGGGTGCGTTTCCCGGGATTTGGCCCAGAGTATCTTGCCCAGCGCGCCGGCTTTTACGGACTGGAGGGCTTTGAGGAATTTAGGCGTATACACCAGGTCTTCCAGGTAGCCGTTGAAGATACCGGCTTTTTCCACCGCTTCCATCATGCGTTGGGCTTCCTCGGCGTTGCGGCCCAGGGGCTTGGTGCACATCACGGCCTTTTTCGCCTTGCAGCACGCCAGCACGGCGGCTTCGTGCAGGTTGTTGGGAAGGGAAATGCAGACCATGTCCACATCGGGATGGTTGATCGCCTCTTCCATATCCGTGGTCCAGTGGTCGCAATTGTAATCTGCCGCGAACTTCTTCGCGCTTTCTTCGCGGCGCGAGTAGATGCTCACGATCTTGTCGCGGCTGCGCTGCCCCTGTAAAGAATCTGCATAGAACCGTCCGATGAATCCGGACCCAAGCATTGCAATTTTCGCCATAGTGATATTAAATTTTTATGCGTTTACGTCTGTTTGTTTGCGGTCGCGGAAAGCCAGGATGAAGTACACCAGTACCGCCGCGGCGATGTATACCGGCACCATCCAGATGCTGGACCATACGCGTTGGCCGTTGGCCGTGAAGTGATCGGCCACCATGCCGGAGAAGAGCGTACCGATCACCATGCCGAGACCGTAAGTGGCAAAGGTGAAGAGCCCCTGCGCGGCGGACTTGATCTTCTCTCCCGCCTTCCTTTCGGTATAAAGATAACCGGTCACGAAGAAGAAATCATAACAGATGCCATGCAGGATAATGCCGCCGTATAGCATCCAGAGGTTGTCGCCGCTGTTGCCGTATGCGAAGAGGATATACCGGATCACCCAGGCGCCCATCCCCAGTATCAGCATCTTTTTCACCCCGATTCTGTTCAGCAGTAAAGGAATCGCCAGGATAAAGAGCCCTTCGGATATCTGCCCGTAAATCATCTTCCCGGCCGCATTTTCCATCCCCGCTTCGTTCAGGAAGAGGTTGGCGAAACCGTAATAGAAGCTCAGCGGGATGCAGATCAGCACCGCTGCAACGAAAAACACGGTATACGGCCGGTCCTTGAATAATACGAGCGCATCAGCCCCCAGCGCCTGCGAAGCGGACATGGACGTGTCTTTCGCCGGCGGCGGCGTATTGGGCAGCAGAAAGCTGTACATCCCCAGGATGGTGGAGGCGGCGGCCGCGATGATAAATATGAAGTGTGTTTTTTCGACTTCCAGGAGATTGCTGATGAGGATACCCGAAAAGATCCAGCCCACGGTCCCGAACATACGGATGAGCGGGAACTGCTTGGTGGGATCCTGCATTTGCGTGAACGCTACCGAGTTGCTCAGCGCGATGGTGGGCATGTACAGCAGCGAATAGAACAGCACGATCCCAATGAAAACCGTGTTGGAAGTGGTGGTGGTGGCCAGCAGCAACGTGCCCGCGCCCACGAGGTGCAACACACCCATGATTTTCTGGGCGGCAAAGTATTTGTCGGCCACCATCCCCACGAAAATCGGGGAAATCATGGTGGCGATGGCCAGCGCCATATAGGCGTAGCTGATTTGCTGACCGGTGGATTGCAGGTTGGTAGCCATGTAGGAGTTCATGGAAACGTACCAGGCCCCCCAGATAAAATACTGGAGGAACATCATGAAGGATAGTTGGGCGCCTTTGCTGGTATTCACGTGGAGAATTTTTAAATTTTTTTAATTTCTCCAATATAGTGAAAAACGGTTCGTCCCGCAAAGTGATTTTTTAAGATTTTACCAGCTGCTGGTAATATTTGCACACCTTTCGCAAGCCGCATTCTCCGCACTTCGGGTTCCGGGCGATGCAGATGTACCGACCATGCAGGATGAGCCAGTGGTGGGCGATGTGGACCTTTTCTTTGGGAATGTATTTCAGGAGTTGTTGTTCTGTTTGCAGCGGCGTTTTGGCGTTGGTGGTAAGACCCAGCCGTGCGGATACACGAAAAACGTGGGTGTCTACGGCCATGTTGGGTTGCTGGTAAATAACGCTGGTGATCACGTTCGCGGTTTTGCGGCCCACACCGGGGAGCTTGACGAGCTCGGGCACGGTAGACGGGATCTCGCCATTGAATTCATCCATGACCATATTGGCCATGCCGATGAGGTGCCTGGTCTTGTTGTTGGGATAGCTGATGCTGCGGATGAGCGGGAACAGCTCGTCGAACGTGGCGTGGCTGAGGGAAGGAATATCCGGGTACTGGCTGAAGATGGCCGGCGTGGTCATGTTCACGCGCTTGTCCGTACACTGGGCGGACAAGATAACGGCAACGAGTAATTGATACGGATTATCGTACAGCAGTTCCGTTTCGGCATCCGGCGCATGATGTTCAAAATAATCGATCACATATTGGAATCGCTCTTTTTTCGTCATGCGCGCAAAATACTAAAACTAACGCGCTTTGCCGGCTTCCTGGGCGTGGTCGAAGATAGCCACAAGCGTAGCCTGCCGGGGGCTGTACCGAATGGAATCCAGCGCCTGGTTGGTTTGCAGATGCAACTGCTGCTCTTCACGCATCAATTCTTGCTCTGGCATATGCTTGGTTTTTTGTGCAGGATCGGTTAAAGCGCCCTTGAGGACGGAGAAAGGCAGGGTAGAATTAGGCATGCGTTTGATGGTTATTAGTTGTTAAATGGATTCAAACAAATTACCCGGTCACGAAAATTCTGGATAACGATAAAATAACGGAGAATGGCTCGACAGTATTGTTAAACTAGGCTATTTTTTTGAATTTAGCAAGTTTTTAACAAATAAAGGGATGTGATTGTCAGGCGGTTAACGTTTTGCGTCGGGAGGAGTCGGCACGATGTAGATGTCTTCATCATCCTTTTTCATCATGTATTGTTCGCGCGCGAACTTTTCGAGTTTATCGGGACTGGAAAAGAGTTCCTGGTGGGTTTGGCGGTCGCGGCTGATCTCTTTCTGGTAGAAGTCTTTCTGGTTTTCGAGCTGGTTGACTTCGCGGTAGAGCTGGAACTGGTAGAGGATGTTGTTACGGTCGAGGAAGAGGAGCCATGCGCCGAAAAGGATACAACTGATGATGTATTTGTTCCGGGCCCATGCGGGGATTCTGAATCTCGGCTTCTTCTGTTCCATAATCACACCGTTTGCTTATAAAATCCGGGCACTGAAGACAGTGCCCGGATGAGTTTTGTATTTGACCACTAATTAAACGCGGTAAGAAGAGAAATTATTTCTTACCAAATTTAATGGAATTTTTCGGATAAATGGCGCTGCTGTCCAGCAGTTCCTCGATGCGGAGCAGCTGGTTGTATTTCGCCATACGGTCGGTGCGGGAAGCGGAACCGGTTTTGATCTGACCGCAGTTCAACGCCACAGCCAGGTCGGCGATGGTGGTGTCTTCGGTTTCGCCGGAACGGTGGCTCATGATGGAGGTGTAACCTGCCTTCTGCGCCATGGATACGGCGTTGATGGTTTCGGTGATGGTGCCGATCTGGTTAACCTTGATGAGGATAGAGTTCGCGATATCCTGGTCGATTCCTTGTTTCAGTCGCTTCACGTTGGTCACGAACAGGTCGTCGCCAACGAGCTGTACATTGGCGCCGATGGCCTGGGTTTGTTTTTTCCAGCCGTTCCAGTCGTCTTCGGCCATGCCGTCTTCAATGGAAACGATGGGGTATTTCTTGCACCATTCTGCCCAGAAGGCTACCATTTCGTCGGAGGAGATGATTTTCTGGGAGGATTTGTAGAATTTATAGGTGTTGTCGGCCTCGTTATACATTTCGCTGGAAGCGGCGTCGAGCGCGATGGCGATCTGGGAGCCGGGTTTGTAGCCAGCGGCTTCGATGGCCTGGAGCACGGTTTCGATCGCTTCTTCGTTCGACTGGATTTCAGGAGCGAAACCGCCTTCGTCGCCTACGTTGGTGCTGTATCCTTTCTTCTTCAGTACGGATTTAAGGTGGTGGAACACTTCCACGCCCCAACGGAGGCCGTCGGAGAAGGTGTCTGCACCCACGGGGATGATCATGAACTCCTGGAAGTCGATCTTGTTATCGGCGTGAACGCCGCCGTTGATGATATTCATGAGGGGCAGCGGCAGGGTGGTGCCGTTTACGCCGCCAAGGTAGCGGAAGAGGGGGAGGCCATAAGCTTCCGCAGCGGCTTTGGCTACTGCCATAGACACGGCGAGGGTGGCGTTGGCGCCCAGTTTGGCTTTATTTTCGGTACCGTCGAGCTCGATGAGGAGTTTATCGATGCCGGCCTGGTCGGAAATGTCCCAGCCGATGAGTTCGTCAGCGATCACTTCATTGACGTTTTTTACCGCTTTGAGCACACCTTTGCCCATGTAAGCCCCTTTATCGCCATCGCGCAGCTCTACGGCTTCGTGTTTCCCGGTAGATGCGCCGGAGGGAACGGCGGCACGGCCGAGGTGGCCATCTTCCGTGGTTACGTCTACTTCCACCGTGGGATTGCCGCGGCTGTCTAAAATCTGTCTGGCATGGATCTCTGAAATGATACTCATGGGTAAAATTTTTATTGTTAAATGCTAGAAAAGGTGACCGATTCTTACCACTAGTTTGTCAGTTCCCTGAACACGTCTTCGAGCGACAGCGAATTGCTCTGCAAAGAAAGGATGTTCCGGTTATTTATCAAAGCGAATTGCAGCAGGTTTTTCCGTACTGTTTCGGGTTCCGTGGTGTAAAGGCGCCAGGAATTCCCTTCGGCGGCGGTTACTTTTTGTACGCCGGGGAGTGATTGGAGGTCGGATGCGGCCGTTTCCTCGGCGAAGGCTACCTGGATAAACCCGGAAGCGCCCTGGCGGAGGGTGCTGATGGCGCCGTCGGCGATGATGTGGCCTTTGTTGATGATGATGGCGCGGCTGCAGAGCGCCTCCACTTCCTGCATGATGTGGGTGGAAAGCATGACCGTCTTGTTTTCGCCCAGTTCCCGGATCAGCTGCCGGATGTCTGCCAACTGGTTAGGGTCCAGGCCGGAAGTAGGCTCGTCGAGGATGAGGACTTCCGGGTCGTGCAGCAGGGCCTGCGCCAGGCCTACACGTTGTTTATACCCTTTGGAGAGCGCCCCGATCTTCTTGTGGCGCTCGGGGGTGAGGCCCGTCCGCCCGATCATCTCGTCAATCCTGGCGGTAGCCGCCTTGCCTTTCAGGCCGTGCATGCCGCCGGCGAACTCAAGGAACTCCCGGATGTACATGTCCGGGTACAGGGGATTGGCTTCCGGGAGGTAACCCACGCGGCGGCGAACCTCCAGCGGTTCGCTGGCCACATCGTGCCCGCAAACCGAAGCCGAGCCGCCCGTAGGCGGCAGATAGCCCGTGATAATCTTCATGGTGGTGGATTTCCCTGCGCCGTTAGGCCCCAGGAACCCGACGATCTCGCCTTTCTGGAGGCTGAAAGAGATGCCGTCTACCGCCTTTTGCTCCCCGTACTGCTTCAGCAGCGCCGTTACTTTGATTGACATGCGTCTTTTTTGCGGTGTCTAAATTAGGTTAAAAAAACAGTAACCGCTAATCCCTATAAAATAAACAAGGGCGGGGAATGATCCTCGCCCTTGGCATTTTTTGCTGTAATGAAGGTTAGTAGGAAATGGCGGGCTCCAGGTCTTTCGCCTGATCGATCATGGACTGGATTTCCGCCAGCGAAGGCGCCCGGCCGCTGAGGTTCTTCAGCTGGTTCAGTTCATACACTTTGGCGTGCAGGTTTTCCGCATTCCGGTTCCGCAATTCCTTCACGGTGTCCACGCCCGCCGCTTCGAGCAGCTCGGCGAACTGGTCGCCCACGCCGTTGAGGCGCATAAGGTCTGCATGGTTCACCCATGTCAGTATCAGTGTTTCGGGAATGCCGGTGGATGCCGCGATGCGGGACCTTCCGCTTTTCTGCCGGCCGTCTTCCAGCAACTTCGCCACGGTGTCGATGCCGATGCCTTGCAGTTTGCCTGCGTAGTTGGGGCCGATCCCCTGGATCTCTTGTATCGGGTAGCTCATAAAGAAGATTGGTTTTGGTAAATGGAAATTAAGGAAAACGGCACAGTTGTTGGCAAAAAATATGTTAATTCGCTGTCAATCATGGATTGCCGCCTTCCGGCTATCCTTTAACCATTACATTTGCACGATGAAAAGAACGATAGCTCTCTTGCTCATGCTCCCGCAGCTCGTGCAGGCGCAGTCATTGCCGGAGAAACATTACCCGAAAGGCTATTTCAGAAACCCGCTGAACGTTCCCATTGAACTTGCCGGTAATTTCGGCGAACTGCGGCCCAATCACTTCCATTCCGGCCTCGACCTCAAGACACAGCAACGCGAGAACCTCCCCGTTCACGCCGCGGCGGAAGGTTATGTGAGCCGGATCGGCGTGTCGCACACCGGCTTCGGCAACGTGCTTTACATCACCCATCCCAATGGCTACACGACGGTGTACGCCCACCTCAATAAATTCTTTCCACAACTCGAAGCATATATCGAGCGCCAGCAATACGAAAAGGAAAGCTGGGCCGTAGATCTCACCATCCCGCCGGACATGTTCCCGGTCACCAAAGGCCAGTTCGTTGCCTGGAGCGGCAATACCGGCGGTTCCGCGGGCCCGCACCTCCACTTCGAAATCCGCGACACCCAAACGGAAAAGCCCCTGAACGGCATGCTCTTCGGTTTCAATATTCCCGATACGCGAGATCCGGAAATCTCCCGCATCGTGATTTACGACCGCAACAAGAGCATTTTCGAACAAACGCCGGTGACGGTGCCCGTTCGCCGGGGAAAAGACGGTAAATACGCCGCCACGCGGCCCCTCGTGCAAATGCCCACCGACAAGGTGAGCCTGGGCGTCAGCGCGCTGGACAGGCAAAGCAATTCCCCCAACCCCAACGGCATCTACGAAGCCATGCTCATCCGCGACGGCGCGGTGGACCTCGGTTTCCAGCTCGACAATATCGGCTACGACGAAACGCGGTACCTCAACGCCCACATCGATTATAAAATGAAGAAAGGCGGCGGTCCGTATGTGCAGCTGCTGTTTTCGCTGCCGGGTAACCAGCTCGATATTTACAAAGAAGAAGGCGGCGACGGGGTGATTGATTTGTCGGACGGAAAGGCGCACCCGGTAACGGTGCGCGTAACGGACGCTTACGGGAACTACAGCGATGTAAAGATCTCGCTGCAGCAGAGCGGCGGTGCTTCGTCACCGGCGAACTGCGCCAACCGGATGTTCCCCGAGTCGATGAACATTTTCGAGAACAACCAGGTGGAATTCAGCCTGGATGAGGGCTCGCTGTACGACGAGTTGTGTTTCCGGTATTCGGAGATCGCGTCTGCCGCGGGTTATTCGAATATCTACCGGCTGCATTCGGCGCTGGTGCCGCTGCATGCGGGCTTCAGTTTGCGGATAAAGCCAACGCGCCCCGTGCCTGAGCATTTGCGGGATCATATGGTTTTGCAGCGCAAGGGGTTCGGGGAAAGTGTGACGGCGGCCGCGCCTGAGGCAGACGGCTGGTATCGCGGGAGCTCGCGGGACCTGGGGGATTTCCAGCTGATGGTGGATACCATCGCGCCGAAGATCACCGTGCTGGGCGGGGTGAAGCAAAACGCGAACCTCAGCGGCGCAGGGCGGATCGCATTCAGCATGAGCGACGGAAGCGGGATCAAATCCTACCGCGCGGAACTGGATGGAAAATGGTTGCGGTTTTCGAGGAAAAGTAACGTAGTTTCTTATAATTTTGATAAACATTGCCCTCCGGGGACGCACACCCTTACGCTCACCGTGACGGACATTGCCAATAACTCATCCACATATACTTTGACGTTTAAACGCTAGTAAAACCATGACGCATCTGCAACCTGGGGTAAGCGCCCCTGATTTCTCCGCCGTGGACCAGCATGGTAACACCGTATCGCTGGCCGATTTCAGAGGAAAGAAAGTAATCCTCTATTTTTACCCGCACGACATGACGCCGGGCTGTACAACCCAGGCCTGCAATCTCCGCGATCACCACTCCCAGCTCCTGGGCAGAGGGTATGCCGTGGTCGGCGTCAGCGAGGACGACGAGCAAAGCCACAAGAAATTTAGCGACAAGTACGAACTGCCTTTCCCCATCCTCGTGGATACCAGTCACGAAATTCTGAACGCGTATGGCGTTTGGGGTGAAAAGACATTCATGGGCCGCACTTACGACGGCACCCATCGCACCACTTTCCTCATCGATGAAAACGGCGTAGTAGCCCACATCATCGAGAAACCCGACACCGGCGACCATGCCCGCGAGATCATCGAGCTTTGGGAAGGTCATACCGACGGCTGGGTAGATGTGAAAGCTGAAGAAAAAGAAGAAGCCGCCGCTCCCGTGGCCGCCCCACCTGCCGCCGAACCGGTTGCTCCTGCTCCCGCAAAGAAAGCAGTGAAAAAGAAAGCTCCTGCCAAGGTGGCTCCCGTTGAAAAGAAAGCCGAGCCTAAGATTGCAGCGAAGAAGCCTGCAGCCAAAGCAGCACCCGCTCCTAAAAAAGCTGCCGCCAAAGCGAAACCCGCAGCGAAGAAACCTGCCGCCAAAGCAGCGCCTGCTCCTAAAAAAGCTGCCGCCAAAGCGAAGCCCGCTGCAAAGAAAGCCGCAGTTAAAGCGAAACCTGTAGCCAAGAAAGCTGCGGTTAAAGCGAAACCGGTTGCGAAGAAGGCAGCCGTTAAAGCAAAGCCGGTTGCGAAGAAAGCCGCTACTAAAGCGAAACCCGTAGCCAGGAAAGCCGCAGTTAAAGCAAAGCCCGTAGCTAAAAAGGCCACAGCCAAAGCAAAACCTGTTGCTAAAAAAGCTGCAGTTAAAGCGAAACCCGTAGCTAAAAAGGCCGCAGCCAAAGCAAAACCTGTTGCTAAAAAAGCCGCTGTTAAGGCAAAACCCGCTGTTAAAAAGGCCGCTGGTAAAGCAAAGCCTGTAGCGAAGAAAGCCGCTGCTAAAGCGAAACCGGTAGCCAGGAAAGCTGCTGTTAAAACGAAACCGGTTGCGAAGAAAGCTGCTGCTAAAGCAAAACCGGTAGTTAAAAAAGCCGCCGCCAAAGCGAAACCCGCTCCGAAAGCCAAGGCTAAAAAGAAATAATCTTCCTTTCTTTTCCCAACCAGGGAAAATGCGAAATAAAAAAGGCTGACCATTCGGTCAGCCTTTTTCTTGTATGCTATAAGAGCGGATTAGCGTTTCTGGCGCTGGGCGCGGAAAACCTGACCCGTTTTAAACTTGTTCCCTTCAGGGCTGCCCACACGGTCCATCGCACAACGGAAACCTACGGTGTTGGTCGCCATATCTTCCTGCATGTAACGGCGGGTGCCGGGAGAAAGCCAGTATGCACGGTCGTTCCAGCTACCACCTTTGATTACACGGGATTTATCGTTGATCAGCGTAGTTACGCCGTAACCATATTCCACCAGCGACAGGCTGTCACCATCGAGGTAGTTGATTACGTCGCCTTTCTGGTAGTTCAGACGGCTGGCGGATTCTTCATCCGTTACATCACGCATTTTCAGCGTACCCAGGCTGTCTTTTTCGAACTCCTTGTCTGCATTCTGATAAATCGTCTGGAATTTATTACCGCGGAAGTAGTTGAAGTCGTCGCCATCAATGGTGGTCAACGGCCTGTAAACGTCCTGCACCCATTCGCTTACGTTACCCGACATGTTGTACACGCCGAAGTTGTTGGGGAAGAAGGAACGAACGGGACCGGGGATAGAAGCACGGTCGTTCAGGCCGCCTGCCATACCCATGTTGTCACCGGAACCACGCTTGAAGTTCGCCAGGAACTGACCCTGCCAGTTGCCGCGGCGGATATCGCGGAGGCCTGCGTTGTTGGTGCCCCAGGAGTAAATCTGTTTGTTCAGGATCAGCTCTTCACCGCGTTTGCCTTCTTTCTTGGAAGGATTCGGGTTCTGGCCGATATATCCGAGCGCTGCATATTCCCATTCGGCTTCCGTGGGCAGGCGATAGGCCGGCAACATGATACCGTCTTCGAACTGCGCGCCGCGGGGAGAGCCGTCGGGGTTGGCGAATTGTTTCTTGGCGGATTTGGTCATCTTGCCGGGCGTGCCTTCGTACAGGCCTGCGAGGTAAGATTTGGAATCGAACGTGTTATCGTCGGCCTGGTTCATGATATCCGCCTGGGAAAGCAGGCCCGCGTCCATGAGGAGCTTTTCGTTTACACGGTTGGAACGCCATTTGGCATAGTCGGTCGCCTGTTTCCAGGAAACACCTACCACCGGATAGTCGTTGTACGCGGGGTGACGGAAGTAATACTCCACCAGGGGCTCGTTGTAAGCCAGCTCGCTACGCCAAACCAGGGAGTCGGGCAGCGCGCCGCGGTATACATCCGGGAAAGATTCCCCGTATACACGGTTGAGCCAGTACAGGTACTCGCGGTAGTTTACGTTGGAAACTTCGTTTTCGTCGATATAAAACGACGATACCGTAATACGGCGGGGGATATTGTTCCAGTCGCCCATCACATCCTGCTCCGTGGCGCCCATGGCGAACGTACCGCCCTGAACGAAAACAAGTCCGGGACCAGTGAACTGGTCCTTGCTCTTGGCAACGGAGAAACCACCCATTTTCGGGTCGTTATAATTCCAGCCCGTAGCGGAAGAAGATTCTTTCTTCTTTCCGAACAGCCCGCCGCCGTTCTTGCTGCAGGCAGACATCGACAGCATTACGCCGGCGCCTACAATCAAGGATAAGGAGGTTAATCTGTGCATGCGATAACAGCTTTTGATCGATACAATTTAGGTATTCAAATAGGTAAACGCAAATGTAATTCTTTTTATTTTATAGAAAAAATAAATAATCTGTAAACAGATGCTTGTAACGGGCGTTGTGAAACTCCCTGATATATATTAGGTTTGTATGATACAAGCTTTCCACCTTTATGCTCACCGCCCCCGGAAAAAGAGGTTCTTCGCCCTGGTAATCTGCCTGCTCCCCGCCCTGAACGCGGCGGCGCAGCGATACGCCAACCGGTCGGTATTGGCGGATGGCGATTGGCGGAAGATATCCGTCCCACGGGCAGGGGTGTACCGCATTTCCGTGCAGCAACTCCAGGCCTGGGGACTTGCCGCGGAAGGAAAACCCTCCGCCGCCGTCCGCCTCTTCGGCTCCGGCGGCGCCATGATCCCGGAAGATAATGCCATCCCCCGGCCCGACGACCTCCCCGAAACCGCCATCGCAGTGGCCGACGGGGGCGACGGTATCTTAAACGGCACGGACTATATTTTATTTTACGCCCCCGGCCCCCTCCGCTGGCGATATGCCGCCGGGGCCTGGGAACACCAAAGGCATCTCTACGCCGATTCCACCGTTTATTTTATTACACTCGGCAGCGGCGGTAGCCGTATAACGCAAGATCCCGCCGGCCCGGCGGTCAATACTTTCCAGCAAGACTATGATTACCGCGAAGTGTATGAAACGGACCGGCATAATATATTGTCAGGCGGCAGGGAATGGTTCGGTGACCGCTTTTCGTCGCTCCCGGAAGACGCCCTCGTGCGTAAGTACCCCATCGTCATACCGGACAACCTTTCGGAGGCGGTTTTGAAAGTGCGTGCCGCGGCGCGCTCGTCTTCCGCCGTCAAATTCGATATCTCCGCGGGCGGGCAGGTCCTGGGAACGCTCTACCCGCCGCCCGTGCCTGGAAATATCTTCGATACCTACGCTTCCACGGCCAGCGGTGCGTATCCGGTTGGGCCCGCCGCCGTTTTCACGATCTCCTTTGCGGGAAACGCAAGCGCACAGGGATGGCTGGATTATTATACCGTTGAAGGCCGCGCCCCGCTAAGGCTCCCGGCAACGGGTGCATTGCTTTTCCGGGATGGAAAAGATACAGGCCCCGGAAGCATTAAGGGATTCGCGATTATGGGCGCTGATGAAAGCACGCGCGTTTGGGACGTTTCTGATCCGCTGCAACCCGTGCAAGTGCCGGCAATTCTTATTAATAATGAGCTTCGGTTTTCCCGCGAGGCGGAGAAATTGAGAGAATTCGTGGCATTCAGGCCCGGGGGCTTCCCGCGCCGGATTATCTCGGGCCGGTTGCGAACCAGAATCTGCACGGGCAGGCGCCGGCGCAGATGCTCATCATCAGCCCGCCGGCATTCCAGCCGCAGGCAGAAAAACTGGCGGCATGGCGAAGGGAACACACCGGGCTGAGCGTGGCCTGCGTTCCTACAACCCTTATCTGGAACGAGTTCGGCAGCGGCATCGCGGAGCCAGCTGCGCTGAGGGATTTCCTCAAAATGCATTACGACCGGAAGTCGCTGCGATTTGTGCTGCTGATGGGCCGTGCTGATTATCAATATAAAAAAGCAGATCCGGAGAAAGTGCCCGTCTGGCAAAGCCCTGCGTCCCTGCATGGTTTAAATACCCATCCTACCGACGATTTTTACGGTTTCCTCGACGATAGCGACGATATCTCCCGCCCTGGTTCCCTCCTGGATGTGGCCGTGGGCCGGCTGCCCGTGACAACCACGGAAGAATCGGAAGCGGTTGTGAATAAAATCATTCGATACGAATCGCCCCGGACCTTTGGAGCCTGGCGGCAGGAGCTGACTTTCGCGGCCGACGATGAAGATGGCAATCTCCATTTCGAGGATGCGGAAATGGTTGCGGAGATGGTGGCGGAGGAAACGCCTGGCTTCCATATTCAAAAAATATACCTCGATGCATTTCCGCAGGTCTCCAGTTCCTCCGGCAGCCGTTACCCCGCGGTAAACGACGCCATCCGCCAGCGGATGAACGCCGGCAACCTCATCTGGAATTACAGCGGCCACGGCAGTGCCTTGCGGCTGGCGGAAGAAGCGGTTTTGAGCGAAGCTTCCGCCGCTGAATGGGAAAACAGCGACAGGCCGCCCTTGCTGATCACCGCTACCTGCGATTTTGGTCCTTATGACCAGCCGGAGATTTCGCCGCTGGGCGGGCAATTGCTGCTCCGCGAAACCGGCGGCGCCATCGCCCTGCTGACGACCACCAGGGCTGTGCTGGCAGCTTCCAATAAAGTGATGAATGCGAATTATTTCCGTGAAGCGCTCCGGCCAAACGCTTCCGGCAAAATGCCGCTCCTCGGTGAAGGCGCCATGCGCGCCAAAAATGCGACCTACGCGCAGTCGGGCGATGTGGTCAATAACCGGAAGTTTCAGCTGCTGGGTGATCCGGCGATGGCGATCGCTTTTCCGCAGCAGCGCGTGTTCCTCGATTCGGTGAACGGACAGCCCGCCAATGGCGCTGATTCGCTGAAAGCGCTGGGTTTTTACCGGTTGTCAGGCAGCGTGCGGGATGCGGGAGGTAGTGTGATGATGAATTTCAACGGCCGGGTAAGCATCACCGTACATGACGCGCCGGGAATAAAATACACCCGCGCCAACGATCCCGGCAGCCGGCAGGCGGCCTTTGGGGAAGACGACAGGGTGCTGTACCGCGGCACCGATACCGTGATCGCTGGGCGCTTTGCTACGGGGTTCGTGGTGCCGAAGGATATGTCGCAGTCGGGCGCCAGTGCCGTGATGCGATTTTATGCGCAGTCGGCTGGTGCGGATGCAGGCGGCGCCTGGCGGGGGATGCGGCTGTCGGGTACGGCGGCGGATGTGCAGCCCGATGGAGAAGGCCCGGAGATCGGGGCCTGGATGGATCACCGGGGCTTCAGGGATGGTGGGCATACTTCTTCTTCCCCTACGCTGCTGCTGCATTTGAAGGATATTTCCGGGATCAACGCGACGGGCAACGGCACGGGGCACGACCTTACCGCCGTGCTCGACGACAGCACGCAATTCTTCATCCTCAATAATTATTATACCGCCCTGCCGGGCACCTGGCGGGAAGGGGAGGTCATTTTTCCCATGGCGGGGCTTTCGCCGGGGAGGCATACGCTGACGATCCGGGCCTGGGATACCCGCAACAATTCCGCCACCCGGACCCTCCATTTTGTGGTGGGCGGGGAGGAAGAAGGCGGCCGGGCCTGGGTTTATCCCAATCCGGCCCGGGGTTTTACCCGGTTTATGGTCGATATCCCGTGGGAGAATGTGGATGTAAGCGCCGTTATCAGTATCTTTACAGCCGCCGGTCAACCGGTGCGGCAGATAAGAGGCACAATAAATACGAGCAACGGCCGTTTTGGGGATATACCTTGGAATGCAGACGCCAGTTCGGGAGCAAGACTGACCCCAGGAATTTACTTCTTTCAAATCAGCTTGAGCAAAAAGGAGGGCGGCCAACGTATACACGGCGGAAAGATGATATTATATTAATTCGTACATTATAAAATGGATGAATTTGAGCACATAATATTATGCCTTTGGTCCCCGTTTATTGCTTTTAATAAATTAGACATTATTTTTACATTTAAGCTAACTAAATAGAATTGCATGTTTTCCAGGATTTCGACAGCTGTTATTTGCATTTCCTCCCTTTGCCTTACCATGAATGCAAATGCGCAGGTTGACCCTACCGTTCCGGTTGACGGTAGGACAAATGTGATCAGCACGGCTGTTCCTTTCCTGCGTATATCCCCCGACGCCAGGAGCGGCGCGATGGGCGACGCGGGTGTTGCTATTTCCGCGGATGCGAATTCCGTATACTGGAACCTTTCCAAACTTCCTTTTGCCAAACAGAAATCCGCGGTAGCGGTAACTTATACGCCCTGGCTGAAAGAGCTGGTGCAGGATGTGTTCCTGGCCCAGTTGGCAGGGTATACGCAAATTGATGAGAACCAGGCGATCGGGGGATCTCTCCGGTACTTTTCCCTGGGCGATCTGGACATGCGCGCCGATAATGGACAGGAGTTGGGTAACTTCCGCCCCAGGGAGTTCGCCTTTGACGCGGGTTATGCACGCAAGCTGAGCGAAAACTGGTCAATGGGCGTAACGCTCCGTTACATCCACTCCAGCCTGGCCAGCGGTACCATCAACGACCAGACCATCCGTCCCGGGCGCGCCGTGGCTGCCGACCTGTCCGCCTTTTACACGAAGGATTTCGAGAATAACAACGGCATGACGAACAACTTCAGCGCCGGTCTTTCCATTTCCAACATCGGTAACCGTATTTCCTACACCCAGTCAGCGCAGAAGGATTTTCTGCCTACCAACTTCGGCCTGGGCGCGGCGTACACCATCGGCATCGATGATTACAACAAGGTAACTTTCACGGCAGACATTAATAAACTGATGGTGCCGTCGGTACAATACGTTGGCGATTCCGCCTACCTGCCCAACAAGAGCATGCTGGAAGGGATGTTCAGTTCCTTTGGTGACGCGCCGGGCGGATTCAAGGAAGAGTTGCAGGAGCTGATGTATTCGGTAGGTGCGGAATATTGGTATAATGACCTGTTCGCCGTTCGTGCGGGTTATTACAACGAGCATGCATCCAAGGGGAACCGCAAGTTCTTTACCGCCGGTGTGGGTGTGAAATACAACATTTTCGGCCTGAACTTCTCGTACCTGGTGCCATCCGGTACGGGCATCCAGCGGAATCCGCTGTCGAACACCCTGCGGTTCTCGCTGACGTTCGACCTGGGTGCAAATGAGGAATAGATAGTATATTTGCCATAATACTTTTTAAGATGCAATAAATCCTCCGGTCTTTTGGAGGATTTATTATTTTACGGAACTGCAAAAAATTGGATAATGAGTAAGTTAAGGATTGGATTGGGCGTAGATTTTCACCAGCTGGTGCCGGGCCGCGACTTCTGGCTGGGCGGGGTATTGGTACCGCATACGCAGGGCGCCCTCGGGCACAGCGATGCCGACGTGTTGCTGCATGCCATCTGCGACGCCATGCTGGGTGCCGCCGCGCTGGGCGACATCGGGACGCATTTCCCCGACACCGACAATACCTATAAAGACATCGACAGCAAAATATTGCTTTCCCGTTGCAGCGAGCTGATCAAGGCAAAGGGCTACAGCGTTGTGAACGTGGACGCCACCCTGTGCCTGCAGGCGCCTAAGATCAGGCCGTATGTTCCGCAGATGCAGGAGGTGATTGCGGAAAGGTTGGGGTTGACGGTGGAGGATGTTTCCATCAAAGCCACCACCACTGAAAAGCTGGGCTTTGTAGGGCGCGAGGAAGGCGTGGTAGCCTATGCCAACGTGCTCCTCGAAAAGCAATAACCTTTTATCGATAACCGTTACCTTTGTTCAATGGCTGATATTCAAGTAAAAATCATCAACCGTTCCGCCAACCCGCTGCCCGGATATGCCACGGCAGACGCGGCCGGCATGGACCTTCGCGCCAACCTCGAAGCTGCCGTTACCCTGCAGCCGATGGAACGTACCCTTATTCCCACGGGCCTTTTCATGGAACTGCCCGCAGGCTTCGAAGCGCAGGTGCGCCCGCGCAGCGGCCTGGCCATCAAACAGGGCCTTACCCTGCTGAACACGCCCGGCACGATTGATGCAGACTACAGAGGAGAAATCAAGATCATCCTGATCAATTTATCCACCGAACCGCAAACCATCCAGCATGGCGACCGCATCGCCCAGATGGTGATCGCCCCGTTCGTACAGGCCACGCTTACCGAAGTAGGCGAGCTGACGGAAACGGTACGTGGTGAAGGCGGATTCGGCCATACCGGCAAATCCTGAGCATGCGCGCCACCGGCATACTGATCCTGGCCATATCGGGGCTGCTCGCCGCTTCCTGCGGCAGCCAGCGCAAAAGCGCCGCCTCGATCCCCGCTCCGTTGCAACAGGAAATCCTGGCGCAGCGGGCGGACAGTCTTTTCTTTGCCGCGCAACGCTCCAAAATGCTCGGCGATTACAAGACTGCCATCACGCAGTATTCCGATTATCTACGCCTCAACCGCCAGAATGCGGCCGTTTATTACGAACTGAGCCGCCTTTTCATGGAAGCGCGCAACCCGCAATATGCCCTCGGTTTCGCGCGGCGCGCGGCCGGCATGGATTCTACCAATAAATGGTACCAGCTATCGCTGGCGGAAGCGTTCTCGGTGAACGATATGTTCGACAGCGCGGCGATCGTGTACGACAGGCTGATGCGGATTACCCCGCAGGACGACGATCTGCTTTTCAACAAAGGGCTTTCGCTCGCCAAGGCGAACCAGTTCTCTGAAGCCCTCCGCATTTTCGATTCCCTTGAAATGCGCGTAGGGCTGAACGATGAGATCGTATTCCAGAAGCAGCGGATTTACATGCGGCTCCGGATGCCCGACAATGCCGCGGCTGAAGTTCGGCGCCTCATCGTCCAGCAGCCCGAAGAACTCCGCTACTGGGGCCTCCTGGCGGAAATCTATGAAGCTGTAAAACGTACGGCTGATGCCAGGGCGGTGTACGACACGATCCTGTCTATCGACCCCCAGCATCCCCGCGCGCTCATCGCCGTAGCCAACCTGGAAAAGAAAAACGGCAACGAAGCCCGCTACCGCGCATTCCTCCTCAAAGCATTCCATAATCCCGATTTCAATATCGACGAAAAGGTGTCTTTCGTGTACCCTTATCTCCAGATGCTGGAAACGGATACTACCAAACGCGACGAAGGCATCATGCTGGCCAACCTTATCGTGGAATCGCATCCTGACGATGCGAAAGCCTACGCATTGAGAGCCGACATGTATTCGCAGGCCGATGTGCCCGACAGCGCGCTGATCAACTACAAACTCGCGCTGGACCTCGATTCTACCCGGTTCAGCGTCTGGTACCAGCTCATGTACCTGTATTCGCGTACCGAACAGCCCGACTCGTTGCTCCGTGTGAGCAACCACGTCAAGCAGCAGTTCCCGCGCGAATTCATGGGATATTATTTCAACGGTTTGGCCAATTATTTCAAACAACGGTATGACGCCGCGGTGAACGCCCTTTCCGGTGCGCTCGAGATCGGCGGTGAGAAACGCTTTGTGGCCGATGTATACGCCTTGCTGGGAGACACCTATCACGCCAGCGGCTTCCACAGCCGGAGCGACAGCTGCTACGAGATCGTGCTGGGCATGCGGCCGAAGGATCATATCGTCATGAATAACTACAGCTATTACCTGTCCATGCGCGGAGAGAAGCTCGATAAGGCGGAAGCACTCAGCCGGAAGTCCATCGAATTGAAACCGGATAGCCCGACTTACCTGGACACCTACGCATGGATACTATTCCGCCTCGGCCGTTACCGCGACGCCAAAGTCTGGATCGAGAAAGCGCTCGAATTCAACGAAGCGCAGCAGGATCCGGATGTGCTGGAACATTATGGAGACATCCTCTTCAACCTGAACGAGAAGGAAAAAGCCATGCAGTTCTGGCAAATGGCGAAAGCCCGCGGCGCGAATTCCCATGGCCTTGCCCGCAAAATCGCGGAGAAGCGTTACATAAAAAATATGGACCGTTGAATGGCGGGCTAAAAAAAATCGTCGAACAGAGTATCATGAATCGTAAAATAGAACTTCCAATTGTTGCATCGCTGATCAGTCTGGCATTGTTTTCCTGCCGTTCCACGCGCATCACCCGCGCCACTTTCCCGTCCGACTCCACTGCGCCCGCTACCCGGCCCGATACCGCCGATACGGAAAAGGCATTCGCCGAAGCCCGTGAGATCCGGGAGAAAGTGAACGCCAACCGCGTGACGTACGAGACGTTTACGGCGGATATGAAGATGGATTTTGAAGACGACAGGGGGAAGAAAGGGAACAATCTTGGCGTGAACATCCGGATACAGCGCGACAGCGCCATCTGGGTGCGGATCGGCGGCCCGCTCAATGTGGAAGGCGCCCGGATCCTCATCACCCGCGACAGTATCAAGGTCACCAACCGGCTGGAAGGTACGGTGATGCTGCGCAGCACGGCGGAAGGGCAGGAACTGATGAAGCTGAACATGAGCCTGTCCGAATTGCAGGACCTGCTGGTGGGCAACCCAGTGTTCCTCGGCGATACGGTGGAACAGGTGGTGCGCACGCAGTCGGTGATTTCGTTTGTATCGAAGATGCAGCAGCTGCTGAGCCAATTCAATATATTCGCCGACGATTATTCGGTGCAGCAGGTGAAGATAACAGATGCGGATGAGGCGAGGGCCACGCCGCGCGTGGTGGAGCTGACTTATGGTGATTTCCGTACAGTGGAAGGGCGCAAGCTGGCATTCCAGCGGAAGATTTATGTGGAAGAAAAACAGGTTATGAAAGTAGCGCTGGACATCCGGAAGATGGAATTCAACAAGCCCGTGAGCTTTCCGTTCCCCATTCCGGCGTCTTACACGCGTCAATAGAATACAATTTCGTTGTATATTTAACGTTATTAAACATCACTTCGGAACCATATGATGCAATTGAAAAAGTTCATTCCGGTATTCTTGCTGGCGCTGGTATTGGCGCCTGGCTTGCTGCATGCGCAGAACCAGAGCCGGGAAGAACTGGAGCAGCGGAAGCGTGAGATCCAGAAAGAACTGGATGATACGCAGAATATGCTGAAGGAGACCAAGAAATCGAGCCGGGAAAACCTGGGTCAACTGCGTGCGCTCCGCAACAAAATTGAGGCCCGCGCCAAGCTGATCCGCAATATCAACGAAGAGCTGAACTTCATCAACGGCGACATCAACACGGCGCTGCGCGATGTGAAAACCTTGCAGCGCGACCTCGATACGTTGAAGGAACAATACGCCCAACTGATCGTGTCCGCGTATAAGAACCGTAGTTCATATGCTTTGCTGAACTTTGTATTCTCCGCCAAAAGCTTCAACGACGCCGTTAAACGGTATAAATACCTGCAGCAATATCGCGAATTCCGCCGCCGCCAGGCCGATAACATCATCGAAACGCAGGAACAGTTGCGGATCAAGGTGAAAAACCTCCAGGACCAGCGGGAGAAACGCTCCGTAACGCTTACCGCGGAGCAGAAGGAACGCGAAACCCTTGAGAAAGACCGCAAGGAAAAAGACGAAGTGCTCAGCAAGCTGAAAGGCCGTGAAAAAGAACTCGTTGCCGATATCGCGCAGAAGCAGAAAGACCAGAAGAAAGTACAGGACCTCATCCGCGCCGTAATCCGGAAGGAGATCGAAGCCGCGCGCAGAAAGGCGGAAGCCGAAGCACTGGCCCGCAGGAAAGCCGAGGAAGCAGAGAAGAAGCGTAAGGAAGAAGAGCGTCAGCGCGCCCTGGCCGCAGCCCGCGAGGCTGCCAAAGCCGCGGCGGCCAACAATGCCGCCAATAACAACACGGCAGCCAATACCCCCGCGCCCGCTACGCCTGCGCCGCCACCGGCTCCCAAGCCCGAGCCCCCGGCCACGGCAACTCCCGAAAAACCAACCCGCGTTTACAACGTACTGGAAGCGACCCCCGAGATCGCCGCCCTGTCCGATAACTTCGAGGCTAATAAAGGCAAACTCCCCTGGCCCGTGGAATCCGGCTCCATCATCGGCTACTTCGGTATCCAGAAAAACCCGGACATCAGCCGCATCACCGAGGAAAACGACGGCATGATCTTCGCCACCCGCAAAGGCGGCAGCGTAAGGGCCGTGTTCAAGGGCGAAGTACGGTCCGTGTTCGCCATCCCCGGCGGCGGTGTGTGTATCACCATCCGCCACGGACAATACTTCACCAACTATGTGGGCCTGTCCAACTTCAGCGTGAAATCCGGCCAGGTAGTAAACACCGGGCAAGTGATCGGAACCGCCCGTACCAACGATGAAGAAAGCGCCGGTGTGGTGGAAGTGCAGATTTACAAAGTAGACAAGCTCCAGAACGCCAATTCCTGGTTCAAACAAAGATAATCCCGGGGTTACCGGACAAAAAAAGAGCGACGGGATACCGTCGCTCTTTTTTTATGTGATTTTACCGCATTAGTTACGCACTACCGACTGTTGGAGTACGGTGTCATACAGGGCTTCGTATTGCGGGATGATATTATCGATGTGGAACCGCAGGGCCTGTTCGAGGGCGCCTTTGCGCAGGGAGGCGAGCAGCTGCTCGTTTTTCAGGATGGCGATCGCATGGGCGGCCATCTGGTCAACGTCGCCAACGGGGCTGCTGTAACCGGTAACGCCGTCGATGTTGATTTCCGGGAGGCCGCCGGCATTGGAGGAAATGACGGGCACCTGGCTCGCCATGGCTTCCAGGGCGGCGAGGCCGAAACTTTCGTAGTCGGAAGGGAGGATGAAGAGGTCGGAGATGGACATGACATCTTCCAGCTGCTCCTGTTTGCCTACGAACCGGATATCGTCGCACAGGCCCATTTCGCGGCACATGCATTCGATCATGGGGCGGTCGGGGCCGTCGCCCACGAGGAGGAGTTTGGCGGGCATGGCGTCGCGCACCTGGCGGAAGATCTTCACCACGTCCGGAACGCGCTTCACTTTACGGAAGTTGGACACGTGCAGGAGGATTTTTTCCCCGTTCGGCGCGATGGCCTGGCGGAAATGGGGAAGGTCGCGGCGGGTGAAGCGCGCGGTGTCTACAAAGTTGTAAATCACCGAGATATCCTTTTCGATGGGGAAGGATTTATACGTCTCGTCCCGCAGGTTGTTGGACACGGCCGTGATGGCGTCAGATTCGTTGATGGAAAAAGTGACTACGGGGGCGTAGGTCTTGTCTTTCCCCACCAGCGTGATATCGGTACCATGAAGCGTGGTGATGAAGGGGATATGCCGGCCTTGTTTGGCCACGATCTGCTGCGCCATGTACGCTGTGGAGGCGTGCGGGATGGCATAGTGAACATGGAGGAGGTCGAGTTTCTGGTTGAGGATCACGTCCACCATCGTGCTGCTGAGCGCGCTTTCATACGGCGGGAAATCGAACAGCGGATATGTGGGGACCTGAACTTCGTGATAATAAATATTGGCGTGGAAGGCATTCAGCCGGACGGGTTGCTGGTAAGTGATGAAGTGCACCAGGTGCCCTTTGTCTGCCAGTGCTTTGCCCAGTTCAGTCGCCAAAACGCCGCTACCACCGTAAGTTGGGTAGCATACAATTCCAATGCGCATCCGTGAAGTGGATTTAATGAGTTGCTAAGGTAAGTATTTTAAAATTAGTTAGCTTTAAAGCCGTAAATCCGGATCTTATCATGATGAAGCCAATTTTAGCAGTGCTGGCCTGCATAACGGTGCAAGGAGCCGTTGCGCAGGACTCCGACTCGCTGACGATCCGCCGCCTGGCGGACGAGGTGCTGACAAACAGTGCCGCTTATGAGAATCTCCGCGTGCTCACCAAGCAGATCGGGGGGCGGCTGGCCGGATCGCCGCAGATGGTGAAAGCGGAAAAATGGGGTGCCGAAGTACTGAAAGCGGCCGGCGCGGAGAAGGTGTTTACGCAGGAATGCTTGGTGCCGCATTGGGTGCGGGGCGACAAGGAGCAGGCGAAGATTGTGAGCCGGCGCCGTGATTTGGTGCCGCCGCTGCATGTGATCGCTTTGGGGAATTCGGTGGGCACGGGCGCGAAGGGCGTTACCGCGCCGGTGCTGGAAGTGCGTTCCTTTGATGAACTGGAGGCGAAAAAAGACGCCGTGAAGGGAAAGATCGTGTTTTATAATTACCCGTTCAATCCGACGTTCGTTAAAACTTTTCATAGTTATGGCGATGCGGTGAAGTACCGGTCGCAGGGGCCCAGCCGGGCTTCGAAATACGGAGCGGTGGCGGTGATCGTGCGGTCGATGAGCCATAGCACGGATAACTATCCGCATACCGGAAGTACGCGGTACAATGATTCGTTTCCGAAGATCGCCGCGGTGGCTATCGGTTTGCAGGATGCGGAACGGCTGAGCAGGCGGATCGTGAACGATCCCACGATGCAGGTGTTTTTGCGGACCACCTGCGAGATGCTGCCGGATACGATCGGGCACAATGTGATCGGGGAATTACGCGGGAGTGAGTTCCCGGATGAATATATTACCGTGGGGGCGCACCTGGATTCGTGGGATAACTGCGAGGGAGCGCACGACGATGGGGCCGGCGTGGTGCAGTCCGTCGAGATCTTGCGGGCATACAAGTCGCTGGGGATGCGGCCGAAGCGGACGTTGCGCGTGGTGTTGTTTGCTAATGAAGAAAACGGGGTGCGCGGTGGAGCGAAATATGCGAAACTGGCGAAACTAAACAACGAGCGGCATTTGTTTGCGCTGGAGAGTGATGCGGGAGGATTTACGCCGAGGGGATTTATCATGGACATGAAGCCTGAGCAACGTGCGAAGGTGAAGAGCTGGGCGCCGCTGATGCTGCCATATGGGTTGTATGATTTTGATGAAGTAGGGTCCGGCGTGGATATTACGCCGCTGGGACGGGCGTTTGGGATTCCGATGGCTGAACTTTCTCCCGACTCGCAGCGTTATTTTGATATTCACCATGCCGCGTCGGATACATTTGAGTCGGTGAACAAGCGTGAGTTGGAAATGGGGGCCGTGGGCATGGGGGCGTTGATATACCTTGTCGATAAATACGGTTTATAATCCTGATATGAAAAAGTTCGTACTTATTATTGTTCTGATCATCCTGGTGGTGCTGGGAGGGTTCTTTTACTATCGCTACTATTTTGTATTCGGCCGTGGCGCGAAGGCGGGCGAGTTGAATTTCTTCGTGCAGAAGGGGTATATCTGGAAGACGTATGAGGGCAGGCTGATCCAGTCGGGTTTTAAGCCGCAGAGTATGGGCGGTGTGCAGTCGAACGAGTTCCAGTTTTCGGTGACGAATGAGAAGGTGGCGCAGTTGCTGATGAGCAGTAGCGGGAAGTTGCTGGAGTTGCATTACAAGGAGTACCTTGGAGCATTACCCTGGCGGGGTGTAAGTAATTTTATTGTAGATAGTGTGATATCCGTCACGGATCCCAAGACGGGTGTGCGAACGGCATTTTGACGAAGAAAGCCGGGCCTGAGGGTCCGGCTTTCTTATTTTGCACAATTTTATTTTCGGTTTTCTTTCCTTTCCGGAGATTTTCTCTTCTTTCCGGAGATATTCTCGCCCTTTTCTCATGGCGGGGTTCCCACCTCCCCTTAATTTTACCCATAGATAAAACCATTGTTTGTGAGATCCTTTTTTGATGTGGCGCACCTGATCGAGCTGCATGAGCGCCGTTTGATGTTATACGCGGAGAAGTACCAGCAGTATATGGACAAGTTGACGCATTTGCTGTTCATATATTCCGCGGTAGCGTTCTTCCTGATGCCGATCACCCGGGATTTATTCAAATCCGGGAGGGAAGTGCATGTGTTATACCATGTGTGTTACGTTACCATGCTGGGAATGTTGTCGGTTTCGATGATGTATGCCGCGCGCTTGGTGTTGGTGACGAAATCGTTATTACCGGCGCCGTTGGATAAATACTTTACGCTGTTGGAGAAGTTGATGTTGGAAGGAATGGAACCCGATGTCATTGATACGAATTTGCAGTTATTCTATATGGGCGACCTGGTAATAGTCGTGGAGAAGTTCGCGAAGTTGATCGTACGCAAAGAAAGATATCATAACTATATGTATGTATGGGGGTTGATGGCGATGGTACCGTATTTAGTTTGTTTAATTTTTCATTTGGTATATGAATTTGATGTATAAACTTTACGAAGAGACGTTGAAGGATTTTGTCGATTTTTTCCGCTTCATGTGGGATGATTATAAATGGCAGAAATATGAACGGACAATTCCGGACGTTGATGGCGCGGATGTGGTGCTCCGCTTCTTCGCTAAGCATTGGACTGAAGAGCAAATACAAGCCTATAGGCTCGAGCGGTTTAAGAGCAGAATGGAAGAGTGGGAGCGGGTTAAATGGATGCCGCGGTGGTTGCGGGAGGACAAGGGTTTGGAGGCTGAAAAGCCGGTTTTCAAGCCATTTGACATAGCAGAAATAGATGCCATTCTGGCTAAAAGGGAGGAGGCGCGCGAACTGGAAAGTAAACGGCGGGAGTATATACTGTGAATCCGGATATCATCCGGATTGCGAAATTACGGTCTGCAATTGTGGGATGGTAGAGGGGCCTTTTCAATTGCAATTATCCGGGGATGGCGGGCATTTATCCGGCGTATAATAAAAAAATCGCTGGTCTTTTATGGAAATCGGTGGTATCTTTTTTCCATTGCGCGACGGTTTGCGTGCGGATGAATTCATTGGGTGCGGTGAGGTCGGCGGCAACGCAGAGCAGGGTGCGGTCGGCGGCGTGCTGAAGGATGTCTTTCAGCAGTTGATTGTTGCGGTAGGGTGCTTCTATGAAGAGCTGGGTTTGCTGTTTTTTAGCGGAAAGCGCTTCCAGGTCTTTGATGGCTTTGGCCCGGTCGGGTGGTTTCACGGGCAGATAGCCTGTGAACTGGAAGTTTTGGCCGTTCATGCCGGAAGCCATGAGTGCCAGGAGCATGGAGTTCGGCCCTACCATGGGGATCACAGTGGCCAGCACCTGGTGTGCGGCTTGCACGACAAGGTTGCCAGGGTCTGCCACGGCGGGGCATCCGGCTTCGCTGATGACGCCGATGGAATGCCCTTCCTGCAGGAGTTTCTTCGCCAGTGCGGTGTCTGGCGGATGATGCTCGTTCATGAGATGGAGCTGCAGGGAGTCGATATCGATGGCGCGGTCGAGGGCTTTGAGGAACCGGCGGGCGGTCCGTTCGTTTTCCACGAAGAAGATGCGCAGTTGCCGTACCGTATCCGTGATGTACGGTGGCAGGCTGAAGAGCGCGTCTGCACTGAGGACCGTTGGAATGAGATATAATTTGCCCTTTTGCGTCATTGTCGGAAATGTTTGGAAGGCGCGCCGTTTTTTAACTGGCGGGCCGGATTCCCGCAAAGATAGGAATTCAGGCAGTAACGGGCGCCACGCGTTGAGGCGCTTTGCCGGCGTGAAAGGAAAGCTCTTTGAAATATTGTCAGTATTGCATGATGTCATCTGTCAGCTGTAACACTTCGCTGAAGCGCTGCTGCCGTGGCAGGTTCCTTGGCCATGATGTGCGGCGGGATGACCGCCCGGCGCAGGTTTTCAGCTGCACTGAGCAGTGGTTAATCTTCCGTACCCATGGGCAGCCGTTGCTGTTGCAGGTGGATGGTGGCTGCGATTACCGCGTAGCAGGGCGCCAGCAGCCAGCCCAGGACGGGAATGAACAGGAACAGGTAGAAAACGATGCCATTTCCCATCGCCATTCCTTTATGGTGCCGGATGTATGCGATGCTCTGCCGCATCGACCAGCGGTGGCGCTCGAAGCTGTAATCCATCATCGAAAATCCGAAGTAGTAACATTCGATGAGCATGGCGATCAATGGCGTCAGCCAGCCCAGGATAGGAACAAACGCCAGTATCGCCAGAATGAGCATGAGGGCGGTCTGGTAGACGAGGTTGCGGAGCGACAGGCGGATCCCGCGCACCAGGTCTTTCAGCAACTGCGAAGCGCTGAACGGAAAATCTTTCCCCTGCATGATGCTTTCTGTCTTCTCCGACAGGTAAGCGAACAAAGGGGATCCCACGATCAGGAATAGATATTTAAAAAAGAGAAATACATGATCAGGAAAATCATCCTGACCGCGAGCCCCACCAGGAGGAATAGGAAATTCACAAAACTGTTCTGCAGCTCTTCGATCCAGGTTTTCAGCGTCAGCAGGTTGAGGACATAATCAATGAACACACCCGAATATTCCCAAACGTAAATGATACCAGCCACAAACATGAGGCAGTAAACGATGCCTGGAATGATAATCCATTTCCAAAGCCGGTGAGCTGTGATAAAACGATGGGCGGCACCATAAGACTGAATGGCTCCCAGTACTTCTCTTAGTGAAAACAACGTTTGCGCTTTTTTAGAATGGTAGCAAAATATGGATGGAGTTTTTGCTCAAGCAACGGATGGGTCGAACGTAAATTAGTACTATTTTTCAGTATGCCTAAACTAGAACGTGCATTTTATCTGGAAAAAAATGTCCTGAAAGTCGCAAAGTCTTTGCTGGGGAAGGTTTTGGTTACGGAAACCGACGGAATCCGCACTTCTGGGCGGATTGTGGAAACCGAGGCTTATAACGGAGCCGTGGACAGGGCATCTCATGCCTGGAATAACCGTCGTACGGGGCGGACGGAAATCATGTTTGCCGAAGGGGGCGTGGCATACGTCTATCTCTGTTACGGCATCCATCATCTCTTTAATGTGGTGACTAACGTGCGGGAAGTTCCGCATGCGGTGCTGGTCCGGGCGTTGGAGCCCCTGGAAGGCATTCCCGTCATGCTGGAGCGTACGGGCAAGCCCAGGGTCGATTTCACACTGACCTCCGGCCCAGGGAGCTTATCCAAGGCCCTCGGCATCAATACGGCGCTTACAGGCCAGGATCTCCTGGGCAATCGTATTTGGATCGAAGACGCTGCACCTGTACCCGCGCGGGATATTCTCGCCGGGACCCGTGTTGGCGTTGCCTATGCCATGGAAGACGCCTATCTGCCTTACCGGTTTTCGATCCGCGGCAGCAAATGGGTGAGCCGGGGAAAAGGGCTCGCGCGCTGAGCGGGCCAGGGGGCTTCTGTACCTCTTACAATAGAAAGCCGGTGCCGACCCCGTCGTTCAGTAAGTGCCAGGCCGCTAATCGAACAAGTCGCAGTTGAGCCATGGAAAAGGTATGTGCGTTGAGCAGATCAAGTAAACTTTAATGCTGTAAGTTTTAAAAAAAACAGCGTCGGCTCCGGCAGTTCGGCGGTCGCGAACCCGCTAATTAAGCGAGTCGTGGTGAGCCGGAAAAAGGTCTTGAAGGTAAACTGGCCACGAAGACTTTAATGTTGTATGACCTCGAAGTCGGCATTGACCCCGGGCGTTCAGCAAACGCCAGCCAACTAATCAAGCAAATTGCAGATGAGCCGGGGAAAAGAGCCCGTGTGACGAGTAGCCAGGTTAACTGCAACACTTCTTGTTCCTGGAAGTCAGCATTGGCCATTCAGCATGCTTAACCCCGCAAATGCGATCTCGTTCCGGGCAAATGCGAATCTGCCGAAACGATGACAAAGTGGGAAACCTGAAAGAGAAAATAATAGCGAAAAGCCCGTCGGGAATGGATCAGAACTTCGGGCACAGCGTGCCGTTCTTGTTGCTGTCACCTTTCTTGCCGATGTAGATCACAGAAATCTCCATACCGCCGCGGTAATTGGAGGCCGGCTTCAGGGTAGACACGTTCATGTCGTAGCTCAGGCCTACTTTGAAGCTGTTGAACTCAAGACCCACATACGGATTGACTGCATCTTTCAGACGGAACCACGAACCCACGTAGAAAATGGTGGGTGCATCGGGCATATCGTTGAGCAGAAAGCCGTAAGCCGCGCCCATAGTAGTTTCTACAGCCTGGTTCTGACGCATGTAATGCGCGCTGAAGTGGATGCGGTTCCCGCCGTTCACAGGAAAAGATCCTCCGCCATGTACCGTGTAACGATAGCTCAGGCGGTTATTGTTGTTGTCAAGGAAAGTTTCTGTCGGTTGCGTGAAATGGTAATAGGAAGCGCCGAGGTAGATATTCGAAGATTCACCTACCAGGCCGCTATACAACAAACCTACGTTGTAATCCAGGTAAGAAATATTCGGATTCATGATCGTTTCGCCACTCGGCAGCGAAGGGTCGTATCCGTTATCCCCGATCTGCTGCTCGAAAATCAATTTACTCTGATCCACCCGCTTCTGTACCAACGCCATCTGAACCCCCAGCCCCAAAGTATGGTTGCCTTCCACATCCAGCCCTTTGTGATACGCCGTACTCGCCGCCACGAAGTTGGACGTAAGTGCCCCAGCGCCAGTCTTGTCGTACAATGCCAGGATACCAACTCCCCAGGTATCCGTGTAAGGAATGGAATTCTTCAAGATGCCAAAATCAGCCGCCAACGTGCCTGTAATATAAGGCGATGCGATACTGCGCCATTGACTGCGGTAATTGCCGGATAAACGAAGGTCGCCGGAGAAGTACCCCGTAAATGCAGGGTTCAGCGTGAGCGGAGACGCAAAAAACTGCGTGAAGTGCGGGTCCTGCGCCCTCACAGGGCTGAATGCATAAAGGGCTATGGTTAATAGGAGTAGTAGTTTTTTCATTTCGATACTTCGTCAGTTAAAGGCTGATAGGGACACTATACAATGCTAAGGTAGAAAATCAATTTCATATTCCAAATTAAATCTATATAATCGCGCGGTGCGTTGATTTAGATTTAGTTGTGAATGACAAGGCCAATTCGCAGGATAATTATTCTTCAACAGTGTCTGCTTTTAAAACGCGGATTTCCCTTTTTTGTTACTGCTGCACCTTCTCCCCGAAAGCCAGATCGCCCGCATCGCCCAGCCCGGGAACAATATAACCCTTGGCCGTCAGCTCGTCGTCGATATCTCCCGCCCAAATGCTGATGTTCGCATCGGCATTCCGCTGCACGTACTCGATCCCGATGGTACACGCAATTGCCGTAACAATATGAATATGAGCAGGTTTGCCGAACTCGCCCAGGTGCTCGATGGTTTTTACCAAAGAGGCGCCCGTCGCCAGCATCGGATCACTCAGGATCAGCACCTTCCCATCCAACGGGGGACAGGAAACATATTCCAGCCTGATTTCGAAAGTCCCGTCGCGGTTATGCTTGCGGTAGGCGGAAATAAAAGCATGGTCGGCCTTGTCGAAATAATTGACCAACCCCTGGTGCATCGCCAGCCCGGCCCGCAGGATGGTCCCGATTACCGGCTGATGCTTCAATACCTGAACATGCGCGCTGCCCAGCGGTGTTTCTACTTCCTTGTCCACATACATCAGCGTTTTGCTGATCTCGTAGGCGGCCACTTCGCCCAGCCTTTCCAGGTTGCGGCGGAACCGCATCCGGTCACACTGAATTACCTCGTCCCTTATCTCGCTCATCCACTCGCCTACCAGTGAGTTGGTGTCACTCAGATTGATTATCATAACCCTGCTGTTTTGCGTTCATGCCAAAATAGCATTTTTTTCGCTACCGGGGTGCTTTTTCCGCTATGATAACAAATGTTCTCTCCAGTGTTGACGGCCGTTTGGTAAAAGTCCGGCAGTGCCTTTCGGGCAGTCATAAAAGCGTAGGCCACACCTCCCTGTCATATGGGAGATGTGGCCCGGCATTGTTATAAAAACATGTTAATCCTTTCGGGCAATATCCTCCAGCGCCATCGCCTGTTTAATCATTTTCACGAGCTGCCCGCGGTACCCCTCCGCATCGGCCCCCTTCAATCCGCCAAGCAACGCCAAAGCCCCCGCGTAACTCGACTTCCCGGCGTATTCACTCTTCCGCAACAACATCCCGAATTGCGCAGCCGCCACTGCCAACCGGAAGCTCTCCGGGCTTTCCCCGACAGTGCGCGGACCACCCTTCAACGAATGCGCCAGCAGCTTGCTGGCACCGCCTTCGGGGTGCTTATACCGCACCTTGACCGTCAGCACCTCATCGCTTCGGATTACCGGGGCTTCCGTAGCCTGGTACTTCAGCGGGTCCACGTTCGGCCCCTCCAGCTTCACGCCCGGAGGCACCAATTCGTACAGCGCCGTTACGCTATGCCCGGACCCCATCTCCCCGGCATCTTTTTTGTCGTCGTTGAAATCCTCGTTTTCCAGCAGCCGGTTCTCATAACCAACCAGCCGGTAAGCCTGCACCTTTGCGGGATTGAACTCCACCTGCAACTTTACGTCTTTGGCGATGGTGAACAGTGTGCCGCCGAATTCCGTCGTGAACGTCCGGCGGGCTTCATCGAAATTGTCGATATAGGCATAGTGCCCGTTTCCTTTATCCGCAAGTGTTTCCAGCCGGTTGTCTTTGTAATTTCCCATGCCAAATCCCAGGACCGAAAGGTATACATTCCCTTCGCGTTCCTTTTCGATCAGGCGTTCCAGTTCCCCCACATCCGAAATCCCTACGTTGAAATCGCCGTCAGTAGCGAGGATGACGCGGTTATTGCCGCCTTTGATAAAGTGTTCCTTCGCCGTGGCATATGCCAGCTGGATGCCCGCGCCCCCGGCCGTACTGCCACCCGCTTCCAGGCGGTCGATGGCGCCGAGGATCGCGTCCTTGTTATTCCCCGGCGTCGACGGCAGGGAAAGCCCCGCCGCACCCGCATACACCACGATCGAAACGCGGTCTTGCGGGCGCAATTGCTTTACCAGCAACCGGAACGCCTGTTTCACCAGCGGCAACCGGTTGGCGCCTGACATCGAGCCAGACACGTCGATCAGAAAAACGAGGTTGCTCGCCGGCAGGTTGTCTATCGGGATCGTCTTTCCCTGTATCCCGATCCTAACCAACTGGTGCGCCGGGTTCCAGGGGCATTGCGCCATATCGGCCTGGATCGCCACGGGCGCGTCGCCGGCAGGTTGCGGGTAATCATACTCGAAATAATTAATCAATTCTTCAACCCGTACCGCATCTTTCCCCGGAATATTTCCCATGTTCAGCATATTCCGCACCAGCGAAAACGACGCCTTATCGACATCCGAAGAAAAAGTACTCAACGGCTGCTGCTGCACGAACCGGTAGCGGTTTTCCTTGATGGCGGCGAATTCGTCGCGGCTGACGGGCGTGCCAATGTAATCGGAACGCATTTCCGCCACCGGGGCCGTCGCGACTCCCCTGATCATCACGTTGGAAGCAGTAAGGTTTTCTCTTTTTTGCGGAGCATATGCGACTACCGCTACTTCCTGCAACGCTTGCACCGAAGGCGTTAGCTCGATAAGCACCGCCGTATCATTCATTGAAAATGATTTCACCAATTTATTGTATCCGATCCAGGAAACTTCCAGTGTGAAATTTCCCTTTGCCACCTTACAAATAAATTTACCCGTACTGTCTGTCAGCGAACCGAAATGGGTGCCGTCTATCCGGACCGTAGCACCCTGAATGGGATCTTTGGTGTTGATGTCGAGCACTTTGCCGGTGATCCGGACCGTCTGGGCAATGAGCTGCCCGCACGCCAATATACAGGCGCATAACAGGAGAATGCGTTTCATGATCGGGTAGGTTTGTTTCCCTACAGATGCAGATCACCCGCCCGATTCCATAAAAAAAGCCGGCCTTCCATTATCTTTACCAAAATTTTTCTAATGGTATATCACGTAATCGGGTTAATGTCAGGTAGTTCGCTGGATGGATTGGATATGGTTTATACGGAATTGACGGAGGTGAGGGGACAGTGGTCTTACCAGATCCACACCGCGGAATGCATTCCCTACTCGGAAGAGCTGAAAACCTCCCTGGCAAAGGCTACCAGCCTGAACGCCCGTGATTACCAGTTGTTGCACACCGCCTATGGCCGATTTACCGGCGAACAGGTGAACGCATTCATCAGCCGCCATGGCCTCGACCATAAGATTCACTTCATCGCATCCCACGGCCACACTACCTTCCACATACCGGAGCAAAACACTACCGCGCAGCTGGGCTGCGGCGCTACCATCGCCGCCGTTACCACGCTGCCCGTTATCAGCGACCTCCGGGCTGTTGACGTAGCCCTCGGCGGACAAGGCGCGCCTATCGTCCCCATCGGCGAAAAATACCTCTTCTCCGACTTCAGTTACCTGCTCAACCTGGGCGGTATCGCCAATATCTCCGCCAAAAACGGGGAACACTACCAGGCATTCGATATCTGCCCCGCCAACCGCGTCCTCGACGCACTGGCACAGGGCCTTGGCAAAGCTTACGACGAAAACGGCGCATTGGCGGCCGGCGGCGTCACCGATCAGGCGTTGCTTTCCGCGCTCAACGCATTGCCTTATTACGGGCAACCCGCGCCTAAATCCCTCGCTAACGACTTCGGAACGGATACCGTGCTGCCGCTTATCGCCAGGCACACGCTTTCCGTGCAGGGCAAACTACGGACCTATGTCGATCACATCGCCACGCAAATCGAAGCTTCGGTAAAAGGCATGAATCTCCCCACTAAAGGCACGCAAATGCTTGTGACGGGCGGCGGTGCGTTCAACCGCTTCCTCATCGAATCCATCGACGCGCGCCTCGACCCGCTGGGCATCACCCTCGTTGTGCCCGACGAGCAAACCGCCGCCTACAAGGAAGCCCTCGTGATGGCGCTCATCGGCGCACTCCGCTGGCGCCAGCAGCCCAATATCCTCTCTTCCGTAACCGGCGCCTCGCGTGATAGCGTGAACGGCGCACTCTGGGTGAGCGAAGCCTAAGCCTGGGCCAATTCCGTAAATGCAAATTTATCTCCGTCGAATAGCCCCCTGTCACTGAGTTTCAGGTGGGGGATGACGAGCAGCGCCATGAACGATAACGTCATGAAAGGCGCGTCGAGCTTGCTGCCGAGCGCTTTCGCGGCCTTGTCGAGCTGGCTGTAGCGGCGCGCCGCTACATAGCCATCGCCGGCGCTCATAAGCCCCGCCACCGGCAAGGGAAGAATGTATTCGTTGCCGCCGTCGATAACACAGATGCCGCCTTCCGCGCTGATAAGGACGTTCACAGCACGTTGGATGCTTTCATCATCAACGCCCACCGAAATAATATTATGGCTGTCGTGCGCCACCGTGGATGCGATGGCGCCGGCGCGCAATCCGAAGTTGCGGATGAATGCCACGGCCGGCGGCGCATCCTGGTAACGGTTAACCACCGTTATTTTCAGCACGTCCTGCGAAACGTCGCTGACCAGGAAGCCGTCTTTGGCGGTTAGCCGGAAGGTGAGGGGATGGGTGATGAGCTGGCCGTCCAGCGCTTCGATGACCTGCACGGTGGAAACGCCCGCCGGGGCGGGAACGCGGAAGTCGTGCGCGGATTTCGCGGTGCAGTGGAAGCGGTTGATGGGTTTCACTGGCACCGGGGCAATGAGGGTATTGCCTTCCGCCGCCACCTGTACGCCGCCGATCCAGGTTTCGAGGATGGTAAAATCGGAAAGATTATTGACGATTATGAAATCAGCCGGATCCCCCGCGCGCAGGAGCCCCGCGGGAATGCCGTAATGCCGCACGGGATTGACGCAGGCGGCCTGGAGGATGTTGAACAGATCGTGCCCCTTAGCCAGCGCTCTCTTCACCAGCAAGTTGATATGCCCTTCCTCGAGGTTGTCGGGGTGCTTGTCGTCGCTGCAAAACATCACCCGCTGGTGATGTGTGGCGATCAGCGGTTCGAGGGCTTCGAAGTTGCGCGCCGCACTCCCTTCCCGGATAAGAATGTGCATGCCCGCCGCCAGTTTGTCCAGCGCTTCATCGAGCGTGAAACATTCGTGGTCGGTGCTGATCCCCGCGGAAGCGTATTGCGCCGCCGTTTCTCCGCGCAACCCCGGCGCATGGCCGTCTACCGGTTTGCCGAATTTCCGGGCGGATGCGATCTTGGCCATCACTTCCGGATCGCCATGCAGCACACCGGGGAAATTCATCATTTCAGAAAGGTAATAGATATCGGGCCTTTGCAAGAGCCTGTCTACCCCATCCGGACCGATGACATCGCCAGCCGTTTCGAAAATGGTAGCGGGAACGCAGGAAGGCGCGCCGAAGCAGAAGCGGAAAGGCACCTGCCGCCCGTTTTCCAACATAAATTCCACGCCTGCCTCACCGCAGACATTGGCGATTTCGTGCGGGTCGGAAACGCTGCCTACCGTGCCATGCACCACCGCCATCCTGGCGAATTCGGAGGGGATCAGCATGGAGCTTTCCACATGTACATGCGCGTCGATGAAGCCGGGAAGGATGTAGCGTTGGGGCACCGGCTGATCCGTTGGAATTATGCCGGCGATCTTGCCGTCTGCCACGGAAACAACCGCGGGAAAGGTTCTTCTGCCGGGAACATCGACCACGATCCCCGCTAAATGCAATGCGTTCATAAGGTTAAAACTCGTAAAAAACAGTTAAAACAAGGTGAATGATTTTGCCAGTTTCCTGGAAAAGATACATTTGTGTTCAATAGACGTCTAAACATCCATCTATAAAATCCTGAACAATGAAAAAGATCCTCGCGTTAACCATCGCCATAGCCCTCAGCGGAGCGGCATTGCAGTCGAAAGCACAGTCAGCTGACGAAATCATCGGCAAGCACCAGGCCGCCATGGGCGGTGATGCCAAACTGAAATCCCTAAAAGCCATGGTCTCGGAAGGGAATATGTCGGTCCAGGGCATGGAGTTCCCCTTCAAGGTATCCGTTATCAGCAATACCGGCATGCGGATGGAATTTGAAGCCATGGGCACGCACAACATCCAGGTGGCCACCCCTACCGGCGGCTGGTATTTCCTGCCCATCCAGCAACAAACCGAACCAGTAGACGCGAGTGCGGAAGATATGAAAGACGTTGGCAATGACCTCGACCTCCAGGGCGAAATCATCGACGCCAAAACCAAAGGCCATAACCTGGAACTGGTGGGAAAAGAAAATGTTGACGGGAAAGAAGCCTACAAATTCAAGCTTACCCGTAAAAATGGCACCGTTGTAAATTATTTCATCGACGCCGCCAGCTATTATATCGTGAAGCGCATCCATTCTGCCACCGTTCAGGGGCAGACGATGGAGCTGGAAACGAAAATGAGCGAATTCAAGAAAACCGACGACGGTTTTGTATATGCTTCCGTTATCGAGCAATTGCCCATGGATACAAAAATCATGATCACCAAAGTGCAGGCCAATCCCGCCATCGACGCGAGCATCCTCCAGAAACCCGCGAAATAACCGCAGTACGGAATATAAATGAGAACCGCCCGGCAGCGCAAGCACCGGGCGGTTTTTTTATTGGTAACGATTTAATATATCAGTCGCTTCCTGACGGATCCTGTCGGCCAGGTGCTGCGGCTGAACGACTTTCACGCGCCCTCCGCTGCTGAGGATCAGCATCACCAGCTCGTGGTTCACCACAATCCGGAGGCGCACGCGGCATTCCTCTTCGTTATCGGTGATAATCTCCTGCGAAGGGTGCAGCGGCTGCGTCTTGACGTATTTGCCCTGTAGCGGCGTGTAGGAAAGGATGATCTCTTCCGGATCGCCCTCGGCTACGGTAATGCCGATGGCGTTTTTGAAATAGTCGGCATCGTCAAAATTCTTGGCGTCGAACTTATCGTTGGTGAGCCAGTGGTTAACGATACGGTCGAGCGCAAAGGTGAGCACCGTTCCTCCCCGTGATTTCTGGCTTTTGCCGATGAGGTAAAAGCGGTGGTTGTATTCGCGGAGATGGTAAGGCTCCACCCAGTGTTCTTTGGGCGCTGTGCGGTCGAAGGTTTGATACGCGATGCGGATGACTTCCAGGTTCTTGATGGCGTCCACGATGTCGGGGATGAGCTCTGCGCCTTTATAATGTGTGCCGCGGCTGAATTTGATAAGGCCGCGGTTCTCGAGGTCCTGCCGGTTCATTTTTACGCTGGCGGCGATTTTAAGGATCGCGTCTTCGAAGCGCTGGATCACTGGCAGGCTGCGGAACTGTTCCAGGATGCCGATGGCTACCTCCAGCCCCTGGAGGTCGGCTTCGTCGATCGGCGCGTTGCCGATGGAGAAGTTTTCGTCTTCATATTGATATACGCGCGTACTGCGGTTGTACACAATCGGCGCGAAATAATTGAGATCGGGATCGTTGCGCATATCCTCGATATCCTTCTGGATAGTACGCACGGCGATGGTTTTGTCCATTTTCTCCGACACGAATTCCACGAGGTCGTCCAGGCTGGGTTTGGGGAGACGCTTGTTGCGCAGGCGCTCGTCCAGCCAGCGGTAACGGGAAAGGGCGTCTTTGTTCTTGGGCATGGTAAGGTTGTTTTTCGGGTTAAAAATAAAACATTTTCACTACGCATATCCCCTGCGTAGGGCCCTTCTACTTTTGTATTGTCATCAATCACGAAACTATGAGAAAGGTATCCGTAACAACCGCAGCCCAACTGGAAGCCACCGCCATCAAGGTAGGACAGATTATCCTGGACGACTCTCATTACCTCACCTGCTGGGGGTATATGCAGACGGCCGAAGGCTGGCGCAAATGCGACTTCGTGACGAATTACGATGTGCTCAACACGATGCTCCGTGCGATAGAAGACAAGAGCGAAGCCGTTCAAATGGCTATTGTGCAGAAACTGGAACATATGGAACAGATCCCCGAAATCATTGATTTTGAAGCGCAATTGGGAGAGGCCGTTTTGTTCGACAATATCGCCTTCAGCCTGGAGCGCCCGGAATTCAACGGGGGGATTGGGCGGATTATACGAATGACGACTGTTATTACATCCGCCGGGCCGAGCCCGTAACGCGTGCGGAAGCCTACGCCCGTGGCGTGGAACATTGCATGCAGGCGCTGGGCAAAAGTTATGAGCTGTACCTGGGCTACCTGGAGCTGGAGTTCGACGAGGATGCCGCGCGCCAGCAGGCCGATCTGGCGGATGATATGAAATACACCCTTGCTTATTACGCGTACCGTCAGGCAGGTGAAAATAAGTAAAGCATTCCCCGCTATCCGTTGTTTTGAGAACCCTTGAAAGCGGTGGTTCCGGCAAAAGGCCGGTCCGCCCGAGCTGAACATCCCTTGTTACCCGGCCCGGAGGGGCTGCTGTGTCAAAACCCATCAGTAAAAGACGTTGCAGTTGTTCCGACATCCGTTGTAAAGAACCCCGGCGGCGGCTGGTCTCAGCCATGCGCCGCTTGTTTTAGATCCGTTGTTGTTAAACCGCTGATCGTCCATTGGAAGTCCGCAATACGTTGCGGGCTCTGTTAACCACGAAGCCGGTCCCCTGGCCTTTCACCCGCATGTAAACCCCAGACGGGCGCCATTGCCCGGGTTAACCCGCAGACGGACTGTTGAAATGACAGTTCCTTTATCCATTGTTGTCACCCGGCGGCGCTGCAATTGGCAACCGTCGCAGTTTTGCCTGATGTGAGCACCGGAGGCGGGCCTTTCTTCGAGAGCGGCCGTAAGCACCTTCCGGGCGATTAACCCAAGCGGCGGCCCCTGCATAATCTATGCGGGGCCGTCCGCGAGGCAAAATGAAATTCTGAGCGTTTCCCGCAGCAACCCGGCTGCCGTTAACCCAGGCCCTCCCGGAAACAACAAGCCCATATTGCTATCCCAAACGAATGCAACAAATATCCCTGTACCCCGGCCCGTAACTGCCGGAATGCGTACAGCGCACAGGTGCTGTCCTGTTTTGCGCCCTATACCTCCATGCCCCTCGCGCATTTTCCCTGGGGCGGCGCCGGTTTTCCCTGCCGGTTTACGTCCGGATCAGGCTCCTTCTCCAGGCCAGGTCCGGACCGCCGCTCCTTAAAATCTCCTTAACCCGCAAAAAAATATCGATAAAGTCTATTAAAATTGTAGGAAAATGCTATTTTTGAATTCCTTAAACAGGATATTGTTATGAGTTTAAGATTAGGGGACACAGCTCCCAATTTCACGGCAAAGACCACCATTGGAGAAATCAACTTTTACGATTACCTCGGCGACAGCTGGGGGATTCTCTTCTCCCACCCCGCAGATTATACCCCTGTTTGCACCACCGAACTTGGTAAAACTGCCCTCTTAAATGGCGAATTCAAGAAGCGCAACGTAAAAGTGCTCGCACTCAGCGTTGACCCGCTCGATAAACATAAAGGCTGGATCAACGATATCAACGAGACGCAAAACTGCAACGTTGACTTCCCGATCATCGCAGACGAAGACAAAACGGTGGCCAACCTCTACGGTATGATCCACCCCAACGCATCTGAAACTTTCACCGTTCGCTCCCTGTTCGTAATCGGGCCCGACAAGAAAGTGAAGCTGACCATCACTTACCCCGCTTCCACCGGCCGCAACTTCCATGAAGTGCTCCGCGTGATCGATTCCCTGCAGCTGACCGCCAACTATAGCGTGGCTACACCGGCTGACTGGAAAGACGGCGAAGACGTGATCGTTACCGCAGCGGTTAAAACGGAAGACATTCCGGGCAAATTCCCGAAAGGCCACAAAATTATCAAGCCTTATCTGAGAACAACACCGCAGCCGAATAAATAAACAACGTATCTTTGCCGCGGACGGCGCTTCCGTCTCACCGCGCGAAAGCTACTATCTTCCGGCAAGGAAGTTCAAAAATACTGGAGCACGAACCCTGTAACTCAAATAGTTGCAGGGTTTTACTCCTGATTCTTTTTTTAATGGTTGGTTTTTGATTTTACGAAACGGGGATTTTTCCCCGTTTTTTTATGCCCCTCCCGCCACAAAAAAAGAGGCTGCCGGTAAGGCAACCTCTTCTTGATATTGGAAAATCTTATGGATTTTATTGTTCTTTTACCTTGCGGCGGTCTTCCACCAGGCCGTTGAAGCGTTCTTCCCCGACTTCCTGGATCCGCATATTATCCGTATTCACCACTTTCCCGTTGGTCATGAGCACGGGAGCAGCCATCCTGGCGCCGGAGGTAGCCCCGGTATTAATCCAGTTGAGTGCGGTTTTGAGGCTGGATTCTTCCGGGTCGCCGAAATCGCGGGGGATGAAGTCCTGCGCAGCGATGTCCGGCGTCATGCCACCATAATAATCACCCTGGCTCAGGGCGTTTTTGCTAGAGAACTGAGCCATGTATACGGTGAATTTGTCGATCCCTATCGCAAAGAAGCCCACAGGCTTGCCATAAGTTTTAGTACCCACGGTGCGCACCGTCACGTTGTCCGGCCATGCCTTGAACGAATTGATAACCAATTCACTCGCAGATGCCGTAGCGCCTGATACGATGAAAACGACTTTTTTCACCGTGGTCAGCGGGCCTTGTTTATTGAAAAAGTAAGTATTCCCGTTTTCAGAGAAATCGAGGTCATCGTAAGTGAGCGCCTTCGAGCCCTGGTACACCTGCTGGTAGTTGGCGTCGAGGTAAGGGAGGGATTTGAGAATCGTGGCTTTTCCGGTTCGCACCAGTTCGTTGTAAACCTGCTTGTACATCACCTTCGTCTGCATCCCGGAAGGGGCGATGAGGTTGGTGACGTACTCCGCCGTGGATACATATCCGCCGCCGTTGTACCGGAGATCCACCACCACGGCGTTCACGCCATCGGTCGCGAATTGGGCGAAAGCTGCATCCAGCGAAGGCTTGGCGACCGTTTGCCGGGAAAAGTGCGCCAGCGCCAGGTACCCCGTTTTGTTACCGTTCTGCACCGGGAACGTTTTCCACATCACCACCGGGTCGCTTTTGTAAGCGGCTTTGGTGAGGGTAACTGTGGAGGTGGTGCCACCGTTCGGCCTGGTGAAAGTCAGTTTGGCCGTGGCGCTGTTCATGAGTGCATTGGCGCCGGCCGCGTCTGAGGGCGGATTGCCATCGTTCAGTTTCGTGATGAGGCAGCCGCGGGTCAGGCCGGCTTTGTCGGCCGGGGAGCCCTTTTCCACATTGCGGACATATAAAAATTTAGTGGGATCGGAACCGAAAGTGACGATCGTCAGGATAAGCCCCAGGTCGTTCCCGTCGCCTTCCAGGTCCACCGACGCTTTGATCCCCCGCGCCAGGTTCCCTTTTTCCACGTAGGAAAACTTGGCCCTGGTAGCCGACAGGTACTCATATGGCTTGTTGGTGGCCGGGTCGTTTTTGAGCTGGGTGATCTTAAACATCGCGTCCGACATGCTGGCAAACTCATCACTCCTGGCATATTGCCGGGGATTGAATGCTTCGTATGCCGGGATGGCGTCGTACCACAAATAAGTTTGTTTCGCGAAAAGGTAAAGGGAATCGAGGCTGAGTTGCAGCCTGGTGCCTTCGGAAGGCGTGGTGGGCGGCGGGTTAGTGTCGCCGGGAGAGGGGTTTCCGCTTTTTTTGCAGGCAGCGAAAGCCGCTATTCCTATGAATGCGGCAGCTGCGATCCGGAGCTTGAACATATATGCAAAGCAGTTTGACGGTAATTTACGCGAAAACACCCAAATGTAACGACATCCGGGTGTTAATGTATAGCAAACGGTAAAACCGTTGATTTAGTTGTCTTTAAGCCTTTTTATGTTTCCGCAATTGCTGGAGAACGGCCTGCATGTCTTTGGGAAGGGGGGCTTCCAGTTCCACGGTTTCCCCGTTGGGCCCGGTAAATTTCAGCTTCCAGGCGTGCAGGGCGAGCCTTTGCAGGAGGGGGCGCTCTTCTTCCGTGAATTTTCCCAACCGGAACTTCTTCTTAATGGCCGACAACAGCACCGGCGTAGCCGTGCCATACAACTCGTCCACCGCGATAGGATGCCCCAGGTGCTTCATATGCACACGGATCTGGTGGGTACGGCCCGTGTGGATGCGGAACCTCACCAGGCTGTATACCCCAAAAGCCTCTTCCACGGCATAATCCGTAAGGGAAGGGCGACCCTTGGCGTTTGTCACCATCTTTCCGCGCTGAACCGGGTGCTCCATAATGCCCGCGTTCACACTGCCCTCCGGCAGCGGCAGGTCGCCGTTGACCAGCCCCAGGTAGTATTTCTCCACGTCCCGCGACTCAAACAGCTGGGACAGGAACTTGTGCATCACTTCGTTTTTGGCGAAAATCACCAGGCCGCTGGTATCGCGGTCGATACGGTGAACGGTGTAGATTTGCCCGTATTTCTTTTTCAGCATCCCCGATAAAGAAGCCAGCTCGTTATCGTGCCGGTCGGGGATGGTCAGCAAACCCGAAGGCTTGCTGACCGCCACAAAATCGTCGTTCTCGAATATAATGAGGGATTCAATTCGCATGTTGCGCAGCCACTATTTAAAATGTTTGAGGAGGATCACTTCCTTCTCGCTGAGGAAGCGCCATTTGCCGCGGTTGAGGTTCTTTTTGGTGAGGCCTGCGTACATCACGCGGTCCAGCTTCTCCACGCGGTATTCGAGGTGCTCGAATATCCGGCGGACGATGCGGTTTTTGCCGCTATGGATCTCAATGCCGATCTGCTTTTTATCTTTCGTGTCCACCCAGGCCAGGCTGTCTACCGAAGCCATCCCGTCTTCCAGCTCCAGGCCGCCCAGGATGCGGTCGAAGTCGGCTTTGGTGAGCGGTTTGTCCAGCTCCACATGGTAGATTTTCTTCACGTTGTGCTTCGGATGGGCCAGTTTCTGCGCCAGCTCGCCGTCGTTGGTGAGCAGCAGCAGGCCTGAAGTATTCCGGTCGAGGCGGCCTACAGGGTAGAGGCGCTCTTCCGCTGCGTCTTCCACCAGTTCCATTACGGTCTGGCGGCCTTCGGGATCGTCGGTTGTGGTGATATAGCCTTTGGGCTTATTGAGCAGCACATACACGAGGTTTTTCTGCAGGTGGATGCGCTTGTCGTTCAGTTTTACAGCTTCCTTGCCGGTCACTTTGAAAGCTGGTTCCACGATCACTTCGCCGTTTACGGTCACCTTGCCTTCCTTGATATAATCCACGGCCTTGCGGCGGCTGCAGATGCCGCAATGGGCGATGAACTTGTTGAGGGGCATTTCGCCGCCCTCGATTTCCACCGGGGCCTCAACGGCAATACGCTTGCGGGTGCTCTTGGGTTTGTTGGATTTGGAACCGTGAACAGCGGCCTTGCGCTCGCTTTTACGCGGGCGGGGCTTGTCGCCACGAAGCTCTTTGTAGGATTTCTCGTCCTGGATCTCGCCGAAGGATTTGTCTTCCACGATATCCTTGGGATCTTTCGGTTTGCCTTTGCGGGAGCGGAGCTCCTTGAAGGGCGCGCCGTCGGCGAAGGCATGCTGGAAAAGCTTGTCGCCGGGTTTAACTTCGCGTTCCTTTTTAGGTTTGAATTCGCGGTCGCCGTCTGTTTTGGAAGATTTATCGAAAGTTTTTCCTTCTTTTTTGTCGCGGAAGGACTTTTCATCCTTATCGCCGAAGGTTCTTTTGGGCTTGTCGCCGTCGAAGGTTCTTTTGGATTTGTCGCCGAAGGGTTTGCCTTCCTTGTCGCCGCTGAATGATCTGCGGGGTTTGTCGCCGAAGGGTTTGCCTTCCTTGTCGCCACCGAAAGTTCTTTTGGGTTTATCGCCGAAAGGCTTGCCTTCCTTGTCGCCGCTGAAAGATCTGCGGGGTTTATCGCCGAAGGGCTTGCCTTCTTTGTCGCCACCGAAAGTTCTTTTGGGTTTATCGCCGAAAGGCTTGCCTTCTTTGCTATCCCTGTCGCGGAAAGATTTACCGGCGGGCTTGTCGTCGCCGGAGCGGGACGGTTTGCCGCTTTTATTTTCCTTGAACGGTGTGAAGCCTTTGCGGGGCGGTCTGCTTTGTTTCATGTTGTATGATTGTTTGCTGCATTCCTGCAGTATGTTTTATGCTTTGTTCGCGAGCTGTCCGCAGGCGGCGTCGATATCCTTCCCACGGCTTCTGCGGAGGCGGGCATTGACGCGGTTTTTACCGAGGTACTCCATGAAAGCCGTGGTTTTTTCTTCCGAGGGCTTCTGGAACCGGGCGTTATCGATCGGGTTGTATTCGATGATATTCACCAGGTCTACCGGTACCTGCCGGTAAATTTTGATCAGTTCATCTGCATCCTTGAGGGAATCGTTGAAGTCCTTGAACAGGATATATTCGAAGCTGATTTCGTTTTCGGTGGCCTTGTAGAAGTAATTAAGGGCTTCCACGAGGTTTTTGAGATTGTTGGAATCGTTTATAGGCATGATCTCGCTGCGTTTCTCATCGTTGGCGGCGTGGAGGGAAAGGGCGAGGTTGAAGCGCACTTTATCGTCTCCCAGCTGCTTGATCTGCTTGGCGACGCCTGCGGTAGACACCGTGATCCTTTTGGGGCTCATGGCCAGGCCGTCGGGCGAGGTGATCATTTCGATGGATTTCAGCACATTTTTATAGTTGAGCAGCGGTTCGCCCATGCCCATGTATACGATGTTGGTGAGCTTTTTACCGGCTGATTCCATGGATTGCCGGTTGATGAGCGCCACTTCGTCGAAAATTTCGTCGAATTCGAGGTTGCGCTTGCGGTCCATAAACCCGGTAGCGCAGAATTTGCAGCTGAGGCTGCAGCCTACCTGGGAGGATACGCAGGCGGTTTGACGGGAGGAAGTTGGGATGAGGACCCCTTCCACCAGGTACCCGTCGTGCAGGCGGAAACGGCTCTTGATCGTGCCATCGGTACTTTGCTGGGTCGCGTCCACGGTTACGGCGGGGAAGTCAAACCGCTCCTCCAGGCCGGCCCGGAGGTTTTTGCTCAGGTTGGTCATGGCGTCGAACCCGGGCGCCTGCTTGGCCCAGATCCATTCGTACACCTGCTGGGCCCTGAACGGCTTTTCCCCCATCTCTCCAAACACCTCCCGCAGCTGGGGGAGTGTCAGGTGCCGGATATTTTGCTTCCTCGTCATCCTGCAAAGGTACATCCGATTTTCGGATTGCCGAATTGTAGATTCGTTTGTGTGGCTGGTTATCCGGATTGGAAGCCCTACATTCGCAATTCCTAACCATTTCACGTATGCAAACTGCTTACATAGTTGACGCGGTAAGAAGCCCCATCGGCCGCTATGGCGGCGCCCTGAGCTCCATCCGCCCCGACGACCTGCTGGCCCTCATGCTGCGGTCCCTCCTCTCCCGGAACCCCACCCTCGACCCCTCGGCCGTGGAAGACGTGATCGCCGGCGCCACTAATCAAGCCGGAGAAGACAACCGCGACGTGGCCCGCATGGCCGTTCTCCTCGCCGGAATGCCCGTGTCCGTAGCAGGCAACACCGTCAACCGCCTCTGCGCCTCCGGCCTCCAGGCCATCATGGACGCCGCCAGGGCCGTTATGGTAGGAGAAGGGGACGTCTATATCGCCGGTGGCGTGGAAAGCATGACCCGCGCGCCCCTCGTGATGCCCAAGGCCGACGGCGCCTTCAGCCGCAAAACCGAGATCTACGACTCCACCATCGGCTGGCGCTTCACCAATAAACAGCTCGCCGACCGCTACTACCCTTTCTCCATGGGCGAAACCGCCGAGAACGTGGCCCGGGAATGGAAAATCTCCCGGGAAGACCAGGACCGCTTCGCCTTCGAATCGCAATCCAAATACAAAGAAGCCCTCCAGGCAGGGATCTGGCAGCAGGAAATCATTCCCGTGGAAATCACCCCCAACAAACAGGATAAAGTGGTTTTCTCAGCCGATGAGCACCCCCGCGAAACGAGCCTCCAGAAGCTGGCGGACCTCCGTCCCGCCTTCGCCAAAGACGGTACCGTAACGGCCGGCAACTCTTCCGGCATCAACGACGGCGCCTCGGCGGTGCTGATCGTCTCCGAAGCCGCACTCAAACGGTTCGACCTTACGCCGCTGGCTATGATCCGGGGGATGGGCGTGGCAGGGGTAGACCCGGCCATCATGGGCATCGGGCCGGTGCCCGCCACCGTCAAAGCCCTGCAGCGCAGCGGCATCCGCGTGGCCGACCTGGATGTGATCGAACTGAACGAGGCCTTCGCGGCGCAGTCACTCGCCTGCATCCGCGAACTGAAGCTCGATCCGTCGAAAATCAATCCCAACGGCGGTTCCATCGCCATCGGCCACCCGCTGGGCTGCAGCGGTGCACGCATCACCACCACCCTCCTGCACGAAATGCAGCGCCGCGAAGGCGCGAAATACGGGCTGGCCACGATGTGCGTAGGCGTGGGCCAGGGTGCGGCCATCGTATATGAAAAAGTCTGATCCCGGATTCCGGGATACCCAATAGCCGGTCCTGCCGGTGATCCCAACCGGCAGGGCCCTTACCAATACCATGAACAGGTCTAATTATGCGCTTGGCTACGCCATGGCCCTTGTGGGCGCGATGATGTTCAGCGCCAAAGCCATTTACGTCAAACTCATCTACCGGACGGAAGCCATAGACGCCATTTCCATGCTGGCGCTGCGGATGGCTTTCGCACTCCCGTTCTACGTCATCACCGCCATCGTACTTTACCGCCGGCCCGACAATGTGAAACTGACCCCGAAGCAATGGTGCTGGGTGGCGGGTTTGGGCCTGCTGGGGTATTACATCAGCAGCCTCCTCGATTTCCTGGGGCTGGCCTACATTTCGGCGGGGCTGGAGCGGCTGATCCTGTTCCTCTATCCCACATTCGCGTTGCTGATCGGCGCGGTGGCCTTCAAGCGGAAGGTGACCCGTACGCAGTTCCTGGCCCTGGCGATCGCTTACGCGGGGATGCTGGTAGTGTTCGTGGGCGACATCCGGCAGGAATGGAGCCCGGGGGTGATCACGGGGTGCCTGCTGGTGCTGGGTTGCGCGGTGACGTATGCTTTTTATATCGTAGGCGGCGGGGAGATCATCCCGAAAGTGGGGTCGATGAAGTTTACGGCGTATGCGCTTTGCTTTGCGTCGCTGGGAATTTTTGCGCAATATTTTGTAACCCACGGCGCGGAGGTGCGCCATTTCAGCAGGGAAACCTACTGGCTGTGTTTCCAGATGGCGATCGTATCCACCGTCATCCCAACCTTCCTCACCAGCGAAGGCATCCGCAAGATCGGGTCGGGGAATACGGCGATCGTGACCAGCATCGGACCGGTGGCGACTATTGTCCAGGCATATATTTTCCTGGGGGAACCGATTACCTGGGAGCAGCTGGCGGGAACGGCGCTCGTGCTCACGGGAGTATTGATGATAGGGAAGGGGAAATAAAAAAACGAGCGGTAGACTTGCATCTTACCGCCCGTTCATGGCAAGCAAAAAAAGGGCATTACAAACAAATCTGTTTTTCCGTCATCATCTTCCGGAGATTGATCAGGCCGTACCGCATACGGCCAAGGGCGGTGTTGATGCTCACCTGCGTGAGGTCCGCGATCTCCTTGAAGCTGAGGTCCGCATAATGGCGGAGAATAATAACTTCGCGCTGTTCTTCAGGGAGGAGGTCCAGCATGCGGCGCACGTTGTTGTGGCTTTGCCGCGTCATCATTTTCTCTTCGGCGCTGGGCTCGCTGAAATTCAGCACATTGAAAATATCTTTATCGTCTCCGGTCTTGATTACCGGCGTACGCTTGACTTTCCTGAAATAATCCACACAAAGGTTGTGCGCGATGCGCATCGCCCAGGGCAGAAATTTTCCTTTCTCAGTGTATCGGTCGGCACGTATGGTATCAATGATCTTGATGAAGGTGTCCTGGAAGATATCCTCAGCAAGAAAACTGTCTTTAACGAGTAATACGATGGAAGTGAAAAGTTTGTCCTTATGACGGTAAACCAACTCTTCCAGAGCGGAAGCATGGCCCTTTTTGAACAGTGTGATGAGTTGTTCATCGTTCAGCTTGTACATTACTTGCATATACGTCTACCAATAGCGGTTAGTAAATAGTACGGACGTTGCCGTCAGTAGGTTGTTTAGTAGCGTAAAAGTCGAACGATAATGTACAATTTTTTGTGATGAATCCAACCGGGGTGAACTAGGTATAAGCATACCGGTCAATGCAAATATAACGGAATAGTTGAATAAAACAACAAGCTTCCTGTAAAATACCCGTTAATACGTACATTTGTAATCCTTATGTGCGCAAAAGTCAAATCCAAGGAAAAAACCGTTGAACGTGAACCAGTTAGCGCTCCTGACGCCATCTTTATCAAGGGAGCGAGGGTGCATAATCTTAAAAATGTCAGCGTCTCCATCCCCAGGAACCAGCTCGTGGTTGTCACCGGTGTGAGCGGATCGGGAAAGTCCAGCCTCACGATGGACACCCTCTACGCCGAAGGCCAGCGCCGCTATGCGGAAAGCCTCAGCGCATACGCCCGCCAGTTCCTCATGCGGATGAACAAACCGGACGTCGATTATATAAAAGGCATCTGTCCCGCCATCGCCATCGAACAAAAAGTGGTGACCCGCACGCCCAGGTCCACCGTAGGCTCCATGACCGAGATCTACGATTACCTCCGCCTGCTCTTTTCCCGCGCCGGGCAAACCTTTTCTCCCGTTACCGGCCAGCTCGTCAAAAAGCACGAAGTGGCCGATGTGGTGGACTACATCTCAAAACTCCCCCAGGGCGCCAAAGTCCAGATACTCGTCCCCTTCCGCCAGCATGCCAACCGCAAGCCGCTGGAAGAGCTTAATATCCTCATGCAGAAAGGCTTTTCCAGGCTCTACGCAGGCGGCGCGCTCGTCCGGATCGAGGAGCTGATGGAAGAAAAAGCCCCGAAAATCGCCGCCGATACATTCGTGCTGATCGACCGCATCGTGGTGAAAGACTTCGAAGAAGACGACAAGCACCGCATCGCCGACTCCGTGCAAACCTCCTTCTACGAAAGCGAGGGATATTGCACCCTGGAGGTCGACGGCAAGCTGGGGCCCGTATTCTCCAACCGCTTCGAGCTGGACGGCATCCAGTTCGAAGAGCCTGTTCCGAACCTTTTCTCCTTCAATAACCCTTACGGCGCCTGCCCCACCTGCGAAGGTTTCGGCCAGGTGCTGGGGATCGACCGCGACCTCGTGATCCCCGACAAGCGCCTCAGCGTGTTCGAAGGGGCCATCGCGCCATGGCGCGGCGAAAAGATGGGCGAATACAAGGAAGCGCTCATCAAATCTTCCCGCAAATTCAATTTCCCCGTCCATAAACCCATCTCCGACCTTACCGACGAGCAGCTGGAGCTGCTCTGGTCAGGCAACGAGCACTTCTACGGTATCAACGAATTCTTCAAGATGGTAGAGCAGAATCTCTACAAGGTGCAATACCGCGTAATGCAGGCCCGTTACCGCGGGCGGACCATCTGCCCCACCTGCCACGGCGCCCGCCTCCGCCAGGAAGCCACGTACGTGAAAGTGAGCGGCAAGGGGATTTCGGAGTTGGTAGACATGCCTGTGGAGAAGCTGAAAGTCTGGTTCGACAACCTCGAACTGAGCGAATACCAGCAGCAAGTGGCCAAAAGGATCCTCATCGAGATCAACCACCGGCTGAAAACATTGCTGGACGTGGGATTGGGTTATCTTACCCTGAACCGGGTGGCCAATACGCTGTCGGGCGGCGAAAGCCAGCGCATCCAGCTGACGCGTACCCTGGGCAGCAACCTCACCAATTCCCTCTACATCCTCGACGAGCCGAGCATCGGGCTGCATGCCCGCGATACGCACCGGCTCATCCGGGTGCTGCATGAGCTGCGCGACCTCGGCAACACCGTAGTAGTGGTGGAACACGACGAGCAGATGATGGAAAAAGCCGATTACATTATCGACATGGGCCCACTGGCGAGCCACCTCGGCGGCGAGGTGACCTTCTCGGGCACTTATCCCGAAATATTGAAAGACGGCAAGAGCCTCACCGGCAAATACCTCAGCGGCCACTACCGCCTGGAGCCGCCGGCGCACCTCCGCAAGTGGAAGCGCTCCATCCAGCTGGAAGGCTGCCGGCAGAATAACCTGAAGAACGTGGATGTGGAATTTCCTCTGGGGATTTTCACGGTGGTGAGCGGTGTGTCCGGATCCGGGAAAACCACGCTTGTGAAGCAGATTCTCTACCCGGCGCTCATGAAGCTGAAAGGGGAGTTTACCGACCGTGTGGGCCAGTACCGCGTGATGAAAGGCGATATGGATTTCATCACCCAGATCGAAATGGTGGACCAGAACCCCATCGGCAAATCCAGCCGTTCCAACCCGGTTACCTACATCAAGGCATATGACGAAATCCGCGACCTGTTCGCCAAACAGCCCCTGAGCAAGATGCGCGGCTTCCAGCCCAAGCATTTTTCATTCAACGTGGACGGCGGGCGCTGCGACACCTGCAAGGGCGAAGGCGAAGTGATCGTGGAAATGCAGTTCCTGGCAGACGTACACCTGACCTGCGAAACCTGCGGCGGGAAGCGCTTCAAAGACGAAGTGCTCGAAGTGCAGTACAAAGGGAAAAATATCTTCGATATCCTGGAACTGGGCGTGGATGAGGCGATCGAATTCTTTAAAGAGGAGAAAGATGTTATCGCCAGGATCAAACCGTTGAGCGATGTGGGCCTGGGCTATGTGAAGCTGGGGCAGTCGAGCGATACGCTTTCGGGCGGGGAAGCGCAGCGTGTGAAGCTGGCGTCGTTCCTGGGCAAAGGCAAGGCGCAGGGGCATATCCTCTTCATCTTCGACGAGCCTACCACCGGTCTGCACTTCCACGACATCAAGAAGCTGCTGGATTCTTTCAACGCGCTCATCGACCAGGGGCACAGCGTGCTGGTGATCGAACACAACCTCGACGTGATCCGCTCGGCGGATTGGGTGATAGACCTGGGGCCGGAAGGCGGCGAAGGCGGCGGAACGCTGCTGTACGCCGGTCAGCCCGAAGGACTGAAGAAAGTGAAAGACAGTTATACAGGGAAATTCCTGTAAACGGAAATATATGACACGAAAGCCGGCTGATCCGTTCAGCCGGCTTTTTTGTTAATAAATGTAGGTTAACTCTGTAGTTAAAGGATGGATATGGGATATTTTCCGCATAGTTACTGTGTATTTTCGCCTGGGGGCTCGGTTACAGTTAGTATACAGTAACTATACAGTAACCATATAGGAACTATACAGTAACTATACAGTAATTATACAGTTGCCCCTGTCGAAACAGAAAAGCCCCCCGGCATGCGGAGGGCTTGCATATGGTGGCAATCGCGGATCAGCGGAGGCGGTCCAGCGATTTGATGAGCTTTTCATCTTTGTAGATGCCGCGTGCCGCCAGGAAGAGGCAAACAATCATCACCACGGGGAGGAAGGCGGGGATGAGATAAGAGCCGCGAATGCTCACGGCGCCGTCTGCCGCCAGCTTTTGCGCGCTTTCCCCGATTTTCAGGTAGATGAGCGCCAGGATGCCCACGGAAAGGAGCAGGTTCACGACCGTCAGGCGGAATTGCAGTTTGCGGTTTTTATACAGGAAGATACAACCGGCAGACAGGAGGATGCTAATGATCAACAGGATGAAAACCATGTAGTTGGATGTGGCGTTGAAAATATCCGTGCCTGCGGCGGCGCCTTTGGTGTAGGTGGCTTTCCACAGATCGAAGCGGGCGACGGCTACGCCGGCAACGGCCGCAAGAAGGAGCCAAAGGCTTTGTATGCGTTGTATCATATTAAAAGCGAATGTTTAACAGCGTAAAAGTAAGCAATTTTAACCAACAATGGGGAGGCATTTAAGGCCCGTTCGGCCCGAAGTCCGTATATTGCAGCCCCAATTCAATCTTTTTATGGCCAAGAAACTGAACAAGCAGGACGCGCTCGATTACCATGCAAAAGGGCGCCCCGGCAAAATCGAAGTCATCCCGACCAAAGACACCAAGACGCAGTGGGATCTTTCGCTGGCCTACTCGCCCGGTGTGGCGGAGCCTTGCAAGGAGATCGCGAGAGACGTGGAGAATGTGTACAAATACACCGCAAAAGGCAACCTCGTAGCCGTTATCAGCAACGGCACGGCAGTGCTCGGCCTGGGCGACATCGGCCCCGAAGCCGGCAAACCCGTGATGGAAGGTAAAGGCGTACTGTTCAAAATTTTCGCAGACATCGATGTTTTCGATATAGAACTGAATACGAAAGACGTAGACGAATTCGTGCGCGTGGTGAAAGCCATGGAGCCCACTTTCGGGGGCATCAACCTGGAAGACATCAAAAGCCCCGAGTGCTTCGCCATCGAAGACCGACTGAAAAAGGAGCTGAAGATCCCGGTGATGCACGACGATCAGCATGGCACCGCCATCATCTCCAGCGCCGCCCTGCTCAACGCACTGGAACTCGTTAAAAAGAAAATCGATAAAGTAAAAATCGTGGTGAATGGCGCCGGGGCTGCGGCCATGGCCTGCGTGCGGCTGTATGCCTCCCTGGGTGCGAAGCCGGAGAATTTCATCATGTTTGATAAAGACGGTGTGCTGAATAAGCAACGCGCCGACCTCGACGAGATGAAACAGGTCTTCGCCACCAGCGCAAAAGTTACCAGCCTCACCGAAGCGCTGAAAGGCGCGGATGTGTTCGTTGGGCTGAGTATCGGCAACGTAGTGACGGAAGAGATGGTGAGGAGCATGGCCAAGAACCCGATCGTGTTCGCCATGGCCAATCCCGATCCCGAGATCTCCTACGAAGCTGCCACCGCTGCCCGGAAAGACGTAATCATGGCCACCGGCCGCTCCGACTATCCCAACCAGGTGAACAACGTACTGGGTTTCCCCTACATCTTCCGCGGTGCCCTCGACGTGCGCGCCACGCAGATCAACGAAGCCATGAAACTGGCCGCGGTGCATGCTTTGGCTGACCTCGCCAAATCGCCTGTTCCGGATATCGTGAACCTCGCGTATAGCGAGCGCAATATTGTATTCGGTCCCCATTACATCATTCCCAAACCCCTGGACCCCCGCCTCCTCAGCACCGTAGCGCCCGCCGTGGCGAAAGCGGCGATGGAAAGCGGCGTGGCCACGGCTCCCATCACGGATTGGGAAGCATATGAGGCAGAACTGAACAACCGCCTCGGCCTCGACAACCAGCTGTTCCGCGTGATCGGCGTGAAAGCCAGGAAAGACCCGCGCCGCGTGGTATTCTCCGAGGCGGACAACCTCAAGATCCTCAAAGCCGCGCAAGTGGTGAGCGAGGAAAATATCGCCATCCCGATCCTGCTCGGGAGTGAAAAACGCATCCGGCAGCTCATGGAGGAAAACTCCATCGAGATCGATGATGCGATCATCATCGATCCCAAGAGTGATGAAATGGCGGAGAAGCGCCATCACTTCGGAGAGTTGTTTTTCCGGAAGCGCCAGCGCAAAGGGCTCAACCTGTACGAAGCCAAGAAAATCATGCGCGAGCGCAACTATTTTGGCTGCATGATGGTGGAAACCGGCGAGGCGGATGCACTCATCTCCGGCCTTACCCGCAAATATCCCGATACGATCCGTCCGGCCTTGCAGGTGATCGGTATGGAAGAAGGCGCCAAGCGCGTGGCGGGTATGTATATCATCCAAACCAAGCGCGGACCGCTCTTTTTGGCGGATACCACGGTGAACCTCAACCCCACCGCGGAAGAGCTGGCGGAAATCACGCTCATGGTAGCGAAGGAAGTGAAGCAGTTCAACATGACGCCGCGCATCGCGATGGTGTCGTACTCCAACTTCGGTTCGAGCCAGACGCCGGAAGCGCAGCTGATGAGCCGCGCCCGGGAGATCGTGAAACAGAAAGACCCCACGCTTACTGTTGACGGTGAGATCCAGGCGGCAATGGCTTTCAACAAACCCGTGCTGAAAGAAAACTATCCTTTCTCCGAACTGATCGGCGAAGACGTGAACACGCTCATCTTCCCCAACCTGGCGGCGGGCAACGTGGCTTACAATCTGCTGCAGGGCGTTGCGGGCTTCGATGCCATCGGGCCGATCCTGCTCGGTATGAAGAAGCCCGTGCACATCCTGCAGCTGGGCTCGACGGTGCGGCAGATCGTGAACATGGTGCTCATCGCCGTGGTGGACGCGCAAACGAAATGTAAAAAAGGAGCCGAAACGAACGGCAGGAAGAAATAACCGGGAAGGCGGGCTTTGCGGCCCGCTTTTTCTTTCATTATCTTACCCCGATATGAAGAAATTACTGTTCACACTGCTGTTGGCCGCTGTGGCCACGGGCGCCTCGGCGCAGGAGTCCGCCAAAACGATCAAGATCCGGGTGCTGCTGAGCCTGAACGGCGCTTCGCGGGTAGGCATGAATACCGTGAAGCAGATGCTGGCGCAGTACCAGAAAGCATATCCCTCGGTAGATACCGCCGTCTGGACGCGCATCGCCGGGTATTACAACGAAAAAGACCTGGCCAACCTGCTCGTTCCCATTTACGAGCGCTATTTTTCGGAAAAGGATGTGGATGGCATGATTGCATTTTATAAGTCGGATGCGGGAAAGAAGATGGTGGAAATGATGCCGCACATTACTGCAGAATCGCAGGTGGCGGGTAAAATCTGGGGAGAGGATATCGCAGCCAAAATCCGGAAAGACATCGAAGGCGCCATGAAATAGTCCCCGAAACCGGATAATTCGTAATTTCCGGCATGCAATCCATCTCGCGCAAGAAGATATTTTTTCCGCTCAACCCGGCATTCCGGAACTACCTGAAGCTGTATGAGCGGGAAATCAAACTGCCGGTAACGTATGAAGAACTGAAGTATTACGATTACGGCATCCCGGTATACGACAAGGAAGGCAAAGACTCGCTCTGGGAGTCGGTCCTTTACCCGCAGAGCATGACCCCCGGCCTGCATGCGGGGCTCAAGCGCATTTATTCCATCCTCAAGGCCGGCGGCGACCAGGCGGCCGAAGAACACCTGCACATCGAGCGGATCGATTACTGTACGTTCGGCAATTCCCACCCTTTCCGCATCAAGATCGTCAACAACTACAACGAGGTTTACGACTATTTTTACATCAAGATCGCTGACGCTTCGCGCATTTACGGCCTGGAGCTGGAACATATCCTTTCTCCGTACTGGATGAACTTTCTCGTAGACGGCAACACGCTGGTGGAGGAGCACATTGCCGGGGTGCCTGGCGACCAGTTCGCCAAATCCTGGCTGGACCGGCCCGAGTTCAACCCCAAGCGCATCGCCAAGGAGTTCGTGAAGTTCAACGAGCGGTGTTTTGTGCGGCTGCTGGGGGACATGCGGTCGTATAATTTTATTTTCGACATCACCCCCGATTTCGACGACGTGCAGTTCCGCATCCGGGCGATCGACTTCGACCAGCAGTTTTACGAAGGGAAGAAGACACTGTACATGCCGCAGTTCTTCAAGGAGAACCGGGTGTTCGTGGAGCTGGCGATGAAGCACCTCAACGCGGAGGTGGTGAAGCAATACCAGCAGGAAGAGCGGTCGCTGATCGCGCGGCGGATGAAGGTGCAGCGGCACCGGATCAAGGACCTGCGGGATGTGATCATGACCGACCGGGTGTCGTTTCCCGGGAAAATCAAACAGTTGGGGGAAGAGCTGGCGGAGCATTACCACGACCAGGTGTTTGCCCGGTGCAACACTATGGGCGAAATTATCGAGCGGAGCCTTAAACGGCTGCTGGTGGGGAGTTTGCGATAAAGGGGCGAAACAATTCATTTTCCCAGTATCTTTGACAAGTTATGGAGTTCAGGTTTTTTTATCATTTCGGCAGGTTTTTGCTGATGTTGAAAGGGATGTTCTCCCGCCCGGAGAACATGAGGATGTACTGGAAGGAGTTTATGAAACAGTGTGTGGACATCGGGATCGGATCCCTGGGCATCGTAGTGATCATCTCCACTTTCCTTGGCGCCGTTACAACGGTGCAAACGGCTTACCAGCTGGTAAGCGGGTTCATTCCCAAATCCACCATCGCGATGGTGGTGCGCGACACGATGATCATCGAGCTGGCGCCGACCATGATTTGTATCGTGCTGGGCGGCGTGGTCGGCTCCAAGATCGCGTCGGAACTGGGGAACATGCGTATTTCCGAGCAGATCGACGCGCAGGAGATCATGGGCATCAATACCAAAGCCTACCTGATAGGCCCCAAGATCCTGGCGGCTTTGCTGACGATCCCCGCGCTGGTGGTGATCGCGGCGTTCCTGGGCATTTTCGGCGGGCTGGAAGCGGGCAAGCTGAGCGGCATCCTGTCGCATGAGCAGTTCATGGAAGGGCTGCGCAGCTCGTTCGATGGGTACAATGTATTCTTCGCCCTGAGCAAATCTTACACATACGCCTTCATCATATCGAGCATACCGGCTTATTACGGGTACCATGTGCAGGGGGGCGCCCTCGAGATCGGGAAAGCCAGCACCACCGCGGTAGTTGTGAGCTGTGTGATGATCCTTTTTGCCGACTATGCCCTGGCGGCCATGCTGCTGTAACCCTCAAACCGAGAAGAACGATCTATGATAGAACTGAAAAATATCCGCAAGAGTTTTGGAGAAAAGGAGATACTGAAAGATGTGTCCGCCACCATGGAGGCCGGTAAAACGAACCTCATCATCGGCGCCAGCGGCAGCGGAAAAACGGTGCTCATGAAGTGCATGGTAGGCCTCATGCCCGTAGACAGCGGTCAGGTGCTGTATAGCGGGGAAGACTTCACCGCCATGGACGATAAGGAAAAGAAGCCCATCCGCCAGGCCATCGGGATGCTGTTCCAGGGCTCGGCGCTCTTCGACTCCATGACCGTGGAGCAGAACATCTTGTTCCCGCTGGACATGTTTTCCAGCATGAGCTACAAAGAAAAACGCAAGCGGATGCAGGAGTGCCTCGATCGGGTGGAACTGAAAGACGCGAATAAAAAATTCCCCGCCGAAATCAGCGGCGGGATGAAAAAGCGGGTGGGCATCGCCCGGGCTATCGTGCTCAATCCCAAATACCTGTTCGTGGACGAGCCCAACTCCGGCCTCGATCCACAGACCTCCCTCGTGATCGACAAGCTCATCAAAGACATTACCGTTGATTACAACATCACCACGGTGGTGAATACCCATGATATGAATACCGTAATGGAAAGCGGGGACCATATCATCTACATGCACCAGGGGCAAAAACAGTGGGAAGGCAGCAATGAAGACATCATTTTCAGTGAAGACAAGCTGCTGAACGACTTTATTTTCGCTTCCGAGTTCTTCCAGGACATCAAGGAAATGCGGAAAATGGAGATGTTCCGGGACAAGAAATGGCGGCAGAAGGGTGGAGAAGGCGGCAACAAATAGTTAATATTCCTCAACCAAGGCGGCTTTCCTTTTCTTTTTAGCCATTATCCGTTATTTTTGCCCCACCTTATCTAAAAAATAATTAAATCAGACGCGATGAGTGTTTTAGTTAATAAGAACAGCAAAGTGATCGTGCAGGGATTTACCGGTACTGAAGGTACTTTCCACGCCACACAAATGATCGAGTACGGCACCAACGTGGTAGGTGGCGTAACGCCGGGTAAAGGCGGCAGCTCCCACCTGGAGCGCCCTGTGTTCAATACCGTGGCAGACGCGGTAAAGGCGACGGGAGCGGATGTATCCATCATCTTCGTACCGCCGGCATTCGCGGCAGACGCGATCATGGAAGCTGCTGACGCGGGCATCGGCCTGGTAGTGTGCATTACCGAAGGTATTCCCGTTCAGGACATGGTGAAAGCCAAGAACTACCTCAAAGCGCATAATACCCGCCTGATCGGTCCCAACTGCCCGGGCGTTATTTCCGCAGAAGAAGCCAAAGTAGGCATCATGCCCGGCTTTATCTTCAAAAAAGGTAAAATCGGCATCGTATCCAAATCCGGTACCCTGACTTACGAAGCAGCCGACCAGGTGGTAAAAGCCGGTCTGGGTGTTTCCACCGCCATCGGTATCGGCGGCGACCCGATCATCGGCACCACTACCCGCGAAGCGGTGGAACTGCTGATGAACGATCCCGGAACCGAAGCCATCATCATGATCGGTGAAATCGGCGGTTCTATGGAGGCGGAAGCTGCGGAGTGGATCAAAGCCAATCCCCACAAACCCGTTGTAGGCTTCATCGCCGGCCAGACAGCGCCTCCGGGCCGCCGTATGGGCCACGCAGGCGCCATCATCGGTGGTGCGGACGATACCGCCGCCGCAAAAATGAAGATCATGCGCGCCTGTGGCGTTCATGTGGTAGACAGCCCCGCAGACATCGGCAAACGCATGGCCGAAGTGCTGAAAGGCGTTCCCGCCTGATCAACCCGGTAATATTTACCTATTATACATCCCCGTTGCGCATCGTGACGGGGATTTTTTTGCCCTTACCTTTGCTGCGGAATTTTTATGGAGACAGTAGATTACATACTCGCGGGCCAGGGCGTGGCCGGCACCTTGCTGGGATGGGAAATGCGGCAGGCGGGATTGAAGATCGCCGTGTTCGACGACGGGCGCGCCGATGCCGCGTCGCGCCTGGCGGCGGGGATCATCAACCCGGTGTCGGGGCGGCTGTTCGAAGTGTCGTGGCTATACGATACTATTTACCCGCTGGCGCTAGCCACCTATCGCGCCATGGAGGCGGCATTGGGCGTTTCCGTGTTCACGGAAAGGGATATCTGGAACGTGTGGCCTACCGCCCAGATGCGGGACGCATTTGCCGCGCACCCTACGCCATATAGCGTTTTCCCGGAAGGGGAAAGGTATGAAGGCTTGCTGGAAGCGCCTTTTGGCGCGGGGATCGTGAAGGGCGCGAACGTGGACCTGGGGGCATTGCTGCCGGCATGGGCGGCGCATATCGGGGCCCGGAGGGAGACATTCGAGATGGCGGCGCTTGAATTGAAGGATCATGGTGTTGTTTACAAGGACTTACAGGCAAAAGCAGTGATCTTTTGCGAAGGGGCGGCTTCCCCGCGAAATCCCTGGTTCGGAAAATTGAAATTCCATCCCAACAAAGGCGAAGCCCTCATCATCCGCCTCCCATTTGAAACCGCGGATATCATCAAAAAAGGCGTTACGCTCGTTCCCCTCGGCGACCAAACCTACTGGGCCGGCGCCACGTTTGCCTGGGATTATACCGATATCAACCCTACAAATGAGGCGCGGGCGCAGATCGAAGCCCAGCTGCAGCAACTGTTGCTAACGCCGTATGAAGTCATCGGGCACCGCGCGGCTGTAAGACCAACGGGGCCGGACCGGCGGCCGATGGCGGGGCTGCATCCGCATAACCCGCGGCTGGGGATTTTTAACGGTATGGGGTCGAAAGGTTGTTCCCTCGCGCCCTGGGCCGCACGGAAATTTGTGGGTAATCTCATCCACGGAGAAGCCATCCCGCCGGAAATTGACATAAATCGGTTTTTTAGAGCCTTGCGGTAGCATTTCCCGCAGCCTTTCTTATCTTTGACCTCCTTATTAAAAGAACAGCAAACAATGTACAGATCGCATACATGTGGAGAATTGCGCATGGAACATGTGGGCCAGCCGGTAACCCTGGCCGGATGGGTGCAAACCGTCCGCAAGTTTGGTAGCATCACTTTCGTGGACCTGCGCGACCGTTACGGCATCACGCAGCTCCTCCTCGGCGAATCGCTCAACGCACAGCTCGACCAACAGCCTATCGGCCGCGAATTCGTGATCCAGGTGAAAGGCACCGCCACCGAGCGTACCAATAAAAACCCCAACATCCCCACCGGAGATATTGAAATCACCGTATCGGAATTCAGCATCCTCAATGGTTCCAAAACGCCTCCCTTCACCATCCAGGACGATACCGACGGTGGAGACGAGCTGCGCATGAAATACCGTTACCTCGATCTGCGCCGCAACATCGTTAAACAAAACCTCACGCTCCGCTACCGCGTAAACCGCGCCGCCAGGAACTTCCTCGACGGCCGCGGGTTTATGGAAGTGGAAACGCCATACCTCATCAAATCCACACCGGAAGGCGCGCGCGACTTCGTAGTGCCCAGCCGTATGAACCCTAACCAGTTCTACGCCCTGCCGCAGTCGCCCCAAACCTTCAAGCAACTGCTCATGGTGAGCGGCTACGACCGGTACTACCAGATCGTGAAGTGCTTCCGCGACGAAGACCTCCGCGCCGACCGCCAGCCCGAATTCACGCAGATCGACTGCGAAATGAGCTTCGTCGACCAGGAAGACGTGCTGAACAACTTCGAGGAGATGACCAAACACATCTTCCGCGAAATCAAAGGCATCGAATTCAACGAGCCCTTCCCCCGCATGACCTGGGACGATGCCATGAAATACTATGGCAACGACAAACCCGATATCCGTTTCGAAATGAAACTGGTAGACCTCGGCGAGCCCGGCCGCGGCAACGGCTTCAAAGTGTTCGATGATGCAGAACTGGTAGTAGGGATCAACGTGAGCGGATGCTCGGAGTACACCCGCAAGCAGCTCGACGAGCTGACGGAATGGGTGAAGCGCCCGCAGATCGGCATGAACGGCCTCGTTTACATCAAGCACAACACCGACGGTTCCCTGAAATCGTCTGTCGATAAATTCTTTAACGAGCAAGCGCTGAAACTGTTTGCAGACCAGTGCCAGAGCCAGCCGGGCGACCTTATCCTGATCCTCGCGGGCAAGGAAGAGCGCACGCGCAAGGCGATGAGCGAGCTGCGCCTGGAAATGGGCGAGCGCCTCGGTCTTCGCAACAAGGACGTGTACAAACCGCTTTGGGTGATCGACTTCCCGCTGTTCGAATACGCGGAGGAAGATAACCGCTGGGTGGCGCGTCACCATCCGTTCACGGCGCCGAAACCGGAGCATATCCATTTGATGGATGATTTGTCGCAGTACGCGAAGATCAAAGCTAACGCGTACGACATCGTGCTGAACGGCACCGAGATCGGCGGCGGCTCCATCCGTATCTTCCAGCGCGACCTACAGGAGAAGATGTTTGCGGCGTTGGGTATGAGCAAGGAAGAAGCGGACCACAAATTCGGGTTCCTGTTGGGCGCGTTCGAATATGGCGCGCCTCCGCACGGGGGGATCGCTTTCGGGTTCGACCGTTTCTGCTCCCTGCTGGGCGGCAGCGAAACCATCCGCGACTTCATCGCTTTCCCGAAAAACAACTCGGGCCGCGACGTGATGTTGGATGCGCCGTCTTCCATCGACCAGGTGCAGCTGGATGAGCTGGCCCTTTCGCTCGTGAAAAAATAATCTTTCCGAAACGACATTTACCTAATGAAAGCCATATCCCCGCAGGGTATGGCTTCTCTTTTCAGCATACAGAAACAATGGAAACGACAATTCAAACCATCGCCGCCATACAAAAGCTGGATCTCCGCGACCAGGGGATTTTCCAGCTGAAGATCAATTTCGAGGACGAAACGATCGCCGTGACGCTTGCCGTGTACGACGAAAAATCGGACGAAGACCGCCTGTATCCTTTTGTATTCGACCAAACGGCTGATTTGCAGCTGGATATGGATCTGCGGGCATTTTACAACATGCAGATCGAAACCTGCGAGGTGATCCTGCTGGACGACGGCCGTTATTGGCTGAAGATGGTGGTGTACCAGGGACATGGCCTCCGCACCGGCCATCTGAATTTTACGTTTGCGGATTGCGCGCAGGATGAGAATTAACGCAACATGCAAAAATATTAGGGTGTGGTAGTTAATATGGTATTACGATATTGATGAATTAGAACATATTAACATATTACTTACATTTTATCTTTTAGAAAGGCGTAAATTTGCGGGGTGATAAGGAACCGGTGCAGATTGGATGATCTAAATAGTTCGCATGTTTTTATCCAAAAGAAGACTGCTGCTGGGCGGGATGCTGATAACCAGTTTATCCGTTTCGGCGCAGAAGACCCCTCAAAAGTACCTCGAGAAATTTAGCCCCGTTGCAGTTAGCCTCTCCCAGGAAACCGGTGTTCCGGCAAGTATCATCCTCGGCATCGCGATGCTGGAATCAGGAAGCGGTACGAGTAAGAATGCCCGCTTGCTCAGGAATCACTTCGGAATCGTCGGGAAAAACAACCTGGCGAAGCGCGGTTTCACTTACCGCAGCATGTACCGCGAATACACGACCGACACAGCGTCTTACCGCCATTTCACCAAAGTAGTCATGAAAAAGAAATGGTTTGCCACCATGAAGGGTAGCGATGATTATGAACAATGGCTCAATAAACTCATCCGTTCCGGGTATTCGACCGCGGGGCAGGTGTGGGTGAGCCGGGTACGGTCGATGATTAAAAAATATAAATTATACGAGCTGGATGATGCAATGAAGCTGGCCAAATATTAGATTTGCGACAGTTAGCGGCGGTACGTCCGCCTGTTTCGAATATGCCGACTTATGTCTTCCGGAAATAAACATCCCTATCCGCTTCTCATTACCCTGGGCGCTATCGCCGGCCTGGCCGCGATTTCGTTCGGGAAGCCAGTCGTAACCGCGGGAAACCACACCCTCCGCCCGATGGATATTTTTGCGGATCTCCGTACGCCCGATCCCGTTATGGAGCCGGCGGCGGATACTGCTTTGCTTGCCGCAACTGATCCCGCGGGCGGTTTGGATTCGCTGCAACGGGCGCCCCTCCCGCCGAGGGATTACCTCACTTACCCCGGTATTCTCGATTACGGCTACACGACGGGCCCCTCCGGTTCCGGTATGCACCATTTCATGGAAGCGCTCCGCCAACTCCGGACAGGATCCCGCAAAAAAGTACGCATCGCTTATTTCGGGGATTCCATGATCGAGGGCGATCTCATCACCATGGACCTCCGTGACAGCCTGCAATCCTACTTCGGCGGCGAAGGCGTCGGCTTCGTGCCCGCCACCTCCGTGGTTTCCGGGTTCCGCACCACCATCACCCACAGCTTTTCTCCCAACTGGACCGACTATCATTTCAAAAATTCCCCGCCCGCAGGCGTGGAATTAGGTATTTCAGGGCACGCCTTCGTGCCCGCGCCGGAAAGCTGGGTGCGCTTCTCGCCCGTCAAACGCCAGCGGCTCGACGAATTCGGGGAAGTCAGCATCCTGTACGGGAAAGGCTCCGGGAAAGTGCGCATCAACGACCGGCCGGCGGATCTGCAAGGCATCGGAAAACTCAATTCCTATTCTTTCTATACGGATTCGGCTACACGATCCCTCACGTTCAAATTTCCCGGCAATCAGCCACTGCCTTTGTATGGCGTGTGCTTCGAAAGCCGGGAAGGGATTTTCCTCGACAACTATTCTTTCCGCGGTATCAGCGGCGTGGAGCTGGGAAAGCTGAGCAGTGATATGTGGAAACAGGTGCAGTCCGTTCGGCCATACGATCTGATCGTGCTGCATTACGGCGCCAATGTGCTGTTTATGCCGGAGAACACGCGGTTCGACTGGTACGAGCGGCCCATGGAAAAAGTGGTGGATTCGCTGCGGCGGTACTTTCCGCAATCGAGTTTCCTGATCGTGGGCACGGCGGATAAGGCGTATCGCAAGAATGGCAGGTATGTAACGGCGCCGGGCGTGAAGGCGTTGTTGAAAGTGCAGCACGAATTCGCGGAAGAGAAAGGACTGGCGTACTGGAACCTGTACACCGCTATGGGCGGCGATGGGGCGATGGCGCGCTGGGTGGAAGGCGAGCAGGCGCTGGCGAATAAAGATTACACACATTTTAATTTCCGCGGGGCTTCCAGGGTGGGCGCCCTGTTGTATAAAGCGATCATGGATGAATTCAGGCAGGAAGCTATGTAGGCGGTTGGTTGCGGCGATGCTGGTTACCGGCAGCTGGATGGGCGCTTCCGCACAGAAGCTCCTTAACGATACGGTATTGTACCCGTTGTACGAAAAACTCGCTTCAGATTCAACGCGAATATCCATCCTTCACATCGGGGATTCCCATGTGCAGGGCGGCTTTTTCCCCGACGCGGCGCGAAAGGAATTGCAGGAAAGGTTCGGGTACGCGGGAAGAGGGTTTGTATTCCCCTACAAATTGGGCGGTACAAACGGTCCGGCCGATTACACCTGGAGCAGTCCCCAACGATGGAAAGGTGAACGGATGGTCGACCGGCATATCAGTGAGTGGCCGGGGATGGGTGGTTTGATGTTGTCGCGCGATAAAACCGCGGCGAGCATCACCTATACTTCCGACAGCACTATCGGGAAGCTGACTTTCTGGTTTAAGGGGCCCGACTTCCCGGAAGTGGAAAACGGCCATGTGTACGACGGCGGAGAGGATTTGCCTGCCCGGCGCGGTGTATATGTGGCAGACAGCGGTGTAACATCCGTCACGTTGCGGTTCCCTTCCATCTGGCGGTTTTATGGCGGAATGGAAGCGCGCGGTGATAAAGGGATTACATACAACGCCATCGGCATCAATGGCGCGCAGCTGATGCATTACAATCAGCAGTATGGAACGGAAGATGGGCTGATGGTTTACCTGGCGGAAGAATTTGTGCCGGACCTGGTAATTTTGTCATTAGCCACCAACGAAGCGTTTGGCGGCGTTTCGGCGGAACAGCTGAAGGCGGAGATGAAGACGGCCGTGCGGGATTTACAGCAGGGCCCCGGTGATCCGGTGTTTATTTTCACCACACCGCCTTCCGGGATGATGAGGAAGCGATCCGTTCCTTACCGTCCGAAAGGATCCAAAAAAACGCGTTACCGCACGACTTACGTAGCGGTGCCCCAGGCCGCAGTGCTCCGGCAGGCGATCATGGAGTTCTGCCGGGAGGAAGGGCACGCCTGCTGGGACCTGTTCGGCGATATGCGCGGCGATGCCAGATTCTCCCGCGCCTGGAGCCACGATCGTGTACATTTCAATGCCTATGGATACCGGCTGCAGGGCGAATTGCTCGGCAAAGCCATCCTGAACGGATATCAACAATGGCAACAAACCATACGGAAAAACTGACGCATGTCTTTCGAGAACCTCGCATCCCTGTTACTTTACAATGAAAAGTCGCCGATACTTTTCAACAGCGGTTTCTTTCTTTTCTTCCTCGCCGCGTTCCTGCTCTGCTACCAGCTGGTGCGCAACAGCGAAAGGGGCGCGTAGCGGTATTCAGCGGATTCAGCCTTTATTTCTTCTATCTCGCCTGCGGCGAATACGTATTGCTGGTCATCATCGCCGCCATCGTGGATTTCTATCTCAGCAACCGCATCCACCGGGAAACAAAGGAAAGCGTCCGGAAGGGGTTGTTGTGGTTTAGTGTGGTGATCAACCTCGGGCTGCTGTTCTATTTCAAATACACCAACTTCTTCATCACCTGCATCAACGACCTGGCCGGCGGAAACATCCATCCCATCCAGGTGCTGCTGCCGATCGGGATTTCCTTCTATACCTTCGAAAACCTCAGTTACACGGTGGACGTATACCGGCGGGAAATCAAGCCGGTGGACAAGTTCATGGATTATCTCTTCTTCCTGTCCTTTTTCCCGAAACTGATGATGGGGCCGATCGTGCGCGCGGCGGATTTCATCCCGCAGATCCGCAAGCCGTATGTGCTGAACGGGGAAGATGTAGGGAAGGGGATGTTTCTTATCATCAACGGCCTGTTCAAAAAGGTGGTGATCTCCGATTTTATTTACCAGCACTTCGTACAATATATTTTCGACGATCCTTCGCGCCACACGGGTATTGAGTGCCTGCTGGGCGTGTACGGATACGCGATGGTGATCTACTGCGATTTCTCCGGTTATTCGGATATGGCCATCGGGATCGCGCGGTGGACGGGCTTCGTTATCCCCCCGAACTTCGACAAACCTTACCAAAGCAGTTCGATCACGGAATTCTGGCGGAGATGGCATATCAGTTTGTCGAGCTGGTTGCGGGATTACGTATACATCCCGCTGGGCGGCAACCGCAAAGGGACGTTCCGGCAGTATATGAATCTGATGCTGACGATGCTGGTCGGCGGGTTCTGGCATGGCGCCAGCTGGAATTTTATTTTCTGGGGCGGCGTGCACGGCGGTTCGCTGGCGGTGGATAAGTTATGGATCAGGTGGCAGAAAGGCGTAAAGTGGTTGAAAACGGGCCCTGTGCGGGCGGGTTTGTGGAAGCTGGGCGGCGTGTTGTTTACGTTCCACCTGGTGTGTTTCTGCTGGGTGTTTTTCAAGATGGAGACGTTTGCCGGCGCCTGGGAACTGCTGGGGCAGGTGACGGGTAATTTCCAGGGGCATTTGGTGTGGGATGTGATGGCGGGTTATCCGCAGGTGATGTTGTTGATGGGTTTGGGTTACTTATTGCATTTTTTGCCTTCGAAATGGGACGACAGGCTGGCCGGGAGCTTTTCGCGCCTGCATTGGGCGGGAGCGGCGGCGGTGATGGTATTGTTCATATGGTTGTTGAATGAAGTGAAGACGCAGGAGCCGATGATGCCTATTTATTTGCAGTTTTAAGGGGGATTTGGTGTGTGGGGATTTAAAAATCAAACTATATGTGTCTTTTTTCTCATGCGTATGCACAAACGTGATAATAAACGAGTAACTTTGCGTCCTAACTTTTGTCATTCAAAGTAAAACTTATGCGCACTGTTACACTGAGGAGAGTCGTAATCACCGGGATGGGAGCCATCACGCCGATCGGTTTGGATGTAAACTCCTTCTGGGAAAACCTGAAAGCCGGCAAGAGCGGCGCGGGTCCGATTACCCGGTTCGACACCACAGCATTCAAGACTAAATTCGCCTGTGAACTGAAGGGACTGGACATTGAATCATATATCGAGAAGAAGGAAGCGCGGAAAATGGACATGTTTACGCAGTATGCGATGATCGCTGCCACGCAGGCGATCGAGAACAGCGGCGTGAACCTGGAGACGGTGGACCGCAGTAAGTTTGGGGTGATCTGGGCGTCGGGTAACGGCGGTATGCAGACCTTCGAGGACCAGATTGTGGAGTTCACGCAGATGAATTTTGTGCCGAAGTTCAACCCGTTCTTTATTCCCCGTTTGATTTCCGACATTGCCGCCGGTCAGATTGCGATTAAGTACGGTTTGATGGGTATTAACTATTGCACGGTTTCCGCATGTGCATCTTCCAACAGTGCGTTGGTAGACGCGTTTAACTATATCCGCCTCGGTAAGGCAAACATGATTGTGGCCGGTGGTTCGGAGAGCCCTGTGACCCGTGCGGGTATTGCGGGTTTTAACGCGTTGAAGGCGTTGAGCACGCGAAACGACGATCCGGAGCATGCATCGCGTCCGTTCGATAAAGACCGTGATGGTTTTGTGATGGGTGAGGGTGCGGGAGCGATTATCCTGGAAGATTACGACCATGCGATTGCGCGTGGGGCGACGATATACGGTGAAATGGTGGGCGGCGCGATGAGTTGCGACGCGTATCACCTGACGGCCACGCATCCTGAGGGCGCCGGTGCGCAGCTGGGCATGAAGGAAGCGTTGGATGACGCGGGTTTGTCGCTGACGGATGTGGATTACATCAACGCGCATGCTACATCTACGCCTTTGGGCGATGTGAGCGAGCTGAAAGCGATCCAGACTTTATTTGGCGAGCATGCGAAGAAGTTGAACATCAGTGCAACGAAATCGATGACGGGCCACTTGTTGGGGGCAGCCGGGGCGATTGAGGCGATTGCATGTATTATGGCGGTGAAGGACGATATCGTTCCGCCGACGATTAATACGACTGAGTTGGGCGAGGATATTCCGCAGGGGTTGAACCTGACGTTGGGTAAAGCGCAGCAGCGCACGGTGAATGTGGCGTTGAGCAATACGTTTGGCTTCGGCGGGCACAATGCCATCGCGGCTTTCGCGAAGTTCAAGGGGTAATTTTAATGACATAACTGACGATAAAAAAGGGCGGAAATATAACTTCCGCCCTTTTAGTTTTTTACGCATTATCAAATCAAATATCCGGTTCTTTTCTTTCTTTTTGCTAAAAAATTTAGTAATTTTATATCCGTTAACCTTCCATCCCAAAACGATGTAGGCTTTTTAATGATCACAACATTTTGATTTCCGATTGTAATGTCAGCCTTTGGTGGCCGGCTTGAATGGCAGTCCTGGCAGTTGTTCCGGGTAAATCCTGCGGTAAAGGGCTTTTATGGCCTTGTGTGTCTGCGGAATGCGGGCATCATGTAATAATGGCGCAGGTAATGGAACGGCGGAAGCGGGGTGCCGGTCGTGGTAAGTATACTGCGGCGGGCCTTGTAATGCCTTTCGGGAAAGTAGTTCCCTGGCAGCGTGCGGCGTAAGATGCGCGGCGTCCGGTGCGGTGCGCGTAGTTTTTGCGGGCTCGGGGCATTGTATGGCAACGGGGGATTTCGGTCGCGGAGGGGCTGGCATGTCTTCTCCAATAAACGGAAATCGCAGGTGTGGGGAAGCTGATGATCGCGGGATGCGTAATCAAAAAAGAAAATTAAACGAAGAGATGAAACATTGTAAAACCCTGTTTGTGCTGGTATCAGCCGCCATTGTTATGTTGACTGCGGGATGTTCCCGGCAGACGGTTCATCCGGTTCCGATCCGGTACAATTTTTTGGATCAGATACCGGATGCCGACCCCATGTTGCTGGACACGGATTTCGTGTCGGCCAGCCTTTTGGTTCCCGGCGATACGTTGCCTGTGGCGGGCTCCGCAGGGATGCCGCATCAACCTGCTCCCATTCGCTACCGCTTTGAAGTAGCGTCTGAACCGGATCGTGATCCCATGCTGCTGGAAGCTTCTCTGGTAATGGGTTCTGTGGCATCGAAGCCTACCGCTATCTGCTACCGCTTCGAAGTATCGTCCGAACCGGATCGTGATCCCATGCTGCTCGAAGCGCATGAGATGCTGGAAGCTTCACTGGTAGGAGGTTCTGTGGCATCAACGCCAGGGCCTGCTCCCATCCGTTACCGCTTCGAAGTAGCTTCCGATCCGGATCGTGATCCTATGTTGCAGGAAGCTTCTCTAATAGCAGGTTCCGTGGCATCGAAGCCTGCGCCTATCCGTTACCGCTTCGAAGTAGCGTCCGAACCGGATCATGATCCCATGTTGCTGGAAGCGTGGAACATACTGGAAGCTGGGCTGGTAAAAGGAATAGCGAATTCAGTAGTTATCCCGGCAAGAAAAACGGATGCCCGGCAGCACGAGGCCGCGGGTATAACAGCCGCCAGTCTCGTAAGGATCTTTCGTTAATGGAAACCCTCCGGTGAACGGCCGGCGATGTACGTCACATTGCCGGCTGCCATCACCGGTTCAGCAGAGAAACGGCCTTTCATAGCATATCAGCCCGAGTCCGACAATTGGTAATTGATACATGCCGGTGTTGACCGGCGGGAAAGTAAGACAACGGGCGCAAATGTTTCATAATGGGGCAAAATATGAGGGTATGAATGGGGTGATAATCATTTTCATAAACAATACCAGCATCTTTCCGGCTACATCATGTCCGCAACCGGAAAGATGAACGTCTTTAGATTTTCTTGTGACCGGATTTACACTTGTACGTCAATGTAACGGTGCGGATGTAAAGCCCCTGGTTCGGGCCGCCATCGCCAACACGGTGCACATAGGAAACCACCTTGTCCCTGCTGATCACGACATCAGTGATTTGTTCTGTATCAAACTGGTATCCGCTCATGTTGTAAGCAATCGATTTGGGAACATGGCGCGGCCGGAAATCGATCAGCCCGAATTGTTCCAGCAGGAAAGTGGTGGACCAGATCGGGGTTGAATTTGTTACATAATAGATCTGCGCCGGCTTGATGGGTTGGTTGTAGTCGTAGGTCCATTCCGTTATGCTCATGCCGTCCGTCAGTTTGAGCACATTGCCGTGGGCGTCGCGGATGATTTGTACATCTTTCTTTACCCCGGGACCATATTCTTCATTGAAATACGTTGTAAAACCGGTGAGTTTTTTGGTGGAATTGTATTGGTAGTAGGTTCGGGTAGGGAACTCGTTCGGCAGCCCGGTGGGATACCATTTGGCGGAATCCGGTTGTCCGCAGCTATTGAACCATACGTCCATCCGTTTGATGCCGCTGCCGCTGTCGGTCAGCGTCATGCGGTTGCCGGCGTAAGTGATGTTGCTGACGATTTTCGTTTCCCAGCCGGTCATGTAACCACGATGTTTGTAGGGCCGGTTATCGGGGTTGCGGAAGATCTCCGAGGAATTCTCCGGTCCTTCGGAGTCGCGGGAGAGGCCTTGCGTGGTATGCAGCGCGGTCAGTAGGCAGTCTTCGGTGGCGGGGCAGGGTTTGGGCTGATGGGGGAAATGAGGTTTCTTGCAGGCCGTAACAATCAACATGGCCAGGAAAAAAGCATTGTGGATTTTGTGCATAAAAGCGGGTTTAAGTGGGTGAGTATATCAGGTAAAACAGAACAACAATGGCCTCATCCGGTCGGAACAACCGGGAAGGCATAAAAATCCAGGCGGGGCGCATAGTATGATGCGATCGGTAGGGGATAACATCCGCATTTCAGAAATCGGGTTAATGTGATTTCAGCAGGGGGATTTCGGGCTAACAGGTCGCACAAGCGTGACGATCACTGAATTTAAAACGGAAATCAACAAGTTGGTTATCTAACCATACATATTTGATTTATTGATATTCATTTTATTGTAATGTGAGGTGCAAATTCGGATTTTTCCATCCCTTGTTAAATGCGTAGTTTTATACCCTCAATTTGCGTTCGGGATCTAATATGGCAAAGCAAAAGCAAAAAACAACGGAACAACCGGCTCCAATCGTGCAGGGAGATGAAATGATCGAAGTTTACGGCGCCAGGGAACATAACCTGAAAAACCTGGATATACGTATTCCGAAGAATAGCCTGGTCGTTATTACGGGCATCAGCGGCAGCGGCAAATCGTCGTTGGCGTTTGATACGATTTATGCGGAAGGGCAGCGCCGGTATATGGAAAGCTTCGGCGCCTACGCCCGTCAGTTTATCGGCGACATGGAACGGCCGGATGTGGACAAGATCACAGGGCTTTCCCCGGTGATTTCCATCGAGCAGAAAACGACCAACAAAAACCCCCGCTCCACCGTGGGCACCATCACCGAGATTTACGACTTCCTCCGCCTGCTCTACGCTCGCGCCAGCGAAGCCTATTCCTATAACACCGGCAAGCGCATGACCCGCTTCTCTGAAGAGGAGATCATGGCGCATATCTTTTCCCATTTCCCGAAAAAGAAACTCGTCATCCTCGCCCCCTCGTCCGCGGCCGTAAAGGCCATTACCGCGAACTTTTCGAACAAGTCCGCAAACAGGGCTTCGTGAAAGTACGTGTGGATGGCGAAGTGATGGACCTGAAGGAAAGAATGCAGGTGGACCGGTACAAAATCCACGACATCGAACTGGTGATCGATCGCATCCAGGTGCAGGACGATGCCCGCGTCCGCATCAGCCAGAGCGTGCAGAAAGCGCTCCAGCTCGGTAAAGGCCTCATGTTCGTTATGGACCACGACACCAGCAAGGTGAGCCAGTACAGCCGCCAGCTGATGTGTGAAGACACCGGCATTTCCTACGAAGAGCCTTCGCCCAACACGTTCTCCTTCAACTCGCCTTACGGCGCCTGCCCCCGCTGCAAAGGCCTCGGCACCATTTACCAGATCAATATGGACGAAGTGCTGCCCGACCGCAGCAAATCCATCAACGAAGGCGGCCTCGTGCCCCTCGGCGAAGCGCGCGACACCTTCACCTTCAAACAAGTACAACAACTCGCGAAGAAATATAAATTCTCCCTGACCGCTCCCATCGATAAAATCCCCGAAAAAGCCCTCAACGTGCTCCTTTTCGGTGATGAGAACGGCAAACTGGAAGTAGATTTGGATTTCGGTGACGAAGGCGCGCAGGAGGCGTATGCTACGGAATACGAGGGCGTGGTGAACCTGGTCCGCCGCTACTTTAAAGATTCTACTTCCGATTATGTGCGCAATTGGGCCGAGGGATTCATGCAGCTGTCGGCCTGCCCCGAGTGCAACGGCACCCGCCTGAAGAAGGAAAGCCTGATGTTCAAGGTGGATGGGAAGAACATCGCCGAGCTCGGCGAGCTTAACCTCGCCAGCCTGGCCGAATGGTTCAGCGATATCGAAAAGCGCCTCGATAAAAAGCAGAACGTAATCGCCAAAGACGTGCTCAAGGAAATCCGCGAGCGCCTCGGCTTCCTGCTCGATGTGGGGCTTACCTACCTCACCCTCAGCCGCGCCACCCGCACACTGTCTGGCGGCGAAAGCCAGCGTATCCGCCTGGCCACGCAGATCGGTTCCCAGCTCATGGGCATCACATATATCCTTGACGAACCCAGCATCGGCCTGCACCAGCGCGACAATATGCGCCTCATCGACGCGCTCCGCAACCTTAAAGAAATGGGTAACTCGGTGCTGGTGGTAGAGCACGATAAAGACATCATGCTGCATGCGGATCACCTCATAGATATCGGTCCGGGTGCGGGTTTGCACGGTGGCCAGGTGGTGGCGCAGGGTACGCCCGCGGAAATGCTGAAGCTCAAAACCGCGACGGCGGGCTACCTGAACGGGATACACGAAATCCCTGTTCCCCAGGTGCGCCGCAAAGGCAACGGGAAGTTCCTGGAGCTGAAAGGCGCCACGGGCAATAATCTCAAGAACGTCAGCCTGAAACTGCCGCTCGGTACGTTCATTTGCGTAACGGGCGTATCCGGCAGCGGCAAATCCACGCTCATCAACGAAACATTATACCCGATCCTTTCCCGCCACGCTTATAACTCCAAAATGACGCCCATGCCGTACAAAAGCGTGAAGGGGCTGGAGGAGCTGGACAAAGTGATCGAGATCGACCAGTCGCCCATCGGCCGGACGCCGCGGAGTAATCCGGCAACGTATTGCGGGTTTTTCACGGAGATCAGGGCGCTTTTTGCCGCCGTGCCGGAGGCCAAGATCCGCGGGTACAACGCAGGCCGGTTCTCCTTCAACGTGAAAGGTGGGCGCTGCGATGTTTGCGAGGGCGCCGGCGTGCGGGTGATCGAAATGAACTTCCTGCCCGACGTGTACGTGCATTGCGAGAAATGTAACGGCCGCCGCTACAACCGCGAAACCCTCGAAATCCGTTATAAGGGCAAATCCATCAGCGACGTACTGGATATGACGGTGGAGGAAGCTGTCGAGTTCTTCCACGCCGTGCCGTATCTTCACCGCAAGATCAAGACCTTGCAGGATGTGGGGCTTGGTTACATTACGCTCGGGCAATCGGCTGTAACCCTCTCCGGAGGTGAAGCCCAGCGCGTGAAGGTGGCTACCGAGCTGTCGAAAAAGGATACCGGCAAAACCATTTATATCCTCGATGAACCTACTACCGGGCTTCATTTCCAGGATATTCAGCTGCTGCTTAATGTGTTGAATAAGCTGGTGGACCGTGGCAACAGCGTGCTCGTGATCGAGCATAACCTGGATGTGGTGAAAGTGGCGGATTACGTGGTGGACCTCGGGCCCGAAGGCGGCGAAGGCGGCGGGCGTATCCTGGCTACCGGTACCCCGGAAGAAGTCAGCAAGTGCAAAGAAAGCCATACCGCCATATTTTTGAAAAAAGAACTCAAGCAATAGGCTTCCATGCCATCAGCCCGCTATATGAAATATCTGATCCTGTTACTTTGTAGTTTCACGGCGCTGGCCGCCTGCAACGACGATACAAAATCGTGCGACCAGGATACGCGCACCTTTGCCAACGCCCGCTTTCGTTATACAAAGCCCGGCACCAACACCATCGTGGATACCGTGATGCCGAAAGTGACGGTTTGGGGGCTGGGGAAAGACAGCCTGATCCGCAAGCGCACCGGCATGAGCGGCATGCAATTGCCGCTGGATGCCAATAACGATACTTCCCGGTTTTATTTCCAGACGGATAGCACGCGCGTCGCGGATACGCTTACTTTCGCCTATAAGCGCCAGCCTCACTTCGTGTCGGCCGGTTGCGGGGTGGCGATGTTTTACAATATCGACTCCGCCTGGTCTACCCAAAACGTCGTTAAATCGGTGCAACTCAATGCCAAAAACATAACCACGATTAATGAAGTCCACATTATCCTCCATTTTTAGCGCCTGCTTCCTGCTCATGGCACTCGCGGCCGGCGCGCAGGACAAAAAGAAGGACTCCGTCAAAGGCCTGGTGGTGGAAGTGCCGGCAGGCCTGCGCATCGGCACAGACCTCACGCGGGTGGCGATGCACTTTTTCCAACCCTACCGGACAGACGCGACGATCACGCTTGACGCCCGGTACCGCGACCGTATTTTCCTTGCGTCGGATATTTCCTGGAACCGGACTTCCCATTCCGATACTTCCTATACTTACAAAGGCGGCGGCCTGGCGATATCGCTCGGGGCGAATTACAACCTGTTGAAAAAGCAGGTGCCCAAGGAGAATTTCATGTTGTATGCGGGGATGAAGTACGGTTTCGCCCTGTTTAACTACGAATTGCCCGCCTATACTGTGCCTGGCAGTTATTGGGGTGATTATCACAGTTCCGTGAATTCAGCTACCAAATCGGCCCATTGGGTGGAATTGTCGTTGGGGATAAAAGTAGAAGTGCTGAAGAATTTCTATGTTGGCTGGAGCCTTCACGACCGCTTGCTGTTGACGAAGAAGCTGTCGAAGGGGGATTATCCCCCGATGGTAATACCGGGTTACGGCAAGGGTAACAAGGGAAATGTGTTTGACGTGCAGTACACGGTGTCGTACTTGTTGCCAATGTGGAAAGTGAAGCAGAAGATGAGTCTTCCTTAATTAATAGGGTACGTAAAAAATCCCCGGTTGGCAGGCCAGCCGGGGATTTTTTTATTTGGGGCGAATAAAAGAAATCCCCGGCCGGATGACGGCCAGGGATGATGTATAGCTATTAGAAGTTGATTATCTGTTGAAATCACGGTCTTCGCCGCCACCGCGTTCGCCGCCACGGTCGTATCCGCCGCGATCACCGCCACGGTCGCCGTATCCGCCGCGATCGCCGCGGTCATCTCCGCCGCTTCCGCGATCATAACCACCGCGATCACCGCCGCCATATCCACCACGGTTGCCGCCGCCGTATCCGCCGCGATCACCGCGATCGTAACCGCCGCCGCCACCGCCGCGATCATATCCACCGCCACCGCCGCCATAGCCACGGTTTCCACCGCCGCCATAACCGCCTCCGCCGCCGCGGTTGCCGCCATAGCCTCCGCCACCGCCGCGATTACCGCCACCGTAGCCTCCGCCTCCGCGGTTGCCGCCGCCGTATCCGCCACCGCCACGGTTGCCGCCGCCAAAGCGACCGCCGCCGCCGCCGAAGCCTCCGGGGCGAGGTGTCTTCTTCTCGATACCCCAGAGATATCCTTCCTTGAGACGGATGATGCCGCGGGGATCGGTGCTGAATTTGCCCCAGGCGAACCCGGAACCTACTTCACTGAAACGCAGGTCGCCCAGCATGTAATAATGCGGGAGGCGGCGCGCGAAGTCGGACAGTTCGGGATCTTCGGAATAGCTGGCTTCGTCGCGGGAAACAAGGCCGTCTTCACGGTTCCAGATATCGTTTACCACGATTTCATGCACCATGCCGATGCTGGATTTGCGGGGATCTTTACCGTATTCGTGGAGTTGTTCGAGGAATCCGGTGAGGGAATCCGCTTGTTTCACGATAACGGCGGGAGAGTGGCCCACGTAGAAAACGCTGCCCCAATCGCCTTCGGTATCCACATCGATCACCCAGCTGTTGCCGTAGCCGTCGCCGGCGATACGGATGGAGCGGGGGATCAGGTTGGGGATTTCGAACTCATTCACCGCATCAAAGGTGATGGCGTCCAGGCCGTAAAACAGAAAACCGCTGGAAAAGGCCAGGAGTTCCCTGATCTCGTCCGGGATATAATTGGTGCGCAATTGGTTGCCGATGTCGTCAATTTCTTCTTCGGAAAGCCCCGGGAATAATTCTACCGAGTATTCCTCTTTCTGTTGCGTATAATACTGCTCGTCCAGCATTTTACGCAGCTGTTCAAGTGGCGTCATTTGAATGTATTGCTTTATATAAATATGTTAGTCTCTGATCATTTCGATATGGGGGATATTATCCTCCATATACGTATCACTTCGTTGTACGAACCCCAAAGATTCATAAAATTTCTGTAAATATTGCTGTGCGCTGATCTTAATTGGCATTTTCCCCCATTTATCCTGCACCGTGGCGATTGAAACGTGCATCACCTCCCGGCCGAAACCGTGCCTCCGGGCAAAGCCCGCCGTTACCACCCGACCGATGGATGCCATGTCAAACTTGATGCCGGGACCGAATACCCGCGTATAAGCTGCCAATCCGGCACGCGTCATCCCCATAACGTGGACCGCCAACTGGTCGTAATTATCCGCATCCTGATAGGCGCATTGCTGCTCCACGACAAAAACTTCATTACGGAGCCGCAATATCTGGTACAACTCTTCATTGCTGAGCGCTTCGAATGTCCTGATTTCCCACCTGATGTCCATTATATGCCTCCTTTTAGATAAAATTTCACGTTTGGGGGTTTGATTTCAGGTTTAGAGTGCCGAAATTGGCCCCGGAAACCATACAGCCTTATTATTATGAGCAGCCATTCTCTCCCATTCCTGTCCATGGACCACATCACGGTCCGCAACCAGCAGCACACCCTCCTCCGGGATTTTACCTGGCAGGTGAACACTGGCGAGCACTGGGCTATCGTTGGCAGGAGCGGGGCCGGTAAAACCAGCCTCCTCGACACAATTATCGGCAAAAATAATGTGATCGGCGGGAGTATCCGACATTATTTTTATGAACGCTACCGCGAAACGCACCAGATCAGCGACCCTTACTTCAATTATCGCCGCCTGGTGGCCATGGTAGGGCATCACAACGATTTCAGGAATAAGTCAAACATGCCTGACTTTTACTACCAGCAACGGTTCAACTCCATGGATTCGTCGGATGCCCCCACTGTCAGCGAATACCTCGAAGACTGCCAGGACGACCCGCTGCTGGCGCCGCTCAACATCGGCCCCCTCCGCCATAAAGAGCTAATAAAGCTCTCCAACGGCGAAACCCGCCGCGTGATGATCGCCAAAGCCCTCCTCCGCCAGCCCTCCCTGCTCCTGCTCGACAACCCCTTCATCGGGCTCGACGTCCAGGCGCGCCAGGCCTTCCGCGGCATCGTAGACCACCTCGCCGCCTCCGGCGTGGCTGTGGTGCTCGTTACCACCCCGCAGGAAATCCCCGCCGCCATCACGCACGTCCTCGAACTGGAGGAAGGCCGCGTCGCCGGCTCCTGGTCCCGCGACGCCTTCCTGGCGCAATACCGCCCCGAAGCCCCCGGTTCCGCCGTTACCTCCATGGACGCCGCGCTCGTGGCTTCCCTCACCGAAAATACCCCGGCAGACGACTTCCCCTCCATCGTGCAAATGGAAAAAATCCATGTGAAGTATGGAGAGAACGTTATCCTCGAGGGCATCGACTGGCTCGTGATGCCCGGTGAGAAATGGGCGCTCCTCGGCCCGAACGGCTCCGGGAAAAGCACCCTGCTCAGCCTCATCACGGCGGATAATCCCCAATCCTACGCCAACCGCATCCACCTCTTCGGCCGTAAAAGGGGCAGCGGCGAAAGCATCTGGGACATCAAGCGGAAGATCGGATTCGTTTCCCCAGAATTGCACCAGTATTTTCAGTCCAACGCTACCTGCCTCCAGGTGGCCGCTTCCGGGTTCTACGACACCATCGGCTACATGCGCCCGGCCACCCCGGAGCAATTGGCCGTCGCCGGCAAATGGCTGCAGCTGCTCGAATGCGGTGATTATGCCGAAGAATTTTTCAAAAGCGTGCCTGCCGGCATCCAGCGCCTCACGCTGCTCGGCCGCGCCCTTGTCAAAAATCCGCCGCTGCTTATTTTCGATGAACCCACCCAGGGGCTCGACGACCACCAGCGCAACCACTTCAAAAAAGTCATCGAAATGCTCTGCGAACATATGAACGTGACCATGATTTACGTTACGCATTACGAAGAAGAGCTCCCCGCGCCCGTAGACCGCTTCCTGCGCATCCGGAATGGGAAAATGATATAAATCCGATACCTTTAGTCCGTCCAAATTAAAACCTTTACTATGCACCCGAACAAGAGGCTATTGCCCCTGGCCTGCCTGTTAACCGTATTTGCAGCAGCACTGTACCTGGCCGGATGTGGAACGAAAGCCAAAGAGGCAGACCCAGCTTTCGCCCGTTACATCGACGCCTATACGACCGGCATTATTTCCAAACAAAGCGCGATCCGTATCCAGCTGGCGGGAGATGTGAACGTGACCCACGCGGTGAACGAACCCGTGGCCGATGATATCTTCTCCTTCTCACCGTCCATTTCCGGGAAAGCTTTCTGGGTAGATGCCACCACGCTGGAATTCAGGCCGGAGAAAAACCTGGAACCCGGCAAACGCTACACCGGCAAGTTTAAACTCGGTAAAGTGATGACCGTGCCGGCGCAATTCAAAGTTTTCACGTTCGGGTTTGAAGTGATCAAACCTTCTTTTGAAGTGGAATTGCTGGGGCTCAGGACCGCCGGCAACAGCCGGGAAAAAATGCAATACACCGGCGTAGTGCGCACTTCCGACGCGGAAGATGTGCAGGCGGTCGAGAAACTCATATCCGTGCAATACAACGGCGAAAAAACGACCCTGCAATGGCAGCACGACGTCGCCAACAGAACCTATCGCTTCACCATCGGTAATATCACCCGGAAATCCGTCGCCGCGAAGCTGCACATCCTGTGGGACGGCGCGCCGATCAAATCCGATGTGAAAGACAGCCGGGAAATTGAAGTGCCGGCGATCGGGGATTTTAAAGTACTGGACATTCAGCCGAGATATGAACCCGAAGAGCACCTGCTGGTGCAGTTTTCCTGCCCGCTCCTGCCCACGCAGGCGCTGGAAGGCCTCATCACCATCAGCGGCACCACGGATCTGAAATATACCATCGAAGGCAGCGAGGTGAAAGTTTTCGCACCGGGCCGGCTCGAAGGGAATTACACCGTTGTGGTGAATGAAGGGATTTTGAGCGCGTTTGAAGACAAACTCGACAAGGCGTTTACCGGCAGTGTGAATTTTGAAAACCGCCTGCCGTCGGTAACCATCCCGGGCAAGGGCGTGATCATGCCGCAGAGCGGGAAGCTCGTGATGCCGTTTGAAGCAGTGGGATTGAACGCGGTGGATGTAACGGTGGTGAAGATTTATGAAAGCAACATCCCGCAATACCTGCAGCGCAACAACCTCAACGGCGACAACGAGCTTCGGCGCGTGGCGGCCCCCGTGGCGGAAAAAACGATCCGCCTCGATGCCGATAAATCACTGAACCTCCGTCACCGTAACCGCTTCAACCTCGACCTGGAGCAAATCATCAAAGCCGAGCCCGGCGCCATTTACCGCGTGCGCATCGGTTTCCGGAAAGCGTACGCGCTCTACACCTGCAAAGGCGAAGAGGCAGGTTCGGCGGAAGAGGAAGCAGAGATGGAACGCGAATATTATGGCGAAGATATCGATCAGGACGACGCGTTCTGGCGCCGGTACGACGATTATTACCCTTACGGATACAGCTGGAACGACCGCGACAATCCCTGCCGCAACAGCTACTACCATTACGAACGCTGGGCTTCCCGGAACATCGTCGCTTCCAACATCGGCCTCATCGCCAAGCGCGGGAACGATAACAGCATGGTGGTGGCCGTAACCGATATTCGCGATGCCAAGCCTTTGTCGGGCGTGGATATCAATCTGCTCGACTATCAAAACCAGGTGATCTTCTCCACTAAATCCGACGGCGACGGCTTCGCGAAATTCGAGTTGAAGAAGAAGCCCTACCTGCTGGTGGCCAAACGTGAGAACGAGCGCGGCTACCTGAAGCTCGACGATGGTTCCTCGCTACCCCTGAGCCGCTTCGACGTAAAAGGAGAGCAGGTGCAGCAGGGGATGAAAGGGTTCCTGTACGGGGAAAGAGGGGTTTGGCGCCCGGGAGATTCGCTGTTTCTGACTTTCCTGCTGGAAGACAAGGAGCACAAGCTTCCCGAGAACCATCCCGTTACACTGGAACTGTACAACCCGAAAGGCCAACTGTACAAGCGCATCAATCAGCATATTTCCCTGAACGGATTCTATAATTTCAACACCGTGACCGATGCCGGTGCCCCTACGGGCAGCTGGCTCGCCAAGGTGAAAGTGGGCGGCGCGGAGTTCCGGCGCAATGTGCGGATCGAAACCGTGAAGCCCAACCGCCTGAAAGTGAAACTCGATTTCGGGGCGCAGCCATCGCTCGTGAAGGATCAGCAGCCGAAAGGCACCCTCACGGCAGCCTGGCTCTTCGGTGCGCCGGCGCAAAGCCTGAAAGCCAAAGTGGACGTGTCGCTCACGTCTTCCCGCACCGCATTCCCCAGGCTGGAAGGATATTCATTCGATGATCCTGCCGGGAAATTCAGCACCGAAAACAAAACCATCTTCGACGCCAGCCTGAACGAAGAAGGCTCCGCGCCCGTGGCCGCCAATATTCCCGTCGGGGAGCGCGCGCCGGGTGTGCTCAAAGCCAATTTCGAAGTGAAAGTGTTTGAGCCGGGAGGCGATTTCAGTATCGACCATTTCTCCATGCCCTACCACGTTTTCGACACGTATGTGGGCGTAAGGGCGCCGGAAGGCAACCGCCTGACCGGCATGCTCGTTACCGGAAAAGACCATGCCGTAAGTATTGTGAACGTGGATGCCAACGGCAGGCTCCTCAGCGGCAGCCGCAAAGTGGAAGTACAGTTGTATAAAATCCGCTGGCGCTGGTGGTGGGATGAAAGCGATGACGACATCAGCAACTTCACCAACGATAATTATAATCAACTCATCAGCACCGACCAGGTCACGCTCGCAGCCGGCAAAGGCAGCTGGAACCTGCGTGTGGAGCAACCTTCGTGGGGGCGTTACCTCATCCGTGTGAAAGACCTGGAAAGCGGGCACATTACCGGTCAATCCGTGTACATCGACTGGCCGAACTACGAAGAAAGGCTGTCGAAGGAGAATCCTACGGAGGCTTCCATGCTCGTATTCACCGCCAGCAAAACGAAATACAACGTCGGGGAAGATGTGGTCCTGACCATCCCCAGCAGCGAAGGCGGCCGCGGGTTGATCAGTATTGAGTCGGGCAGTAAGGTGCTCAGAACCGACTGGATCAATACCGAAAAAGGGCAGACCGTTTACAAGTTCAAGGCAGAGCCGAACATGGCGCCGAACATCTATGTGAACGTGAGTCTCCTGCAACCGCATGCGCAAACCATCAACGACCTGCCCATCCGCATGTACGGTACGATTCCGGTGCTGGTGGAAGATCCGAATACCATCCTCAAGCCTGTGGTGACGCTGCCGGCCACGTTGCGCCCTGAGTCCGGCGCCTCCATCTCCGTATCGGAAGCCAACGGCAAGGCGATGACATATACCGTGGCCATCGTAGACGAAGGCCTGCTCGACCTCACGCGCTTCAGGACACCGGACGCGCACGGCGTTTTCTACTCTCGCGAAGCGTTGGGCGTGAAAACCTGGGACTTGTTCGATTATGTGATCGGCGCCTGGGGCGGCGACCTGGAGCGGATCCTGAGCATCGGCGGCGACGAAGGACTTAACCGTGGCGCCAGCCAGGCCAAGGCCAACCGGTTTAAACCCGTGGTAAAATTCATGGGGCCGTTTTATCTGAAGAAAGGAGAGAAGCAAACGCATAACTTCCAGCTGCCGCCTTATATCGGTTCCGTGAAAGCCATGGTGGTGGCGGGCCAGGAAGGCGCTTACGGAAACGCGGAGAAAGTAGCTGCGGTGAAGAAGCCCCTCATGCTGCTGGCCACCGCGCCGCGCGTGTTGGGCCCCGGCGAAACGATCCAGTTGCCGGTGACGGTTTTTGGATTGGAACCGCATGTCAAACAAGCCAGCGTTTCCCTCAGCTCCAACCCGTATTTCGAGGTGGTGGGCGATGCCACCAAAACGGTTAGCTTCCCGAAACCGGGTGAGCAGCTGGTGTATTTCGACGTGAAGATCCGCAGCCAGGTAGGCATCGGGAAATTCAAGGTGGTAGCCACCAGCGGTAAGGAAAGGGCGGAAGAAAACGTGGAACTGGATGTGCGCAACCCCAATCCTTTCACCACCAACGTCATCGAAAAAACACTCGAACCCGGCACGAAATGGGACGCGCCCTTTGCGCCGGTGGGCATGGCGGGCACCAATACCGGTGTACTCGAGGTTTCCACCATCCCCGCCCTCAACCTCGATAAACGCTTGAAATTCCTCATCCAATATCCCCACGGTTGCGTGGAGCAGACCACTTCCGGTGTGTTCCCGCAGTTGTCGCTCGGTACCATCATGGACCTCAGCGATAAACAAAAAGCGGATGTGGACCACAATATCAAAAGCGGCATCAACAAACTGAAATCCTTCCAGAATACAGATGGCGGATTGTCGTACTGGCCGGGATCAGGCGAGTCTGACGAATGGGGCACCAACTACGCCGGCCACTTCATGATCGAAGCGCAGGCGAAAGGGTACACCCTGCCCCCGGGCTTACTCGACGGCTGGCGGAAGTTCCAGCGCAACAAAGCCATCAGCTGGGCGCCGAGTTCTTACAATTACGTTGGCGGCGACCTCGTGCAGGCATACCGCCTCTATCTCCTTGCCCTTTCCCGCACGCCGGAAATGGGCGCCATGAACCGCTTGCGCGAATTCCAGTACCTGTCCGTAGCCGCGAAATGGAGACTGGCCGCCGCTTACAAACTCGCCGGCCAATCCGAAGCCGCGAACGCATTGGTGCGTGGCCTCAGCACTACCATCCAGCCATATAATCAGCTGGGCGGTACCTTCGGTTCCACCCTCCGCGACAAAGCTATGATCCTCGAAACGCTCACCCTTCTCGAACAACGCGCCGCCGCCGGCGCATTGCTGAAAGAAGTGGCGTTCGATCTCGGCCAGGAGCAATGGTACAGTACGCAAACCACGGCGTATGCGCTGATCGCCATAGCGAAATATTGCGGTACGAACAAAGGCAGCAAGATGGCGTTTGCTTACACCCTGAGCGGTACCGGCGGAAACGTTAATTCGGAATCCTATCTTACTCAGATCCCGGTGGCATTCAAAGCCAATAACAGCGTTTCGGTACAGAACAAAGGCCAGAATGTGCTCTACGCCCGCCTGATCCTTCGCGGGCAGCCGGAGTCGGGGCAGAACCCCTACGCCGAGAATAACCCGGAAGTGATGGCGATGACCGTGCAGTACAACACCCGAACCGGCAAACCCGTGACCGTGGAAACACTGAAACAGGGCACGGACTTCGTAGCCACGGTTAACGTCCGCAACCCCGGCAAGCGCGGTTACTACGAACAACTGGCGCTCACGCAGGTGTTCCCTTCGGGCTGGGAAATCATCAACACCCGGTTGATGGGCAACGACAGCACGCTGCGCATGTCGCCGTACACTTACCGCGATATCCGCGACGACCGCGTATATACGTATTTCAATCTCGAAGAAAACAAAACCGTTACCTATCAGGTGCTGCTCAACGCGGCGTACCTCGGGCGGTATTACCTCCCCGCCACCAGTACAGAAGCGATGTACGATAATACGATACACGCATTCGTGCCGGGCAAATGGGTGGAAGTAGTGAAGTAATTAATAAACATGAAACTCAAAGCCGGCGCGGAAAACAGCGCCGGCTTTTCTTTCCTTATGTGGACGCGATTCAAAGCATGGGCCTACCGGAGAAGATGGCGGTTAGCGATAGCGGCGTTGCTGCTGGTGGGATATTATTTCCTGCTCCCGCGGCAGTTGTTTACCGCACCTACTTCTTTTGTGATCGAAGACGAACGGGGCGACCTGATGGGCGCGGCCATCGCGAAAGATGGACAGTGGCGCTTTCCGGCGGATAAAGACGTGCCGGATAAATTCGCCAAATGCATTGTGGCATATGAGGATAAACGGTTTTATTACCACTGGGGGATTGATCCCGGCGCGCTGTTGCGCGCAGTGAAACAAAACCTGGGCGGCGGTAGGGTAGTAAGCGGCGCGAGCACCATCACCATGCAGGTCATCCGGTTGCACCGGAACAAGCCCCGCACCATCTGGCAGAAGCTGGTGGAAATGACGATGGCCACGCGGCTGGAGTTCCGTTATTCAAAAAATCCATCCTTGGATTATATGCAGGCAATGCACCTTTCGGCGGAAATGTGGTGGGATTGGAAGCCGCTTCGTGGCGTTATTACGGGAGGAGACCGGACCAGTTATCCTGGGCAGAAACGGCTACCCTGGCGGTTTTGCCGAATAGTCCCGCCCTGATACACCCCGGCCGCAACCGCCAGCGCCTGCTGGAGAAGCGCAATGCCTTGCTGCATAAACTCTGGAGCAACGGCACTATCGATAGCGCGACCTGCGCGCTTTCCTGTATCGAGCCCCTTCCCGACAAACCTCACCCCCTTCCCGAATTCGCTCCGCACCTGCTCAGCCGCTTCCGGCAGGAGTACCGCCTGCGGGGAGAAGATGGACCCACCCGCTTGAAAACCACGATTACAGGCGATCTCCAGCAAAACGTCATCGATATCGTAAACCGGCACCACCTGCAACTGAAAGCCAACGGCATCAACAACGCCGCCGCACTGGTGCTGGACGTGGAAACCGGGCATGCACTCGCGTATGTTGGAAACGTGTACCGGCCGGAAGATCCCGAGCTGGAGGCGTATGTAGATATCATCCATGCGCCACGGAGTCCGGGCAGCACGCTGAAACCACTGCTTTACGCCGGCATGCTCAACGACGGGCTCATGCTACCCCATACGCTCCTGCCCGATGTGCCCACGCATATCGCGGGGTATACGCCCCAGAACTTTGATCAGGCATATGATGGCGGGGTGCCTGCTTCACGCGCCCTGGCACGCTCGCTCAATATTCCCGCCGTAAAAACCTTGCAGCTGTACCGCAGCGACCGCTTCCTCAACCTGCTGCGCCAGCTTGGCATCACCACCATGCGCAAGCCCGCCACGCACTACGGGCTATCGATGATCCTGGGCGGCGGTGAAACAACGTTGTGGGAACTGGCCGGCGTATACGCCAGCATGGCGCGTACCCTCCTGCACCAGGAGCAATACAGCGGCAAGTACGACTCTGACGATTATCATCCGCCCATGTACCGCAGCGGCGATAAAAAGCCCGCAAAACACAACCTTGCCCGCTTCGGCCTTCTCGATGCAGGCGCCATCTGGTATACTTTCAATGCGATGGAAGAAGTCATGCGCCCGGGTGAAGAAATGCTCTGGCAAGCCTTCGCCTCTTCCAAGCGCATCGCCTGGAAAACGGGTACCAGCTTCGGATTCCGGGACGGATGGGCGGTGGGCGTTACCCCGCAGTTCGTAGTGGCGGTGTGGACCGGCAACGCCGATGGAGAAGGGCGCCCCGGGCTGACGGGCGTTTCCGCCGCCGCGCCCGTGATGTTTGATATCTTCAGGTTATTGCCCAATACACTGCCGTTTCCCGTTCCCAACGACCATCTCAACACCATTGCCGTGTGCAGGCAAAGCGGATACCGGGCCGGTGAGCATTGTACCGACCGCGATTCGCTACCCGTGCCGCAGGCGGGACTGCGTTCGGCCGTATGCCCCTATCATCAGCTCATCCATCTCGACCCCTCGGGCAAATACCGCGTCACGGCGGACTGTGAACAACCCGACAAGATGCTGCACAAGCCCTGGTTTGTATTGCCGCCCGCCATGGAGTACTTCTACCGGGCCACGCACGCCTACGAGCCCTTGCCGCCCTATCTTCCCGGATGTGCCACGGAAGACCGTGGCCGCGCGATGGAGCTTATTTACCCCAGGCCCAACGCCCGCATTTACGTGCCCGTGGAGCTCGACGGCTCACTCGGCGAAACGGTCTTCAAAGCCACGCACCGTTCCCCCAACGCCAGGATATTCTGGCACCTGGACGCGGAATTTATCGGGGAAACGCGGGACTTCCACCAGCTGTCGTTCCGACCGAAGGCTGGCAAGCACGTGCTGACGGTCGTTGATGAAGACGGGGAGCAGATCAGGTTGAATTTCGAGATCCTGGATAAGTCGAAGGATCAGTAATTGTATTTTTCTTTCCACAACGCTTTGAGGTAGCGGCGGAGCTCATCTTCCCGGGGATTTCTTCCCGGGTCGTAGAAGCGTGTGCCCGCGATAGCGTCGGGCAGGTATTCCTGTTCGGAGAAGTTGTTCTGGAAGTCGTGGGAATAGCGGTAACCTTTGCCGTAGCCCTGTTGTTTCATGAGTTTGGTGGGCGCGTTGCGGATGTGCAGCGGAACGGGGAGGTCGCCGGTTTGGCCGACTACGCTCTGCGCCGTGTTGATCGCCATGTAGGAGGCGTTGCTCTTGGGAGAGGAGGCGAGGTAAGTGGCGCATTGCGACAGGATGATCCGAGCTTCGGGGTTGCCGATGACGGTCACTGCCTGGAAGCAGCTGGTGGCCAGGAGAAGCGCGTTGGGATTGGCGTTGCCGATGTCTTCGGAAGCGGAAATGACGAGCCTCCGGGCGATGAACTTGATGTCTTCCCCGCCTGCCAGCATGCGGGCGAGCCAGTACACGGCGCCGTTGGGATCGCTGCCGCGGATGGATTTGATGAAGGCGGAGATGATGTCGTAATGCTGTTCGCCGGATTTATCGTAGAGGGCTACGCGCTGTTGCGCGATGTCCATTACTTTTTCGTTGTTGATGAGGATGGGGGATTCGCCTTGCAGTGTGTCCACGACCAATTCGAAAAGGTTGAGGAGTTTGCGGGCGTCGCCGCCGGAGATGTTGAAGAGGGCTTCCGTTTCTTTGAGCTCGATGGTTTTTTCGGCGAGCCATGCGTCTTTTTGCATGGCGATGCGCAGCAGTTTGAGGAGCTCTTCCGGCCCGAGGGGCTTCAGCACATACACCTGGCTCCGGGAGAGCAAGGCCGCGTTGACTTCGAACGAAGGATTTTCGGTGGTGGCGCCGATGAGGGTGATGATCCCTTTTTCCACGGCGCCCAGCAAGGCATCCTGCTGGGATTTGTTGAACCGGTGGATCTCGTCGATGAACAATACCGCGTGGCGGCTCTTGGCCAGGTCGATCACTTCCCGGATATCCTTCACGCCGGAAGAAATGGCGCTGAGGGTGTAAAACGGTACCTGCAGGGTATGCGCGATGATATTGGCGATGGTGGTTTTACCCACGCCGGGAGGGCCCCAGAGGATCATGGAGGGGATTTTTCCCGCTTCAATGGCCTTCCGCAGGATGCTGCCCTGGCCTGTCAGGTGTTCCTGGCCCACGAGGTCGTCCAGCGTTTCCGGACGGAGTCTTTCTGCCAATGGTGCGCGCATGGTCCTTTTTGATTATACGTCGAAGAATTTTTCATTTTTCTCGGCTTCCTCCCGGTCTTTCTTCCATTTGTTGAGGAAGAAGCTGGAAAGAACGCAGTTGATGGCAATGGCCGCGGCATGGATGCCAAACAGGATATTGATCATGCGCATCATCGTGCTGATGAGGGTTTCTTTCGTATATCCGGAGTCTTTGGGTACGTCGCCGATGGGCCACATCTTTTCCAGCTCCGCGGGCGTCAGCCGGTTCATCTGGATCAATACCGACATGAAATACATCGCGTACAGGAAAGCCAGCACGCTCAGTATGATCATTTGCTTAGGAAAGCCCTCCGGCAGCGGTGCTCCCGGATGATTCAAGGTGCGTTGCAGCCGCAGGCAATAGTAGTTATGAAAGATCGCCGTCGCATACATCATCAGCATCATGAGCGCCGGTATGGATGGGCTGAGCAGGGTCGACATCAATACGAACACCGCCAGCAGGCTCAATGAGATAATATTGCCCCAGGAGAGAAACCGAAATAGTCCAAACAGAAGATTCATCCTTTTCCACTTTTTAGTCACTGCAAACCTACGAATTTACCATTTAACACAAAGCCCGCGCCGGAAGTGCCAAATCTTCAATAAATTTAGCTATCTAAACCTGAGCATATGCTATCACTTAACACCTCCGCCAGGCGCACGACGGCCGCTATCCTGCTGGCTATCGCCGCCGCGGGGCCTGCCGCCGCACAAAAAGTGCCGGCATTCGATAATTCGTCTCTCGACAAGAGCATTAAACCCTGCCACGACTTCGACGGCTTCGCCAACCAGGGCTGGAAGAAAAACAACCCCATCCCCGGCACCGAGAGCCGCTGGGGCGCATTCAACATCCTCGACCGGGAAAATAAAGAAGTCCGCCTCAAAGGCATTATCCACGAAATCGCTGGAAAATCCGGCCTCGCCAAAGGCAGCGAAGAACAACAAATCGCCGATTTTTACGCGGCTTTCCTCGACACCGTTACCATCGAAAAACGTGGCATCGCCCCTCTTAAAATGTGGATCGACAAGATCGACCGGATCGGTACCATGGGCGATTGGGCCATCGTTTCCGGTGAGCTGAACGTCATGGGCGTAAGTACCTGGGCGGGTTTTGGTGTGGAAGGCGATCTCAAAGACAGTAAAGTAAACGCTGTTTACGGCGGTCAGGACGGTCTTAGCCTCGGGGAACGTTCCTACTACGAGCGCACCGACGAAAGCACCCAGAACGTCCGGAAAGAATTTGTGGGGCACGTCAACAAGATGTTCGCCCTCGCCGGATTCCCGGAAAAGAACCCCGGCGAAACGATCCTCGCATTCGAAACGGCACTCGCCAAGCTCCAGCTCACCAACGTTGAGCTGCGCGACCCCGTGAAAACCTACAATAAAATCGCATTCAAAGAGCTCCGCACCCTCGCGCCGGAATTCGATTGGGGCGGTTTCTCCATCGTGCAGGGCATCCATACCGACACGCTCGTGTTGCAGAACAAGGCCTATGTCACCAACGGCGCGAAACTGCTGAAAGCCACGCCGATCGAAACGCTCAAAACATACACCAAATTCAAGCTGCTGAGTACTTTCGCCGGATTCCTGCCGAAGAAATTCGACGATGAAAACTTCCGCTTCTTCGCCACGGTGATGACGGGCCGCAAAGCCCAACGCCCCCGTGTCGACCGCGCCATCCGGTCCGCCGACGGCGTGCTGGGCATGCCCCTGGGAAAACTTTTCGCAAAGAAATATTTCCCGGAATCCAGCAAGCAGAAAGTGTCGGATATGATCGAGAACGTGCGCACGGTGTACGGCGAACGCATCGACCAGCTCGACTGGATGAGCCCGGAAACCAAGCAGATGGCCCACAAAAAACTAAAAGCCTTCACGTATAAAATCGGCTATCCCGACAACTGGAAAGATTATTCCAAAATCGATATCCAGCGCGATAAACTGGTAGAAAATATCATCAGCGCCAACAAATTCAAGCATGAGGAAACCGTGAATAAGATCGGTAAGCCGGTGGACAAAACGGAATGGCTCATGACTCCGCAGACCGTAAACGCATATTACAACCCGCTGAACAACGAAATCGTTTTCCCCGCGGGCATCCTGCAGCCGCCGTTCTTCAATCCCGATGCCGACGACGCGATCAATTACGGTGGTATCATCGCCGTGATCGGCCACGAGTTCACGCATGGTTTCGACGACCAGGGCTCGCAGTTCGATGCCGAAGGCAACCTGCAGAACTGGTGGACCGAAGCCGACCGCAAAAACTTCGACGGACTGGCAAAACGCTACATCGATTATTTCGGCGGGCTGGAAGCCTTGCCTGGCTTCAAGATTAATGGTGCGCTCACGATCGGGGAGAATATCGCCGACCTGGGCGGTCTTACCCTGGCGTATTATGCGCTAAAGAAATCTTTTGAGGGGAAAGCAGAACCCGCTCCCATCGATGGCTTCAGCTGGCAGCAACGATTCTTCCTTGGCTGGGCGCAGGTTTGGCATGCCAATATCACGGACGCCGCTTTGCGCAACCAGATCCAGACGGATCCGCATAGCCCGGCACGTTACCGCATCAACGGGCCCATGCCGCACCTGAAAGAATTCCATGACGCATTCAAATGCGGCGAAGGCGATGCCATGGTGCTCCCCGCCGCGCAGCGTGTGGTAATTTGGTAAATGCAGTTTTTGCTGAAATAAAAGTGAACGGCCGGGAGGAGACTTCCGGCCGTTTTCGTATGGTATTTTGCCTGAAATTTTTAACGATGGCGTTGGCGGAAGATAAAATACAGGTTTTGTTGACGCTGGCGTTATGGTTGTTGCGTAGTTCTACGCTCATGATTTTCGGTATTAATACGCTTTCCTAACGATTTGAAAAACATGAACTTTGGGACTGGATCTAATGGTCATCAGTCATCCACTAGACCCATCGGCCTGTCCACCGTTGTAACCCCAAATTTTTCCCCTGGAGGCCGGTGCAGGTTCCCGTACTACCTGTGCCGGCGCCAACGGTTTCTTCCTTTCCCCCAGATTAATACGCTTTCGAGAGTTTGTTTTCCCGCCAAGGGGAAACCTTTGCCCCTGCCCGCGCAAATACTATCAGTAACCGCTGAATAGATCATATATCAAACACGAGCCACCAGTATTGCGCAGGTGGTTTTTTTTCGTCTAATGCCTATCTTTAACCCCAGCCCGCTCCACATAACGGGCCGGATTATTCGGGGATGAACGGCGGCATAGATATCAACCAGGCGATTTTGACGGACTTCTCCAATGGAGACGAAGCCGCTTTCCGGCAGGTGTTTGACCTGCTCTACCGGCCGTTGTGCTTCTTCGCCGGCAAATTCACCGGGCAAAAGGAAGAGGCCGAAGACATGGCCGCACAGGCTTTTCATAAACTTTGGCTCCGCCGCGAAGGCTTCGATGCCCTGCCCGCCATCCGCTCCTTCCTCTACACCACGGTTAAAAACCAATGCCTCGATCTTATCAAACATAAAGCCGTTGTTTCCCACGCGCACCAGCAGCTGGCCACCTCCCCTGAAGCGGCGGACTCTTTCGCGGAATCGCACCGGATGCAGGCGGAACTGCTGGAGCTGATATTTGGGCAAATCGCGAAACTGCCGGAGAAATACCGGCTGGTATTGGAAATGAGTTTTAAAGAGGAATTAACCGTCCCCGAAATCGCACAACGGACAAATAAGGCGGAAAACCATGTCCGGGCCGACAGGTCGCGGGCGCTGGCCATGCTCCGCGCTTCCCTGAAAGACCAGCATCTGCTGGAAGCAGCGCTGGTCCTCTGGAGTATATATGAAGCGGGGCATTTTTACCGGTAAAAAATATTCTTAAAAAAATCTGGCCAAAACTGCTGCGTTTTGCGGCGGTGGTCGTTTCAATCTATATGCAACCCGGATTTTCATTCAACGGACAGCAGCGGGAGGCGATCCGTAAACAGTGGGCGGGGCAGCCGCTCAGCCCACAGGAACAGTCGCTTTTCGACGACTGGCTGGCCGCGTCGCCCGAAAACAGGGCGGTTTGGGAAGAGCTGGATGGCGAAGCTTCGCTGGAAAGGCTTTTCGCTGAATGGAAAAGTTATGACGGGGAAGCCGTCTGGGAAAAAGTAGCAGCGCTGCGCCGTCGACCGTCTGTAGCGCCCCGGCAGCCCCGGAAAATCTATCGCTGGGTGGCCGCTGCGGCTATTTTGATCCTGGTGGCGGCGGGGGCTTACCTGCTGACAAACCGCCCGTCTACACAAATTCCTGTTGCGGAGGCAGTCACAAAAGACGTTTTGCCCGGCGGCAACAAAGCGGTGCTGGTATTGGCCGACGGCTCAGAAGTAACGCTCGACAGCGCAGGCAGCCAGGTAATCCGCCAGGGGGCAACCGCCATCCGTCAGCAAGCGGGTCAATTACAATACGACGCTTCCGGCGAGGAAGCCGCCATACAGTATAACACGCTAAGAACCCCGCGCGGCGGGCAATTCAGGATTACGCTGCCGGATGGTACAGCGGTTTGGCTCAATGCAGAATCCTCACTCCGCTTCCCTACCGCTTTCAGCGGGAAAGAACGGATGGTGGAGATGACGGGTGAAGTGTATTTCGAAGTAGCGCAGGACGCCGCCAAACCTTTCCGCGTTATGGCCAGGAACGGCGCTGCGATCGAAGTGCTGGGCACGCAGTTCAACGTTAATGCGTACGAAGATGAGCGCGCCATCCTCGCAACTTTGCTGAGCGGCGCGGTGAACGTCAGGAAAAATGGGCGCGCCGCACGGTTGAAACCCGGCCAGCAGGCGCAGGTAACCGCCGGTATCGAGGTGGTGGAGGGCGCCGACCTGGAGAAAGTGATGGCATGGAAGAACGGCGTTTTCAATTTCAACGACGCGAAACTGAAGGATGTAATGCAACAATTGTCGAGGTGGTATGATATCGAAGTGGAATACAGGGGAAACGTTCCGGATACCGAATTCTGGGGTAAAATGGGCCGTAATCTTACGCTCATGCAAGTACTCAGCGGGCTGGAAGGAACCGGCATACATTTTAAACTGGAAGACGATGGGAAAAAACTGGTCGTGTTGCCATGACCATAAAAATAGCCGCTGCGTCTGAACCACGAAGCGGCCGAAGTTTCAGGCTTATACCTTAATTAATCAACCAGAAACCGTTACAAAAGTATGTTTTTTAGCACATTTTGTGACCGGAATCCTCATGTCCCGCCACGGCGGGCCAGGTTCCGGCTATCGACCAAAATTGAACGTTTCATGAAACTGACCACCTTTATGCTCCTGGCGGTATGCTTGCATGTTTCCGCTGGCACGGCTGCGCAGGGCATCACCTTTGCCGGCCGGCAGGTTCCGCTGGAGCGGGTCTTTACCGCCATCGAGAAGCAGACGGGCAACGTGGTGTTTATCAGCAAACAGCTGCTCGGCGAATCCAGGCCGGTATCGGTGGATGTGAAGAACATGCCGTTGCAGGCTTTTCTTGCGTTGGTGCTGAAAGATCAGCCGCTGGAATTTTCTCAGGAAAAGGAAACGATTTTCATCCGTAGAAAAGCGGCGGTACGCATGGCCGGCCCGCCGGTAGCCGCGACCGCCTTCTTTCCGGTGAGCGGCGTGGTGATGGATTCTTCCGGCCTGTTTCTCGCGGGCGCGTCCGTGCGGGTAAAAGGCACCAACGTATCCACGGTGTCGGGCGTCAACGGGCAATTCAATCTCAATGCCAACACCGGCGATGTGTTGGTGATCACTTATGTGGGATATAAGACGGCCGAGTTCAAGGTGATCAATTCCATCCCCGTCATGATCCGGCTGAGCCGCGAGAGCACCACTATCAGCGAGGTGTCGGTAACGCTGAATACCGGTTACCAGAGTATTCCCCGCGAAAGGGCGACAGGTTCATTTTCCATCGTGAGCGGCGCGCAGCTGGAAAATAAATTGCGCCCCGACCTGAAAGCCGCGCTGGAAGGGCAGGTAGCAGGTATGCAGCTCACCCGTGAAGGGAACCTGGAAATCCGCGGCGTGTCTACTTTCATGCTCGCAGAGCGGGCGCCGCTGATTATCGTGGATGGGTTCCCCATCACCGGGGGCCTCGAAACGCTCAACATCGACGCCATCGAAAGCGTAACGGTGCTGAAAGACGGTGTGGCCGCATCCATTTACGGCGCGCGCTCTTCCAACGGCGTGATCGTGGTAACGACCAAACGCGGGAAGAAAGGGGGGCTGAATGTTGCCTACAACGGTTCTTTCGGCATCACCCAGGCGCCCGACCTCAAATACCTCCGCCGTGCCAGCGCCAAAGATTACGTGGAAGCGGAACTGGATATTTACGCCCAGGATCCGAATTCTTACCTAAATTCCTACAACGCTTACCGCTACCTGTCGCGCGTTAATTACCTGAAAGTAGCCGAGTCGCAGGGGATCATGTCGTCGCACGATGTGGCGGCGGAACTGGAGCAGCTCAAATCCAACGATGGTATCGGGCAATTGCAGGATTATCTTTTCCGGAATCAACTCACCCAGCAGCATAACATCAGTTTGTCAGGCGGTAACGATAAGAACCAGACGGTAGCCACGGCGAAGTTCATCGGCAACCGCGGCAATACGTTGTACACGAGGGATAACAGGTTGATCATGGATATCCGCAACGACTGGAAGCCCGCAAAGTGGCTGCAGTTCCGGCTATTCTCCAACATCAACTACAGCACGGGCCAGGCGCCGCTGCGGCCGATGAGCGATTTCCTCAATTACTATTCCCAGTTCCTGATCCATCCTTACGACCTGGTGGTGGACCCGGCCACGGGGCAGCCGCTGGAGATACACGCCACCAATCCCCGGAAGATCGCGCGGTATGATGCACTGCCCGGATTGAAGGATATGTCGTACAACCCGCTGAACGACCTTGCGGAGGAGATCACCCGGCAACAGAACTTCCAGTTCCGCATCGGCGGCAACCTGAATATATTGCTGGCCCAGGGCCTCACCCTCGAGGCAGGCGGCAGCTGGACGCGGGGCAATTCTTTCGTCCGCAGTTTGTCCGGCAAGGATTCGTACCGCATGCGCATGGGTTATAACGACGCCACGTCGTCCACCGTGCCTTCGAAACATTATATCCCCGAAGGAGATATGCTGAACGAATCGCGCAACATCAATCAGGCTTACACCCTTCGCGGGCAGCTCAACTTCAACCGTGATTTTGGCGCCCACAGCGTGATAGCGCTCGCAGGGACGGAAGTGTCGCGCGATGTATGGGATAATAATACCCTGCCCACGCGCTTCGGTTACAACGACCAGGCGGGTACGTTCAATACCTTCAACTACGCGGATTACATCGCAGGGAATTACAATGCGGACATGCTCATGTCGGCCGGGAGGCCCACGGCCAGCATTGGTTCCATGGCTTTCCGGGATAACCGGTTTGTATCGTGGTACGCCAACGGCTCTTATGAATACGACCGCCGTTTCCTCGTGAGCGGGAGCATCCGGTTGGATCAGACCAACTTCTTCGGCACTGATGCCCGTTACCGTTACAAACCGTTGTGGTCTGCGGGCGCAACGTACAAGATTTCCAACGAAAGCTATTTCGACGTGCCGTGGTTGAGCAAACTGTATGTGCGGGGATCGTACGGCATCAACGGGAATATCTCGCTGAGTACGGGGCCCTTCCTGATCGTGGCGCCGGGCAATTATTCGGATCTGACAGGCGACATTTCCTGGAACATCGCTTCCCCGCCCAATAATTCCCTCCGCTGGGAGCGAACGAACACGACCAACTTCGGCACCGACTTCTCCCTGTTTTCCAAACTGAATTTTTCTTTCGATTACTACCTGCGCAAAAGCAAGGAACTCCTGGCCGCCGATCCCGTAGACCCCACGCTGGGCTACACATCGCTGGTGAAAAACGTGGGGCAGATCAACAATACCGGTCTGGAACTGTCTATTGACGGGGATGTGATCCGGAAGGGGGATTTCACCTGGAATGTGTTGGGGACGATGAGTTACAATGTGAATAAAGTGGTGGCGTATAATGTCAATTATTTGTTTTCCACTTCGCTCACATCCAATTCCGTGAATAAGGCGGGCATGCCCGCGAATTCGCTGTGGGCTTTCCGCTTTGCCGGGCTGGATGGCAACGGGGCGCCGCAATATTTCAATACGAAGAACGAGAAAATTACCGGTGGCGCGGTGTCGGTAGATGATGTGCAGTACATGGGCACCCTCCGGCCGAAGTTCGCTTACAGCCTCACGAATACTTTCAAGTACAGGAACGTGGACCTCGCGTTTATGCTCCTGGCGAAGACGGGGCACATCATCAGGCGGCATTCCTACGATGGTTCTTCCATCCAGCACGAGGATGTTGGCAAGCGCTGGCGGAAGCCCGGCGATGAAGCCTTCACGAATTTCCCCGCGCTCAACCAGATGTCGTTTGATTTCTTTTACTACACCTCTTCCGACATTTTCGTGGAAAGCGGCAACTTCCTCAAACTGCGCGACGCATCTGTCACCTATCACTTCAACAAACCCCTGCTGCGTAAAATCGGCGTGGGCAATGCGAGCCTGATGTTACAGGGGCGTAACCTCCTCATGATCACGGCCAACAGCAATAACCAGGATCCCGAAGCCTGGGAACTGGGCGGAGGTGATCCCGCACAAGCCGAACTGGGTTTCACGCCCTGGCGGCCCATGCCCGAATTTTATCTCGGCCTTCGTGTCAATTTCTAAAACTTAACACTAACCGGTCATGCGACTTTCTTCCATATTACTTTTTGCTTCCGCCGTTTCGCTAACGGCCTGCAACAAATTCCTGGACGTCAAACCCAAAGGGAAACTCATCCCCCGGGAGGTTTCGGAATTCAATAAACTGCTCGATAACGCGGATGTGGTGCGGTATCCGTTCCTCAACAACAACACCACTTCCATGCTGGGATATATGACAGACAACCTGACGCTGTCGGAAGGTATCGGGAAAGTCTTCTACAAAGCGAACAACAGTCCGAACATCGATAATTACTACAGTTATATTTTCCGCCCGCCTTTCAGGAACCCCACGCTGATAGATTACTTCTGGGAATGGGGTACCTACCGTTCGATGAAATATATCAACAACGTGATCGACGGGGTGAAGGAAATCCGCACGACGCAGAATGCCGAAGAGGCAGACGCGGTGCTGGCGCAGGCGTATGTAGCCCGCGCCTGGAGCTATTTCCATGCCACGCTCGTGTATGGCCCGGTGTATAAACCCGGTGGCGGCAACACGGCCAAAACCATTCCTTACCTTACCACGGCCAATGTGGACGCGCCAATGCCGGATTTGTCGACGCAGGAAGAAGTGTTCGCCAAAGTGCTGGCCGACCTGCATGCGGCATTGCCCATCAGCCCGGTTTCGGTAAACCATCCTTCCCGCGCCAATAAGGTGGCTACGCAAACGATGCTGGCATATTACCACTTGTTTACGCAGAAATACGATAGCGTAGCTTATTACGCGAACCTCGCCTGGACCGCCGCCGCGGCCAATGGCGTGGATAAAGTGCTGTATGATTTCAATACGCTGTCGCTGGCGAACCCCGCGAACCCCGCGGCCAGCCAGGTTAATAGCCCTGATAGTAAAATCCACCTGCCCACGAGCCGAGAGATGCTGTTCTTCCGCGCGTCGGATGTAAGGTCGGGCCGTTCGAACAATTCCTATCCTTCCGCGGAATTCATCGCCTTGTTCGATCCTGCCACGGACCTTCGGTACCAGTATTGGTTGCTGACGGCGCCGGGGTATAAGACCACTTACAACGGCGTGGTGTACGACGACGGGCCGAAGCTGCAGTATTTCCGTGGCGAAACGGTATCCGGCGGTTTGCCGCGGTTCCAGATGACGGCGGGATTTTCTTATCCCGAGTTGCTGCTGATGCGCGCGGAAGCCTATGCGCGCACCAACCGGCTCGCAGAAGCGATGGCGGACGTGAACCTCCTGCGCAAATTCCGCATGGCGCCGGGGACGCCGGATCTTACCATGCCGGCCGGCCAGGATGCGGTAATCGATCTTGTTTTGCAGGAGCGCCGCCGCGAGTTGCCGCTGGCGCATATGAAGCGGTTCTTCGACCTGAAGCGCTTCTGCCTCGAAAGCGGGAAGCCCTGGGGCAAAACGACGATCTCACATACCGTGGGTACGGAAATGTACGAAGGAAAGATCGACGATCCGCTTTTCATTTTACCTAAAACCAATTCCGTACTGATGTTCAACCCCCAGTGGGGAATCGCGCCGGATACAAGACCTTTTAACTGATAACGCAACGCACCATGAAACAATACCTGAAAAGCATATTAGCATTAACGATGTTGGCGGCGCCGGTGGCAGCCATGGCCCAGCAGGGCGTGTCGTATACAATAAAGGGAAAGATAGATGGGATGACGGCATCCAAAGTGTACCTCGGTTACCGCTCGGGAAAAACGTATGTACGGGATTCAGCGGAAGTGAAAGCCGGTGTTTTTGAACTGAACGGGAAAGTGACGGATCCCGTTTCCGCGACGCTGACTTCGCAACTCGCGGGCGGCTACGACTACCTGACAGTATATCTGGAAAACGCCACCATTACGGTGACCGGCGAAAACAAGCTGGCCGGCGCGAAAGTGGAAGGCGGCAAGGATAACCGTTATTATGCAGAATTGCAGCAGTTGATGGCGCCGCTCGTGCAGCGGGATAAGGAAGCTTCGGCGGCATATGCGGCGCTGACGAAAGAGGAAAAACAAACCGAATCCGTGAAACAACAACGGGTATCGTTCGACGATTCGCTGACGGATGCGCGGAAAGCCATCTTCGCCGCGTTCATCGATAAACATCCGAACACGGTGGTGAGCCTCGACCTCCTGGATTCCTACGGCGGCCTGTTCCCCGAGGCGGGCGTGCTGGAACCCTTGTATAAAAAGCTTTCCAAAAAAGTGAAAGCTACCGGCAAAGGCAAGATATACGCTGAAACCATCACCCGGCTGAAGCGTATTGAGATCGGCGCGCAGGCGCCGGATTTTGTGCAGAAAGATGTGGCCGGCAAGCCTGTCAGGCTGTCGGATTACCGCGGCCAGTATGTACTGTTGGATTTCTGGGCGTCGTGGTGTAAGCCCTGCCGTGCCGAGAATCCCGCGGTAGTAAAGGCTTACAGCGATTATAAATCGAAGAACTTCACGGTGCTGGGCGTTTCGCTCGACAATGAACAGCTGCGCGGCGCATGGCTCAAGGCTATCAAAGACGACGGCCTCACCTGGAAACAGCTCATCGACCTCGACGAACAGAAGGCGTCGGACATTTATCATGTACAGGCGATTCCGCAGAATTTCCTGATCGACCCGAAAGGTAAGATCGTGGCGAAGAACCTGCGCGGGGAGGAGCTGGCCGGCAAGCTTGCGGAAATCCTGCATTGAACGCTATACGGCGGGCTGGCGGGTGATTTTCCGCAAGGCGAAAGCCAGCCGGCCTGCCTTTCTACACATAATAAAAAGATAGGTTTTGATCCGTTTGAAGGAGCGTTGCGGCGGGTCCGCGAGGGTTAGGGGAATATTTTTAATCTTAATTCATTCCCAGTTTGGAAAATTCTAAATAATTCCTATTTTTGCAACCCCGCAAGGGGATGGTGAGGTGCCTGAGAGGCCGAAAGGACCGGTTTGCTAAACCGGCGTACGGGTCAAACTGTACCGAGGGTTCGAATCCCTCCCTCACCGCAGACTCCGCCAGGTTTAACTGGAGAGTGTTTGAAGGCTCGGGATGTAGCGTAGCCCGGTTATCGCGCCTGGTTTGGGACCAGGAGGTCGCAAGTTCGAATCTTGCCATCCCGACAAGTTTGAATTTGATTTTCCCGAATTCATAAGATTTTAAACCTGCCATTTGGCAGGTTTTTTTGTTTGGAATCTGATGGGTTCCCTCGTATGGTGCTCGGCGTGAGTACCGGCGCCTATTTATCCTTCACCGGCTCCTTCGCATAGAAGCCCGTTACTTTGTATTCCGTTCCCACTTTGCCGAAGATGAAGGCGAAATAATGCTCGCCGTTCCCGTTGGGTTGGGGATATTGATGGTACACCTCGTACAGGGGCGCCGAGCTGTCCAGCCCGGGGCGCAGGCGGCGGTAATAGTCATCTTCCGAACCCACGGCAATCTCACGGACTTCTTCCCCGTTTTCTTTTTCCAGCGCAGCCTTTACTTCTGGCGTAAGTATCTTATCGCGGTATCGCGAGAATTGCTTTTCTGTGATCCGGCCGGCGGATGTGTCCGGCGATGTTGAACGAAGGTCGTCGTCGCTCCATTTGGGCGCCGTTTGCAGGGGGAAGCGCATCATTTTTTGGATTGTTTCCCCGTCGCCGGCGGTGGCGGCGGTGCGGAAGGCGGTCAGGGAGGTGCGGAACAGCTGTTCATTGGTGCTACTTTGCGGTCTGGGGCCGCCGCCGGGCATCTGTGCAATCGTGTCTTCTGCGGGCGGAACGGCCGTTTGGCTCGTTTGTTTCGGCTCCGGCTGGCCGCAGGATGCAACGGCGGCGCAGAACAACAGCGTGATGGACAGGTTTTTCATACGGAAAATATTTGGTGGTCCCCTTCAACATTACAAATACGGTGCCTCCCTGCCCGTACCCCTCCGGAAATATCAGGGAACAGCGGCAGTGTGGCATCCGGACTGCAATCTGTTGACCGCCGGGGCCTATTGTTGCTTCAGGAGGCTTTCCAGTGTTTCTACAATCTTTTTCGTTTGATGGGCAGGACTGGTAGCGGCGTTGACGGCCGTTATAATCGTTTTTTGCCGGCTTTCCGGCAGTGCGAGAAAGGCTTCGAGCGCCGCGGGCTCATCGTCAAGGCACGCCTGCAAGGTTTCCGGGATGCTCACGGCGGTGGTATCGCGGAATAGAACGATATACACGCGGTCACCCTCTTTTTTACAGAGTTTTTTACGCAATGCGGCTTTTATGGGAAGGAAAAGGCGTCCCTGGCCCATGGGCATCAGGCGGGTCAGGCCGAGGTCTATTCCGTCGATGGTGCCCGTTACCCGGATCCATCCGAAGGCCACGCCGGAATCAGGGGCGATTTCGGGGATGTAGGCGTAAGTCCATCCGCCCTTAGCCTGGAAGCGTTCCAGGACGTAGTGGCTGGCGATAAGCGGGGTGACTGTCATGGCGATAGGATTGAATTTTAAAGTTACACGAAAAAAATAGGGCCGGAGGTGTAGGGGGAGGTCCGATTCCAGTACATATAAGTACAAGGTTATGGACAAGCATACATTTATTTTACTGGCAGACCGCTACCGGGATGGTTCGGCATCTGATGCGGAAAAGCGCCTGGTGGACGCGTATTGCGAACGCCTGGAACAGCAGCCCCGTGAGGAATTGTCGCCTGAGGAGGCAAGCAGCCTGGAGATGCTGATGTATGCCCGTATCATGCGTTCCATTCATCAAAAATCCGCTCCCCGCCGGTTATACTGGTGGTATGCCGCGGCGGCCGCTGTGGTGCTGGCCGCGGGAGCCGCTTTCTTCCTGCTACGGCCTTCCGCCGTGCCTGCCGGGCACCTCGCCCGGGAGGAACGTTTCAAAAACGATCTCGATCCCGGTGTGGACAAGGCCACGCTCACCCTGGCCGACGGTTCCGTCATCGCCCTGGGTAACGAAAGCCACGAAACCATCGCCCGCCAGGGCGGTGCCGCCGTGCTCCAGACTGCTGCCGGCGTGCTGGAATACCAGTCGTTCGGCGCAACTGAAAAGCCGGTCTACAATACCCTTTCCACGCCTGCAGGCGGCCAGTTCCGCCTCACCCTGCCCGACGGCAGCAAGGTATGGCTCAATGCGGGCTCTTCCTTGCGCTTTCCGACCGTTTTTACCGGTCTGGAGCGAATGGTGGAGCTGAAAGGGGAAGCATATCTCGAAGTCAGCAAAGACGCCGCGCGTCCTTTCCGCGTCATCGCCAAAGGCATGACGGTGGATGTTCTGGGAACGCATTTCAACATAAACGCATACGACAACGAGCCCTCCATTCGTACGACTCTCCTGGAAGGAGCGGTACGTGTGGGGAAAGACGGGCAGAGCCGTATCCTGGCGCCCGGCGATCAATCCAGCCTCATGCCCGACGGGCAAATCAGGGTGGCGTCGGGAGTAGATATGGGTGCCGTTACCGCCTGGAAAGACGGGAAGTTCAGCTTCCACGAAGCGCCCATCACCGAAGTGATGCGCCAGGTGGAACGTTGGTATGGGGCCGAAGTGGTGTATGAAGGAGAGGTGACGCATCATTTTGTGGGCACGCTGCCCCGCAACTTGCCGGTATCGCGCTTGTTGGAAATGTTGGAAATGACCGGGCGTGTGAAATTTATGATCGAAGGGAATAAGATTATCGTAAAACCGTAAGAAACATGAGACCGTTATAGCCAAAAAAATCCCGGCTTTGCGGCCGGGATCCGGCAACAGGAGGTACCAGCTCCGGTTGCCAGGGCGCAACAAATGTTCCGTTGAGAGAAAATTTATTTATCACCCAAAATCAAATGTATGATTTTAAAAGCCAGGTGCCAACACCGGCAGGGTAATCCGTACCCTCCAGATTGTACCACCTCCCGTCTGATGCTACCCGGGAGCAAAATGTGGAAGATTATGAAACTAACCGCTGTGTTTATGCTGACGGCGTGTATTACGGTCAGCGCCGGAACTTACGGCCAGTCTGTCTCTCTTTCCGTAAAGAAAGTATCGCTCGGCAGGCTTTTCAATATGCTGGAAAAGCAAACGGGGTATTCCTTCCTGTATTCGCGGGAGGACGTCCACCAGCTGGAGGCAGTGAATCTTGAACTGAACGGGGCGGATATGCCCACTGCGCTGCGCGCTGCTTTCCGTGACCAGCCGCTTACCTATTCGATTGTAGAAAAAGTGGTAATCGTGAAGCGGAAGCCGGTTGCCTATGCTCCTCCCGCCACCATGGAAGCTTTGAAGCCCGTGGTGCTGGAAATCGGGGGGACAGTTACAGATAACGAAGGCACTCCGCTGCCGGGGGCTTCCATCCAGATCAAGGGCACTAAACGCACCGCGGTGTCTGACGCCGTTGGTAAGTTCGTGATTTCCGCTGACGCGGGAGATGTGCTGGTGATCCGGTATGTAGGGTTTAGCGAGAAGGAAGTGAAGGTAGGGCCGGAGACGACGCTCAACATCAAACTGGAACAGCTGCCTTCGCGCCTGCAGGGTGTTTCCATCGTGAGCACTGGCTACGCGACATTGTCGAAAGAACGTGCGGCAGGATCGTTTTCAAATATCGGCGCCAAAGACCTGGAGAACAAAATGCAGACCAACCTGACAGAAAGGCTGGAAGGTTTGGCGGCGGGTTTCACCTACTACAAGGGAAATGCGCAGATCCGTGGGGTATCTACTATCCGCGCCGAGAAAGCGCCCTTGTATGTAGTTGACGGAATGCCGTTTGAGGGAAATATCAATGTAATCAATCCGAACGATGTATCTTCTGTGACGATGTTGAAAGATGCATCCGCCGCATCAATTTACGGAGCTCGGGCGGCAAATGGTGTTATCGTTATCGTTACAAAAAATGGTAAACCCGGCCCGCTGTCGGTAAATTATACTAACTCGTTCAGAGTAACGCCGTTGCCGGACAGGAGCTACATGAACCGGATGTCCAGCGCTGAGTTGGTGAATTTTCAGCGGGATGTTTTTCAATATTGGTCAAATGATCCTGCTGGTCTCGACCAGCGGAAATTCATCAATGATGTATACCGGCTGATGTATGCCCATAAGGCAGGTAAACTTACCGATGCCGAGTTGGAAAAGGAGTTGGATACATATCGCCACCTCGACCGGTACGACCAGGTGAAGGATGAGTTCCTGCGTAACATGGCCCTTGTTCAACAACATAATCTTTCACTTTCCGGCGGTACCGAAAAGCACCGCTATAACCTTTCTGTAAACTATTTAAGGAATAATCCTTACGAGAAGATTCAATCGAACGACCGATTCGGTTATAATCTCAAGAACATGTTCAATCTGAACAAATGGCTGCGGTTGGATGTGGGCGTATTGGGAAGCCATACCCGTGCGGACTATGACAACGGGTTCAACGGATACAGCAACCTGAATGGCGGCCGTGCCAGCTATTACATGATTCGCAATGCGGATGGTACGCCTGCACAATGGTATGGCCAGAAATCCCAGTTCGAAATCGACCGGCTTATAGCACGCGGTTCGCTGGATGAAACAATGTTCCCGTTGAATGAAGTGAGCCAACAGCACTACATCAACAAATCCAACTACCTGAATCTTAATGTGGGTGGAAACATCCGCCTGATGCAGGGGCTTTCGCTCGATGTGCGTTACCAGAGCGAGCGGACCGAAGGGCTGAGCAGCCAGTTGTACCGCCCTGGATCCAATTATGTGAAAACAATGGTGAATGATGCCACCACCAGCACCGGCGGTATTGATACCATGTGGATCCCCAACGGTGGGCAATTCAGCGAAGAACGTACGGCCCTCAATTCCTATACCCTCCGCGCTCAGTTGAATTTCAACAAGATTTTCAGCCGCGACCATGAAGTCTCTTTTATCGCAGGTACGGAGCGCCGCCGCGTCCTGGCTACCGGAACGGACATTTACAAGTATGGCTATGATGAATTCTCCCTGGTTTATAAACCTATCGATGAATCAAAACTGGGCAGGCCTTTACAGAAGACACAATCCGTCTTTAACAATTTCACCTATACCAGGAAAGAGCGTGGATTTTCCGAAGTGGAAAACAGGTTTGTTTCTTTTTATGGCAACGGCTCCTACACCTATAAAAGAAGATGGACTGCCTCTGGTTCCATCCGCATGGATCAGAGCAACCTTTTTGGCACAGATCCCAAATACCAATATCGGCCGCTTTGGTCGGCGGGCCTTTTGTATGTAGTTAGTGAGAATGACCTGCCGTGGCTAAACCGCCTTGCCGTTCGGGGAACATATGGTGTGAACGGTAATATTGCCAAGGATGCCGGACCTTACATGATTACGCGCGACGAAACCAATCCGCATTATTATACGAACGAGCTACAGTCCTCCGTATCATCTCCCCCGAATTCCGGCCTCCGCTGGGAAAAAACCAATGTGGTGAACTTCGGGATTGACTTTAACGTACTCAATGGCCGGCTTACCGGTTCTATGGATTTCTATAATAAGAAGTCAAACGATCTGCTGGGGAATCTGCAATCTGACCCCACCATCGGCTGGTCTACCATTCTCGTGAATTATGGTGAGATGTACAATAGAGGGGTGGATGTTTCACTGACCAGCGTAAATATCCGGACAAAAGACTTCCGTTGGTCGAGCACGTTCAATTTCAACTATAACAAAAATGAACTGACGAATCTCTATATCTCCGCCAACGATGTTAGCAGCCATTTAGTTTCGGCTCAGAACAGACTGGGTATTCCCATGCAATCGTTGTACAGCATCAGGTATGCCGGTTTGGATGACAAAGGGCGCCCGCAAGCTTTTACTAAAGACGGGAAAATTGTAGCGGACGCCACGCAGTTGAAGGTAGACGATTTGGTATATTCCGGTACGACGGTTCCGCCCTATTCCGCTTCACTTCAAAATAATATCCGTTTCAAAAACTTCGAGTTGTTTGCGATGTTCATGTATTATGGTGGACACAAGATGCGCGATGTTGTCGCGCCGTTCCTCACCAAACTTCCGGAACTGAACTACACGACGAACATGGATCGCCTTGCGATGAATTATTGGAAGCAACCGGGCGATGAGGCCAACCCTGATTTGGCGCCTGCATTTATTTCACAACCGTCTTCCAACCTCACGATGGTATACGAAGCCGCTGATAAACATATTTCCAGCGCCAGCTACATCAAACTGCGCGACGTCACGCTGAGCTACAACCTCCCTTCGGCGCTGCTGCAAAAAGCGAGTATGAAGGCGTTACGTATTAGTTTCCAGATGCAGAATATTTGGAGATGGTCCGCCAATTCCCAGAAACTTGATCCTGAAGTGTGGTCGGGAAGCGGGCTTGGAAGCGCTTCAAGAGGGATTCTCGTACCGCCTAGCTATACGCTCGGAATTAACCTTAACCTTTAAACGCTGGTAACAATGACGAAACGAATTATATTATCCATATTTACCGGGGCGGTGTTAGTATTAGCCTCCTGCAACAAATTCCTGGATATCACACCGAAAGGATTTACCATTCCGGAGAAATTCGGTGACTATGAGAAATTGCTGAATAACCTTTCACTTTCCCGCGCAGTTTCCGCGTACCCGAATTATCTGACAGACGATGTGCAGGCCGGGCTTACCAATGACGTGAGCAAATCGGCAGGATTCAACCGTTACCCGGCATTCAAGCAACGGCTGTACCGCTTCGACGGCGGTCAGATTATGGATATGGGAGCGCAGGATTCGCAATGGGAACCCTCCTATCAACACATTTATGTCTATAACACGGTGATCAACAATATCATGGACGTGACAGACGCAACTGATAAGGAGAAGCGCCGGGTGCGCGCTGAAGCGCTTGTCGGCAGGGCATTTGAATATTTGTTGCTCGTAAATCTGTACGCTAAGCATTATGATCCGGCTACCGCTGCCACGGATTATGGTGTACCGATGGTATTGTCGGAAGACATCAATGTTCCTTACGAAAGGGTAAGTGTCGCCGCCGTTTACGATCAGATAAAGAAGGACCTGGATATGGCCACACCCGACCTGGCAGAGAAGGTGCCCAATAATTTCCATCCCCTTAAAAGCGTAGGTTTTGCATTTCTCAGCCGCATGTACCTCTATATGGGTGACTATGAAAAGGCACTCCTGAATGCAAACGAAGCCCTGAAAAGAAATGCGACTTTGATCGATTATAAAAACTATGTCAATATTGAAGGAACGACTTTTGGCAGGGTTTGCCTTCCGGCTGACAGTACTGGGTTCCCCAATGCAGACCTCAATCCCGAAAGCGTTTGGGTTCGCCTGGGCAGCTCCAGTAATGGTACTATTCATGGAGAAGTATACGCACCGGACGACCTGATCGCTACCTATGCGACTGATCTTGCTCCCGGAGCAACAGACATGCGCTTCCAGTTGTTTTTCTGTCATGGCAGTTCGAAATTCGGGTCTGGTTCATCTGTGAAGTTTCCCGGCAGGGAATTGTGGGCGCCGTACATAGAATTCAATACCGGCCTTAGTTCGCCGGAAGTGATTCTCATCGCCGCGGAGTGCGAGGCCCGCATAGGCGATAAAAACAAGGCGCTCGCGCATCTCAATACCCTTCGTAATATGCGCATTAAAGGCAACCAGCCCGTTTCCGCCGCTACAAAAGACGATGCACTGCGTATCGTACTCGATGAGCGCAGACGCGAATTGCGCTTCATCGGTGCCAGCAGACTGATTGATCTGAAACGCCTCAACAGGGATCCTCGTTTCGCCAAAACCGTAACGCATAAGCACGAATCGGAAACCTGGACACTTGCGCCGAACGACAACCGGTACATCCTCCCCGTTCCGCCGCGTGTACTGTCCATGAATCCTGGCATCCCGCAATACGAAAGATAAAGCCAGCCATTCTTTACCACGAATGACAAACCCATACAACCCAGTGGCGCCGGTAAGGCCGGCGCCCTTTTTAAAACATCATCATGAAACCATTCTTACTGATTTGCGCCCTCTTCGCTGCTTTCACCGCCAAATCCCAGGACGGCATCCAGTTCGGCACCGCCTCCTGGAACGAAACGCTCGCGCAGGCCGCAAAAGAAAATAAACTCGTGTTCCTCGATTGCTACACCTCCTGGTGCGCACCTTGCAAATGGATGGACAAAAACGTGTTTGTGCTGAAAGATGTGGCGGACTTCTACAACGGCCAGTTCGTGAACACGAAAATCGATATGGAAAAAGGCGAAGGACCTGAACTGCGTAAAAAGTACAATGTGCAATCTTACCCTACATACCTGTTCATTAACGGTAAAGGAGAAGTGATCCACCGCAGCGGCTCCCGCATGTCGGCCGAAGAGTTCCTGGAAGAAGGGCGCATGGCCGCCGATCCCCAACGCAATACCGCCGCCCTCGCTAAACGGTATGCAGACGGTCAGCGCGACGTCCCTTTCCTCCTGAATTACTACCTCGCCCTCAACCGCTCCGACCGGCAAACCGCCGAGAAAGTAGCGGGAGAGATTACAAGCAAAATGACCGACAGCACTCTGGGCACGCCCCTGGGCTGGAAGGTGATTAAAAACCTGGCGCGCAGCAGTAACGATAAGCTGGGGAAATTTTACCTGGCGCATCAAAACGACTTCAAACACTTCGCACCAGCGGAAGAACAAAGCGCGCTGACCGATCGCCTGCTATCCAGCACCTTGTACCAACATATCTACGCGGGCCGCGAAGCCGAGTTTTACGAAGGACTGAAACATTTCTCGAAATCGTCATCCAAAGACCACCAACAGCAGGCCGTGATGCTGGAAGCAGAGTTCCTGCTCCGGGAGGGCCGCGCAAAGCAATATGTCGCGCTCACCGATAAGGCGATGAAAGGGGTATTTAAGAACGACGCGGAAAAACTGAGCTTTCTGGCCCGGCGCATCAGCGGAAAGAAGGAAATCGACGAGAAAATGAAACCCTTCCTGCCGCAGGCATACAAACTGGCGAAGAAAGCCGTGGAAATCGCTCCGGAAGAGTACAGCGTGCAAAGCACCTTCGGCTGGATCTGCCTCTCTCTGAAGAATAAGGAAGAAGGCCTGAAAGCCGCGCAGAAAGCGCGTTTACTGGCCGACGCTGAAACATCCAAAATCCAAAAACTTGCACAGGAACTGGTGGATGAATTCAATAAAATATAAACATAACGGTTGATAATTATATGCGATTACAGGGCCCCGGACTTCTCCGGGGCCCTTCCCGTTCGCGCCCGTCTACGAATTCCAGTCGCTGAAAATAGTTGGATTTCGGACAATCTGTTAGTCATTGTGCCCGGGCCGCTTATCCCCGAAAAGCGCCGGGAATGCAGTCCGGGAGCCATACGGTTGTGTATCCGGGTTACTTATTTGGCCGAAAAACCCGTACTTTTATAGTTTAATGCCGGCATATTCGACATATACGGATGAGCAGTTATATGAATTGCTGCAGGGGGACGATCAGGATGCATTTACCGTAATCTACCAACGCTACTGGAAGGGGCTCTACCAGCGGGCAAGCGCCATGCTGAGCGACGGCCAGCTGGCACAGGACGTAGTGCAGGAAGTTTTCATCTCCCTTTGGAACCGTCGTGCCGACGCCCGTATTGAAAAACTTCAGGCCTACCTTTACCAGGCCGTCCGATTCCAGGAACTGAAAGCTTTGCACCGGCTGCAGTCCGACGCCGCATTCTACGACCGGCTCGCCTCCATCACCCAGGACATGATCGATCACGAACCGCTGCTTTATAACGAAATGGAGCGGATCATCCGCAACGTGCTCGACCGCCTGCCCGAAGACCAGCGCCGGATCCTGCACATGAGCCGGGAAGAAGGGCTTACCTATCGCCAGATCGCTGAAAAACTGGGTATCTCCATCAAAACCGTGGAAAAGAAAATATCCCTTTCGCTCCGTGCCATCCGCAAAGGGATGGACGGCTCCTTCCCCGTTTTGCTCACTATGGCGGCCGCCGGTGCGGCACATTTGTAACGGGTTTGAAAAAACCGGTTTGCTGTGTATCTTGATGGCCGCAAATACCTTTTATGAAGTCAATGTTTTTGTCCCTGACGGCAGTATTGCTGCTGGCCGTTAGTCCCGCTTTCGCGGCGAAGGTGGATACCGTACAAGTCTGGAGCGCCGCAATGAAGAAGAACATCCCGACGGTGGTGATAACGCCGGAAGCTGCCGGAGACGCGGCTTTGCCGGTGGTATACCTGTTGCACGGCTACAGCGGCAACTATGCGGATTGGGTGAAGAAGGCGCCGGCAGTGCAGGAGTTGGCCGACCGTTTCCGGATGATCATCGTATGCCCCGACGGCGGATTTGGCAGCTGGTATTGGAACAGTCCGGTGGATAAGGGATTTCAGTACGAAACGTATGTTGCGGAGGAGTTGGTGAAGTGGGTGGATGGGAAATATAAGACAATTGCCACCGCGAAAGGCCGGGCGATCACGGGGTTGAGCATGGGGGGCCATGGCGCTTTGTACCTGGCGATGCGGCACCAGGATGTGTTTGGCGCTGCGGGGAGCATGAGCGGCGGGGTAGATATCAGGCCTTTCCCGAAGAACTGGGACATGGCGAAGCGGCTGGGCGCATATGCGGAGCAGCCGAAGCGTTGGGAAGAGCATACGGTGATCAACCAGTTGCACCTGCTGACCGCGGGTGCATTGGCGTTGATGATAGACTGCGGGACGGAGGACTTCTTTTTCGGTGTGAATGAGCGGCTGCACGAAGCGCTGGCGTACCGGAATATTCCGCATGATTACCTGGTGCGGCCGGGGGCGCACAACTGGGCGTATTGGGCGAATGCGATTGAGTACCAGCTGTTGTTCATGCACCGTTATTTTACGAAATAATTTTTTACGGATAGTTTTTTGGGGTAATGAAGGAATCAATTCCGGCATTGCCCCAATTTTTATTGGAGGAAGTTCCCTGGGAGGAAGAAGTACCGCGGCGATGCGTTACCACATGGTAACGAAAACGGCGGCGATGAGGATGCTGGTCAATTTGGATTTAAGGATTTGTTTGGCGTAGCGGAGGTGGGTTTTGATGCTTTGTTTGCTGATACCCATTTTGAGAGCGGCTTCCTGGTAGGAGAGCTCCTGCTGGTAAACGAGCTCCATGGCGCGTTTGCGTTGCGGGCTGAGGGCGCTGAGCCAGGAGACTACTTTGTTTTCTTTTTCCTGGGGGGTGGCGTTGTTGTTGTAGGACTCCGGGAGGGAGACGTCTTCTGCGGCGGATTTATTGTAGTATTGAAAGACTTCGTCTTTTTGCTGTTGCATATCTCTTTTGCGGATCACGCCAAGGCATTGGTTTTGAACCATGCGCATGAGGTACCATCGGATATCGCGGATAGACTTCCAAAGCTGCGGTTTGTTCAGCAGGGTGGCGAAACAATCCTGCACTACATCGGCTGCATCGTCCCTGTCGCGCATGAAAGTGTATGCGATAGTGAGCATCGAGGGAGCATACTTCTTATAAGCCTGGTCAAAGGCTTCCGCATTTCCCTGCTGCAGTTGCTGAATAAGTTCTTGGTCCTCCACGGTTGCAGATTTTTTAAAGTAACAGTATCAGAAATTGTTTAACCCCTGTCTCGCCATTGCGGCGCTGCGATACTGTCTTAAGCATGGATATAGAGAAAAAAAGCGCAGTTCAAAAAATGTATTCCAACGCAGTTGTAAGGTGGACATGGTCTCTGCTCTGCTTAAAATTCGGTAAAAAGGGCACTAGAAGTCGTTATGTAATTGTTAACGATTTGGGTAAAAGCCCAACAGTCGTAGCCGTTATGCACCCGATTACCGATACTCTCGCTATATTTACGGCTTCGTTGGCCGGATGGATTTATTTTCACGCCATTTCACCCTTCATCCACCCACCTGCATCTATTAACATAGACTAAATCTTGCATGGAAGATAACATGTATACACGATGGCTCCTGGTTCGCAGGATACTCGGGCAGATTACGCCCGGGGAATCGCTGGAATTGGACGCCATCCTTGAGTCAGACCCCGATGCCCGCGCACTTCGCGACGAACTGCAATCCATCCCCCCGGAAGAACTGCAGGAAGCCTTCTCGTCGTTCGACGTGCACACCGGCCTGCTCGATGTATACGACCGCGAACAAGATATGCGCCGCCGCCGCCGCAATACCATCGTCCGCTCCATCCTCGGCACCGCCGCCGCCGCCCTCGTCGCAGGCGCAGTCTGGTTCACCTGGCTCTCGCCCGGCACCCAAATCGAACAAGCCCCGCTCGCCACCGGCAACCCCGACGGATCCGCCTCCCTCGTCCTGGAAGACGGTACCACCATCTCCCTGGCAGACACCGGCCTCCAGAAACACAACGGAACAGCCGCCAGCTTTACCAATAATAACCGCGTGCTCGAACTCGGCGGCGACCAGTCCCCCTCCGAAGGATGGACCACCCTCGTCGTCCCCGCTCGCCTCGACTACCAGGTGAAACTCTCCGACGGCTCCACCGTTTGGCTCAATTCCCGCTCCCGCCTCCGGTTCCGCTTCGAACAGGGCAAACAGCGCGAAGTATTCCTCGAAGCCGGCGAAGCCTTCTTTAAAGTGCAAGGGGACGCTAAAAATCCTTTCACCGTTCACACCCCCGAAGGGGACGTCCTCGTCCTCGGTACCGAATTCAACGTCAATACGTATTCCGAAAAACGAATGGTTGCCTCCCTCGTCAGCGGTAAAGTCGCCATCCGCCACGGCGTCGACCGCATCGAGCTACACCCCGGCCACCAGGCCCTCGTCAATGCCGGAGAAACCATCACGGTCGAAGACTTCGATCCCGCCCGCACCCTCAGCTGGCGCGAAGGCGTCCATTATTTCGATAACGTAGCCATCAACGAAATTTCCGTCATGCTCGACCGCTGGTTCAACGTAGACCTGGTGATCGACTCCCCCGACGTAGGCAGCCAACGCTTCGTCGGCCGGCTCGACCGGAACAAGCCTATCCAGGACTTCGTAAACGCCATCAACCTCACCGGCGAAGTCACCTTCTATTGGAAAGGCAATAAACTCCACGTAAAGTAATCCGCCTCCAAACGTACATAGTTGTTGAATACCCGGTAGTTATGTGGAATTTCTTCCCCCAAACCATTCTTTCCTGCCCAAACATTTCCCGTAGGTAGCATGTTCTTTCATTCGGCATAGATTATGTTCCGCAATAAAAAAAAACATATGAACAGATACCTCACACTTTCCGCTATCGCATTCCTCACCATCTCCCTGTCCAGCTGCGAAATCGTAGGCGGCATATTTAAAGCCGGCGTTTGGACCGGGCTTATCCTCGTTGCCCTCGTCCTCGGCCTTATCATCTTCCTCTTTACCCGCGGTGGCCGGAAAGATTGATCTTTCCCGCATATCGGTTAATTTGCATCCGGCAACGGCACGCCCGCTGCCCGGATCACCATGAAAAACATATATCTCTTTTGTCTTGTTTCCCTGTACGCCTGCCAGCCTGGCGTTTCCAGTAAGGAACGGAATACCCCGGCCCAAACCGATTCCCTGCCGGTAATCCCTGCGGATACCGCTAACCAGGCCCCTCTGCCCGTGACCAGCGCCGGAGAAGCCATTGGCATTTCCGGTGATTTTAACGGCGACGGCGTCATTGATTCCGCCTGGCGCGAATTGGTGAAACGTTCCTCAGGCCCCGACGAGCCCGACTTCTTCGCCCTGAAATTCAATACCACCGCTATCCCGGGAATAGACAGCATCGCCGGCCATTTCCGTATAATCAATGAAGGCGATCTCAACGGCGACGGCCTTCCGGAGATATCACTCTTCCAAAGCCCCCTCCATGGCACTGTTCATTACATGACAACCTGGACGCTCACGCCCGCAGGTTGGAAAAGCATCGCTGGCCCCTGGTTAATCCCTGCCGCCGGGGAATACCAGTCGGATGCATCCCTTCAAAACCGCATCGTACTTGAAAATGATACCGTATATTTCTGGCAGGAAGACGTGAACGATGATCATTTCACCTTGCAGAAAAATGTGCTCCCACTGGAAAAATAAACCGCATGACGCGTAACCGATTCTGGAAAAGACTGGCCTGGTTCGCGGGCGTCTTCTTCCTGCTGCTCAACCTGTTCTGCGCCTGGCACGCCTGGAAATTCACGCATTTTACCGATACCGCCGCGCCGCGTACAAATCCCAACCGCCTCTCCGCTTTCGGGAAGCTGAAGACCGTGGTGCTCGGGGTGGATAATCCCCGGCCGGTGAACAAAGGAGTACCGCCCGTTCCTTACGAAACGATTACGCTGCAAAGCGACTTCCCGCTGGAAGCGTGGCTTGTCCGCACGCCGCATGCAAAGGGTACAGTGGTGCTTTTCCATGGTTATAGCGGCAAAAAATCCAGTATGATCGACCGGGCCATGATCCTCCGGGGGTTGGGTGTAAATACCCTGCTGGTGGATTTCCGGGGCAGCGGCGGCTCCGGCGGCAATTACACCACCGTGGGTTTCCAGGAAGCGCGCGACGTGAAGGCGGCGTACGATTACCTCCGAAAATCGGGAGAACCTAATATCTGGCTGCTGGGCACGAGCCTCGGGGCGGCGGCGGTGCTGAAGGCGGTGAAAGATGGTGGGGTGGAACCGAAAGGCGTCATCCTCGAAGCGCCCTTTGCCACATTGTATGAGGCTACCTGCGCCCGTTTCAGGGCCGTCAACGCGCCGGAATTCCCCTTTGCGGGCATGGTGGTGTTCTGGGGCGGAGCGATCCACGGTTTCTGGGGGTTCGGGCATCAACCGATGGAAGACGCCCGCGCGGCCAAAATGCCGGCGTTGGTATTGTACGGGGAAAAGGATGAAAGGGTGGAAAGATGGGAAATCGACGCAGTGTTCGAAAACCTGGGAGGGCGGAAGGAGCTGGTGACGTTCCCCGGCGCGGGGCACGTTAATTTCCTGTCGCGCCACCGCCCGGAATGGACGGCTGCGCTAAGGGAATTTATAAGGACAGAATAAGTTCGTACAATCCGGTTGTATGAATCATACAATCCCATTATACAAAAAGCCGGTGCTGAGCGCCGGCTTTTTTATTCCAGGTGTCTCAAGTCTAAATTTGGGGAACGGGGATTCTTGTCTGATTTCTTTGTCTTACGCTAAACTGGAGAAAAACACTAAGGGTATTGTCTCACAGTGATTTATAAATGCATTACCAGTTTTCAGGAAGAGGGCCCGGGCCGGTTCTTCGGGGTGAGTCAGCCTCAGCCAGGCGTGTCACCTTGTACCGTAAAATTGACAAAAGGAGGCCATGCGGCATTGTATGTGCCGGGCCGGAAATTGTACGAAGTGAAAAAAATCACCCTGCGCGGTGTAGTCTATTCTTTTCGCGGAATTCTTCGGGGGTGATGCCGTGTTTGCCGCGGATAAGGCGCACGAGATGGGATGCGTCGGTGAGGTTGGTGAAAGCCGCGATTTCCCAGACGAGCTCGTTGGTGGTAATCAGGCGGTATTCCGCTTCTTCCAGCCGCTTTTGGGTGAGGTACTGGCGAACGTTTTTGCCGTATTGATCTTTGAACAACTTGTTGAGCGCCATGGAGTGCGATCCTACTTTCCGGGCAATGGTGGCGGCGGAAAGGTCTTCTCCCAGATTTTCCTGGATGTAATCGCACGCGTGGAGGAGGGTTGGCGGCACCTGGCGGCGGTTGAGGAGGAGATTGAAGTACTGGGCGGTGAGCACCATCACGTTCCCCTGCAAATGGAATTCCATCATGGCTTCGCTTTGGTCGTAGCTGCGCATGGCTTTAAAAAGCTCCTTTTCGGCGTGGCCCGTGGGGATAAGGTTTTTCTGTTCCCCTTCCTGCTCTCCACGCAACTGCTTATCCACGAGCGTTTTATATGCCTCGTATTTGTTGGTGAACCGTTGCATGAAGGAATTGGAAAAGGAAATGTACACCGCAGTATAATGCGCCGGTGCGAATTCCGCACGGTTGAATGCCATGGGCGGCACATAGTAGAAAGCAAACTTCTTTTCCGGAAGCATGAGCTTCGCCGCCGAACCTTGCAGTTCGCAGGGAATATTGCCTTCAAATCCGGTGTAAAGCGCCAATAACGGGGTTTCCGTGATGGGATAAAGGTAAACGTGCTCCCGGATGTCGAAATTCAACCAGCCGATGATAAAATCATCACTGATAAATTCCTGTTTGAAATATGCGCCGAATGAACCTTCGGTATAATGCACCTTCGTTCCCGGTACGCGATGGGAGTGGTATTGGGACGGTAGCCGGTCTGAAATGGTAACGCGGTTTTTCAGATGCTCCGGGACGTCGAAATTCATGATAGCAGGACGATCTACTACGAACATAGGATAACAGTTTGGCTGAGGACTGATACCCGTAAATTACAATATTAAATCCGGATTCCGTATCCCTACAGAATATACAACTTGCCCACCGGTTCCACCGGCGAAGGCAGCGGGCTGTGCCCCAGCATCTCCAGCAGGTTGATCTCGATCGTCCGGGAGATGCTGTTCAATGGCAGTGACATGGGGTTGGTTTCGAAAGGGTCCATGATACTCAATCCGTTCTGATGGGTAACGTGGAATACGAACCCTACCGCCCAGCCGAAAAGGATCGCCCAGCCGCCGATGTTTTCTGTGAGGCTGAAGGTGGTCATCATCACGTAAAACCAGATGAAAACACGGGTAAAGAATAAGTAACTGGGTGGAAAAATCGTGTTCCGGATCCGCTCGCACATGCCTAGCTGGTCGGAAAATGCCGTGAGCCGGGAGTTGAGATCCCGGAAAAGGAAGCCGTCTACCGCGCCCAGTTCGCGGAGGGTGCGCAAATCATTGGCCTGCAGCTGCAGGATGGCGTTCGGCGCGTTCTTGCTTGCCGCCACAGCATCGACTTCATCGGGATTAAGGTACCCCTGGTAATATGTATCCCCGTCTTTCCGCAAAGCCGACTTCAATGCGTACACGAACGCCAGGTGCCGGAACACCATGCGCCGCGCCAGCGTGTACCCTTGTCCCACCCCGTCATCTTCCCCCACAAAAGCCATGAGATCCCTGGCCCAGGTGCGCGAATCATTCACCAGCGAACCCCAGATCTTGCGGCCTTCCCACCACCGGTCGTACGCCTGGTTGTTGTTGAACCCGATGAAAAATGCCAGCGCCGTTCCCAGCACCGCCGTAATGCTCAGTGGAATGGATATATGCTCCCGCAACCAGTAGGTGTCAATATAATACGCCATCGTACAAAAAACGATCATCGTTATATCCAGCTTCCAGGTCATCCGGAACACCTGTACCAGTGATAGCTTGTCGCGTAGGAGCATAATTGTGGGTTTGATTCAGGAATTACAAAATGCGGCGCCCGTTTGTTGACGCCAAAAAGTCTAATTTGCGCGAATGATATCCGAACTGACGGCCCATATCGAAAAATTCGCGCCGCTGCCCGAAGGAGCCGGCGATATCCTGCAAACCTATCTCGAACGGCGCAGCTATCGCAGGAAAGACCTGTTGCTGCGCGCGGGGCATATCTGCACGGCGAACTACTTCATCATCCAGGGCTGCTGCAGAACATTCCAGGTCACGGAAAAGGATACGGAGCTCACCAATCACTTCGCCATCGAAAACTGGTGGATCACCGATTACTTCAGCCTCGAATCCGGGAAGCCTTCGGCATACAATATTCAGGCTATTGAAGATACGGAATGCATGGTTTTGTACCGCGACCGGCAAGACGAACTTTTCGAAAAACTCCCGCAGCTGGAGCGTTATTTCCGCATCATCTCCCAACGCGCGCTGGCCGCGGCGCTGCAACGCGTGACGTATATTTTCGGGAATACAGGCGAGGAACGGTACGATCATTTCCGGCAATTATTCCCCGGCTTTCTGCAGCGTGTGCCGCAATATATGCTGGCGTCTTACCTCGGCTTTACGGCTGAGTTCCTGAGCCGGATCAGGGCGAAGCGCGGTTAGTTTTCTTGAACTGGATCAAGAAATGGAACTCCTTTTCTGCCGGAACTTTGTGTTACAAAAATCGAAACATCATGTCACAAAGAGTCAACATCCGGAAAGCCGCCCCCGCAGGATACGCCGCTGTCGTTCATCTCGAAAAATATCTCACCACCACCCGCATCGCGCCGCTGCATCACGAACTGATCCGCATCCGCGCCTCGCAAATCAACGGCTGTACGTATTGCATGGACATCCATGGGAATGATGCGCTGGCGCTGGGAGAATCTTCGCGGAGGTTGTTTACCCTCACCAACTGGCGCGAAACGGATTTCTTTACGGAAGAAGAACAGGTAATTTTAGCAGTAACGGAAGAAGTGACACTCATCCACCAGGGCCTTTCCGAAGAAACATATGCCCACGCGGCCAGGGTTTTCGACGAAGAATATATCGCGCAGCTGATCATGGCCGTGATCGTCATCAATGCCTGGAACCGCATCGGCGTGGCTACGCATTTGAAACCGGCGCTTGATTAACATAAACACAGCTATCAGGAATAACCATTAACAAACGGGCGCTTGCTGGAACAGGCGCCCGTTTCCGTTTACGGCAAAAAAATTTAACTTGATGAAAACCCTGTTGCATATGGATCAAAATATCATCGACCTTTTCGACGAATATACCCACAAGCCCCTCCGCCGCGACGAATTCATCAGCCGGCTGGCGAAGCTCACCGGTACCATGGCCGCAGCGCTGGCCGTTCTCCCGTTGCTGGAATCCAACTACGCCCGCGCAGCCGAACCGCTGCGCGACGATCTGATCGAAGAAGACGTCAGCTACCCGGGCGACGGCGTAACCATGAAAGGATATCTCGTTCGCCCGAAAGCGGGCGGTAAACGCGGCGGCGTCGTGGTAATTCATGAGAACCGCGGATTGACGCCGCACATCAAAGACGTGACGCGCCGCGCGGCCGCCGCGGGATACACCGCGCTGGGCGTGGATGCGCTGTCGGTTTTCGGCGGTACGCCCGCGAACGAAGATGAGGGCCGCACCAAAATCGGTCAGCTCGACAAGGCGCAGAATCTCAGAAACTATTTGCTTTCCCTCGAATACCTGCGGAACCGCTCCGATGCCAATGGCAAAACCGGCTGCGTAGGATTTTGCTGGGGTGGTGCGATGGCTAACCAGCTCGCCGTGAACGATCCGAAGCTGAATGCCGCCGTGGCTTTTTACGGGATGCAGGCGGATGTGGCGGATGTGCCGAAAATAAAAGCGCACCTGCTGCTCAATTACGCGGAAACCGACGAACGCGTGAACGCTGGCATCACTGCATACGAAGCCGCTCTGAAGGCGGCGGGTGTCAAATATGAATTGTACATCTATCCCGGAACGCAGCACGCGTTCCACAACGATACTTCCGCCGCGCGCTACAATGAGGCGGCCGCGAAGCTGGCGTGGGAAAGAACGTTGAAAGTGTTTAAGGAAACGCTCGCCTGATCAGGCTTTGGGCCGCCTGTACCAATACCAGGCCGTGAGCACGATGGGCAACCCCACGCACACCATGTGAATGGCGATACCCGTTAACGCACCCTGTAACGTAAGCGGCCCCTGCGGCGCCAGCGATAAGGGAACGATGAAAAAAAACATGGCCGCCCACACGAAAATGCCGTAAACGCAACCGGTGATCCAGCGATGGCCTTGCAGCAGGCTTGCCTTCGGGTATAGCCAGAAGAACAACAGGCTCCATCCGAATGCCACCAGGAAGTGAAGGAATAATCCCAACAAGATGAATTCACCACCGCCCGCAAAAGCTGAACGCCCCGCGGCCGCGCTCGCCACGTATTTGAAAACCCGGTCGGCCCGGAAATCCGTCTGGATAACCGCCGCCGTTCCGTCCAGCAACCAGACGAGGAGTCCCGCAAAAAGCGCACCCTGCAACAATCTCGTTGTCTGGACGGAAGTAGTGGTCGGCATGATTGGTGGATTTGGGGATAAGAAGATTTAGATTCTGGTTGACGATCAGCGGTATACTCAATTTAAGTTTTTCCGGCCATATGGCGATAGCACATTTATGTCGAAATAAACATTATCTTTTTAATAATGCGTATTATAGCAGCTTTCAACTTCATCCAGTATGTACAACATTGAACAAACGCAGTATGTCAAAGCGCCGGCGGATAAAATATTCGACGCGTTAACGACGAAGGAAGGTCTTTTCGAAATCTGGACCGAAAAACTCATCGTTAAGCCCGAAGTTGGGTTTATCAACGAATTCGATTTTGACGATAACTACGCCACCCGTTTCAAGGTGCTCGTGATGGACCGCCCGGAGCGCATCCGCTGGGAGTGCGTGGAATCCGACCAGGAGTGGGTAGGCACTTTCCTTTCATTCGATATCGAACAGCGGGAGAAAACCACCGCCGTCACCCTCAAACATAGCAACTGGCGCGAGCTGACGGAATTTTACCGCGCCTGCAACTACAACTGGGGATGGTTTCTTTACAGCCTGAAATTGTACTGCGAAATGGGCAAGGGTATCCCTTATCAGCGCCGTCAGTTCTGATAACGGCGCAGGATCCGCATGATCTTATGGAAGATTTCCGTGTTTTCATAAACGCCGCGGAAGTCTCCGGAATGCGGGCCATAAGCGAAAACGGGCACCATCAAGGCGGTATGGTCGTTGGTGCTGAAATGCCCGTCGACATAGCCTTTTGAGATATCGCCATCCAGGAGCGTGAGGCCGCCGGTTTCATGGTCCGCCGTCACGATCACCAAAGTTTCGCCGTTGCTGTCGGCAAATCGCATGGCTTCGCCGATGGCGCGGTCAAAATCCAGCATCTCCGAAGTGAGGTAAGGTACCGAATTCATGTGGCCGCCCCAGTCGATCTGTGCGGATTCCTCCATGATGAAGAATCCCCCGGGCCGCCGTTGCAACGACCTGATTGCGGTTCGCAAAGAACGGGTGAGGAAGTCGCCGCGGCCCTGTGCGATGCGCAGCTGCGCACTGTCGGTCAGCACCATGAATTTCCTGCTCCTGATCGTATCTGCTGCGGTGAGCTCCCGCACGATGGTGAAACCTTTTTTCCGGAGGTCTGCTTCCACCCCTTCGAAGTGTTTTCCGCCGGCGCCGATGAGCAAGCTCACAGGGCTTTCCCGCAATCCGGCCGCAATTTCCGCGTGCCGGTCGCGCTCGGTGGTATGCCCGTAAAACGCGGCGGGCGTGGCGTCGGTCAGGTCGCCGGAGGTAATGAGCGCGCTCCTGATGCCCAGCGGCGCCGCCAGGTCGGGAATGGCCGGAATGGCCACGCCGGTATGATCCACGCCTACCGATCTGTTCTTCGTTTTTTTACCCGACGCCATGGCCGTTCCCCCTGCGGCGGAATCGGTGATGTAACTGTCGGAGGATGCCGTTTTGCTGAAGCCGATGTTCAGCATCCCGAAGAGATTCAACTGTCCGAAATTGGCGGTATAACCCGCGTACACCTGCGCCAACCCCATCCCGTCGCCAATCAGCAGGATAACATTTTTGACTTTGCTTTGCCGGTCGTTATTGCGGTAGGCGGGTTTATAAACCTTGTGCGCCGTATCCCCCTGGAATTGCGACTGTACGCGGTTGCGGAGGTATGCGGCAAGTTCATCGGTTTTGTCGGTATTGATGTAATCTACACCCAGCTTCATCATCGTCTTCCAGGCGTTTACATCGTCGGGTGTGGCCCAGAAGCGGAACTTCTTGCCCGCGGCATGCGCCTGGGCGATGACTTTCTCCATCTTCGCGAGATCTTCCGCTACAGGGATTCCTTTTCCATTCCACTGGCTATAGTTCCGGAAATTGTCGCTGATGAGCGCGACTTTGTTCAATTCTTCCGCGGCATAGGGCACGCCCGGCCGGCCGTCGAAGGCGATGCAGGACGGGTATGAAGGCCATTGCGCCTGCGGTGGACGGTTACCGCTGATGGCGAACGTCAGTTTGGGATGGTTCATCAGTTCCGGGAAATCGCGGAGCTGGCGTAGGAGTGCGTCCATCGTGGGAGCCGCTTCCGTTTTGAAATCGATCAGGATCTGCAATTGCTGTTTCGTTTCTCCGAACACGCCGGCTTTTGCACGGGCTTTTTCGCGGAGCGGTTCCAGGTAGAATTTGCGCAATGTCTTCGCAGTATCGATCTCGCCTGGCGTATGCGCCACATATAGCTCGCCGCCTTTCAGGAATACATCTGCCTCTATCGATCCGAAGTGCAGCGAAAAAGCTTTCTCGAATGGGATGGCCTGCAGGTAATCGTTGTGGGAATGCGCGTTGCCTGCGGTGTACTGCGCCTTTGCACCCGCGAGGCCGCAGCAAAGCAGGAAGCATGTGATAATGTGTTTCATCGGTCTTTTAAAAATAGCAAACTCCCGCTAATAACGGGAGTCTGCAGTAAATGGTAATATTCAGGTTATAGTTATTTCCAACCGGCGTTCTGGAAGATGAGGCCGCCGCTGTTGTCGATTTCGCTTTGCGGAACAGGCCAGATGTGGTGCTTCGCGGGATCGAAGGCGCGTGCCGGCCAGATTTCTACGCCGCCCACGCCATGAAGCGGTTGGGCATATGCGGCCTGTGCATCGCCCCAGCGTACCAGGTCGTAGTGGCGGTTCGCCCATTCGCCGGCCAGCTCCAGCCTGCGCTCTTTCTTAAGGTCGGCCAGGGTAGCGTTATGCAGATCGCCGAGCCCGGTGCGTTTACGCACTGCATTCAGTTCGGTGTCAGCATTCTTTCCCTGCATGAGCCGCGCTTCGGCCTTGATGAGATAAATCTCGGCGTAGCGCAGCAACGGCAGGCAAAGGTCCGTGGTAGGATGGTCGCCGTTGTTGCTGGCGTGGTCGCCACCGGGATAGGAAAACGGTTCCATGTATTTATTAAACTGGTAACCGCTCAGGCTGTTCAGCGAATTGTACGTCATGGAATCGCCCCAGAACTTGAAACGGTCGCCGGGCGCCAGGATGGTAGCGGCGCGGCGCTTGTCTGCCGGGTCATAGCTGTCGTACAGCTCTTTGGTGGGCATGTAATATCCCCAGCCATTGTATTTGCCCCAGCCTTTATTTTCAAGCATCACGCCCGGCAAAATGCTGCCGAAGCCGCCCTGGCCCTGGGATGTGGAGTATGCGCTCCAGATGTACTCGGAAGTCCAGTTGTTGGCAATGGTAAACACATCGGAGAATTTACCGAGCAACTGGTGGCGCCCGCTCAGGATCAGTGAATCGCAATAAGCTTCCGCTTTGGCCCAGTCTTTTTTGTAGAGGTACATTTTGGCGAGATAGCCAAGGGCCGCTGATTTGTGCGGACGGCCGTAATCCGCCGGCTTCAGGTCGGCAAACCAGGGCAGGTAGCCGGAAGCCTGTTTCAGCTCGTTTTCAATGTAATCCCAGTTGGCGGCAATATTGGCGGCCCGGGGGATAGGCTTCTCGTCGAGCGGAACATCGCGGCGTACAATAGGCACGCCCGCCTTATCGTCGGCATACGCATATGCCAGTTCAAAGTACATCAGCCCGCTCATGAAATAGGCTTCGCCAATGACGCGGCGCTTGGTCGTTTCATCCATGGTAATGGCGGGTACGCGGTTGATCACGTCGTTCGCGCGTTTGATCACCGTGTAACGCATGCGCCATTGGCCTTCTGTATATGAACCGCCAATGAAGCTGCGGTTGAAGTTCTTGATGTTGTCGCCTTCGGCTTTGATACGGCCTGTTACCATATCATCGCTGGCATTGATGAACCACCAGTACCCCCGGCCGTAGAAGTTCTCGTCGTCCATCGGGAGATACATGGCATTGGCGCCGGAGATGGCGTCCAGCTCGGATTTCCAGAAGTTGTTGGTGGTGGGTGTGCCTTCCGGCGAGATTTCCAGTTCTTTGGTGCAGGAAGTGGCCAGCCCCAGCACTACAGCCCCTGCGAACATATATCGGATCAATGATTTCATGATAGTCCGGAATTTTTTCGGTTAAAAGTTTACGTTCAGACCAACGGTTACGTTTTTCGCCTGCGGGTAACGGCCTTTGTCGATGCCGTATTCATCCAACCCCACTTCGGGATCGAAGCCTTTGTACTTCGTAAACGTGAGCAGGTTGTTGCCGGTTACGTACAGACGGATCTGGCCGATGCCGTAACGGGTCAGGATATTTTTGGGTACGGTGTAGCCGAGGGTTACGTTCTTCATCCGCAGGTAGCTGCCGTCCTCCACATACCAATCGCTGGTGGTGCCGAAGTTGCCGTTCGGGTCGCCGCCGTTGATCCGGGGGATGTTGGAATTGGAATTCTCCGGCGTCCAGGCGTTGAGGATGTCTTTCAACATGTTATAATTCTGCCCGTTGCCCGCATTCAGCGCGGTGAACTTCAGCGCGTTGAACAGCTTGTTGCCATATACGCCCTGGAAAAACACGTTCAGGTCGAAATTCTTGTACCGTGCGTTGGCACTGAACCCATACGTGAACTTCGGGAACGCATTGCCCACCACCACGCGGTCGTCGTTGGTAATCTTACCATCGCCATTGTGATCGATGAACTTCAGGTCGCCGGGTTTTGCCTTGTCCTGGATCATGTTCCCGTCTTTGTCTTTATACGCGTTGATTTCCTCCTGCGTTTTGAAGATACCGTCGGTGCGCACCACGTAGTACGAATACAGCGGCAAGCCTACTTCCTGGCGGAGCGGGGCGAGCGTGCTGCGAATATTGATATCGTTCAGCGGCATCACTTTTTTGCCGTCGTGCAGCGACAGCAGTTTGTTGTTGACCCGGGTCAAAGTCAGGCCGAGGTCGTACTGGAAATCGCCGGCACGGTCTGCCTGGAAATTCAATCCCAGTTCGAAACCTTTGTCCATCGCAACACCAGCATTCTTCCACATGCCGTCCGGCACGCCGAGCATACCCGGTACGTCTACGTGCACCAGCATGTTGTTGGTGGTCTTTTCGAAGTAATCGGCGTTGATGCTGAGGCGGTTATTGAACAGGCCGAAGTCGAGCCCTATGTTGTTGATCTTCGTGCTGGCCCATTTCAAATCTTTATTCGGCAAAGCGGTTTCCTGGTAGGTAGGTACCTGCTGCGGATCTCGTCCGATCCAGATCTGCCCGCTCGACATTGGCGCATCTACGCCGGTCGCCACCAGTGAGCCCAGGTTGCCCTGGATGCCATGGCTGAGGCGCAGCTTCAGGAAGTTGAGCCACGACGAGCCTTTTAAAAATTCTTCTTCTGTTACCACCCAACCGGCGGTGATGCCATAATAAGGCTCCCAGCGGTTGTGCTTCGGCAGCATGCTTGACCCGTCGTAACGGCCAATCAGTCCCAACAGGTATTTGCTTTTATAATCGTAGTTTACACGGCTGAACCACGACGTCATCGCCCATTTGTTCAGGCCGCTCCACGGGCGGAAAAATTTGGTAGCGTTATCGAAATACCGGTAGGAGGGCAGTTCGTTATAAAAACCCTGCGCGTTAACGCCCAGCCAGGTGCCGCGGTGCTTCTGGTGCGAGAAGCCGCCCATAGCAGTGAGGTTATGCCCGCCTTCGAACTTCCGGTCGTAGGTAAGTGTTTGCTCCGCTAGGATTTCGGTGAGGTTGTTGATATCCTGCCGCAGATCATTGTAATCGAAGATTTTCCCGATCTCCAGTACTTTGGCGTTGTACGTTTTCGCGTCGCGGAAAGATTTGGTGAGGGAGAAGTTCGAACGGAAATTCAGTCCCTTCGCGAGATTCATCTCCACGTAGGGGTTGAAGAAAATCTTCGTTTCAGGGGCGCGGGAATCGATCCGCTGCAGGTAAGCCACGGGGTTGATAACATCACCGTATGCGCCGGCGTATTGGAGCGGCAGTCCGCTGAAGGAGCCGTCGGGATTGTAAGGGCGGATATGCGGCGGGTAGAAGATCGCGGAGATGATGGCGCCGGTATAGGCGCTGGTGGTGTTGGCGCCGTTGCCGTCGGTCATGGTCAGCGCCATGTTTTCGCCGATCTTCAGCCAGGGCTTCAGCTGGAAATCGGTATTCATGCGGATGGAGTAGCGCTCGCTGTAGGTATTGAGCAAGATGCCTTCTCCCTTGCGGTACCCGAAACTGAAATAATACCGCCCGTTATCGTTGCCCCCTTTAATGTTGGCGTTGTAATCCTGGATACGACCGGTGCGGAAGATTTCGTCCATCCAGTTGGTGCGGGTGATCTGTCCATCGGGGTATTGCACCGGGTCGAACGCGGGCTGGCGGGCCTTGCCGGCCGCATCATATGCTTTGTTGGTAACGTCCGCGAATTCTTTTGCATTGAGCGGTTCCAGTTTTTTGATGGCCGACTGCCAGCCTTGCTTTACGTCCAGCTCCACAGCGGCTTTGCCCAGCTTGCCTTTCTTTGTGGTAACGAGGATTACGCCGCCGGCAGCGCGGGCGCCGTAAATGGAAGAAGCCGCATCTTTTAACACGGAAATGCTTTCCACATCATTGGGGTTGATGGGGCCTCCTGCATAAATCGCACCGTCTACCACATACAAAACGTTTTCTCCGTTGATGCCTCCCATACCGCGGATGTTCACGCGGGGATTCGCGGTAGGATCGCCACCTTCGTTCTGTACGATCACGCCCGGCGCTTTGCCCTGCAGCGCTTCGTTGAAATTGGCGAGCGACCGGCTGGTGAGCTTGTCGAGCTGTACATCGGCTACCGCGCCCGTCACTTTGGCCTTACTTTGCGAACCATAACCGATCACTACGAGCTGGTTGAGGTTGAGTGCGGAAGATTCCAGCGATATGGTGAAATCGCGCCGCGCGCCTACCACTACCTCCTGTGTGCCGTAGCCGAGCATACTTACCACGAGCGTCAGGTTGGGGGATTCGTCTACGGACAGCCGGAAACGCCCGTCTACCGAGGTGATTGTGCCCAGGGAAGTGCCTTTCACCATTACCGACGCGCCGGGAATGGGACCATTCTTTTCCGTCACCACGCCCGTCAGCGTAATCTTATCTGCCTGCACGCCGCCGTTGATGGTGACGGCGGACGGCTTTGGGCCTTCATAAATAAGGATCGTGTTATGGCGCTCTTCAAAGCGCAACCCGGAAGCGGCGAGCAGTTCCGAAAGAATGGATTCCACCGAGCGGGAGCTGTAGGAAACGGCTTTCACTTTTAAGTGGCGGAGCGCCGCTTCGTCATAAGCGAGGCGCACGGCGGCGGATTGTTCCAGTTGCTTGAGGGCGGAAGAAAGCGGCCCTGCGGCGATGTCGACTTTCTTCACGACTTTCTGAAGATCCTGCGCTGAAAGGGGGAGCGCAAGCGTAGTTACCGTGGCGGCAAGCACGAGCATGCAGGCCATAACGGTCCGTACAAAAAAATGCTGTCTGATTTTTTGCATCTTTGTAAGATTAAAGGTAATGACTGAACAGGCATAAACGCCTGTGCGATTCACATTGCGGTTGTTGTTACTTTTCGGCCGGTACTTGTTTGCAGCTTGGACCGGCTTTTTTGTCAGTGGTTAGTGGATAGTGAGTTGAGTTTTGTTCATCGTAAAAGTGATTTTTGGTTTATAACTGATTTTCTGAAGGATATCCAATACCTGCGGCAAAGGCATGGCCGCGGGAAGCCGGAGCGTGTAGCTGCCGGCGTTTGTGTTCAGCTTTGTGGAAACGGTGATGCCGTACTGGTCTTCCAGTGTCCGTATAACTTCCGCCAGCGGGGCGTTCTGGAGCAGTATTTCGCCCTGCGCCCATGCCAGGGCGTCGTGCTGCGTTATTTTCTCGATTTGTTTTCGCGGATAGGTGATGCGCTCGCCGGGCGTCAGGAGGCCGTGGCCGCTGGCTTTTACTTTGCCGGAGAGGAGCGTGATGCGGCGGTAGGCGCCGTCGCCCGGGAGCTCCGTGGTAAAGGCGGTGCCTAACACGGTAGCGGTATCAGTATCCATGATCACCGTGAAGGGCTCTTCCGGCGAAGCTTTCACTTCGAAGTAGGCTTTACCTTGTAATAACGTTACCTGGCGATGGTCGCAGGTCATTTTTGTATTGGGCCCCGCGGTCACGCGCGATTGGTCGGGCAGGGTGAAGGTGCGTACTTCGCCGGGCCTGGTGGCCAGGGTGATGGTGCGGGGCGCTTCCGGTCGGATGAGCCACGTGGCGGCCAGCGCTGCCACGCCGATAATGGAGGCCGCCACGGCCGCGTATGGCCAGATGCGGCGCTGCCGGCGGGGCGCATGCGCGGAGATGTGCCGCCACATGCTGTCGTGCAACCGGGTTTTATCTGTATCCCCCATCACCGGGTCTTCCCCGGATGCGGCCAACCCGTCGAGCCAGCGGTGCAACAGGCGTTCCTCTTCCTGTGTAGCCTGGCCGGCACGGAATTTTTCCAGTAATGCGCGTATGTCTTTCGGATCCAAGTAGAGGTGCTTTCCCAATAGACACGCTACAAAACCCAGATAACCATTGCGGCGGGAAATATTTTTTAACGGAGGATAAAGAAGAGCAGAACGGAGACGGCATGCCATTGCAGCCGGATGCGCCGCAACGCGGTGTTGATCTGGTTGCGGATGGTTTGCTCGCTGCTGCCCAGCTGTTCGGCGATCTCGGCCACGGTGAGGTGCTGGATGCGGTGCATGTAGAAAGCGGTCTTCATGCGCGCCGGCAGGCGGTCGATGGATTGCAAGAGCGCCGTTTCGGTTTCGCGGAGATGGATGGCGTCGAGCAGGGAGTCGTCGGCCGAAGCGGTGGCGGCGCCGAAGTTGCCGACGTGCTGCTGGTAGAGCTGCTCGTCGCGGATGACGTTGAGGAGGCGGTTGCGCAAAGCAGTGCGGAGATAAGCGGGCACGGAAGTGACGGAAGGGAGCTCCGAATGGCTTTCCCACAGGTGAACGAACAGGCCCTGGATGGCGTCCTGCGCGGCGGAGCCGTCTTTCAGCACTTTAACGGCGTAATGGTACAGTTCTTCCCAGTACGTGTCGAACAGTGCGCGGAAAGCGGTGTTGTGGCCCTGGCGGACCATCTCCCATATTATATCTGGCTGTGGTTGCTGCCGCATATCGGCTTCAAAATTAGTCAGGTTCGTGTGGAATTATCTGGCTGCCCTATTTATGAAATTGTTAAGTAAAAATTAGGAAGAATTACGGAGATAAAAAACAGCATGCAAAAAAATGCCGGGCGATGTTGCCCGGCATTTCAAATAAGGTGTTGCATTGCAGGAGGGGTTACATAGCGGCGAGTTGCACTTTCTGTTGCAATTCTATTACGCTGTCCCGGAAAGAGTTGTCGGTGTCCATAAGGTCTTTGACCGTTTGGCAGGAGTGGATCACGGTGGTGTGGTCGCGTCCGCCGAAATGTTCGCCGATGGTTTTCAGGGAATTTTTGGTAAAGCTTTTGGCCAGGTACATGGTGATCTGGCGGGCCTGGACGATTTCGCGCTTGCGGGTTTTTTGCAGCAGCTTGTCGTAGGCGACATCGAAATATTCGCAGACCATTTTCTGGATGCTTTCGATGGTGATTTCTTTGGAAGAAGTTTTAACGAAAGACTTGAGGACGCGTTTGGCCAGTTCCAGGTCGATTTCTTTCCGGTTGAGGGAAGATTGGGCGAGCAGGGAAATGAGGGCGCCTTCGAGTTCGCGCACGTTGCTTTGGATATTGTAGGCAACATACTTCACAACTTCTTTGGGCATTTCGAGGCCGTCGTTGCGCATCTTCATTTCCAGGATTTCCATGCGGGTCTCGAAGTCGGGCAGCTGGATGTCTGCGCTGAGGCCCCAGCGGAACCGGCTCAGCAGGCGCTCCTGCACGCCGTCCAGGTCTTTGGGCGGTTTGTCGGAGGTGAGGATGAGCTGTTTGCCGCTTTGATGGAGGTGGTTGAAGATGGCGAAAAACGCGTCCTGCGATTTTTCGGCACGGGCGAAGAACTGGATGTCGTCAACGATCAGCACGTCGATCAGCTGATAGAAGTGGATGAAGTCGTTGATGATATTATTCTTGGAGTGGTCGATGAACTGGTTGATGAACTTTTCCGCGCTCACGTAGAGGACGGCTTTGTTCGGGTTCTGCCTTTTCACCTCGTTGCCGATGGCTTGTGCGAGGTGGGTTTTGCCCAGGCCTACGCCGCCATATATAACAAGGGGGTTGAAGGAAGTGCCGCCTGGTTTGTCGGACACGGTTTTGCCGGCCCGGCGTGCCACGCGGTTGCAATCCCCTTCGATGAAAGATTCGAAGGTGTAATTGTGGTTCAGTTGCGAATCGATCTGAACGCGTTTGATGCCCGGGATTACAAAGGGATTCTTAACCGGGTTTTGTATGGTAAGCGGGAAATCAACTTCACTGTCCTTCTGGGGCTTGGTAAACTGCGTGGGCATGTTCACCGTTTTAGGATGCTGGTGGGGGGTGCTGTTCTCCACAACGATCCGGTACTCCAGGCGTGCTTCTTTGCCGAGCTCGCGCTTGATGGTTTTACCTAACAGGCCCACATAATGTTCTTCCAGGTATTCATAGAAAAACTGGCTGGGTACTTGAATGGTTAAAACGTTGTTCTCAAGCTTTACGGGTTTTATCGGCTCAAACCATGTTTTGAAAGGCTGCCACTCCACTATATCCCTGATTATATTCAGACACCTATCCCAAACTTGTTCGCAAGTTTTATTCATTTAGAAAAAAATAATTTGTCGTGTTATTAATTTGGGTGTTCTCGAATACTAAAGTCTTCAATGCGGGCAGTTGAAGATCTTTTTGACAGGACGACGAATATCTGTAGAAAATGTTGAAAAAAAAATAAATCTGCCCTTGTTTTTATTCCTACAAATACAGTGTGCCGGACCTGTTTTATTCGCATGAAAATCGGCTAAAACACCCGTTTAGCCTGCAATTCGACCACTACGAAAAGTGCTAAACCGTACAAGCATGATTAACAGGTAATTTGTCAAACTGTTTACTGATTAACGCACAAAACGACTGCTTATCAGGTAAAATAACATTGCCCTTTGCTTGCTTTAATAAGCAAGCCCTGACGGGCGGATTGTCGGCTCTTCGGTGTTTCACTTTTTTGGTAACGCTTTTACTGTTTCTCGAATCGGCTGCAAATTTATGATCTTGTTTCTAATAAATGCGAATAACTTGTGTAAAAGTTGTTGACTAATCCTGTTGTGAAAAACTTATCTTTGGCGGAATTGAAATTTTTAAACTAGTTATATATGAGCTTTGAAGTTACCGGCAAACTGGTAGTGAAGTACAATACGGTACAGCGCAGCGAATCTTTCAAAACCCGTGAATTCGTTATCGAGAAATCTGACGATATCAACGGCCGGGTAATTACCAATTATATCAAGTTTCAGTCAGTTCAGGATCGTACCGCCATCGTCGACCGTCACAATGAAGGCGAAATGGTTAAGGTTTATTTTAATATAAAAGGCACCCGCTGGGAGAAAGACGGTAAAGTGAACTACATCACCAACCTCGATGCATGGCGTATCGAGTCCATGATGCAGGGCGCACCCGGCGCTGATCCCATGCCCAACTACAACACTTCCCAGGAAGGTTCCTTCGGTGGTGGCAACAGCGGCAACAGCGGCGACGATCTTCCGTTCTAATATAATAATATACAGGCCGTAAAGCCTCACCATATTTCAGGCGCCCCGCAGCTGCGGGGCGCCTCCTTTTTTATGCCTATCTTTGCCCCGGTTTTTAGGATAAATACCTAACATGGTCAAACAAATCTCACTCAAGCTCCTCCCGCAGGAAGCCGCACAGCACCGCGCCATCACGCGCCATGCCGCCGAATCCCTCGGCGCCAAACCCTCCGACATCACCGGGTTCAATATCGTCAAACGCTCTATAGACGCGCGCTCCCGCCAGCCGTACTTCATGCTCACCATCGAAGTATACCTCAACGAGCCTTTCCAACCCAAAAAGCTGGAAACATTCCATTATGAGCCTCTGCCACCCGGCGCCCAACCCGTCATCGTCATCGGCGCCGGCCCTGCCGGCCTCTTCGCCGCCCTCCGCCTCATCGAACTCGGCCTCCGGCCCATCGTCCTCGAAAGAGGTAAAGACGTGCGCGCCCGCCGACGAGACCTCGCCGCCCTCAATAAAACCGGTATCGTCAACCCCGAATCCAATTACTGCTTCGGTGAAGGCGGCGCCGGCACCTACTCCGATGGTAAACTTTACACCCGCTCCAACAAACGCGGCAACATACAACGCATCCTGCACATCTTCCGCCAATTTGGCGCAGATGATGCCATCACTACCGACGCGCACCCGCACATCGGTACCAACAAGCTCCCCCACATCATCACCGCCATGCGCGATCAGATCAATAACAGCGGGGGAGCCGTGCACTTCGAACAGAAAGTTTCCGGATTCATCCTGGAGAATAACCAGATCACCGGCGTAAAAACCGCCACGGGCGACGATTTCCATGCGAAGCACGTCATCCTCGCCACCGGCCACTCCGCCCGCGACATCTTCGGGCTGCTCCATGCGAAAAATATACACATCGAACGCAAGCCCTTCGCCCTGGGCGTGCGTGTGGAACATCCGCAGTCGCTGATCGACAGCGCCCAGTACCATTGCGCCCTCCGCGGCGATTACCTCCCTCCCGCCAGCTACAGCCTGGTGGAACAGGTGAACGGCCGCGGCGTATTCTCCTTCTGCATGTGCCCCGGCGGCATCATCGCACCTGCTGCTACTTCGCCGGGAGAACTCGTGGTGAACGGGTGGTCCCCCTCGAAGCGCAACAACCCCTACGCCAACTCCGGCATGGTCGTAACGGTGGATGAGGAGGATTTCGCGCCATTCGCCAAAGCCGGTCCCCTCGCCGCCATGCTGTACCAGCAACATGTGGAGCGCACGGCCTTCGAAGCCGGCGGCGGCAGATTCGTTGCCCCGGCGCAACGGATGACCGATTTCGTGAAAGGGAAAGTCTCCGCTACGCTGCCCGAATGCTCGTATATCCCCGGCGTCCGCCCCACGGATCTGCGGACCGTTTTGCCCGCTGCCGTACACTCCAGGCTGGGAGAGGCTTTCAAGGCTTTCGGGAAGAAGATCAGGGGGTATTTTACGGAAGACGCGATCCTGGTAGCCACGGAATCGCGGACCTCCAGCCCCGTGCGCATCCCGCGCAACGATCATGACCTGCAACACCCGCAGGTGAAAGGACTTTATCCCTGCGGCGAGGGCGCAGGCTATGCCGGGGGGATCGTATCGGCCGCGATGGACGGCGAACGCGTGGCCGAAGCCATCGCCGGGATTGGTCCAGCGAAACCGCCGGTTGGTGTATCAATATGAAAATTCGTTCTCATTTCTTTGGTGCGCATAGGGTAAATGGGTAATTTCCATCTGTCAATCACCCTTATGAACGTACTGGAACTCCAACACCTCAAGAAGTATTACGCCACCCACAAAGCGGTGGACGATATCAGCTTCTCCATCCCGAAGGGCAGCATCTTCGGGCTGCTGGGCCCCAACGGCGCGGGCAAGACAACGCTCCTGCGTATGATCACCGGCATCTTTTACCCCGACGCCGGAGAGATTCTTTTCGACGGCCGCCCTTTCGATCCCCGCAACGATATACAATATATCGGGTACATGCCGGAAGAGCGCGGGCTGTATAAAAAGATGAAAGTCGGCGAACAGGTTATGTACCTGGCGCAGCTCAAAGGCCTTTCGGCGCAGGAAGCCCGCCAGAAGATCGACTACTGGTTCAGCCGGTTCGAAATCACTTCCTGGGCCAACAAGAAAATCGAAGAGCTTTCCAAAGGCATGCAGCAAAAGGTGCAGTTCATCTCCACCATCATGCATCAACCCAAACTGCTCATCCTCGACGAACCTTTCTCCGGCCTCGATCCCATCAACTCGCAACTGATCCAGGACGAGATCTTCCAGCTCGCCAAATCCGGCACCACCATCATCTTCTCCACCCACCGCATGGAACAGGTGGAAGAAATCTGCGATCATATCGTGTTGGTGAACAAGGGCAGGAAGGTCCTCGACGGCCCCGTGAAGCAAATCCGCCAGGATTTCAAACATCACCTCTACCGCATCGGGCTGGATACAATGCCGAACCCCGCGCAGATGGCCACTTATCACTTCACCATCGTGAAAACGCATGAAAAAGGCTTCACAGTGAAGATCAACGAGCATAGCAGCACCAACGACATTCTCGGGCACTTCATTCATCAGGGCATTCAAATCAATTACTTCGAAGAAATCCTCCCCACCATCCACGAGGTATTCATCCAGCAGGTGAAAACGACGGATATGGAGGTGGCGGCCAACTGATACCCATGAAATACTGCATATTCTTATTCATGATTTTCGCCGCCGGATGCGCAGGCGCTTCCGGTACGCAGCACAATGCAGACAGCACGGCCGCGCCGGCAGACAGTTCGGAAGCCCTCCGGCTGGCGCAGGGCGAAGCCTTCCTGCAGCTGTTCCCGCAAATACAGCCGAACGAAATAGCCATCGAATCGCCAAGATATGACTCCAACGGCACGATGTTGGGCATGGTGGGCAAATGGATCGACAGCATCTACCTGAAAACGCTTCCCGCCGAACGGATGCATATCTACGAGTACGCATCACCCGATAACCCGCACGGCGGCTATCATGCCGTCGGCCGCTTCACACAGGGTGATTACGAAATGTTGCTGGTCAGAGGGCCCGGCGAATACGCCAGCACCCGCATCTTCCTCTGGGCATGGCACAAACCCACCGCACAAATACACGACCACATCATGGTGGCCGACAACTGGGGCGACGCGGGCGATGCCCAATATACCTACAGCTGGCTCAATTCCGGGGAAAAAGAACTGGAAGTGAGAATGGCGGTACTTGAAAGCCATCTGGATCTCGAGGATACCACCGGCCGCGAGGAGTCTTTCAACGATTACGCCATCTTCCTTTTCCGGAACGGCGCCTTCGATACCACCGGCATGAAACAACGCCGCAATGAAGCCTTCTTCCGGTCGAAACTCAAAGATAAATACCTGGAACCCGATTCCGTTTACGTTGCATATCACCCAAATTCTAACTCCGAGTCCCATGAATAAAATCTGGATCATCATTAAAAGAGAATTCCTCACCCGGGTACGCAAGAAGTCGTTCATCGTGACCACCTTGCTGTTGCCCGTCTTTTTCGCCGCCATGATCATTTTGCCGGGCGTGTTCATCAGCTCCGACAACGATGAGAAAGTGGCCGTGGTGGATGAAAGCGGCTACTTCGCCGGCAAACTCCCCGACGAAAAAGGCATTCATTATACATTTGTCGACGCGAAAGTGGACACTTTCAAGAAATCTTATCGCAACCAGGGGTATACCGGCCTGTTGCACATCCCGAAATTGGACCTGAACCGCCTGCCCGCCTTCGTTTACTACAGCAAAGGCCAGATGCCCTTCTCGCTGAGGGGCAGCATGGAAAAGCGGCTGGAAAGCGTGGTGGAAGACAAGCGCATGGAAGCGGCCGGCATCGATAAATCAAAACTGGACGACATCCGTGCCGATATCAGCATCGAAAACCTCGCGGGAGACGCCGAGAAGAAAGGCAGCTCCACCGTGGCCTACATCGTTGGCTGGGTCGCCGGGTTTCTTATTTATATCGTGTTGCTCGTGTTTGGTATGATGGTAATGCGGGGTGTGATGGAAGAAAAAACCAACCGCATCGCAGAAGTGATGGTGTCCAGCGTGAAGCCGTTCCAGCTGATGATGGGCAAAATCGTGGGTATCGCGGGCGTGGGCCTGGTTCAGTTCATCATCTGGACGGGTATCATCATCTGTCTGCGCCTGCTGTTGCTGCCATTACTGGGCGGCGACGCGGATATGAGCGGAGCGGGTGACATGTCGGCCAGCGCCAGCGCCAAATTCAGGGAGCAGATAGAAGTGGTCATCAACAGCATCGACTGGTGGTCGCTGTTGCCGTTGTTCCTCTTCTATTTCCTGGGCGGTTACCTCTTTTACGCGGCGTTGTTCGCGGCGGTGGGCAGCCTGGTGAACGAGGATCCCAACGATGCGCAGTCGCTTACTTTCCCCATTACGCTGCCCATCATCGTAGCGATCATCATTATGATACAAGCGGTGGTGAACCCGACGAGCCCCCTGGCCGTGTGGGGCAGCATCATCCCCTTCACGTCGCCGGTAGTAATGATGGCGCGGATCCCGTACGGCGTGCCCGGCACGGTGCCGCTCTGGCAACTGGGGCTGTCGATGTTTTCGCTGATCGCCGGTTTCCTGGGTACCACCTGGGTGGCGGCGAAGATCTACCGCACGGGGATTCTCATGTATGGCAAGAAAGTGACACTTGGTGAAGTGGGGAAGTGGATTTTTAAGAAGAGTTAGTCAATCATAAGTTTGATAAAAGTAAAGGGCCGTTGACTTGAAAAAGTTAACGGCCCTTTACTTTTTTAGCGGGTGGAAACGCTGCCCAACCTACTGACATCCTACAGACATCCTTCGTTCATCCTTCGAAGGTGTTCGCTCGTGGTACGGGTTTGAGTGTGTTTGGACGAAGGATGGACGAAGGATGAACGAAGGATGAGCGAAGAAAGATAGGGGTGGCGACCGTACTGACATCCTGCTGACATCCTTCAGTGATCCTCCAAGTGGCTCCAATGCTGGCTTGGATTTGAGGGTGTTTGCCTGAAGGATGACTGAAGGATCATTGGACGATGGATGAAGCATCTGCATTTCACCCCACGTTTTATCGAAGCTCACCCCATGATTTACCAATGGTGGCCACATTTTTTCCGGGCGCGTGGGAATTCTGCCTACATTCGAAGGGCATGCAGGGAAATTGGGGTTGGTGGGAAAGCATGTTGATCAGTGCGCACCAAGTCGTGCACAGGTGGCGCGGAACTCGTTCCAGATGTCGTGGAGGACGTCGGCCGCGGGTTGGATCTGGTGGATGAGGGCGCTGACCTGGCCGATTTCCAGTTCGCCTTCTTCGAGCTGTCCTTCGAACATCCCTTTTTTAGCACGGCCCCGGCCCAAAAGATCTTTGAGAGATTGTACATCTGCACCTTCCGCTTCGGCTTTCTTCACCGCGTCGGAGAACGCGTTTTTCAGCAGGCGCACGGGCGTCAGTTGTTTGAGCGACAACATCGTATCGCCTTCTCCGGCTTTTACGATGGCTTGTTTGAATGCTTCGTGGGAAGAAGCTTCCGGCGTGGCCACGAACCGGCTGCCCACCTGCACGCCCGAGGCGCCCAGCGCGAAAGCCGCAGCCATGGCGCGCCCTGAGCTGATGCCACCTGCGGCGATCACGGGAATCTTCACCATATCCGCCACCGCGGGGATGAGTACCATGGTGGTGGTTTCCTCGCGGCCGTTGTGCCCGCCGGCTTCAAAGCCCTCGGCCACCACCGCGTCTACACCTGCTTCCTGGCTCTTTAGTGCAAACTTGCTGCTCGACACTACGTGCACCACTTTCACCCCGTTTTCTTTCAGCAGCGGCGTCCAGGTTTTGGGATTGCCGGCGGAAGTGAATACCACCGGCACTTTCTCTTCCAGGATGATTTGGATGTGTTGGTCGAGGTCGGGATAGAGAAGCGGCACATTTACGCCGAAAGGTTTGCTGGTCGCGGCTTTGCATTTCTGAATATGCTCCCGGAGCACATTTGGGTACATGCTGCCGGCGCCAAGGAGGCCTAGGCCGCCCGCGTTGCTCACCGCACTGGCGAGGCGCCAGCCGCTGGCCCAGATCATGCCGGCCTGGATAATGGGATATTCGATGCCGAATAGGCGTGTAACTGGATTCTGAAATGCAGCCATCTGTTGAGAGTGGGTTTAGCCGAGATCGATTTCCGTGTTGTCGCCGATATTGAGGCTCTGGCTGAGCCCGCGGATATTGGCGTCGCTCCCGATGAGGGAGGATTTCAACACCACTTCGTACAGGTTGCTGAACGAGCCGATGATGGAATCTTTCACGATGGAATAACTGATGACGGTGTTATCGCCGATGGCCACATTGGGGCCGATAATGCTGTTCTTGATATTGCAGCCTTCGCCGATGCTCACGGGGGGAATGATGATGGTATTCTCGTAAGGGAGCACCGGGCTGGCGGAAAGCTTGTATTTCTTCAGCAGGGTGGCGTTGGTTTCGAGGAGCGTTTCCTTGCGGCCGCAGTCGAACCAGTTATTCACCTTGAAGGCATTGAACTGCACGCCGTGCTGGATCATGCATTCGAGCGCATCGGTGAGCTGGAACTCGTCATGCGAGCGTACCTGCATGCGGATATTATCTTCCAGGCATTTGTACAGCTGTTCCGTTTCCCGGATTTTGTACATGCCAACGAGGGCGAGGTTGGATTTGGGGATCTGGGGTTTTTCGATCACCCGGGTGATGGACAGGTTATCCGTGATCTCGGCGACGCCGAAGTTGCGGGGATCATCAACCTTCTTCACACCCAGCACCGACACCGGCGAGTTGATCACTTCCCTGAAATCCACTTCCACGATCGTATCGCCCAGTACGATAAGCACTTCGTCCGTCCCTACAACGTCTTTCGTGAGCAGGATGGCGTGGCCGGTGCCTTCGCGGGAGTTCTGCTGCACGAAGTGCATGGTGAGGTCAGGATATTTCTTTTCTACGTAATGCTGGATCTTTTCCCCGAGATAACCGACCACGAAAACGAATTCGCGGATGCCGGATTCCACCAGCTGGTCAACGATAATGCTCAGGATCGTTCGCCCCGCCAGCGGGATAAGCGCTTTCGGCTGCGTATATGTATGCGGTCGCAGTTTGGTGCCTGCTCCCGCGACTGGAATAATTGCCTTCATGAATCGGTTTTGAAATGGTCCACTGCTACAGTTAACCTAATCACTTTGCTTCAGCGGGCAAATTACGGAATAACAGGGAATAAAAACATGACAAGGATCTGAGGCTGAAAAAGATATTAAGCTTTTAGTAAATATGGCTGTGACAGTCTTTTCGTCAATTCCAAGTTTATAATTAGTGGGAAGATGATTAATTTTGCGTCTTAAATTTTCTTTCACATGCAAAGAGACCAGCAGATTTTCGATATCATCCGCCAGGAACTGGAAAGGCAGCGCCATGGCATTGAACTGATTGCTTCTGAGAATTTCACGAGCCACCAGGTAATGCAAGCGATGGGCAACGTTATGACCAACAAGTACGCCGAGGGCTACCCCGGCCGCCGTTATTATGGCGGTTGCGAGATTGTGGACCTGAGCGAACAGCTGGCCATCGACCGCGCCAAACAGATTTTCGGCATCGAATACGCCAACGTTCAGCCCCACTCCGGTGCGCAGGCCAACGCGGCAGTGCTGCTGGCCATCCTCCAGGCGGGCGACAAGATCCTGGGCCTGGATCTGAGCATGGGCGGCCACCTTACCCACGGTTCCGCCGTTAACTTCTCCGGAAAGCTTTACCAGCCGCTATTTTACGGTGTAAACAAAGAAACCGGCCTGGTAGAATACGATAAAATGGAAGAGGTTGCCCTCGCCGAAAAACCCAAACTGATCATCTGCGGCGCCTCCGCTTACAGCCGCGACTGGGATTACAAACGCATCCGCGAAATCGCTGACAAAATCGGCGCCTTCGTCATGGCAGACATCGCGCACCCCGCGGGCCTCATCGCCAAAGGACTGCTGAACGCTCCCTTCGCACACTGCCATTTCGTAACCACCACCACCCACAAAACCCTTCGCGGCCCCCGCGGTGGTATGATTATGATGGGCAAGGACTTCGAAAACCCCTTCGGCCTCAAAACCCCGAAAGGCGAAATCCGCATGATGTCCAACCTGATCGATATGGCTGTATTCCCCGGCATCCAGGGCGGCCCCCTCGAGCACGTGATCGCTGCCAAAGCGGTTTCCTTCTTCGAAATCCTCTCCGACGATTACGACCAATACGCCCGCCAGATCATCAAAAACGCTCAATCCATGTCCCGCGCGTTCGTGGAGAAAGGCTACCAGATCATCTCCGGCGGCACGGATAACCACCTGATGCTGATCGACCTTCGTAACAAGAACATCTCCGGTAAGAAAGCCGAGAACGTACTCGTACAAGCCGACATCACCTGCAACAAGAACATGGTGCCCTACGACGATAAATCTCCCTTCGTTACCTCTGGTATCCGCGTTGGCGTTCCCGCCATCACCACCCGTGGCATGCAGGAAGACCATATGCCGCAAATCGTTGAGTGGATCGACAAACTCCTCATGGACGCCGACAACGAAGGCCTTCAGCAGCGCATCCGCGGCGAAGTGAACGAATTCATGAAACAATTCCCCCTCTACCCCGATATGGGCTGAGAACAGGAAGGTTTGTAATGTATAAAGGCCGGTCCGGAGCGTTATCGCTGCCAGACCGGCCTTCTTCTTTAATTGCTTTTGCTATTTCAGTACGATCTCCTGTTCGCGCTGGTTGCGGAACACGACCACTTTCAGGTTTGTGCGCCAGGCGATGGGCTGGTACACGGAAAAGAAAGCTTTGGCGGATGCGATCTGTTGCCCGTCGAGCTGTAACACGACGTCATTGCTGCGCAGGCCGGCCTTGTGAGCCTCGCTGGATGTTGGCACCTCCACGAAATACGCGCCTTTTTCATCGGGCAGGCCCGTGGCCGAGCGCTCGCCCAACCCTTCGATGTTCTTCACTTTCGCGCCTTTCCATTCCATCATATCGCCTTTGCCTGTAGCCGCAGAAATGAGGATGGCGGGCAAGGGAACAGGTGCGGCCAGTTTTTTATACGCGGCTATCCTCGTACCAAAACCGCTGACCGGGAAATCGCGGTAAGTGAAGTATTTTGGTTTGCTGGATGGTTTCAGCCGGTAATCTCCTTTTTTGAAATCCACGAATTGCAGATCGATTACGATGGAATTCGAATCCGTGCCGCGCTTTTGCGCCGCTGCCAGAGATACCTCGTCCGGGAAGAAATTCACATCTACTTTTTTCCCCACGATTTCACTTGTATTGGCTTATAATCGGTGGTCACGACGTTTGCCGTGAATTCATCATTGCTGTTGGCGAACCACACATGCGGGTGGAAGGTGTTGTTGATCATCAGGTTGTGATGCACCCGCCGGAAGAACCCTTCCCGCAGTTTCAATCCGCCGTTCAGGCATACGTTGTCGTAAATGTCGTAGTAGGAAGAACCGTCGTCCAGGTCGATGTCCCAGCCGTGATCGCAGCGGAAACGGTTTTCACGGATGATGGTAGTGCCGGTGATGTCGAGTTGGGTGAGCGCGAGATTGTTGATGGTGGCGCTGTCCATGGCCCGGCGGTTGGGATGCCAGAACCTGTCGCGGCCCCAGCTGTTGAAAGCGCCGTGGTCGCCGGTTTCCAGTACGGTGTTGTATACGTCGTTGCGCTCAATCAGGTGCCCGCCGAAGGTGCCCTCGCTCACATTGATCCCCGCGCGCGGCACGTTGTGGATCGTGTTATGGGCCACGCGGATCTTTGCGGCAATGCTGATCTGCACCCCGGCCGATTGCTTTTCGATTTCACCGGAGAACTGGATGAGGTTGTCGCTGGCGCTGCAATCTTTCGGATAATCTTCCGATTTCGGGCCCGGCGTCATGTCCATTTCGGTGTAAGGTACAAACGCGTTGTACTCGAACGCGGGAGAGCGCACAGCGTCGGGATTGCCAACGAACGCGATGCCGGAAGCGCCGGCGAGGTAAATGAGGTTGCTGTCGGCCCGCACATGACGGTTATAGTTGTTGATGAAGATTGCATTGCCGCCCACCGCATCGAAGAAGCAATTGGTGACGGCGGAATTCTCCGCGCCTTCCACCAGCACGGCGCCGCCGCGGTAGATAGTCCAGTCGCTGCGCAGGAGCGGTTCCCTGGTCTTCATGAACGTCCGCGCGTTGCCTGTGAACGTAATGCCGCGAACGGTGATGTTTTTGACGGGCTGCGCCATGCCGCCTTTTAGCGCGAGCAGTTCCGTCAGTTGCGCGTAAGCGATATCTGCGGCGGGTTTGCGGCCATCTGCAGGCTGGAAGTATAATGTTTTTTCGTGGGTGTCGTAATATCATTCGTCGGGCGCGTCGAGTTCTTCCCGCACATTTTCCACGAAGCGGTGTTCGGGGTGGAGGCCCATCTGGCGGTTGTTTTGCCATCCGCCTTCGAGTACGGCATTTCCTTTATCGTTGACGCCGGTTACGATGTAATGATAACCGCCCCATTCCGCCCGGTGGAGCGCATGCACGATGGCGCCTTCGGGCTTTTTCCAGGTTTTGATGCGCGCGGGAGACAGCGCGTCCGCGGAGGTTCCGTGGTAGAAGCGGGCGGAGGAATCGTAATTGGGAAAGCGGGCCATAATTTTCAGTTTGCCGCCGATGTAGAGCCGGTCGATGGAATCGGGGGCGCGGGCACGGCGGCTTTCCAGATGCCTTTTCCATCTTCCCGCCAACTCACGGATACCTTGCGGGCGCCGCTGAGCACGGGTTTTTCGCCGGGAGCGGCGCAGATGGTAAAGGGCTGGCCGGACGGATTATCCGCAGGCGTGAGTTCCCAGGGCGCATCCAGGTAATACGTGCCTCCGCGGAGGATCACTTTAGTGGGTTTGCCGGGAGATTGGCGCCAGACTTCCCGGGCGCCGCGGAACGTGGCTTTAGGTTGGGCTTTGGTGCCGGGGTTGGCGTCGTTGCCGGAAGGAGAAAGGTAGATGAGGGTTTCCTGGGCCTGCGTTGCCATCGGCAGCAGCAGACCGAAGGAGAATATCCATTTCAGCATATCATAACATTATACTTCCCAAGATACCACGGTGGTTTAACGCCCGGTGGTAGTAATTGATCAAATCCTGACAAAATTATTTGGTGATACCGAATTAATCTATACATTTGTAGTGTACTAGTTGAGTAGTACACCTGTCCATTACCCAATAACAGATTTTCATGGTATCCCTTCAAAACATTACCTATTCCTACCGCCGCGGCGCGCCCGTGCTGGACGGGCTGAGCCTCACCCTGGAGCCCGGCCGGATCTACGGTCTGCTGGGGCAGAACGGCGCCGGCAAAAGCACGTTGCTGTACCAGATGGCCGGGTTGCTATTCCCGGATCAAGGCGAATGCCGGGTGCTGGGCTTCACACCAGCGCGCCGGGAGCCGGCTTTTTGCAGTCGGTGTACGTGGTTCCGGAAACTTTCCAGCTGCCCGACCTTTCTGCCGCTGCATACCTCCGCCTGCATGCGCCTTTCTACCCGGCGTTTGACGCGGCACTTTGCCATTCCCTCCTGCAACAATTCGGCATTGCGCAAACCGACCGGCTCTATCAACTCAGCCACGGGCAGCAAAAGAAATTCCAGATCGCCTTCGCGGTGGCTACGGGTGCGAAGCTGCTCTTGCTCGACGAGCCCACCAACGGCCTCGACATCCCTTCCAAGCAACAATTCCGGAAAACCATCGCCGGCAGCCTGGCGGGCGACCAGGTGATGGTGATCAGCACCCACCAGGTGCGTGACCTCGACAGTCTCATCGATGAGGTCCTGATCCTGGATAAAGGGGGCATCGTGCTACAGGCGCCGGTGGCCCGCATCACCGAAAGGCTCGTGTTCAAAAAAGTGAAAGACCGTTCCGAAAGCGGACAGCCGCTTTATACGGAAGAAGCCCTGGGCGGTTATGCCGTCATCGCCCACAACACGGGCGACGAAAATTCCCGCCTCGATATGGAACTGCTCTTCAACGCCGCGCTGTCCGGCAATGCATCCATCCTTCCCATCTTACAAGACTAAAACAACCCCGCTATGAAATTTTCTTTTCAAAGGTGCGTGCTGCTGTTTAGGATGCAGCTCGTTACGGACCGCAAAATATTCGGCTACGGCGCACTGGCGCTGTTTGCCATCCTGTTGTCGTTTTTGCTGTATAGTGTTTATACCAACGACGATGGATTGTATTACGACAAGCAGAAAGAAGTGGCCGAAACAGGATTGATCCTCTTCATTTTCACAATGGCCGCCTGGTGTTTCAGGAGCCTGCACAGCAGGTCCACACGGCTACAGGCGCTCATGCTGCCGGTAACGGCGGTGGAAAGGTTCGCGGTGGGTATTTTCTTTTCCGTTGTCATTTTCCCCATCGTCTATTTACTTGTGTATTTGCTCAGCGCAGGCGTGGCCTTTTACATAGACGACCAGGTTTTTCAGAGTGGTAACCGCTTTTTTTACTTTCAACCCGGCCCGATGGGCTTCGATTGGCGGGGCTTCCTGAGCATCTGTTCACCGCTCCTAGCCATCGGATGGGCGGCCAGCGCAACTTACCGGAGGCTGGCGATACCCAAAGCCATTGCCACGTTCGCGCTGTTGTTCATTACTATTAACTTTTTCGGTGACGTCTTCGGGAAATGGTTGCTGGAAAGCCTGCCTATCACAGAAAGCATGAGAGCGCCGTTGGCCGACGGCCGCTTGCCGGAAGCCATCCGGTCCTATTCGCACGGGGCGTTCTCGACCTGGTCTTTTGCAACAGTCGATGCCAACAACTGGCCGGTACGGAACTACACGCTGGAGGTGCCTGCCTGGCTCCAATGGGTGGAAAAGGGCTTCGGCATACTGATTCCGCTGGTGTTGCTGGTCGTAACGGTTTTAAAACTCAGGGAACAGGAATTGTCCTGACAAACGCAAGCCATGGAATTTAATAATCAACTCTCCATCTACCTCCAGATTGCGGATCACGTCTGCGACCGCATCCAGTTGCTGGAATGGGCGCAGGATGAAAAGATCCCCTCGGTCAGGGAGCTGGCGGTCAGCCTGGAAGTCAATCCCAACACGGTGATGCGCTCCTACGAGTATCTCCAGCAGCTGGGCGTCATCTACACGCGGCGCGGCCTGGGCTATTTCGTGAGCCCGGATGCGGTGGCAAAAATAGCAGCACTGCGGAAGGAGCAATTCCTCCGGGAGGAGCTGCCGCAATTTTTCCGGAAGATTTACCTCCTGGGCATCGGGCTCGACGAGCTGAAAGACCGGTTTGAAAAATTCAAGAACCGCCAGTCAAAGGCGCAATAATATCAACATATGACAAAAAGCAATCTCTTTATACTTCTCCTCCTTCTGATTATCCCGGTGGGTTTGCTGTTGCATACCCTGGCGCTGCGGGCCGCTTACCGGGATGCCAAATCGCATCCCATGGCGAAGTACGAGGGTGATTTCCGGTACCATCGCACCTTGCCGCCGTACAAACACATCGCAGTGGATGGTACCGTGCGGCTGAAAAGCAAGCGGAAAAGCCGGAGCAGCATGTATCATGTAAGCGCGCAGATCTGGGTAGGTCCGGATCAGCAGGGCGGGCTCACCTACCGGCAGGATATGAAGCCCTTCCTGAAAACAGAGGTCCGCAATGATACCCTGTATTGTTGGTTTGAAGCGGATAATTCCCGTGACTGGTTGGCAGCAGTACGGTCGTACCGCGAACTGGAAATCAAGGTGCCGCAGATCGAAAGCATCTCGGCCGGCAACCTGAACATGGAAATTTACCAGCTGGCGCAGCAAGCCCCGGTAGCATTGCGTTTCGCGCACATGAATGTTGCCGGCATCAGTTATGTGGACGTGCCCTTCCTGGATGTGAAAAGCAACAGGGCGTTGGTGCACATCAGCGGCGGCAGGGCAGACACTTTGCGATATGAACTGGAGGATGAATCGTACCTGACGGTGAACCGGTTTGTTGCGATCCGGGAGAAAGAATTGGTTCGTGCCGGCAAGGGCGCCAGTTTTACGCTTAGCGGCGTAACGGCGGATCCGGCGATGCCGCAGCAGAAATAATTCTATAACGTATAAAATGAAAACCGCCCGGGTGTTGACCCGGGCGGTTTTTTTATGCAACTATTTAAAAATCAAAATTGGGTGGCGAGGTATGCCATGGTGCCCGCGCCAATTTCCAGCGCACGTTCGTCGATATCGAATTTGGGTGTATGCACGCCAGCCGTGATGCCTTTGGCTTTGTTGCCGGTGCCGAGGCGGAAGAAGCAGGCGGGGATCACCTGGGAGTAGAATGCGAAATCTTCCGCGCCCATCCGCAGTTCGGTATCCACGACGTTATCCGCACCCATATAATCTTCAGCCAGTTTGCGGGCGTTGGCGGTCACGGCTTCGTTGTTGTATAGCGTGGGGTAGCCGACGAGGATGTCAATGTCGATGTCCGCTCCCATGGCGTGCACCAGTTCGGTCGCCTGTTTGCGGATCAGCTCGTGGGCTTTGAAGCGCCAGGTTTCGTCCATCGCCCGGAAGGTGCCCATGAGTTTCACTTCGCTGGGGATCACGTTGGTGGTGAAACCGCCGTTGAAGGCGCAGATGGAAAGCACGGAGGGGGAGAAGGGGTCGTTGTTGCGGCTGATGATTTGCTGCAGGCTCACCACGAGGTTAGACGCGATGAGGATCGTGTCTGCCGTGAGGTGCGGGGCGGCGGCGTGGCCGCCTTTGCCTTTAATGGTGATATAGATCTCATCGGCGCTGGCCATGTATTTGCCGGCGCGGAATCCCAGGAGCCCTGTTTCCATCGCGGGGAGCACATGGAGGCCGAGGATGGCCTGGGGCTTCGGATCATCCAGTGCGCCGTCCTGGATCATGAGGCTGGCGCCACCGGGATGTTTTTCCTCGCCGGGCTGGAAGAGGATCTTGACAGTGCCTTCGAATTCGTTGCGCAACTCCTGGAGGATGCGCGCGGCGCCGAGGGCAACCGTGGTGTGCACATCATGGCCGCAGGCGTGCATGATGCCTGCGTTTTGCGATTTATAAGGAACGTCGTTGGTTTCTTCGATCGGCAGCGCGTCGATGTCGCCGCGGAGAGCGATGACCTTTTTGCCGGGGTTCTTCCCTTCGATCAGGGCTACCACGCCGGTGCCGGCAACGCCCGCGCGGAAGGGGACGCCCCAGCTATCCAGCTGCTGCTGTATGAATGTCGAGGTTTCGAATTCCTGGAAAGATAGTTCGGGATGGGAGTGCAAATGTCTTCTGCAGGAGATCAGGTCAGGGGCGTACGCACTGGCCAGGGCTTTGATCCGGTCTTTCATTAATCTTCTTTTTCCGGTGATACGTTGATGATGGTAGGCACTACGAATGCGCCGTTGGGGAAAAACTCCGCCAGCTCCTTACGCAGCTCGGTGGCTTCATCGCGGGATCTGAAATCGCCGACGCGCACCTTGAAATAAGGCGCTTCGAAGTCGATATAGGTACGGTAATCGGGATAGCGCTGCATCACGCGGGTTTTGGCCTCATTGGCTTCATTGCGCTTGTTGGTGGTAAGCACCTGCACCCGGAAGCCCGGCTGGTTGCGGATGGCCAGGTTGTTGATGTAGACCTGTTTACGGATCAGGATGTCGATCCGGCTGTCTTTGGTTACTTTGACGTTGCCATCCTGCTGCACCGATTCCTGCGCGCGCAGGGCGGTAGCGGCGGTTAACAGCAAAAGCATCAGGCAGCCTGTTCTTAACATCATATTTTTTTTCGTTTGATGGCAAATGGATAAGCGAGGTCCTATTGCAGGGAAGCCGCTTCTTTCATGATCGCTACGCCGGAACTGGTGCCGATGCGGGTGGCCCCCGCCGAAATCAGCTCCTTGGCAAAGGCAAAGGTACGAATCCCGCCCGAAGCCTTTATCTGAATATTGGCCGGCAGGTGCCGCCGCATCAGGGCCACCGCTTCCACGGAAGCGCCCTTCTCGGCGTAGCCGGTACTGGTTTTAACGAAATCGACCCCGTAACGCCCGTACAGCTCGCAACAGCGCACGATTTCATCCTCCAATAATATGCCACTTTCTATAATCACCTTGATCTTCCGCTGCTTATTGCGGACAATGGGCATCACCGTCGCGATTTCCTTTTCCAGGTAAGCCCAGTCGCCCCCGCGGATAGCGATGAGATTGGCGACCATATCCAGCTCATCCGCCCCGTCGATGATTGCCAGAACAGATTCCGCCACCTTGGCTTCCAGGGCGGAATAGCCGAAGGGGAAGGCGATAACGGTGGCAACGGCGGTGCTGGTGCTGCCCAGGAACGTTTTGGCTGCGTTCACGAAGGGCGGCGGCACGCAGACGGCGGCGAAATCGAATTCCACGGCTTCCATACTGAGGCGTTTTACGTCGTCGAGCGTGGTGGTGGGCTTAAGGGTGGTATGGTCGATGTAACGGTTGATATTCATTTTTGGAAGGGTGTTTTGCAAAAATAAAAAAACGGAGTTACGCAGGGTGGTCCCGGGTAACTCCGTTGGTTATTTTACGCAGCGGGTGATTATTGGTCTTTCCCGTGACAGTTTTTGAATTTTTTGCCGGAACCACAGGGGCAGGGATCATTTCTGCCGACTTTGGGGCCTACGCGAACGGGCTCTTGTTTGGGCTCGTCCATGGCGGGGGCGTATTCTTCGCGGCGGGCGGGCCCTGGCTGGGGAGCGCCGTGGCCGTTGCCGGCGTCGGGGTCCTGGTGCGTGGCGCGCATGCGGCTCATGTCGGTTTTTTCTTCATGCCCTTCGGTAATTTGCGCTTCTTCTTCGGCCTGCTGACCGGGGATGCCGGCTTTACAAAGGAAGGAAACGATCTCCTTGGAGTTTTCGGCGCTCATCTGCTTGAACAGTTCGAATGCTTCGAATTTATAGATCAGCAGCGGGTCTTTTTGTTCGTATACGGCGCTTTGAACAGACTGCTTCAGGTCATCCATGGCGCGCAGGTGCTCCTTCCAGGCGTCGTCGATGAGGTTGAGGGTGATGGAGCGCTCGAGTGCGGAGATGGTTTCCCTGCCCTCAGTTTCCACCACTTTGCGGAGCGGCGCCAGCACGTGGAGGCCACGGCGGCCGTCGGTGAACGGGATGGAGATGTTCTCGATATGCTGCCCCTGCTCTTCGAAGATTTTCTTGATGACAGGATAGGTGCCGGTCACTACTTCGTTGGTTCTGCGGTGGTAATTCGCTACCGCTTCGCCATACAGCTTCTCGGATATTTCCTGCACGTTGCCTTTCTGGAATTCGTCTTCTGCAATCACGGTATCGATGGCGAAATTCTTGATCACATCCAGTTTGAAGGCTTCGTAGTCGTCGGTGGCGCGGTGAGTGGTCACCAGGTTTTCGGCTACTTCGTAGAAAGAGTTGTCGGTATCGATCGCGAGGCGCTCGCCGAAGAGGGCGTGGTTGCGGCGGGTGTAGATCACCGTGCGCTGCTTGTTCATCACGTCGTCGTATTCGAGGAGGCGTTTACGGATGCCGAAGTTGTTTTCTTCCACTTTCTTCTGGGCGCGCTCGATGGAGCGGGTGATCATGCTGTGCTGGATCACTTCGCCTTCTTTATAACCCATACGGTCCATCAGCGCGGCGATACGGTCGGAGCCGAACATGCGCATCAGGTCGTCTTCCAGGGATACGAAGAACTGGGAAGTGCCCGGGTCGCCCTGGCGGCCGGCGCGGCCACGCAGCTGGCGGTCTACACGGCGGCTTTCGTGGCGTTCGGTGCCGATGATGGCAAGACCGCCCGCTTCCTTCACGCCGGGCCCCAGCTTGATGTCGGTACCACGGCCGGCCATGTTGGTGGCGATGGTCACGGCGCCGGGCATACCTGCTTCGGCCACGATCTGGGCTTCACGGGCGTGTTGCTTGGCGTTCAGTACGTTATGGGGGATCTTTTCGAAAGTCAGCATTTTGCCGAGGAGCTCGGAAACCTCTACGGAAGTGGTACCTACCAGTACGGGGCGGCCGGCTTCCTTCAGTTTCTTGATCTCTTCGATCACGGCGCGGTATTTATCGCGCTTGGTTTTATATACAAGGTCTTCCGCATCTTTACGGGTAATCGGCAGGTTGGTGGGGATGGTTACCACGTCCAGCTTGTAGATTTCCCAGAATTCGCCGGCTTCGGTGGTGGCCGTACCGGTCATACCACCCAATTTGTGGTACATGCGGAAGTAGTTCTGCAGGGTAATGGTGGCGAACGTTTGGGTGGCAGCTTCCACTTTCACGTTTTCCTTCGCTTCGATCGCCTGGTGCAGGCCATCGGAGTAACGGCGGCCATCCAGGATACGGCCTGTCTGTTCATCTACGATTTTCACTTTCCCGTCCATTACTACATACTCCACGTCTTTTTCGAAGAGTGTGTAGGCTTTAAGGAGCTGCTGAACGGAGTGGATGCGCTCGGATTTCACGGCGAAATCCTGGAGGAGCTGGTCTTTCCGGGCCATTTTCTCCTCAGGGCTCAGGTCCATCCTTTCGAGGTCGGCGATTTCGGAACCTACATCGGGCATCACGAAGAAAGCGGGATCTTCGCCGGCGCCGGTGATGAGGGCGATACCTCTTTCGGTGAGGTCTACACTGTTGTTCTTTTCGTCGATATGGAAGAGCAGGCCTTCATCTACTTTCGGCATTTCGCGTTGCTGGTCGGCGATGTAATAGTTTTCCGCTTTCTGCTGGAGTACTTTCATGCCGGGCTCGCTGAGGAATTTGATGAGGGCGCTGTTTTTGGGAAGCCCGCGGTGGGCGCGCATGAGGGCGAGGCCGCCGGACTTGGGATCGTCTTTTCCTTCCGCGATGAGTTTCTTGGCTTCGAGGAGGCTGGAGGTCACGATTTTACGTTGCTCTTCCACCAGCCGCTGGATGCGCGGCTTCAGGGCGTGGAACTCCTGTTCGTCACCGCGCGGGATAGGTCCAGAGATGATGAGCGGGGTACGCGCATCGTCGATCAGCACGCTGTCCACCTCATCCACCATGGCGAAGTGATGCTTGCGCTGCACCATTTCTTCAGGGCTGTGCACCATGTTATCGCGGAGGTAGTCGAAACCGAATTCGTTGTTGGTGCCGTAGGTAATGTCTGCCTGGTAAGCATTGCGGCGCTCGAAGGAGTTCGGCTGGTGTTTGTCGATGCAATCCACGGTGATGCCGAGGAATTCGAACAGGGGGCCGTTCCATTCGGAGTCGCGGCGGGCGAGGTAATCATTGACCGTTACGATATGCACGCCTTCGCCGGTGAGGGCGTTGAGGTAAGCGGGGAGCGTGGAAACGAGGGTTTTACCTTCACCCGTCGCCATTTCTGAAATCTTACCCTGGTGCAGCACCATACCGCCGATCAGCTGAACATCGTAATGCACCATGTTCCAGGTGACTTCGATGCCGCCCGCAACCCAGGTATTCTTCCAGGCCACTTTGTCACCTTCGATGCTCACGTAATCGCGGAGCACGGCCAGGTGGCGGTCCATATCAGTGGCGGTGGCGGTGATCACCGGATTTTCCTTCAGCCTGCGCGATGCTTCCTTCACTACGGCGAAGGCTTCGGGCAGGAGCACGGCCAGTATTTCTTCGATTTTCTTGTTGCGGTCCTTGCGGAGCTTATCGATATCCCGGTAGGTGAGATCTTTGGTATTTACATCCTCTTCGGATTCTGCAGCCGCTTTCTTGTCGGCGATCTCCCGGTCTATTTCAGCCAGGTGATCCTTGATGCGGGAACGGAAAACCTGCGTTTTGCCACGCAGTTCGTCGATAGGCAGGGATGACAGTTTTTCATACTCCTCGTTAATCTGCTTCACCATAGGCAGGATCAGCCTGATGTCTCGCTCAGACTTGTTTCCTCCGAAAAGCTTTGTTAAAAAACCTAGCATGTTAAAATTTTCGATGTCTAAAAGAATAAAGGAACCTGGTTGCGGGTGAAATATAGTCAAATATTACGCCCGGATGCCAGGTTGTGACAAGGTGGCAGGGCGGGGCTCTGCGGACCAAGGCTGGTAAAATTAGGAATTTTTGGTCGATGGCCCTATGAAATATGGGAAAAATTGGGCATACCGCTGTATTTCTGCCGTTGGATGGAATTTTCCACTTGCTAAAGATCCCCGCATCCCGGCAGTCATTGAACGGCAACTTGTTGGTTGGCTTTTTTAAAAATTTTAAATGTCAACCAGACACTATCCCGCAAAAAATCAGCAAATTCGCGCCCGGCTTTTTGCAGTAATGTTTTGGATTCCCGGCGTTGTAAAATGCAAAAGATAGGGTCCGCCAAACTATCAGCCACACCAATTGCGGCCTGCTGCTGCCTTGACAGTAAGGGTTTCCCGGGTTTCCAGCCGTTTTGTTAATCCGGGGATTTATTGTCACAAAAATTAAAAAATATGGAAATACTTTTTATAAATTTAAAGGTTTTAATTACAGTTTTAGATTTTTTACAAACAACACGTCTATGAAGCAGATACAGCCTAAGAGTCTTTTCGTTGCCAGTTGCCTGGCGCTGCTTGTCACTTCCTTATCCTTCGGAATTCGCGCCGGTATCCTCGGACAACTGGGTGTGCAATTCCATCTGAATGCCCAGGAATTATCGATCATCGCCGGAACTGCGTTCTGGGGCTTCCCGCTGGCCGTGGTTTTAGGCGGGTTCATCGTAGATGCCATCGGTATGAAACGTTTGCTCATCGCGGCTTTCGTACTGCACTTGCTGGGCATCGTCCTCACCGTTGCCACGCCTTATTTCAGCTCCGGCTTCTGGCCGCTGTTTATATCCACACTGTTTATCGGTATGGCGAACGGTACGGTGGAAGCGGCTTGCAACCCGCTTGTAGCCACCATCTTCCCCGATAACAAGACGACCAAACTCAATCACTTCCACCTCTGGTTCCCCGGCGGTATCGTTGTTGGCGCGCTCGTGGTATTCCTCTTTAAAGAAATAGGCATGGCCGATCTTTGGCAGTTGCAGGTTGGTTTGATGATCATCCCCACACTGCTGTATGGTTACCTGTTTTCCAAGCTCGAATTCCCGGTTACAGAGCGTGTGGCGGCCGGGGTATCCAATGCGCAGATGTATCGGTCCGTTACCAGCGGCCTGTTCATCTTCATGTTCATCTGCATGTTCGGCACCTCCATCACGGAACTTTTTACTAACCAGTGGATAGAAATCCTGCTGAAGAACGTAACGGAAAACGGTATCCTCATCCTGGCGCTCACAGCCGGTGTGCAGGTGCTGGGCCGTGCGGTGGCAGGGCCTATCGTGCATCGCCTGTCGCCTTCGGGAGTGCTGTTTATTTCGGCGATCCTGTCGGCCCTGGGGCTTTACCTGATGGGCAGCCAGTCGGGCAATATGCTCTTCGTGGCGGCGGTAGTGTTCGGTTTGGGCATCACTTACTTCTGGCCTACCATGCTCGGCTTCGTATCTGAAAATATCCCGGAGTCCGGTGCGTTGGGGATGAACCTGATGGGCGGCGCGGGCATGTTTGCCGTGTCGATCTACATGATGTTCATGGGTGGATTTTACGACAACATTATTGGTAAGAACCTCCCGGCAGGCGCTACTATGGACGCATTCCGTTCCGCCGCTCCCGGTACTGCCGAAGCAACTGCCTACGCTCAGGCGCAAGCGGTAGCGGGCCCCGAGATCATCAACGTAACACTCGTGATCCCCATCGTTCTTATCGTAGCCTTCGGCGGCCTTTACTTCTATATGAAGGGCAGAAACAAACAACTTTTACAAACCGCATAATCGAAAGCATTAATATAGTATAGTATGAACAGGAAACTCAGAATGGGAATGATCGGAGGCGGCAAAGACGCCTTCATCGGCGCCATCCACCGCATCGCGGCGAATATGGACGGCCTGATTGAACTCAAAGCAGGTGCGTTAAGCATCAACCCCGAAGTGGCAGAAGACTCCGGGCGCTCGCTCTTCCTGGAAAGCGACCGCATCTATACGGACTTCAAAACCATGCTGGAGAAAGAAGCGGCCATGCCGGCAGATAAGCGGCTGGACTTCATCACCATCGTGACCCCCAACTTCGCGCACTTCGAGCCGGCGATGATGGCCCTCGACAAAGGGTTTCACGTAGTGATCGAAAAACCGATCACCTTCACCCTCGACGAAGCCAAACAACTGAAAGCGAAAGTAGAGCAGACCGGCCTCAGCCTCCTGCTCACACACACCTATACCGGTTACCCCATGGTGAAACAGGCCCGCCAGATGGTGGCCGAAGGCGCACTGGGCAAGATCCGTAAAGTATGGGTGGAATATCCCCAGGGCTGGCTCTCCAAGATGAGCGAGCGCGAAGGTAACGCACAGGCCGCATGGCGCACCGATCCCAAACGCTCCGGTAAAGCCGGCGCCATGGGCGACATCGGCACACACGCCTTCAACCTGGCAGAATATATCTCCGGCGATACTGTAGACAAGCTCTGCGCGGATAACCACATCATGGTACCTGGCCGCCTGCTCGACGACGATGGCGCCGTACTCCTCCGCTTCACCCAGGGCGCCGCGGGCGTGCTCATGGCATCCCAGGTAGCCGCAGGGGAAGAGAACGCGCTCAAAATCCGCGTATACGGTGAAAAAGGCGGCCTCGAATGGGCACAGCATGAGCCCAATACCCTCACAGTACGCTGGCTCGACAAACCCGCCGAGATCCTCCGCGCAGGCGCGGGCAATCCCCATCTCAGCTCTTATGCCACGCATAACTGCCGTACGCCGGGCGGCCACCCCGAAGGGTATCTCGAAGCATTCGGTAACCTCTACCGCAACTTCGCCCTCACCCTTCAGGCTCGTATCGACGGTACCGAGCCCGCCAAAGAAGCCCTCGATTACCCCTCCGTAAACGAAGGCGTACGCGGGATGGCATTCATTGACAATGTGGTGAAAAGCTCCGCCAGTAACGAAAAATGGACGACCTTCGAAATTTAGTCCCTTTTTTGGGCCGAATTCCGGATATTGAATTTTTAAATCTGATAAGGAAAAGCATATGAAGACGATTAAAGGACCCGGCATTTTCCTCGCACAGTTCCTGGACGACAAGGCGCCTTTCAATACCCTCGAAGGCATCACCAAATGGGCGGCCTCCCTGGGCTTCAAAGGCGTGCAGATCCCCACCTGGGACCCCAGGATGATAGACCTGAAGAAAGCCGCCGAAAGCCAGACTTATGCAGACGAGATCAAAGGCATCGTGCAAAGCGCAGGCATGGAAATCACCGAGCTGTCGACCCACCTGCAGGGCCAGCTGGTAGCTGTTCATCCCGCCTATAACGATATGTTCGACGGGTTTGCGCCCAAAGAACTGCATGGCAATGCCAAGGCACGTACCGAATGGGCCGTGCAACAGCTGAAATACGCCGCCAAAGCCAGCCGCAACCTGGGTCTCAACGCCCACGCCACCTTCAGCGGCGCGCTGCTCTGGCATACGGTATACCCCTGGCCCCAGCGCCCCGCGGGGCTCGTGGAAACAGGGTTCAAGGAACTGGCCGCCCGCTGGCTGCCGATCCTTAATGAGATGGACGCCAACGGCGTGGACCTCTGCTATGAGATCCACCCGGGCGAGGACCTGCACGACGGCGCCAGCTACGAACAGTTCCTGGCGGCCACCGGCAACCACAGCCGCGCCTGCCTCCTCTACGATCCCAGCCACTTCGTGCTCCAGGCCATGGATTACCTCGCCTACATCGACATCTACCATGAGAAAATCAAGATGTTCCATGTGAAAGACGCGGAATTCAACCCCACCGGCCGCTCCGGCGTGTATGGCGGTTACCAGGGCTGGATCGACCGGCCCGGGAGGTTCCGCTCCCTGGGCGACGGACAGGTGGATTTCAAAGCGGTGTTCAGCAAGCTGACCCAATACAATTTCTCCGGATGGGCCGTGATGGAATGGGAATGCTGCATGAAACACCCTGAAGACGGCGCCCGCGAAGGGGCCCCCTTCATCAAAGACCATATTATCCGGGTGACCGAGAAGGCATTTGACGATTTTGCCGGTACCGGTGCGGATGAGAACCTGAACAGGCGTATATTAGGACTCTGATAAGTTAAGCAAAAACGATTTTCTAAAGAATTCTAAAACTATTCAAACAATGAAGAAATCATTCTGGATGCCTTTGTGTATCAGTGCAGCAGTGTTAATGGCAGCGTGCGGCGGTGGAGAAAAGAAAGCCGAAGAGAAGGCACCCGAAGAAACGGTAGCTCCTGCGGCAGACAATTCCATGGTAGCCGACGTGAGCGGTAAAGGTAAAGAATTGATGGCCGCACAGGATTGCGCCACCTGCCACAAGGAAACCGAAAAAGTAATCGGCCCCTCCTTCAAGGAAATCGCCGAGAAGTATCCCAACACCCCCGAAAACGTAGCCACGCTGGCCGACAAAATCATCAGCGGCGGTTCCGGCAACTGGGGTGAAATTCCCATGGCTCCGCACGCCGGCATTTCCAAGCCCGACGCGGAAGAAATGGTGAAATACATCCTGACCGTCAAATAACTGACAACCCTATAAACACTTCAACATGACCAAACGTATATTCTCCGCCGCCCTCGCGCTGGGACTCCTCGCCGGCAGCGCGAGCGCCTTCGCGCAGGCGCCTTCCCTCTCCAAAAAAGAGAAAAAAGAAGGCTGGAAACTGCTGTTCGACGGCAAAACCACCAATGGCTGGAAAGGTTATAAACAAGCCGCCGCTCCCGATGCCTGGAAAGTGGTGGACGGTACGCTCTTCTTCGACGCCGATGCCAAGAAAGCAGGCGCCAAAGGCGGTGATATCATGACCGCCGAAGCTTACGAGAACTATGAGCTGCAAATGGAATGGAAAATATCCGAAGGTGGTAATTCCGGTATCATTTTCGGCGTTCACGAAGACCCGAAGTTCGGCGCCACTTACCAAACCGGCCCCGAAATGCAGGTGCTCGATGACGATAAGCATTCCGACGGCAAAATCCACAAACATAACTCCGGCGACCTCTACGACCTCATCGCTTCCCCCGCCCGCTACGCTAAACCCGTTGGCGAATGGAACACGGCGAAGATCACCAAGAAAGACGGTAAGCTCACCCTCACTTTCAACGGCCACAAAACCGCTGAAGTAGTAGTAGGTTCTGAAGAGTGGAACAAACTCGTTGCCGGCTCGAAATTCAAATCCTGGGATGGCTTCGGCAAATACCAGAAAGGCCACATCGCCCTGCAGGACCATGGCGATAAAGTTTGGTACAGAAATATCAAGATCCGCCAACTGTAATCCATGATGCGTTATAAATATCTCTTCCTGCTCTGCGCAGTGGCCGCCATCGCCGGGCTGGCAGCCTTTCAGAAGGCTAAGCCCCGCCTGCTCGTCTTCTCCAAAACAGCCGGCTTCAGGCACGATTGCATCCCCGATGCCAAAATCGCCATGCTGAAGCTGGGCGCGGAAAACGGTTATGAAGTGGATACCACCGAAGACGCATCGAAGTTTACAGCCCAGAACCTGTCGCGCTATAAAGCCGTGGTGTTCCTTAATACCACCGGCAACGTCCTCGACGATGCACAGCAATCCGCACTGGAAGGCTACATCCGTAAAGGCGGCGGCTATGCGGGCATTCATGCGGCTACGGATACGGAATACGACTGGCCCTGGTACAACCAGCTGGTAGGCGCGTATTTCCTCAGCCATCCGCACCAGCAAACCGCTACCCTTCACGTGGTGGACAGGAAGCACCCCGCAACGGCCCACCTGGACCCGACCTGGGTGCGCAAGGACGAATGGTATGACTTCAAAAGCATCGTTCCCGGTCTCAATATCCTCATCAAAATCGATGAGAAATCGTACCAGGGCGGCAAAAACGGCGATAACCATCCCATGAGCTGGTATCGCGAGTTCGACGGCGGCCGCACCTTTTACACCGAGCTGGGGCATACCAAAGAATCGTACCGTGAACCGGCTTTCCTCAAACACGTGCTCGGCGGCATCGATTATGCCGCTGGCAGAAAGAAATAGCCGGGAAATGCATAAATTTCAGTAGAGACGCAAACATGCGTCTCTACTTGCTTTTAAATACCACGTTTACCGAACAACAGAACGATACCATGAAGCATATCACTTACCTCCTCGTCTTTATCGTAGCCGTAGCCCTGGCCGGCTGCAGCAAGTCCAGGCCCGGAAAGGCAAAGGTGCTCGTCTTCTCCAAGACGGCCGGTTTCCGCCACGCCTCCATCCCCGCCGGCATTGAAGCCATTAAAAAACTCGGCGCGGAAAACAATTTCGATGTCGATGCCACCGAAGATGCCGAAAAATTCACCGAGCAGAACCTCGGCCAATATTCCGCCATCATCTTTCTCAACACTACCGGCGATGTGCTGAACACTGCGCAGGAAGCGGATTTTGAGCGTTACATCCAGTCAGGCGGCGGCTTTGTGGGCATCCACGCGGCAACCGATACGGAATATGACTGGGCCTGGTATGGCAAACTGGTAGGCGCCTACTTCGGCGACCACCCGCCCGGAACCGCCAAAGCCAAACTCAACGTTATCGACAAATCCCATCCTTCCACCGAAGAGCTCCCCGATACCTGGGAGCACACCGATGAATGGTATAACTTCAAATACTTCAATAAAGAGACGAAAGTGCTCATGAAAGTAGATGAAACTACCTACACCGGCGGCAAGATGAATAACGACCATCCCATTTCCTGGTACCACGATTACGATGGCGGCCGCGCCTGGTACACCGAACTGGGCCATACGGATGAGTCGTACAAAGAAGAAAATTTCCTGAAGCACGTTTTGGGCGGCATCCAATACGCCATTGGCAAGAACCTCGAACTCAATTACGCAAAAGCCACCACGCTACGCGTACCGGATGGCGACCGCTTCACCCGTCAAACCCTGACCAGCGGCGAATTCTTCGAGCCTACCGAAATGGCCATCCTTCCCAACCTCGATATCCTCGTTGCGCAGCGCCGCGGCGAACTGCTGCTCTACAGCGCTTCCCGCAAAAACCTCACCCAGGTGGGCGCCCTCAACGTTTACCATAAAACACAAGTGCCGAACGTAAATGCGGAAGAAGGCCTCATGGGCCTCGCCGCGGATCCGGCTTTCGAAAAGAACAACTTCATCTACCTCTTCTATTCCCCCGTTGACACGTCTGTGAACAGGCTTAGCCGGTTCAAGTTCGAGAACGGACAGCTGAATATGAAGAGCGAGAAAGTCATCCTCCAGTTCTATTCCCAGCGCGATATCTGCTGCCACACCGGCGGCTCCATCGCTTTCGGTCCGGATGGCCTGCTGTATCTTTCCACCGGGGATAATACCACGCCCTTCGACGAAGCCGGGCAACCTTACGTAAGCAAAGGCTACGGACCGGTAGACGACCGTCCCGGCCACCTGCAGTACGATGGCCGCCGCACTTCCTCCAATACCAACGACCTCCGTGGCAAGGTGCTCCGCATCCGCGTGAAGGAAGACGGCTCCTACGAAATCCCCGACGGCAACCTCTTCCCGGTGGGTACCGAGAAAACGAAGCCTGAAATTTATACGATGGGCACACGCAACCCTTACCGTATTTCCATCGACCGCAAAACAAATTATCTCTATTGGGGCGAAGTAGGCCCTGATGCCGCGAACGACGACTCCACCCGCGGCCCGCGCGGGTACGACGAAGTGAACCAGGCAAAGAAGGCCGGCTATTACGGTTATCCGCTGTTCATCGGCGACAACAAGCCCTATCGCGCGTACGATTACGAAACGGGCGTTTCCGGTGCGTATCACGATCCGAAGAAACCCATCAACAACTCCCGCAATAATACCGGTCTTACCGAACTGCCGCCGGCGCAGCCCGCGTTCATCTGGTACCCTTACGGCAAATCCGACGAGTTCCCGCTGGTGGGAACGGGTGGCCGCAACGCAGAAGCAGGGCCGGTGTACTACAGCGAATTTTATCCGAAAGAAACCCGCCTGCCGGAATACTATGACGGCAAACTGTTCATCTACGACTGGATCAGGGGATGGGTGATGGCGGTTACCATGGATAAAGACGGCAATTACGTGAAGATGGAACGCTTCATGCCTTCGCAGAAATTCAACGCCCCGATCGATATGGAACTGGGGCCGGATGGAAGGTTGTATATTCTCGAATACGGCAACGGCTGGTTCTCCAAGAACGCCGATGCCGGGCTGGTTCGCATCGATTACAACGGCGGCAACCGCGCACCGAATGTGAAGTTGCAGGTGGATAAGCTGACAGGAGCACTGCCATTTACGGTGAAGGCTTCCGCGGAAGGTACCAACGACCCCGACGGCGATCCGCTGACCTACACCTGGAATTTCGGCAACGGCAATAAAAAAGAAACGACGACGCCTACGGCGGAATTCACCTTCACGACCGCAGGGGAATTCCCCGTGTCGGTGGAAGTGACCGACGATAAAGGGAGCCGTACCGCAAGCCAGGTGATCCAGGTGTATGCGGGGAACGAAACACCGTCCGTCAACATCAAACTGACCGGCAACAGCATGTTCTATTTCCCCGGCAAGAAGGTGGAATATGCTGTGGAGGTGTCCGACAAGGAAGACGGGCAATCGTCCCCCGGCGGGTTCGATCCCGCGAACTTGTATGTGAAGGCGTTGTATATGGAAGGGAAAGACAAGGCGGGCATGTCCCAGGGGCACCAGATTATTTCCGGGGCTATTGCGGGCAAAAACATCATGGAAACATCCGATTGTAAGACTTGCCACAAGCCGAATGAGAAATCCATCGGGCCGAGTTTCGTGGAAGTGGCCAACAAATACAAAAGCGATCCGAAGTCGCCGGATTACCTCGCGGAAAAGATCATCAAAGGCGGCGGCGGTGTTTGGGGTGAAACGGCGATGGCCGCGCACCCCGGTATTTCCACCGGCGAAGCGAAGCAGATCGTGGAGTACATCTTCTCACTGGCAGGCGGCGCGAAACAGGATCCTTCCCTGCCTGCCACCGGCAGCGTGAACGCTACGCTGGGTAATGAAGTGAAAGACAGGGGGATTTTATACCTCATCGCGACTTATACCGATAAAGGCGGCGCGGGCATTAAGCCGATCACGGGCACCGCCATGGCAGAACTGCGCAATCCGAAGATCCAGGGCGAAAGCTTCAAGGATTCCGACGGGGCGAGCGCCGTGGAGGTAGACGGCATGAAGCTGCTGGTGCCGGGCGCCAACAGCTGGGCGGCGTATCCCAACCTCGACCTCACGGGCGTAAACGGCATTGAACTGACCTACTTCGTGCGGGAGATCCCCGCGCACGGATATGTGGTTACCGCGCACCTCGACAGCCAAACGGGCCCCGTGCTGGGCAGCGTTACCATTGGCAAGGGCGCGAAGGCGGGCCAGCCCAACCTGGCTACGATTGCTTTCCCGGCCATCAGCGGCGGCAAAAAGCAGGCGCTGGTGCTGGCGGTGAAGGCGGCAGACCCCGCGGAGGCCGCTCCTGTAGCGATCGATTATTTCAGGTTGCTGGCTAAATAGGCTGCAAAAGCATATAGGAAAGGGCCGTCTCGTTGCGAGGCGGCCTTTTTCGTTTTCCGGGAGGTGTGTGCGGGTGCGGGGGACGTGAGGGAGGGGCAGGGTATGCCTGAAATGACGGTAGGGCTAATGCGGTGGTGAGGGTAGGATGTCTTACCCATATCTTACCCATATCCCATACATATCTTACCCATGTCTTACCCTCATATAAGGGGTAAGACATGGGTAAGATATGGGTAAGGTAAGGGAGTGTTAAGCCTGGTAAATACGGGAGATAGGCAGGCAGGGAGCGGGGAGCAGGGGGGACGAAAAAGGGGCTGTATCGTGCGATACAGCCCCTTTTTGGGTATGTTGGGTGGTAATTGGTGGGGATTACCCGATTTTCATCATTCTTTTGCGCATTTTCTTGGCTTTTTTCTGGCTGGAGTGCACGAAATTGACAAGCATGGCGATGATGAGGATGAAAAGCCCGAAGAATTCGCGGGTGTCTTCGATCCAGGGGGTGGATGCTTTCATGGAGCCGGCGATGTTTTGGGCCTGGTGTTCCGTTACCCAGCTGAGCACGCCGTCTTTTTCAAAGAAAAGGAAGGTGGCGTAGGAGAGGAATGCCAGGATGCCGAAAAGGTACCAGCCGCGGTAGTAGCGGCGGGTAGCGGCGAGGCCGCAAAATACGGCGCCGTACAGGTAGATGGGAATCCAGATGTAGGGATCCGGGTCGTTCCACTGCAGCGCAGCGAACAAGACGAACATCACACAGAAAAACACATTGAAAATCTTCATCATGCTAAAAGGTATATCCGTTAAACTTACGGAAAATACGGGTATTAACCTTCCGGAGCTAGATAAACAGGTTAAAAAAAGTGCCCCTGATGTTTGTGGTTGTTAAATTAATGTTATAATTTTAGAACGTAAGGATGTACCATCGGTCACAACACAGTATGAGCACGGATTTACGCTGACACAGGGAAGCCAACAAACTTATTTGCCTTTATAAATTCCACCCTCAGCTATAGAAAAATTAATGCCGTCGCCGGCTTCCCGCAGTAAGTGTTCATGCAAAATCGTTTTTCCTGAAGGGAAAGTTAAAATTTTCACACATTCAGGTGAGTGCCGATCAATATTTAATCCTTATATTGCAAAAGAATTAAGGCCGGAACCGGAAACCTCCGGCCATTTTTCCTGCTAACCCTGACAAAAATATTGGGGCACCACCCCTGAAGAATATCCTGGTTACTAATCAGGTTTTAGAATGGCGGAAGGAGAGGCACTAGTTGCCTCTCTTTTATTTTTGATCAATGGCAAGGCTGATTATTGTCAGCGGCGGGATCGCCGATTATTATTTATTTTCGCTGCATGGGATACGCATACGAAGCACCAGGAACCACCTTAGTTTTAGCCGATATCATTCAACAGCAGATCTCCGAAAAGGGCCGTCAATGGATAGCCGGCCAACTGGAAGCCTGGCAATCGAAGGGCACACTTCAGACATTCAATATCGCATTCACCGCCGCGCCCCGGTTCCTGGGACGCGACGTTATTTCCGTACCCGCCGCCGCCCGGGAAGCCCTGCTGCCCCGTTCGGTGGAGGGCTATACCGCCGACCGCCTCTTCCGCGTATGGTGGCTCCTGCAGCTGCCCGTGAACGATGAGGCTGCGTATGTGCAGGCCATTGAAAACCTGTTCAATGCCGGTGAAATGAACGAGCTGGCCGCCCTCTACGGCGCCCTGCCTTTCCTCGCTTTCCCCGAAGCCTGGAAACTCCGCACCGCCGAAGGCGTCCGCTCCAACATCGGATCCGTTCTCGAAGCCATCATGGTCCGTAACCCGTACCCGGCGCAATACCTCGGTGAGCCCGCATGGAACCAGCTGGTCATGAAAGCTTTTTTACCGACAAACCCGTGCACCTCATCACCGGCCTCGACGAACGCGCCAACCCGGAACTGGCCCGCATCCTGCGTGACTTCTCCCGCGAACGCCGTGCCGCCGCCCGCCCCGTGCCGCCCATGCTCTGGAGGCTCGTGGGCCCCTTCCTGGACGAAGACAACTTCGAAGACCTCGAACGCGCCTGGTTCTCGGAAGTGCACGCCGAAAGAGAAGCCGCCGCACTGGCCTGCCACTCATCCGCTTACCCGCCAGCTGCGAAACTGCTCGAAACACGCGCCGACATGGCTGCGGAAATAGAGCAGGGACTGCTGACCTGGGAAACGGTTGCCGCCCGTGTAAATGGCTAATAGGTGTTAGTGCGCAGAACGCGCCATTCCGTAATTTAATCGCAATGTAATTCGTACTTAATATGTGTTGTAATGCTCAGTTGACGGAAAAGGATCTTGTCCCGCAATCATTTGACCCCGCCTTTATAGACACCATCAAAGGCATGCGGTTCTTCGACCCGCACGTGCATATGACTGCCCGGACCACAGACGATTACCAGGCCATGGCCGATGCCGGCGTGAAAGCCATCATCGAGCCTGCCTTCTGGCTCGGCCAGCCGCGCACCGGCGTGGATACCTTCCGGGATTATTTCGCCAGCCTCGTTGGCTGGGAGCGCTTCCGGTCCTCGCAGTTCGGTATTAAACACTACTGCACCATCGGGCTCAATTCCAAAGAAGCCAATAACGAAAAACTCAGCGAACAGGTCATGGAAATCCTGCCGCTCTTCATTTACAAGGAAGGCGTGGTAGGCGTAGGCGAAATCGGGTTCGACGATCAGACCGCGCTGGAAGAAAAATACTATCGCGCACAGCTGCTGCTCGCCAAAGAGGCGGGCCTGCCCGTGCAGATCCATACGCCGCACCGCGACAAGAAGCAGGGTACCACCCGCAGCATGGACATCGCGCTCGAAATGGGGCTCGATCCGCACATGGTGATCGTTGACCACAACAACGAGGAAACCGTGAAAGAAGTGCTGGACCGTGGCTTCTGGGCCGCCTTCACCATCTATCCATTTACCAAAATGGGGAATGAACGGATGGTAGACATCGTGAAACAATACGGCACCGAACGCATCATGGTGAATTCCGCGGCCGACTGGGGCATCAGCGACCCGCTGGCCGTTCCCAAAACCGCGGCGCTCATGCTCGACAGGGGAATATCCAAAGCGGATGTGGAACTGGTGACGTACAGCAACGCCATCGCGGCGTTTGCGCAAAGCGGCCAGATCAACGTAGCGGATTTTGAAAGCCCGGCCGACATCGACCAGAGTCTGAAATTCAATGGCAGCACCGTTCTGAGAGGCGGTCAGCAGCCAAGACCCAATAAACAATCCACGATCATACGATAAATTCCAACCAGCTTTTGTCGTATCGTATTGAAAACCTGAGAAGCGCGTGAACTATATCCTGAGCAAGCTGCTGGGCTACCTAAGGCTCATGCGGCCCGCAAACATACTGACCGCCATTACCGACATTATCGCCGGGGCTGCCATCGTAGGCTTTTTCGCACATGGGCTCGACGACCTGCAATCCATTTTGCAACTGATCTGCCTGATCATCGCCACCATCGGCCTGTATGGCGGAGGCGTTGTTTTCAATGATGTATTCGACGCAAAGCTCGATAAGCTGGAGCGGCCCGAAAGGCCTATTCCCAGCGGCATCATTTCCATCACGGAAGCGAGCGTGCTGGGCGGGTACCTGCTGGTGGTGGGGATACTCGCGGCCTTCACGGTCAGCGGTTTTTCCGGCTGGATAGCGGTGCTCACGGCCGCTTCAGCGCTGGTGTACGATAAATGGGCGAAACACCATTCCGTGCTCGGGCCTTTGGTGATGGGGCTTTGCCGCGGGCTGAACCTTTCGCTGGGGATGAGCGTGTACCTCGTTTCGCTGCAGGGCGATTACCTCTGGTGGATTGCCGTGGTGCCGGTGGCTTACATCGCCGCCGTAACGATGATCTCGCGCGACGAAGTGCATGGCGGCACGAAAACGCCGCTCGTCCGCGCCGCTATCACGTACGCGCTCGTTATCGGTGTGATCGGCGTTTTCAGTTTCATGACCGGCCAGATCACCACCGTTCCCCTTTTCCTCGCCTTCTTCGCCTGGCTGATATACAAACCATTGCTCCGGGCCATGAAAGCGCCCACCGGCCCCAATATCGGGAAGTCCGTGAAATGGGGCGTCCTGGGCCTGATCGCCATGAACGCCGCCTGGACGGCCGCCTTTGCCGGCCTGCCCTTCGGCCTGGTGGTGCTCGCTTTTCTCCCGCTTTCCATCCTCCTGGGCAAGCTCTTCGCCGTTACCTGATACAAACTTAATTGCGTAAGTTTCCGGGGTTTCTTCCGTTCATGGAATACGGCAATTTGTTGTTGTTCCGCTGACCCTGTTTTCGTACTTTTAACCGTTTAAAATCGTCCCGGCACCACCGGGACCACAGGGACTTTGCTATGGCATTTATTCAACAATCATTCAGCGTTGCATTCGAGTATAAGGTTTTTTTCACGGAGCATCTGTTCGCTTCCACAAACCCGGTTTTTGCGCAATTCCTTGAATCCCGTTCGGAGAAAGGATTTCGGAAGAAATTATTATTCATTGTAGACGAAGGGGTAACGGCCACGCACGATTACCTGCAGGAACAGATTACGGCTTATTGCTCGGACATCGAAGGGTTTGAACTGGTGGAAGACGTGATTGTGGTGCCCGGCGGCGAAGCGGCCAAGAACGATCTGCAATTGTTCCATTGGCTCGTGAACGCGGTAGACCAGCATGCGATCGACCGCCACTCATACATCATCGCCATCGGCGGTGGCTCCGTCCTAGACCTCGTAGGGTACGTGGCGGCGGTGAGCCATCGCGGCGTCAAACACATCCGTATTCCCACCACTGTATTGTCGCAGAACGATTCCGGCGTGGGCGTGAAAAACGGGATCAATTATCACGGCAAAAAGAATTTCCTCGGCACTTTCGCGCCGCCCGCGGCCGTTTTCAACGACGCGCATTTCCTCACCACGCTCGACGAGCGCGACTGGCGCAGCGGCATGGTAGAAGCGGTGAAAGTAGCGCTTATCAAAGACGCGGCGTTTTTCTCCTGGATGGAGGAAAAAGCGGCGCAACTGACGGAAGCGGAGCCCGCGGCCCTCAAATACCTCATTCACCGTTGCGCCGAACTGCACATGCAGCATATCGGCGGGGCGGGCGATCCGTTTGAAAGCGGCTCTTCCCGTCCGCTCGATTTCGGCCACTGGAGCGCCCATAAACTCGAACAGCTCACGGACTTTGAACTGCGCCACGGCGAGGCAGTGTCTATCGGCATCGCGCTGGACAGCGTGTATTCCTGGCTCACGGGCCTGCTCGATCCGGAAAGCCTGGAGCGCATCATTCAGCTGCTGAAAACGTTGCGCCTGCCGCTGTACCATCCGTTGCTGGAGATCGAAGATGACGAAGCGCCCATCGTAGCCGGCCTGCAGGAGTTCCGCGAGCACCTGGGCGGGCGCCTCACCATTTCCCTGCTGGAAGCCATCGGCAAAGGGAAGGAAGTGCACAGCATCGATATCAATACGCTGCGCAAAGCGGTGAACATGCTGCGCGACAAATGGTAGCCGATTCAATTTTATCCCGAACCCGCCAACAGCATACAACATGGAAACACCCTTCGGGCATCTGACCTATTGCACCAATATCCATTCCGGGGAAAGCTGGCCGGATCACTTCGAACAGCTCCGCCGGTATATTCCCGCCGTGAAGGCGGAAGTATCGCCCGATAAGCCTTTCGGCATCGGGTTGCGGCTCAGTAACCTGGCCAGCCTGGAGTTATCGAAAGCGCCCGCGCTGGAGGAGTTCCGGCAATGGCTCCGGGAGAACGATTGCTACGTTTTTACCATGAACGGTTTCCCATACGGAGGCTTCCATCACGAGCGCGTGAAAGACCAGGTGCATACGCCGGATTGGTCCACCGCCGAGCGCGCGGCTTATACCGGCCGGCTATTCCGTATCCTCGCGGCGTTGTTGCCGGAAGGGATGGAAGGCGGGATCTCCACTTCGCCGTTGTCGTATAAATTCTGGCACCGTTGTGAGGAGGAAAGGAAATCCGTGACCGAAGGGGCTACTTTTAACATGTTGCTGGTGGTCGAGCAGCTCATCCAGGTGCGCAGGAATGGCGGACCGTTGCTGCATCTCGACATAGAGCCCGAGCCCGACGGGCTGCTGGAGAATTCCAAAGAGTACCTCGACTGGTATTTCCAATATTTACTGCCCGCAGGCGTGATGCTGTTCACGGAGAAGTTCGGCTTCACCGAAGAGGAAGCCACGCTGGCGATCAAGGACCATGTACAGCTTTGTTATGACGTGTGCCACTTCGCCGTGTCTTACGAAGATCCGCAGGTGGTGCTGGAACGTTTGCAGTTTTTCGGGTTGAAGGTGGGGAAGATACAGATCAGCGCGGCTTTGAAGGCGCTGTTGCCGAAAGGCGGCCGCGAAAACGTGATCGCCGCTTTCCGCCAGTTCAACGAAGCCGTGTATCTCCACCAGGTGATCGCGCGGAAAAGCGATGGCGAAAAGATCCATTATCCCGACTTGCCGGAAGCCCTGGCGGAAGCCGGAAGAGAAGATGTGGAAGAATGGCGCGCGCATTTCCATGTACCCGTTTTTACCGGGGAATTCGGGGCGCTCAGCTCCACCCGCGACGATATTTCCCGTGTGCTCGCCCGGCAACAGGCGCGGCCGTTTACCACCCATCTCGAAGTGGAAACTTACACCTGGGAAGTGCTGCCCCCCGGCTTGAAGCAGGAAATGAGCGCTTCCATCGCCCGCGAATTGCATTGGGTGCTGCAGCAGTTGGATATCTCCTGACCGGGATATAGTTTTGATACGCAATAAGAGAAGCCAAGAATATGAGAAAAACCGTAGTGCTGGATATTGTAGGATTGTCGGGCGCCCTCATTGGGGAGCATACGCCCTTCCTGAGCGCCTGGGCAAAGCAACATCACCAGTCCTCCATCCGGCCCATGTTGCCCGCCGTTACCACGGCTGTGCAATCTACCTACCTCACCGGGTTATGGCCCAGCGAAACCGGCATTGTCGGGAATGGCTGGTACGACAGGACCGACAGCGAAATCAAATTCTGGAAACAATCCAATAAACTCGTTCACGGGGAAAAAGTATGGGAATCGGCCCGGAGAAAGTATCCCGGGTTCACCTGTTCCAAAATGTTCTGGTGGTACAACATGTATTCCAGCGCCGATTTTTCCGTTACGCCCCGCCCGCAATACCTTTCCGACGGCCGGAAGATGCCCGACTGTTACGCGCACCCTTCCGACCTGCGGGATAAACTCCAGCAGGAACTGGGCACTTTTCCACTCTTCCAGTTCTGGGGGCCGGGCGCCAACATCAAATCCACCCAGTGGATCGCGGATGCATCCATCCTCACCGATCGCTGGCATAACCCCCATCTCACCCTCATCTATCTTCCCCACCTCGATTACTGTCTGCAGAAGTTTGGTCACGACTACACGAAGATCGGACCGGAGCTGCGCGCGGTAGACGGTGTGGTGAAGCAGTTGGTGGAATATTACGAACAGCAAAACGCGGAGATCATCATTCTTTCCGAATACGGCATTACGAATGTAAACCGCCCCGTGCATATCAACCGCCTGCTGCGCGGGCACGGGCTGATTAACGTACGTGTGGAACGCGGGCTGGAACTTTTGGATGCCGGCGCTTCCAAAGCATTCGCCGTGGCGGATCACCAAATCGCACATATTTACCTCAACGACCGCAGCGTGGCCAAACAGGTCCGCGACCTGGTGGCGCAATTGCCGGGGGTAGGACAGGTGCTCGACCGCGAAGGTATCCGCGCGCACAACCTGCACCACGAGCGCTGCGGCGACCTGGTGCTCGTAGCCGATAAAGATAGCTGGTTCACCTACTACTACTGGCTCGACGATGCGAAAGCGCCCGATTTCGCGCGGCTGGTAGATATCCATCGCAAGCCGGGATACGATCCGGTGGAGATGTTCCTCAACCCCGCCGATCCGCTGGTGAAGGTGAAGGTGATCGGGAAAGTGCTGAAGAAGAAGCTGGGATTCCGTTACCTCATGAACGTGATCCCGCTGGACGCCACGCTGATCAAAGGCTCGCACGGCAGGCTGGCGGAAGACCGGAAGGACCATGCGGTGCTGCTGACCACCCGGCCCGTGCCGGAATCGGTGCAGGCCACGGATGTGCGGGACATCATCCTGCAGCATATCGGATAAACTAAAAATAACATAACGGAAGCCGGTATAACAACCGGCTTTTTTTATTTGGGGTAGGGGCAAAAAAAAGACATCCCGAAGAATCAGGGATGTCGGTTTGAAAAACAGTGAACAATGAAATAGTCGCTGACTACTTCAAACTCTTTATTTTGATACTTCTGAAGCTCACGTAATTGCCGTGGTCCTGGATGAGGATACGGCCTTTGGGCGCGAGTCCGAAGTTCGCAATTTTTTCGTATTTGCTACGCGCCACGAGGGCTTTGTAGATATTGTCTCCACGGGTGTAGGCTACCACTTTGTGCCCGTTGAGCCAGTGTTCCACACGGTTGTCGGGATATACCACAACGCGGCCGTGGTTCCATTCTCCGATTTTGCGGTGGGAGTTGGTGAATTTGTAGGACGGAATAAGGTCGTACAGTGATCCCACTTTGCGGTTGCCGGCTGCGCCGAGCTTGGCGTCGGGATGCTGGTCGTCGTCCAGCACCTGGAACTCCAGGCCGATGGCGGAGCCTTTGTTGCCTTCTGATTCCGTTACAAAATATTTCACGCCGCTGTTGGCGCCCGGCGTCAGTTTGAAATCGAATTCGAGGTCGAAGGCTGCGAATTCTTCTTCGGTCACGATATCGCCGCCGTTGGTGGATTCGCCGCCATCGGAGGGTTGCACGCTGAGGGTGCCGTCCTTGATTTCCCAACCTTTTGCGGGGAAGGAAGTTTTGTAGGCGCCGCGCCATCCCTGCGTAGTGGCTCCGTCCCACAGCAGGCGGATGCCTTGCTGTTTCTCCTGCGGGGAGAGATTGTTGGGGATGTTGTTCACCACGTAAACATCATCATACTTCGAATACTGCGATGCGGCAGGGTTCTCAATGATGCGGATATTACGCCAGCGGATTTTCTTACCTGCGTCTTCTTCTTTTTTACCGATGCCATGCACCTGGAGGGCGATGAAACCGGAAGGAAGTTCACTGTCAATCAGATGGGCGGCCGATACTCCGTTGATAAAGGTACGGATTTCGTTGCCACGGCACTCAATTCTGTATTTATTCCAGTCGCCCTGTTTATAGGCTTGTTGTGCAACCGGGTTCAGGTCGAGCGGATAGAGCCATCCGCGGCGGGCTTCTTCGTACACGCCGCCGCTCCATTTGCGGGGGGAGGGATCTACTTCCATCTGGTAACCGTATACACGGCCGTTCTGGTATTCCGGCTTGCTTTGGGAGCGGAACTGGATGCCCGAGTTGAAGTCTTTTTCCAGTTTATACTCCACTTCAAAGATAAAATCACCGTAATCCTTTTCCGTGGCCAGGAAGGAATTGGGCTCGCTGAGCACGGTGGTGCCTACGATCTCGCCGTTTTTCGCTTCATAAATGGCTTTCCCGTTAAGCTGTTTCCAGCCTTTCAGATCTTTGCCGTTGAACAGATGCTGCCACTTGGCCGTCTGCCCAAAGGAGGCAGACATAATAAGAACCCCGCAACCCAGGAGGAGATGCTTCTTCATCTAATGCGTTTTGTATCAGTAAAGCGGAGCCGGCATTCCGGGCTGTATGCCACCTCGCCTTTACGTGTTGTAGTTGACCGTTATTTGCGCCTGCTGCCCGTGTCACCTGCGCCCAGATCAGCGCACTGCCGCTGCCTGGCGAAGCCAAGATAGCCATTCTGCCGGATAATTGCAATCGTTTGCAAAAAGATTCTCCCGCTAGTTGGCCCGGGAGCAGGCATGGATTCCGGGGGACAATATAATACCTTATCTTTATAACCACCTAAAAAATTACGACATGGCAATTAAGAAGATCGTGTTCCTTACGGGGGACTATGCAGAAGATTACGAGACGATGGTGCCGTTCCAGATGTTGCAGATGGTGGGGCACAACGTGCACGCGGTTTGTCCGGACAAGCAGGCGGGGGAGAAGGTGATCACGGCGATCCACGACTTTGAGGGGCAGCAGACGTACAGCGAGAAGCCGGGGCATTTTTTCGTGCTGAACGCTTCGTTTGCCGACATTCATCCGGCGGAGTACGATGCGCTGGTGCTGGCCGGCGGGCGGGCACCGGAGTATTTGCGGCTGAATAAGAAAGTGATCGACCTGGTGAAGCATTTCGCGCAGGCCGACAAGCCCATTGCGGCGATATGCCATGGTATCCAGATACTTACGGCGGCCGACGTTGTCCGGGGGAAGAAGCTGACGGCTTACCCGGCCGTGGAGCCGGAAGTGACTATGGCTGGTGGGACGTATGTTTCGGTGAATGTGTATGAAGCGGTAACTGATGGTAACCTGGTGACGGCCCCGGCATGGCCGGCCCATCCGCAGTGGATGGCGGCTTTCCTGAAGGTATTGGGGACGCAGATCGTGCCGTAACGGGAAACCTGACCAGAATCAGGAGAAATTTATGGCCGGGGTATTTCGCAATGCTGACGCCATTACTTACCTTTGCGCCCAAAATAAGGGGGCGGATGCCCTTTTCTATAAATATTTTATAATATATGTCTGGACAGCTTAAAGAAGTTCGCAACCGTATTAAATCCATCCAGTCTACCCAGCAGATCACCAAAGCCATGAAAATGGTGAGTGCTGCCAAGCTGCGCCGCGCGCAGGATGCTATCGTTCAGATGCGCCCGTATGCGGAGAAACTGCAGGAAATGCTGCAGAACATTGTCAGCAATACCGAGGGAGACATCGACATGGCGCTTGCCGCCAATCGCCAGGTGGAGAACGTGCTGATCGTAGTGATCACCTCCGACCGCGGGCTTTGCGGGGCGTATAACACCAACGTCATCAAGCTGGCCAAGCAGACCATCCGCGAAAAATACGCCGCGCAATACGCGAAAGGCCATGTGGAAGTGCTCCCGATCGGCAAAAAAGCCTGGGAACATTTCGTAAAGAACGGCTATAAAGTGAACGAGCGCTTCTGGAACCTCTTCAGCCACCTCACCTTCGACCAGGTGAAAGCCGCCGCAGCCGTAGGGCTCGAAGGTTTCGTGAAAGGAGAATTCGACGCAGTGGATATCGTGTACAGCGAATTCAAGAACGCCGCTACCCAGCGCTATAAAGTAGAGCAATTCCTCCCCATCGCCAAGGTGGAGAGCGTGGAAGGGAAAGGCCGCAAGGCTGATTTCATCTACGAGCCGGAGAAAGACGCGCTGATCGCCGAGCTGATGCCTAAGATCCTTAACACCCAGTTCTTCAAAGCCGTTCTCGACGCCCACGCTTCCGAGCATGGCGCGCGCATGACTGCGATGGACAAGGCGACCGATAACGCCGGCGAACTGCTCCGCAGCCTCAAAATCGAATACAACCGCGCCCGTCAGGCAGCCATCACCACCGAGCTCACCGAGATCGTGTCTGGCGCCGCAGCGCTTGTGGGGTAATGTTTTCAACAATTCATCCACAGCTAAGTTTTTATATTTTATAAAGAATGTCAAAGGTCTTATTTTCGGCCTTTGACATTTTTATTTGACCTAAACTGCATTTCCCATGGAAATCTCACAGCTCATCCCGCACGTTGAAGCCCTGATCTTCGCCGCCGACAGGCCCCTGCCTGCCGCCGACATCCTGGAGTTGCTCAACAATGCGCTGGCTTTCCTGGAAGACCGCGCCACGCCTGAGCAGGTGGATGCCGCTATCGAGGCCATCCAGGAAAAGTACAGCTCCGAGTTTTATGCTTTCAGCGTGCGCCAGAGCGGCGGTGGTTACCAGTTCCTCACCAAAAGGGAATATTACCAGACCGTGGCGCAGATCAATGGCGAGAAATTCCTCAAAAGGCTGTCTACCGCCGCGCTGGAAACCCTGGCCATCATCGCATACAAACAACCCATCTCCAAAGGAGAAATCGAACATATCCGCGGCGTCAGCACCGATTATTCCATCACCAAGCTGCTGGAAAAGGAGCTGATCGTCATTTCCGGCCGTTCTGAAGAATTACCCGGCAAGCCACTCCTGTATTCCACATCCAAGGCGTTCATGGATTATTTCGGCCTCAATTCGCCGGCCGATCTGCCCAAGCTGAAGGAAGTGTTCGAAGAAGATTTCGTACCGCCCACCCAGCTTACCCTCGAAGCCGTGGAAACCCTGGAAGTGGACGAAGAAACCCTGCCCGACGGGCACCTCATCGTGACCGAATCCGGCGAGCTCACCGAAACCACGACCATCGTCATGGAAGATGAGCCATCCGAAGAACATATCGCATCTCCCGATGCAACTACCGGCGACGGCGGTGGCGACGATAACGGCGGGGAGGAAGAAGATGATCCGCACGCGGCGGGCAACAGCGCCGGCGGCGATCCTGAAATGGCCGACAGCGGGGAAGATTCCGAAGACGAACTGGACGAAGACGGCGAGATTGAAGCCATGCTCAGAGGAGATGAGAAAGACGGGGAAGATGAGGAAGACGATGAAGACGAAGAAGAAGAAGAAGAAGAAGAAGATGATGATGATGATGACGATGAGGAGGAGGAGGACGACGACGAGGATGAAGACGATGATGACGACGATGATAATGATGATGATGAGGACGACGACGACGACGAAGAAGAAGAGGAAGAGGCGCCGGGTACCGTGCCGTACAAAGACGACGCTTACGACGATAATGATACCGAGAAGGCGGACGACGCTGAACAGGAAACCGAAGACGCCGACGATCGTCTGAACGATGAAGAGGATGAAGACGAGAATGAGGAGGGTAAAGAAGGGAATTATTGACAGTCAATTACCTGGTTGTTGAATAATTTCTTTTTTAGAATGGAAAAAATTCCTAAATTTGTAGAGGAATAAATTGCAACGTATGCCTCATGCCATCGCTTTACAAAAGGAAAAGTACTCCGTGCTGCACCGCTTTATGGGCCTGGAGCTGGGGAACCTCTACAGATTGGTGACTTCCGCGCACAAAGGCGTCAAAACCAAGGTGTTTTACGACTTCGCGGAAACCATCAAAATGCCGGAAAAGGAACTGGCAGGGATTATTAACCTGTCGGCCCGTACCATCAGCAATTACAAGGATCAGCAGAAAGTGCTGGAACCCATATACAGCGAGCATCTGCTCAAACTCATCTCGCTATACGAAAAAGGAGAAACCATATTCGGCACCGTGGATGAATTCAGTTACTGGTTGAAGAAACCGTTCTGGAGCGCCCGCGAAACACCGATGGACTGGCTGGTAACCCCCGGAGGCGTGGATATTATCGCTGAAGAGCTGGACAAGCTCGCCGAAGGATATCCGGTCTGATCCTGAAAACCATACATGCTACTATTCCGAATCACCCATAAGAAATTCAGCCAGGAACTCTATGCCTCGGGCATTAAAGGTCGCTGGAACGGCCCCGGCCGCAAGGTTATCTATTGCGCCGAGTCTATCTCCCTCGCTTTCCTCGAAAACATGATCCGCCGCCAGGGCGTGGGCTTCAACGATGATTTCAAGATCATGATCATCGAAGTACCCGACGACCTGGAAATCACCGTCATCAACCCCGACGATCTGCCCGCCCAATGGCGCGACTTCAAAGATTACAGTCATTGCCAGCCCCTAGGCAACAAATGGTACGATGAGGGGGAAACCGCCATTCTCAAGGTGCCTTCCGCCGTATTGCCGGAATCCTCCAACTACGTGCTGCATTCCCTCCATCCCGATTTCCGCCGCATCCGGCTGATCGAGACCACCGACCTGGTGCCCGACGAGCGGATTGAGGATATCCTCAAGAAATACCCGCACTAACCGTCCGCCTTTGAATTTCATCGGCGCCAGCTACAGTTCATCGCCGAAATGTGCACTTCATCGATTTATTCCAGCTGCTCAGTGAGCGCTTCCTACATTTGGGAACAATCCATGCTTTTTTAAAGTTCCCATCATGAAAATACTCATCAACGAAACCGAAGCCATTGCAGCGCAAAAGCTGAGAGAAATGATCGCCACGATTGACCCCGACGTGGAAATCCTGCAGTTCAACAGCCAGGTCGACCGCCTGCTGTCGAGCCTCCGCAACACGCAAACCGTACAGCGCTACCTCGTGCGCAGCGGCACCCGCCTCATTTCCGTAGCTATCCAGGACATCGCCTTCTTCTACATCCGCGACCGGATGGCCTGTATCCGCACCCACCAGAACACGGATCATTTCATCGACAAAAGCCTCGACGACATCGCCAATGAGCTGGACCCCCATGATTTTTTTCGCCTCAACCGCCAATGCATCGTGCATTACCGCAGCATCCTCAAGGTGCAGGCCTGGTTCAACGGCAAGCTCAAAGTGCAGGTGAAGCCCGCGCTGGAGGAAGACGTGATCGTGAGCCGCCTTCGCGCCCCGGATTTCCGTAAATGGTTGGGAGAATAATACTGTATTGCCGTTACCCCAAAAAAAGAGCGGCCGCTCCCGGAGGAGCGGCCGCTTTGTTATTTTCCAAGGGAAAGCTTAGCTTTTCAGCTCCTTTACCTTAATGTTTTTCCAACGCACCTTGATACCGCCGCCATCGTGGATCTGCAGGGCGATCTGGCCGCCTTTGGCGCCGATTTTCGCGTCGTTAAGGGTGATCATTTCCACGCCGTTCAGCCAGGTGGTTACCTGGTCGCCTTTCACCACGATCTTCATCGTGTTCCATTCACCCATTTTCAGCGCTTTATCCTTATCAGCCGCCGGTTTGATGAGCCAGCCGCGGCCATAAGATTCGTAAATGCCGCCGCTGTTGTGGCCCGGAGGCGCTACTTCCGCCTGCCAGCCAGCGATTTTGGTGCCTTCGAGGGAAGAGTGGAAGAAGATGCCGCTGTTGCCGTCGGCTTCCTGCTTGAAATCCACCGTCAGTTCGAAGTCTTTGAAAGTCTTATCAGTGGCGAGATAGCCGTATGCTTTATCCGGACCGCTTTCGCAGATGAGTTCACCTTTTTCTACATACCATTTTTCCGTTCCGTGGATCTTCCAGCCATCGAGGTTCTTTCCGTTGAAGAGTTTCTGAGCTTTCTGCCCAAAAGCGGTACCCGCGGAAAGGAGGGTGATGGCAGCCAGCGTCATCAATTTTGTTTTCATGCACCTGTAGTTTTTGTGGAAGGGTAAGATAGGGAAAAATGTTGTAGAAGTATACCCGTAAATGCCAGAAGGGTGAAAGCGATGTTGAACACAATATGGGCGGGATAGCCCATCTGGCCGAGGATGCCCCCGCAGGAACAGGGGATGTTCGTATAAAAGAAATATAAAATGCCCATGTAAAGGGAAAAACAAAGCATAAGAAACGTGGACAGGAACAAACCCGCCTTGCGGGTCCGCGGCAGCGCCACCAGGAGCGCCGCTGCTACTTCCGTGCCGATGGTCAGCCCGCCGGTTACAGCCGGAGGAATGTTGGCCAGGAGCGGCGATTTGGCGATGTCGGCCACAAACTGCCCGAAGTCCAGCGCCTTGGCGGCGGCCGCGTAAAAGAACAGCGTGCATAACAGGAAGCAGATGATCTGCAGGATGGTATTTCTCATGGGAATTGTAGTTGATAAGCGACGATATGATGTTGATAGGAAGCATACAGTAAGCCGTCACCGACTGCAATATGCCGCACGCCGGATTTTTCCATGGCGGGAAGGCGGAAACTGCCGGCATATTCGCCCCCGGGCAACCGGTACAGGTCCACTTCCGGCGCCGTAGTGGGCTGGTGATGGGATACCGCGCGGGACAGCACATACAGGAACTTCCCGTCGGAAGCCGCATCCATATTCACAAAAAGCATCTTGCTGGAAATGCTCCAGGAACCATCAGGGGCCTTCACGACCGAGTTCTCCGCCGGCGTCCGGTCGATCGTCTGGAAGATCTGGTATCCGCCATCCTGCCCGCAAACCACTACATCCGCGTTATGGTTCTGGAGGTAGATAACCGGCCATTCACCGGCGGCTAAAATCAATTGTCCGTCGGACGCGAGGCCGCCGTCATCTGTATGTGGGAATTCGTACAGCAGTTTAGTGTCAGCCCCGGTATGCTGGTAATCCACCTGCCGGAGGGAGGATTTTTTGCTGGAAGCGTCGTACCGGTGGATGTAATAACTGCCGTCTGGCAGGCGGGCGCCGCGCGAGTAATTCAACGAACGGGCCGACACGGAATCGGGGGCGCCGCCGTTATGCGGGAAGATGTAGATCTTTTGCTGGTTGGCCGGATATACGTAGATGCCAGTGGAATCGACCTGCAGCGACGCGGGGATTTCAGCGAAATATTTTCCGGGAATGCAGGCGGTGTCGGTCCGGCCGGACGGCATATCGGTCCTGTGCAACACGCCGGCCTTCTGGTCGAGATGATACACTTTGCCATCGTAAGCAGCTAAAACATGGATGCCGCCAGCGGTGTGCAGGGTACAGGCAGGCGTTGCCGAAAGCCCTTCGTATATCCGCGGGACGGCAGTACGGGTACTGCCCGGTTTGTCGGACCGGGAGATGAGTGCAAAGAACAGGCCTGTAGCGGCCAGGATGAGGAAGATGAATCCTGAAAGCAATTTTTTCATTGTGGGGGAGGAATGAATGGGCCGATGCAATCGCACCGGCCCAGTGATGGAAAACCGGCTTTCGCCGGAGCATTCAGGCGGCGCCCGTGCAAAGCGCCGTTACTGTTACCCGATCACCAGCAATCGCTGATATCGGATACGCGGGGGCCGTAGACCCAGGAGCCGCCGGGGCCGATGGCGCAGCGGGTAGTGGAATAGTCGCAGCAGATGGTTCTGGCTGCTTTGGTCGCGCTTTGGGCTTTCGGGGCAACCGAAATACCGGCGGCCACCATCAGGCTGAGCCCGAGGAAAACGATGGAACGTTTCATGGATTTGGGTTTTTGGGTGAAAAAAATCTTTGGATCAGGGACATTGATCGAACTGATACGCGGAGGGTCCGTACAGTACGATTTCATGGTTGATACGCTGGCAGATGCCGCGGTTCTGGTCGCAGCACACTTTGATAAACCGCTGGCTGCTGGCCTGGATGGCGGTAGTAATGCCGAGCCCGAGGAGCATGCAGGCCCCCAGGAAAAGGATACTTCTTTTCATGTTATATGTATTGATGAGTAAAAGCGTTGCCAGCGTAGCGCCAGCTTCCCGGATACATGGATGCTGAGGCCCGTAAAAAACGGGAGTTCCCGACGCGAATGCAGGGAAAATTCCTGCCGTCCTGTAACGGCGCAGGTCTAATTTTGATGATGATAGTGTTGTAACGGAAGCGTTACACTACGGCATACCGGTTTCTGGGCATGCATTGGGAGATAAGATCAGTTAACAATTATTGCAACACTGCGGGGTATCTCATTTGTCAGTGGATTTGGTTATTTCGTTCTGGATTTATGGAACTGGTTGCACGAGTGGTTTCCATGAATGCTATCGCAATATCGGATTATTGGTATTGCGAGACTATCACATAAATATGTATTTCTTGCAAATGAAAAAAGCCGCCCGTACAGGCGGCTTTTTGAGTATCTGTCATATCCGGATTAGCGGGCGACGTTTACGGCGCGGCGTTCGCGGATCACGGTTACTTTGATCTGACCGGGATATTGCATATCGTTCTGGATCTTGTTGGCGATCTCGAAGCTGAGGCGGTCTGCATCGTTGTCGGTTACTTTTTCGCTTTCAACAATCACGCGCAGTTCGCGACCTGCCTGGATGGCGTAGGCTTTCTCCACACCGTCGTAACCCATAGCAAGGTTTTCGAGGTCTTTGATACGTTGAAGGTAGCTCTGCATGATCTCGCGGCGGGCACCGGGGCGGGCGCCGGAGATGGCGTCGCAGGCCTGCACGATGGGGGAGATCACGTAAGACATTTCCATTTCGTCGTGGTGGGCGCCGATAGCGTTCACGATGGCGGGGTGTTCGCCGTATTTCTCAGCGAGTTTGGCGCCGAGGAGGGCGTGGCTCAGTTCGGATTCTTCATCGGGAACTTTACCGATATCATGGAGGAGACCGGCGCGTTTGGCGAGTTTGGGGTTGAGGCCCAGTTCGGCTGCCATCACGGCGCAGAGGTTAGCGGTTTCCTTGGAGTGCATGAGGAGGTTCTGGCCGTAGGAAGAGCGGAAACGCATTTTACCTACCATGCGAACGAGTTCTTTGTGAAGGCCGTGGACACCCAGTTCGATCACGGTGCGCTCGCCGATTTCCATTACCTGTTCTTCCAGCTGGCGCTTGGTTTTTTCCACCACTTCCTCGATGCGGGCGGGGTGGATACGGCCATCCTGCACGAGGCGCTGGAGGCTGAGGCGGGCGATTTCGCGGCGGAGCGGGTCGAAGGAGGAGAGTACGATGGCCTCGGGGGTATCGTCCACAATCAGGTCTACACCGGTAGCTGCTTCAATGGCGCGGATGTTACGGCCTTCACGACCGATGATCTGCCCTTTGATTTCGTCGCTTTCCAGGTTGAACACGGTAATGGCGTTCTCGATGGTTTGCTCGGCGGCGGTACGCTGGATCGACTGGATAATGATTTTCTTGGCTTCTTTATTGGCTTTCGTCTTCGCGTCTTCGATGATTTCCTGGATGTGGCTCAGGGCTTGTGTGCGGGCTTCTTCTTTCAGAGATTCCACCAGCTGGTTGCGGGCTTCTTCCGCGGTGAGGCCGGCTACTTTCTCGAGACGGCGGATATGTTCTTCCTGGTGTTTCTCCAGCTCTGAGCGTTTAATGTTAACCAATTCGATCTGGCGGGCGAGATTTTCCTTGATAGCTTCGTTTTCGGTCACCTGCTTCTGCATCTGCTCATTCTTCTGGTTCAGGCTCTGCTCTTTCTGTTTGATGCGGTTTTCGGATTCGGAGATTTTCTGGTTGCGTTGCATGACTTCTTTCTCATGCTCCGACTTCATTTGCAGGTATTTTTCCTTGGCTTCGAGTAATTTGTCTTTCTTGATGTTCTCGGCAGTCAGTTTTCCTTCTTCTACGATTCGGTTGGCTTTCTCTTCTGCTTCCTGGATCTTTATGTGGGTGTTTTTTGCGAAAATCAGTTTTCCTAGTATTATTCCAATAGCCAGAGCGACAACGCCGACTACTATCACCATTATGGATTCCATATTCTGTTTTGTTTAATAAAAGTATTGTTTAGGCATATTAAAATACGGTTAAGGCCCGTTATTTCCAAACGGCCCCACCCGACCCGCGAAAATAAGTAAAAATTGTCAGGAAAGCATCATCGGGCGTGATAATGAATAATTTGCGCCTGCGCCGTGGTGGCGGTTCTTATTTCAGCTGTTCATCCAGCAGATTGTCAAGATGTTGCAGTTTCTCTCGTAAAAAGGGAGTGATATTGGCCTGGGCTTTCCCGCCGGTAGTGGCCGGATGGGTGGCATACATAATGAGCGCCATGGCGATATAGTCCTGGATGTCTTTCCCGGCGTAGGCCGCCTTGAACTCCACGATCTTCTCGTTTACTTCCTTCATGACCCTTCTCACATCCTCTTCCTCGTCTTTCCGGATTTTAATGCGATAGGTGCGGTCGGCTACTACTATATTGACAGGTATCAGTTGCGGTTCCATGGTTCGTGTTTCGACAAAAATAGCAAAAGCGGGGAGACCGCACCCATTTTGAGAATTTCCGTTTCAATATTACGCCTGAAAATCCGCCCGAATAATTTTCCGTATCCCGTGAATGATTATTATGAGTGAAAATATTCATAATTGGTTCACGGGAATATCATATTGATATCAATGTTTTCAGTTTGACGCATTCATTTTCAATATTTTGTCCCTGAGTGAATTAATTCAGTTGTAAAGTATTTTATCAACATTTTTCACTTATCTTCGAATGGACAATACACCAGAAAAGCGTCGGCGCGGCAGGCCGCGGAAAACGGAAAGGCCGGAAGGCGCGGCGCATGAAGTGGAATTGCAGCTGATGACGTATGAGGACGTGCTGGAGTTGCGGTCAGTGCTTTTTACGAAGAAGATCGACCTGGGAAAGCATGGGATTACGAAAGAGCAGCTGACGCGGCTGAAAGAGGTTTTTGAGCTCGACTACGATACGTTAAGCGCTATGTTGGCGGTAACCAACCGGGCGCTGCACCTGAAAAAAGGGCGGGATTTGCTGAACCGGGGTATCAGTGAGCGGTTGATCGCGATTGCGGACGTATTTAGCCTGGGTTATCATATTTTCCGTGAACGGGAAGCGTTCCACGCCTGGCTGCGCGCACCCCGGCGAAGCCTGGGCGGCCTCGTGCCGCTGCAATTGATGGAATCGCTGGCCGGCGTGGAATCCGTAAAGCTGGAGTTGCTTCGGCTGGACAATTTCATGATATAAAATATTACGAAGTATGTGGTTGTACACATTGAGCCGGTCCCCCGGCTCCAGGAAACTTTTGCAATCAACCGGCATCTCCGCCCGGTGGAACCAGGGAGAAGTTCCCTGCCGCTACCTGGCCGCCCACCCGGGCATGCTCGTCGCGGAATCCGGCGTTCTGGCCGATCCTCCGGGCCTGCCGGATCATTATTACGTGGTGCCACTGGAAGTGCCCGACGACAGCATCCGCTATTTCGAAGATCACGAGCTCCCGGAACTATGGACCCAGTTTCCCATCCCGGTTGCTACACAAGACTTCGGTTCGGCGCACCTTAAAGTGGCGGATAAACTGGTGCTGGCGTACCCCAGCCTCGCGGTGAACCTGGAATGGATCTACGTGCTGAATCTCGCACATCCATTGCTGAAAGCCGTAAAATTCGGGAGAAGTTACCCGCTGCGCAGGCCGGGCGGCCGCTTCAGCGATCCGATTATGAATTGAGGAGGGCGATGCAACGGTCGATCTCACGGATGTAATCGTTGATCTTCCCGCGGACCTCCCGGCGGAAGGCGTCCTCATCTTCGGACAAGCCATTGCCCTGCGTGGCGGTGGCGATTTTGGACAGCTTGAGCTTTTCGTCCAGGGCGGTAATGGTGGACTGCTGCTGCAGCAGCTCTTCCTGCTGTGCCTGCAGCTGCTCCCGGAGCGTGGCATTATCTGCCTGCGCCAGTTGCAGTTTGCGGAACAGCTGCTGCAGCTTGTCCTCAATGCTTTGTATGTACTGTTCGATCTCCATGCTTTATTTGCGGATTTCCGCCTGTAACTGGGTTTCGAAGGCTTTTACGAGTTTGTTCACGATGGCGTCCGTTTCCTGGTCGGTCAGGGTTTTCTGCTTGTCCTGGAAGGTGAAGCTCACGGCGTAGGATTTTTTGCCGGCGCCGAGTTTGTCACTTTCAAAAACGTCGAACAGGTTGATTTGTTGCAACAGGTTCGTTTTCACCGATTTCGCAGTGGTTTCCACGGCGGAGAAAGGCACGCCTTTATCGAGTACCAGCGCCAGGTCGCGGCGCACGGCGGGGAATCGGGGGATCTCTTCGTAGAAGGCGTCTTTGGTCGGCAACAATTGCAGGATTATATCCCAGTTGAAGTCGGCATACCAAACGGGTTGTTTGATGTCGAAAGCTTTCAGCTGTGCGGGCGCCACGCTGCCGGCCACGGCGATCACTTTGCCGGCGGAGCTGATCTCGAACGCGGGCTGGAGGCCGTGAGCGGTGGCAACCGTCATCTGCGGGGCCTGGAGGCCGAGCATATGCAGGATATTGCCGATGTAGCCTTTCAGATCGTAGAAATCCACCGGTTTTTCCTTGTGCATCCAGTTCTCGGGGAGCTTCCGGCCGGTGAGGTACAGGCTGAGGTGGGCTTTTTCGTCGTATTGGCCTACGGCTTCCTGGCGGTATGTTTTGCCGAATTCGAAAAACAGGAGGTCTTCGTTCCGGCGGTTCAGGTTAAAGGCGATGCGCTCCAGGCCGGTTTCCAGCATGGAAGGGCGCAGCACGTCGAGGTCGGCGCTGAGGCTGTTGAGCATGGTCACCAGCGTGTCCGTATCGAGGTGCTTGTAATATTGGCTGTTGGTGATGGAATTGGTGAAAATCTCCGAAAATCCGTTCCCCGCCAGGTAATCGGCGATCCTTTCCTTCACGCGCTCCTTGTCGGGCTGCGCCTGAACGGAAGGGGTCATGCTCACGAGGGCCGGGATGGGAATATTGTCGAGGCCGTCGATCCGCATTACTTCTTCCACAATATCTGCCGGGATGGTGATATCAGGTTTGTGCAGTGGGGCCGACACGCGCAGGCGGTTGCCGCTTTCTTCATGGATCGTGAAGCCGAGGCTGCAGAGAATGTTCTTGATCTGCGCTTCAGGGTATTGATGGCCGCTGAGCGTGCGGATATAGTCATATGTCACATCAATCTGCCAGGGCTGCTTCGGAGAAGGGTACACGTCGGTAACCGCGGATGCGGGCGCTCCGTGCGCCAGCTCGCTGATGAGCGCCACGGCTCTTTCCAGGGCGAAGGGAGCCAGGGAGATGTCGAGCCCTTTTTCGAAACGAACGGCCGCGTCGGTACGAAGACCATGGCGTACCGAAGTTTTACGGATGCTGGTGGCGTCGAAGTAAGCGCTTTCCAGGAAGATGTTGGTGGTGTCGTCTTTTACGCCCGACTCCAGCCCGCCGAATACCCCGGCGATGCAAAGGCCGTTGTCTTCCCCGTCGCAGATCATGAGGTCGCCGGCGTCGAGCTTGCGTTCTTTACCGTCGAGCGAGATGAAAGGTGTGCCGGCCGGGAGGTTTTCCACGACGATCTTGCCGCCCCTGATGCGGGAAGCGTCGAACGCGTGCAGCGGCTGCCCGGTTTCGTGGAGCACGTAGTTGGTGATGTCCACGATATTATTGATGGGCCTTACGCCGATGGCCAGCAGTCGGTGCTGCATCCAGGCGGGCGAGGGCCCCACTTTTACGCCGGTGATGCTCTGTCCGCAGTAACGGGGGCAGGATTCGGTGTTTTTTACTTCCACGGCGATGGGAAGCGGTTTGTCGGCATGCGTGGCTGCGTGGATGCCGGGCTTTTTCACCTGGTACACCTGCGTGTTTTCGCGGTTGTTCAGGTAGGCGCACACGTCGCGGGCCACGCCCATATGGCTCATGGCGTCCATGTGGTTGGGGGTGAGGCCGATTTCGTATACCCAATCCTGGTACGGCTGGAACACGTCCCTGGCCGGTGTGCCGGGAGTGAGGGAGGCGTCGAGCACGAGGATGCCGTCGTGGCCGGAGCCGAGGCCTATTTCATCTTCCGCGCAGATCATGCCGAAACTGTCTTCTCCGCGGATTTTGGCTTTTTTCATGGTGAGGGGCTCGCCAGTGGCGGGATAGATGGTGGTGCCCACGGGTGCTACAACCACTTTCTGGCCGGCGGCCACATTGGGAGCGCCGCACACGATGGCGAGGGGCTCGCCGTTGCCGGTGTTCACGGTCGTAAGGCGGAGCTTGTCAGCATTGGGGTGCTTTTCAACGGTCAGCACTTCCCCGATCACCAGTCCTTCGAGACTGCCCTTTACGCTTTCAAAACGTTCCAGGCTTTCTACTTCCAGGCCGATGGCGGTTAAAATAACGGAAAGTTCCTCCGGTGCGGGTTTTACCGGCAAATAATCACATAACCAGTTGTACGAAATTGTCATTGGATGCTCCTTGTATTATGCTGTCCGATATACGTCGGATCGATTTAATATTGTGTGTATCAATAATTTGCAGGACATTTGCCTCCCCGCCGGAGGCAATGCCGCGCCGCGTAAAGTTAACAACTTCTGCTGTACGTGACAGTGGAATTTTGCGCAAGGAAAATGTGGAAAATCTTTTTGCACAATAATTGTGAATAATCGGACATTTGTCGTGTGTTATTTGCTGGATTTGTGGATAAAGTATTTCAAAACGGTGGATAACTGCCTGGAGGATGTGCCTGAACAGGTGGAATTGTGTCGGATAAATATAATTCTGCCGTGCGGGATGGAAATGGATAAAGTCCGTTACCTTAGGTCTTCCGGCCAATAAAAAATTTTACAATTTGTTAAAGATGGGTGAATGGAAACCGGCAGGAATTGTAAGACAAAGCTATGCCCGGACCCGTTCGGTAACCATATTTTTAACTTTCATAACGTATTGCACTTATAATGGATCTCACGAAGAAAGACGTTAAGGCACGCCGTAAGCCCGGCGTGGACCTGTCGACGATGGTGTATGGAAAGGTGCCCCCCAGGCCAAGGAGCTTGAAGAAGCGGTTCTGGGCGCACTGATGCTGGAAAAAGGAGCTTTCGATACCGTAATTGAGATCCTGAAACCCGAGTGTTTTTACGTGGACGCCCACCAGAAACTCTTTTCCGCCATGCAGCGGCTCGCCGGTAAATCCATGCCGGTAGATATTCTCACCGTAGTAGAGGAGCTTAAATCCGGCGGCGATCTCGAAGCTGTTGGCGGCCCCTTTTTTGTTTCGCGGCTCACCAACATGGTGGTTTCTTCCGCCAACATCGAAGCCCACGCCCGTATCGTTCTCCAGAAATTCATCCAGCGCGAGCTGATCCGCATCTCCGGAGAAATCATTTCTGAAGCCTACGAAGACACGGCCGACGTGTTCGACCTCCTCGACGCCGCCGAATCCAAACTCTTCGAGGTTACCAACAACCACCTCCGCAAAAACTACGATTCCATCGACAGGATCCTCGTTAATACCATCAAACGTATCGAGGATCTGCGTAATAAAGGGGACGAAATCACCGGGGTGCCCTCCGGCTTCCCGTCCCTCGACCAGATCACGTACGGCTGGCAACCTTCCGACCTGATCATCCTGGCTGCCCGTCCTGCCGTGGGTAAAACGGCCTTCGCGCTCAACCTCGCGCGTAACGCTGCCCTCCACCCGAAATTCGCCAGGGGCGCAGCGGTGTTCAGCCTTGAGATGTCGAGCGGGCAGATCGTTCAGCGTATCCTTTCAGCCGAGTCCGAAATCCGGCTGGAGAAGATCACCCGTGGTAAGCTGGAAGAGCACGAAATGCGCAAACTGATGACCCACGGTATCGAGCGGCTCGCAAAAGCGCCGATCTTCATCGACGATACTCCCGGTCTCAACATCTTCGAGCTTCGCGCCAAATGCCGCCGCCTGGTGCACAACCACGGCGTGGGCATCATCATCATCGACTACCTCCAGCTGATGTCTGGCCCGAACGACGGCCGCAATACCAACCGTGAACAGGAGATTTCCAAGATCTCCCGCGACCTGAAGGGGCTTGCAAAAGAACTGCATGTGCCGGTACTGGCGCTCTCCCAGCTCTCCCGAGACGTGGAAAAACGGAAAGACGGTAATAAAATGCCCCAGCTGTCCGACCTTCGTGAATCCGGTGCGATCGAGCAGGATGCAGACATGGTAATGTTCATTTACCGTCCGGAATACTACGATATCACCACCAATGAAATGGGCGAATCCAACAAAGGGGAAACGCACGTACGTATCGCGAAACACCGTAACGGTCAGCTCGATACCGTAAAACTCCGCGCGATCCTGGAGTTCCAGCGTTTTGAAGACGACGGTTTCGTGGACGGCCCGCCCGCACCTGTGGGCGGCGGACCGGGCTTCCCCGGAAAACCAGGCGGCCCCGGCGGTTTCGACGAAGCGAAAGTGTTCATCCAGAAGGGATCGAAGATGAACGACATGGATTTTGACGACGACGCATTCGGTGATGCTCCGTTCTAAAAACGAAGCATCGTAACATATCGGGAGCCGGTTCGTTCAAATAAACGGACCGGCTTTTTTAATGAAAGACAATGAAGCGGATTTACAAAAAGTACCAACATCATTACAAGGATAATTTCCACCTCGCCTATCCCGTCGTGATTTCACAACTGGGGCATACCCTCGTGGGGTTGAGCGACAGTATCATCATTGGTCATACGGGCAAGGTGCCCCTGGCGGCGGTATCGCTGGGCGTGAGCCTGTTCACGATTTTCATGGTCACGGGCATCGGCATTTCTTACGGGCTGACGCCGCTCATCGCGCAGGAAAACGGGCGTGGGAACCGGCCGTATTGCGGGCGGTTGCTGGCGCACAGTCTCATCATCAACATGATCACGGGACTGGTGATGTTCGGGTTGATCATCCTTGTGGGCTTTAACCTGCACCGCATGGGCCAGCCGCCCGAAGTGGCGGAAGAAGCGCGGGTGTTCCTGGGGTACCTGGCGTTTTCATACCTGCCGCTCATGGTGTTTCTTACTTTCAAGCAGTTCGCGGAAGGATTGGGGTTCACGCGACAGGCGATGAACATCAGCATCATCGGGAATATTCTCAATATCGTGCTCGGTGTTACGCTCGTGTATGGGTTTTTAGGGTTTCCGAAGATGGGGATCGCGGGTGTGGGGATCGCCACATTTACCGACCGGTTGCTGATGGGCATTACCATGGCGTGGTACGTGCTGAAGGCGCCGCGGTTTAGAGAATATCTGCAGGATTTTCATTTCAGGGATATTTCGGCCGTTGTGCTGAAGAAGATTTCCGGGCTGGGCGCGCCGGTGGCGTTGCAATATATTTTTGAAGTGAGCGCTTTCAGCGGAGCGGTGATCATGGCGGGATGGCTGGGTTCGGAAGAACAGGCCGCGCACCAGATCGCCATATCCCTCGCAGCGATGACGTACATGATGGCCAGTGGTATTTCCGCGGCTGCGGGCATTCGCAGCGGCAATAATTTTGGGGCGGGCAACTGGGCGGACCTTCGCCGGTCGGCCATCGCCAGTTATCACATGGTGCTCGTGATGATGGGGATCGCGGCGTTGGTATTCGTATTGGGAAGCAGCCTGCTGCCCGCGTTGTACATCAGCGATCCGGCAGTGATCGCCATGGCGTCAGGGCTTTTGCTCATTGCGGCGTTCTTCCAGCTGTTCGATGGTACGCAGGTGGTGGGACTGGGCGTATTGCGCGGACTGGGCGATGTGAAAATCCCCACGATCATCACGATGATCGCTTATTGGGTGATCGGCCTCCCCGTCGGGTATCTCCTCGGCTTCCCGCTGGGGCTCGGGATACAGGGGATCTGGTGGGGATTGTCGCTGGGATTGTTCGTGGCATCGGGCCTGTTATTTTTCAGATTTCAGAACATTACCCGTTACCTGGAACGGAAAGCGGGAAATAGCTAATTTTGCCGGATGGAACTGCCCGTTTTTTATGCCGGTGATATGATATCCGGCGCCGCCGCCTACACGATGGATGAGCCTACTTCCAAGTATTGCGTCACCGTATTGCGCAAAGCGAAAGGCGATAAGATACTGCTGGCCGACGGCCGCGGTGGCAAATACACCGCCGAAATCACGGACGACCATCGCAAGAAGTGTGTGTCGGCCATCCTGGAAACGGAGCGCGTTCCTGCGCCTGCACCGCGCCTGCGCATAGGGATTGCCTTCACCAAGAACGCTTCCCGCATGGAGTGGTTCCTTGAAAAGGCCACGGAAATCGGCATGTCGGAAATCATTCCCCTCATCACCCGCCGCACCGAAAAAGAAAACCTCAAAATGGAACGGCTGGAAAGCATCCTCGTGTCGGCGATGCTCCAATCCCGGCAGTGGCATCTTCCCAAACTGCACACGCCCCAGCCTTTCGAATCGCTGATGGCCGCGGAAGGACAGCGGTTCATCGCGCATTGTCTTCCCGGAGAAAAAAATCCCTTTTACAGATCGCCCGCCCGGGAGAAGATGCGCTATTGCTGATTGGTCCTGAAGGCGATTTCACTTCAGAAGAGGTGGAGCTGGCGCTGCAATACGGCTATCACGCTGTTACGCTGGGCAACACCCGTCTGCGCACGGAAACGGCGGGCCTGGTGGGCTGTACGCTGCTGGCGGCGGTGAATAACGGTATGTGAGTTTATGCTGTCTGTAGTTCGGCGGACTGCACCCTGATAATAACATTGCTTCATAAAAAAGGAGCTGAACCATATGCCGGTCAGCTCCTTTTTTTGTTTTATACAGGAAGAATTATTTCTTCCCTTCGATATCGGTTTCTTTCGGGCCACGCAGTTCCACGGGTTTGGCGGGTTTCTGCTTGCGTACGCGCATGTTCAGCAACTCCACCGCGAAAGAGAACGCCATGGCGAAATACACGTAGTTCTTCAGGTGAAGGTCGTGCACGGCTTCGGGGTTCCAGCCTTCGATGATGAGGATGCCGCCCACCATGATGAGGAACGACAGCGCCAGCATTTTCAGCGTGGGGTGCTTGTGGATGAACGCGCTGATGCGCGGCGCGAACGAGAACATGATGAACATGGCGATAATCACCGCGATGATCATGATCTCCACATGCTTGGCCAGGCCTACGGCCGTGATGATGCTGTCGAACGAGAACACCATGTCGATGAGGATGATCTGCCCTACGACGTTGGCGAGGGTTGCGCCTGCTTTTCCGCCGCCGGCATGCGTTTCTTCTTCCTCGCCTTCCAGTTTGTGGTGGATTTCCAGCGTGGTTTTGATGAGCAGGAAGAGGCCGCCGGCCAGCATGATGAGGTCGCGCAGGCTGATGGCGTTGCCGAAAATGGTGAACAGCGGTTGCGTGGCGCGGATGATGTAGCCGATGCATAGCAGCAGTGCGATACGCACGGCGATGCCGGTGAACATCCAGAGGCGCCGCGCCTTCAGCCGTTTTTCTTCCGGCAGCCGGTTCATGACGATGGAAACGAAGATCACGTTGTCGATCCCCAGCACCACTTCCATGAGGGTGAGGGTGAGCAGACTGATAAGGGAATCAACGGTTAGTAATTCTTGAAGTGCTAACATTTGCTATGGTTGAGTAGATAATCCCTGACAGATTTTCTTCACGATGGTAGGCCCTTCGTATATGAATCCGGTGTACACCTGCACGAGGCTGGCGCCGGCGTCGAGTTTTTCCTGGGCGTCGGCGGCGGTGAAGATACCGCCCACGGCGATAATGGGAATGGTGCCGCCGGATTTTTGCGAGATGTAACGGATGACTTCCGTGGCGCGCTCCCGCATGGGGCGCCCGCTCAGCCCGCCCATGCCGATCCGGTCCAGTTCGCTTTGCGGGGTCGTTAATCCTTCGCGGCTGATAGTGGTATTGGTGGCTACCAATCCTGCCAGCTCCGTTTCCCGGACGATCTCGATGATATCGTCGAGTTGTTCGGTGGTGAGGTCTGGTGCTATTTTCAGGAGGATGGGCTTGGGTTTTGATTGCTGGTTATTCAGCATCTGCAAATGGTGCAGCAGCTGTTTGAGGGGCTCCTTTTCCTGGAGGGCGCGGAGGCCGGGTGTATTGGGGGAGCTGACGTTCACCACGAAATAATCCACCACGTCGAACAGCGCATGGAAGCATTTTTCGTAATCGCTCACGGCTTCTTCGTTGGGCGTCAGTTTGTTTTTACCGATGTTACCGCCAACGATGATATTGGATTTGCGTTTTTGCAGCCTTTTCGCCGCGGCGCGCACGCCTTCGTTATTGAAACCCATGCGGTTGATCAGGGCTTCGTCCTGCGGGAGGCGGAACAGCCGGGGCTGGTCGTTGCCGGGTTGGGGCAGGGGTGTTACGGTGCCGATTTCCACGAAACCGAACCCGAGATGGGCCAGTTCGTCGATGAACCTGGCGTCTTTATCGAAACCGGCGGCGAGGCCCACGGGATTGGCGAAAGTGAGGCCCCAGAGCTTGCGTTCCAGGCCGTTATTTTTCGGACGGCAGATGCCATCGAGCACATTTTTGCCGAAAGGCAGCGCATTCACGACTTTCAGCCCGTGCATCACACCGTAGTGTATGCGCTCAGGGGGAAGCCGAAGAGTATTTTTTTGATAAAACCGTACATGTCGCGCAAAGATATAAAATTGCCCAGACCAACACCTATTTGGTTTATGTATCCCGGCCGCCTAATTTTGCCGCAACGATCATGTTGGACCTCGCTGCATTTGAAAGGCTCTTCCGGGAGCATCACAGCCACTGTCTTGCCTTTGCCGTGCACTACACCGGCGACCCCTGGGAGGCGGAGGAAGTGGTGCAGCTCGTCTTCTCCCAGTTATGGGAAAAGCGGGAGCAGATCCGTATTTCCGGGTCGGAACGGTCGTATCTGTTCACTTCCATCCGGAATATGGCCATCAGCCAATGGCGGAAGCAGCAGGTGCGGACCGAAAAAGAGACTTCCTTCGGGAGGATGCAGGAGGATTCGGTTCAGCTGTCCGTCCAGGCGCGGGAGCTGGAAGGCCGCCTGGAGCAGGCCCTGGGGAAGCTGCCCGAGCGCTGCCGGGAGGTGTTTGTCCTGAGCCGGAAGGAGCAATTGAAATATGCCGAGATCGCCACCGTGATGAATATTTCCGTTAAAACTGTTGAGAACCAGATGGGAAAGGCCCTGAAGATCCTCCATGAGGAGCTGCGGGATTACCTGCACCTGTTTTTTTGATATGGGATGGGGGATGGGCGCTTTGGCGCGCGTCATCTATCCGTCTAGTTAATTTTACAACTGTTCATGAGCCATCTGCAGCCCGATGAGGCATTATATTCCCTGTTGTGCAAGTACCTGCTGAACGAGGCGGAAGCCCCGGAACGCGCATGGGTGGATGCATGGCGGAAGGAAGGGCCGGCCAACGAGGCCGCGCTTGCCGCCATCCAACGGCTGCTGGAGGCCCCCGCCCCGGCGATTCGTGATTTCGGCATCAGTACCGGCAGCAGTTGGGACCGCCTCCGCGCCACCGTTACCGCTCAGCCGGCAACGGCAGCCCCGGAAGCGGATATCGTGCCCCTCCGCCGGAAAAACACCTGGTGGATAGCCGCGGCAACAGTTGCCGTGCTGCTGATGGCGGGCTTCTGGGGACTGAAGCGCCTCGGTGCAGGCGAACAATCGTTCTCCGGCGGCCAAACCGCCGCCCTGAACGACGGCAGCCGCGTCCAGCTCGCCGGCAACAGCACGCTGACGGTGGATGATGACTTCGGGGAAGCGGAACGCCGTGTTCGCATGTCGGGCAAAGCCGATTTCGATATCGCCCCCGCCGCCGGGAAGCCGTTCATCGTGGAAGCGGGCGGTACAGAAATCAAAGTACTGGGCACCCGGTTCTCCGTATCTTTCGACACCACCCTGTTCATCCAGGTGGAAAGCGGTAAAATACAGGTGACGGACCCCTCGCTCGGCGAACCCGTGGTGATGACACAGGGCATGAGCCTCAGAAGAAACGGTGCGGATGGCGGATTCGAAGTGTCGTCGGGCCAGTCAGATCACCCGATGGTGTTCAGGGACGTTCCTTTCGGCCTTGTCCTGGAAACAGTGGAAAAGAGGTATCATGTCAACATCTCCGTCGCCGACCCCGCGATGCTGGAAAAACGGATCACCGTCCACTTTTCCGGAGAGTCAGTTGAAGAAGTGATAGACGCCCTGGCATATATGGTATCCGCATCCGTGGAATCACCGACGCCGGGAAGCTATATGCTGCAACCTTTGTAACCGTTATTTGTCATAGTTAATTGCTTGCAAAATGAAGAAAGTCCTGCCGGGATTATTGCTGCTGGCAATGCTCCCCCTGCAGGTGTTCGCATGGAACTGGCGCACCCGGATCTCGGTCTCCCTTGAAGATCAGCCCCTTTACGTGTATTGTGACCATCTGGAAAAAACATACGGTATTCCATTCAGCTACAGCCGCGACGTGGTAAACCTCAACCGCCGCGTGACGCTTAGCGTCCGTGATATGCCCCTGTGGCAGGTGCTCGACCAGCTCTTCGGCGACAACGGCATCCAATACCGCCGCATCGGCGGGCAACTGGTGCTCGCCGCGCAGTCTTCGTTCCAACGGACCATCAGCGGATATGTGGAAGACGCATCCACCGGCGAAAAACTCATCGGGGCCACCGTCTACGCCCCGCATCTCAAAGCCGGCACCGTCACCAACGCATACGGATTCTACAGTTTCACTTCCCTCCGCGACACGCTGTCGCTCTTCGTTTCCTACACAGGATACAATGCCATGCAGATGCCCGTTCCGGGGCGCGACAACCGGCAGCTGAACTTCAAACTCAGCCCTTCCAACACCCTGAAAGAAGTGGAAGTGACCGAAGCGCTCCCCCGGCTGCAGGACCAAACGCAGATGAGCAAGGTCAACATCAACATGGCGCAGACCAAAACCATGCCCCGCGTTCTCGGCGAAGCCGATGTGCTCAAATCCATCCAGGCCATGCCCGGCGTGAGCGGGGGGATGGAAGGCACGAGCGGGATTCACGTCAGGGGCGGAAGCCCGGACCAGAATCTCATCCTGCTCGATGGCACGCCTGTTTACAATTCCAGCCATCTGTTCGGGGTTTTTTCCGTCTTCAACCCGGATGTAATTAAAAATGTAGACCTCTACAAAGGCGCTTTCCCGGCGCGTTACGGCGGGCGTTTATCTTCGGTGGTGGATATTTCGATGAAGGATGGCGATATGTACAATGATCATTACGAAATCACTCTCGGGCTGCTTGCGTCGCGCGTGGCGGTGGAAGGCCCGATCGTCAAGGGGAAAACATCTTACATGTTCACCGGCCGTCGTACTTATGCCGATCTGATTATGCAGGAAATCGCCAATAAGGAATTGAAGCTAGGGGAAGAAGGCGAATTCTGGGCCTATTTCTACGACGCAAATTTCAAGATCAATCATATCTTTTCGCCAAAGGATCGCATCTACCTCAGCGGGTACGGCGGGAAAGATAATCTCACCATGCATCGCAACGAAACTTTCGATTCGATGCAGGGATCGGCGAAGAAATATCATGAGGAAATGCGCTTCCGGATGGGCTGGGGCAACCAGGCGTATGCCATCCGCTGGAACCACATCTTCAATCCCCGCCTGTTTTCCAACGTAACGGTCAATTACTCGCAGTTTTACTTCAATACGGATTACCGCTACAAATACATGGCGCTCGATACGCCGCAGGTCCGGGAAAACGACAACGCTTTCGGCCGGTATTATTCCAAGGTCGACAACCTGGGCGCCAAGATCGATTTCGACTACCGCCCCAACCCGCAACATGTGATCCGCTTCGGCGGGCAGGGCACCTGGCATGTGTTCAGGCCAGGCATTGCGGCGTTCAATAACGTATCTGACGACATGCAACTGACAGACACTACCTACAACGATCAGACGCATGGCGGCGTGGAATTGTCTTTGTATTTCGAAAACGACTGGAAAATCCGAGACTCCATGCACCTGAACCTCGGTGTGCACGGGTCGGCTTTCCTGGTCGAGGGAAGGGCGTATACCTCCATCCAGCCGCGCCTCGGCTTCCGCTATATGCTGCCGCGGCGGTGGGCGCTGAAAATGTCTTACACGGTCATGACCCAATACATTCACCTGCTCACCAACCACGCGGCTACTTTTTTACCGACCGACCTCTGGGTGGCGGCTACAAACAAAGTGCCGCCCATGCATTCGCAGCAACTGGCGCTGGGACTGGCCAAAACCACGAACGGCAACCGATACGAGATGTCGGTGGAAGGGTATTACAAGCGGATGGAAAATGTGATCCAGTACCAGGAGCAGACGGCGGATTTCAGTGCGGCCACCAAAAGCTGGGAAGACCTGGTGGTGGTAGGCCGCGGCTGGAGTTATGGCATGGAAGCGCTTATTCAGAAAAAGCAGGATCGCTTCAAAGGCTGGATCGGTTACACGCTGGCATGGAGCCGCCGCTCGTTCCCGAACATCAACCAGGGCCGCGTTTTTCCATACAAATACGATCGCCGCCACGAGCTGGAAGTAATGCTGTCGCAGCAGATTGGGAAACGATGGGAGGTGTCGGCGCAATGGCAATTTGCGAGCGGCCTGCCGCTGACTTTGCCGGTGTCGAGCTACGAAATGATCACAGAGCCTTCGCCGAACGCACCGCTGCCGCCGGATGTTTTGGACCCGGTGGACGTCTATCGGGATCAATACACCGTTCGCATGCAGGACGTGCACCGCCTGGATCTGAACGCAACGTACGTAAAGCAACGGAAGGTGGCGCGGTACACGCTGACGTTCGGATTATACAACATCTATAACCAGAAGAACCCGTTTTTGTATTACTATAAGCACAACCCGGAACTGCAGCGGCGCCAGCTAACGATGATGAGCATCCTGCCGGTGCTGCCGAGCGTATCGTGGTCGGTAAAATTCTGATATGAAAAAGATATTTCTATTCATCGCCATAGCCGCACTGGCTGCTTGTGAGAGGTCGGCAGATATATCGGTGGAATACGAAGGCGACCGCATCGTGGTGAACAGCCTGATGCAGGAAGATAGCGTGGTGTATTTGCGCCTGACCCGTTCGCAGCCGCCTGGGGCCACTACTTTCCCGGAAATCAGGAATGCAGCCATCAGGTTGATGGCCGGTGATGCGCCAATGGATTTGCAATACCAGGAGATCGGTGGGAAAGGGTATTATGTGTCTGCAACGAAAGTGGCGGCGGGCGTAAAGTACCAGCTGGAAGTAAGTGCTGCCGGGTTGCCTGCTGTGACGGCGGAAGATACGCTGCCGCGGCGGCCGTTGCTGCGCGAGCCTTTTGCCCAGGAGGGCGGCAACCGCGTGAAGGTGTATTTGTCGGACATGCCGGGGCCCGACCGCTACAGGATTCGCCTGTACAAGGCGAAAAAGCTCGGCGACGGCCGCTATGTGCCCGCAGAACGCAGGGGTTACCGTTTCGATCCTTCCTACAACAACAGTTTTACCGACATGATCACCGAAACGTACCACGAATCCAGCCTTATCCCCGATGAGCGGTTCGACGGGCGGGAAATCCTTGTGGTATTCCAGACGCGGCAGGTGTTGGTAAAAGACGAAGTGCTGCTGCTGGAGGTGACCGGCCTCACGTCCGCCAGCTGGCAATACCTGAAATCGCTGGAGCTCCAGGAAACCGTCAATGGCAACTTCCTCGGGGAGCCGGCAAGCGTCTACACCAATGTGGGTAAGGGTTACGGCATATTTGCCGGCGTTTCCGTGACATACCTGGAGATACCGGTCAAATAAGGCTGGAATTCCTTAAATTTGGAGAATACCAAACAAAAGGAGATAACCATGCAAGACGCATATATCGTAGCAGGATACAGAACGGCGGTGACGAAATCGAAGAAAGGCGGGTTCAGGTTTTACCGGCCCGACGATCTGGCTGTAGACGTGATCAAAGGGTTGCTGGGCGCCGTTCCGCAGCTCGATCCCAACCGGGTTGATGATCTGATTGTAGGTAATGCGGTGCCGGAAGCCGAACAGGGCCTCCAGATCGGCCGGATGATCAGCGTGCGCGCGCTGGGGATCGATGTGCCGGGTATGACCGTCAACCGGTATTGCGCTTCCGGCCTCGAAACCATCGCCATCGCCACCGCGAAGATCCGCAGCGGACAGGCCGATTGCATCATCGCCGGAGGGACCGAAAGCATGAGCCTCGTACCCACCGCCGGCTGGAAGACCGTTCCCGCCTACAGCGTGGCTACCACCACCCCCGATTATTACCTCAGCATGGGCCTCACCGCGGAAGCGGTGGCCAAAGAATATAACGTCAGCCGCGAAGAACAGGATCAATTCAGCCTGCAGTCGCACCTGAAAGCCATCAACGCCATCAAGAGCGGCTTTTTCAAACCCGGCATCCTGCCCATTACGGTGGAGGATGTGTTCGTGAACGAAAAAGGCAAGAAACAGTCGAAATCCTGGGTGGTAGATACGGATGAAGGTCCGCGCGGCGATACTTCCATCGATGCGCTCGGCAAGCTGAAACCGGTGTTTGCCGCCGGTGGTTCGGTGACGGCGGGCAACTCTTCCCAAACGAGCGACGGCGCGGCCTTCGTGATCGTCATGGGTGAGAAAATGGTGAAAGAACTGAACCTCCAACCCATCGGCCGGCTGGTAGCCTGCGCTTCGGCGGGCGTTCATCCACGGATCATGGGCATAGGCCCGGTGGCCGCGGTGCCCAAAGTGCTGCGCCAGGCGGGTAAATCGCTCGGCGACATCGAGCTGATCGAACTGAACGAGGCGTTCGCTTCGCAGTCGATCGCCGTGATCCGTGAGCTGGGCCTCGATCCGGAGATCGTGAACATCAACGGGGGCGCCATTGCGCTGGGGCATCCGCTCGGCTGCACCGGTACCAAGCTCACCATCCAGCTGCTCAACGATATGCAGCGCCTCAAGAAAAAATACGGCATCGTAACCGCCTGCGTAGGCGGCGGCCAGGGAATCGCGGGCATTATCGAAAACCTCGCCTGATCCCGCCGGAATGATTTTTTAATATCCAGCTTGTCATCAACTAACAGCCGCCGTTGTGTCACTCACTTCGGCGGCTTTTTCATTTTTCATCTTCGGCTTCCGGCAGGTTAACCGCTTTTTTGCCGTCAGATTCATATAAAATAATACAATTGAATTAAAGTTTTTACTAATTTGGATGCAGAATTGGCTGCTGTGGTTGTTTTTCCGGCAGTTTCATATGCAACATTTGACCGCTTTTTAACCGTATCCCCGATGGACCGCAGATCGTTTCTGACACTCAACTCCTCCCGCAAAGCCGCTCCTGTCAAAGCTGCCCGGACTTTCACCGGCATATCGCCTTATACGGGCACCTGGGGCACCGCGCAGGTCGTTCACCTGCTGAAGCGCGCCATGTTCGGCGCAGCGCCGGCAGACGTGAGCCATTTCGCAGGCATGAGCATGAACCAGGCGGTAGACGCCCTTCTCGTTCCCATTGCCGCCACACCCGCACCGCCCGTCAACAGCTACCAGACCGGCGGCTATGTAGACCCCACCGGCGTTGTGCCGGGCGCTACCTGGGTTACGGCCCCCGAAGGAGACGAAGACCTTAACGACCATCGCAGGTACAGCTACAAAGCCTGGTGGACGGGCCTCATGCTCAATCAAAGCCGCTCCATCCACGAAAAGATGGTGCTTTTCTGGCATAACCATTTCGCCACCGAAACCAATATCGTACAAGATGCCCGCTTCATGTACGCGCACAATGCCATGTTGCGGTCGCATGCACTGGGCAATTTCAAAGCCCTCACCAAAGCGGTGACCATCGACCCGGCCATGCTCGTCTACCTCAACGGTTATCTCAACGAGAAAACCGCCGCCGACGAAAACTACGCCCGCGAACTACTCGAACTTTTCACCTGCGGCAAAGGCCCCGATTCACTTTACCAGGAAGAAGACGTTCGCGCCGCGGCGCATGTGCTCACTGGGTACAAAGTGGACAAGGTCAACATCAGCAGCTATTTCGATCCCACCAAACACGACGTAGAAAACAAACAGTTCTCCAACTGGTTCTCCAATAAAGTCATCACCGGCAAAACCGGTATGGCGGGTACCACCGAGCTGGACGATATGCTCAATATCATCTTCGCGCAACAGGAAGTCGCGAAGTTCATCTGCCGCAAACTGTACCAGTTCTTCATTTATTACGAAGTGGATTCCACCGCGGAAGCCGACGTGATCACGCCGCTGGCGGATATTTTCAGGCAGGCGAATTATGATATCCGCCCCGTGTTATCCGCGCTTTTCAAAAGCGAGCATTTTTACGATCCCGCGAATATGTCGTGCCTGATTAAAAGTCCCGTCGATTATACGGTGGGCATGTGCCGGGAGTTCGGCGTGAAGTTCGCGCCGGCAACGGATTACATGAATGCATACGCGCAGTGGCGTTCCCTGCAATCCGCCGCAGGCAGCCAGCAGCAAAATATCGGCGATCCGCCGGGCGTTTCCGGGTGGGATGCGTACTACCTCGCGCCCCAGTTCCACGAACTTTGGATCAATACCGACACGCTGCCGAAAAGGAATTTCCTGGCCGACCAGATGATCACCACGGGTTACAATTCCATGGGCCAGCGCCTGCAGATCGACCCGCTGGTGTTCACCCAGCAACTTCCGGACCCCGGCAACCCCGTGCACCTTATCAACGACGCACTGGCCATCCTCTACCGGATGGATCTGTCCGGCGCCATGAAAACATATCTGAAAGATAAAATCCTGCTCAAGGACCAGGAACAGGATTACTACTGGACGCAAGCCTGGGATCAATACATTTCCAACCCGGGCGATACGATGCAAAAGGCGCTCGTAACAGACATGCTAAAAGCGCTTTACAAAACCATCATGAACCTGTCGGAATACCACCTGGCCTGATCACGTTGAAAACCTAATTATGAAACGCAGAGATTTCCTCAGATATACCGCCCCGGCATCTATCCTGCCTACCTTTATCAACGGCTTTTCCATCAAAGCTTTTGCCGCTTCACCTTTCCTCGCCGCGCTTGAAAAAACCGCGCTCGACAACGATCATGTGCTGGTAATGATCCAGCTGAACGGCGGCAACGACGGGCTGAACATGGTGATCCCGCTCGACCAGTACAGCAAGTATGAAACGGCGCGCAGGAATATCGCGATCCCGGAAGGGCGTGTGCTGCGGCTGGCAGGCAATACCAAAACGGGCATCCACCCGGCGATGACCGGCATTAAGCAAATGTACGACGAAGGGCATGTGTCCATCGTTCAGTCGGTCGGTTATCCTTCCCCGAACTTCTCCCACTTCCGCGCGACTGATATCTGGCTCACCGGCTCCGATGCCAACCAGGTACTGGAAACCGGTTGGGGCGGGCGTTTCCTCGATACGGAATATCCCGGTTACCCGAAAGATTTCCCAAATGCAGAAATGCCCGATCCGCCCGCGATCCAGATCGGATCCATCGTATCGCCGGCTTTTGTGGGAGGTGGCGGCAACTTCGGCATGGCAGTGACCAGTCCTACCGATTTCTACAACCTCCTTGACAATATCGAAGAAAATGTGCCGAACACGCGCGCTGGCAAAGAGCTGAAATACATCCGGCAAATCCAGCGGCAAACCAACAAGTATGCCGACGTGATCAAGGCTGCGGCCGCGAAAGTGATGTCACAAGGGCCTTATCCCGACAACTCCCTCGCCGCACAATTGAAAATCGTGGCCAGGCTGGTGGCTGGCGGTTTAAAGACCCGGCTCTACATGGTGAGCATCGGCGGTTTCGATACCCACGCCAACCAGACCAACAGCGGCGATACCACCACTGGCGAACATGCGCGGCTGCTGGGGAATATCTCCTCAGCCGTTAAGGCCTTTATGGACGACCTCACCATGCAGAAGAAATCGCAGCGGGTGGTAGGGATGACTTTCTCCGAATTCGGGAGAAGAATCATGTCCAACGGCAGCATGGGCACCGACCACGGCAACTCCGCGCCCATGATCATTTTCGGGGATTACGTGAACCAGCAGGTGCTGGGCAACAACCCCACGATGCCGGATGCAGCGGGTCCGGTAGACAACGTGCCCATGCAATATGACTTCCGTTCCGTTTACGCCTCGCTGCTGGAACAATGGTTCTGCGTGCCTTCGCAAGACCTTAACAGGATCATGCTGAACAACTACCAGAGCCTGCCGCTCATCAACGGGCTGGCATGCAGCGTGGTAACGGGGATTCCCGGCGTGGGCGACAACGAAACGCTCATCTCCAACTACCCCAATCCTTTTACGGCAAAAACGGTATTGCAATACAAAACCCGGGGCGGCCATACACTTATCCAGGTGTTCGACACCATGGGCAGGCTGATAGCCAAACCGGTTGACCGCCAGCATGCCGCGGGCACTTACACCCACACCCTTGACGCGGAACACCTGCCTTCAGGGATGTATTATGTGCGGTTCCAGAACGGCGCGGCCCAGCAGGTACGCACAATGATGAAGGTCCGGTAGGCCTGCAACCTTGTTGCAATTCCGGGAAAAAGGCTATCTTTGTCGCCATAAACAGGTGTGTTGAGACAGCGTTTGCTACAAATAAGCGTTTTTTCCTCCTGGGCGTCTTCGGTATTTACACGACGCCCCGCGAGTACCTGCACCATTTTTCCGGCCATGAAGACACGGTAGACGAGCCTGCCTGCAGCGCTTCGTATTCCCACGGTCCGGCCATTTCCACCGAACACACGCACTGCGACTGGCTGCATGGCGCCATGGAGATGTTCCTCCCGGAGCATACCGTCCGCCTGGCAGCGGTGCCTTTTGTATATGCCGAACTGCTTTCCGCGCAGCCGGTTCCCGTGCCGGTAGCCCCGGTACTTTACTGCTCACTCAGGGCGCCTCCGGCCACATAAGCCCCATCATCCCCCCCAACTCATTTATCACTGGCAGCAAGTACCGGCTGCCTACGACGCATTGTAACCAGATGAGACATTTGATATTACGCGCACTGCTGTGCGGCCTCCCCGCATTGGCTTGGGCGGCTCCCGCAGCGGCGCAGTGCACCATCCGTATCGGCGGATCGGTGACCGACAGCGAAACCCAGCAACCACTGGCTGGCGCTACCATTTTAGTGAAAGAAACCCGGCAGGCCGTTAAAAGCGACGATAAAGGACGATACCAGATCGATGGGCTTTGTCCGGGTACATATACCCTGCACGTCAGCCACATCGGCTGCCTGCCCGTGGAGCTGTCGTGGCCCGTGGGCGGCGACGAGCGGCGGAACATTTCCCTCCCGCACAGCGTGACCCAGCTCCAGGAAGTGGCCGTAACCGGTCATGCTGCGAAGGAAGTGACGACCTCGGCTGTGGAATCCATCAGCGGCAGGGAACTCGACAAAACCCGGGGGCTCAGCCTGGGCGATGCATTAAAGCGCATCAACGGGGTAACGACGATGACCACCGGGCCCAACGTTTCCAAGCCTGTTATCAACGGCCTTCACAGCAACCGCATCCTGATCCTCAACAACGGCATCCGCCAGGAGGGCCAGCAATGGGGATCGGAGCATGCGCCCGAAGTGGACCCTTACCTTGCCAATAAACTGGTAGTGGTGAAGGGCGCCGGCGCGCTCCGTTATGGCGGTGATGCGATCGGTGGCGTGGTGCTCGTGGAACCGAGGGCACTTCCGGTGCGGCCGGGTTTGGCAGGGGAAGTGAATATGTCCGCCTTTTCCAATAACCGCCTGGGCGCGCTCAGTGCTATTCTTGAACAGCAAGTGCCCCAGGTGCCGGGGCTCAGCTGGCGGCTGCAAGGTACCCTCCGCAAAGGGGGCAACACCCGCACGCCCGACTACTGGCTCGATAACACCGGCGTGGAAGAATTCAATTTCTCCGCCGCCGCAGGTTATAAAAAGAAAAATTATGGAGTAGAACTGTTCTATTCCCAGTTCAATACCAACCTCGCGGTGTTCGAAGGGTCGCACATCGGCAATAGCACGGACCTCGACCTGGCCATCAAAAACGGCCGCCCATTGCCGGAATACACGGAAGGGTTTTCGTATAAAATCGACAGGCCATACCAGCGCATCGAACACGAACTGTTCAAAGTGAAAGGTTTCGTGAACACCGGCAACGCCGGCAAGCTGAACCTCGTGCTGGCGCGGCAGTTCAACTACCGGGAGGAGCTGGATTACAACTCCGCCCTGGCGGTAAACCGGATGAATCTGAACCTCACCACCTGGACCGGCGAGCTGCTCTGGGACCACCGTTCCTGGAAAGGTCTGCGCGGTACCATCGGCGCTAGCGGCATGTTCCAACGGAACAGCTACGAGCGCAGGCTTTTCATTCCTAATTACGAAAGCCGGCAGTGGGGCTTGTTCTGGACCGAAAAGTGGGAAAGCGCCGACAACAAATGGCTCCTCGAAGGCGGTATCCGCTACGATAACAGGAGCTATTACGACATCAGCGACAATACCCACGATATCCGTTACGCCGAGCGCGATTACAGCAACTTCTCCGGTTCGGTGGGCGCACAGTTCCGCCTCACCGACAACTTCCACGCGACGATCAATGCGGCGCATGCCTGGAGAGCGGCGGCCGTGAACGAGTTGTACGCCACCGGTATCCACCACGGCGCCGCGCGGTACGAGCTGGGAGCGGGGAACCTGGAAGCCGAAGCCGCCAATAAAATCAACCTGGCGCTGCACTACGATCTGAACGACAAGCTGGAAGCCGATGTGAACCTGTATTACAACAAGTTCGACAACTTCATTTTTCTGCAACCGACAGACAGTACCGTGGTGACTATCCGCGGGGCATTCCCGTTCTGGTACTACACCAGCGCCGACGCCACTACTAAAGGTTTCGACGCGCAGGTGCGTTATCGCTTTCTTCCCAAATGGCAATTCACCACCAAAGCCTCCGTGCTCCGTGCCTGGAACGAAAGTATCAACGACTGGCTGATCAGCATGCCGTCCGACAGGTTCGAACATGAAATCAGTTACTTCCCGGGTAGCACGAAAAAATTCACGGACAACTACATCGCTGTGAGCATGCAGAACGTAACGAAGCAGACGCGTACGCCGGCCAATATCGAAGATCCGACAGATCCCCGCGGCCAGGATTACATGGCTGCTCCCGACGCGTACAACCTGCTGAGTATAGAAACCGGCAGCACGCTGCATTTCGGCAGGCAACCCCTGTCCGTTATCCTTGGTGCCACCAACGTCCTCAACACCCGCTACCGCGATTACCTGAACGGTTTGCGGTATTATGCGGATGAGCCAGGCGCGAACATTTACCTTAAACTCAAACTGCCGCTCATTTTCGGCAAAAAATCCTCCTGAACATGACAAAGAAAATTTTCACTGTTAATAAGTCCATCGCATTTTTGGCCGCAGCCGCCGTGCTCACATTTTCCGCCTGCAAAAAGGAAAAGCATGACGATCACGACCATGATCATGAAAATGAAAACGAAGAAATCACGACCGTGAAACTCACTTTCACCAATGCCGCCACGCCTGCGGAGAAAGTGATCGCGACGTGGAAAGACATGGACGGCGCCGGTGGCAACGCGCCCCAGATAACGCCCATCAACCTGAAAGCCAATACCACTTATCTTTTGGCTACCGAATTGCTGGATGAACGTAAAAATCCCGCCGACACCGTGACGCATGAAATCGCAGAGGAAGCTGATGAACATCGCCTCTTCCATCTGTTTTTCGTGAATGCCAACGCCCCCGTAACCGATTCGGTGACAACCGCGGCTACTGTTAGGCCGCTGGATAAAGACACGAAGAACTTACCCATTGGTCTGGATGTGCAGGTAGCCACCAAGGCTGCTTTCAAAGGCTATTTACGCATGGTGGTGCGTCACCAGCCGACCGGCAAAGACGGTTCCTACGCACCCGGCAGCAGCGATGCGCAGGCAGAATTCCCGGTTGAAATCAAGTAACGATAGCTGTAACAGGCAAAAGGAAAGGGGAACCGGCAATCGCTGGTTCCCCTTTTTGTTGTGTATTGGCTGGCTTTAGTGTTCGTCTGCCTCGAGGCCTTCCTGGTCGCCGGTGACCAGTACTTTGAAAGGCTTGCCGCCTACGTTGATGGAAGCCGTTTGCTGAAGATCCGGCAGGTTGAGGCTGCGGATGGCGCCTGCTGCCTGATCGGTGATATATAGCGCCCTGCGCGATACGGCGAAATAAGGTTTCTGCGCGGCCGTGGCGCCCGCGGGTATGGGCGGTGCAATCTTCGCTTCCTTCGTTTGCTGGCCGGTGGCGGCGTTGAAGACTTTCAGCGTGCCGTCGGTGAGAAGTACGTAAAAATGCTTGCCCTCGCCGTCGAGCAGGTATTGATGGATGTTGTTGTTATTTTTCAGCACTTCGGTGATTTGTTTGGTGGCGGGATCGATTTTAAAAAGCCCGAGGCTAGTGGAACCGAAGAAGTGCGGGAGGGCATTATGGCCGTAGATGGTCCCGAGCCAGGCGTCGCCGAAGTTGGAAGGATAAGGTACGAGGAATTGTTCGCCGTTCCGGGAAACGATGAGCACGCCATCCGGGCTGCCGAAGGCCGCCATTTTGCCGTTGCCCGCATCGCCGTGGATGCCTTTGGTGGCAATCCCGGTTTCGTGGAGTGTTTTACCGAAACGGTCGATGATTTTTACTTTTTCGGGAAGCGTACCGGAAATGGAGCCATCTTTCTGCGTAACGGCAAGGGTATGATCGTCGAAGATCACCATGGCGCCGTGGTGGGGTTGGGCAACCGGTAGGATGGCGCCGGGACCGTCTTCCAGGTCGCCGTCTTTAAACAGGCTGATCGTACCCGTTCCGTCATTGAAAATAGCGTTGAGGCCGGCATGTGCGTAAAAGTGCGTGGGGCCCGCTTCGGCAAAGGTGACGGGCGACATTCCGGGTTCATGCACGTGGAAATGTCCGCCGTGTTTTTCGATGCCGGTGTTGAAGAATTCCACGGTGTTGTCGGCGCGGCTGATGATGGCGGCGAACTGGCCGGTGCTGGTGGCATACAGCGAAGGCTGGGCGGCTTTAATGTTGAAGGGAGCGGTGGTGCTTTTCAAGGGATCTACGACGGAGATACGCGCCTGGTCCGCATCGCTGACGATCAGCCGTAGGTAGGCGGCTTCTTTTTCAACGGGCGCCGGGTCGGCGGGTTTGTCATCTTTACGGCAGGCAGCCAGGAACAATCCGGCGAAAACCGCCGGGAGCAAGAGCTTTTTCATGATAGTATGTTTAATGTGCAACAAAGTTGCAAATCTAGTAAAATGCATCTATGTTGCAAATAATAAGCGCTTATTTCTGGAAATGAATGTTGGCGTGGCAAGTAAGTCGCGCTGGGATTGCGTTACACGACGGTCTTCCCAGAAAAATTAAGGAGTAATGAAAATGATAAGATATATTTGAGCATGGATGCGCCTGCATCTTCCTTCCCTTCGAACTACATCATGTAACGATACTAAAGATGATCTGACATACTGCTCAGATTTTGGATGAAAAGCAAAAAAGGGCCGTTTTCACGGCCCTTCAGTATGAATAATTCATTCGTAATTAATGGGAATGATCGAGCGGGTGTTCCGGATCGGGGAGCTGCGCGGTATCTTCGTCGTAGTACACGAAGAAGTATAGATAGATCACGCGGGAAATGCGCATCAGCCAGGGTTGCAGCACCAGGAGGATGATCCCGTTGACGCCGAGCCACCAGTAGATGCTATCATCTTTCCAGCTCATTCCGAAGAAAAACCAGTACCAGACGAGGTTAAAAACCGACAGGGCGATGCCAAGGGCGTAGCTCACGTAACCGGTCCCGAACCAAAACCCGGTTTCCAGTTCATATTTCTGGTTGCAAACCGGGCATCTTTCGTACATCGCGAAAATCTTCGAGAAGCGCAGGTGGAAAGGGTTTTTATCCTTGAACATATCGCCTCTCCGGCAATGCGGGCACTTCATTTTCAGTATGCTCAGAAAGTAATTCTGTTTGTTGCTCATGGTGCGTAAAAGTACAATATAAATCCGGCTGCAGGTAGTATGATCGTGTTTATGCGGTAGTTTGTCCGGTGGATTTCCTTTCCCCGATCTGCTGGCGCCACATGGCGTAGTACAGGCCTTTTTCCTCCAGCAGGGCATGGTGAGCGCCGGTTTCCACGATACGGCCTTTTTCGAGGACGTAGATGCGGTCGGCGTGCATGATGGTGGAAAGACGGTGGGCGATCATCACCGTGATGTGTTCTTTGCTGGAGGTGACCTGTCTTACCGTTTGGGTGATTTCTTCTTCCGTGATGGAATCGAGGGCGGAAGTGGCTTCGTCGAACACCAGGAGCCGTGGTTGCCGCAGCAGGGCCCTGGCGATGGAGAGGCGCTGCTTCTCACCGCCGGAAATTTTGATCCCGCCTTCGCCGATCACGGTGTCGATACCGTGTTCTGCACGGGCCAGCAGGCTATAGGCCGACGCCCTTTGCAGCGCGCTCATCAGTTCTTCTTCCGTGGCGCGGGGATTGACAAACAGGAGGTTCTCACGGATGGTGCCGGAAAACAGCTGCGTGTCCTGCGTCACGAAGCCTAGCTGGTGGCGCAGCTCTTCGATGTCCAGCGCGCCGGAATCGATGCCGTTGTATTCAATATTCCCTTCCCCGGGTTTGTACAATCCCACCAGCAGCTTCACCAGCGTGGTTTTGCCGCTGCCTGAAGGGCCCACGAACGCAATGGTTTCGCCGGTTTTTACCGTGAAATTGATCGCGTCGAGGGCTTTGTTTTTGGCGGTGATATGCTGGAAGCCCACATTCCGGAATGCCAGCTCATTCACCAGCGATAGCTTGGCCGGCGATGCGGGTGTTATTTCCACGGGTGTATTGAGTATCCGCTGGAAGTTATCCAGCGAAACCTGCGCTTCGCGGTAGGCCAGGATGATGTTGCCCAATTCCTGGAGCGGGCCGAAAAGGAAGAAGGAATATAGCTGCAGGGAAATGAGCTGGCCCACGGATACCTGGTCGCCATAAATAAGGTACAGCAGCAGGAACAGGATGGTGGAGCGCAGGAGGTTGACGAACGTTCCCTGAACGAATGCGATACTGCGTACGCGTTTCACCTTGGTGAGCTCCAGTAGCAGGATCTTCATGGTATTGGCGTTCAGCCGGCGGATCTCCTGGTTGGTAAGGCCGAGGCTTTTCACCAGCTCGATATTGCGGAGCGATTCGGTAGTGGCGCCGGCCAGCACGGTCGTTTCTTTCACGATATTTTTCTGTATCGATTTGATGCGCTTGCTCAGCACGTTCATGAGCCATCCCAGCAGTACGGAGCCGCCGAAATACACGAACACGAGCGACCAGTGCACCCGGAAGGCGAAAACCATCACAAATACCACACCCACGAGCGTGGTGAAGAGGATATTGATAAACTGGGAGATGAACTTTTCCGTATCGAGGCGCACTTTCTGGAGTATGGCGAGCGTTTCGCCGGAGCGCTGGTCTTCGAACTCCTGGTAAGGCAGGCGCATCGAATGCCGGAGGCCGTCGGTATACATCCGGGCGCCCAGCCTTTGGGTGATGGCGCTCACGAAATAATCCTGGAATGCTTTGGCAATGCGCGAGATCATGGCTACGCCGATGGATGCCAGCAGCAGGAGCAGCACGCCGTACAGGTATTGATTTTCCGTCCGCGGTTCGGGCGCAGCGGCATTGGCGGCCGTGAACGTATGGGGATGGGACGCGAAGCGGTCCACGATTTCTCCGAATATCCAGGGATCTAACAGGGAAAACACCTGGTTAACGGTCGCCAGCAGCAGCGCGGCCATTACCAGCCATTTATAGTTTTTGAGGTACCGTAATAATAATTTCATGGGGCAAAGGTAAAGTTATTTGGCACCCTAACGGTGTTGTGACATCGATTTTAAACTGGACTTATCACGGTATTTACCCTAAAAATTGCGTAATTTAATATACGGCCGGGAAGGTCATCCTACAGCATGTTATGAGCCTCGCAACCTGATTCTTTCTCCTGGAACGGCAAACCCACTCGCCCCGGCGCGCTTCACCCGCAAAACTATTGCCGTATGAAAACGTATGACGAAAAACACATTAAAAATGTTGTGCTCATTGGCGCTGCCAAGAGCGGCAAAACGACGCTGGCCGAGGACATGCTGTTCGAGGCCGGCATTATCCCAAAACGCGGCTCCGTGGAGGAGCGAAACACGGTGTCGGACTACCATGAGGTAGAACACGCCCGGGGTAACTCCGTATACGCCACCACGCTGCACACCGAGTGGCGCGATTACAAAATCAATATCATCGACACTCCCGGCCTGGAAGATTTCATAGGCGAAGTCGCCTCTTCTATCCGGGTATGCGACACCGCCGTGATGGTGCTCCACGCCTACAACGGCGTGGAAGTAGGCACCGAACAAATCTGGGATTACGTAGACCGCTACGCGAAGCCCACCATCCTCGCGGTTAACCAGCTCGACCACGAAAACGCCAATTACCAGCAGGTGCTCGACCAGGCCCGCCGCTTCTTCGGTGCAGCCGTCACCGTCATGCAGTACCCCGTGAACCAGGGCCCCGGCTTCAATGCCATTATCGACCTGCTGAAAATGACCATGTACCGCTTTCCCGAAGGTGGCGGCAAACCTGAAAAACTCCCCATCCCCGATGATGAAAAGGCGCAGGCCGAAGCGTGGCACAACACCCTCGTCGAAAAAGCCGCCGAAAACGATGATGCTCTCATGGAATTGTACTTCGAAAAAGGCAGTCTCGACGAAGACGAGCTCCGGCAAGGCCTTAAAATCGGGATGATGAAACACCAGGTGTTTCCCCTGTTCTGCCTCAGCGCCCTCCGGAATATGGGCAGCGGCAGGCTGATGGGGTTCATCGACAATGTGGCACCTTCCGCCGTGGAAATGCCCCCGGAACGCACGGAAGACGGCCGCGAAGTGCCCTGCGACCCCGCCGGGTCCACCTGCCTCTTCGTGTTTAAAACCCTGCTGGAGCCCCATATAGGCAAACTCTCCTTCTTCAAAGTGATGAGCGGGGAGCTGAAAGCCGGGCAGGAACTGTACAACGAAAAAGGCAATACCTCCGAACGCCTGAACCAGCTCTTCATTGCCGACGGTAAAAACCGCCAGCAGGTAGACCGCCTCCGTTCCGGCGATATCGGCTGCACCCTCAAACTGAAAAATACCTTCACCAATCATACCCTCAACGATCCCAAATTCAACAGCCAGATCGATCCCATCCACTTCCCGCCGCCACGGGTACGGACGGCCATCATCGCAAAAAACAAAGCCGACGACGAAAAGCTGGGTGAAGTCCTCAACGAAATCCACATGGAAGACCCCACGCTGGAAGTGGAGTACAATCGCGAACTGAAACAGGTGATCCTGCACGGGCAGGGCGAGTTGCACCTGGCCATCACGAAATGGCGGCTGGAACATGTGTACAATATGCAGGTGGATTACCTTCCCGCCCGCATTCCCTACCGCGAAACCATCCAGAAAGCCGCGCAGGCCAATTACCGGCATAAAAAACAGTCGGGCGGCGCGGGGCAGTTCGGCGAAGTGTTCATGAAGATTGAGCCCTGGTTCGAAGGGATGCCCGCCAGCAAGGAATTTCCGGTTCGTGATACGGAAGAAATCGTCCTCAGCTGGGGCGGCAAGCTCGTTTTCAACAACTGCATCGTCGGCGGCGCCATCGATACGCGCTTCCTGCCGTCGATCCTCAAAGGCGTGATGGAAAAGATGCAGGAAGGGCCGCTCACCGGATCATACGTGCGCGACGTGCAGGTAAGCGTGTACGACGGCAAAATGCACCCGGTCGACAGTAACGATATCTCCTTCAAAATCGCCGGTATGATGGCGTTCCGCGAAGCCTTCCACCAGGCCGCGCCCCAGCTACTGGAGCCGGTCTACGACCTGGAAGCTTCCGCGCCCGACGTCATGATGGGCGATATCATGAGCGAGTTGCAGAGCCACCGCAGCATCATTACCGGCATGGATTCCGGCGATGCCAAACAGGTTATCAAAGCCCGGACGCCGCAGGCCGAATTGGATCATCTCTTCGCCGCGCTGCGCAACGTGACGCAGGGTAAGGCCAAAGTGAAGGCGATCTTCGCGGAATATGCGCCCGTGCCGGCCGATGTGCAAAGGAAACTCAGCGAAGATTACAGGAAAATCGAACAGCAGAACGGTCAACACTGACCCGGTTCCTATACGGAAGCCTGCGTAGCTATTGCCGCGCAGGCTTTTTTATTTCCGTGGCTTTTTCACATCTGGCCCCAGCTGGCGCGGTCCAGCGTTCGGTATTGAATGGCGCCGGCAATGTGATGCGATGCTATTTGCGGGGAAGCGTCGAGATCGGCGATGGTGCGCGCTACTTTTAAAATCCGGTCGTATGCCCGGGCGCTCAGTTGCAACCTGTTCATCGCCGCGGATAGCAGCTGCCGCGCTTCCGGCCCCAGTATGCAGAATTTTTCCAGCTGCCCGCTGTTCATTTGCGCGTTGCAATACGCGTCGGGTTGTTTTTTGCGCTCGGTATGCGTGGGCGTGCCGAAGCGCATTGATTGCCGTTCCCGCGCCGCCATCACCCGTTCCCGGATGGATGCGCTGGCTTCCGGGACTGGCGAATCCGCCAATGCGCCGGGGCTCACGGGCGTCACTTCCACATGCAGGTCGATGCGGTCGAGCAGCGGGCCGGAGATGCGGTTGAGGTATTTGCGGACAACGCCCGGATGGCAGGTGCAGGGTTTTTCGGGGTGGTTGAAATACCCGCAGGGGCAGGGGTTCATGCTCGCCACGAGCTGGAAGGTGGCGGGGAACTCCAGCGCCTGGCGCGCTCTTGAAATACTGACGCAACGTTCTTCCATGGGTTGTCGCAGGACTTCCAGCACTGAGCGGCGATATTCGGGCAGTTCGTCGAGGAAGAGGATGCCGTGCTGCGCCAGGGAGATTTCCCCTGGCTGGGGAATGCTGCCGCCGCCTACCATGGCCATTTCGCTGATAGTGTGATGGGGCGACCGGAAGGGCCGGGAACTGAGGACGCCGTCCGCCGCGTTCAGCTTGCCCGCCACGGAATGGATGCGCGTGGTCTCGAGGGCCTCTGGTAACGTGAGCGGCGGAAGAATGGTGGGCAACCGCCGGGCCAGCATCGTTTTACCCGCGCCGGGCGGCCCCACGAGCAAAATGTTATGCCCGCCCGCCGCCGCGATTTCCATCGCCCGTTTAATCGTTTCCTGCCCTTTCACTTCCGCAAAATCCAACCCTTCCGGAAAGCCGGGCTGGTAAGCCGTTGGGGGTTCCGGGCTGCGCTCTTCCCTTCCTTCCAGGAAAGCCAGTACTTCGTTCAGGTGCGCCATGCCGTACACGCTGATCCCTTCCACCATGGCGGCTTCCAATGCATTTTGCCGGGGCAGGATCATGCCGGAGAAACCCTCCTGCCGGGCGCGCATCGCCATGGCCAGGGCGCCGCGGACAGGGCGCAACGTTCCATCCAGCCCCAGTTCCCCCATAATTACGAACGTTTCGATCGCATGCCGGAAAACCGCCTGCTCCGACGCGGCCAGAATCCCCAACGCAATCGGCAGATCATACGCTGCTCCCGCCTTCCGGATATCTGCCGGCGCCATGTTTACCACCGTCCGCAAACGGGGCATGCGGTAACCAATGTTCTTGATCACCGTTTCGATCCGGTATTCACTTTCCTTTACGGCATTGTCCGGCAGGCCCACCAGACAAAAACGCGTGCCCTGGCCTACATTGACTTCTATTGTAATGGTAATGGCATCCACGCCGTGAATGGCGCTGCCGAAAACGCTGACAAGCATGGGTACAAACAATGTTGGTGAAACATGAAGATAGGGATTAATCCATCTTCATGTTGTTCAGCAACTCAATTACTTTTTCCTTGCGCAGGATCAGGTACCCGATTTTTTCTTTCGCAATCCCGTCACGCAATTCGTAAGTGAAATGCAGGTTGTCGTCGATCACTTCCGACTGGAAATATTTGAAAATGATCTTCGGCTCGCGCTGCAATTCTTCCGCGATTTCATACAGGTGTGTGGATAGAATGTAGAGACAGCGCCGGTTCTGCAGCAATCCGCGGATCACCGCAAGGGAACAGTTTTTCGCATCTTCCACGTTCGTGCCTTTAAACATTTCATCGATCAGGATGAGCCAGTTTTTACCGTCGCTGATTTTGATGATGGTGTTTTTGATGCGCTGCACTTCGTTGTAGAAATAACTTTCGCCTTTGAAGATGTTGTCTTTAACATCGATGTTGGAAAGGATGCCGTGGAAGAAACTCAGCTGCATGGATTGCGCCGGTACCCCCATGCCCAGGTGCGCCAGGAACACGGAAATCCCCACCGCCTTGATGAAGGTGGTCTTGCCCGCCATATTAGCCCCCGTGAGGAATATAAACCCTCTGTCCGGGTCCATCGAAACGTCGTAGGCTACCGGTTGTGGGAGGATCAGGTGATAGAGTTGTTTGATGGAGATATGCGGTTTCACTTCTTCCGTAAACTCCGGGAAGTTCAGCCGGAAGCGGAGGATCGCCTGCGCCATGCTCTGGTATGCGTCCAGCTGGGTGTATATTTCGGTGAGCTCCCAAAGCACTTTCTTGTATTTCTTGCGGATGGCGCGATCGTACCGGAGGATCTCGCGGGAGTTGAGCGCACCGTCGTTGTCGAGCTCAACGATCGTATGGAATTCGTCTTTGTTGATGAGCACGCGCGCCCGTTCCAGCAACATCCGGAGGTTGGTGGGCGCCGATTCGATGTCTATGTCTTCCGTCAGCGACTGGAATCCGCGGATGAGGTTGATGAGCTGCTCGAAGGAAAATTTGATGAAACCAAAGTCAGGCGCGTAGATCGTTTTGGTGACGATGGTGTTGATATACAACGCCAGCCCGCCGCTGCTCGAAATCGGTTCTATATCCGCATTCAGGTAATTCTCCACCACCACGATAGTGCCGTTGCTGATGGCTTTGGGCCAGGCTTTTCCGTTTTCCAGCAGGTAGCGGAGCATCTGCTGGCGGTTGTGGATGAAAGCGATGTCTTTCAACGGCTGGCCGAAAAGCTTGCGCAGGTATTCCCGCCCACCGGCGGTGGTGGTGAAATCCATTTTGTGAAACAGGGAATATTCGTCTTCACGGTTGAAGATCGAGAGGTCGAGGTACGTTGTTTTGTCCAGCTCCATGCACAGGCGTTTTCGTGAAATTACAATGAATCAATCTAACGGGAAAGATGCCGGGCAGGTAATTTTCCATAAAAAAAGAAGCGCCCCGGCAATGAAGTGCCCCCAAAAGTGTCCAACTTTTTGGGGGCAGTACACAACGGGGCGCTTCGTATATCAGTCGCGTTTCGATGCTCAGGCGTTGAATAACAACCGTTGGCCGCATTGCTGTTCGTTGAATACGCCGTTGTCATAAGCGAGGTGTCCGCTTACGAAAGTATGGGTCACGGCGGCGGGGAAAGTATGTCCTTCGAAGGGGCTCCAGCCGCATTTGTAGTAAATATTGTTTTTGGAGACGGGGGATGCTGCGTCCAGGTCCACGATCACGGCGTCTGCCCAATATCCTTCGCGCAGAAAGCCGCGTTCCCGGATGCGGAAACATTCCGCCGGTGCGTGGCTCATTTTGCGGACCAGCTGTTCGATCGTGAAACGGCCGGCCTTTACCTGTTCCAGCATCATAAGCAGGCTATGCTGCACGAGCGGAACGCCGGAGGGCGCCTGGAGGTACGGCTGCTGCTTTTCGTCCCAGGTGTGGGGCGCGTGGTCGGTGGCGATAATGTCCAGCCGGTCGTCGAGCAGGCCCTTCCAGAGTGCTTCGCGGTGGTGGGGAGCCTTGATGGCGGGATTGCATTTGATGAGGTTGCCGTATTGTGCATAATCATCGGCGGTGAACCAGAGATGGTGCACGCAAACTTCGGCGGTAATGCGCTTTTCGGACAGGGGCAGCATGTTGCTGAAGAGCTGCAGTTCCTTCTCGGTGGAGATGTGCAGGATGTGCAGGCGGGAATTATGTTTCTTGGCGAACTGGATAGCCACGAGCGAAGATTCGAAGCAGGCTTCTTCGTTGCGGATCAGCGGATGGTCAGCCGCGGTGAGCTGGTCGCCTTTTGCTTTTTTGAATTCCTCCATGTTGTGGCGGATGATCTTTTCGTCTTCGCAGTGCGTGGCGATGAGGAGCTCCGTTTGCCCGAAAATTTTCTCCAGCGTGAGGTAATTATCGACGAGCATGTTGCCGGTGGAAGATCCCATGAAGATCTTCACGCCGCAGACGCGGTCTTTTTTCGCATTCGTTTTCAGGACTTCATCCGGGTTGTCGTTGGCCACGCCCATGAAGAAGCTGTAGTTGGCCAGGGATGTCTGCGCGGCGATATCGTATTTCTCTTCGAGGCGTTCCTGGGTTACGGCTTCGGGTTTGGTGTTGGGCATTTCCATGAAGGAGGTGGTGCCCCCGGCAACGGCGGCCCTGGCTTCGTGGCGGATGTCGGCCTTGTGGGTGAGGCCCGGTTCGCGGAAATGCACCTGGTCGTCGATCACGCCAGGGAGGAGGTGTTTGCCGGTGCCATCGATCTCGCGGCCGGTTTCCCCGATCTGCGGCGCGATTTTTTCGATACGGCCGTTGCGGATGAGGACGTCGGCCACCGTGGTGGTGCCCTCGTTAACGATGGATATATTCTTGATAATGGTGTTTTGCATGCCGCAAAGGTAAATATTTTACCCTTGCAGGTGGATGGAAAACACGATGGTGCGGGTGTTGAGCTGGTCGATGACGCGGGAATACCGGAGATTGGGATCTTTAACGTGCACGTCGTTCAAGCCGTTGCTGATTTTGAATTCCGGGGTGAAGATGAAGGAAGGGAAGTAGATTTCGAACCCTGCGCCGAGTTCGTATCCGTAGGCGGTTTTGTTGATTTTTACGAGGTCTTCCGCGCGGCGGAGCCCTTTATTGGAAGCGAGGTCGTAATCCAGTTTCATGCCGGCGATCGTGTATACGCGGAGGTTGCCGATGCGGTCGGATTTGAATTTGATCTGGAGGGGGAAAGAGGCGGTGATGGATTCCACTTTCTTTTCGGTCACCCGTTCGGGGTAATTCTCTTTGTAGGATAGGTTTTTATTGGCAAAGAACAGCTGCGGGTTGAAGCGGAGGTCGAACCGGTGGTTGAACCGCAGGTTGGCCAGCAGGCCTACGTTGAAACCAATGGTTTTAAGCGGTTCGGCAACCATGATGGAATCCTGATGCAGGAAGATATCGCTGTGCGTGAGGCGCAGGTGGCTCTGGTTGACGGCCAGGGTGATTCCGAAATAATAGGGTTTGCTGTCGTGCTCCTCCATATTGAGCTGCGCCCTTGCCGGGAGGGTTCCCAGGAGGAAGACGGCCAGCGCTAGCGGGTGGCGCAGTAAACGGAACAAATCCCGAAAGTAAGCGTTTTGCATGTAACGTCTTGAAAACCAACTTTTTTAAGGATATCACACATCTCCTGGCCTTGCGGCATCTCTTTCACTGAACTGGGCAGATAGGAATAGGCCGCTTTGTTGCGGGCCACCAATTTGCCGATCGCAGGCGTAATATAACGAAAATAAAAATTATATAATTGTTTGACGGGAAAAGCTGTCGGGTTGGAGAATTCGAGGATAACGGCCATGCCGCCGGGTTTTAGCACCCGGCACATTTCGCCGAGGCCTTTTTCCAGGTTCTCGAAGTTCCGGACGCCGAAAGCCGCCGTTATGGCATCAAACGTTGCATCGGGAAAACTTATTGTTTCGGAGTCGCCGGTCTGAAGCGTGATTTTATCGCTGAATCCGGCTTTCGCTACTTTTTCCCGGCCGATTTCGAGCATGCCTTCGGAGATGTCGATACCGGTGATTTGGTCAGGATGAAGCATCTTTTGGGCCATAATGGCCACGTCGCCGGTGCCCGTGGCTACGTCGAGCAAAGTTTTGGGAGCCAGGGGCTTCAGTTTCCGGAGGGCCACTTTCCGCCACCAGACGTCGATCCCGAGGCTCATAAAATGGTTCATGAAATCGTAGCGGCCTGCAATATCATTGAACATGCTGGCCATCTGCTCCTTCTTGCTTAATTTTGACCCTTCAAAAGGAACCACTTTCTGTACGTCTTTGCTCGTCATAATGGGGCAAAGGTAACAGAGGGGCCGCAAATGGAAAAATTATGGTGATCAAATCTGCAGAATACCTCATCAGCAACGTCGACTGGCAAAAATGCCCCGTGGCCGACAAACCGGAATATGCTTTTATCGGCCGTTCCAACGTCGGGAAGTCGAGCCTGATCAACTTGCTGACCAGCAGGGAAAAACTCGCGAAAACCTCCGGTACGCCGGGTAAAACGCAGTTGATCAACCACTTCCTGATCAATAATCAATGGTATTTGGTGGATTTGCCGGGGTATGGCTTCGCGAAAGTGTCGCAGGGCCAGCGGAAAGCATGGGAGCGGATGATCGAGGATTATCTCCGCAAAAGGCCCAATCTCATGAATGTGTTTGTGCTGGTCGACAGCCGTCATACGCCGCAGAAACTCGATATTGATTTCATCAACCAGTTGGGGGAGTGGAACATCCCGTTCCAGATCGTGTTCACGAAGGCAGACAAAAATACGCAGCTGGAAACCAGCCGTAATACGAAAGCGTTCCTCAACAAGCTGCGCGAGACCTGGCAGTTCCTGCCCGCAAGCTATGTTACATCAACGGTTAAAAAGTCGGGCCGCGATCAGATCCTGGCGTTTATCGAGGAAATGAACGCCCGTTTCCAGGGCATCGCCTAATTCACGATCTTGTTGGCGCAGGAGCTGCTGGCGAACGCTTCAGGTTTGGCTTTGAAGGCAAAGCCCATCCCGAGGATGTAGCCCATGGCTTCGCGCAGGGCGAGGTTGCTCTTGAATTGCGGATTGGTGTTGATGTCCGCGTGTACTTCCATGTCCACATCATAATCGGTGAACAGGTCGCATAATTCGTAAGCGATCTCGATGCTGCGTGCTACTTCCACGAGCATCCGCTCCTTGATGGAGTAAACGTCCCGTGTTTTTTCGTTGTGAATGAACATGAATCCGCCGTGCCCTTCGCGCAGGAAAACGATGACGGTGGCGAATTCCGTTTCCAGGCCCTTGACCTGCGAATCGGTGCCGATGCAAACCTTTAACCGGTGCCCGCGCCCGGTTTCCCGGACGATGGCACGCCGCACTTCCTCCTTGATGGGCAGGTGAATAGGCTCACCATTGAATCTTCTCCATTTCATACAGGAATATTTTAACGGTAATGCGTAAACCAGATGCCTTGCTGATAGTCTTTGTGCCGGTCTTTGCGGGTTAACGGGATGTAATTGGAATTATCCGAATATACGAAAATTAACTGCAGCAGGAATTGCTCCGGCAGGGGGAGGTGTGGTTTGGGGAAATCGTGTGGATTGTGACAATCAGTACTGGCCGGTGCTGAGCAGCACGAGGGTGCAGGCTTGCTGGGGTATGATATTGTTTTCGCGCGCGAGGGTTTCCAGCTCCGGATTTTCGGTACCGGGGTTGAAGATGATCCGTTTGGGTTTCAGGCTGAGGATGTAGTCGTAATACTGCACCTGGTTCATCGGGTTGAGATAGAGCGTTACCGTGTCCACGTTCTCCAGCGCCGGATGTTCTTCGAGGATCGCAGTGTCACCGATTGTGCCGGCGCGCTTGCCGATGGCCGTCACGGGATGCCCATGGGCAAGGAGACGCGTCACGGCGAGGTATCCGTACCGCTGGGGATTGGGCGAAGCGCCCAGCACTACCGTATGTTTGGGTGTATTCATATCGCAAAGTTAAGCTTCTGCGGATGGGTGCGCAAAAGTTGTACCACCCTGCTTTAGGGAATGGAATCAAAGCGTCTACACGGTACATTCCCCCATCCCATCCCTTCCCGGTAAACCGGCGCCGCCGGTGATGACGATAACGTGTTCATTTAATAATTTAGAGAATGCTGAAAGTGTTGAAAGATCAAGGTATGAATTCACGCTATCGTGGAACGTCACAACAAAATTAACGGATCACTTTCATGAGGGTGCTGTAAAACCAGTTTTCCTCCGACTTGATGAACGCATTCAGCGCGGCATCCGTCTGGTGAGCGAACTTCTGGATATTTTGCATGGTTTCCCGGAAAGCGCGCACATGCTTGTCTTTCGGATCCCCGTCCACCTTACTGAGTTGCAGCAAGACCTTCAAAATCGGATCCAATTCGCGTTTTTTCCTTTCCCGGGCAATGGCGGTACCCACTTTCCAGATATCTTTCTCGGCAACGAAAAATTCCTTCCTTTCGCCGGGTACAAGTACTTTTTCCACGATCCCCCAGTTCATCAGTTCCCGCACGTTCATATTCACGTTTCCGCGCGAGATGTCGAGGCCCGACATAATGTCTTCGGCACTCATGGGTTCGGGAGCGATCAGCAGCAGCGCATGTATCTGGGCCATGGTCCGGTTCACGCCCCATTGGGCGCCCAACAATCCCCATGTCTGGATAAACTGCGCTTTGGCTTCTGGCAATTTCATAATTCAAATGTAGGGTAAGTTATTGAACTTTCAAAACTTTGTGAAAATTAATTCTGTTTACTCACCCAGTAAACGCATCATTCCGCCCGCCACGACCCATAGCGCCGCCCCTCCCGGGTGATTTGCCCGACGCACCACCGGAGAACACTCCGGACACTGAAACCGTACCTGCCCATGACCCGGAACGGTATGATACCCCCAAACCGTCCGAAAAAATGACTTCCAGGATAGTCCGAAAGCCCGGAGCGCCATACCGGACAGTACCGACCGTCTCCCCGGGAGATGCAGCGGCTACACCCGGCAGGCATGCAGGGGCGTCACACGGACCCTCATCGCCTTAACAAGACTTACTCCAGGCATACCTGTATGATAAAGCATATATATAATAAGTGTACTGTAGGGATGAAAAGCGCCAAAGAAGGGCTTTCCCCTTCGCTTTTATTTACATTCGATATACATTTACCCCTCCTTTACCCCTAAGTAAGCCTTTAGTAACCCATGCTTTACTGGAGGGTATTCCCATCCGCTTTTTGTCGCAAATCCACCTTGCCACGCCTCCTTCACCGGGCAGACCCGCTAAAAAAAAGCGCCTCCCGGTCGGGGAGGCGCTGTATGGCAGTGTTTTGTTTTCTGGTTATACCAGCATGTTCACCGGGTTCTCCAGGAAGTTCTTCACGGTAACGAGGAAGCGGGCCCCCACGGCGCCGTCCACCGTGCGGTGGTCGCAGCTGAGGGTAACTTTCATCACGTTGGTGGTTTTGAACTGTCCCTTGTCGGCTACCACGATCTCTTTAATCGCGCCCACCGCGAGGATGGCGGAGTCAGGGGCGTTGATGATAGCGGTGAACTCCTCGATACCCATCATACCCAGGTTGGAAACCGTGAAAGTATTGCCGGCGTAATCGTTGGGCTGGAGTTTCTTGTTCTTGGCTTTATCGGCCAGGGATTTGGCTTCCGCAGCGATCTGGGAGAAGCTCTTCTGGTCTGCGAAGCGGATCACCGGAACGATCAGCCCTTCTTCCACTGCCACGGCGGAGCCGATGTGGATGTGCTGGTTGTAACGGATCACGTCGCCCCTCCAGCTGCTGTTCACATCAGGATGCTGGCGGAGCGCCATCGCGCAGGCCTTGATGACCATATCGTTGAAGGAAACCTTGGCGGGAGAAATTTTATTGATGGCTTCGCGGGCGGCCATGGCGTTGTCCATGTTGATTTCCATGGTCAGGTAGAAGTGCGGCGCCTGGAACTTGGATTCGCTCAGGCGGCGGGCGATGGCTTTACGCATCTGGCTAACCGGCACTTCGTTGAAGCTTTCCTGCCCAACGGGAGCAAAGGCTGCCACCTGCGGAGCGGGGCGCCGGCGGCGGGTGCTGCCGGAGCTGCCGCGGGAGCGGATTTTCCGGGAACGAATGCGTCTACGTCGCGTTTTACGATGCGGCCGTTGTCGCCGGAACCCGTCACCTGGTTGATATCGATCCCTTTGTCCTCAGCCAGCTTGCGGGCCAGGGGGGATACTTTGATGCGGCCGTCGGCGGAAGCGGCTGGTGAGGCGGCCGCAGCAGGAGCCGCGGCTGCTGCTGGAGCGGCTTCGGGTTGGGCGGCTGCAGGAGCTGCGGATGTTCCACCACCTTGTTCGGCGGCGAGAATCGCGTCAACATTAGCGCCTTTCTTGCCTACGATGGCGATAATACCATTTACTTTAGCTACTTCACCGGCAGGAACCCCGATATGCAGCAGGGTGCCGTCGGCATATCCGATCACTTCCATGGTAGCCTTGTCGGTTTCCACTTCAGCGAGAACGTCATCAGATTTTACGGTGTCACCCACATTTTTGTTCCATACCACGATCTTTCCTTCGGTCATGGTGTCGCTCAGGAGCGGCATGCGGATAACGGTCGCGTCTTTCAAAGCTGCGTCCAGCGCGGCTTTGTCTACCGCAGGAGCGGCGGGGGCGGCTGCTTCGGCTTTGGGGGCGGGAGCGGCTGCTGCAGCCTGCGCACCACCATTACCCAAGAGGGATTTGAAATCTTCCCCGGGCTTACCAACAATGGCAATCACTTCATTCACCTTTGCGGCTTTCCCTTTTTCCACGCCAATATATAGCAGCGTACCGTCGACATACGGCATCACTTCCATAGTGGCCTTGTCGGTTTCCACTTCAGCAATTACATCGTCCGACTTTACGGTATCGCCTACCTTTTTATGCCATTCCGCAATCACCCCTTCTGTCATCGTATCACTTAAAAGGGGCATTCTGATAACTTCTGCCATAGTGTTTCTTCGAAATTTTGCCCAAACCTACAAGTTTTTGCGCAAAAACGCAAAGGATGCAGTGTGCGGGAGTTTAAAAATAGTCGTTCCCAAAGGAATGTTACGTTAAAAATCCAATTCCATGTTGAGCCGGTCTCTCAGTTCCTTTACCAGGGGGTATTTTTCCATCATCCGTGCAAATTGTTGCTTGCTGGACAGGGGCTCCGGTCCGGTATCTACTTCGGCCTGCCGTGATTCGTCGAGGTGAAGGGTCAGCACCAGGTCTTTATTCCGGAATTTCTGCTTGAAGAACTCGGAGATCTCCAGCTTTTCTTCTTCCATAAACCGGTACTGCACGATATTCCGGCTGGTAATGCTGATCTCTTCGGCGCTTACCAGCTCGGTTTGCGCCAGCTGGAGGTTGCCCACCACCGTCATTTTATTGGCCTGCCGGAACCGGTCGATAAATTCGTCCCAGTACACGGCCACCGCGCCTGCCGTTAAGGGGATGGACGCTTTAGGCGTATCCGCTTTTTGTTGCTGCTTGGCGGCCAGGGCTTCTTTCATAGCTGCCAGGCCGGTCAATTTGGGTGTTGCCGCGCTGCCAATGCCGGGCCCGGCGGGCCGGGGAGCGCTGGCTGCCGGAGGCGCCGCCGATACAGGCGCTGGTGCAGTTACAGGAGCCGGCTTCGGGGTCACCGGAGCCGGGGCGCTGGCTTGCGCGGGCTGCGCAGCGCCGGATTCTATGGTCAGCCGCGGTTCAGGCGGTGTGATCGTTTTGCTGGTAGCCGGTTTGCCGTAAACCGGGGTGGGGAGGGGAGCCCGCAGGCGCTGGTGAGTGCCTTCAGGAATCAAGTTTTTTTACCACTTCGCCCGTCTGCTCATTGCTGACAAGCGTTACGGCCTGCTGCAGGTAACAAAGCCGGATCAGGGCCATCTCCACATGAAGACGCTTGTTCCGCGCCATGCGGTAGCCGATCTCGGTGTCGTTCAGCAATTGCAGGGCCGTTACGATGTAAGGCGCGCTCAGGCGGCCGCTCATCTGGCGGTAACGGTCCTTCAGGTTGGCAGACACTTCCATGAGGTGAAGCACTTTATCGTCCTTGCAAACCAACAGGTTACGCAGGAACTCGGCCAGCCCGCCCAGGAAGTTGTCGCCTTCGAAACCCTTCTGCAGGATCTCGTCGAATATCAGCAGCGAGCCCGCGATATCCTGGACCAGCACCCCTTCCATGATCCGGAAAAAGTAGTCGTAATCGAGGATATTGAGGTGCTCAAGGGTATTTTGATAAGTCAGCTGCCCGCCCGTAAAGCTCACGATCTTATCGAGCGTGCTGAGGGAATCGCGCATGCAGCCATCGGTCTTCTGGGCGATGAGGTGCAGGGCGTCCGCCTCGGCGGAAAGCTGTTCTTTGGAAACGATATCCTGTAAATGGTCCACCGTGTCCTGTATCGTGATCCTTCTGAAATCGAAGATCTGGCAACGGGACAGAATAGTGGGGAGGATCTTGTGCTTTTCGGTGGTGGCAAGGATGAAGATGGCGTAGGACGGCGGCTCTTCCAGCGTTTTCAGGAACGCGTTGAAAGCCGACGAGCTGAGCATGTGCACCTCATCGATGATATATATCTTGTATTTGCCTGCCTGCGGCGCGAAGCGGACCTGGTCTACCAGGGTCCGGATATCGTCGACCGAGTTGTTGGAGGCGGCGTCGAGCTCGTGGATGTTGAAGGAAGCGCCGTCGTTGAACGTCCGGCAGGAGTCGCATTTGTCGCACGCTTCGCCGTCGGGCTGGAGGTTCTCGCAGTTGATGGTTTTAGCGAGGATCCTGGCGCAGGTGGTTTTACCCACGCCCCTGGGGCCGCAAAACAGGAAGGCATGCGCCAGCTGGTTATTGCGGATGGCATTCTTGAGTGTGGTAGTGATGTGGGCTTGCCCTACCACCGTAGAGAAGTTCTGCGGGCGGTACTTACGGGCCGATACAATAAAATTTTCCATGTGGGAGTCGCTCCTTTCCAAAAGCCGAAAGTAACGCAAAAAACAGGAAGTAAAAAGCAGGAAAACGAAAACCGGCCGCTATGGCCGGTTTCAGCAAATTTCTCCTTATTGGATGAGCGGGTGCCGGTGGAACTCCCGCTGCCGGTCGAACAGGTACCGGTAAGTGGTCAGCTTCCGGCTGTGGAACCCGCCCAGGCTTTCGGCCACATTGAGCATCTTGGGGTTCCAGTCGCCCACCCATTGCATTTCATATTCATCGTAGCGCTTCCGGGCCTGTATGATCTTCGCTCCTTCCACGATCATATATGAATCCACGCCCTTACCCTGGAATTCCGGGACCACGCCGAACACCAGCCCGGTAAACTTCCGGCAGGCGCCGGTCATCTTCAGCCAGAGGAACTGCAGCTTTTGCAACAGGCCGAATTTGCCGCCCATGTGCTTGAAATACTGGTTGAGGTCGGGCAGATTCAGCCAGCAGGCAACCGGCTCTTCATTATGATATACGAACCAGATCACTTCCTCGTCCATCACCGGTTTCATTTTCCGGAAAATCAGGATGGCCTGCTCCCGGCTCATCTCTTTATTGCCCCCGTGCCCGGCCCAGGCTTTGTTGTACACTGTCACGAAATCGGTAGCGAACTTATCCAGCTGGTCTTTTTTGAGGTGCCGGGCCGTAAAAGCCGGGTCGGCCGCGATGTTGGCGTGGCGGGAATGGAACTTGCTCTGCAGGGTGGTCTGCACATCCAGCCCGAAGCATATCTGGTGGAAGAACGGCTGAAACCCGTAGTTTTCGAACAATTGCTGGTAATACGGCGGATTGTAAGCCATCCCGAAGGGCGGATTTACATATCCTTCCACCTGCAGCCCCCACCAGCGGTCCCGGTCGCCGAAATTGATGGGCCCGTCCATCGCCTCCATGCCCCTTTCCGCCAGCCAGGCCTTCGCCGTGTCGAACAGGAGATTGGCGGCCTCCTGGTCGTCCACACAATCGAAAAATCCGGCGCCGCCCACGGGGAATTCGTCGCCGACAGACTTATATCGTTTGTTGACGAAGGCGGCGATCCTGCCCGTAAGCCTGCCCGATTCGTCGGTTATTACCCAGCGGACAGCCTCCCCGAAACGGAATGCCTTGTTCTTCTCCGGGTCGAAAATATCTTCAATGTCTTTATCCAGCGGTTGGATCCAACCTTCCTTGTCTTTATTCAACTGCACGTGAACGTCGAGGAATGCCCGCGCCGTTTTTTCATCTTTTACTGGTATTATTTTCATCTGGGCCATGGGTGCAAAAATAAAATATATTGGATTCCGTTATTCATCCGGGCAAATTTAGCTGCGTTATGTCGAAGATAATCCCGTCTGCCCCATATAAATCACGTTTGAAAATGCGATTCCCATCTTTCGAAACAATTAACTTTTCGTTTAGCTTTCCCCGGTTATTTTTATGGAATAACAGCACCCGTGCATCCCGATAAAGCCGCCAGGGGCGGAATACGCAAACTGATACCTAAACTATACACAGCATTATACCCTTGACTCATACCACACACGCTCCGCTATGTTAAAGAAAAAATGGTGGCTCCTCGCCGCTCTCCTGTTTGTTTGCGCCCTGGTTGGCTATTTCGTGTTCGGCAAGAAGGCTGAAGGCCCCGGCGCCCGCGCCACCGTCAAAAAGGATATGTTCCGCGACATCGTGGCCAGCCCCGGTGAGCTTATGGCCGAAAATACCGTCTACATCCAGGCCCCTCCGCTCCAGGCGAACCAGATTTATGAAGACGTGAAAATCCAGGATATGGTGGCCGAAGGCATCACCGTGAAGGAAGGGGATTACATTGCCACGCTCGATGCCGCCGTCGTTAATAAGAAGATCGGCGACGTGCGCATGGAGCTCGACCGCGCGCAAACCACCCTTTCCCAAACCGCGCTCGACACTACGCTGCAGCTCCGCGAATCGCGGGACGGCATCACCAATATGTACTTCACTCTCGAACAGAAACAGATTGCCCTGCAGCTGAGCAAATACGAGCCACCGGCCACTATACGCCAGGCCGAGCTCGATCTCGACAAGGCAAAGCGCGATCTCGAACAGCTGGAAGAAAAACACCGCATCAAGGAACGACAAAGCGTCGCGAAGATGGAACAAGCCAACCGCGACGTGGCCCGCCATCAGAATAACCTCAACAACCTCGAAGACCTGAAAAGCAAATTCACTATTAAAGCGCCTAAAAACGGTTTGCTCGTGTATGTGAACGACTGGTCGCAGGGCGGCAAAAAGAAATCCGGCTCCTCCATCCGCAGCTGGGACCCCAACCTCGCCATGCTGCCCGATCTCAGCAGCATGCTCTCCAAAACGTATATCAACGAAGTCGATATCAGCAAGATCAAAAAAGGGCAAAGCGTGACCATGGGGCTCGACGCTTTCCCGGAAGTGAAACTCTCCGGCACCGTGACCTCCGTGGCCAACATCGGCGAAAACCGCCCCGGCTCCAACGCAAAGGTTTTTGAAGTGATGATCAAACTCGAGAAAGTGGACTCCATCCTCAAACCCGGGATGACCACCTCCAACAATATCCTCATCAACGAAGTGCCCGACAAGCTGACCATCCCGCTGGAAAGCGTTTTCAGCGAAAAGTCCAAAAGCTATGTGTATATCCGCCGCGGCAACGCGATCGAAAAGCGGGAAGTGGCGCTGGGTAAGAGCAACGACGAAGTGGTGATCGTGGAAAAAGGGCTGGCCGCGGGAGATGAAGTCTTCATGTCGGAACCAGCTTCCGCAAAAGACAATACCATCCTCCCCATTCAATAACGCTCAAACCCGCCACACATGCAGCAATTATGGGGTACCCGCAATAGCAATAACCTGCGCATCGCGCTGGATTCCCTCGTGGCCAACCGGCTGCGATCGTTCCTGACCGCGCTGGGCATCATCTTCGGCGTTGGCGCCGTGATCGCCATGCTGGCCATCGGCCGGGGCGCCAAAGAAGAAATCATGAACCAGATGAAACTGGTCGGCGTCAATAACATCGTCATCAAACCCGTAACGGAAAAGAAAGAAAATGAGGAAAAAGAAGGGACAGACGATGCGGAAGAAAAGAAAACGAACGGACAGGAAAAGAAAGCCAAATTCTCCAAAGGCCTCACCCTGGCCGACGCGCATTCGATCCTGAAAATGGTGCCCACCGTGGAAGCCATCAGCGCGGAAATGATCCTCGACCAGGACATCATCTATAAAAGCAAAAGCAAAAAACTAAAAACCGTTGGCGTGGAACCGTCCTTCTTCCAGCTGAACAACATCGGGCTGTCGGAAGGCAGGATGTTCAACGCGGAACAATTGTCGAAAGGCGAAGGCGTTTGCATCATCGGCGCCGGCGTGAAGCGGAAGTTCTTTTTGTCGGAAGATCCCATCGGCAAAGACATCAAGTGCGGCCAGCAATGGCTCCGCGTGATCGGGGTGACCGACGAGAAGCTGATCAGCAGCGCCACGAAAGAAAACCTCGGCATCCGCGATTACAATATGGACGTGTACATTCCCATCCAGACGGCCGTGCTCCGCTACCGCAACCCCGCCTTCCGCATATCGGAGAACCGCTGGGAGCGGAATACCAATCCGCCGCCTGTGCACCAGCTCGACCAGCTGATCGTGAAGGTCCGCGACCCGGAGCAGCTTACGGAATCGGCAGGCATCATTTCCCGCATGCTGAAACGGCGGCATTCGGATGTGGAGGATTTCGAAGTCTCAATCCCGGAGCAGCTCCTGAAGCAGCAACAGAAAACGAAAGACGTGTTCAATATCGTATTGAGCGCCATCGCGGGCATCTCGCTGCTGGTAGGTGGTATCGGGATCATGAACATCATGCTGGCGTCTGTACTGGAACGGACCAAAGAGATCGGCATCCGGATGGCGCTGGGCGCGCAGAAGACCGACATCGTCATGCAGTTTTTGTTCGAAGCCGTGCTGATCAGTCTTTGCGGCGGCATCATCGGTATATTGCTTGGCGTAGCCGGCGCGTATTTCGTGGATAAGGTCGCCGATATCAAAACCATCATTTCCGCTATTTCCATCCTTTTATCCTTTGTGCTGGCATCCTCCGTGGGATTGATCTTCGGGATCTCCCCGGCACGGAAGGCCGCCAACCAGAACCCAATTGAATGTTTACGCCATGCTTAAAAAAGTGATCCTGTCCGCCATATCGGCGGCTTCCCTCATACCCGCCGCAAAGGCGCAACAGTCGCTGAAGCTGAAAGAGGTGATTTCGATGGCGCAGCGCAATTCGCCCTCTTATTACCGGGCTCAGAGCCGCGCGCTGAATTCGATGTATGCTTACCGGTATTTCAAATCGGGGCAGATGCCGCAGCTGGTATTGAACTTTAATAACAGCAGCAGCCCGTTCGGCGAAACAGTGGAAGTATTGCAGCCAGATGGTAAGATCGAATACATCCGGAGGAAGACATCCAACACCTCGCTGGGGCTGGGTTTGCGGCAAAACGTTCCCTGGACCGGGGGCTCTTTTTCCGTTCGCTCCGATCTCAGCCGGTTCGACGTGTTCGGCGATCTGTCGTCGCAGAATTACCTGGCCACGCCGTTTTCCATCAATTATAACCAGCCTTCGATCGTGTACAACCCGTTCCGCTGGGAGCGGATGATTGCGCCGATCGCGTATGATGAAAGTAAGCGGCAATATGTGGAAGACCTGGAGATCGTGGGGCTCGACGGGGCTTCTTACTTCTTTGCGGCGCTCACGGCGCAGGTGCAGGTAAGGATTTACCAGCAGAATGTGAACAACACCGATACGTTGTACAAAATATCCAAAGGCCGCTTCGACCTGGGGAAGATCGCGGAGAACGAATTGCTGCAGATCGAACTGAGTTTGCTCAACGCGCGCAACACCCTCGAGCAGTCGACCCTCCAGCTGGAAATGGCGTACCAGGAGCTGAAACGTTTCCTCAATATGCCGAAAGACGCGGACATTAAACTGGAGATGCCGGATGAGGTGCCGCAGTTCGACGTGCCGCTCGATAAAGCCGTGGCCGAGGCGGGGAGCAATCGCCAGAGCGTGCTGGAATTCCGCCGCCGCCGCCTGGAAGCCAGCCGGGACGTAGCCGCGGCGAAGGCTTATAACGGGTACGAATTCAACCTGCAGGCGCAGCTCGGGCAGCGGAACAGCGACGAGAAACTGCGGCAGGCGTACGCCGGCGGCGAAGTGCAGCAGAACCTCAGCGTAGGCGTGGGGATCCCGATCATGGACTGGGGGCGCGCGCGCAACAGGGTGCGCCAGGCGAAAGCCAACCGCGACCTGATCGAGATCGACGTACAGCAGGAAGAAAGGAAATTTGAGCAGGAAGTGTTCCTCCAAACGCAGCAGTTCAATATCCAGAAACGCGTGCTGGCCAGCGCCGCAAAGGCGGATACCATCGCCGGGCTGCGCTACGAAATCACCAAGCAACGCTATCTCATCGGGAAGATCAGCATCACCGACCTCAACCTGGCGCAGCAGGAAAAAGACCAGGCTTCGCAGTCGTTCATCAGCGCCCTGCGCAACTTCTGGAACAATTATTACACCCTCCGCCGGCTGACGCTGTATGATTTCGAGAAGAACGAAAAGATCCGGTACGAATTCGACGAAGACTAAAAACGGAGCCATATACCAGACGGTGCCGGGTTTTCTCCGTTGAAAATCCGGCATTATTTTTTCTATAGGGGGGATATGCGTCCAAATTGGATATTAATCGCCGCTTTATCCGTGGTAGCCCTGGCCCTGGGCATCAAATCCTGCCACGACCAAAACCGCGCCCGTACGCTGTTACGGGTGAATGCAGGGCTGATCCGGGAAAACCAGGAACTGAAAGACCGCCTCACCCTCAGCAACCGCACCACCCAGCAGATCGTGGACCGGAAAGACATGCAATCACAGATGCAGGCCACTTTCGTGGACCGCCGGGAATATTTCCGCCGCAACTGGAAACAATACATCACCCTGCATACCGGGGATTACAAAACCGGCTTCCTGGGCGGCATCCGCAACCTGGACATCACGCTGCGGAACCAAACGGAATATCCGCTGGACAATGCTGTAGTGGTAGTGGAATACCTTCGCGGGAACGGCAGCGTCTTCAAATCGGAACCTTATACCATCCATAATATCCCAGAAAAAGGCACCCGGACGATCCAGGCCAGCAATTCCCGGAAAGGGACGAAAGTGAATATCCGACTCGTGAGCGTCACCAGCCAGCCCATGAATTTCTGCTGGTCGGCGGACAAGCGGGTGATGCCAGGGGATGAAGACCCCTGGGCCTGCGTTCCCAAAGCCAAACCGGCGGACACGCTCAGATAAAGCAAACATCACCATATATAAAAAAGGGAAGCAACCTGCGAGGGCGCTTCCCTTTTTCATGGTATACCGGTTACCGTTTGCTTTTCAGGTCCACTTTCCCGAATTCGGAGCCATCGTCTTTCAGCATAACGAGCCGCAGGTCCTTATCCGTGGCTTTCACCTGGATGAGCGTGCGGTTGCCGTCTTTCGGTCCGCCGCCGATTACAATCGGGTAGGAGTGCTGCCCTTTGACCGGCTGGTGGATGCCCATTTTATGGGTGTGCCCGGCGATGAACAGGTCGACGCCGGCCTTTTCGAATATATCGGCGAACATTTCGCGGCAATGGGTAGGGCCATGCCAGTCGCCGGAGTAATAATGGGGGATGTGCATCATCACCACCCGGAATTTCGCTTTTTTGAAACCGGGGGAGGCGACGATCTTTTTCAGGTTTTCGGCCTGGAACCGGCGGTATTCATCGAAGTTGACGATGCCGGCGTATACGGGGTGGTCGTCGGGCTTGTCTTCCCCGGTATCGAGGACGGTGAAGTGAACGGGGCCCCAAACGCGGTCGAAAATATAGCTTCCGTCGAAGTAGTTGGCTAGTTCGCGGCGGTATTTGCCGCGGGTTTCGTGGTTGCCGCGGGTGAAGATGAAGGGTGTTTTGGAGGCGAAAGCCTTGCCGGCGGGGGCGAGGAGGTGGTCGATGATTTGTTTCTCATCTTCCTGGTAATCAAATACATCGCCGTTGAAGAAAACGAAATCGTATGGCTGTTTGGCCAGGCTGGTGAGGTGAGGGATGCTTTCCGGGCGGTCGTGGATGTCGTTGATGACAAGCCAGGAAACTTCCGTTGGTTTGAGGGCGGGTGTGGTGAAGGTGTGGATATCGGAGACGAGGGTATCGCCGTAGGTGAGTTTATAGGGCCGAAATTCGACAATCTCCTTTGAGTGCACCCGGTAATGGTAGGTAGTTCCGGGTTTGAGGTGGGAGAGGCGGATGCGGTGGAGGGTGTTGTAGGAGTCGACGATGCCGCCGCTGGCGTGGTGGGCGGTGGTGCCGAGGGCTTCGGATTCTCCGTATTCCACCCAGGAGTAGGTGGGTTTGTTGCTGAGCCACATGACCGTCATGCCATCGGGCATGGGGTGTTGGAGGTAAGGCTGGCAGAGGAAAGTGTGGGCGTCCGCGGCGGAGGCGGCCTCGGGGTCCGAAACGGCTGTAGCGGCTGCGCGGGCGCCGGGGGCCAGGGTGGCGGCGCCGAAGAGGCCGGCTTTCGTCAGGTTGCCGAGGAATTTGCGGCGTGGGAGTAAGGGCTTATCGTTTTGCATGATAAAGAGTGTTAAGCCTTAAAAATAATGCTGGCTGCCCGTAAAAGCCAACTTATTGAGTATAATTAGTATATATTTATCCTTCCGGGGGTAAAACCTGACGAAAATCACCCCAAATCAAATTCCCGGAATTTTGGGTTTTCTGGCTTCAATTGTTACCTTTGCGCGAAATTTTGCATTAGCACATTTTACTTGCGTACTATAAACAACTAACAAATATGCCTAATACAGGTAAGATCAAACAAATCATCGGTCCCGTTGTGGACGTGCATTTTGAAGGAAAATTGCCGGAAATTTATAACGCGCTCGAGCTCACCCGTGACAACGGCCAGAAGGTAATTCTGGAGGTGCAGCAGCACCTGGGCGAGGACAGCGTTCGCACCGTGGCTATGGACTCCACCGAGGGTCTGGTACGCGGTATGAATGTGACCGACAAGGGCGGTCCCATCAAAATGCCTACCGGTGATGCCATTAAAGGCCGTTTGTTCAACGTGGTGGGCGAGGCTATCGACGGTCTCGGCCAGCTGGACGCTACCAATGGCGCCCCGATCCACCGGATGCCTCCCCGCTTCGAGGACCTGGCAACCGACACCGAGGTGTTGTTTACCGGTATTAAGGTAATCGACCTCATCGAGCCTTACGCGAAAGGTGGTAAGATTGGTCTGTTCGGTGGTGCGGGTGTGGGTAAAACCGTGCTCATCCAGGAGCTGATCAACAACATCGCGAAAGGCCACGCCGGTCTGTCCGTATTCGCCGGTGTAGGTGAGCGTACCCGTGAGGGTAACGACCTGATGCGCGAGATGATCGAAGCGAACATCGTGCGTTATGGCGACAAGTTTAAAGAATCCATGGAACACGGCGGCTGGGATCTGTCCGCTGTAGACCAGAACGAACTGAAGAACTCCCAGGCTACATTCGTGTTCGGCCAGATGAACGAACCTCCCGGAGCCCGTGCCCGTGTGGCCCTCTCCGGCCTCACCATGGCGGAATACTTCCGTGATGGCGATGGCACTGCCGGCAGCGGTCGTGACATCCTGTTCTTCGTAGATAACATCTTCCGTTTCACCCAGGCAGGTTCCGAAGTATCCGCGCTGCTGGGCCGTATGCCCTCCGCCGTAGGTTACCAGCCCACTCTGGCTACTGAGATGGGTTTGATGCAGGAGCGTATCACATCCACCAAAAACGGTTCCATTACCTCCGTACAGGCGGTATACGTACCGGCGGATGACTTGACCGACCCTGCTCCGGCCACTACCTTCTCCCACCTTGACGCGACCACGGTACTTTCCCGTAAGATTGCGGATAAGGGTATCTATCCCGCTGTGGATCCCCTGGATTCCACCAGCCGTATCCTTACCCCCGCTATCGTGGGCGAATCTCACTACAACACCGCTCAGCGCGTGAAAATGATCCTCCAGCGTTACAAGGAGCTGCAGGACATCATCGCGATCCTGGGTATGGACGAGTTGAGCGACGAGGACAAACTGACTGTATCCCGCGCCCGTCGTGTGGAGCGTTTCCTCTCCCAGCCGTTCCACGTGGCAGAGCAGTTCACCGGTCTGAAAGGCGTACTGGTTCCCATTGAGGAAACCATCCGCGGCTTCAACATGATCATGGACGGCGAAGTGGACGAGTATCCGGAAGCAGCGTTCAACCTGGTAGGTACGATCGACGACGCTATCGAGAAAGGCAAGAAACTGCTTGCGGCTGCTACTAAATAAGCCCAGACATCACTAAACCGATTAACATGTTATTGGAAATATTAACACCGGAAAGAAAGCTGTACACAGGAGAAGTATACGGCATCCAGCTGCCGGGTGTAGACGGGTCCTTCGAAGTGTTGGACCGCCACGCTCCGCTGATTGCCGCCCTGGGTAAAGGCAAAATGAAGGTGCTGAAAGATAAGAGCCATGCGGAGCATTACTCCATCGAAGGAGGCTTCGTAGAGGTGCTGAATAACAAGGCGACGGTGCTGGTAGAAGGCGCCACCGCCCAGTAAGCTTCTCAAAGGCAATCATATGAAGGCCGGGCAGTGATGCCCGGCCTTTTTTTATTGAATAGGCTGGTATATATCGGGTAAATCCGCCGGCCCCCCCACCGGGAGGGATGCATTACGCGTTCTGAAAAGCTTTACAATTAAACCTGGTGTAAACCAATAGCAGGACTAGTCAGCAGTATAGGCTTAGTAGGGATACAGTAGGGATACCGTACTGAAACCGTACTAAGACCATACGATTGGGGTAAAATATCAATTGCAGCGGCTGGAAGCCAGGCTGCCGGCGGCCCGGTTTCTGCGTATAAATTGAAAATGAATTAGTTGAGGGACGGGTCGATAGGGAAGTTGGCCATCATGGCGAAGTTGTTGCCCAGTTTCTGCAGGGATTGCTTCCAGATTTCTTCTTCGTTGCCGTTGAAGAGGAGTGGTGGGTTGATGCCGGAGAGGATCCAGCTTTTTTCGTTGAATTCGCCTTCGAGCTGGCCGCTGGCCCATCCTGAGTAGCCGATGAAGAATTTGATTTTCTGCAGGTCCAGTTCCCCGCGGTTGATCAGCTCCACGACGGTGGCGAAGTCTCCGCCCCAATATAACCCGGGGATAACCTCGAATCCACCTTCGATGAGGTCGGGGATTTGGTGAATGAAGTGAATGGTGTCGAGCTGGACGGGGCCGCCGTAGAATACGGGGATGTTGGGGGTGAGAACGGCCGGGATGAGTTCATCCAGTTTATGGTCGAACGGGCGGTTTACCACGAAGCCAAAGCTGCCTTCTTCCTGGTGTTCACATAACAAGACCACAGTTCTGGCGAAATTCGGATCTTTCAGGAAAGGGTCCGCAATCAGCAATATTCCAGGCGCAAGTTGTTCCATACCTAATTTCCTTCTGCTCTGACCAAATTTAACCAACTCCGGCCAACTATCGGCAATGGAAAGGTACTTTTTTGCATTCGCGGATATTTTCCGACGCATTTCACCCTGTTTTTGTCGCTTTCGGCATGTTGATGTCCCGGAAGGTGGTGGTATTTTTGATTCACATAAAACCCGTTTACCCATGGCGAAAACTGATTTCAAATCCATCGACGAGTATATCTCCACATTTGACGCGGCAGCCCAGGCCGCGCTGGGAGAGATCCGGCAGGCGATCCGCAAGGCGGCTCCTGACGCGGAGGAAGTGATCAGCTACCAGATCCCGGCATATAAATCCGGAAAAACCTTTGTAATCTATTTTTCAGGATTCACGGAGCATTATTCCCTTGCTTTTCCGCCCCCGTTCACGGTTTTCACGGCTTTCGCGAAGGAGCTGGCGCCTTACAAGCAATCGAAGAGCGTGGTGCAGCTCCCCAAAAGTTCTCCTTTGCCCCTGGACCTCATCTCCCGGATGGTGAAATTCCGGCTGGAGGAGGCGCAGGCAAGTCAGGGCGCTAAGCCTGGGAGGCAAGCCGCTTCCAAGGGAAAAGCTGCCGCCAGGCCCGCAACCAAAACCGCGCCTAAGGGTAAGTCGCAGGCCAAGGCAGCGCCGGCTGCGAAATCCACCACTAAAGCCGTACCCGAAGGAAAAGCGCAGGCTAAAACCGCACCGGCTACGAAGGCTGCAACCAAAGGGAAGACCCCTGCTAAATAAAGGCTGGTAGTCCCGGTTTCCCCTTCTTCGAGGCGGTGACCCACGCAAACTTTCACGTACCGGCTTGCTCCTCTGCATCGTTCAGCAGCAAGTGTTGAATATTGGAATATTGCGGAAGAGAGTATCGTTAATAATGGGCATAGGTAGGTTAGGCATTTGGCGAAGGTTTCGTCTTCCCATTTGTGTTTGTCAGAAAAGAACAGCCAGCCAGCGCCGCATACGATGCCGCAAACTGCATTCGAAATCTGTCGTGGCCAGGTATGGCTGCGATGTAATGATGGATCTGGCGCAAACAAGGGAAGTTTTTATATGCGGCCGCTCACGCGCAATAAGTGGAATTTCATTTCTTCGATAATGATACACGCCTGCAGCAAAGATTCCTTCGAATTTTCTTTATGTACGTACAGCCAAACGGTATCTCCGGTGATCGGACCTTTCATTTTAAACCTGCTGTCTGGATGACGGTAAACTATCGCATCGTACCATGTAGAGAACATGAAAGAACGGAAAGCTACGAGTATGCCGATGGGCAGACTGTATACACCCGCCAGTAAAAATGAAATGACAAAGAGGTCAACAACAGTGATATTCATAGAAAGTTGGATTGAACAGCCGGCAATCTAAATGAATTATCCATCCGGAAATTCCGGGGAATCGAAAAGTGAGAAAGTTGTTTCAAAACTGATGACATAAATAATCCTGGAGTTCCCCGTGGGCCAGCGTCCCGCTATTTCCACCCATTTCCACAATCTCCGGAAAACCGAGAAATTCTCACCACAGCTAAGGCCGTATTTCCACACTCCCGTCCCCGCCGCGCCAGCCCCCGGACACAATACGCCCCCCGGTTCCCACGTTATCTGTGCCGGCCGGATCATCTCACCTGCCCGATGGAAAGGAATCCAAACTATTGTAATCCAATAAATTAGAATGAAAATTAGCGGCAATAAAAAAAGGGACCTAGAAAGATCCCTTACCATTTTATCAACCAAAATCTAAATCGCTTATGGAACGAATCCACGTCGATGTATGTAGAAAGTTTATTCGCTTATTTATTTCTGTTATCCAGTAGCAAATTTGGTACCAGATGACAGAACAAAGGTATGTAAAGTGCACATAATAACCACGTAATTTCTCCGTTAAAATTACGTTAAAGTGATGTTTTTTAACAGTACCCCCCCACTATCCACCACCCACCCCCATAATTTTGTATCATAGTTGCTGTAGCAATTACCGGTGTACGCCGCTTTTTTCGCTATATTTATCGTTTCATAGTCTTACAAAATGCTGCCGTTAAAAAAGATATTTCCCGTCATAATTGCGCTTATTACCCTTTCCTTGCTGGGAATCATTTATATACAGTTTAGCTGGATTCGTAATGCCGCCCATATCAAAAAAGAAGAGAAAGAGCAGAAAATGATCGAAGCCGTTTTCTCCGCCGGCAACGAACTCCTCAACCGCTCTATCACACCCGTCACCCGCATCCAGATCGACCGCAACAAACAGGAAGGCGCCCTCGGCAAATTCATGCTCGAACCCTTCCCCGGCAATACCATCAAACCACTCATTCCCATTTCCGCCCAAGTGGACGTGAAAGAGGTTTCCAACCTCCTCACCCACGCCATGAAACAAAGCAAGCTCGATACCGTCTTCGAATTCGGCATCGCCATGAACAGCGAATACGGCGGCACCACCACGCAACTGGCTTCCCGCAACTACGCGGAACGCCTTCGCCGCCGCGAAATGGACTCCGCACTGTACCAGGAAATTATCGTCCCCCTCGCCGAAAACCTCACCACGCCCAACCTCGAAGTACTCCACGTTTTCGTGCCGCAAAGCAGCCTTACCATCTTCAAATCCCTGGGCTGGATGATCTTCGGCTCCATCCTCTTCACCATGATCATCGTGACGGCCTTCGCCCTCACCATCCGCACCATGCTCGGACAAAAGAAACTCTCCGAAATCAAAAGCGATTTCATCAACAATATGACCCACGAACTGAAAACGCCGCTGGCTACCATCTCCCTCGCCATCGACGCCATCGGCAACGAACGCGTCATGGAAAACAAAGAGAAGATCCGCTACTTTTCAGGTATCATCAAGGAAGAAAATAAACGCATGAACAAGCAGGTGGAATCCATCCTGCAATCCGCCCTCATGGAAAAGGAAGAGCTCACCCTCAACCTGCAACCCATCGATGTGCACCAGCTCATCACCCACACGGTCGACAACCTCCGGCTGCAGCTCGACGGTAAGAACGGTCACGTCGATCTCCAGCTGAACGCCATCCAGCCTATCCTCAACGCGGATGAAGTGCATTTTTCCAACCTCATCTTCAACCTGCTGGATAACGCCATCAAGTATTCGAAAGACAACCTGGAGATTCGCATCGCCACCGCCAGCACGCGCAAAAACCTCGTGATCTCGATCACCGACAACGGCATCGGCATGAGCCGCGACACGGCGTCGCGCATCTTCGAGAAATTCTACCGCGCCCACACCGGCAACGTTCACAACGTAAAAGGTTTCGGCCTGGGCCTCACCTATGTGAAAGCCATCGTGGACGCGCATAAAGGCAAGATCCGCGTGGAAAGCGTATTGGGCAAAGGCAGCCGTTTTACGATGGAGTTTCCGCAGGAGTAGGTATCTTTGCCCTGGAAATCAGACTGTAGCACAACATGTTGTCAGAAAAAGAACTCAACAGATATAAACATCCCATCGCAGTGCCCGGTATGGGCGTGCAGATGCAGGAACACCTGAAAAAAGCGCGTATCCTTATCATCGGTGCGGGCGGATTGGGAACCCCCGTGGCCCATTACCTCAGCGCCGCCGGCGTGGGCGTGATCGGCATCGCCGACTATGGCGTGATCCTGGAAGAAGACCTCCACCGCCTGCTCATCTTCAATATGCAGGACCTCCGCAAGCACAAAGCCAAAATGGCCGCCAGCCGCCTCTTCTCCCTCAACCCCTGGAACAAGCATTACCCTTTCCTCATACAGGTCCGCCCGGATAACGCCCGGCAGGTTTTCCAGGGATTCGATCTCATCATCGACTGCTCCCAGCACCGCGCCACCCACCTGGTGGTCAACGATGCCTGCATCCTCGATAACAAACCGTTCGTTATGGGCGAAGTGCATAACTGGACCGCCTGGTGGGGTGGGTTCAACATGGCGCCCGCCAGCGGAGCGCCCCCCGCTTCGTACCGCTGCAACGAATTCCTGCTCGACGACTTCCGCAATTTCGACGCCGGCGCCATGGGCGCCACGCACGGCGCCACCGCCCTGCTGATGGTGAACGAAATCATCAAATACCTCGCGGGCGTACCCGGTCTTGCAGGGAAATTGCATACCTTTAATTACCTGCATCACCAGTTCGACGTACAAGACCTTCATTCCGACGCGGCTAAAATCCAGGGCGTGAAAGAACAGGGGCTCCTCTCCGCCGACGACTACGGCCTGGAGATCGTGCCGGATGTGGAAGACTGACCCGTTTTTACCCAATACCCCGGTCCTGTATGGTTGGTACGAAAGTCTGGCTGATCCCTATCCGCCACAGCGAGAGCCTCCGCGACCTGAATCCCGATAAGGTCACGCTGATCCGCATCCTGGGCGGCGGGCATGACAATCTCCCGTCTTTCCCGGAATACCATACGTTCATCCGCGATATCCTGCAGGTATAAATCCTGAAACAATATGCAAGAGCCGCCGACATTACGCAGATATCTGAAAAAGATCGCCCTCTGGGCCATCGCCGTGTACCTCGTGGCGGGCGTGGTGCTGTATTTCATCCAGGACCGGCTACTGTTCCACCCGGAAGTGCTCCCGGCCAATTACCAGTATAAATTCGACGTGCCTTTCCAGGAGATGCTCATTCCGGTAAATAAGAAAGTGAAGCTGAGCGCGGTATTGTTCAATGCGGAGAAGCCGCGGGGGATGGTGCTGTACTTCCACGGGAATTCCGCGAATATCAACCGGTATGCGAAGTATATGCCCGGTTTCACGAAGAACGGGTATGATGTGCTGATCATGGATTACCGGGAGTTCGGGAAAAGTACGGGAAGATTAACGGAAGAAGCGTTGTATGAAGACGCGCTCCTCATGTACAAAGTGGCCCGGACCCGTTTCGCGCCGCACCAGATCGTGATTTACGGGAAATCCCTCGGCACGGGGATCGCCACCCAGCTGGCGTCTGTCCGCGATTGCCGCCGCCTCATCCTCGAAACGCCTTATTACAACATCGGCGACGTGGCGTCCGAAGCCGCGCCCATCTACCCCTACAGCCTCATGCTCAATTTCAGGCTGCCTACCAACGAATTCCTGCCCAAAGTGGCGGCACCGGTGGTGATGTTCCATGGTACGGATGACGATACCGTGCCTTACGCATCCGGCGAAAAGCTCACATCCTTGTTCAAAAAAGGGGATACGTTGTTTACCATCGAGGGCGGGGAACACAATAACCTGAACGATTATCCCATTTTCCACCAAAAACTCGATTCCGTCCTGCAACTGTAAGGGCTGAACTGCTTTCCTATCGCACTTCTGTCAGCGAAACGCCGCGGGGCGTCACTTTCAGCTCGTGGGGAATGCCCATTTTGAGCGCGAAGTTCTCGTCCTGGTGCCCGACGGGGAAGTTGTAGCACACGGGATATCCGTATTCCGCCACCATGTTCCGGATGATTTCGAACTCGGTTTGCCCGAACTGGGTTTCCGTTTCGCGGGGATCGGCGAAGGAGCCGACCACGAGCCCTGCCAGCTGATCGAGCCAGCCGGCGCGTTTGAGGTTGTACATCATGCGGTCTACGTTGTAACGGTATTCGCCGATGTCTTCCAGGATGAGAATCTTTCCTTTGGTGTTTGGCTGGGAAACGGTGCCGGAAACGTTGGAAAGGAGCGTGAGGTTGCCGCCGGTGAGGGCGCCGGTGGCCTTGCCGGGGCGGTTCATGTCGTGGGCGTCGGCCGCATAACGGCTGCGCTTGCCCGAAAGTGCGTCTTTCAGGCTGGAAACGTAGGCGTTATCCTTTGTGGCCGGCGTGATGCCGCTGCACATGAGGCTATGGATACTGGGTATTTTGAAGGTGGATTGAAGATGGGTGTGGAGAACGGTGATGTCGCTGTAGCCGCAAAGCCATTTGGGGAAGCGGCGGAAGCGGGTGAAATTGATCCGGTCGAGGATGCACACCATGCCGTAGCCGCCGCGGCCAAATAGGATCGCCTTGATCTCCGGATCGTCCATCATATCCTGCAGCTCTTCGAGCCGGAGCTCGTCCGGGGCGGAGAAATTATGGAAGCTGGTGCCCACCGTAATGCCTAAGTGTACCCGGTACCCCCAGGAGCGCAGTACATCTGCCGCAAACTCGGCTGCCTGGAGCTCCATTTTGCTGCTGGGACACATAATGCCTATGAGGTCGCCTTTTTTCAGATATGGCGGAATTTTGATCATTCGTCAGCGCTTTAGTTTACCTTTGCAGATTAGTAATAAAATCACAAATAACCTGCTTCGGGTGACCAAAGTAAGTGTTATTTTCAATTTTTTAACGGAGAATACGCTAATGGAAAAATTTAACAGATACCTGGTGACGGCGGCTTTACCCTATGCCAACGGACCGGTGCATATCGGGCACCTGGCCGGCTGCTATCTGCCGTCCGATATTTATGTGCGGTATCTCAGAGCCAGGAAAATGGACGTCAAATTCGTCTGCGGAACCGATGAACATGGAGTACCCATCACCATCAAGGCCATGCAGGAGAATGTGAGCCCGCAGGACATCGTCGACAAATACTACGCCGTCATCCGCGACAGCTTCGCGGCGATGGGCATTTCTTTCGATATATTTTCCCGCACCTCCCGCCAGGTCCATCACGAAACCGCCGCGGCGTTCTTCAAAGTGATGTATGATAAAGGACTGTTCGAAGAACGGGAGTCTGAACAATATTTCGACGAGATCAAACAGGTGTTCCTGGCCGACCGCTACATCATCGGCACCTGCCCCAAATGCGGGAACGACCGCGCTTATGGCGACCAGTGCGAGCGTTGTGGCAGTTCCCTCAGTCCCGACGAGCTCATCAACCCCCGTTCCGCCCTCAGCGACGCGGTGCCGGTGAAGCGCAAAACGAAGCACTGGTACATGCCTCTCCAGCAATACGAACCCTGGCTGAAACAATGGATCCTCGAAGACCACAAGGAATGGAAAAATAACGTGTTCGGCCAATGCAAAAGCTGGCTTGACAACGGGCTGCAAAGCCGCGCCATGACCCGCGACAGCAACTGGGGCATTAAAGTGCCGCTGCCGGACGCGGAAGGGAAAGTGCTGTATGTATGGTTTGACGCGCCGATCGGGTATATCTCCGCCACAAAGGAGCTCACCGAAAACTGGGCCGATTACTGGTGCAAGGAAGATACGCGCCTGGTGCATTTCATCGGGAAAGACAATATCGTGTTCCACTGCATCATCTTCCCGGCGATGCTGAAAGGCCACGGCGGTTTCATTGTTCCCGACAACGTACCGGCGAACGAATTCCTCAACATCGAAGGCGAAAAGGTATCCACTTCCCGCAACTGGGCCGTGTGGGTACACGATTATATCAGGGATTTCCCCGACCAGCAGGACGTGCTCCGCTACGTACTTTGCTCCACGGCGCCTGAAACGAAAGACAACGACTTCACCTGGAAAGATTTCCAGGACCGGAATAACAACGAGCTGGTGGCTAACCTCGGCAACTTCGTGAACCGCACGATGGTGCTCATGCACAAGCTCTGCGGCGGAAAGGTGCCGCCCATGCACGCATCCGTGAAAGATGCGGCGGACGACGCCATTTACCAGGCGCTGCAGGACGCGAAACTGAAAATCGCCGAGAACCTGGAAAACTACCGTTTCCGCGACGCGCTGGCAGAAGTGATGAACGTAGCCCGCGAAGGCAACCGTTACCTCCAGGAAAAACAACCCTGGATCCTGGCCAAAACGCCGGAATTGCAGGCGGAGAACCAGGAGAAGATCGATAACTGCCTGCACGTTTGCCTGCAGCTGACCGCCAACCTGGCCATCTTCCTCAATCCTTTCCTGCCGTTTACCGCGCAGAAAATCTGCCACATGCTCAAGGTGGTAGACCGGATGCTGGAATGGGAAAACGCCGGCAGCATGAAGCTCGTGAGCGTAGGTTATTCCTTACGCGCGCCTGAACTGCTGTTCAAGAAGATCGAAGACGAGCAGGTGGCCGCTCAGGTAGAAAAACTCCACGCCGGTTTGAAGAAAAGCGCCGCCGCTGCAGCGCCCGCCGCGGCGCCCGTTGCGGAAGCGAAGCCGGCGAAGGCGGAAATCCAATACGACGATTTCGCGAAACTTGACCTGCGCGCCGGCACCATTACCCATGCGGAAAAGGTGCCGAAAGCGGATAAACTGTTGAAACTCACTGTGGATCTCGGTAGCGAACAGCGGACCGTGGTGTCGGGGATCGCGGAGCACTACGCACCGGAGGCCATTATCGGCAAGCAGGTGACGCTGGTGGCCAACCTGGCGCCCCGCAAAATGCGCGGCATCGAAAGCCAGGGTATGATCCTCATGGCGGAAGACAATGGCAAGCTCGTGTTCGTGAATCCCGATGCGCCCGTGGCGCCGGGCAGCGGCATCAGCTGATCATGGAAAAATAATGCTAAAAGGCCGGTGAATTCACCGGCCTTTTTCGTTATACGCAAGTTTCCAACCGTAAAAAATGTTAAATTCATTGCTCTAAAGCTGGAAATTATGCAAAGAAGGATCAATAAAGTTGCTGTGCTGGGCTCTGGTGTAATGGGCTCAAGGATCGCGTGCCACTTCGCCGGTGTAGGCGTGAAGGTGTTACTGCTCGATATTGTGCCGAAAGAACCGAACGAAAAGGAGAAAGCCAAAGGCCTGACGCTGGAAAGCCCGGCTGTCCGCAACCGCATCGTGAACGACGCGCTGCTGGCCGCCGTTAAATCCAATCCTTCCCCGCTTTATACGAAAGAAGCCGCCAAACACATCACCACCGGCAACTTCGACGACGATATGAAATCCATCGCCGGTTGCGACTGGATCATCGAAGTGGTGGTGGAAAACCTCGATATCAAGAAGAAAGTTTTTGAACAGGTCGAAAAGTACCGCACGCCGGGCACGCTCATCACTTCCAATACTTCCGGCATTCCCATCCACCTCATGGCGGAAGGGCGCAGCGCCGATTTTCAAAAACATTTCTGCGGCACGCACTTCTTCAACCCGCCCCGTTACCTCCGCCTCCTGGAAATCATTCCCACCCCGCATACCGATCCGGCGGTGACGGATTTCCTCATGCATTACGGCGATCTGTACCTGGGTAAAACCACGGTGCTGTGTAAAGACACGCCCGCGTTCATCGCCAACCGTGTCGGCGTTTTCTCCATCATGGCCATTTTCCACATCATGCAGGAAATGGGGTTGGGGATTGATGAAGTGGATGCGCTGACTGGCCCCGTCATCGGCCGCCCGAAGTCCGCCACCTTCCGTACCGCGGATGTGGTGGGGATCGATACGCTCGTGAAAGTGGCGAAAGGCGTAGCCGAAAACGCGCCGGACGATGAAGCCCGCGCCATCATGAACATCCCGCCGTTCCTGCAGAAAGTGGTGGAAAACAACTGGCTCGGCGATAAAACCGGTCAGGGCTTTTACAAGAAAACAAAAGGAGAAGGCGGAAAGGAAATCCTGACGCTCAACCTCCAGACTATGGAATACGGTCCGAAGCAGCGCGCGAAATTCGCGTCCATCGACGCGGCGAAGCCTGTCGAAGACCTGAAGCAACGCATCAAAATGCTGGCCGGCGCCGGCGATAAAGCGGGTGAATTCTACAAAAATTTCCACGCTTACCTTTTCTCCTACATTTCCCACCGCATCCCCGAGATCGCGGATGATCCCTACAAAGTGGACGACGCCATGAAAGCGGGTTTCGGCTGGGAGATCGGCGCTTTTGAGACCTGGGACCTGCTGGGTGTGGAAAACGGCATCAAAACGATCAAAGACAAAGGCCTGACGGTGGCTGCCTGGGTGGAAGACATGCTGGCGGCCGGTGTGAAAAGTTTTTATAAAGTGGAAGGCGGAAAGAAATTCTATTACGACCTGGCTTCCAAATCCTACAAGGCGGTTCCCGGCGCGGATGCATTCATCATCCTGGAAAACCTGTCCAACAACATCGTCTGGAAAAACAGCGCCTGCAACCTCTACGACATCGGCGACGGCATCCTGTCGCTCGAATGGAAAACGAAGATGAATACCATCGGCGGCGAGGTGCTGGAAGGTGTACATAAATCGGTGGACCGCGCGGAGAAGGATTTCCGCGGGCTGGTACTCGCCAACGACGCCGCGAATTTCTCCGCGGGCGCCAACGTGGGGATGATCTTCATGTTCGCCGCGGAACAGGAATACGATGAGCTGGATATGGCGATCCGCCTCTTCCAGCGGAGCACCATGCGCTTGCGGTATTCCTCGATCCCCGTGGTGGTGGCCCCTCACGGGCTGACGCTGGGCGGCGGTTGCGAGATGAGCCTCCATGCCGACGCGGTGCAGGCCGGGGCCGAAACCTATATCGGCCTGGTGGAACTGGGCGTGGGATTGATTCCTGGCGGCGGCGGCACCAAAGAGTTCGCGCTGCGCGCTTCAGATGAATACAAGGAAGGGCAGATCGAAAACCCGATTCTGCAGGACCGCTTCCTCACCATCGCGCAGGCCAAGGTGGCGACGTCCGCCGCGGAAGCGTTCGACCTGGGAATTCTCCGGCATGGGACGGACGCGGTGAGCCTCAACCACAGCCGCATCATCGCCGACGCCAAACAGAAAGCCCTGGAGCTGGCGGATGCGGGCTATACCCGCCCGATCGAGCGGACCGACATCCGCGTGCTGGGGCGTGGGGCGCTGGGAGCGATGCTCACCGGCATCAATGCCATGAAATTTGCCAACTATATATCGGAACATGATGGAAAGATCGCCGGCAAGCTGGCTTACGTGATGTGCGGCGGTGACCTTTCGGAGCCTGCACTGGTGAGCGAGCAATACCTGCTGGACCTGGAAAGGGAAGCGTTCCTGAGCCTTTGCGGCGAGCGGAAAACCCTGGAAAGGTTGCAGAGCGTGCTCAAAACGGGCAAGCCGGTTCGCAACTAGATTTTTTATTTTCGCCATTCAAATCTGTCAACTTGGAAAACACACACATGCTATCCCTGCACCAGCTGTCCAAGCGCTATGGGCCCGTCCAGGCGTTGAAAGAAGTTGCTTTCGACGTACCGGCAGGCAGCGTTTTCGGCGTACTGGGCCCCAATGGCAGCGGTAAAACGACGCTGCTGGGGATCGTGATGGACGTGCTGAAGGCGGACGCGGGCACTTATGCCTGGTTCGGCCAGCCGCCACACCATTCCCTTCGCCGCAGGATCGGCGCATTGCTGGAAACCCCGAATTTCTACCATTACTATTCCGCCATCCGCAACCTGCAGATCGCGGCGGCCATCAAGCAGCGCGGGCACGACGATATCGAGCGCGTGCTGAAGCTGTGTGGTTTGTGGGAAAGGAAGGATTCAAAGTTCAGTACCTATTCGCTGGGGATGAAACAGCGGCTCGCCATTGCCAGCGCATTGCTGGGCAATCCGGAAGTGCTGTTGCTGGATGAGCCTACCAACGGCCTCGACCCCGCCGGTATCGCGGAAATCCGTGAGCTGATCCGGGAACTGGGGCGGCAGGGCACTACCGTTATCATGGCCAGCCACCTGCTGGATGAAGTGGAAAAAGTCTGCACCCACGTAGCGATCCTGAAGAAAGGCGTATTGCTGACTTCGGGGCATGTGGATGAAGTGCTCGCGAGTGAGGATATGCTGGAAGTGAGCGCCGTGGATAACGCTACGTTGGAAAATGTGTTGTCCGCCATGCCGGGGCTTCGTTCCCTCCGCCGCCACAACGGCGGGTTCCAGGTTGTTTTCGAAAACGGCTTCAGCGCGGAGGCGCTCAACAAGCACTGTTTCGAGCAGGGCGTTACCCTGAACTACCTGGCGCTGCGCCGCAAGAGCCTGGAAGCGCGTTTCATTGAACTGACCAATTAATCCCACCGTCATGACCGAACTCTTAAAAATAGAATGGCTGAAAGTTAAAGCCTACCGTACTTTCTGGCTGCTTTCCGGACTGTTTCTCGCAATCGTGCCCCTGATCCTGTGGTCGTATGAGCTGATCCTGAAAAACAGCAAGCAGATAGCGGCGTTCCTCGGCGCTTTCAGCTTTCCGAAAGCCTGGGAAACATCCGCCTGGATCGGGAGCGCGATGTATCCCATCATGGGCATTCTCCTCATCATCTTCCTGACCAACGAAAATAATTTCCGCACTATCCGCCAGAACATCATCGATGGCTGGAGCCGCGATCAATACATCCTGGCGAAATTCGGGGTGATGATTTCGATGGCGGTGTTTATGACGCTGGTCATCGTAGCCAGCGCGTTGTTCTTTGGCCTGCGCTCCGGGCAGGGCGACCCTACCGACGGAATCGGCATGATCTGGCTGATTTTTGTGCAAGCGATGGATTACCTGGCCGTGGCATTGTTCCTGGGCGTTTTCATGAAGCGCGCCGGGGTGGCCATCGCGATTTATGTGATGTACGCATATGTATTCGAGTTTTTCATCAGCCGGTTGATAGATTTTAAAGTAAAAGCCCACATGGGGGCTTTGTTCCCGCTGGAATGCACCGACAGGATGATCCCCGGCGAAACGAAACTGGTGAACGAACTGGCGTCGCAGGGGGTAAAGCCCTTCGAACAATCGACATTGCAGATGATCGCCATCGGGTATATCCTGCTGTTCTGCTTCCTCGCTTATCGCAGGTTGAAGCGCTCCGATCTTTAAAATCACCGTTAAAAATGGAAACAGCCGGAGGATTTGTGAACCGGTGCATGTACATTTGTTGATAAAAGTAAAAAGTTGAAGCAGGAAAAATTGATACTGGTGACGAACGACGACGGGATTACCGCCCCGGGCATCCGCAATCTCATCGAGGCGGTGCGCCCCCTCGGGCAAGTGGTTGTTGTGGCGCCCGATAGTCCCCAGTCCGGCAAAGGCCACGCCATCACCCTCGGGTTCCCGCTACGGCTCAATACCGTGGATATCTTCGAAGGGATCGAAGCCTGGCAGTGCTCCGGCACGCCGGTCGACTGCGTGAAGCTGGCCCGCGACAAGATCCTGCACCGCGCGCCGGACGTTTGTGTAAGCGGTATCAACCACGGCGCCAACCACTCGATCAACATTATTTACTCCGGCACCATGTCGGCCGCCATGGAGGCCGCAATCGAAGGGATTCCTTCCGTCGGGTTTTCGTTCCTCAACTACGCTTACGACGCTGATTTTTCCACCTGCCGGGAAGTAGCGCATGAAGTGACGCGCCGCATGCTGGACACGCCGCTTCCCCCGCACACCCTGTTCAACGTAAATATCCCTGATGTACCGGCAAAAGACTACAAGGGCATCCGCATCAGCCGCCAGGCCAACGCCAAGTGGCAGGAGGAATTCGATGAGCGGAGAGACCCCCACGGCAAAAAATACTACTGGCTCACCGGCGCGTTCAAAAACCAGGACAGCGGCGACGATACCGACGTCTGGGCGCTCGAAAACGGATACACCTCCCTGGTGCCGGTGCAGTTCGACCTTACCAACTACCGCCTGAAACAACAACTGGAAGCCGAGTGGAACTTCCGATAATCCTATGACCATGTTGAAACAAGACAAACTATCGCTGGGCATTATACTGGGACTCGTGACCCCGTTCATTGCCTTTCTCCTATATTATTTCGCTGTTTTCTACCCGAAAGGACAGAGCCTGGGCGACGTCCTCACCCAATTCATGAACAACAGGTTCCTCATCCCCAAAATCATCAGCATCTGCCTGCTGGCGAACGGTATCGTGTTTTACCTGTACACCCGCAAACGCCGCGACCTCACGGCCCGCGGGATTTTCCTCGTTACATTGTTATACGCAATCGTTATCTTGCTGCTTAAAATCATCTAGGAACGGGGCATGAAGTATTACATCATTGCGGGAGAAGCCTCCGGCGACCTGCACGGAAGCAACCTGATCTTACAGCTCAAACAGCAAGACCCTTCGGCCGATATCCGCAGCTGGGGCGGCGATCTCATGCAGCAAGCCGGCGCCAACGTGGTGAAGCATTACAAGGAACTCGCGTTTATGGGTTTCGTGGAAGTGATCATGAACCTTCGCACCATCCTTAAAAACCTCGAGATCTGTAAAGAAGACATCACCGCCTGGAAGCCCGATGTGATCGTGCTCATCGATTATCCCGGGTTCAACCTCCGCATCGCCGAATGGGCCAAACAGCAGGGGATCAAAGTGGTGTACTATATCAGCCCGCAGGTTTGGGCCTGGAAAGAAGGCCGCGTGAAGAAGATCCGGGAAGTGGTGGACAAGATGCTGGTAATCCTGCCGTTCGAGCAGGACTTCTATAAAAAATGGAATTTTGAAGTGACGTATGTGGGGCACCCGCTCATCGAAGCCGTGAAAGCCGCACAGCAGGCCCCGCCGCTACCACCGTTTTCCGACAAGCCCATCATCGCGCTGCTGCCCGGCAGCCGCAAGCAGGAAGTTACCAAGAAACTGCCCGTCATGCTTTCCGTGGCGAGATACTTCCCGGAATACCAGTTCATCGTGGCGCAGGCGCCCAGCCTCGACGATGCATTCCTCCGCCAGTACACAGACGCGTATCCCAACGTCTCCACCGTAAAGAACCTGACCTACCCCTTGCTGCTCCAGGCTACGGCCGCGCTGGTCACCAGCGGTACGGCCACCCTCGAAACGGCGCTCTTCGGCGTGCCGGAAGTCGTGTGCTACAAGGGGAGCCCCATCTCGTATTTCTTCGCCAAACGGCTGATCAAAGTGAAATACATTTCGCTGGTGAACCTCATCATGGATAAACTCGTGGTGAAAGAACTGATCCAGCACGATCTGACGGAAGAAAACCTCCTGAAAGAACTCACCCTTATCTTAAAAGACACCGCCCGCCATCAGCAGATGAAAGCCGATTACGCCACGCTCTGGACCCTCCTGGGCGACGGTACCGCATCTCAGAAAGCGGCTGCCGAAATCGTAAAAGTAGTTAGCGGAAAATAAGCCTGTACAACATCACCAGGATCGCGATCAGGAACATCAGGATGGAAATCCGGTTCATGCCGTGCATGAGCTTCGTGTTGGTGTTGAGCTGCTCGGATTTGTCGCGCTTGCGGATAAAAAGGTATTGCAATACCTGATTCCAGATGCTTTTCATACCCCAAATATCCGAAAAGCCTTCCGATTCTTCATAATCTGTTATTTTTACCCGGTATTTAACCATTTTTCAGACAGTTATGAGGAGAGTAATCGGGGTTATCGGGCTGGCGGTCGCCGCCTGGCCCGCATGGGCGCAGCAACAACAGGAATTGGATAAAGGCTGGGAATTCCGGCGGACCGACGAAAACATCTGGCGGCCGGCTACCGTTCCCGGCACCGTACATACCGACCTGCTCGCCCATAAACTCATTCCCGATCCTTTTGCCGGCGCCAATGAAAAAGGGCTGCAATGGATCGATAAAAAAGACTGGGAATACCGGACCTCGTTCGATGTCCCTGCCGCAATGGCCGGCCAGGACCAGCTCGCGCTCGACTTCACCGGGCTGGATACCTATGCTGACGTATACCTCAACGATTCCCTCATCCTGCAAGCCCAAAACATGTTCGTGGGCAAACAGGTGATCGTGAAGGGTATCGCCCGGCCACAGGGCAACCGCCTTCGGATCCTGTTTCATAGTCCGATTGTGCGCGATATGCCTAAATTCATGCAGGACCGGATCGTGTACCCGGCAGGCAACGACGCCAGCGACATTCCCCTGAGCGTCCACGCCCGGAAAGCACCGTACCATTACGGCTGGGACTGGGGCCCGCGCTATGTGACCAGCGGTATCTGGCGCCCTGTCGTGCTCCGTTCCTGGAACAAGCTCCAGCTCCGCGACGCCTGGATCCAACAGCAGCAATTATCCGACGCCAGCGCCACCCTCGAAGCCACGCTCACCGTGGATGTGCAGCAGGCGGGAAAGTATACGGCCGTCATCCACAGCGGCAGCAAGGCTTTCGCCACGCAGAAAGTGCAAAGCACCCTGCAGGCGGGCACGCAAACCGTCCATATTCCCTTCTCCATCCGCCAGCCGAAGCGCTGGTGGCCCAACGGGCTGGGGGAAGCTTATTTGTACCCCGTCACCGTTTCCATCCTCCATGGAAAAGATACCATCCAGCAAACCACCCGCCGCGTCGGGCTGCGCACGGTGGAAGTAGTGAACGCGCCCGATAAAGACGGCACTTCGTTTTTCGTGAAAGTCAACGGGAAACCCGTTTTCATGAAAGGCGCGAACTACATTCCTTCCGATAACTTCCTCCCCCGCGTAACCGGCGACCGTTACCGGAAAATGTTCCGCGATATGGAGGCCAGCCATTTCAACATGATCCGCGTTTGGGGCGGCGGCATTTATGAGAACGATATTTTCTACGACCTCGCCGATGAAAAAGGCATCCTCGTCTGGCAGGATTTCATGTTCGCCTGTACGCTGTATCCCTCGGATCCCGCGTTCCTGTCGCAGGTGCGGGAAGAAACCGCTTACAACATCCGCCGGCTGAGAAACCACCCTTCGCTGGCGTTGTGGTGCGGTAATAACGAAATTGGCGTGGCGATTAAAAACTGGGGCTGGAAAGATGGCTACGCTTATTCCGACGAACAATGGGCTTCGCTGTTGAAAGGCTATGAAACACTGTTCGAGGAGTTGTTGCGTGATGAAGTAAAGGCCCACGACCCTTCGCGGTATTACCTGCCTTCGTCGCCCATCAGCAACTGGGGGCGCGCGGAGGATTTCAAACATGGAGACAACCATTACTGGGGCATCTGGCACGGCATGGAGTGGTTCGAAGCGTTCAATACGCATGTGCCGCGCTTCATGAGCGAATTCGGATTTCAGTCGTTCCCTGATCTGCATACCGTGCGGAAGTTCGCGGATTCCACGCAGTGGGATTTGCACTCGTTCGTGATGCAATCCCATCAGAAGTCGCTCGCGCGCGGCAACGCCGCCATTCAAACGTACATGGATCATTACTATCACCGCCCGAAAGATTTTGCCGGATTCCTGTACATGAGCCAGGTATTGCAGGCGGAAGGGATGAAAATCGGCCTGGAAGCGCACCGGCGCAACATGCCTTATTGCATGGGCACGCTGTATTGGCAACTGAACGATACCTGGCCGGGGCCTTCCTGGAGCAGTATCGATTACTTCGGCCGCTGGAAAGCACTGCAATACTTCGCGCAGATAGCATTTACGCCCATGCTGGTGAGCCTGGTGGAAGAAGAAGGACAAGTGCGCGCCTACGTGGTGAATGATTTGTGGAAAGACGAAAAGGTAAAACTGGAGCTGACGCTGATGGATATGGAAGGTAAGACCCTCCGGAACATCGAACAGCCGCTGACGGCCAAAGCCAACACGGCGGAAGTGGCCTGGCGGATGGAGAAAGACGCGTTATTACAGGGCGCCGATCCCCGGAAGGTAATTTTGTATGCCAAACTGGTAAATGAAAATCAAACCCGGACGGAGAATGTGTTTTACTTTGCCGCACCCCGCGACATGGCGCTGCCCGTTCCGGAGATCCAAACGGAAGTAAAACAAGCGGGAGGAAAGATACTGGTAACCGTCCGCTCCGCGAAGCTGGCCAAAAACGTGTGGTTGCTGCTGGATAAAGACGATACATCTCATTTTTCCGATAACTATTTCGACCTGCTGCCGGGTATGGGCAAAACGGTGGAACTGGAAACCAGCCTCGGGCTGGAAGCGGTGAAATCGCAGTTGCAAACCTGGCATGTGGTCGGCATAACGAAGCCGTAATCAGCAAATTTAACAGTGAACATTAAACAGTGAACAACATGATGAAGATGAAGCATTTGATATTGGCAGGCTGTATGCTGGCAGGCGTTTCGGCGCAAGCGCAGAACGAGCCTTACGTAAAGGAGACTGACCCGCTCGTGCTGGAAAAGCTGGAAGCGTGGCAGGATTGGAAGTTTGGGCTCATGATGCACTGGGGCACCTATTCCCAATGGGGGATCGTGGAGTCGTGGAGCCTCTGTCCCGAAGACGAAGGCTGGACACAACGCCAGCCCGCTGGTATTCCCTACTACGAGTACGTTAAGAAGTACGAAGCCCTGCCTAATACCTTCAACCCGGTCAATTTCGACCCCGCCAAATGGGCGACCGCCGCTAAAAAAGCCGGTATGAAGTACATGGTCTTCACCACCAAGCACCACGATGGCTTCAATATGTTCGACACCAAACAATCGGACTACAAAATAACCGCGCCCAACGTGCCTTTCAGCAAAGACCCCCGGGCAGACGTTACCAAAGAAGTCTTCAACGCATTCCGGAAAGAAGGTATCCACATCGGCGCCTATTTCTCCAAACCCGACTGGCATGTGGACTCCTACTGGTGGGATTACTTCCCGCCGAAAGACCGCAACCCCAGCTACGAGCTCGCCAAATACCCCGAGCGCTGGAATTCCTTCAGGAAATTCACCTTCAACCAGATTCAGGAACTGATGACCGGCTACGGCAAGGTCGACATCCTCTGGCTCGACGGCGGCTGGGTTCGCCCCCTGAACATGCATACCAAAGAATCCCTGTCGTGGAACAAAACCCCGGCGCAGGACCAGGATATCGATATGCCCGGCATCACCGCCATGGCGCGTAAAAATCAGCCCGGCCTCATCGTGGTAGACCGCAGCGTGCACGGTCCGTTCGAGAACTATCGTACCCCCGAGCAAACGATCCCCGACAAACCGCTGGATTACCCCTGGGAAACCTGCATGACCATGGGCGGCTCCTGGAGCTACGTTCCCAACGATCAATACAAACCCACGAATACCATCATCCACAACCTGGTAGACATCGTGGCCAAAGGCGGCAACTACCTCCTCAACATCGGCCCCGGACCCGACGGTACCTGGCACGACGAAGCTTATCGCAAGCTCGACAGCATCGGCTCCTGGATGCAGGTGAATGGCGACGCGATTTACGGCACCCGCTCCGTGGCGCCTTACAAAGACGGCAAAGTGTGCTTCACGCAAAAGCGCGACGGCAGCATCTACGCCATCTATCTGCTCGACGCAGGCGAACAACTTCCGGCTACGGTACGTTTCACCGGCATCCAGCCGAAGAAAGGCGCGAAAGTGCGGCTGCTGGGCTACAAAGGCAAGCTCAGCTGGAAAGCGCAAGACGGTACGGTGGAAATCAAAATCCCCGCGGCTGTACAGAAAGCCGGACTGCGCTATGCGGCGGCGATCAAACTGCAATAACCAGACAACAGATATCAACGAAAAGCGGACTTTACAAAAAGAGCCCCCCGGCAACCGGAGGGCTCTTTCAAAAATATCTGTTATTGACCTTAATTCTTCAGCCATTTCCCGAAATTCAGGGAAATACCGGTGTTGAAAGAGAAAGGCTGGAAATATTCGTTAAGTGTCGGGCCGGCTTCCACGCCATCAGAACGCAGGGGAACGGAGGCGCGCAGCTGCCAGAACCATTTGATATGCTTGAATCCCACGCGCACGGTAGCCGCCGGTTCCATGAACCCGACCACCTTGCCGTCCAGCCGCTGGAAATCCATCCGCATATTGGGATCGCTCTCCCAGGCCAGGGAGCCGCTGGATACATTGTTGAAGTTCACCAGCGAAAAACGGGTGGAAAACGCCACTTCCACCACCTTGTGCGACAATCCGAACGAAGGCTGGATAAAGAATTTATGAAACTTCGTGCGCAACCGGTACGCATCGTACCCTTGTATGGTATCGGCTTTATACAGGTATGCTTCTTCCAGGGTCCTGAATCCGCCGAAACCATACCCGCCGTATATTTCAAACACCGCTTTCTTCGAATCGCCGATCGCTTTGGTGTAGCCCGCTCCGACTTCAAACAAACCGCCGCGGGTATTGGGATCCACCAGCGGATCGTCGTCAATCCCATCGCCATCCAGCGTGATCAGGCGGGAAATATACTGTCCGTTGGCCATCACTGCGAAATTGTCTGTCACAGCATAGGCGGCCTGCCAGTCGGACAGGGAAACGGAAGCTTTCACTTCACCTTTTTCCTTGAGCAGGGGAACGTTGATTTGGTTTGGAACATAAATGTTTCTGTTACAGGCGATGAATGCCATGGCGGGCGTCAGCAGAAACAGGTAGCATTTCTTCATACTAAAGTTGTTGTAGGTTGATCGGCTATAGAACGGATTTTATAGTTGTTAGGTTACAGCGCGGAGGATTCCCGCGGGATTAATTCCACCTCGAACACGTAATTCTTTACGATTTTGATTTTTTCCTCCTTATTGATCAGCTGAACGAGCGTTTCCACCGCTTTTTCCCCCATTTTATACCCCGACTGTTCGATGGTGGTGAGGGAAGGACTGATGATCCGGGAGGAAAGGTCATTGGAATACCCTACCACTTTGATTTTTCCCGGAATATCGATCCCTACTTTCCGCGCTTCCTGGATAAAGGCGACGGCGGAGCTGTCGTTAGCCGCGAAAAGCCCGTCGGGCAGTTCTTTCCCGGCGAATATCTGCCTGGCCGCCTCGGCGCCCGCGTCGAGCGTGAGGTTGTGGACGTACAGGAGCGATTCGTCGTAGGGGATTTTATATTTGGCCAGGGCGGCTTTATAGCCTGCGAGGCGCTGCTGGTAAAGGTTGCAGGTCAGCTGCCCGGAGAAATGCGCGATGCGCTTGCATCCCTGTTTGATGAGGTGCTCCGTGGCCAGGTACCCGCCTTTGAAATCGTCGCCCGTGATCGTGTAACCGGGGAAGTCCAGCGGTACGCGGTCGTAAAACACAAGCGGGATATTATTCTTGATGAAAGGGGAGAAGTGGTCGATGTTGGTCGTGAACATGGAGGAAGACGCCAGCAGGCCGTCAACCCTCAGCGAAAAGAAGGTGTGGGCCAGTTCCTTTTCCATGGCCACGGTTTCGTCCGATTGCCCGATCACGATGCTGAAGCCGTATTTATGGGCTTCGTGCTGGATGCCGCTGATGGCGGTACTCTGGAAGTACATGCTGGTGCGGGGTACGATCAGGCCGAGGATGTTGGACCGCTTTTTACGCAGGCTCGACGCGATCCAGTTGGGCACGTAACCCATGCTGGCGGCGGCATCCTGCACTTTGGTGCGGGTTTCTTCGTTGATCAGCGGGTTGTTCTGCAACGCGCGCGATACCGTGGAAGCGCTGAGCCCCAACGCCTGGGCGATGTCGTAGATCGTGATTTTGTTGGTGTTAGGACGTTCTTTCACGGTGTAACAGTAGATTTAGGGCGATATTAAGAAAATTTATTGATAGGTGTATTTTTGCACCCGATGAGACGGATGAAACGAACCTACCGCATAGCAAAGTATGTGATTTACCGGGAGACGCTGATCGACCGGAAGGATATGGCCTGGTCGTTCCTCGGGGCTTTCCTCGGGGTGGGACTGATCGGCATGATTAACCATTTTTACCTGCCCGCCAAGGACAATCTGTTTGTGCTGGGCTCTTTCGGGGCCTCGGCGGTGCTGATCTACGGGCATACCCAGAGCCCCCTGGCGCAGCCGCGCAATGTGCTCGGGGGGCACGTCCTGAGCGCGATCACGGGCGTTACCCTCGGGCTGCTGATTTCGTCGCCGGAGTGGGAATGGCTGGCGGGTGCGCTGGCCGTGGCCTGCTCGATCGTGGTGATGCAGATGACGAAAACGGTGCATCCGCCCGGAGGGGCTACCGCCCTGCTGGCCATCGCCGGCAGTGAGAGGATCCGGGACCTGGGGTACCTGTACGTGCTCACACCGGTGGCTTCCGGAGTGTTATTGCTGCTCTTGGTGGCTTTTGCCGTCAATAACATCCCCGGCAACCGGAACTACCCCGCCGGAGGAAAATGGTGGTAAAAACGGTACTACGCAGATACAATGCATCCCCGCAACATAATTTTACACCTGTACTTTTATTAGTATAGGGAAAATGACAGGACCGCCTAATCATGGGCGGTCCTTTTTTATGGCCAATGCTTCGTCAATCCTTCGTTCATCCTTCGTCCATCCTTCGTTCAAACACCCTCAAACCCGCACCACGAACGAACACGTTCGAAGGATGAACGAAGGATGTCAGTAGGATGTCAGCAGTATTTGAGATCCTGGTTTCAGCAATCCTCCAATGATCCTTCAGTCATCCTTTAAGCAAACACCCTGAAACCTAAGCCAGCATTGGAGCCACTTGAAGGATCATTGAAGGATGTCAGTAGCATGTCAGCAGGTTTTGCAAACGATTGTTTTTAGAATGTATTGCGGGACAATGCGTTATGCAAAAAGCCGTACCCAGTGAAGGATACGGCTTTCGCTACTTATCAATTTATCAACCGTGGTAATTAACCTTTCGGGTTCAGGGCCTGGCCGATTCGCTCGGAGAGGTCCTGGAGGTGGAAGCGGGTCATCTGGTCGGGCGCTGCCGCGGCTGCGGAGCGGACTTCGCTGCGCAGGGTGGTCAGTTGCGCGCGCGCGATGCTGGCCGCGTCGGAAGTGAGCGGGTTGGGACTGCTGCCCATCATCATAGCCAGCGGATTGTTGCTGGTCTCCGGTGCAGTGATCAGCTTGCTTAGCTGCGTTACGTAAGATTTCTGCAGGTTGCGGCGGTAGATATCCACCGATTTGCCGGCATAGATCTCGGAGAAGATGCCTCTTTTCAGGTCGTTCGCGTAGTCAACGGCTTTGTAGGCAGCCGGGTTCACGGCTTCGTTGTTCAGCAGTTTCACGAAAGTGTTGGTGCTGAGCAGGCGGCCGAGCACTCTTTCCTGTTGGCCGAGGATGAGGGAGGGGGCGTTGCCGCCGATGCGCTCGAGGATGTCCTTGTTCAGCAGCCAGGTGGGCGTGGTGAACAGCTGGGCATTGAGGAATTTCAGGGCTTCCTGCTGGGTAGCTTTGGATACGTGTTCGTAAACGGCGCCGGATTGTTCAACGGTTTTAGGCGTTTCGTAGATGCCGGCGATGTTTTTGGCTACGTGGCCGTTGTAGCGGCCGAACTGGCCCAGGAGCTCCTGGTACATGGTGGCGAGGTTGGAATAGCCTTCGTTTTCGGTACGGGTCCAGGCTTGCAGGTTGGGCAGGATGCGCTGGAGGTTTTTGATACCGTATTCGCTGGCTTTCATGGCGTTATCGCCAAGGTCCTCGTTCTGGCTGCGGGGATCGTCGGGGTTGGTTTCGGTACCGAACCAGTAACGTTTGTCCTGCAGGCGGTTGATCACCCATTTGTTGAGGGTGGCTTTCTCTGTATCCGCGTTGGTGCCGGGGATATTTTTGTAACCCCATTCGATGGCCCATTTGTCATAGTAATTGATGCGGGGATAGAGATCGGCTCCGGAAATGCCGTCGCCGGGCTGCGCCACGTAGTTGAAGCGGGCGTAGTCCATGATGGAAGCGGCGTGGCCGTGTTCTTTCACCCAGTTTTTATCGCGCAGTTTTTCTACGGGATAGGTGGAGCTGGATCCGAAGTTGTGGCGGAGGCCGAGGGTGTGGCCTACTTCATGGCTGGAAACGAAGCGGATGAGTTCTCCCATGAGCTCGTCGTCGAACTGCATTTTACGTGCGCGTTCGTCGTTGGGCGCAGCCTGGATGATGTACCAGTTGCGGAGGAGGCTCATGACGTTGTGGTACCAGTTGATGTGGCTTTCGAGGATCTCGCCGGAGCGGGGATCGTGTACGTGGGGGCCGGAGGCGTTGGGAACGTCGGACGGCTTGTATACGATGGCGCTGTAGCGGGCGTCTTCCAGGCTCCAGGTGGAGTCTTCGGCCGGGGTGGGCGCCATGCGGGCGTAGATCGCGTTTTTGAAACCGGCTTGTTCGAAGGCGCCCTGCCAGTCGTTCACACCCTGGATGAGGTATTTACGCCATTTTACAGGGGTGGCGGGGTCGATGTAGAAAATGATGGGCTTTTTGGGCTCCACCAGTTCGCCGGCGCGGAATTTTTCCATGTCTTCCGCTTTGGGCTCAAGGCGCCAGCGGGTGATCATCGTAAGTTTTTTCACGCCCTGGGGGTCGGCATCGAAGTCGGTGAGGCTGGTGGCGAAATATCCAACGCGGGGATCGAAGTAGCGGGGTTCCATGGGCACAGCCGGGAGCAGAACGATGGAGCTGTTCAGCTCAACGGTGGCGAATCCGCCGCCTTGCGGGGGCATGCCGGGCAT